>CAWFKF010000062.1:0-572955 GCA_963816005.1 uncultured Solirubrobacteraceae bacterium | reverse complement strand
CGTGGAGGGCCTCGCCACCGACGAGCTCTGTCGTGCGGCGGGCCTGGCGAACAGCACTTACCGGCGCGCTCGAGCGTCACTGCTGGCTTCGGGCGAGGTCGAGGTCTCCGGCGGCAACGGTGGGCGCGGCCGGACAAGCCGGTGGAAGGTCCGCCACCCGGCGGGGCTTGACTACGAACCACCCCTTGTGCGTGGCCGGAGGAGGACGCCGGTACCGACCGCGAGACCACTCGTAGCAACGGTCCGTCTGGAGGCCTTCGACGCCGTCGATGCGATTGGTGGGAGCACGCGCGGGACAGGGCGGACGTTCGTCTCAGCGGTGGCGATCGTCGCTGTGCGTCTTGCCCGGTCGAGTCTCTGGAGCAGCGGCCCGCGGTCGCAAAGGGTCCGATGCTGAGCGGGGTTTCAGCCGGAAAGGGTCCGATCCTGAGCGGGGTTTCCGCTCTAAAGGGTCCAGTTCTCAGCGGGGTTTCGGACGCAAACCCCGCCAAAACCCCGCCGGAAACCCCGCTGCGAACCGCTCACGCAGCCAAGATCGAGCACCGGGCGGCCGACCTGGTCAGCAGCATCGGCGATGAGCACGTGCCACTCGCGATCACGGCGCCGGACGGATGCGTGGCCCTTGTCACGAGCGGCTCGCCGATCAGCCCGCAATGGCTCGACAGCTCGAGCCGGCGGTGATCAGCTGATGAGCAGGCTTCGCAGGGCCGGGCTCACGATCGACGACCCACTCTCACCCGAGACTGCCGACGAGCGCGTGCTCTCCACGCGACCGCGCGACGAAGAGCGCACCGCGGGACCTGGCGGCGGTCTTGGCGGCTCGGCGCCACTGTCGAAGCCGCAGTCGTCCGCGACGCAGCAATCAACGTCGCGACAAGCCCCGGGCACGGCGACGGCGGCGACACCTGGCGCGAGGAAGGCACCGACCCGAGCAGCGACGGCAAGGCCTGCGAACGGTGCGTGGCGGGCCTGGAGCGGGCCGACGAGGGTCGCAAGCTACCGGCTCCCGGACGAGCTGCTGGCCGAGCTCGCCTCGGCCTCAGCGGAGCTCCAGCTCCCGGTCGGGCTGCTCGTCACGGCCGCGATCGCACACCTCCTCGACGAACCCGCCGGCGCGATCGCCGCCCTCGTCGACCGAGCCGACGACGCTCGAATCGAGGGGCGCCGCGCCGCACGCCGAGGCCTCATCACGACACGCGATGGCGCCGACATGGCATCCGATGTGGCCGATACGTTGTAAGTTGTCATGGGTGCTTATCGCATGTTGCTATTCGTCAAAGTACTCATCAAACTCCTCCCAGCCGACGAACAGTTCGACGAATACCTCGGCCCGCCCCTGCCCCCGGAAACACTGGGCATTCCGACGATCGAGGGCGCCACAGCCGAGCCGGACTACCCGCCCTCCACATGTTGCGTTCGGGTAGTCCGGTTCGGCTGCTGCTGGTCGAATCTGGATGGCCAAATGATCCGGGGGCGGGCCAACCTGGGGTCAGATGTTCAGTGCTCGGGATCCAGCGATGGGAAAACGGGAAGGAACAGATAGATGCCGGAGGTCCTTCGAGCTGGGCCGGCATCGATGACTGGCTTGCGATGGCTCGCAGCGGTCGGGCCATCTCCAATGGACGCGTGGGCGTGTGCGATGGGCTGGGGGCTGCGGATGGCCCAGAGCCATTCGCAGCGACTTGAGAGCGAAGGGTGGCTGAAGCGCTACGCGATGATCCGCGGGCACGGATCCCTACTGGTCGCGACCGACCGCGGCATCCGCGTCGCCGAGCTGGCGCTGAGTGCGGCACCCCGCCCGACCCCGACCTGGTGGGCCCACGACTGCGGGTGCGCTTGGACGGCGGTATGGCTGACGGTCCGCCGCGCCGACTGGCGCGGACCGCGCGAGGTCCTCTCCGATCCTGGATTGACGGGCAGGCTCGAGTGGCAGACCCGGGCTGGCTGGCGCCGGTCGACCCATCGACCCGACCTCGTGCTCGCGATCGCTGACGGCCAGGTGGTGGTCGAGGTGGAGCTGCAGCGCAAGGACACCAAGCGCCTTGCCGCGATCCTGTCGATGTACCGCGGCTGGCTGGACGAATCCCGGATCGCCGGGGTCGTCTACGTGTGCGGAAGCCAGCACCTCGCCGACCGCGTCCGCGAGTTCAGCCTCGAGGCCGGCCTGCCCGCACGAGCGACACGGATCGAACTGCTCGACACGATCCGCGAACAGACAACGGGAGCAGCCGCATGATCGCGCTGGGCGTAAGCGTTGCGGCATTCTGGATCTGCGCCGCACTCGGCGCCGCAGGCGCCTGGCTGATGCGACGGCGAACGATGCTCTCGGTCCGCAACCTCTATCTCGCTGCCGCGCTCGGAGCGCTGCTGTGCGGCGCCGCGGTGCTCATGCGCTGGTTGGGGGCGCTGCTCGTGCTCGGGCCACTTGCCGCCGCGCCGACCACCGGCGCGCTGCTCGGACGTCGCTGGCGGCTGGCTGACCTCGGCGCCGGCGAGGAGCTGCGCGACCACGAGCTCGCGCGGCGCTGGGCGTGGCAACCGGCTCCGGCGCGTCGAACCGGGGAGCGCGTCTACATCCGCTCGCAGGGAGAGATCATCCGCGAGCGCCGCTGGCCGGACGCCGAGCCCTATGTGCCGATGACCGGCGAGCTGGACGGGCCGCGGCTCCCGCGCAGCGAGGGCCAGCACATCTTCTCGTGTGGCGGGACCGGCGCCGGCAAGACCACCAGCGCGCTGCGAATCGTCGCCGCCCGAACGCTCGCGGACCGCTCCGCGGTGCTCGCGATCGACCAGAAAGGCGACGAGCAGGCCGAGCGAACGCTCCGGGACATTGCAGCTGCCGCCGAGGTCCCGTTCATCCTGATCGACCCGCGCGCGCCGGACACCGACCGCTGGCAGCCCATCTCCGGCGACGTCGGCGAAGTCGTGGCCCGGGTCGTCGAGCCGATCAAGGCCAGCGAGGAGTACTACTCGGACATGCTCCGGCTCTACCTGGGCGTCGTCGCCCGGGTACTCGAGCACGCCGGCTGCTGGCCGCCGTCGCTGCCGTTCCTGATCGACTGCTGCCAGCTGCGCCGCTTCCCACACATCCGCGAGCTCTGCTCCGACGACAAAGAGCTCCTTCGTCGCGTCACCGAGGCGGGAGACTGGATCTCCTCCCCGGAAGGCCGCAAGGCCGTCGCCGGCGGCGCCGTCCGCCTGCAGGTGGTGATCGGCGAAGCGTGGCGACCCGTCCTCGCGCCGCGGATCAGTCCGTCAGGCGAGCACGTCGCGGTCAGCCTCGCGCGCGCGATCGAGCAGCGCGCCGTCGTGCTGTGGCGGACCTACGTCGACGACATGCCCAAAGAGGCCGCGATGATCACCGTCCTCGCGCTCGCCGACATCTACGCGGCCGCCCAGGTCGCCGGCGCGCCGTGGACGCTGCTGCTCGACGAGTTCGGCGGCGTGATGCACATCGCCGCCAACCGCGCGCTCGCGATGCTCCAACGCGGCCGCTCCCACCACGGTCAGGTGATCGTGGTCACGCAGTCAGCCGCCGATCCCGAAGCGCTCACCAGCCAGGTCGGCCTACTCGCCTCCCTGACCGACAACTTCACCGGGTTCGCGATCCACCGCCAGAACGCGCCCGAGACCCGCGACTGGCTCGCGAAACTGATGGGCACCACCGCGCTGTGGCAATCCACCGACCACACCACCGGCCACGGCGCCACCCACTCGGGGCAAGGGTCGCGCCGACGCGTCCGGCAGTTCCGGGTCGGCTCTGACACCTTCGCCGAGCTCAGGCGCGGCGAAGCGATCATCTACAGCACGATCGACGGGCACCCACGACGGGCGCACGTCCTGCGCGCGCGACTGCCGCACGACGAGCCCGAGAGGATAGGCGCGGGCGAGCGGCACGCGTGCGAGATCGGACTCCACGCAGCAAGCACCCTTGAGGAGCTCATCCCCGGCAGTGCGGCCACCGATGACGGAGCCTCCGCGCCGACAAAAGCGCTGACCGAAGGGGAAGCCCTCGAGCTATTCGCCGACGGACCGGAGGATCTGCTGTGACGCGGCTGCTGCTCGCCATCGCGGTGTGGCGCCTGGTCCGTGGGCTCGCCGCCCCAGCGATCGTCATCGCGCTTGGGATGCTGCTGCTCCACAGCGGCTCCCTCGCACGCCACGATGGCCGCAACACAGTGGGAGCCGTCGCTCACGTCGTCCAGCCGATCGAGCACGAGCTACAGCGCAGACTCGGAAGGGCGTTCGGACCATGAGCGAGTTCGAGCTACCGGACGGCATCGTCGGCTCGGAGCGCCTAGGAGCGTGGGTCACAATGCCCGCAGAGCGCCGTTTGGGCCCGTTTCAGGGGCTCAATTCATCAGCGGCGATCGCTCGGATGGCCGCAGAACGGCTCTCAGAGCGTCGTTAATGAGACTGAGTATTACTGACCCACGCTCCTAGCTAGGCGACCGAGTCTTCTGCGTCGGCGCTCCCGACCCGCAGCAACTCGCCGACCAGATCGCGCTCATCCTCGGCGAGCACCTCGCCGCCGACGACGAACTCCACATCACCTACAACGCGATCCAGACCGGCTGGGAGCACGACCCCGGCCGGCCCGGCTGGCTCGGACGCGAGGCGCACACCCAGCTGTATCTGGAGTACACCGCGCTTCTCGTCCTGCGAGCCTCAACTTCCGAAGATGGGCGATAAGACCTGCGAAGAGAGGCGGGAGCCCGGCGCGGTCGACAGGCGCGTCCAGCCGACTCAATCCGACCTCACTCGCCTTCCCTCCAACTGGCGAGTTGCGGGTCTCAGCCAATCGCGGCCATGAGACCGCTCGCCGCATGAAAGCGGGGCTACGAACAGGTCCCGCGGCACGCGGTTGCGCGTACACGCCGCCGACGGAAAGCGGGTGTTTCGGGCCGACCGTCACGACGACTGGCGAGTCGCCGACCCCGCGAGCCTCGCAGGTGGCGACGAGGAGGGCAGGGAGTGCTTGAGCATGTGGGCCCTGCTTCAGTCATTCCGCGGGTCTGCGGCCGGCGCGCGGGCGATCGCAACCGTGGCGAAGCAGTCGCGCGATGAGTCACCGGGCTCACGACTCGTCCGTCGCCTTTGCGATCGCGCCCAGCGCGCTGGCGAAAGCGCAAAAGCGGTCGTCCCGGATGGCCGGCGCCGCACGATCCCGTTTCGCGCATAGCGATCGTCCGTCACAGCTCACTCCGGACGAGTGCATTCGTGCCAGAGCACTCGCGCGGCATCGGCCGCCCGAACCGCGAAAGCGATCACCCGTCACGCCGGCGTTGGTCGCCGCTCTCGGCGAGGACCAGCCTCTGCTGAGGGAGCTTCTGGTGGCTGCAGCACGGCAATGCGGCCACGCCCATGTCGACGAGCCACTGCCGGTTCTCCGCGCGGCGGAGACTGCTGGATTGCGCCGAAGCTACGACGCGTCGGATCGGAGTAGACCTTCGCTTTCGATCGATGCTTGCCGAGGCGTCGCAAGCGCCGCCAGTCCCGGGCCGCGACGCCGTCGCCGTCGCCGTTGGACATCTCGATTGGTTGTCGCGCAACGTAAGAGCCTGTCTCAACAACGCTCGCGCTCGTCTCACGCCGCTGGCAGATGCTCACGCGCCCAGGCGACGATCACCTCGGCGAGCTCGCGTCCCGCGTCGGAGACGAGGTCGTTGTGCCCGACTCCGGCGAACATGTGCAGCGCCTTCGGTTCGGGCGCCGCCTCGAACAACTCGTGCGCGTGTGCGATCGGGACGATCTCGTCCTGATCGCCGTGCAGGAGGAGCAACGGTGCGGCGAGGCGGGGGATGCGCTGTAGGCTCGGGTAGGCGTCGGGCACGACCCCGGCAGGGAAGAACGGGTAGTGGACGCGGGCGAGCGCGCGCACTGACGTGAACGTCGAAAGCAGGACCAGGCCCGCCGGCGGCGAGAACAGCGCCAGCTCGAGCGCGATCGCGCCGCCGAGCGACTCGCCGAGGTAGACGACGCGGCGGGGGTCGACCTCAGGTTGCTCGAGCAGGCATCGCAGCGCGGCGCGAGCATCGCGGTAGGTGCCCTCCTCGCTCGGCGTGCCGGTGCTCGCACCGTAGCCGCGGTAGTCGAACAGGAGGACGTCGAAGCCCGCTGCGGACAGCAATGCGGCGTGCAGGAGACGGTCGGCGATGTTCCCGGCGTTCCCGTGGCACAGCAGCAGATGTCCGATCGTCGCACTGCGGCTCTCAATCCACCAGCCATGGAGCTGCTCGCCGTCGCCGGTGCGCGGCGCGAGCTCACGGTGGCGCAGCCCCATCCGCTCGGGCGCTGCCGGCAACGTGCGCTCGGGAAAGTAGATGAGCTGGTTGAGCGCGGCGCGGAACATCTTGGCAGGCGGCCGCCTCACATCGCCGACGTCGAGCTCACGTCCGATTGCGCGCGCAGGCGCCGCAGCGCCCGCGTGCGAAGGACACCCAGCGAGATGACCATCCAGGCGATGCCGGCGACGACGAGCAGGACCTGCAGCCACGTACTCGCCGACGCAAGCGCCCGCCCGAAGAAGTAGTACTCCAGCCCGTTGACGAGCGCCCACGTCAGCGCCGCAGCGGCGCTGATCGGAAGAAACCGTGCTAGCGGCATGTCGCTGGCGCCAGCGACAAGACCGCTAACGTTGCGCAAGCCGGTGACGAACCGCGCGATGAACAGCCATCCCGCCCCGGACGCCGCGAGTTCGCGCACCCGCTGGACACGCTCGGGGCTCTGCCGCAGGCGGCGCCCGATCGCGTGCAGCAGCGGCTCGCCGCCCCGGCGGCCGAGCGCAAAGCCGGCGCTCGTCCCGCACAGCGCGCCAAGCGCGCCTGCAGCGATCACTCCCGCGATCGGCAGGCCGTGCGCCGTCGAGGCATAGAGCGCCGCGGCGACAAGCGCCGTCGTCCCCGGCAGCGGGCAGCCGACGGCCTGCAGCGCGACGACGGTGAAGACCGTCAAGCACCCGTAGCCGTGCAGCAGTTGCGTGATCTCGTGCGAGCCCACGCTTGACAGTCTGCCGCGCCGGCCGTCCCCGTAGGATGACGAGATGGGGCAGGACTCGCTCGCGGCCGACATCGAGACCGCGCTGCGCGCAGCCGGCGATCCACGGCGCGCCGCCGGCGAGAAGCGTTTTCGACGAGGTCGTGCACGGCAACGGCTGGTGAACCAGTCGGCCTCCACGCTGCTGCATTACGCCACATCCAACGACATCGACCTCGGCCTCGAGGTCGATGCTCTGTAGGAGTGCTTGCTGAAGCGCTATAAGCACGATCGTGCTCTTGAGCCGATTCTCTGGCGACTGGGATCGCTCCGGCTTAAGCGAGCCGACGATCGGGTTCACGCGATAGCGCAAGCGAGCGACGGGCTGCAATGCCGGACAAAAGCACAAGCGGATCGAGCGTTGGCGCCCGCCGATAACAGGCCGCGCCGGCGTCGACAGGTGCGCTCGCAATTGGGCGAATCCGATCGTCCGCTGCAACGCAGATCGGCCCGATCCCGGACGACCGCTTTGTCGCCATTGCGATCACGCGAGCACAGGCAGCGCAACGACATGAGCAGTCGCGCCGAGCCGACGCCGCGCACGCTCGGATCTGGGCGATTGCGAGCGCGCCGGCGGTCGTGGGGATCGTTAGCCGGACGCACCGGACTCGATCGTCAGCAAGCGGTTGGTGATCTCCCGATCTTCCGCTGGCGTTTGCTGGAACGCGCCGAGCCGGCTAGCACGAAGAGGCGCCCGCGCCTCCATCTGCGATTGAGCGGCAGTCTTGCTGCCGCTCGCGAGCAGGTAGCTGCTTCTGCTCAAGAGCGTGCATCCGCTCGCCGGCCAGTCGGCCGCCGGCATCGCCCGAAAGCGACAGCGCCGACCGCGCGATCGAGACGCTCGCTCCGATCGAGCAGCGGTCGTCTCGGGTGGCCGTCCCGAGACTGCTGTGGCGCAGTGCGCAACCGGTTTGATTGTTCCGTCGTCGGTAATCCAGTGGCGATCGAGCGGCCGCCTCGTGAGGCAGAGGCGTACGCACGGGGTCGATGCTGGGGCGGTCTGCGATTAGCATTAGCCTTCGCGTGGTGGTGCCGATCATCGATAGAGCGCCCGACGTCGATCGCGATTGGCCCTACAGGGTGGCGTTCATTGATTGGTTGGCGTGCGCGTGCGCTGGTGTGGGTGAGCGCGCCGCCAGGGCGGTGTGTGCGTCAGGCGATGATCTGCTGACCGGCGTCGCGTTCGCGGCCACTGCCGGTCATGTGCTCGATTTCGATGACACCTACTGTGAGGGCGTCGCGCACGTGAGCGCGACCTGTGCGCCCTCGGCGCTGGTGCTGGCGGCACATCTGGGGCTTTCGCTTGGCGCGGCGTTGGACGCCTACACGGAGGGCTTCGAGGCGATGGCAGCGGTCGCCGCGGCGAGTCATCCTGCGCTGTACGACGCGGGCTGGCATCCAACGGCTGTGTGCGGTCCGATTGGGGCGGCGGTTGCCGCCTCGCGCCTGCTCGGCCTGACCGCGGCGCGGCGAGAGAACGCCGTCGCTCTGGCGCTGCTGCGCGCTGGCGGCACGCGCGGGGCGTTCGGCTCCGACGGTAAGGCGATCCAGGTCGGCTTGGCAGCCGCCGCTGGCGTGCAGGCAGCGCTGCTGGCACGGGCCGGAGCGACCGTGGATCCGCGAGCGATTCAGGGTCCGCTCGGGTTTCAGGGCGTGTTCGGTGCAGGCTGGCCGCGAGCGGGCGTCGGAGGCTCGCTGGCCGGTGATCGAGCGCGCGCGATCGAGCGCAATTGGATCAAGCTGTATCCGAGTTGCCTGGGCACGCATTCACCGATCGAGGCCGCGGCTCGGGCGCGCGACGGCGGGTATCGGCTCGATCATGAGCAACTCGAGGTTCTCGTGCACCCCGTCGCGCGTCAGGCCGCACACCTCGACATGGTCAGCGACGGATTGTCCGCAAAGTTCTCGATCCCATACTGCGTCGCGCACACGCTCATCAACGGTCCTCCGCGCGTCCACGATTTCGAAGCGATCGATCCGGCTGCTCGTGACCGTTCACGGCTCGTGAACGTGACTGTCGACGGATCGCTGCGGGAGTTCGGAGCGGTCTTGACCGTCGCCGGGAGCGAGATCGCGCGCGTGCCCTGTCCGAACGGAGCACCCGAGCGACCCGCAACCGAGCCCGAGCTCGCGGCCAAGATCGCGGACCTTGCCGGCGACCGCCTCCACGGGCTGCTCGCGGACGTTGGTGCACCGGCCGCTGCCGCCCTCAACGCGGCTGGTCTGCGCCGCACCGAGTCCACCCTCACCGCGTAGCACCCCGCTCGGACGAAGAGCAGCACGCCCGCCGGTGCGTCGCGACACTTGTGCTATCGCGTGATCTGAGAAGCCAGCAAGTTGGCGCTGGCCAGACGGCGTTCGGCGCGACGCGGGCAACCCAAGCCCCGGCCGACTGACGGTGGCTGTGAGTGCGGGCCGGCGGCGCTGAGCGGGGTGTCAGGCGGCGAGTCGCCGGCGTGCCTTCTGGACCGATGGCAGCGCGGCCTTGGCCCGTGCGAGCGGTCGGGCGCGCAGGTCGACGCTCGCCGGCTTGGCGGCGAGCGTGATCTCCTCGCCGGTAGCCGGGTTTCGGCCCTTGCGCGCCTTCTGCGCCGGCTTCACACGAACGGTCAGCTGCACGAGACCACCGACCCGCACCCTCTGCGCGTTCCCGAGCTCCTCGAGCACGATCTCCTCGAGCGCTGCGAGTACTCGCTTGGCCTCGTTGCGGTTGATCTCGGCGCGGTCAGCGACCGCGCTCGCGAGTTGTGTCTGGGTCAGCGGCACGGAGACTCCTCCACAGTCGAATACTGCGATGCCAGTATTGAACCTCCGGTGGCGGACAAGCCGGCGCCGTCGATGGTGCTCGGCCGCCGGGACAATCAGGCCCCGACGCCGCAGCGGCCCTCGATCGGCTCGGTCCACAGCGTCCAGCCCAAGGCGTACATTCCCGAGCTGATGTCACGACGCGGAAAGCGACCCACAGCTCGGTGGCCGCCACCGCGCCGGAACGGCAAGGCCACCGCTGGCGCGCCGGTCGATCCGCTGGAGGACTGCCTGGTGGAGTGCGGCGGGGATCTGTACTTCGCCGTGGACTTCACCTCCGGTGGGCTGCCGATCGGTCTCCGCGTGGAAAGACTCGAGAACGGCGACCTGCGGTTTCCAGACCTCGACGACGACCCAGACGACGACACCGTCGACAACGACCAATAGCTTGCCCCGTAGACCCCCGTACCGGGACGCTACCGGCAAGCGTCGCACGAGCGGCAGTGGTGGCGCTTCGATCGAGTGCGCCGGGACTGCTCTGGCGCCATGAGGACAAGGAGGACCACATGACGTAGGAGCGATAAGTTCACGATGCCTGCCGGTGCGAGTCCGGTCCGGGGAGACGCCCGGGTCCTCGGTAGCGGTGCCCCCGTGCGTGATCGAGAGGTCGGGTGCGAAGGGTCTTGAAGGAGACGCGTGACTCGATCTTCTCGGCTGCGGTGCGAGCGACGGAATCGAGGTGTCCTGCTCTGGCATCGCTCCAGCAGCGAAGTCATCGTCGCGGTGCTCGACAAGAAGCGGGGAGGCACCTTCGAGGTGCCGGTCGCAGCTGGCCAGCGCGCTCTCGACGTCTTCCTGTACCGGTTCGCTCATCGGCGATCGTCCTCCAAGCCAGACCTAGACCTGACCCCCCTAAACGCTTCTAGGGGTGCGTTCTGGCCGTGAGGATGCTCACTTGGATGCGTTGGTCGTCTGGCGTGGCGGCTATGTTGGCGCGACTGATGTCGTCGCTGGGGAAGAGCTGGAGCAATGCCAGGGCGGTGTGTCCGAGGCCGGAGCACGCCGGGTCGCGGGTGCGGTTCGACGGCCATTACGGTTCGCCGGAGCACCGCCGGCAGCGCTATCGGTGCGTCCCGGTCAACGGCGATCGCCCGCACTGGTTCACGGAGGTTCTGCCGCGCGAGGAGTCCTGGACGGACGCCTGCGAGTCTTGCGAGCGCGACGTCGGCTCTCACGAGGGTCCGCACGCGGCGCGGCGCTACCAGTTCGTTGCGCTTGGCATCGCCGAGGCGTTGAAGATGGTCGGGTCCGGCTCGACCTACTGCCAGGCGGCGCTGGTGGCGCGCGAGCGCGCCCGGCGGATGCGCACCGATCCCGCCTGCGGTGAGGTGCGCTTCACGCGCCATGGGTCGCTGGTGATGGACTGGGTGGAGGTGTTCGCGCCGGTCGTGTTCGAGCCCTACCGGCCGCGCGAGTGGCCGGCGAGCGGGTCGCTGTTACTCGACGACCTGCCGTTCAGCGTGCGTTTCGCGGACGGCGGCCCACCGCGGATCGTGTTTCGCGTTTTCTGCGCGATGGGCTACGAGAACGGCCGGGCGAAGATCTGGCGAATGGAGGCGTTCCCGTCCAAGTCCCAGGCCGACTGGGAGGCGTTCCTTCACCGTCTCGAGGGTGCGCCCGAGCGCGTGGTGTGCGACAACGACAGCGGCCTCACCCGCGCGGTGCGCGCCCGTTTCCCGCACGCTGAGTTGTACCTGTGCGAGTGGCATCTGCGCCACGCGCTCGAGCGGCTGATGAAGAACATCCGCGCCCAGCAGCCCCAGCACAAGGAGACGATCGACGAGCTGCTGCCGCAGGTCGAGACCGCGTTCACTGGCCCGTCGTTCTGGGCGCCGTTCCTCGAGCGCGCGCATGCCGCCGGCATCGCGCGCGTGAGCGACTGGCTGAACAGCACCGGACGGATCGTCGAGGATCAGTTCGGTCGGCGTGGGCCGCGCTCGACGCGAGGCGCCGACACGCCGTTGAGCACCTCGCCGATGGACGCCTTCATCAACCCGGTGCGCGACTCGATCCGCCCCCGCGCCTACGGGCTGAAGAACCGCGAGCGCACCAACCGGATGCTGATGCTCATGCAGCTGCACGCCAACCGCCGGGACGACGAGCGCGCCTACGTCAGGCACATCCGCGACCACCTTGAGTCCAACCAAGGCCGCCCCCGTGTCACTCGCCGCGCGATCGTCGACGTCGACCGCGTCGCGTCGCTGCGCTGACCGCCATCCCTACCTGGCCGCCGGCCCGCCCAGCGCGCCGCCAGAAGCAGACGAACGCATCCAAGTGGGCATTCCGGCCCTCAGAACGCACCCCTAGAAGCGTTTAGGGGGGACCAGACCTAGACCCGTCGTCCCCCAGCGACAGCAGATGACCCGACGCGATCACGCCCGGTCGAGCTCTGAGCTGAGAACGCACCTGCGGCTGCTCGAGGCCGAGCGGCGGGACGGCTGAGCGCTATAACCGCTCAAAGTGGTGGGGAGCGCCTACGCTTGGCATGTGGAGGGCGAGGAGATCAGCGCGATCGTATGCGGGCGGTAGATGGCAATGCCGCGCCGCGACTTCGCGGTCACGCTGCTTGATGGTCGTCGCGTCGTCGGCCGCCAGTACGACCGAGGCGAGGGCTGGTCGATCTACGTCTACCCGCCCGACAGTGAGGGGCCGATTCTCGGCCACGCCAGTGCCCGCACTCTCACCGACGCGCTCCGAGAAGCCGGACTGTCCGGCGATGACGCCGGCGAAACACTCGGCCGCGCCGGCGTATGAGTTCCAGTCCCGCGGGCGTCGCGTGGCTGTAGGGCCGGAGTGCGGTCGTGCCCGGTCGCGGTCCGGCCTGGAGACGGGCTCTGCATATGTGCTTCGTGCGCAGCATGTGGTTCAGCGTTCGCGGCATCACCAGCGGGGCTGCGCTTAGAGTGGCTTTCGCAGGTTCACGGACGGCTCCTGGTAGCCCATCCGTTCCTCCCAGAACGGAACCGAGAGCGGACTGCCGTGGTAGGTCGGGGTTTCGGCGATGGTGGCGCCGACGCTGCGTCCCCATGCCTCTGCGGCTTCGACAAGACGGGTGCCGACGCCTCGCCGTCGGCTCGCGGCGGCGGTCGCGAGGTACTCGATATGCAGACGCGTTTCTCCGAGCTCCGGGGTGATCTGCCGTTTCGCTCCGGCCTTGGGCGGGAGCAGCCGAGCGACGAGCGCGCCGGCGACCTCGCCCTCAGCTTCGGCGACGAGCCGGAGTGTCGCGCCAGCCGTGGCTACAACCTCGCCATCAAGTTCCTCGGAAACGCCGTCGAGGATCGACATGTGGAAGTCGGGCGGGGCGAGGTCGACGTGGTACTGCGCCACCTCCGCGTGGATCCGCGTAAGCGCCTCCCCGTCACCCGGCTGCGCCTCTCGGACGGTGATGCGCTCCATTCCTCGGAGCTAAGAAGTTGCACACAGCACAGTTCAACTCGCGCCCCCTGAGGATCGCGCTGGGGCTTCCTGCAACGCACGGCCAAGCAGTCGTCTTCGAACCCGCGGCCATGATCTCCCGCCGTCTCGGCGGCCAGCGGCCGGCCCGACGAGCGCCCAGCAGCGAGCCGGACCGAATCGCGGGAAGTCACCCGCCGGGGATCATCCGGACATCCGGCGTGGCATCCCTGCCGTCGATCGCCGTCAGGCGTAAGCCACACTTCGCTCGTCGGCGTCGAGGCCTCGCGCGACCGATCCCGTTCCAGTCGACGCCGTCGCCGGGCTGGAGAGAAAACGGGACCGGGCAGAGGACGGGGAGGCGGCCCCCGATCCATGTCGCGCTCGGGGCAGCTGCGCGATCGGCGCGGCCCCGCGACGCCACGAGCTCGTTCGCGAGTCGAGCGCCGAAGGATGAGCAAAGACTGGCTGACTGGCTGGCTGAGGAGCTGCCCCGTCGAGCTTGGGGAGTAGCGCGCGCCGCTACTCGCGCGCGGCGTCCGGCCGCAGCTCGTCGAGCGACTCCCGCAACCACCCGATCAGCTTCCACACGTCGGGGATCTGCTCGCGGTCGGCGACGATCCCGAAGTCGAGATGCCCGCAGTAGCTCATCACCGTGATGTTGAGCCCCATCCCGTCGGTGATCACGGACACGGGATAGATGGCCTCCACCCGCGCGCCCACGCAGTAGAGCGGGAACTGCGGCCCGGGCACGTTCGAGACGACGAGGTTCCACACCGGGGTGCGAGTCGCGGCCAGCGAGAACGTCACCCGCGAGGCGCGCGCGAACACCGCCGGCGGGATGAACTGTGTCGCGTCCTGCAGCAACTGCGCCGGCAGCGCCTTGTGGCGCTCCTTGGCTGCGCGCAGCGCCTCGTGCGTCGCGCGCAGCCGCTCCACCGGGTCCGGCTCGTTTGTGAACAGCGGCACGCTCATGATCCCGACCCGGTTGCCGTAGGTGCCGCGCTGCTCCTCGCTGCGCACCGAGACGGGCACCAGCGCCACCAACGGTCGGTCTGGGAGCTCGTCATGCTCCACCAACCATCGTCGCACCGCGCTCGCACCCAGCGAGACGATCACGTCGTTGACCGTGAACCCGTACTCGTTCTTGACCGCTTTGACCTCGTCGAGCGGAAGCTGGCCGAACGCAAACCGCCGGTGCGGTGAGACACGACCGTTGAAAGAGGTTCGCGGGCGGCTGAGACTGGTGCGCTCGAGCACGCGCGACTGCCTGCCGCGCAGCGTACGCGCGACCCGGGCGGCCGTCCGCCCGAGCGTCTTCGCGCCCGGCACGTCCCCGATGATCGGCGTGTCCTGCAGGTTCGGCAGCGTCGAGGGAAAGCCCCTCAGCACGCGTTCGAGGTAGCGCGGCGCGCCGAGCAGTCCCCGCGCCAGCATCTCGACGTCCCCCGGCTCCCGGTCCGGCGCCGAGCCGACCCGCGGCGGCGGCTCCCGCCCTTCCGGGCTCAGATCGAGCAGCACCCCCATGATCTCCGCACCCGACATTCCATCGACGGCCGCGTGGTGGACCTTCGTCAGCAGCCCGAGATTGCCGTCGCTGAGGCCCTGGATCAAATACAGCTCCCACAGCGGGCGCGCGCGGTCAAGCGGACGCGCGAAGATCCGCGCGACCTGCTCCGCAAGCTTCGCGTCAGTGGGCGGCGGCGGCAGCGCCAGCTCCCGCACGTGGTACTCGAGATCGAAGTCGGGATCGTCGATCCAGTACGGATAGTCGAGCCCGAGCGGCACTTCCTTCAGACGCCAGCGAAACGGCGGCAGCAGCGGCAGCCGCTCGGCGATCATGCTCTGCACATCCGCCAGCTCGACCCGCCCATTCGGCCTCGTGCTCGGGTCAAGGATCGTGAGCCCCGAGAAATGACCTGACTGGCGCGGTGTCTCCAGCGCCAGGAACTGCGCGTCGAGGCCGGTCAGCTGCCGCAAGTCACCACCCGGGACGCGAGTCTAACCTCGCCCTTGACATCCTGCAGCGGACTCGCGGCCGAGCGCGAAGCGCTTGACGGCAAGCCGACATCCACCAACGCGCACGGGGTAGACACAGGACCGACCCGGACGGAATGCTCACGCTCTTGCACAAGAACATGAGCCTATTCCGGCCGAGCGCGCCAGCCGCACCACATCCACGAACACCGGGGATCAACCCGGATAGCAGCTCAGACGCGCGCACCCGCCGCGAGAAGCCGCGCGGGCCCGACACACCGACAGCGGCACACGCGCCGCGCGGAAGCCCCACCACCCTCACCGCCAATACTCCCCGACCGCGGATCCGCATCGTCGAGCTGACAACCACCGCGCCAGAAAACGCAACCGGGACGCGCGGACGAAGCGCCCTCTTCGCCCAGCCCGATGCGGCGAACAACAGCATCAGCAGCGCGAGAGCACAACGACGACCACCGTGCGCTCTCGAGCAGTGACACCCGCGGGCCTATGCCGCGCCAGGCCGCTGGCCTTGCGTTGAGCGCCCAATGATCATCAGCCCGGATGTGACGCGCTGGACCGAGGCCGGGCTCGAGATCCTCCAACACGCCGGGCTCAGCCCTGGTCAAGCGGCCAGGTGTTCCGCCCCCTGTTCGTCTACACGTTCGGCCACGCCGCTTCGCGCCGCGCGAAGACATGCAGGACGTTGCCCAAGGGGCGCGCACAGCCGTGCTCAGCCTCTCGCCAGACGCATATCCGCTCATCACGCCGCGGCGCGAGAGCTCGTTGACGTCTTGGTCGGCCAAGAGGCGTACGGACTCGGCCTCGACCTCGTTCTCGACGGCATCGAAACCAGCCTCGCGGGCCAACCGGCCCACGAGTTGACCGTATCGGCCCAAGCCCATGGCTCACCCTTGTCGCTGGCAGCCGTCGGGTCTATAGTCGCGCTCGACATAGCCGAGCCGCCGCCAATCAGACGCGGTGGGCGGGGAACCCGAGTTGTTGGGGCGAATCGGCCGGTGTTCCGGCCGTAGCGGTGGGATCAAACCCCATCGCGAGCCCGTCAGCTAACCCCGTAGGCGCGACATCAAGGGAGATACGGGATGACGCCGCAGCGGCATGCGTGCACGTCGGCCCCACGAGGCCGGTCGGCGCGTGATCTCCGGACGTTGTTCAGTCGGTGCTCGGCCGGTGACGCTCGCGCGCGGGAGGCGATCATCGTCGGGTTCCTCCCCTACGCGCGCCAGCTCGCACGCCGCTACCGGGGACGAGGCGAGCTGGTCGAGGATCTCTACCAGGTAGCCAGCGTCGGGCTCATCAAAGCAGTCGACCGATACGAGCCTGCGCGAGGCGGTTCGTTCGTCGCCTACGCCGCGCCGAAGATCCTCGGCGAAATCCGGCGTCACTTCCGTGACAACACGTGGCCCGCGCATGTACCGCGTTCGGTCCAGGACCGCGCCGGCCGGGTCGCCCACGCCCAGGACGAGCTCCGGGCAAGGTCCGGTTCTGACCCGACCACGGACGTGATCGCAAGACACCTGGGTCTCGAGCTTTGCCAGGTCGCCGAAGCACAACGCGCACTCAAAGCCTATCGGCCGGGATCGCTGGATGCGACATACGCAGCAAAGGACGGCCAACGGCTGGCGCTCAGCGAAATCGTCGGTGAGTCGGACCCGGAATACGAGCGGGTCGAGACCTCCGAGGGATACGAGCATGCGCTTCAAAGATTGCATCCCCGCGAGCGCAAGGTGCTGCTGTTGCGCTTCAGCGGCGAGCTCACGCAAGGCGAGATCGCGAGGCGCATCGGGGTCTCCCAAATGCACGTCTCACGGATCCTTCGCAACGCCACCGCGGCCCTGGCCGCGGCCCCAGAGCTTCACTGAGAATGTCGCGAAAACCTCCGAAGACCGAACGCGCGGCGAGTAGTGGGAGAAATCAGCGCCAATCGCGTACCGAGCCCGAGCCCGTCGCGCAGAGTCGTATCGACCGAGTGGACCAGCCACAGGCGAGTATGCCACCGCCGAATTCCTCCGTCGGTGCAACGACACGCCCCCGCGCGGAGGTAGCGCGCGAGGATGCGGATCCGCTCGATCAGGTGAACTGAACTTGGTCGGCGACGTAAAACGGGCCCTCGACCGCGTTGATGACGCCGATCCTCAGCTCGTGGCCGTTGGATCGCTTCCAACTGCAGAACGTGTGTCCGAGGGCGCCCTGGCAGCCCTCGAACGACCAGCCGTCACCCGACGAGAAGCTCTGAGCGAAGACCTCGTTCACCGCCGCCGGGGTAGCGTTCTTGCCGGCCTGATCGCGGTTGTCGGCCTCCCAGGCGTTGAACACGTCCTTAGCGGCGGTCTGCGGATCCGGCGCGGCGAGATAGCCGTTGACCAGATGGTTCCAGGTCTGCTGTCCGACGATCCCGTCAACCGACAGGCCGAGCAGCGTCTGGAAGGCCCGCACCGCGTCATTGGTGTCCGGGCCGAAGATGCCGTCGACGGCAATATGGCCGCCGTCACCGCGCCCGTGGATCTGACTCTGAACGGCGCGCACCGCGTCACCGCTACTGCCCTGCTGCACCTGGATGATCAGCTGGGGCCAGGTCTGCGGCCCGACGATCCCATCGGCGCCCAGCCCGCGCGACGACTGAAACGCCTCCACGGCGGCCTTCGTCAGCGGACCGAAGACACCATCCACCCCAGTGGCGTGGCCCTGCGCCGTAACCAGGTACTGGACGGTCTTGACGTCCTCACTCGTGGATCCCTCCTGCTCCAGCGGCCACGTAAGCGCCATCTGACATCCCCCTTCTTGCGGAGTAAACTGAACGCCAACAATACCGTGAGCCGACGGCACCGCTTGTGACACTGATCACGTCTGTGATGCTGGGGCTCCGTCCCGCGGAACCTGCTCGCACAGCCACACCGGATTTGTTACCAGGACTCGCATTTTGCATCGCCCGTAGCCACTGTCCGATGCCTGGTTCGGTGGCCGCCGATGGGCGCTGCATGAGGCACGTCGTGCGCTTACTTCCGCCCAAGTCGAGCGCCTCATGCCGCGCTCCGGACGAACGCTTGATCCTCCCCCCGCCCCATGCCGCGCCATCGCGATGGCGACAATAGATAGCGGTCGGCAGGATCGGGCCCGATCTGCGCTCCGGGTGCACGATCGGATTCGCCCAACAGGAGGCGTCCGATCCGGCAGTCGCCGGCCCCCGCTTCTGGGCGATTCCGATCGTGCGCTGCAGCGCAGATGCCGCTTGATCCGGACGACTGCTTCGTCGCCGAAGCGCTCGCCCGCTGCGGGATACCCGAACGGTGAAAGCAATCGTCCGCTGGCGCGATCGCGGACGTCTGCGTGTGGGCGATCGGGGAAGTGCGGCCGATGGCTCGTGCGCTCGAGCCGGCGGTCACGTGGTGGAATCTCTGGAGGATCGCTTACGTCGGCGGAGTTCGTCTGCGATAGCGATCACCGGTTCGAGCTGGCGGTGGGCGATCAGCGCCGGCGTGGCCGCGAGCAGGAAGTTAAAGACGCGGTAGGCCACGACCGCCGCCAGTGCGGGAGCGAGCGGCTCGCCCACCCAGTAGAGCGCGTAGGTCATGAGCGCCTCCGTCACTCCGGCGCCTGCAAGCGGAAGGGAGCGACGGGTGGCGGCGTATCCGGTGGCGTAGGCGAGAATCACCCTGCCGACGCCGGGATCGAGGCCGAAGGTGCGTAAGCCACCGTAGAAGGCGCTGATGTCCGCCGCCCAGTACAGCACAGTGCCCAGCCATGCTCGCTTGTAGACGCCCGGGCTGGCGAGCAGCGTCCGCAGTACGCCTACACCCTCCAGCAACTGGGCAAGCCAGGCACGGCGCTTGCCGCGGATACGCGACAGTCGTTCGGCGCGCCGCGGGGCAGTCGCCCACAGGCCAAGCGCAAAGCCTACTGGCACCAGGATTGCCCACGGCCACAGCAGCGAGGGCAGGATGTGCGCCCCCGTCACCAGGAAGACGATCGAGACTACGCACGTGGTTGGCGCTAGCACCGCCCACTCGAGGACGCCCAGCGCGATGACCCGGACGCGCGCGCTGTGCTCGTCCTCGTGGAGCGCGTGCAGCACCTGCTTGTCGATGCCGAAGCCGCCGCCGATGGCGAATGGACCGAATCCGGCTACGACTACACGCGCAATAAGCGGCAAGGCGAGCGGCGCGTGTCCGTGTACTTGGGCGAGCGATCTGTAGGCGATCATGTAGGCCGGGTAGGCGAGGAGCTCGGCGACCGCGATCAGCGCGATCCATTGCGGTTCCAGGTCGCTGAACGCGCGTCCGACCGCATCGGCGCCGGTTACTCGTGCGATCGCCAGCACAGCGATCGCCGCGATGCCCGTGGCGACGGCCGACGTGGCGATCGGCCACTTGCGCAGTTGGTTCGGCACCAACTCGACGTTACTCGGGTGACCCTTCCGCTGCCGGCCCTCGGCAGGCGACACTATCGGCCAGTCCGGGAGCCCATGCGTGGGTCGCGTTCAATCCGGAGCAGCTCGGCCCAGGACTGCCTTGCCCGGCGGGTAGGCTTCGGTTCCGGCGTGTACGCTCGTACCGCCATCGCGCTCGCCCTCGCGATAGCGTCGACTACCCTCACCAACGTCGCGTATTTGCGCGAGCACGACGCGGCCGCCTCACTGCCGTGCCTGTCGATGCGCCGGCCCTTTCACTCGCTGAGGCTGCTGCTCAGCGATAGGAGCTGGCTGTCCGGCTTCGCGATGGAACGAGTGGCTTCGCGCTCTACGCCGCGGCGCTGGCGCTGGCGTCCCTCGCGCTTGTGCAGAGCATCACGGCGGGGGGAATCGGTGTGCTCGCCTACGTGTCCGCTCGCGTGACCGGCCAGAAGCTCGGCAGGCGCCGGCTGACTGGTGTGAGCCTGTCCATCTCAGGTGAGCCTGTGAAGAGGGGCGCTGTGCGCTCGCGCTGCGCGGCGCGCCCAGGCGGAACAGTTCGGAGTGCAACGAACAACACCTCTAACAGACTAACAAAGTACTATTAGATCGCGGATGCTCTCGCGCGGGGACCAGGCCGGCCGCAGCTTCTGCCTTGACCGTCGCTCGTGCTTGCCGGGGGTCCGGAATATCCTGCGTCGTGCTCACTGGACCGCGGTCAGGTTACCTTCGCGGTGAGCGCCAGCCTATGCAACCGCCTCGGCCGGTCGAGCCAGGTCGACCTCGCCGAGCGGCTTCGAGCCGGCGATGTAGAAACCTTGTGCGTAGTCGATTTGGTATCGGCGGAGAAGTTCGAGCGTCTCGCCGTCTGCGACGAACTCAGCGATCGCGCGCTTACCAAGGCCGTGGGCGATCTCGACTAGCGACTTGACCACGAGTTGATCAGTTCGACTGTCGCAGATTCCCTGGATGAACTCGCCATCGATCTTCAGGTAGTCGAATGGGAGGTGCTTGAGGTAGTAGAAGGAAGCGAAGCCTGCGCCGAAGTCGTCGAGCGCGAACTCGCAGCCGAGCTCGGCGAGCTGCGCGGCGAACCGCTTGGCCCGCTCGACGTTGACGATCGCTGCGGTTTCGGTCACCTCAACGCAGAGTCCAGACCCATCGGCGCCGGCGGCCTCCAGTGCTTGGGCAATCATGTCCGGCAGGTCGGGGTCGCCGATCGACTTGGCAGACAAATTCACCTCGAGGATGACCTGGCCGCCTGCCCGCTGCTCACGGCCGAGGAGGCGGCTTGCCTCTCGTAGCACCCAGTGGTCGATCTCCTGGATGAGGTCCATCCGCTCGGCGATATGTAGGAACACACCGGGGGGAATCAGTTCGCCGCCTTCGCCTACCATTTGCAGCAGCAGCTCATGGCGCGGCGCCAGGTCGCCGTTTAGCGACAGGATCGGCTGGGCGTGCAGGACTAACCGCTCCTCCTCGAGCGCGCCGCGGATTCGATCGGTCCAGGTGAGACGAGCCTTCATGCGCCCCTCACGGCCCTCGGCCGAGGTGTAGACGGCAACGGGTCGCGCCCCGCCTCCTTCGCGTCGTACATCGCGATGTCTGCCTCCACCAGCAGCTCCTCGCTCGTCAGGTGCGCAAACCGCGCAACAATGCGATCCCGATACTGGCGGTGACTTGCCGCATGGTCCGCGGCAACTCGACACAGCTCTCCCTGCGGACCGCACACAGCAGCTCAGTGGCAACACGCCGGGCCTGTTTGTCGTCGACGCCAGGCAGGAACACAGCGAACTCGTCGCCACCAATCCGCGCGATCACATCTGTCTCGCGCAACCGCGTCCGAAAGCTTTCCGCGACGACCGCGATCAGAGCGTCCCCCGCGGAGTGACCAAGTGAGTCGTTGACGTACTTGAAATGGGGCTCTCTCGGCATCGATGTGGTCAGTGTCACGCGATTCCGAGGGCGTGTAGTTCGTGTGGGAGGTGAAGGGTGATGGGTCCGCAGGTGAGCAGGATGAGCGCGAGCGCGGCCTTCGCGCTGTGGAATCCGTAGGCGCGGCGGGTGATGAGCCGGACCTTGTTGTTGAGCGCCTCGGTGCGTCCTTGGTTGATCCCGAGGCCGATCGCGGCGAGGATCCCGTCGCGGTGTTTGCGGATCGTCTTGCCGAGCTTGACGAACGGCGCGAGCCGGCAGCGAGCGAGGCGGGAGAGGAGCCGGTCGATCAGGATGGTGACGTCCTCGATGTCCAGGCCGGGTTCGAAGATCCCGCGGACGGCTTCTTTGAGGGTGTAGGCGCGCCACACCTCGCCGCCGGCTGCCTTCAGCCGGGCGAGGGTGGCGGCTTGGGTGTCGGTGAGCTTCTCGGGCTTCTTCAAGAGCGACCAGCGGGCGTCCTTGAAACGCTTGGCGGCGTCCTGGTCGCCGAGGGAGCGCAGCTCGTTCCAGTAGGCGCGGCGGACCTCGTCCAGCGCCTGGTTGGCGAGTTGCACCACGTGATACGGGTCGATGCAGATGGTCGCCTGCGACGCGTTGACGCGGACGCTCTTGGCGTAGCCGCCGGTCATGTCCATCGACACGGCGCGCAGCCTGGAGGCGCGCGCGAAGATCGCCGGCTCGAGCTCCTCGCCCTCGCCAAGCCAGGCGCCCTGGATGCCGTGGCCGGCCGGAACGGTCGGGCAGGGGCCGAACGGGACCATGATCGCGGGCTCCGGCGGCCAGGGCTGCGCCACACGCTCGGGTTCTGGCGGCGGGGGCGACGGATCGAGCTCGTCAAAGAACTGATCGGCGGCGGCCTGCCCCTTGCCCTCACATCCCCACACGACCTGGCGGCGCTGGTGGTCGGCGACGAGCGTGAGGTAGTTGTGCTGGCGCTTCCAGCTGACCTCATCGATCCCGACGTCGAACAGGTCGTTGAGCCGGCCGGGATCGAGCTCGTCGTCGCAGACGCGCTTGATGATCCGCCCGACCGTGTCCCAGTCGATCCGCAACAGCCGCTTGACGGTGCTCTTGTCGGTGCGGGCCATCAGCCACGCGACCAAGCACTCGAAGTCGCGGGTGAACTCCGAGCCCGGCCGGGCGAACGGGACGCCCTCGGTCCGCGCCCCGTGCACCGGGCACCACAACCGCCGACGCCGGCAATGGACCTCCAGCCGCCAGACCCCGAGATCGAGATGCCGCCACACCGAGTCCTCCGGCCGCGTGTCCTTCCGCGCCCGCGTCGAGTACCCGCACTTCGGGCACACCAGCCGCCGGCGGCGAAGCGCCACCTCAACGATCACCCGGTCGGGCTCCAACCGGACCTTCCGCACCACCACCCCCTTGCCGAGGCGCAGAAGCCTGGAAAATGCCGTCGTGACGCGCACGCTGTCCCTCCTTGCAAGCCGTTGACCTTTGACAGCCAACAGCCTGCCAGTGAGGGCAGCGGGCGCGTCGCCAACCAGCGCGCAACTGCAAGAACTTCCTCAGACGGCAAAGAACCCGCTCAGACCCAGAATCGGGCTCTCACCGTGTCCACATCCATGCCGGGAGACCCAGAAATGGTCAATGTCGATCGCGAGCACCGCGCAGTCGGTCCCGTAGCGCTGCGCTCTCGCGATCTCCCGTTTCAGCTCCTCATCGAAGCGGCGGCGGTTGAACAGCCCGGTCAGATGGTCATGGTCGGCGAGGTGTTGAAGCTGACCTTCGAAGCGCTTGCGCTCGGTGATGTCGCGCGCGATCGCCGACGCGGCGACGACCGCGCCGTTGCGATCCCGAACGGGGGAGATGGTCAGCGACGCGTAAACGCTGCTGCCGTCCTTGCGGATCCGCACGGTCTCGTACTGCTCCAGCGCCTCCCCGCGGAACACCCGGGCTAGCATCTCCTGTTCTTCGGCGACGTGCTCCGGCGCCATCAGCATCCGCGCGTTCCTCCCGATTGCCTCCTCGGCGGTGTAGCCATAGAGACGCTCGGCCCCTCGGTTCCACTCGGTGATGGTCCCGTCGGACGTCTTCCCCAGAATCGCGTCGTCGCTGTGCTCGACCATCGCGGCGAGCCGGCTTTGCGCCTCCTCCATCCGGCGCTGCTCGGTGATGTCCGAGTTGAGCTCGATGACTGCGATCGGCTCACCGTGCTCGCCACGCTGAAGCGCCTGTCGCGTGGAAACCAGGATCCGTCGACCGTCCCTGCGAATGTGCCACAGCTCGCCCTCCCAGCGCCCGCGCGTGAGCAGCTTGCGCTTGATCGCCTCGACGGACTCGGGGAACTCCGTCCTCAGCAGCTCATGCACGATCCGCCCGCACGCCGCAGCTGCGGTGTATCCGTAGATCTCCTCTGCCTCCCGGTTCCAGTAGCTGATGCGGCCCTCCGCCGGCTCGCGCACGATGATCGCGTCGTGGACAAGATCCATCAGGCGACCCCGCTGCTCGAGCTCCTCCACCAACCGCTTGTGCTCACGAATGTCGCGCACCGCCGCCGACACCAGCACCCCGGCGTTCGTTTCGACCGCGCCGAGCGTGATCTCAACAGGCAGCTCGGACCCATCCTTGCGGACGATGCACAGCTCGAGGCCGCGACCCATCGGTCGCGTGGTCGGGTTCGCAAAGAACGTGCTTCTGAGATGGACATGGCCGGCGCGAGAGCGCTCAGGGACGAGCAGCTCGAGCGTCTCGCCGATGAGTTCCTCGCGCGGGTAGCCGAAGAGCTGCTCGGCCTGCGCGTTGACGAGCTGCATCGCCCCGGCCTCGTCGATGATCACGATCGCGTCTGGCGCGGCCTCCAACAGGCCGCGAAACCGCTCCTCAGCCTTGCGCACCAACTCACCCTCCCGCCGCAGCCGGGCATTCGACCTAGCCAACGAGCGCTCCCGCTGGCGCAGCTCATCCGCTCTGCCGGCCCCCACCAGCACCCCGAACGCGGCGAGCGCAAGGAACGTCTCCATCTGCAACATGCGTACCGTCGAGCCGTAGGCCGGGCTGGTGAAAGGCCCCAGGTTCGACACCGTTCCGGCGCCGGCGATCGCCCACAACACGAGGGTCGCGAATGGGGCACCGAGCGACCGAAACCGCAGCGACGCCCAAAGATGGCATGAGCAGGCGACGTGGCGGCCGGTGAAGGCGGCCGGCCCTCCGCGTCGAATGACGTAAGTTGAAGGCGCGCGCGGTGCTAGCCGCGCGGCCGGTCAATCGAATGCGAAGGGCCGACCGTGACCCACGGTAGGTGGTGGGTCGGGCTGAACGCTGCTCGCGCGGGTTCGACGAGGAGGGTTGACGTATGGCGATCGTGATGGGACTCGATCAGCATCGGGCGCAGATCACCGCGGAGTGGATCGACACTGTGACCGGCGAGGTATCGCGTGGTCGGATCGTGCCGGCGGACCGCTCGGGCGTGCGGAAGTTCTTGGCCCGGTTTGCGGGTTCAGAGCTCGAGGTGGCGCTGGAGGCGACGACGGGCTGGCGGTTCGTGGTCGAGGAGCTGCGGCGGATTGGCGCCAGCGTGCATCTCGCGGAGCCGGCGGAGACGAGCGCGCTGCGCGGGAACAAGCAGCGCGCGAAGAACGACCGCGCGGACGCCAGGCATCTGCGGGAGCTGTTGATGGCCGGCCGGTTGCCGGAGTGCTGGATCGCGCCGGACCATCTGTTGGATCTCCGCGCCAGGGTCCGGTTGCGGCACACGCTCGTGGACGAGCGTGGCGAGTGGCAGCAGCGGATGCAGGCGGTGCTGTATCACCATGGGCTGCCCAAGCGCGCTGGTCTGCTCACCTGCGAGAACCGGGCATGGATCGAGCAGCTGCCGTTGCCGGCCGCGGGACGCGAGCAGATCACGGTCGCGCTCGGGATGATCGACGCGCTCGAGGTTCGGGTCGCACCGCTAGATAAGGAGCTGCGCTCCTACGCGCGGCGCCAGACCGGCTGCCGGGCGCTGCAGACCGCGCATTACGGGATCGGCGCGCTGACGAGTGTCGTGATCCTCGCCGAGCTCGGCGACACACGCCGGTTCTCCTCCTCGCGCGAAGCGGTCCGCTACGGCGGCATGGACATCACCGTCCACGCCTCCGACAAGCGCCGCGCCCCAGGGCACCTCTCCCGCCAAGGCCCGCCAGCTCTGCGCTGGGCGCTATACGAGGCCGCCCAGGCCGCCAGGCGTCCAGGGTCGCCGGACCGCGACTACTACCGGCAAGCCGCCGAGCGGCTCGGCGGTAACCGCGCGTGCCTGGCGCTTGCTCGCAAGCTGCTCAAACGCAGCTACCACACACTTCGAGAACTCGGAGACGAGGCGCTCGCGCCTGCGTGAAACCTCCCGTGCGCGCAACGCCTGAATGTCACCGATGCACCGCGGCCGGCTCCCGGCATGCTGCTGCCGCCACGTTCGCGTGGACGGCCTCCAAAGACCGAGCGGCCGCAACGCTTCACCCAGCGGGAACAACACCCCATCAACCATCATGTCGCCGGCCGGGGAGCCAACCCCAGGTCGTGGACCGAGATAAGCCTGGGCGCCCGCGCGTACCCGACCAACCTCAACAACCTCAAACCCCCTCGGAAGGCTCGACAAGGACCGCCCTGCACAGATAAGCAGGAAGGGAAACACCGGAAAGACGAAATCCAGCACCAAACGCGATCCGCCGACCGGTCGGGTGAAGATACCGAGCGCGACCGCTGCCAGTCCGGCCAGCACGAGCGCTTCCTCGACGACACGGCGGAGGCTTGGACGAACAGCACCGCGGGCCACTTCCACGGTCACCAGGACCACCGGCGTGATGACCAGAATGCCGACCCCGTCTGCCAGCCACAACAGCACCCACGTGCTCCAGTACGGGCTCCCCATGCCCAGCGCCAAAACGCCGGCGCCGAGCAGCGCCGTCACGCCGGCCGCCGTCACGCCCGCGAACGCGAACACCAGCACCGAATGAAGCGCGTCGAGCCTTAGGCGACCGCTCGCCAAGCGCCGCCAGCCAAGCGCCGCCAGCAGACTTTCGGCGCAGTTGGCGGCACTGAGGCCGACCGCCACCGGCGTGGCCCGTCCTACCGCCAGCTGTGCAGCCATGCCGGCAGCGGTGGCCGCTAGCAGCAGCCACGGCCACCTCCGCCGCTCACTCAGCAGCAACACCCCGAGCAGAAACCCGCCCGCTGGCCAAAGCGGGGCGACATGCGTACCTTGCGAGACGGTCAGCAGACCTAGCCGCGCCAGGCCGAAGTAGGTCGCCCCGACCGCCAAGACCACACAGATCGATCGCAGTCGATTGTGCCTTACAGCGCCCCCGGAAGAACTCCCGGAGTCGGATGGGAAGACGGGCTGCGCGAGCAGAATCACAATCCCGAACTCGTTGCTAGAGCACTCAGTATTGCCGATAAAGGGACGATGGAGGTGGCCGCAGCGCCCTGGGTTGCTTCCAGCGGCCGCGTTCCGTCGATCGACCGTCGTAGGGCTCGGTGTCGGACGTCGGCGCCTGGCGCTTAACCAGCGTGTCCGGGATGGAGGACTCGCCAGGGACGGCTGTGCTCTGATCTGAGGATGTCCTAGCAGCGCTTGAGTCGTGCCCAGTACCCGGGTGGTGCGTCCGTGGACTGCCGTCGCCGGGCCAGGAGTCGGGCTCGGTCAGGGTGCTGCTTGTTGACGCCAGCCCAACCTCCGTGAGCGGGCAGACCGCACACCCTTGCGTGTGCTTACGCGCGTGGGCTCAGCAGCGCCCGCCCGCCGCGTCCAGCCGTTCGCGATCGACGGACCGCAAGCGCCCGGCGCTGCCGGCCGCGCCGCTCGCTTTCACGCTGGGGGGGCACGACACCCCCGTCTGCGGACGTGCGGAATCAACGGGATCCACGCACTCTGACGTTCGACGCGCGCGACTCCTGTTGCGACATTGCGATCGCCTAGATCCGGCAGCCCGCGGGCGAGAGCTCGCTTGCGGATTCGCCCACGAGGGAGCGGACGGGGCCCAGAGCACGCGCTCCAGCGGCTGGCTGCGACCCCGTCATCCGGTCCGGCGCGGCGACCAGAACCGCTCGACGCGCGCGGGCCCCAGCGCTCACGTGCACGACGGCGGTTTCGTCTTGCCTGGGCACTTCCCGGTCGTCGTGGAGACGTACTGGATGCTGGCGACGTTCGGGTTGCCGGGGATCAGCAGCTTCGGCAGGTGCTTCGGCGCCACGCCGATCACCGGCGTCAGGTTGTTGGTCTCTCCGGTCGCTCCCGAGTAGTACGTCGACGCGTAGGTCTTCAGCTGCGGCAGGCCGCCGCACGTGGCGCCGGTGTTCATCAGTCCCTCGTCGCCGCGGCAGTTGCTCCCGCCGAGCTCGGTGAACACGTCGGCAGAGCTGAACGAGGCGTGCGAGCTGCTTCCCCAGTCGAGGATCGAGCCGCTGATGTTGGTCCACCGGCCGGCCAGCCCATACTTGTCCGGCGTGACGACGCTCCACACCACCCCGGAGCTCCAAGGCAGGATCGCCAGCGTCTCCAGCTTGCCCTTGGCGGTGACGTCCCCCTCGATCACCGGATAGTCGCTCGCGAGGACCCCACGGTGAACGACCGGCGCGAGGACGCAGATCGGCGTGTAGATCTGCTTTGTGATGTCGACGTTCCAGACGCACACGGCGTCGGGGCCGCCAGGGCGAGACTGGTCGGCGAACTGGACCCCGTCGTAATGGCCGTTGCTCCCAGTGAACGTCGTGTTGTCCTGGATGCTGAACGCGTTCTTCCCCACGGCGCTGTCCTTCTCGGTCCCGACCTGCGTGAACTCGAGGCCGATCTGGCCGTACACGAACGGCGCGGCCGCGACGCCAGGACCCGGCCCGAGCATCAGCGCGGCGCTCTGGATCCCATCCTCGAGCTCAAGGTGCCGGAGGTGCCGCCTGAGATACGCCGGCGACGCGCAGTCCACGAGACGCCAGCGGTCGTGGGCGAACTGGTAGCACCCAGTCGCCGCGGGAGGCGGCGGCACACTGACCTGCGGACGAGACGGCCGCACCGCACCCACGGCCGCAGCAGCGGCCGGCCCAGCCACCGACGACGAGACCCCCGTCCAAGCGAGCACTCCCCCAACGGCGAAGAGGCAACAGACGGAGATCCAGCGCATGGCAACCCCTTCCGGTTCTCGAACCTGACTCCTCGACGCGGATCCTATCCCCCTGGCACCTGCGGAACCCGGGATCGCCGTCAAAGGTGCGCGACGATCGCCGCGCTCGGCTCCCGACCGCCGTCTCCAGTCTCGCTCGCTTCGCGCTCGACCCCCCGGCACCACAGGGCGCGCTAACCGACCGCCCCAAGCGGCTGCCCGCGCGCGCACGTGAAAGGATCGGCTGTGACGCCGATACGCCCGCGAAGCTGATCGTCGCGGTCGCCAACACAACCCGTCCGCGGCCGCCCGAGCGACCACGGCGGCCGGCCAAAGGGAGCGTGAGCCGGAATCCGGAGCCGTTGATCTGGGCCGATCTCTTGTGCATGCCCAGACGCGGGTTGTTATGGTCGCGGCACCGCGAATGAGGAGGTGGTTGCCGTGTATGTACGTGTCGTCAGGTTCACCGCTGTAAGCGCCGAGCGCATCGAGGGGGCTCTGTCTCGGATCAAGGAGTCCGACGGGCCCCCTCCCGGCGTCTCCACTACTCGACTCGAGATGCTTCTTGACCCGAGTCAGGGAACGGCCGTGGTCCTGCAGTACTTCGAGACTCTGGAGGACATGCAGGCCGGCGCAGAGGTCCTCAGTGCGATGGACGCCTCCGAGACACCGGGTCTGCGTGCCTCGGTGGACATGTGCGAAGTGAAGCTCGAGCTCACGCCGTCCTGAGCGAACGGCGGGGCATTCGCACGATGTCCCGGCCACGGGAGACAAGGCCGATCGGTCCGATCGACTTTCGCACTTCATAGTCCAGCGGCTGCCCATGCTCGTTGGACTTGCGCTATTTCCGCGGGTTGGGGGGCGCATCCCCGTCCTGGGTGAAATTGCGCGGCGATGATCACGCGGCGGAGCTTGGCGAGCATGTCGGCGAACGAGGGGGTGGTCTTGGTGAGGTACCACGGGGAGCGTTGGCGGTGTTCCTCGACGTCTGTGGGGTGGTGGCCTGAGAGCGCGTACCAGATGATCGTTAGGGTCATGCACAGGAACTGGAAGGGGACGGTCCGCTCGACCGCTTTGCGGGTGCGGTTGCGCGCGTCGCCGACGCCCGCCAGCTCCTTGCCTTCCTCGTAGGTGACTTCGGTTGGCCAGCGCTCGGCGTAGCGCTCGATCAGCTGGGCGGCGCTCGCGTCGAGGTCGGTGGAGACGAGCGCCAGCTCGTAGCCCTGGGGCTTGGTGGCGTCTTGGATCAGTACCACCTGGACGGGCTGCTGGGCGAACGCCTCATACCATAGGCATTGGAACGCGTGGACCATCACCTGCTCGGTTTTGCCGTAGCGGCGGACGGTTGTCTTGACCCATTGGGTGGCAAGGTCGGTCGCGATCTGCTTGAGCTTCGGCAGGCGCGGACCCTTCTTCGGCGGCCGGCCGCGCTTGCGCTGCCCTTCGGGCGGTCGGGGCGGCGCTAGGTGATTGAGCGCGGCGTTCGCTTTCAGGCGGGAGGTGACGGTCACGTTCTCCGGCACGCCGGCGAACGCGCCCGAGGCGTAGGCGGCGTCGCCGACCATGTGGATCATCCGCCCGGGGAACCGCCCCGCCAGCAGGCACAGCATCTCCCTTGCCAGCCGGGGTTTGGATGGCCTGAGCGGATCTGCCTTGCCCTTCGCGATCTCCTTGCGGCGCGGGAGCCAGAGCCGGAACAGCACCATCAGGCAGACGGTCCGCTCAAGGAACGCAAGCTTGACGTTGATCCCGGCGGTGACCCAGTTGTTGCCCCACGCGACCGCACCCCGGTCTGAGTTTGCGGTCGCGTCGTGATGCCAGAAGCAGGCGTGAATCTTGCGCCCTCGGCGCTTTGCCAGCGTGTCATCGACCGGCACGATCAGCGGCGCGCCGGGCTCGAGCAGCCGCTCGACGATCAGATCCGCGATCCGGAGCCCGAGCTCTTGGACTGACCAGCGCGCACCGCTGAGGAACCGGTGCGCGCGAGCGTGATGCCAGACCCCGGAGAGCCTCGAGCCGACCAGCATCCCGCACACGGTGCGCAGCGACGTCTGCGAGATCTGGCCAACGACCATCGCCCTGAACGTCTCAAACGTCGGGCGAGAGAAACATGGCGCGAACAGGAGCAGAAGCTCCTCCAGCGAAGATGGGACGCAGAGCATCGGCGGCAACCCCCATGGGCAGCCGCGAACGGGCCTCCCACCCGACCGCGGAAATGGTCATCGAACAACCACCGCTTCGGGGAAGCTGCCGGTGCTCCTTCCCCGCACCTCTGCGGCGCGCCCGCTCAGCCGCCCAGACCGCTCACAACGACCACCCCGACATCGTCACCCCGGCCGCGTCCGCATGCCCGCTCACAACCTCAAAAGTGCGAAAGTCGAGGTCCGAGCGTCTGACGAAAAGCCACGGCGAGGCACGCGGGAGGTGGGTATCTGCGCGGACCAGCACCCGAACGCGGGTGCAAGCAGTCACGCGATGCCCTCGCGTCGGCGATTGCCGTCGTCGCACGGGAGGGCGAGTACTGGCGTGGCGAAGAAGTGGGGTCAAGTACGCGGTGACGCCACGACCGGGGCCCGTTGTCTCGCCCTGCTCGTTTCTGGCTGCTCCTGACCGAGGCGACGAAGGTGGAGAACAGGTGGTCGGCGTTGGCGGCAGCTGCGCTCAACTCGGGGAGTGCGTGGAAACTACTAACTGCATCAAGTAGATCATCTCAATAGAGATACCTGCCAACCCTCATGCAGGCCGGTCCTCCTGGCTCGACAATCGGCGGGCAGACTCAATCTGACCCCCCAGCCCGCCAGGAGGTGGCGATGGGCCGGACACGAGAGGCTTCCATGGCCGCTGGTCGACCGCGTGACGGCGCGCCATCCGCGCTTCCGCGGTCCGCGTCCCCGGTCCTTGCGGGGTCGCCGGCGGTGTCCGGCACGGAGGCGCGGGCGCAGGCTTCTCAGGAGGAGCTGCTGGCGCTCCTCGCCCGCGAGCACCACCGGAGCGCCAGGCCTTCGCCGTCTGGCGGAGAGGTTCGCCTACGGAATGCTCGGGCTGTTGTTTCCGCATTTCGCGACCCGGGCCGGGATGGGGCGCGATGAGCTCGCCGAGGAGCTGGCGGGGTTGGCTGAGCTGCTCGCGCAGGCTGCGGCAGCGTCCGACCCGACTGCGCCCGGTGACGCAGGCACGAGAGCCGTCGTCGAGCACCTCTTCTCTCGGCTGGGCGCGATCCGCGAGGCGCTATTGCTGGATGCGCTAGCGATTCACGAGGGCGATCCGGCGTCGCAGAGCGTCGATGAGGTGATCCTCGCCTATCCGGGTTTCCTGGCCACCGCCACGCATCGGATCGCGCACGAGCTCTACGGTCGTGTGGCGCTGTTTCCGCGCCTGCTCACCGAGGTCGCGCATCGCGCAACCGGCATCGACATCCATCCCGGAGCGCTCCTCGGAGCGTCGTTTGCGATCGATCACGGGACGGGCATCGTGATCGGCGAAACCGCCGTACTCGGCGCGCGGGTCAGGCTGTATCAGGGCGTGACCTTGGGCGCCACGCGAGTCAACAAGCGCCTGGAAAGCGTGAAGCGCCACCCGACCATCGGCGACGACGTCGTGATCTACGCTAACGCCACGATCCTCGGCGGCGAGACCGTGATCGGTCGTGGCAGCCGCATCGGCGGCAACGTGTGGCTCACGCGCAGTGTGGCGCCGTATTCGGTGGTCATGCCGACTGCACGCGTCGAGCGGCGCGCGGGCGGTGACGCCAACCCTTCTGACGACCTCATCGAATTCAACATCTGACCACAGCGCCGGCATCCGGCGCGGACCACGGAGACCACCATGAAGTTCGACACCATCCTCGAGACGATCGGCAACACGCCCCACGTTCGCATCAACCGCCTGTTCGATCCCCGGGTCGAGGTCTGGATGAAGACCGAGCGCGCCAACCCCGGAGGGAGCATCAAGGATCGGATCGGGCTGTCGATGATCGAAGATGCCGAGCGCCGCGGCCTGCTCGGCCCCAACAGCCTGATCGTCGAACCGACGTCCGGCAACACGGGCGTGGGACTGGCGATCGTCGCCGCCGTCAAGGGCTACCGGCTGCTGCTCGTGATGCCGGAGTCGATGTCGATCGAACGGCGGCGGCTGTTCGCGGTCTATGGCGCCGATCTCGAGCTCACCCCTCGCGAGCTCGGTATGAAGGGAGCGATCGAGCGTGCCGCGGCGATCGTCGAGCACACGCCGGGGGCGTGGATGCCGCAGCAGTTCGAAAACGAGGCCAACGTCGAGGTTCACCGACGCGAGACGGCCGCCGAGATCCTCCGCGACTTTCCCGACGGCGTCGATTTCCTGATCACTGGCGTCGGGACCGGTGGCCACATCAGCGGGGTCAGCGAGGTCCTCAAGCAGCATTACCCGCAGACGCAGACCTACGCCGTCGAGCCGGAGAAGTCACCGGTGATCAGCGGCGGCCCGCCGTCCCCCCATCGCCTCCAGGGAATCGGAGCCGGATTCGTGCCCCACAACCTTCACCTGGACGCGATCGACGGCGTGATCGAGGTCACGGAGGAGGACGCGTTCGCGTACGCCGTGCGTTCCGCCCGCGAGGAGGGCATCTTCGTCGGTCCGTCCTCCGGCGCGGCGCTGGCGGCGGTCGCGCAGAAGCTGCCTGAGATCCCGGACGGCAGCATCGTGCTGACCTTCTCCTACGACACCGGCGAGCGCTACTTCTCGGTCGAGGGGCTCTTCGACACCGACGGCCGAGCGGTCCGTGCCGCGGTCGACGACAGCGGGCGCCAGACGCGGGCGGCCGTATAGGAGCAAGTGACTGTGGTTTTCGACTCGCTACTTGACAACAGGAAAGAGGAAGGCCATGGCCTCGACCGCAGAGCCTCATCTGGCGCTTGGCGATATCGCCGCGCGCCAGCTCGCAAACGCTCAGAAGACCGCGCCGACGATGCTGTCGATCTCGCCTCGGTGGCTGGTTCACCTACTGCCCTGGGTGGGGGTCGAAGCCGGCATTTACCGGCTGAACAAGGTGAGGGATGAATCGCGAGTGCTAACGGCGTGCTCGCAACGCGAAGATGAGCGGGAGCTGCCGGAGACGTTCGTCGACTACGACGAGGATCCTCGGGAGTACTACCTGAGCTCAGTGACGACGGTCGTCGACGTTCACACCAGGGTCTCGGATCTGTACAGCCATCCATACGACCAGATCAAGGAGCAGTTGCGACTGGCGATCGAGACGATCAAGGAGCGTCAGGAGTCCGAGCTGCTGCACAACCGCGACTACGGGATCCTGACCAATGTCGCCTCCAGACAAAAGATCAAGACGTTGGGAGGTCCCCCGACGCCGGATGATCTCGACGAGCTGATCACGTTGGTATGGAAGGAGCCGGCCTTCTTCCTCGCCCATCCGAGCGCGATTGCCGCGTTCGGTCGCGAGGCTACCCGGCGCGGCGTCCCACCGGCAACTGTGAGCCTGTTCGGCTCGCCTGTGATCACGTGGCGGGGAATTCCGATCGTGCCGAGCAACAAGCTCGAGGTCAAGGGCAACAAGACTCAGATTCTGCTGATGCGCACCGGCGAGAGCCGGCAGGGCGTGGTCGGGCTCTACCAGCCCGGGCCGTCGGGGGACCAGGGGCTCGGCCTGTCGGTGAAGTTCATGGGTATCAGCCGTAAGGCAATCTCGTCGTACCTGATCTCGCTGTATTGCTCAGCGGCGATCCTGACCGATGATGCGGTTGCCGTGTTGGAGAACGTCGAGATCAACAAGTACCACCAGTACGATCATGCCTACCGGAAGTAACTCCAACGGCAGCGGCCCGTCCGGGTCTCATCCCCACTCGCGGTCCGGGCCAAGGTCGGAGCCCGGGCCGGTCACCAGCAACGGGCCGTTCGATCTCAGCGAGATGGAACGACTCGCGAACGAGTTATTCAGAGAGATGCCCGGTGCGCTCCTGCCCGGCCTGGACGCCGAGCAGCTCGTGGCGGTCCCGCCCGCGACGGAGGCCGAGACACTGCGGCCGCCGGACGTGGAGATGCTGACGCCGAACGGTCACGTCGCGAGCGGCTCGGTGCCCATGCACGATCCGGCGGCCGAAGGCGGCGGAGTTGTGGGGTCGCGACCTCAAGCGGGCGGTGGCGACGCCCGTGAGCGGTTCTTCTACCGGCCGAACCCGGCGCCGCCCGGGCCGCCCGGGCCGCCCGGGCCGACTCCGCTGCCACCCGTGACGCACGGTGGCCTGCTCGCGTTGAACGGCGATCCGATGTCGCTCTCGGAACTCGGGTTGGTGGACGTGCCGAGGGGGGCCCTGGAGGATCCGTACGCCGGGGTGCATTACCTCCTCGAGGAGGCCGCCGGCCAGCGAGCCCGTCTCATGGCCACCGCGACTCCCGAGGGCGTCACGAACACGTCGCCGGTCGGTGCAGCGCCGATCGAGTCCGCGCACCCCGCGTTCGACGTGTACGCGTTGCGCGGCGACTTTCCGGTGCTTGCGGAAAGCGTGCACGGCCGGCCGCTGGTGTGGCTGGACAACGGCGCGACGACCCAGAAGCCCGAGGCGGTGATCGAGCGCCTGAACCACTTCTACCGGCACGAGAACTCGAACATTCACCGCGGTGCGCACGAGCTTGCCGCGAGAGCCACCGATGCCTACGAAGACGCACGCGAGAAGGCCGCCCATTTCCTGCACGCCTCGTCGAGCGACGAGGTCGTGTTCGTGCGCGGCACCACCGAGGCGATCAACCTGGTCGCCCAGGCATGGGGCCGCGCTCATGTCGGTCCTGGGGACGAGATCCTGATCACGTGGCTCGAGCATCACGCGAACATCGTTCCCTGGCAGCAGCTCTGCCAGGCCACGGGCGCTCGGCTGTGCGTCGCGCCGGTCGACGACGACGGCCAAGTCATGCTGGACGAATACGAGCGGCTGCTGTCCGACCGCACGCGGATCGTGGCGTTCACGCACGTCTCGAACGCGCTCGGGACGATCACGCCGGCGCGAGAGATGGCCGAGCTCGCGCACCGCTACGGCGCGCGCGTCCTCATCGACGGAGCACAGGCGGTGTCGCGCATGCCGGTCGACGTGCAGCTGCTCGACAGCGACTGGTATGCGTTCTCGGGCCACAAGGTCTTTGGGCCGACCGGGATCGGCGTGATCCACGGAAAGCGAGACGTGCTGAACTCGATGCCTCCATGGCAGGGCGGCGGCAACATGATCAGCGATGTCACATTTGAGCGGACGCTGTACCAGCCGGCGCCGGCGCGGTTCGAGGCCGGCACCACGAGCATCGCCGACGCCGTCGGGCTTGGCGCGGCGCTCGCCTACGTGCAGCGGATCGGGATGGAGAACATCGCCCGCCACGAGCACGAGCTTCTCGCCTACGCCACTCGCGCGCTGTCGGGCATACCTGGCCTGCGGCTGATCGGCACCGCCCCCGAGAAGGCGGCTGTACTGTCGTTCGTCCTCGACGGGTTCACCCCCGAGGAGGTCGGCAGCGCGCTCGACCGCGAGGGAATCGCGGTGCGGGCCGGCCACCACTGCGCGCAACCGATCGTACGCCGGTTCGGGCACGACGGCACAGTTCGCGCCTCGCTGGCGTTCTACAACACCTGTGAGGACATCGATGCTCTGATCGCAGCACTGCGGCGGATCGCCACACGCAGCGCCGACCTCCCGAACCGCACCGATCACCGGTCAGGCGGCGCCCGCGCGTGGTCCCACCCCTGACTCGCTGCAGCCTCCCGCCGTGCCGATCGTCAACGACCCGCTGCACGGCGCCGGCGGCGCCTGCCGGTGTGGTGATCTTGGGGGCTGCCCCCCTCCCGGCCTCCCGCGTCGGATGTTGGCGGCATCTCGGGCAGCCGATTCCCACGGTGACGATCAGCTCGCCACCGCTCCGCCAGCAACTGCGGCAGTGTCCGTTGACCCCGAGGTCACTGGTCCTTCGCTACGGCCCTACTTCGCGCGGGAGGCCGGGGCTCGTTCGTCTGGGCACTAACGCCGTCAGCCGCCCTGTCGCTGCGGCAATGTCGTGGCTTCAGCCTGCTCGCACTTGGCTGGATACACCAGCGTGCACCCGAAGTACGCAACGACGGATGTCGGATACCCCGTGTGATGAGGGTCGATGGTCACCGTACACGGGTTGTCCGTGCCGTTACAGCCGTCCCCGTCGCTCTGGAGATCCTCGAATACGGCCCCGGCGACAGATGTGGCTTGGATCGTGACGACCGTGCCTTGCGGGTAGGACATGACCAGGTGCGTGCCAGTGCAGCATGGCTGCGACCCAGGCGCGGTCTCGCCAGCCGGCGAGACCGTTACGGTGCCGTAGTCAAGCGGCGATGGCGCGACATCGACCTGTAGGCCCGACAGCGGGGGTTTGGGTTTGGGTTTGGGTTTGGGCTTGGGCTTTGGCTTGGGCTTGGGTTGTTCGCGTGTGAACACGGCGAGGGCACGCAGGAGCGAATCCTGGACGGAGACCGTGCACGGATTGCCTTGCCCCGCGCAGAGATCGCGCCCTGCAATCTTGTCCACCCAGCGCACGAAGCGCGACTCGCGATCGCGCGTGCTGGCCTGGATCGTCACCTGCTCGTCAATGTCGAAGGGCCCGCAGTTGCGCTTCTTCACGCCCCGCTCGTTCGTGGCGCACGCGATGTTGTTGACCCTCACGGTCCCGGTCGCGTTGCCGCTAATCAGCATCCCGGTCGTGACTTTCCACTTCGGCGGGCGTGGCATGCCTTGCGCTCCGTCGGTAGCGTCGTAGATCTCCCACTCGCGCCGCTTCACCAACCCCTCCAGGACCACCAGTGCCGTGGTCCTCGCCGTGGATGTACGTCCGGAGCTATGCTGGAAGCGCCGCATAATCGCGCAGGTTGAGCAGCGCTCCAACCGCACCCGGAACGAACACCCCCTTGCCTTTCCCGTTCTTCGGCTTCTTGATCGTGCCGCAGACGGGCCCGGCGCCGAGATTGAACATGAACGACACCATCGCCGTGACCTCGCCCGTCGACAATGGAGCCTTGACGCACCGGCTGAGCGGACCCAGCGCGACCCTCTGGATGTCCTGCGTCAGGTACGACTCGGCCGTCTCGAGCGTGATCCCGTCGAGGTACGGCTTCTCCGATCCGCGCCCGTCGCACGGCTCCTTGTGCACGAGGCGGCCCCACCCGATCGTGCAGTTCCCCTTGCCCTTGCCCAGATCGTCATACAGGACGGCCCGATCTCCCGCGTCGTTGAGCTTGATCTCCTCGTAGTACTTGACCACCATCCGGGTATACGCGTCGAGCGCAAACGGCGGCCCGGAACGCAGCGGCGTCTGCCTCTGCGAACGCGCGCTCCCGGCAAGCGTCGCCCCGCAGATGAGCGCAACGAGAGCCAAGGCGGCCACCGCGCGGCGGCTGCACAACCTGCTCGAGTTAGCGCCCCGAACCCTCATTAGAGCCTGGATTATTCTAGTTCAGGGACGACGACTACTAATGCCGCGCACCACGCGGTTGCAGGGAACCGGCTGACGAATCCGCGCAGCGGAAGTTCAGGTCCTAAACCCCGGCTCCGGACGATCTGCGAGTGTGACGGCGGGCGCCAGAACGAGACGCCGCCTTCTCGAGCAGGGGCCGTCGGACAGGGCAGGCGTTTGCTCGCTGCGAGCTAACGAATCCAGGAAAGCGGACGTCCGGTCGACGCCGGCGATCACCTGTCGCAACGGACGACGACCAGCATCTCATCGCTGTCAGGAGATTGCTGCTCGAGCCCGACGATCCGGAAGTCTGCCCGACCGCGGCTCAAGGCTTGGTAACCGAAGGGCCGCGACCTCCGAGCACGTTGCGCAAATGGCGGACCGAGGCTTCCGGGGCGCCTTCGCAAGGCCCGGTGTGTGCGTGCTGCGGCGCCCGCCGCCCACGCGTGTCTTGAATTGGCCTCTAGGTGATCCTCGCCAGCGCCGGGTTGGCTGCGGGGCGGTCGGGCGGGACGCAGACCATTCCCTCGCTAAACCCGGCTGAGCCGATCCCGAAGGCGGCGTTGAACCGGTCGAGGTTGACGACCGTCAGCAGCGCGGTGATTTCGACGAGTTGCCGATCGCTGAAGTGCTCCTTCAGCTGGGTGAAGAGTTCGTCGGTGACCTCGACCGGCGTGCGCATCACGGCGACCGTGTAGTCGAGGGCGAGCTTGTCGCGCTCGGTGAACAGGTCGCTCTGGCGGTAGCGCGCCAGTTCGAGGAGCTCCTCGTCGGAGAAGCCGGAGTTGCGGCAGATCTGCGAGCCGAGGTCGACGCAGAACTCGCATCCGATCATCTGCGCGGCCTTGAGCTCGACCAGATTCTTGAGCCGCTCGTCTACGGACTTCCCCTTGCGCACGGCCTGGTTGAACTTGCCCATCCCCATCATCATCTTTGGCTGATAGGCCCAGATCTCCATCGGCTCGAGGCCGTTGCCGGTCTGGGGCTCGCGGCCGGTCAGCTTCTTGATCATCCTCGGTCCGAGCCTGTAGACGAGCCTCACCATCGGCCCGGCCTTGCTCTTCGATACTCCCTGGATGCGTGCCATCGGGCACCTCCTGTCACATAGGTTGGGGTTCGTGGGTCTATCCGGTATGACCCGCGAGACCCGAACGGTGTGACAGCGATGGACGAACTCGAGCTAGCCAAGGAGTTCGACGGCCAGCGGCCCCAGCTGCGCGCGGTCGCCTACCGGATCCTCGGCTCGTTGAGCGAAGCCGACGACGCTCTGCAGGAGGCGTGGCTGCGGTTGCAGCGGACCGACGCCGAGCGGATCGACAGCCTCGAGCGGTGGCTGACAAAGGTCGTCGCCCGGATCTGCCTGAACATGCTCCGATCCCGCACGATCCGCGGCGAGCAGCCGCTCGACAGTTTGCGCCCAGAGCCGATCATCGACAACCCAGAGGTCGGGACAGCTCCCGAGCACGAAGCATTGCTGGCGGACGCGGTCGGGATCGCGCTGCAGGTCGTCCTCGGCATGCTCACACCTGCGGAGCGGCTCGCGTTCGTGCTGCACGACATGTTCGCGGTGCCGTTCGACGAAATCGCGGCGATGGTCGACCGCTCACCGCAGGCCACCCGCCAGCTCGCCAGCCGCGCCCGCCGCCGCGTACGCGACGCGGCACCACCGCCGGACCCGGACCCGACCCGCCAGCGGGCGGTCGTCGACGCCTACTTCGCCGCCGCCCGCGAGGGCGATCTCGACGCGCTGGTCGCCGTGCTCGACCCGGACGTCGTGCTCCGCGCCCACCGCCGCGACGGCGACCCGGTCGAGCTGCACGGCACCGCGCAGGTCGCCCGCGGGGCGATGGCAGCACGGCGGTTCGCACCGTACGTTCGCCCAGCACTGGTCAACGGCGCCGCCGGCGCGGTCGCGTTCGACGGCGAGCGACCGTTCGCGGTGCTGGCGTTCACGGTCGTCGGCGACCGCGCCGTAGCGATCGACGTGTTCAACGACCCCGAGCTGGTCGCCAAACTCGAGATCGGCGGGATCACCGCCTGAGCAGCGCGCTGAAGCGCCCGTGGGGACGACAGCGATGCGACACTGGTCATTGGCCACGACCCAGAGGCCAAATGGGGTCTGCGCTGACAGTCGACTCGCCACCCGACCCGTCCGGCGTCGCGACGACCGCGCCTGTCCACGGGCCTAAGGGGGAACTTCGGCCTAACGCGCCGACGCCTGCAGCGGTCACGTCGCCGCGGTGGCCGCTTCGCACGACCACCGGCAGTGCGATGGCCGCGGTCGACGTGGTCTGCTTGTTCGCTTCTGCTTGCACGCAAAGCGGGGTCGCGGGGAGCACATCGGCCGGCTGGGATCTGGCAAGGAGCGGGACCGGGCACGATCGCGGATGGCGACGTGGTCTTACCTCGACGTGGGGCCTTGGGTCGACTGAGCCACGGAGCAGGAGCCAAGTCACCGGGCCGGGATCGCGGGCCATTCGGGCACGAACGCTCGGGTGACGATTGCATGCGTGCCGGTCACCAAAGTCTGCCACGCACGCCCGCGGGAAGGACCGCGCTCCGGCTCCGATCGCGGCTGGCCTCCGCGGCAGGACTCATCGGACTCGGGCGACAGCGGCGTCCCCGCGGGCAACCACGCGATCGTCTCGCCGGTGGGCTCGCGAAGCCTCTCGGCGACTGCGCCGACCTTGCTGACGCTACCGGTCGACGTCTCAAGCGCTCACGCCGGCGCGGCTGCTGCTTTGACGATCAGACGGCCGCGGCGGTGCCGACCGTCGCGTTGTCGGCGTTCGGCAACGCGTTGGGACTGAGTGCACCACCGACTGGACCGGGGTCACAGCCACCAGTCCCAACACGACCCGCTGCATGAGCAGAATCAGCGCCTCCACCGCGCGACCGCGCAGAGGCACAGAGGCACAGAGGCACAGAGGCACAGAGGCACAGAGGCACAGAGGCACAGAATCGACGATCTCGCGCAGGCTGATCGACAGGGCCACGAACACGAGCCCGGTCAACGCCGCGGCGGCTCCCGCCTGAGACGTGAACAACGTCTCCCGTGCGCCGATCACCAGATACGCGCCGTCCCGTCGCGGCCGCGAGCGATCGCGCTCAGCGGTCGGATGTTGTGATTGGCACTGAATACGTTGTCGGGGTCGTGGATCGCCTTCAACGCGCGCAGCCTTTCGTAGTTCGGACCGTAGGCGTCGGCGACCCGGTGCTCCTCACCGGCGTCGAGGGAGTTGACATACACCGCGGACGTACCGAACCGCGAGGTCTCCGCATAACAGGCCTGGACCCACGACAGATTTCGGGAAGCTTCGGCTTCGGCGCCGCTCCAGAAGGCGATGTGCTCGACGTGAAACGGAAACCGCCGCGGCGCGAAAGCGGTGGCGGTCGGCGCAACGCGGGCGATGGCGCCGTGGCATCGCTCGATGATCGCGACCGACAGCGGCGACGGACTTTCCGCAAAGCAGGCGATGAACGCCTCGATCGCCGCGTCGCTCAGCTGCGCCATGTAGTGGGAGCGCATCGCGCTCCGCCGACCGAAGGGGCGTGCGGCGTCCATCGAGGTCTGCAGCGCGACGAACGGCATGACCGAGAGCTGGTCGCTGACCGGCTTGACGCGGTAGAGCGGCGCCAGGACGCGCTCCGCATTCCGCGTCGGGCCGCACCAGCACAGCGCGATCGCCACAACTGGCTCCCCGTCAAGATGGAGTAGGCAGGCGAAGGCGGTCAGGTCGTCCGGTGCGCGTGCGACCAACTCCCGGAAAAGGCGGAGAGCGTCGAAGCCGGACTTCCACGGGTACGCGATCATGCCGCCGACCACTTCGGGACCAACCGGGTGAAGCCGGAACTCGAACGCGGTCGCAACGCCGAAGTTACCTCCACCTCCGCGCAGCGCCCAGAACAGGTCCGGTTCCACATCCGCCGACGCGAGCCGCATGGTCCCATCCGCGCACACAAGCTCGACGCTCAAGAGCGAGTCGACCGTCGCGCCGTGGGCGCCCATCAACCATCCGTTTCCGCCACCGAGCGTCAATCCCGCCAAGCCGACCTCCGAATCCGTACCGAGAGGCACGGCGAGACCGAATCTCTGCGTCGCACGGTCCACATCACCGAGCCGGAGCCCGCTGCCGACCCTCGCCGTCCCGGCGACCGGGTCGACCTCGATGTCGCGGAGGCCAGAGACATCCAAAACGACACCTTCACCGACCGCGAGGCCGGCCACGCTGTGCCCGCCGCCGCGCACAAACAAGCGAGCGCCGCCTTCGCGAGCGAGCGTCAGCGTCGCCCTCACGTCCTGGACGTCGCGAGCGAACACGACGGCGGCCGGGTGTCGGTCGATGCGACCGTTCCACACCCGACGCGCGGTGTCGTACTCGCGATCTCCCGGTAGGACGACGCGGGCGCCACCAAGACCCGCCCGCAGTCGCTTCGCGTCGAAGACGGTCACTTCGTCGGCGGGGAATCGTCGGGGGCGAGCAATGCTCCGATCTCGCTGTAGAGCGACGCGGCGTAGTTCGTCACGTTGCCGGCGGGATCGGCACTTCCGGGCCCCAACGTGGTGGCGATCCCGATCAGATCCGCTCCCACCTTTCCCTCGTCGACCAGTCTGAGCCGCAAGTCGAATCGTACGAGATCGCGACCGCGCCGTTGTGGAAGTGCATGTCGGCCGGTTATCGCCGGTGTGGAGCGGCTGTGCACCGCGTCGGCCTCTTGTGCCCCTGACGCCCGGATCAGACACGCACCGCTGTCGATCGCGCTCGCAGAGACCGCCATCCCTCACCGTCCTTCGGCAGTTCCAGAAGACGCCTTTGCTCGCGCCGCGAAGCAGCAGCCGCGTCGCCGCGTACGGCGGGCGCCGAGGCTGCCGCTCTCGGACAACCCGGGCCACGCGCTGACCATGCGCCCGCACGCCTGCTCTCTGCGCGAAGGAGTCGTGTGCCGCACGCGGGCGGGAGCGCGAAAGAGCGATCGCCAGCACGGCGTCGGGCGGATCATTGAGATTGGAGGAGGCGAAAAGGGCCGGCGCGCCTGTTGCCGATCTCGCTCACCAGCCGTTGCGGTGCACGACCTCGTCGAAGGGCCGGCGCTTGAAGCGGGTGCCGGGCCTGAGCGGCCGGTCCGCCGGGTAGCCGAGATCGATCACGAACGCGACGAGCTTGTCCTCGGGGACATTGAGCACCGACCTCGCCAGGTCCTGATCGCCGACGGCCGAATGACCGGCGCCGATCGCCCGATCGGCAGCGGCGATCATCATCTGCATCGTCGCCTGGCCGATATCGAAGCGATTACGCTCGCGTGCCCGGGGCTCCTCCTCGTCCGGGATCACCACTGCGATCGCGGCAGCCGCGTTTGCGATATGCCCGCCGCCCCGCCACACCCTGGAGAGCTCACGCAGCATCTCTCGATCGGTAACGAGGACGAAGTCCCACGGCTGCTGGTTCTGCGACGAGGGCGCGATCCGACCAGCCTCGAGCACACGGTCGAGGTCCGCGTCGGGGATCGCGCGGTCGGCGAACTCGCGGACGTTGCGCCGAGCGGTGATGGCATCCCAAGTCTCCATCTACAACCTCCTCACTGGGGCCGACGATTGCCTGCGGTCGGTACAGCTTCTGCAGCCTACGGATCCCCTCCTCCGAGCGGCTCAACTCCGCGGCGATCCCGCCAGGCGTGAGAGCTTCATCGCACCCACAAGGCGGTTGCACTGTGAATGGCCCCGCCAATGCGGGCTCGATCTCCCGCCCGGTGGCTGCAAAGTCCCAACCCGGCGCCGCGGCCGCTACCGCCGTGGACGAGTTGCGTGAGCTTTGCTGACAGGCCTGATCAGGTCAGCGAGATCTCCTCCCGTGCTTGAGCATGCGCTCGCGCAACATGTTCAGGTCCTGGTCGGAGAACACGAACTCGGCTGGGTCGGTGCTCTCGATGAAGTCGATGAGCACGCGGGCGAAGCGCACAGGCTGCTCGAGCTGGGGGAAGTGGCCGGCGTCGTCGAAGATCTCCAGGCGGCTGCCCGGGATGCCCCGATGGGCGACCGCGGCGTGCTCGACCGGGATGAGTGGATCCCGGCGACCCCAGACGATCAGCGCGGGGATCATCTGTGCCAGGTAGAGCCGGTCGGTAGCGTTCACTCGCTGCCCGGCGAGGTCGATGACCGCGCGCACCGTGTGCAGGAACGCACGACGCGCCTCGGCGTCGCTCAGGGAGGCATAGCCACGGGTCATCTCGGCCAGGTCGTGGCCGAGCTCCAACCCCAGGCGTCCGAGCGCCTGCCCGATCGCTTCGCCTACCACGTGCAGGCGCGAGTGGGCGATAAGCGGCAGCACCAGCTCGGCGCCTGGCAGCGTGGCCGCCCGCAGCAGCGGGTGCACCTCGGGGCCCAGCCCGCCGCTGTCGACGAGCACGAGCCGCTCGCAGAACACGGGGTATTCGTAGGAGAACTGCATCGCGATGCCGCCACCCAGCGAGTGGCCGACCACGGTCGCCCGTCGGTGGCCGAGCACGATGAGGAGGTCGCGGAGGCTGACCGCGTAGGCCCCCAGCGAGTAATCGCCGCGTGGCTTGGCGGACTGACCATGGCCCAGCAGGTCGGGTGCGAGGACCGTGTAGCGATCGGCCAGCTGCGGAATGATCTGGTTCCACTGACGGGAGTCGCCGGTGATCCCGTGAATGAGTAAGATGACCGGCCCCTTACCGGCCGTGCGGTAGCTCACCCGGTGGCCATGGAGGATGGCCTCCCCTACGTGTGGCTCAAGATCTCCCGGCGATGGGCGGGCGTGGCGGCGGGTCGAGGACCTCGGCGTGGCGCGCGCCCGGCCAGACGAGGCGGAGGCCCGGGGCAGCACAGAGCGCTGGGACAACGTCGAGCCCTGGAACGGAGTAGATCGGGATGCGGCCACGGGTGCCTCCGTCCAGCCGGGCCTCACGCCGCCTCGATGCTTCCTGTCACGCCGGACCTGACCGACCCGACGTCGCCCGCAATCAACCGGCGGTCGCGGCGCGCGGTCCAGGGGGCGGCGATGAACATCAGCAGCTTGCACCTAGGGTTCACAGTGGCAGTATCGGGCAACGAGCCCTCGAGCACCATACTGGGGCCTCGACCTACAGCCGTAGGCGATCGGCCCCGCCATCATCCTGAGCGGACCTGAGCCCGCTGGCGCACCCGTGTGGCTCACCATCCAGAGCGGTTGGATCGTCGTTGACTGCCCCCGGTCCGGCGGCCGACCATTGAGGCGCCGCGATTTGGGGGTCTGTGGCATCGAGTGCCGCCACGCAGCGGCGCCGCCGCACGGCTCCGGCATGAGTTTCAGGCTGGGATGCCGACCGAGCCGGAGCTTCGGCACCTGCCGCCGCGATCGTCGGGGCACTTCCGGGCTTTCTACCGATGGCACGGCCGGCCGGTTGGCCTAGGGTCGCCCAAGACGGTGGCCACGAAGCAGGTCCCGAGAGAGGAGCCCCGGCCGACCGGCTTCCGCGAATGTGTGTCAACGGGACGCACGTCCCTAGAAGGAGGCAATTCCCATGCCAGAGACCAAGGCCCAGCGCAGCGAGGCGGCACGCAAGGGGGCGGCCACCCGCAAGGAGCACGAGCTCGAGCGCAAGCAGGAGGAGGAGGAGCACGAGCGTACGCGGCGGGAGCAGGTCAGCGAAGTGGTCGATCGAACCTCCGAGCTATCCGAGGAAGTGCTCAAGTCGCTCGAGTCCGGGTCGCGGACCGCGATCGAGGCGGTTCGCAGGTTCGTCGACGTCGTTGACGAAGCGTTGCCAGCGTTGCCACACGGCGAGCGTCCCGCCCGGCGGCGAGAGATCGTGGACGGCGCGATGGACATGGCCGACCGACTCGTCAAGACCCAGTACGAGTTCCTGCGCAGCGTCGTTCAGAGCGCTGGGAGTGCGCTCGGCCGAGAGGAAGACGAGAAGTAGAGCGCGGCGGGCGCCCCAGCGCCCGCCCCACCTCGCGTCAGCTCACTCACCCGCGGGGCGGGCGTTTGATGCCGCCCGGGTTCGAGTATGCGGAGGCGCGGCTCGAGCTCGGAGGCTCCAGCGCCACGAGGCTCGGAACCGCGCCTCGATGCGGTTCGGCCCACGAGCCGTAGAACGGCGTATAGGCATGCTCGACAATGTTCTCGGTGGCCCAGTCGCGCATCGGATCCGCGTGTGGCGAACGAGCCCGCCCAGAGGCTCCCGAGCACGACCGGGACTCGGTCCCGATCTGGGCGCGGCCCCAGCCTGGCTCGCGTCGCCCGCGGTACAGGCGCGACCAGATCGCCGCCGAAGCGCTCGAGATCGCCGACGCCGACGGGATCGACGCCGTCTCGATGCGCCGGGTCGCCGCCGAACTCGATGCCGGCACGATGACGCTCTATCACTACGTGCGCACGAAGGACGAGCTGATCACCCAATGCGCTGCGCCATTTGGAGCAATCACTCGCTGCCGTTGCCGATCTGAAAATCGCGACGGAGCAACAACTCGAGCTGATCTCGCTCGTGGACGACTTCACCTTCGGCTATCTGCTGCGCCCCGCCAATCCCGAACGCCGCGGACAATGTTCAGATCACGGCCGCAATCAACTACATCGACCAGCAGATCCAGGCCGGCCACTACCCCCACATCAACAGACTGATCGGCGAACTCGCGCAGCACCGCCTCCGCCGGAGTCATGGTCAAAGCGCCGGCGACCTCGGCTGCGAGCGTCAGCGCGGTCACGCTCCCGGGCGCGAGCCGCACCACCTCGGCCGCCGCAGCCCTTGCTCGCTGCTCGGGACAACCCAGCGATGCGCTGATGCGTTAGCATCAATCGCGTGCGAACGACTCTCAACCTCGATGACGACGTGGTCGCAGCTGCGCGAGAGCTCGCCGTCGGCGAACGCCGCTCGCTCGGCTCGGTGATCTCCGAGCTCGCCCGCCGTGGACTGACGCCCGCACGGGTGCAGAGCGCGGACGGCCTGCCAGTCATTCGCGTTCCGGCCGGCACCCCCGCGATCACACCCGGCATGGTGCGCCGCGCGCTCGACCAAGATTGAACGCTGTGGCACTCCTCGACGTGAACGCGCTGGTCGCGTTGGCCTGGGACTCGCACGTCCACCATCACGCCATCCGATCCTGGATGGCCGCCAACGGGCCACACGGCTGGGCCACCTGCCCGATTACCGAGAGCGGTTTCGTGCGCGTGTCTTCCAACGTAAACGCGCTCCCCATCGCGATCGGCATCGAAGCGGCCCGCGCCGTCCTGACCGCCCTCCGCACGGCCGATGGCCACCGCTTCCTGACCGACGACATCTCCATCGTCGACGACGACGTCCCGAAGTTTCACGGCCACCGCCAGGTGACCGACGCGCACCTACTGACGCTCGCTCGACGACGCGGGGTCCGTCTGGTCACCTTCGATGCCGGGATCGTCGCGCTTGCCCAAGGACGCGACGTCGAACTCCTCTCGACTGTCTGATCGACCGCCCTGGCGACCACAGGAAGCTGGAGGCTCGGGATGCTCAACGCGTCGCGCGGGTCCAGAGGCGCACCGACACCCAGCCCGGGGATGCCGCAGACCCGATCGGCCCCGCCGCGGCGGACCCCACGTGACCCCATCGTGTCCGTACAGGGCAGCGCCTCGGCGGCCGACGAGATTGCCCTTCGAGCGCGGATGCAGCAGTCCGCCGACTGGACGGCGGCGCGTCGCAGCTCGTCCCAGGGGCGGTCGGCGCTAGTGCTTCAAGGGCACCGAGCCGTCAGGCTCAGCGCCCTCCGGGAAACGACAGCCCACTGGCGCGACGATCGGCCAGCTGCTCCGCATTCCACCAGGGCACGCGGCGCACGCCGAACTTGGGCGCTCGCGTTTGCGAAAGGGGAGCGCGATGACTGCATGGTCTTTCGTTCGGCCAGCGGTTGTCTCGGCGCGCTGTTCGCTCCGATCCCGGTCCCGGCGGGAGTCGCGTCGTGAGCGCTGGTGCGCTACGCGCGGAGGTCGTGCCGACCGGCGGCCCGGGCCGTGTGCAGCTCCAGGAGGAACTGGATCGTGTAGAACGCCCCGAGGAGGGTGTCCAGGCAGGACTTGACGGGCCTGCGTTCCAGGAACTCCCCGTAGGGAGATTCTCCCTCGGGTTCGCATTACCGCTCGGGAGGTCAGCGGCGTCCCGCCACACCCACTCGGCGAAGTCCTCCCGCAGCCCGCCCCACGGGAGCGTCGCGTCCGGCCACTGGTGGTGGAGTCCACGGACGAGATTGAGCGCGCGTAGCGCCATGCCCTGGCCGGATTGCCGCCTCGCTGGCAGCCCGGCCGGTCATTCCCTCGTGCTGGAGGAAGTTGTGTGTTAGAACGGGATCACCGGCGACTGAGCGGGCAGGTAGTCGATCCAGGTCGAGAACCGATCCAGCACGTACGCATCGAAGTGATGCAGTGAGATACCAGCCCACCCGGACACGGGAACCTCCCAATAGCCCTTGCTATGACCCGCGTAGCTTCCGGTGAGACTCGTTCCCATCAGCCTGCTGTAGGTGTCGTACAGGTTGACCTTCCGACCGTTCTGGGCCACACCGTTCGCCGCCGTCACATGGCCGACGAACACGAAGCCACCCTGTCGGTTCGTTGCCAATCTGATCGACACCGCCGATGGGATCTGGTGTACGGTACCGTTGCTCGCCATTGCTGGCGCAGCGAATACGAGCGCTAGGCTTGTGATTATGAGGGTCATGAGCTTTCGCATCTTCCCCTACTCTTCTGTGGTCTGTTGGGAAGTTCCCGACGCCGATCTGTGAGCGCACGTCAGGAAGTTGTGTCAGCCGGTAAGCGGCATCAGCCTCGACTGAGCCGGGAGGTAGTCAGTCCCTGCGCTGTGGTTGTTTGGCGGGTTGCGAAACGTATCCTTTACGTACACGAAGAAATGTGTGTTTGCGATACCAGCCCACCAATACACGGTAATCTGCCAGTAGCCTGAGCTATGGTCCGCGTACGCGCCCGTCAAGATGGCCCCTTGCGGGTTGCTTTGTGGACCACCAGAGAAGCGCGTCCAATTGAACAGGGTGACTTCGCGGCCCGCCTGTGGCGCGCCGTTAGCCGTCACCTTTCCGGTGAACACGAAGGTCAGTTCGCGGGCGCTCCGCGGCCCGACCCACCTGCGGATCGGCTTGTTGATCGAGATAGCTGACGGAACCTGCGTCACGAGGCCGTTGCTCGCCATCGCTGGTGCGGCCACTACGAGCATCAAGCCCGAAATAGTGAGGGTAATGAGCTTTCGCATGTTCCCCTACTTTCTTCCTTCTTGGGAGTTCCCGGATCGACGCGAGTGCGTCCGCATCCAGGAATTGCTGCTCGTAGCTCCCGCAGTCCTGCGGCAGCTAGCATGACTCGCCGTCAGCCGCTGACGCGGTTGCCACAGCCTCCGCGCTTTCAGTCCTGGTCCGCCACTGCGGGCAGCATTTCGCGCCATGTAACCCAGCCCCGCGACCCAAGAGCCTTGAACCTTGAGAACCTTGTTCATGGCATCACTTCCAATCGAGCGCTCCTAGGCGAATCCGCTCCTCCGGTAACGATGCTCCGCCCGAGCCCGCGCGTCATCCGTAGCACCTGGCGCCTGGACACCGGAACTCAGCGCAGGCATAGCCGGAGAACTACGGAACACGTCCGGTCCAATGTCAACCTTTCATGCGGCTGCGGGTCGCAGCCGCACCGGGTTCGCTGCGGACGGCGGAGGACGACGAGGAGATGCGTGACGAGGCGTCCGTGGCCGCGATCGGTCGCCGGGCTCACATCGACTCGGCGCGGAAGTCCAAGACCGTGAAGAAGGGCATGCGCCGCCGGGCTCGCGACCGCGGGAAGCTGTCCGGGTGTCCGCGGCCGTTCGCGTACCGACGGCTCGGGCCGCATCTGGAGAACCGGCTCGTCCAAGTCTCGCAGGAGGTCCCGGTCGTCGAGCGGATCTTCCGGAACTACGTAGCCGGGACGAGCCAGATGGCCATCGCGCAGGCGCACAACGCCGACCACGTCCCCTACCGTCAAGGGCGGGGAGTGGTGCCGGCCGCCACGACGCCACGTGTGCCGAATGCCGGGCCTTCGACGACGAGCGGATGGCGGATCCTACTTCCCAGGTGCCCACTCGACGAGAGCCCGTAATCTAATGCGATCGCCAGCTTGAGCGGCATGACGCCGGGCCACGTCGCAGTCGAGAGTGCCACTGGGCATGGAGAGGGGCAGCGAGCCGCTGCGTTGAACCTTTCGCGCGCTTTCCCGCAGCGCACGAGCCAGTGATTGCGCTCAGACGTGGCGTGGCGTGGCGTGGCGTGCTCCAGATCGGTGGATGGCATCTCGGCGCGCCGCATCCGCCGCGCGGCCCGGGACGATTCGCAGCGTGAGCCCGAAGGACATCCTGACCCTCGCTGTCGCGGCCGTTTGCAGCGGCGGTCGCGCTCGCGACGTTCATCCGGGCACTGGTCGAGTATCGACAGCAGGGTAGGCAGAAGCGGCGGGCTCAGCCGGTCGTCAATGTGAACGCGACCGGATGATCCGTCGGCGACGGTGCCTAACGGCGGCAATTTCCATAACCGCCGGGGCGAGGAACTCGCTCGCCAGCTGGCAGAGGTATACGCCGTGGCGCCATTCCCGGCTAACGAGGCGATCGTCTCTCTCGAGCGCGTCGAGCATGCGTTCAGTCAACGCTGGGTCGATCCGGTCCTCTGTGTGCACGAGGCGCACGAGATCGTTCTCCGAGCTGACGTTTCGCTCGCCGGTCCGCGTGACCATCTTCGTAAGGACGGCCAGCGCCGTCGTGCGCTGCTGGGGGTCGAGCTCGGACAGCGCCGCCCTAACGACTACGCCGCCGACTGCTTCGACGCCCGGGTCGTGCCGGCGCTCCATCAGGGAGGTGCTCCACAACCATAGGCAGACGACCTCCACGTCCACGAAGGTCAAGGCGTCGGCGCGCTCGTACTTATCGAACTCGGAATAGATCTGGTCGATCGCCACGAGGTCAATATGAACCGCCTCTGAGCGCTCTGCTACACGCGCGTTGTACCAGCCGACCGATTCGCGGATCACATCTTTGGCAACCTCAGCTGAAGGTCCGTCGATCCGCATCGCCTGATCGATCAGCTCGGGCGCAACCGCGAGGAGTTGGCTGAGTTCGGAAAGGTAGTCTTCGCGGAACGCAAACAGCACTTTGATCGCCGGTGCGGACAGGAGCCACCCGATCAGATCGAAGATCTGCTGTTTCGGCTCTTGAGCATCGGTGCCGGCGAACCGTGTGACGAGATCCTCGAATTGGTCACACACAATCAAAGGACGGCAGCCCTCGGCGCAGGCTGATTCAAGTGCGTTTCGAAAATCCTCGATCGAGCACGCCGTGCCCCCAGTCTCGGCATCTCCGGGGTCCGGCAAGTGAGCGATCAAGCGATGTGCGGGCAGGGGTGCCGTGACGATCACCTCCTGCCCCGACCTGGCCTGGAACCGAACCTCTAAGGGCTCGAGATCGAGTTCGTGAGCGCGCGGCATCAGACGAGCATTGATCAGCGATGTCTTGCCGGTGCCCGATCGGCCATAGAGAATGACTCCTCGATACACACCGATCAGCCTCATGAGGCGATATGTCTCGTCGCCCCGGAAGAGCAACTCCGCATCTTGAAACCGCGGCAGGCCGACGAGTCCGGCGGCACCGGAAGCGCTTCCAGGGCGCCCGTGCGCACGATCGCTTGGATCATCCCCTGCCGGCGCGCGTCTCACGACCGTTGCGGCGACCTTTGCCATCGCGCGATTTGCGCTCCACCGGTTGGTGCGCGGTCCCGCCGCTAGCTGATTGGCGAAGTCGTGATCGTCTGCCACCCGGAATCGTCGGGGCGGCGGGCGCGACCGTTATCGAGCGTTGAGATCACGGCGCACCGTGTCGCGGTCGAAGCCTGCCGCCTCGAGCTGGCGCACGATCATGCCGACGTGCTTCTGGCTGAGGTTCTGTCTCCCGTGACCAGGAACCGTGATGACGACGCCGGATTCGTGGCGGAAGCGCCGATGGCTCGTAGCCTTGCCGCCGAGTTCGGTAAAGCCGTGATCGATTAGCCAGGCCGTGAGCGCCCTGCGTGTGACCGTGCTCATAAGGCGAATGCTCGGATGTGGGAGGAAGTCCTTGGGATGATCGCCTCGCTCGCCGCACTCTTTCGGAGCGCGCCACCCTATCGCGACCAGGGGTTCGCGTCGACGAGGCCCGGATTGGAAGACCGCGCTCGTCGCTGCTTCGCGCGGCTGAACGCGCGGTCCGCTTCGAGGACGCCCGCGGCTCGCTCTGGCGCCTGCCCAGCGCGTTCGCGGAGTAGCGCGGCGCGGCCGGTAGGCTGCGTCTCATGCCGGACGCCGCGGGCCGCCCCGAGCCGTTCATCCCGCAGACCGCGCCCGCGGCACTCGAGGACCTGCGCGCGCGGTTGCGTGCGACGCGCTGGCCGGACACCCCCGAGGACGCCGGGTGGTCGCTCGGGACCGACCTCGTCTACCTCCGCGAGCTCGTCGCCTACTGGGCGGAAGAGTTCGACTGGCCGGCGCAGGAGGCGGCGCTCGCGCAGTTCCCACGCTTCCGCGTCCCGCTTGGCGGCCTCGGGATCCACTTCGTCCACGTCCGGGCCACCGCGCCGGCCGGTCCCGTTCTGCCGCTGATTCTCAGCCACGGCTGGCCGGACTCGTTCTGGCGCTACGCGAAGGTGATCGCACTCCTGACCGACCCCGGCGCGCACGGCGCCGACTCCGCCGACGCGTTCGACGTGGTTGTGCCCGACATGCCGGGCTACGGGTACTCAGACCGCCCCACCGGCTCGTCGCTGGACTCGATCGCCGTCGCCGGCCTGTGGGCTCAGCTCATGGGCGTCTTGGGCTACGCGCGGTTCGGCGCGGCGGGCGGAGACATCGGCAGCCACGTGAGCCGCTACCTCGGGCTCGACCACCCCGAGCGGGTCGTTGCGGTCCACCGCACCGACGCAGGCGTGCCCGTCTTCACCGGCGACCCGGCTGACCTTGCGCCAGACGAGCGCGCCTGGATCGAAGCCGCTGCGGCCTGGGGCGCGACCGAGGGTGCCTACGCCGCCATGCACCGCACGAAGCCCCAGACCGCGGCCTTCGGCCTCACCGACTCGCCAGCCGGGCTCGCTGCGTGGATCGTCGAGAAGCTCCGGGCATGGGGCGACTGCGACGGGGACGGCGAACAGAGGTTCACGAAAGACGAGATCCTCACGAACGTCACGCTCTACTGGCTCACGGGGACGATCGGCTCCTCGATCCGCATGTACCACGCGAACGCGGCGATTCCGCCCGCGCAGCTCGCCCGCCGGGTCGAGGTGCCGTCCGGCTTCTCGCTCTTCCCCGGCGACATCGTCCGCCCGCCGCGGGCGTGGCTCGAGCGCACCGCGAACGTCGTGCGCGTAACCGAGCCCGCGCGCGGCGGGCACTTCGCGCCGTTCGAGGAGCCCGAGCTCTACGCGGAGGAGCTGCGCGCGTTCTTCCGCCCCTACCGGGCGGCAGTCATGAACTGAGCGCGCCAGTCGCGACGATCGCATTCGCGCTTCGCACGGCCTCCCGAGCTCACGATCGCATCGGCGACGCTCCGCTCGTCTGGCCCGGTCGCGAGGGGTTCGCCACGGGGCGCCCGTGGTCGCGGCCAGCTCGGAGCAGCGCAGGACCCGTCCCTCGTCGTCGAATCGCTCGCGGGGACCAACGACCGGCTCGGGACGAAAACAGTCGCCTGCCGAGACGACCGCCAGAGCATGCTAGGAGAGATTCCGAGTGTGCGGGCTCCTTGGTGCGGGGTAACGCGGTCCATGCCGGACCTAGCGTGGCGCTGGCCGAGGGCCCAGCTACTTGCCGAGCCCCTCATCCACCAGAACCTCGTACATCTCCACTGAGGTTCGAGGGCCGCGGCCGGCCGCGGGCGTCATCTCGTTCAGTGCAGCGTCGACCCGCCGCAAGTCGTCCTCTGTCTCACACAGGATCAGGTTCGCGCCCCGGTTGCTCTCGCGATCGACAAGCAGCATCATCCTCTTGGCCGCATCGCCCGCTGTCTCAAACGGCGTGCCCTGTCCACCGCTGCGAATCGTCTCGCGAACGTTTGCCGCGAAGTCGTCCCAGTCGCGGTCGCCGCCTTCGAACCGCGCGATCCGTACATACATGTTGCGCCCTCCTCTCCTGGCCGATTTGGCTCATCAGCGGGACTGTATGCGACCACACGACCGGCCGTCCCACGAGACCGCGCTTCCGCGTGACGTCCGGAGCAGCAATGCTGTCCAGCATTCCCGGCGCCTCAAGCGCTGGGCCAAGCATCGTGTCTACATACGCACGACCCGGCCGCACGAGCGTGAGGAAATCGCAGAAGCCCGGAAAGCCGGCGCTCGCTCGCCCACAGGCATGCGAACCGGGCGGCATGCGGAACGCTGCTCGTCCATCGAAGCAGCAGCCGCACCGGCGCGACCGCTCAGACGTTGAGGAGTTGCGTCCGGTGGTCGCCTCGCCCCACAGCTTTGTGGCGGAACAGGATCACCGACGACGAGGTCTCCTTGCGGGCCGCCATGAGCGTTCCGAAATCGGTGTCCGCCGAGACGACGATTCGACCCTCGGCGTGGGCGCGGTCGAAGATCTCCTCGTCCGAGGCGGCCTGCATGCCCAGTTCGGTGATGGCATGGGAAGCTCGGCTTTCATTCACTGCAAGCGCCCGGTGTGGTAGGCGCCGCCGCGCCCCGGGCTGACCCGAATGGGAGGACTCCATGTCCGAACCAGGACTGGTGGACGGACGTCACCGGTCGGCTGCGATCTCCGGCTGCAACACCGGGCCACTGGGCCGGGTGCGCACCACCGAACAAAGGGTCATGCCGACGTCGGCATGACCCTTTGTCGAGCGGCGGAAGGCCTTGGTGGAAGCTGGACAGGGTCGCCGGCGAGCGGAGCCGCCCGGCGCAATCCAGCAGCTGTACGGATTCCATGACGTCCTCCTCTGGACGACGATCGACCCCGCCATCGTCCCTGGCTCAGCGACACGCGTCGCCCGAACAGAACCGCCCGGCCAAAGCAGTCACGACTCGGCGAGTCCGACACGAAGGGGCAGGCTGTAGGAGTGGCCAGCGCGATCGTCAGGCCGCCGCAGTCAGCCCGCCGGATGCGATCCAGCGTGCCGATGTGGTCCGCAGCTGCGGCTAGTAGCCACACCCGGATCGCTGTCGGCGTCGCGTCCGGCCCGTTTGAGCGAGGATTCGATCACAGATGCCGCTGAGCTACACGGACTATTACGAGGTATTGGGCGTTCCGCGCGACGCGGGCCCCGACACGATCCGGCGCGCCTACCGCAAGCTGGCGCGCAAGTACCACCCGGACCTGAACTCCGACGGCGACGCCGAGGAGCACTTCAAGGAGCTCGGCGAGGCGTACGAGGTTCTGTCTGACGCCGACAAGCGTGCGCGTTACGACCGCCTCGGCGCCCGTTGGCGTGAAGCGGAGCACGAGGCGCCTGACGAGAACTTCGAGGACTTCTTCGCCCACCAAGGGTTCGGCGATGGCACGCGCGTGGAGTTTGGCGACGACCTGTTCGAGGCGCTGTTCGGGGCGCGAGCCGGCCGCGCCGGCGGGCCCCTGCGCGGCCACGACCGCGAGGCGCTCCTCGAACTGTCGCTCGAGGACGCACTGGCCGGCGGCCGGCGGCGGTTGACGCTGGACGGCCGTGAGGTCAATGTCAACTTTCCGGCTGGCGTCCGTGACGGCCAGCTGATCCGCCTGGCGGGACAAGGGGGCGAGGGGCTAGATGGTGGTCCGCCCGGCGATCTGTTCCTGCGGGTCGTGTTGAAGCCGCATCCGCGCTTTCGCCGCCGCGGCGATGACGATCTTGATGTCGACCTCCCGATCACTCCCTCCGAAGCGGCGCTCGGGGCGACCGTTGCGGTGGAGACCCCGACCGGCACGGCCCGGGTCCGGGTCCCAGCGGGGTCGTCCAGCGGCCGGCGGCTGCGGCTCCGTGGACGGGGAGTTCCCAAACGCGGTGGCGGCAGCGGTGATCTCCACGCAATCGTCAAGATCGTCGTACCCAAGGAGCTGTCGGACCGTGAGCGCGAGCTCTACGAGCAGCTCGCCGAAAGCTCGAGCCGTGACCCGCGGGAGGCATGACCATGAACGCAGACAGGCACACCGGGCCGGCTGATCGCGACCTCGCCGCGGAGGAGGCGGTCGAGCTGACCGTCGTCGCCAGGCAGGCGGGGGTCAAGATCGTGCATGTGCGGCGCTACCTGGAGTTCGGGCTGTTCGAGCCACACCCCGCCGCGACTGCCGAAACCTCACGCTTCGACCCGAGCAGTGCCGCGCGGGTGGCGCGAGCGGAGCGGCTACGCCGGGACCTCGGGCTCAACTACGCGGGCGCCGTGCTCGTATGCGAACTCCTCGACCGGATCAGCGAGCTCGAGGCTCGCCTCTAGCTCAGAGCCGGGGTTGCGGCGACTGCGGGGCACCGTCCTCGGGGTGTGAGCCCGACGACGTCCTGCCCGACCTTCGTACGGCGATCCCTTCCGAGATTCGGCACGATCGTTCTCGGCGAGTCCTTTGGCGACGCTCCGCTCGCCTGAGCTGGTTGGGAGCCGCTTAGGCAGGGCGCGATGGTCCTCGCCGCCGGCGCCGTGCTCTCGCGGGCGAGTCGGTCGTCGCCCATATGACTCGGGCGCTTTGGTTCGACGTCGTCGGCGCCGCGCTCGTGTCCGCGGCCAACCCGCCGCTCCAGGCGGCGGGGCTCGGCATCATGCCCGCCGGGCTGTGGGGACGCGCCGAGAGCGTGCGCACCCTCGGGCGCTCGCTCACCCAGGCTGTCGTCCGCTGGCGTTCGGCGGGAGGGGCGACCAGGTCGCCGGAATCGTGCCCCGGCAGGCTCGCTCCGATCGGCACGCACCCCGGACACGTGTCCTCGAACACGGCGACCGGCGACCTTCCCGCCTGTCCACCTACGACTTGGGGCAGGCTGCGAGCGCCTGCTGCTTCGCCGCCGCGGGGACCTGCGCCTTGACGATCTGCCGGCAGAGCTGCGCCTGGAGGCTCTTCAGCCCTGTGCCCCGGCTGCTCGTCGCGGGGTTTCCGCACGCGGCGGCGAGCGCGCGGGCGAGGGTGGACCCGGCAGAGGCGGGAAGTCCAGCCGCGGAGCCGGCCTGCTGCGTCTGCTGCTTGCACTGCGCGGCCGCATACGCGGGCGCTCCCCTTCTTGCTGCCGCCGGCAGCTCGTGCTCGGCCGCCTTCCAGTTTGTGTCGCACTCGGCGCTGAGCAACGCTTTGTCGCGCGCGCTGATCAGGCGCTGACCCGCGACCAGGTCCTTGCACAGCGAGATCTGGCGGGCCCTTTCAGCGGCCGCAGACACGACCGTCACGCCGGGCGCGACCTGGACTGAGCTCGGCGCCGTCGTCTTGCCGACGGCGCTGGAGACACCGGCCGCGATCGCGAACGCCCCGCCGACGCCGACGACCGCTGCTAGCAGCCCGCCGAGCAGCGAGCCGCCGCTGGCGCCCGTGATGTCACGTGCGGCAAACACTCCCCAGATCAGTCCCGCGGTCACGAAGCAGCCCCCGAACATGCCGGCGAAGATCTTGCCTGAGCTGGAGGAGGCGTTGAACAGCAGTTGGCCGTGGTTCCCGAGCGCCAGTGCGATGAACGGGGCCCCGATCGCGACGAACACGAGCGGGAGCATGAGCGAGCCGACGGAGCGGGCCAGAGCCGCTCCTCCCCCCGCCACGACCAGCCCTACCATCAACATCAGCATCCACCAGCCGGTGCCCTCGCTGCAGCGCGGCACCGGCCCGTAGTTGCGGGAGTACCCGGTGGTCGAGCACGACCCGTGCCCGAACCCGTGGGAGATCCCCAGGCAGAGCATCCCGACCCCGAGGCCCACCAGCCCCAGGCCGAGGACCAGCCTCAGGTCCAGCGGGGACCGCGTGGGTTCTGCCCCGAACGGCCCTCGTTGTTCCGATGCCACCGATGATTGAACGAAGCTCATGTGCCTTGCTCCCAGTCCGAGATTTGGTGTGTGCCGCACTGTGAGCGGCCCCGACAAACCCACACCAAACAACCGCCAAAGGCGGAGCCCGCTCCCGCGGGGATGGCAGAGCCGTCATGACTGGGCGCGCAAGGGGGTGGCAGGCGGCGGCGCAGACTCGCCGGACTCCGTCTGCCAGCGGCGGCCTTTCTCTCTGACCTGAGCATTGCCGGGCAGACCATCATGTGGCAAACCGGCCTGGTGCGACGCCGCTCAGGTGAGCTCGAAGTCCAACTGCCGAACTCCACAACGCACTCGTGCTTCGGGAAACGCGGACCGTCTTCGCGATGCGGTCAGCATCTGGATCCGGTCAGCTATCAGCGCCGCGACATCGCGGTGCTGGCCGCACTTCGTGCCGTCTAGCGGCGCCAGAAAGCCAGCCGCTGCACCGACGCCGTGAGGATGTGGCCCCAGGTGATCTGCGTGTCCTGGCGCTGTGACATCGCCTCGAACGGGCTGAAGCGCATCTCGCGGCCGGTCCCGAGCTCGATCGTGCCATCGTCCTGCCGGGTACCGTTGACGAAGATCCAACCGCGCTCGATGCGGAGGTTCTCACTCATGGCCTAAGCGTAGCCATCGCTCGCGGCGCGCGGGTCCGAACCCGAGCAACTGAGCCGCAGCACGTCTCGCGTATCGCGCAAGGCGAAAGGTTCGGGTGTGCGCCGGCAGTGATCGCGGATCGGCGCGTGTCGCATCGCTCGACAGGTGCGGGACGATGCTCCACGTGATGCGACTCGCCGATTGGTTCGCCGAACGAAGCGCCAGGGGGATGCTCACGCGCGCGGTCGGTGCCTGGCTGCTGGTCGGGCTCCCGGTCATCGCAGCGCGAATCTGGTGGTCGGTCGCCGCCGCCGCTACCGTCTTTGTGGTCACCGTGACGATGTACGTGGCGGCAGCGGTCCGCTACATGCACCGGCACTGCCGACAACCCTGACACCGGCTGCAGTCAACCGGGGCCGAAGCGGTTTCCCCAACGCCGGCCTACGCCACCATTCCGGTCGGTCCATATCCCCACTTCTCCTATCCGCCGATAAGAGCCACGACGAGCTGGACCTGGAGGTGCTCGCTCGTCGTGCGATGCAGCCACCGGCCCGGCCGCCGCAGGATGCTTGCTGGCTAGGCCTGGACACGACCCGGGCAGAATGAGCCACGTGTGTCCGACGCTGATCGTTCTGGCCGGATCGAGGGCTATCGTCACGCGGCGTGCGAGGCGTATTCGCCAATCTGAGCGAGGGGGAGCTGTCCACGATCGAGGCGGCCGTCGGGTCGACGTCGTTCAAGCGCGGTCGCAGCTACGCCAACAACAACCGGGTTCTCAAGCTCGAGTGGGATCCGGAGATCGACACGTTGCTGGGCAAGGTCGTCGGTCACGGCGGTCTGTACGACACGGCAGCGTTCTTCGCTGCCGGCGATGCTGGCGCGCTGAAGTTCGCGGACGGCGAATGCACCTGCCCGGTGGGCTACAACTGCAAGCACGTCGCGGCGATCGTGATCGCCGCCACACCCCAGGTCGCGCCGGGCCGACGGTCGCACGGCCCGCCAAACGGCCGCTCCACCATTGCCGCACCACCTCCGCCGTCAACGCATGATTCGGCGGTAGGGCAGCTGCACCCGCCCACAGGCTTGGCAGCGCCGCCCCCCTCAGCATGGGAGCTGTCGCTCCAGGCGCTGATCAACACTCCCGCGGCGGCCGCCGCGGGGAACCCGCTCGCGATCGCACTCGAGCTGCGTGAGGCGGGTCCGAATGGCACGAGCGCACCTCAGCTACTCGCACGACTGATGCGACCCGGCGCCCGCGGTGGGTGGATCAACGGCTCGCTCACCTGGAACGAGCTCGACCCTTACCGGTTTCACGTCGGCGAGCTTCGCGTGGATCACCTGGACCTCATGCGGGAGCTCTATGCCGTGCACGCCGCACGTGGGAGGCACGCGAGCTACTACTACGGAGGGCAGAAGACGCTCGACCTATCCATGTGCGACAGCCGACAGCTGTGGTCAGTGCTGGATGACGCGCAGCGCCTGGGGCTGCGACTGATCCACGCGCGAGCCGACCTCGGCGAGGTGCGCTGCCATCGGGGCGAGCTGGTGCTCGACGTGACAGCCGCGGACGACGGCGGATCCCGCGTGCGCGCCTTTTTGCGACTGGCCGATGGCGACGCCAGCAGTCTGATGCCGCTGCTGTTCATCGGGTCGGCCGGCCACGGTATCGTCTGCATCGAGCCTGCCGATGTGGAGGCGGGTGAGCCGGTCGGCCGCTGTCACTTGGCGCTCGTGCGCCTCGACAGGCTGGCGCCGCCGCAGCTGCAACGAATGCTCCTGGAGGATCAGCGGCTGGCGATCCCGGCGGGCGAGTCCGAGCGCTTCGCCGAGCAGATCAGCCCCGATCTGCGGAACGTCGCAACGGTGGTGTCCTCCGATGGGTCGTTTACGCCGCCGGAGATCTCGGCACCGGCGCTGGTCCTGCGCGCCGAGTACGGCGAAGGCCACGCAGTCGACGTCGGCTGGGAGTGGGCCTATCGAGTCGGGTCCGCGGCGCGGCGGATGCCGCTCGGCATGAGCGGCGGCCGTGCAGGCTTTCGCGATTTCGACGCCGAGCGCGCGATCCTTGACCAGACCGTGTTGGCGGAGACTGGGCTTGCGCGGTTCGGTCTGCTCGACGCTGCCGGCCGTCCGCTGCCGCGCCCCCCGATTTCGCTGACGGGCATCGAGAGCATGCGTCTGACGACCGACGAGCTGCCGCTGCTCGAACAGCTGACCAGCGTCTCGGTCGACATCGGAGGGACACCCGCCGACTATCGAGCCGTCGACGACCTGCTCGAGATCGGCGTCTCGACCCACGAGATCGCGGGCGAGCGCGACTGGTTCGACCTCGGTGTGACGATCAGCGTCGACGGCCGGACGCTGCCCTTCGCAGACGTGTTCACAGCGCTCGCCCGCGGCGAATCGCGGATGCTTCTCGACGACGGCGCGCACTTCTCGCTGCTCGCCCCCCAACTGCAGTCCCTGCGCCAGCTGATCGAGGAGGCACGCGCCTTGAACGACGTGTCGGGCGCCCGGTTGCGGATCAGCCGCTATCAGGCGGGGCTGTGGGACGAGCTGGCAGCGCTCGGTGTGGTCACCGAGCAAGCCCAGGCATGGCAGCGCCACGTCGGCGCGCTACTCGCCTTCGACGCCGGGGCACAGCACGAGCCGCCGGCGACTCTTGCCGCGACGCTCCGACCCTACCAGCGCGACGGCTTTGCCTGGCTGGCTTCGCTCTGGGAGCTGGGGCTGGGCGGGATCCTCGCCGACGACATGGGGCTCGGCAAGACGGTTCAGACGCTCGGCCTGATCTGCCGTGCCCACGCCGCCGATTCCGGTGTTGGTCCGATGCTGGTGGTAGCGCCGACGAGCGTCGTATCGAACTGGGTGGCAGAGGCCGCGCGATTCGCCCCTGGTCTACGGGTGCTTGCGGTGACCGACACGCTGGCGCGATCGGGCCGCGCGATCGAGGCGATCGTCTCTGCGGCCGATGTCGTCGTCACGACGTACACGCTCCTGCGGCTCGACGCCGAGGCTTACAACACGGTCAGCTGGGCCGGACTGATCCTCGATGAGGCGCAGTACGTCAAGAACCACCGCGCCAAGACCTACGCGACGGTCCGGCACTTGACCGCGCCGTTCAAGTTGGCGATCACCGGCACGCCGATGGAAAACAACCTGATGGAGCTGTGGTCGCTCCTCTCGATCACCGCTCCCGGGCTCTTCCCGGATCCCAAGCGGTTTGCCGAGCAGTATGCGCGGCCGATCGAGCGCGGCGAGGACTCCGGCCAGCGGCTCGATCGGCTCCGGCGGCGGATCAGGCCCCTCGTCAAGCGGCGCACGAAGGACCTTGTGGCGCCCGACCTGCCCGCCAAGCAGGAACAGGCGCTCGACGTCGAGTTGCATCCACGCCACCGCAAGCTCTACGACACGCACCTCCAGCGCGAGCGGCAGAAGATTCTCGGCCTGATTGACGACTTAGACCGCAATCGCTTCACAATCCTGCGCTCGATCACGCTGTTGCGCCAGCTCAGCCTGCACCCCGGCCTCATCAACGCGCGTCACGACAGTGTCCCGTCCGCGAAGCTCGGCGTGCTCGTCGAACAATTGGAGGATGTCATCGGCGGCGGCCACCGAGCGCTCGTTTTCAGCCAGTTCACCGGCTTCCTCGCCAAGGTGAAGACACACCTCGACCAAGAGGGCATCGGCTACTGCTACCTCGACGGGCGCACTCGCCGGCGCGATCGCGTCCTGCAACGCTTCAAGGAAGGCGAGGACCCGGTCTTCCTGATCAGCCTCAAGGCCGGCGGGTTCGGGCTGAACCTGACCGAGGCCGACTACTGCTTCCTACTCGATCCCTGGTGGAACCCCGCCACCGAGGCTCAGGCGATCGACCGCACGCACAGGATCGGCCAGACCCGTCCGGTGATGGTCTACAGGATGATCGCGGCGAACACGATCGAGGAAAAGGTCGTCGCCCTCGCGGCCCGTAAGGCCGCGTTGTTCCGAGGGGTCATGGACGACGGCGACCTATTCGCCTCCAGCCTCACCGCAGAGGACATCGCCAGCCTGCTCGGCTGAGCGTCGTCCGAACTGGCTGCCTAACCGGCTCGGGCAGGGGTCAGCCCGCGCGAGTGGCGATGCTGCCCCGGTCGCCGACCAGGAACGCGTACAGCGCCTCGGCGACGGCCGCGGGCTGGTCGATCGTCAACAACGTGTAGGCGTCGGAGATCTCGACCAGCCGGCTGTCGGGGAGCAGCTCGGCCAGACGATGCGCGTGCGCCGGGGGCATGACGCGATCCTCGCTCGCCCAGACGATCAGCGCAGGGCCGTGGAACCGGGACAGCGCCTCGGTCGCGGCGCGCAGGGCAGGCCGGGCACGACGACCGCTCCGGGCGTAGCGCGCGACGTCGCGGCGCACGCCCGGCTGGGCCCGCGCCGCCGCCAGCCAGCCGCGCAGCATGTCGTCGGCGACGCCGCGGCGCGTCATCCAGCCGAAGTGCGTCGGCAGCTCGCGGAGACGGCGGACGCGGAGCTGCTCGACGGCGAGGCGTACGCCGCCTGGCAGCCAGCCGGCGAGCCCCGCGACCCGCCCCGGCAGCCCGGGTGGCACGTTGTCGAACGCCTCGCACGGCAAGAGCACGAGGCGTGCGACCCGCTCCACCTGAGCGGGCGGACCCTGCGCGAGGAACACGATCGGGCCGCCCCAGTCGGTCACGCCGAGCGTGACGTCCCTCAGGTCCAAGCGCTCGAGGAACTCGCCGAGCATGCTCGCGATCCCGCCCATCGTCAGGTCGGCGCCGGCGTGCATCGGATACGGATGAGCGCCGAGGGGCAGCACCGGCCGCACGATCCGCCAGTCACCGCGCAGCTCGGCCAGCACCGGATCCCACATGCTCGCGTCCATCAGCAGGCCGTGCGTGAGCACGAGCACGGGCCCGCGGCCGCCGCTGTCCTCGTACTGGATCGTTCCCGCCGACAGTTCCACCTCAGGCATCGTTCCCACTCCTACTAGAGAGATCGCTCTAGCGAACGATAGTTATGATCACCGCCGAGGGCAAGCGGAACCGATGGCCACTGACACACGCGAGCGGATCATCAACGCCAGCGCCGAGCTGTTCCGGCGCCAGGGCTATACCGGCACCGGCATCAAGCAGATCGTCGCCGCGGCGCAGGCCCCGTTCGGCTCGATCTATCACCACTTCCCCGGCGGCAAGGAGCAGATCGGCGCCGAGACGATTCGCGTCTCCGGCGCGTTCTACGGCCTGCTGATCGACGCTGTCATCGATCCCGCCCCGGATCTGCTCACCGGCGTCCGCGAGTTCTTCGCCGGCGCCGCGGTGCAGCTGCGCGAGAGCGACTACGCCGATGCCTGCCCGATCGCCACCGTGGCCCTGGAAGTGGCGAGCACGAACGAGGTGTTGCGCTCGGCCACCGACGAGGTGTTCGAGAGCTGGCTGGGCGCCTTCGGCGAACGGCTGCGGGAAGCCGGGATCGAGGAGGCGAGCGCGCGCGCGCTGTCGCTGCAGACCCTCTCGCTGCTGGAAGGCGCGTTCGTCCTCTGCCGCGCCGCGCGCTCGACCGAGGCCTTGGACGCCGCCGGCGCAGCCGCGGTCGCCGCGGTCGCCGCCGCGCTGGGAGCGGCAGCGGCGCCGAAGCGGCGGCAGCGAATGTCGCAGCACTGAGACCCGCGCACTGCTTCACCTTGGGCTTATTCTTACGTTGACCCGCCGGCGAGAACTGGCGCAACGCCGGTAAGGTCGTGAGGGCGTGTGATCTGCCAACCCGGGGTAGCGCAATGACCAGGTGCGAGAGAGAGGGCGGGGCGCAACCGATCGACCGCGGGGCGCCCGCGGATCGCGCGAGTGACCTGCTCGAGGCCGGCCTCAGCCGGGAGCGAGCGCTCCTCGGCGCGCTCCGGCGGTGCGTACCGGACTTCGCCGACTGGTGTGTCGTCGACTACTACGCTGCGGACGACGACCTGACCTACGTCCACAGCGGTTACCCGGACCCGGCCAAGGAGGCGCTGATCCTGGAGTTCCGTCGTCGCTACCGCGCCGAACGCGGTGAGAACGGCGACGTGCTGGCGGCGTTGGAGAGTGGCGTGTCGTTGCTGTATCCGCGCATGGACGAGATCGCGTCCGTGCGCTTGAGCCCGGCGGAGGCGAAGCTGCTCGGTGAAATCGGGTTGAAATCCTCGGTCGTCGTGCCGATGCACAACGGCGGAGCACCGCTCGGCGTCGTCTCGTTCGTCTCGATGAGCCGTCGCTACGAACACACGGATCTGGCGGCCGCGGAGGAGTTCGCCGCCGGTTGCGCGCGCGTGCTCATCCGGCTGCGCGAGGAGGACGAGGTCGGACGCTCGCTCGCCCTGCTGGATGCGCTGTTCGGCGCCGCTCCCATCGGACTGGGGTTCGTCGATCCCACGCTGCGCTTCCGGCGCGTCAACGAGCACCTGGCCGGGCTGGACGGCGTCTCCGTCGAGGGTCACCTCGGGCGGACGCCCGCCGAGGTTCTGGGGGACCTCGGCGGGCTACTCGCCGCGCACTGCCGTCGGGTGCTCGACCACGGCCGGCTGGAGTCGGAGGCGGAGCTGGCCGCGGCCACCGCGGCGGAGCCCGGTGTGACGCGCGACTGGCTCGTCTCCTGCGCCCCGGTCACGCTGGATCACCGCGTGCTCGGCGTCAGCTGCGTGATGCAGGAGATCACGGCCCGCAAGCGCGCCGAGGCGCGATCCGCCTTCCTCGCGCACGCGGGTGAGATTCTCGACTCCTCGCTCGATTACCGGCAGACGCTGCGGCGCGTCGCGCGTCTGGCGGTCCCTGACATCGCCGACTGGTGCTCGATCAGCATGCAAGGCGAGCGCGGTCAGATGTACCGGCTCGCCGTCGCCCATTCCGATCCGGTAAGGGATCGGTTGGCCCAGGATCTGATCGAGCGCGAGGCGCTTCCCGATGACGCACCGGCCGGCGCCGCCGCGGTCATGCAGACCGGCCGGACCCAGGTCATCGAGGCCTTCTCCGACGACCTGCTCGTCCAATCGCTCAAGGATGAGCGGTCGCACGAGATCGTGCGCGCGCTCGGACTGGGCTCATCGGTCAGCGTGCCGCTGGTCGCGCGCGGACGCATGCTCGGCGCGATCAGCCTGGTCCGCGAAGCGCCCTTCCGCTTCGGCCCCGAGGACGTCCGGCTGGCCGAAGAGCTCGCCCGTCGAGCGGCGGTGAACATCGACAACGCGCGGCTGTACACCGAGCACAGCCGCATCGCCCACACGCTGCAGGCGGGCCTGCTGCCCCAGTCGCTGCCAAAGATCCCCGGCCTGGAGCTGGCCGCCCGCTACCGGCCCACCGGAGAGCTCAACGAGGTCGGCGGCGACTTCTACGACGTCTATCTGCGCTCCGCCGGCGAGTGGCTCGTGGTCATCGGCGATGTCACCGGCAAAGGCGCCAAGGCGGCCGCCACTACCGCCCTGATCCGCTACACCCTGCGCGCGGCCGCGCTGCGCCCGGGCTCCGCCGGCGAGCTGCTGGGCGAGCTCAACCGGGCGATGCTCGCCCAGGATGCGACGTTCTGCACCGTCGCGCTGGTGAGCATTCGCCCGACCGCGTCGGGCGTCGCCGAGCTGAGCCTGTGCGTGGCCGGCCATCCGCCGCCGCTGCTGCTATGTGCCGACGGTCGGTCGCACGTGATCGGCACGCACGGGGCGATGCTGGGCTATGTCGAGCAACCCGAGCTGGCCGAGACGCGGGTGGAGCTCGAGCCGGGGGACATCCTGCTCCTGTGCACCGACGGCTTGACCGAAGCGGCGCCGCCCGGATGGACCGACGCGGAGCTGGACGACCGGCTGCGCGCCTGCACCAGGGACGATCTCGCGACGCTCCTGGCCCAGCTCGAGGCGGCGGCCGTCGCCGCCGCGGAGGGCAGCCCGCGCGACGACATCGCGCTGCTGGCGCTGCGCCCGGCGCGCTAGGCGTGGGCCGTTCGCGCCAGCTCACGAGACTGGGCGGCGGCGTCGCTATCGGCCCGCGGGCTCCGTTGTACGTCGAACGCCGGCGAGACGGCCCCATCGTGCGTCGATGAATGCGTCCAATTCGCGCGAATCGGTCTGGCTGTGCCCGCCCGGTGCTCGGTGCCCGCCGAGCATTCGGGGCACTACGAGTGTTCGGGGATCGTTAGCGGGACCGCGCGCAGACGGTACCCGAGCGCCTTGTGCCCGTCCGAATCGACGCAGCTGACGCGGTCGATCGCGTACCCCGCGACTTGCAGGGCGTAGACCGATTGCCCCGGCGAGCGGATCCCCGCCTCACGCAACGCTTCGAGGGTGACGCCGGTGCCGGGCGCCGCGTCGAGCAGTGCCAGCACCCGCGCCAGATCGGGGTCGCTTTCGCTGTGCGGCTCGGACACGATGCTCCCAGGTCTTCGTCCGACGATTCCAACTCGCACGCTACGGCCACCGACGGCACTTGCAGACGGTCGTTCCCCGTCCAATCAATGCGGCGAACTACCGACGCCGTGGCCCGGAGGCCGCCAGATCGGCACGACGCGCGGGCCCATCGCGGCGCGGGGTTCGCCTCGTTCCCGACCGGACGAACTGACTGCCTGGAGGCTGGCTCAAGACAAGTGCGAATGTCTCCAGGCAGGCGCTCGATTAAAGTGAGAGCGCCCCGGAACCGGCGGAATAGGAGGCCGGATCGCGGGACGCGCTCGAGGGAGGAGAGGTACTGCTCGACCATCCTGGCCGGTATCGCTTTAGAAGTCAAAGACACGTATTGGCTTAGATCTATCATTCCTCCTTATGGAACTGCGCCAGCTCCGCTATCTCATCGCGCTGGCCGAGGAGTTGCACTTCACGCGAGCCGCGGAACGTGAGCACATCGCGCAGCCGGCGCTCTCCCAGCAGATCCGCCGCCTCGAGCAGGAGCTGGGGATCGCGCTCGTGGAGCGGACGACGCGGCGCGTCGCGATGACCAACGCGGGTGAGCTCCTCGTCGCTCGTGCCCGCCGCATCCTGGCCGAGATCGACGCCGCGCACACCGAGCTGAACGGGCTGCGCGGCGTGCAGACGGGCCGCGTGACGATCGGGGCGATGCACACCATGGGCCCGATCGACGTGGCGCTGGCGCTGGCCCGCTTCCACGATCGCCACCCCGACGTCGAGCTCACCGTCCGCGAGCAGTCGAGCGAAGAGCTGGCCGAGATGCTGCGGGTGGACGAGCTGGATCTCGCCTTCCTCTCGGTCACCGAGCGCATCGAGAGCCACGGGCTGGGCCTGCACCAGCTGATCTCCGAGGAGCTCGTCGTGGTGCTGCCCGCCGACCACCGCCTCAGCGGGCGCAGCGAGGTCCGCATGGCCGAGCTCGCCGACGACGAGTTCATCAGCTTTCGCAAAGGCTCGAGATTGCGCGAGCTGCTCGGGGCCGCCGGGCGCCACGCCGGGTTCGACCCGAGCGTCAAGCTCGAGTCCAATGAGAGCCAGCGCATCCTCCGGCTCGTGGCGCGCGGTCTCGGCGTGGCGATCCTCCCCCGCTCGGACGCCGAGGAGCCCGGAGCCGCGGTCGCGGTGGCGGCGCTGATCGACCCGGCGCTGACCCGTGACATCACGCTGGCCTGGCGTGATGGTCGCCGGCACACACCGGCCGCAGCGGAGTTTCTCGAGCTCGCGCTGGACACATTCACGGCCGAGCCTGTGTGAGTCCCGTCACACAGTCCGCCTCACTGACCCCCGGGGCGGAGTGGACCACCGAGGACCTGCAGGTGATCGCGGGGCTGCTCGTCAACGCGATGATCGCGACCGTCGAGGCGATCCTCAACGTGCCCGTCGCCGCCCCTGAGGCCGAGGCCGAGATCTCCCGCGTCGCCGAGAAGCAGCTGCGGCTGGTGATGCCGCGGTGCCGCACTGGCACAGCGGCGGCTGATCGCTCGCGACCCGCGCCTCGGGCGCAATCACTACCGTGGCGCAGAGCGATGCCGAGCGCCCGCCCGCCCGATCCCCCTCCGGAACCCTCGTGGTCGGGCTGGGGCGATCCCGCCCAGGCGACCGAGCTGTCCGAGGGGCTATCGCGGCTCCTCACCCAGGCGCTCGGAATCCGGGCGCCAGGGCGCCGTGTGGCCCCGCTCTCGGCGCTCTCGCCGCCGCCGAGCCGGATCCCGGCGACGGTGCGGGCACTGCTCGAGTCCCTGTTCGGCGCCGCCCACGTTCTCGATGACGACGAGGCCCGCATCCGTCACCTGCGCGGCAAGTCGACATCCGACCTGCTCCGACTCCGCGCCGCGGATCTCGCCGACGTGCCCGACCTGGTGCTGCTCCCCGGCTCCCATGAGGAGGTGCTCGAGACGCTGGGGATCTGCAGCCGCGAGCGAGTCGCGGTGGTGCCGTTCGGCGGCGGCACATCGGTCGTGGGCGGCTTGGCGCCCCGATCGGGCGAGTTCTCCGGCCAGGTTGCCCTCGACCTGCGGCGGCTGAACCGTCTCCTGGAGCTAGATCAGATCTCCCGGGTCGCGGTGCTCGAGCCAGGGCTGCGGGGGCCGGAGGCCGAATCGCTGCTCGGCGAGCACGGCTTCATCACCGGCCACTACCCGCAGTCCTTCGAGTACGCCACGATCGGCGGCTACGCGGCCACGCGCTCCAGCGGCCAGTCGTCGGCCGGCTACGGCCGCTTCGACGACCTCGTGGTCGGGTTGCGGGTCGCGACGCCGACCGGAGAGCTCTCGCTCGGGCGAGCTCCGAAGTCGGCCGCCGGCCCTGACCTCCGGCAGCTGATCCTTGGCTCCGAGGGGGCGCTGGGCGTGATCACGGCCGTGAGCGTCCAGGTGCGGCCGGCGCCGGAGGCGCGCGTCTACGAGGGCTGGCGCTTCGATTCGTTCGCCGCCGGCGCGGCGGTGATGCGACGGCTGGCCCAGGACGGACCGCTGCCGACCGTGCTGCGTCTCTCCGACGAGGCCGAGACCGCGCTCAACCTGGCGCGGCCGGCGGAGATCGGAGCGCCGGGAGCCCCGGGGGGGTGCCTGGCGATTGTGGGCTACGAGGGCACGGCCGAGGATGTCGCACAGCGCCGGCGGGCTGCGACGCGGGTGCTCGCGGCGGCGGCCACCGGGCCGGAGCCCGACGCGGGCGAGAGCTGGGCCCGCGACCGCTACCACGGGCCCTACTTGCGCGATGCCCTGCTCGACGCCGGGGCGCTGGTCGAGACGCTCGAGACGGTCACCTTCTGGTCCTCGCTCCCGGACCTGTACGCCGCGGTGTCGGGTGCGCTGCGCGGCGCGCTCGGCGCCCAGGGCACCCCACCGGTGATCCTCTGCCACATCTCCCACGTGTATCCATCGGGCGCGTCGCTGTACTTCACGGTCGGCTGCGCCCAGCTCGAGGACGCTGTCCGCCAGTGGCGCCGTGCCAAGGCCGCCGCCTCCGACGCGATCCTGGCGACCGGCGGCTCGATCACCCACCATCACGGCGTGGGACTCGATCACCGCGACTGGTACGAGCGCGAGATCGGGCCGACGGCGGTCCGGGCGCTGCGCGCCGTCAAGGCGGAGCTCGATCCGGAGGGCATCCTCAATCCGGGGATCCTGATCGCCTGACCGGATCCGGGCGGACCGGTCCCCGGCCCGCGTACGGCAGCGGGCTGGTGAGATCTCGACCCAGATCACGCACACGTTCGGCGGCTCGGGCTCGATCACGCTCGACTGCGACAGCACCGCGCCCTGGCGCGCGTCCGACAGCTCGATCATCGCGCTCCGGGTCGGCAACGTGCCGCGGATCCCGGTCTCCAACTGGCGCCCTCGGGGGCGTTCCCGGCCTGACCACCGCGCTCGCCGCGGCGGTCGCGCCGTGAGTAGAGTGCCGCTGTGGACTCAGTCAGGGCATTGGCGGAGTTGATCGTTCGGTTCGGCGCCAACGTGCAGCCGGGACAGATCGTGGCGCTGGGCGCGGAGCCGGGCAAGGAGCCGCTGGCTCGGGCGGTGGCCGAGGTCGCCTACGAGCAGGGCGCGAAGTTCGTCGACCTGTCCATGTTCGACGTCCACCTCAAGCGCGCCCGGGCGCTGCACGCGGCCGAGGACACGCTCGGGTTTGTGCCGCCCTGGTACGGCGAGCGCATGCTCGCCCTCGGCGAGCACCGCTGCGCGCGCATCGCGCTGTCAGGTCCCGTCGCGCCGCAGCTGATGCGGGACGTCGATCCGGCCCGGCTCGGCAAGGACATGCTGCCGGCGCTGCGCGAGAGCATCCCGGTCCTCAACGCACGAACCACCAACTGGACGATCTCACCCTGCCCCACGCCCGGCTGGGCCGAACTGGTGCATCCCGACCTCGATCCCGACGACGCCCTGGCGCGTCTGTGGGAGGAGGTCGCGCACGTCTGCCGGCTCGACGAGCCCGACCCGATCGCGGCCTGGACGGCCCGGATCGACACGCTGGTCTCGACGGCGCAGAAGCTCGACGGGCTCGCGCTCGACGCGGTCCGGTTCGATGGGCCGGGCACCGACCTTACGATCGGGCTGCTGCCAGCGAGCCGCTGGCAATGCGGTCGCTTCGAGACCGTCGACGGAATCGTCCACGCGCCCAACATCCCGACCGAGGAGGTGTTCACGAGCCCCGACCCCGAGCGGGTCGACGGGGTTGTGCGGGCGACCAAGCCGCTGTTCACCTCGGGCGCAATGATCTCCGGCATCCGGGTGCGCTTCGACGGCGGTCGCGCGGTCGAGATCGACGCCGACGAGGGCGCCGGCACGCTCCGTGCCCTGTGCGAGCGCGACCCCGGCGCGGCGCGGCTGGGCGAGGTCGCGCTGGTCGATCGCGAAGGCCGGATCGGCCCCCTGCACACGATCTTCTACGACACGCTGCTCGACGAGAACGCCGCCAGCCACATCGCGCTGGGCCAGGGGTTCGAGTTCGCGGTCGGCGCGGACACGGAGCGGGTGAACCGCAGCGAGATCCACATCGACTTCATGATCGGCTCAGGCGACGTCGCCGTCACGGGCGTGACGCGTGACGGCGCCTCGGTGCCGCTGCTGCGCGACGGCGCCTGGCAGATCTGATCGAGGCGGCGGGCGCCCTGCGGGGGTCATCGGAGCGCCCCACATCGGTACGCTTCCCGGGCCCCACCAGGAGAGGTGCCGGAGCGGTTGAACGGGCGCGACTGGAAATCGCGTAACGGGGTTGACCTCGTTCGGGGGTTCGAATCCCCCCCTCTCCGTTTGTTTGTCGGCGGCCGTGCCCGACGGCGTATACGCGCGGATGGAGCCGGTGCAACCGGCCGGCGCGGACCGCCCGGGAGATGCTCGGGCCGCTGAGCCCGCAGTCGCGCATTTGGGCCCACGAGATCGCTCCCCATTGGGTCGCCGCGACGTCGCCGACGCGAACCGTTGCAACTGAGTTCCGGGGGCCGGAACTGAGATGCAGCGCTTCGTCCATGGACCCCAGGTTCGCGCAGAAAATGTGACCGAACAAGACGCATTCGCGGCGCCTCGAGGCGGCCGAACGTTCCGTCCCGTCTTCGCAACCCGGCGAGATGCCACAAGATGCCCGTTACCGCGGGGCACGCGCCGGCGCGCGGAGCAGGACCGAGCCCTCCAGCCGGCCCCAGACACACGTCCTCCCCGAGCCGGGCGTTCGCCGGCGCCCGGTACTCGCCGCCGCGAGGCGCCCCCTCACCCCGTGCCGACCAACCGCCCGAGCCCAGGGAAGACCAGGTCCACGAGCCAGTCGGCGAGCGTCTCGGCCGAGACGTCGGGGTTGGCGCGCCACCAGTGCGCGAGCCATTCGAAGGCCCCGTTGACAGCATGGACGGCGACCTCGAGCCGGCGGGGGTCCAGCTCGATCCGCTGGCGGTCGGCGTGGGCGCGCAGGAGCGCGATCACCATCGCGTTCTGGCGCGCGCGGATGTGGTTGAGGTGCGGCGCATGCGGCGCACGCCCCTCGTCGGCATAGAGCATCGCCCACGCCGCCCGGTGACCGTCGATGAAGTCAAACAAGGCGACGGCGCCGGCGCGGAACGTTGCCTGCACGTCCTGCTCGCCAGCGGTGGCCGCGGCGATGCTGGCGGCGAGCTGGTCCGCCGCGCGCTCGAACAGCCGGCGGTGCAGGCCCTCTTTGCTCTCGAACAGCTCGTAGATCAGCGGCTTCGACACGCCGGCGCGGCGGGCGAGCTCGTCCATCGATGTCCCGGTGTAGCCACGCTCGGCGAACAGCTCCTCCGCCAGCATCAGGATCTGGCGCTCGCGGACGGCCCGAGGCACCCGCCCGTGACGGTAGTTGGCGACCTCGTCGGCGCCGGCGGCGGGGCTGCGGTTGGTCGCCTCGAGACTCGAAGCAGGAGGGGCGCCCATGGCTGGATTCTAAGAGGCTGTCTCGAGACATTCGCACTCGTCTGGCGGCGGATCTGCGCGGATGCTGCGTCCTCCACCTCTACTCGTTCTCGCTCGCGCCGACGTGCTCGTCTCCGGCATGGGGCCGCTCACCGAGCCGTCGATCCCCGACGTCCAGCGGGCTTACGAGGACAAGCTCCAGCCGTCGACGCAGCGCACGGTGTGGACCCGCGGCGGCTGCGCCAGCTGGTATTTCGATGCGAGCGGCCGCAACACGACCCTCTGGCCGTGGTTCACGTTGGCCTGCGGGCGAGCCCGAACGGGCTCCCCTCCGAGTCCCGGCAGATCGCAAACGCATCACCGGGGTGAATCACCGACCCGCCGAGCGCCACGACTTGCTCCAGCGCGCCCTCGAGGTCGTCCACCGCGAAGTACGGCAGCGAAAAGGTGTCGCCCGGCCCGCGCCCGCGCTCGTGAACGCCCAGCGCCGGCCCTGAGCCGTGCGTCTGCCAGCCACGGCCCTCAGCCGAGGTGCGGTCGTCGAGCTCGACTCCGAGCAGACCTGACCAGAAGCTGCGGGCCCGCGCTGGATCGTCGGCCGGGAACTCGATCAGCGACAGATGCTCGGACATGCCGTGACGATAACGCCCACGGCTCCACAGCCGTCCGCTCGAGCCGACGGTGTGACGTCAGGCAACCGAGCGTGTGACGTCAGGCGACGGCGTGGCTGGTGCCATCGCCACCGGAAGCCAGCGGCGCGTCCGCGGAGGCGGCCGACGGCCGCAGCGTGGCTGTGGCGGGGGGAGTCCGCGAGACGACGACCGGGCGCGGCGGGGCAGCGGGCGGCGGGGCGGCGGGCGTCGCGACCGGGTGCTGCACGGCCGCGAGCCTGAGCTCGAGCACCAGCACGCGATCGTGCAGGAAGCGGCGCTCCTCGGTGTGCTCGTCGCCGTCGGGGAGCTTGTCGAGGCGGTCTCGATCGCTGGCGATCAAGGCCCGGACACCGTCGGCCAGCCGCTCACGGGCCGCTTCGATCCGAGCCGGGTCGCGGGACGTGACGGCCTCGCCGAGCTTCACGTCGGCCAGCAGCAGCGCATGGGGAAAGCGCGGCGGGGCGCCCGCGATCAGCACCTCGCCATCGGTGGCGAGGCTGGGCAGACTGGGGCCGAAGAGTGCGTTCGCCGGTTCACCGCCGAGATTCGGCCGAGGCTTGCGAATTGCGCGGAAGAGCCCCATTACGTGTCTATTCGGCCGGAGCCGCCCACATGTTTAGCGCCACTCCCGGCAGTGTTCAGATCGATCGATGTATCACCGGGCGGCGAATCGGTCCGTGTCGCCCCGGCGACCTGAGTCTCGTTCAAGTTTCCTGACCTTATCCGCGTGGGTCTCTGGCGACACGGCCGGCGCGATGATGCAACGCCGCACCAGATCGTAGCGTCAAGCTGTCCACAACTGGACAACTTTCGGTCGCCCACGCAGCGGAGCGTCCGATGCGTGACGCCATACTGCCGGGCGTGACGGACACATGACCACCACCGCCCGAGCCGCGTCGTACCGACCGCAGGCAGGCGCCTACGACGAGATGCTCGACGCTGCCGGGCAGCCTCGCGGGCATTGGACGCACCTGAGCGGGGCGCTGACCGAGCTCGGCCTCGAGGAGCTGCTGCGCCGTCAGCAGGAGGCCGCGCGGCTCATCGACCAGGACGGCGTCGTCTACAACGCCTACGAGGACTCATCGCGGCCGGGGCGACGGTGGCTGCTGGATCCGGTGCCGACGGTCGTCTCCAGCCGTGACTGGGCGGCGGTCGAGACCGGCCTGATCGAGCGCACCGAGCTGCTCAACCTGATCCTCGAGGACCTCTACGGAGAGCGCGAGCTGCTGCGGCGAGGGCTGCTCCCGCCGGAGATCGTGCTCGGACACCCGGGTTTCCTGCGCCAGTGCGACCAGATCCGCCTGCCGGGCACGCAGCAGCTGTTCAGCTACGCGGCCGACCTCGGCCGGGATCCGGAGGGCAACCCGGTGGTGCTCTCGGACCGCACGCAGGCGCCCTCGGGCTTCGGCTACGCGCTCGAGGCGCGCACCGTGGTGAGCCGTGTGTTCCCGACCCTCTACCGCGACGCGCAGGTGCACCGGCTGGCGCCGTTCTTCCGCTCGCTGCGTGTGGCGCTGCAGCGCGTCGCCCCAGCGGGGATCGAGGATCCGCGGATCGTCGTGCTCACGCCCGGGCCGTGGAACGAGACCGCGTTCGAGCACGCGTTCCTCGCCTCCACGCTCGGCTATCCACTCGTCGAGGGGGGCGATCTGACCGTGCGCGGCGGGTCGGTGTGGATGCGCTCGCTCGGCCGCCTCGAGCCGGTCCACGTGATTCTCAGGCGCGTCGACGGAGTCTTCTGCGACCCGCTCGAGCTGAGACCCGACTCGCAGCTCGGGGTGCCGGGGCTGGTCGAGGCCACGCGCCGCGGATCGGTGTCGATCGTCAACTCGCTCGGCGCGAGCGTGCTCGAGAACCCAGCCCTGATGGCGTTCCTGCCGCGCCTGTGCGAGCGCCTGCTGGGCGGCCCGCTGCGGCTGCCGAGTGTGCCGACCTGGTGGTGCGGCGAGGACCGGGGCCGCCGCCACGTTCTGGCCAACCTCCCAACGCTGGTGCTGCGACCGGTGTCGCGGGCGCCGTCCTCGAACCCGGTGTTCGGCGCCGAGCTGAGCCGGGCCGAGCTCGAGGATCTGAAGCGGGCGATCGAAGCTCGGCCGGGGTCGTGGGTCGGCCAGGCTTCGGTCTCGCTCGCCTGCGCCCCGACGTTGACCGAGAACGGGCTGGAGCCGCGCCGGACGGTGCTGCGCGCGTTCGCGGTGCCCCGCAACGGCTCCTACGCCGTGATGCCGGGGGGCCTGACCCGGGTCGCAGGCGCCACGAGCACCGCTCGCATCTCGAGCCAGGCCGGCGCGATCAGCAAGGACACCTGGGTGCTGGCGTCCGAGCCCGAGCGCCTGACCGGCTTCTGGCTCGAGTCCGGTCCCGCCGTCGAGGGCATCGACCCGATGACCTCGATCCCGTCGCGCGCGGCGGAGAACATGTGGTGGCTGGGCCGCTACGCCGAGCGGGCCGAGGCGACGACGCGGCTTGTCCGGGTCGTCTACGAGCGGCGCAGCGACTTCCAGGGGAGTGCCAACGCCCCTGGGATCGAGTCGCTGCGCGCCCTACTGGCGGCGCTGACGCACACGACGGGCACCTTCCCCGGGTTCGTCGGCGAAGGCGCCGAGCACCGGCTCCAATCACCGGGGCACGAGTTGCTCGAGCTCGTGATCGACGACAGACGACCAGGTGCGCTCGCGCATTGCATCCGCGCGCTGCTCGACTCCGCGTACGCGGTGCGCGATCAGCTCTCCACCGACACGTGGCTGGTCGTCGGCTCGCTCGACCGCGAGCTGCTGGAGCTACGCGGGCCAATGCACGACCCGCAGGCCGTCGTCCAAGGGGCGCTTCAGCGCGTGATGCAGAGCCTGCTCGCGCTCAGCGGACTCGGCAGCGAGAGCATGGTGCGCGACCTCGGCTGGCGGTTCATGGATGGCGGGCGCCGGATCGAGCGGACGCTCCAGCTGCTCGCGCTGCTGCGCGCAACCGTGACCGACGCCCGCGGCACCGCGACCGACAGCCTGCTGCTGGAGTCGGTGCTGAAGGCGGCCGAGAGCATCATCACCTACCGCCGCCGCTACCGCTCCCATGCCCAGCTCGAGACGCTGCTCGACCTCCTGCTGCTCGACGGGGGCAACCCGCGCTCGCTGGCGTTCGGGCTCGAACGGCTCACGGACGATCTGGACAGCATCCCCGGACTGTCGGGGCAGCGACTGCGCGCGGAGCAGCAGCTGCTGCTCCGCGCCGCCACGACGCTGCGGCTGGCGGATACCGAAACGCTCGTCGCCGCCGACGAAGCGGGCCGCCGTCCGGCGCTCGACGCCTTCCTCGGCGAGCTGCAGGAGCTGCTGTCCGGGGCGGCCGAGGCGGTCGATCGGACCCACTTCACGCACCTGCTTCCGCAGTCGTCGCTGGTTGGGGCGGCCGGGGCCGGGTCCTCGCAGGGAGGCTGGGCGGGTTGAGAGGCGCAGATCGATGAGCATCACCTACCAGGTCACCCACCACACCCGGTACCGCTACGAGTCCGACGTCTCGGACAGCTACGGGCAGCTCCACCTGCTGCCGCGTGAGGCCTCCGGCCAGCGCTGCCTCGCGGTGGAGGTGTCGGTGGCCCCGGAGGCAGCCGACTACCGGGAGCGCGTTGACTACTTCGGCAACCGGGTGGGCTACCTCGCCATCCACGAGCCCCACCGCGAGCTCAACGTGACCGCCACGAGCGTCGTGGAGATCGAGGACCGCGATCCGGTGCCGCCCAGGCTGGGCCCGTGGGAGGAGGCCCGCAACGCCGCGTCCGATCCCGCACTCGCCGACCGGCTCGACGCGGTCGGGTTCACGCTCGATTCGGCGCTGATCGAGCGCTCGCCGCACTACGCGGGCTACGCCGCGCGTTCGTTCACCCCGGGGCGCGGACTGCTCGAGGCGCTCACCGACTTCTGCTCGCGGATCCATCGCGAGTTCGCCTACGCGCCAGGCTCGACCTCGGTGACCACGCCGCTGTCGGAGGTGTTCGCCGAGCGCCGGGGCGTGTGCCAGGACTTCGCTCACATCGGGATCGCGTGCCTGCGCTCGATCGGGCTCCCGGCCAGGTATGTGAGCGGCTACCTCGAGACCGACCCGCCGCCGGGACGCCCAAAGCTGATCGGGGCCGACGGATCGCACGCGTGGCTCTCGGTCCTGGCCGGAGCAACAGGATGGATCGACCTCGACCCCACCAACGATCAGCTCCCCGGGAGCCGTCACATCGTCACCGCCTACGGCCGTGACTACAGCGACGTTCCCCCACTCAGCGGCGTGATCTACACCGAGGGCAGGACCGAGAGCCTGCAGGTACGAGTCGACGTGGTCGCGATGCCGGATTAGCGCCGGGGCAATCGAGGTATCTGACCCGTCATGCGCGCATTCACCTGCGGCCACTGCGGACAGCTGGTGTTCTTCGAGAACAGCCTCTGCCTGCGCTGCTCGACCGAGCTTGGGTTCGTTCCCTCGCGGCTCGACGTGATCGCGCTCACCGAGGAGCGCGCGGCCGGGCTGCGCCGATGTGAGAACGTCGACCTCGCCGCGTGCAACTGGATGCTCGAGGCGAACGAGCCCGGTCCGCTGTGCCGAAGCTGCCGGCTGACGCGGACGCGACCATCCGATCACGAAGCGGAGGGCCTGGCCGCTTTCGTCAAGGCCGAGGGCGCGAAGCGGCGGCTCCTGTTCGGGCTGCTAGAGCCGGGGCTCCCGGTCGAAACCGGGGGGCTGCAGTTCGATCTGCTCTCGAGTCGCTCACCACCCGTCGTGACGGGGCACGCCGATGGCGTGATCACGATCGACCTGGCCGAGTCCGACGATGCCCGGCGCGAGCAGCGGCGCGCGGAGCTGGGCGAGCCATACCGGACGATGCTCGGGCACTTCCGTCACGAGGTCGGCCACTACTACTGGCCGATCTTGGTCGAGCACACCGGCGAGCTCGAGCGCTGGCGGGAGCTGTTTGGTGACGAGAGGATCGACTATGAGGAGTCGCTCCGGCGTCACTACGAGCAGGGACCGCCGGCAGACTGGAGCGACCGCCATGTGAGCGCGTACGCGACGATGCATCCCTGGGAGGACTGGGCGGAGACGTTCGCGCACTACCTCCACATCCGCGACACGCTGCAGACCGCTGCCGCCTTCGGCCTGTTCGTGACCGGCCCGCGCGAGACCGGCGACCGATCGTTGATGGCGGCGCCGGCGGAGGATGCGGGCGACCGGTCATTCACCGCCCTGATCGGTGACTGGCTGCCGCTCACCTACGCGCTCAACGCCGTCAATCGCAGCATGGGCCGCGACGACCTGTACCCGTTCGCACTCGCTCCGGCGGTGATCGAGAAGCTGGCGTTCGTGCACGATCACGTGCGCAGCGGCCGGCTCGTCGCGCCGTAGCCGGACCCACCCCCTGCCAACTCGCAGCACGTGGCATTCCCAGACCTGCCTCTCCGTATACAAACGCGGTCAGAGGGGTCACCCGCCGCTCGTTCGGCTTGATCTGCCTCTATCTTGTCCCATACCTGATGGAAGCGATCTGGGACAGATGAGCAGCCAGCAGCCCAGACCGGCGCTGCGCCTGGTCGAGGGCGCTCTCGACCGGCCGGGGGACTGGGCCTGGTTCTGCGGTCATTGCGCTGCGCCCGCGCCGGGTGGCCGGCCGCCGGTGCCGGCCGCGCGCGTGTGCCCCGAGTGCGGCTTCGGCGTCCTGCTCGAGGCTCGCTCGGACATCCTGCCCACCAGCCGCGACGCCTACCTGGTGATCGATGCCTCGCTGCTCGTGCAGGCGATGTCACGCAGCGCCGAGAGCCTGCTGGCCGTGCCCGAGGAGCTGGCCGTGAACCGTTCATTCACCGAGCTGCTCGCCCCCGCCGATGCCGAAGCGCGCGGCGCGGGCCAGCTGGCCGTGGCGATCGCCGAGGCAACGGCGCAGGACAACGTCGTCCGCCACGTGCTCGTGCGGCCGTGGAACGTGTTCGGGGTCCGGATGCGGGCCAGGATCGCGCCGTGCGGGCCGCCGCGCGCCGCTCTGCTCGTGCTCGAGCCGGCCAACAGCGTCCGCGCCGTCCCGGACGCTCCCGCGCCGTCCCCGCGCGAGCACTAAGACATCCGTCCAGATCGCTTGGAGAGCCCGCGCGCCGGGTAGCCATTTGCCATCGCGAATCGATTGGCGTTCGCGCTTCAAAGGAGGCTCACATGGTCGCAATCATCGTCTTGCTGCTGATCCTGGCGCTGTTCGGAGGTCTTGGATTCGCCGCCCATTTCCTGTGGTTCGTGCTGATCGCAGCGCTCGTGCTGTGGGTGATCGGGTTCTTCGTCGGTGGCGTGGAAGCCGGAGTCGGCGGCGGGCACCGCCGCTGGTACGGACGCTGGTAGAGGCACGCCGGTCCGACGGGGTCTGGGCGCCTTCTGCAGCCAGACCCCAGGCTGCGCCGGGGCGCCGGCTCCTCAGTTCGCCGGCGCCAGCAGGGGCGGGGCGCCGGCGCGCACGAGCGGGTCGGGTAGCGCCACGCTGCCGTCGTCGCGCTGCCCGTTCTCGAGCAGCGCGATGATCGTCCGCCCGACCGCCACGGCGGTCCCATTCAGCGTGTGCACCAGAGCCGGCTTTCCGTCGGGTCCGCGGTAGCGGATGTCCAGGCGCCGGGCCTGGTAGTCGGTCGTGTTCGAGCACGAGGTCAGCTCCCGGAAGCGTCCCTGTCCGGGCAGCCACGCCTCGAGGTCGTACTTCTTCGCCGCCGAGGCCCCGAGGTCCCCGACCGCGATCCCGACCACCCGGTAGGGGATCTCCAACTCCTGCAGGATCGACTCCTCGATCGCCAGCAGCCGCTCGTGCTCCCCGACGGAATCCTCGGGAGCGACGAAGCTGAACATCTCGACCTTGTCGAACTGGTGCACGCGGAAGATGCCCCGCGTGTCCTTGCCGGCCGCTCCCGCCTCGCGCCGGAAGCAGCTCGAGAAGCCCGCGTAGCGGGCCGGCAGCTCGTCGGCGGCCAGGATCTCCTCCCGGTGCAGTGAGGCCAGCGCCACCTCGGAAGTTCCGATCAGGTACAGGTCGTCGTCGGGGATCCGGTAGATCTGCTGCTCGGTGTCCGGCAGCATGCCGGTGCCGTACAGGGCGTGCTCGCGCACCAGCACCGGCGGGATCACGGGCTCGAATCCCTCCCTGCTCAACTTCTCCAGCGCATAGCGGACGAGGGCCAACTCGAGCATCACCAGCTCGCCCCGCAGGAACGCGAACCGCGATCCGGACATCCGCGCGGCCCGCTCGATGTCGATCCGCTCGCCGGCCAGCTCCAGGTGGTCGCGGCCGGTCCGACCCGACTCCCCCACTTCGCGGATGACGGTGTCCTCATCGGGGGCGTCGGGCGCCGGGAGGTTCGGCAGCCCGGCCAGCTCGGCGTCGAGCTGTGCGCGCAGCGATGTCGCCTGGTCGCTCAGCTCGCGCCCCCGTGCCGCCATCGCGGCCAGCTGCTCGCGCTCCTCAGGAGTGGGGGCGCCCTTGCGTCCGCGACTCGCCCGGTTCTGCTCGGCGCGCAGCTTTTCGAGCGCGGCGGTGATCTCGCGCCAGCGCTCGTCAAGCGCCAGCACGCGCTCGATCGCATCCGCGGCCTCGGCTCCACGCCGCCCCAGCGCGGCGCGAACGGCGTCCGGTTCGCGGCGGATCAGCCTGATGTCGAGAACAGGCGCCTCGCTAGTGGTGCTTGGACTTCGCGGCCTTGGCCTTGGCGTGAACCGCAGCGACCGCCACCGCTGCCGTCCCCGCACCGGCGGTGGCGGTCGGCGTCACGGCCGCGGTGGTCCCGCTGGCGATGTTCGCCGGCAGGGTCCCGATCGGCTGCAGGATGCACGGAGTCACGCCCGGCTGCTTTGGTGCCCCGCGCCCCGCGTACTTGGCGACGAACTGCGCCACGGCGATCGCATCCTGGCCGACGACGATGTTCTGGGGCATGATCGCGCCTGAGAAGCCACCGTTCACGATCGCGTAGAGCACGCGGTCGATCGGGCGCTCACAGCGCTGGTCGAAGTTCGGGCCGTTGGTGATCTCACGGATCCGGACGTTCGACGCCGAGCCGTGGGTGCCCGCGTAGGAGAGCGTGTGGCAGCCCGCACACCGCTGCGAGAACAGCACGGCGCCCGAGTGCGTCGGATCCGACTGCGGAACGCTTATCTTCTGCGTCCCACAGGCGGCGGCGAGCGCCGCGACTGCGATCGTGGCACCCGATAGGAGGAGAACCCTGATCGGCCGGTTCATGCGGGCCGAGATCATACGGAAGAATCGGTGGACCATGTCTTGGCCGCGTCCGTCGAAGCTCCTGTGCGCCGTCACGGCGTCCATCTTCGCGTGGGCGGCGGCGGGCTGCGGGCACACCGCCGTGGTCGGCCCCAATCGGGCTCTCCACATCTCCCTGAGCGAGTATCGGATCAATCCGCAGAGCGTGCGCGCGCCGTCCGGCCTGCTCAACATCTTCGTGCGCAACTACGGCCGACGCACCCACGACCTCGTGCTCACGCTCAACGGCCAGGCGGAGGCTTCGACCAAGCCGCTGTGGCCCGGTGCGACCGAGCAGCTCACCGTCCTGCTCGCTCCCGGGACCTACTACATGGCCTCGACCATCCTCGACGACGAGACGCTCGGCGAGTACGGGACACTCGTCGTGCACTGAGGCTGCGCCTGAGCGGCGGCAGGAGGCTGCGCACCGGCGCCGAACTGAGATAGCAATCCCCGGCGTCGGCCGTTGGAGACGTTCGCCAGCAGCCCAAGTGACGCGATCGTCCCTCCCACGGCGGCAACCAAGGAGGCCGGCGCCGGGGGTTCTCAGACCCGCGGCGGATGCGCGGCCCCGAACAGTCCGCCTCGGTGCGGCCGGTATAACGGGGTCGTGCGCGACCACCCCGATCCGGAGCTGTTCCGCGACGTGTTCGGGCACTTCGCCACGGGCGTGGCCGTAATCACGAGCGCCGGACCCTCCGGAGCCGGCGGGATGACGGCGAATGCGATCTGCTCGCTCTCGCTCGATCCTCTGCTGGCGCTCGTGTGCTTCGAAAACAGCGCCCGGACCCTTCCGATCGTCCGTGACGCCGGGCGCTTCGGGATCAACGTGCTGAGCGCCGCCCAGGAACGGCTGGCCGGAGTGTTCGCTTCGAAGCTGCCGGAGTCCGAGAAGCTCGAGGGCGTGGATCACCGCATGGAGCAGGGAGTCCCGATCATCGACGGATCGATCGCGTGGGCGGCGTGCGAGCTGCGCGAGCTGATCGCCGGCGGCGACCACACGATCGGGATCGGTAAGGTCGTATCGCTGGGACTCGGTGACGGCCAGCCGCTGCTCTGGTACCGCGGCCAGTACCGCGCCCTACCTGCCTGAGCGCGGCCGGGCTCTCGTGCAACGGGGCGCTCAGGCCGTGCCGGCCGCTCGGGCCAGCAGCACCACGATCACGAAGGCAGCGAGCGTCATCACGCCCGTCTCGCGCTGGACGATCGCGGTGACGAGCGCCCGCTGCTGGTCCTCGGGCAGCTCGCCCACCGCCGCTGCCGACTCAAAGCCGCGCGCGTCGAGGACGGCCTCGGCCGACGAGATCCGCAACTGCTCGCCGATGAACGACACCGCCAGCGGCAGCAGCCCGTAGATGACGTGCAGGCTCGGCGGCTTGTTGCCGAGCAGGACCAGCAGGCCGCCGAGCGCCGCCTGCACGACGAGGCTCGCCTGCGCGATCCGCAGCAGCCTCCAGAACCACAGATTCGGCGACGCCCGCCACCAGCACCACGCGCCGAACAGGCAGGCGGCGGTGTTCAGGGTGATCGTCAGCACGCCGAACGCGATGTGGACGTCTTTCACGAGAGACCTCCGGGGCTATTTGCGAGATAGCCGCATTCCGCACTAAGTAACATCTTGTTACAAGCTCCTTCGCCCCAGTGATATAACGGCACGGCTGTGCTTCGAACCTACCTTCCCGCGATCGTATTCCTCCTCCTCGGAGCACTGGTCGGGCTTCTGTTCGCGGTACTGAACCTGTTCGTCGGGGTGCGGGGCCGCCCGAACCGCTCCAAGACTTCCCCCTACGAATGCGGGCTGCCCTCGGAGATCCAGCGCGGATTCCGCTTCGGAATCAGCTTCTACCTGATCGCGATGCTGTTCATCCTGTTCGACATCGAGGTCATCTTCCTCTACCCGATCGCCGTACAGCTACGGGCGTTCGGCACCTTCGCGCTCACGGAGACGATCGTGTTCGTGGTCCTGCTGGCGATCGCCTTCCTGTACGTCTGGCGTCGAGGAGCGCTGGAATGGAAATAAAGCGCGAGCCGCTCGCCGGCTCCCACGACTTCCGCTCCCGCCAGCTGCTCGCCCGGGACATGCTCCGCGGCGACCTCGAGGGCGCCGCGCTCGATCAGTACGTCGAGGAGCGGGTGATGACCACGACGCTCGACAAGGCCGTCGCCTGGGCGCGAGGCAACTCGTTCTTCCCGCTCACGTTCGGTCTCGCCTGCTGCGCGATCGAGATGATGTCCATCGTCGGCGCCCGCCTCGACATCGCGCGCTTCGGCTTCGAGGCGTTCCGGGCCTCGCCGCGCCAGGCCGACCTGCTGATCCTGTCGGGACGCGTGTCGATCAAGATGGCGCCCGTCATCCGGCGTATCTACGACCAGATGCTCGAGCCGAAGTTCGCGATCTCGATGGGCGCCTGCTGCTCCTCGATGGGCGTCTTCAACAACTACGCGCTCGTCCCGTCGGACAAGTTCATGCCGATCGACGTCCACGTGCCGGGCTGCCCCCCACGCCCGGAGGCGCTCGCCCACGGGATCCTGCGGCTGCGCGAAAAGGTGCAGGGCAAGGAGAAAGAGGGCTGGCGCGAGCGCTACGACGCCGTCGGCACCGAGGAAGTACTCCCGGGCGGGGACACGGACGGGGTTCAGATCAACGTGTTCCAACCGGGGGACACCGCCGGTGCCTGACGCCACCGGGCTCGAGCTGACCGCCCAGGAACTCCGCGAAGCCGACGCAGAGTCGATCCTCGGGACCGTCTTCCACCGCGGCCGCGCGGTGCTGCTGGTCAACCCGGTCAGCGTGCGCAGCGTGGTTGGGCGACTGCACGCCAAGGGCTACTCGTTCCTGGCCAGCCTGCACGGGTGCGACTACTACCCTGAGGAGCCGCGCCTCGGCGTGCTCTACGAGCTGCTCGACATGACGAACGTCGACCGGATCACGGTCAAGGCCCGGGTGCACACCGACGCCGCCCGGATCGAGTCCGTGGTCGACCTGTTCCCGGGCGCCAGCTTCCCCGAGCGCGAGGTCTACGACATGTTCGGCGTGGTCTTCGACGGCCATCCCGACATGCGCCGCATCCTGATGCCCGAGGACTACGAGGGCCATCCCCAGCGGCGCGACTTCCCGACCGGCGGCGAGCCGGTGCTGTTCACCTACAACGAAGAGAACTCGTACGGGAAGTACCAATGAGAGCGAGCGAGTGCGAGCGGTTAAGCAGCCGGACGACTCGGGCGCGGCCCGATGCGGCGAGGCCGGATGCCGAGCGGGCCGCTAGCCCGAGCGGAGGCCGAGCATCCCGATCAGAACGCGGGTCCGGATGACCAGCGGAGGTACCCCCACCCCGACTACGCCGCTCATCAAGCCCGAGGATTACCGCAAGCGCGAGGAGTCGATCACGATCTCCAGCGAGCCGGTGGGCGAGACGCACGAGCTGCTGACGCTCAACATCGGTCCGCACCATCCGGCCACGCACGGCGTGCTGCGCCTGATCGCGACGCTCGAGGGCGAGATCGTGCGCGACATCGTGCCGATCATCGGCTACGTCCACACGGGGATCGAGAAGACCGCCGAGACCAAGTCCTACTGGAAGGTGATCCCGGTCATCGAGCGGATGGACTACCTCAGCTACTACTTCAACGCGATGGCCTTCTGCGGAGCGGTCGAGACGCTGATCGACCTGGAGGTGCCGCCACGGGCGCAATACCTGCGGGTGATCCACCTCGAACTCAACCGGATCATGTCCCACCTCGTGTGGCTCGGCACCAGCGCGCTGGACCTCGGCGCGATCTCGATGTTCTGGTACTGCTTCCGCGAGCGCGAGACGATCCTGGACCTGTTCGAGATGTCCTCGGGCCAGCGCATGCATACGCGCTACATCCAGGTCGGCGGCGTGGTCGAGGACATCCCGCGCGGGTTCGAGGCCAAGCTGCGCCAGTTCATCAAGCTGATGCCCACCCGCGCCGACCAGTACGCCGACCTCCTGGAGAAGAACGAGATCGTCCTGCAGCGGCTGCGCGGCACCTGCCCGCTCGACATGGAGACGCTCCTGCAGTTGGGCGTCACGGGACCACTGCTGCGCGCGGCCGGGAACCCGTGGGACCTGCGCAAGGCGGCGCCCTATTCGAGCTATGACCACTTCCACTTCCGGATCCCGGTCGGGACCGTGGGCGACAACTACGACCGCTACCGCGTGCGCCACGCGGAGATCTACGAGTCGGTGAAGATCATCGAGCAGGCGCTCGACGGGTTGCCCGAGGGTCCGCACATCACCACCGACCGCAAGGTCGCACTGCCGCCGCGGCACGAGCTCGCGACCTCGATGGAGGCGCTGATCCATCACTTCAAGCTCGTGACCGAGGGCTTCCGCGTGCCACCGGGCGAGGTCTACTGCCCGATCGAGGGGCCGCGCGGCGAGCTCGGCTGCTTCGTGCGCTCCGACGGCTCGGCCAAGCCGGCCCGCGTGCACATGCGCGACCCGAGCTTCGTCAACCTCCAGGCCACCGCCCCGATGGTCAAGGACTCCTACATCGCGGATCTGATCGCGACCCTGGCGATGGTCGACCCGGTGCTCGGAGGGATCGACCGATGAGCTTTATGAGGGCGAAGCCCGGTCAAGCGAGACCGGACGTTGAGCGACGTGGTCAGAACGCGGGCCTGGATCGCCCCGGGAGCACCACCGCTCCGGGGATTCCGGTCCCACGCTTTGGCCACGGCTCGCGCGTTCCCGGGTGGGACGAAGCCGCCGACCTGACCAAGGACCCGGCGGTCATCCCCGATCCGGCGCTGACGCCCGTGCCGGAGGCCCTCCGGGCGGACATCGAGGCGGCGATGGCCCGGTATCCCGAGCGCCGCTCCGCGACGATCCCGGCGCTGTATCGCGCGCAGCAGGAGTACGGGTGGTGCTCGCCCGAGGCGATCGAGCAGGTGGCCTGCGTGATGCGCGTGACGCCCGCATACCTGATCTCGGTGGCGACCTTCTACGACATGCTCGAGACCCATCCGAAGCCCCGCAACGACGTGTTCGTGTGTACGAACATCTCCTGCTCGCTGCGCGGCGCGGACGAGCTCTACGAGGCGATGATCGCCGCCGCGACCGAGGATCCCGACGTCAGCGTGCGCTCGTTCGAGTGCCTGGGTGCCTGCGACATCGCGCCGATGGCGTCGGTCAACGGCGAATATGTCGGGCCGCTCGAGCTCGAGGACGCCGGCCGGATCATCGAGGACCTCCGCGCTGGCGGCCCGGTGCTCGAGGCCAAGCAGCTGCGCCGCCGCCGCTCCGTGGACCCTGGCGCGAACGAGGCCGCGCCCAGCGCGGCCGATCAAGTGAGGCCGGAGGCCGAGCATCCCGATCAGGGCGCGGGTCCGGACGACCTGCGGGGGACACCATGACCGACCACCAACGCATCCTCTTCAACGAGATCGACGAGCCCGGCCTCAACACGCTGGCGGTCTACGAGCGCCGAGGCGGCTACGAGGCGATGCGCAGGGCGCTGACGATGTCGCGTGAAGACGTGCTGGGCGAGCTGCTCGCGTCTCACATCCGGGGCCGAGGCGGCGCCGGCTTCGAGATGGGCAAGAAGATCTCGTTCCTGCCCCGCGGCGAGATGGACAAGTACCTGGTCTGCAATGCCGACGAGTCCGAGCCGGGCACGTTCAAGGACCGCGAGCTGATGCAGAAGTGCCCGCACATGCTGATCGAGGGGATCGTGATCGCCGCGTACGCGGGCGGGATCGGCACCTCGTTCATCTACATCCGGGGCGAGTACGACTACCAGGCCGACATCCTCGACGCCGCGATCGCCGAGGCCTATGCGGCGGGGTATCTCGGCGAGCGCATCCTCGGCTCCGATCACAGTCTGTCGCTCGTGCTCCATCGCGGCGCCGGCGCGTATATCTGCGGCGAGGAGACGGGCCTGCTCGACTCGCTCGAGGGCAAGCGCGGCAACCCGCGCCTGAAGCCGCCGTTCCCGGCCATCCAGGGCCTGTACCAGGGGCCGACGCTGATCAACAACGTCGAGACGCTCTCGACCGTGCCCGCGATCATCCGCATGGGCGGCGCCGAGTACGCCAGCATTGGCACCGAGACCTCGACCGGCACCAAGGTCGTGTCGGTCTCGGGCGACGTCCAGCGACCGGGCAACTACGAGATCACGCTCGGCATCTCGAGCCGGGAGATCATCTACGGCTTGGCCGGCGGCCCGGCCGAGGGCCGCGAGGTGAAGCTGTGGTTCCCCGGCGGCTCGAGCTCGCCGGTGCTGACCGGCGATGATCTCGACGTACCCTACGACTTCGACTCGCTGGCCAAGGCCGGCACGATGCTAGGTTCGGGCGCGATCATCGTCGTCGACGACACGCACCGCGTGCTCGACGTGGCTTACAAGCTGGCCAAGTTCTATGCGCACGAGTCGTGCGGCAAGTGCGTCCCCTGCCGCGAGGGCACGAACTGGACCGTGAAGATGCTGCAGCGGATCGAGTCGGGCGAGGCGACGCCGATGGATCTCGACATCATGGCCTCGGTGCAGGAGGAGATCATCGGCAACTGCCTCTGCGTGCTCGGCGACGCGATGGCGATGCCGGTGGGCTCGATCATCGAGAAGTTCCGCGCCGAGCTCGAGGAGCACATCGAGGCGGCCAGGGAGAGGGCGGGAATCGGGTCCTTGCAGAACGTGATTCCGGTCGGCGTTGCCGATGAGTACGCCGGACCCCTCCCGGTGCATTGATGCCGAGGCCCGATCAGAGACAGATCCAGTTCACGATCGACGGCCGCGAGGTCCGGGCGACCGAGGGCGCGATGCTGGTCGATGCCGCCAAGCAGGGCGACGTCGAGATCCCCTATTTCTGCTACGAGCCCAAGCTCGGCAATCCGGTCGGGGCCTGTCGCATGTGCCTGGTCCAGATCGAGGGGATACCCAAGCTGCAAACCTCGTGCTCGACCCCGGTCAAGGACGGCATGGTCGTGCACACCCAGACCGACCGCGTGCGCGCGGCGCAGAACGCGGTGGTCGAGTTCCTGCTCGTCAACCACCCGCTCGACTGCCCGGTGTGCGACAAGGGCGGCGAGTGCCCGCTGCAGGACATCACCTTCGGCTGGGGACGCGGCCGCTCGCGCTTCATCGAGCCCAAGCGCCACTTCGTCAAGCCGCTGTCGCTCTCGCCGCTGGTCGCGATCGACCGTGAGCGGTGCATCCTCTGCTACCGCTGCGTGCGGTTCTCGCAGGAGGTCGCAGAGGACTACCAGCTGATCTTCGCCGAGCGCGGCGCCCACACCTTCGTGGCCACCTTCGACGGGCACCCGTACGTGGCGCCGTTCAGCGGCAACATCATCGAGCTGTGCCCGGTCGGCGCGCTGACTTCGAAGCCGTACCGGTTCCGCGCGCGACCCTGGGACATCGAAGGGGCCGGCGGGATCTGCACGCTGTGCCCGTCGCAGTGCAACGTCTCCTTCACGGTGCGCGACGAGAAGGTGATGCGCGTGCTGGCCCGGGACAACGTCGAGGTCGACGACGGCTGGCTGTGTGACAAGGGCCGCTTCGCCTACCAGGCGATGCACGTCGACGAGCGCATCACCGCGCCGCTCGTGCGTGACGGCGGCGAGCTACGAGAGGTCTCCTGGGAGCGGGCGCTCGAGGTCGCGGCCGGGCTCGGCCGCCACCGTGGCCGGGTCGGAGCGCTCCTCGGCGGCCAGGCGACCAACGAGGAGGGCTTCCTGCTTCAGGACCTGCTGCGCGGTGGGCTCGACTCGGCGGACATCGACTCCCGGACCGCGGGACCGGTCCCGCTCGAGCTCGCCCGGGCGCTGGCCGCGCCCGCGCTGCAGGCCACGGTCGGAGACATCGAGTTCGCGCACACCGTGGTTGTGCTCGGCTGCGAGCCGCTCGACGACGCGCCGATCCTCGATCTGCGCATCCGCAAGGGCGTGCGGCGCCGGGGGGTGAAGCTCGCGGTCGCGACGGCGCGCCCGAGCGCACTCGACGCGAACGCCCAGCAGACGTTGCGCTATGCGCCCGGCGGCGAGGCCGCGTTCCTGGCCGAGCTCGAGTCGGCGCTCGCCGGCGGCGGTGCCGGCTCCAGCGAGCTCGACGCGCTGGCCAAGCAGCTGCTCGAGGGCGGCGAGGACGTGGTCATCCTGTGGGGCGAGCGGGTCGCGGCCGACGCGCTGCCGGCACTGCTGCGGATCTGCGATCGCCTCGGCCTCGCGAGCCGCGCGGGCGCGGGCCTGCTCGAGATCCCGGCCGGCGCCAACGGGCGCGGCCTGCGCGAGGCGGGCGCACTGCCGGGGACGGGGCCCGGCTACGCGCAGGCGCCCGCGGGCCGCCCTGCCGCGGAGATCGGCGAGGCTGCCGCCGCAGGCGAGCTGACGGCGCTGTACCTGCTGCAGACCGACCCCGTCCGCGAGCTCCCCAACCGCCCGCAGTGGGAGGCCGCCCTCGCCCGCGCCGCGCTCGTGGTAGCGCATGCGTCGGTCCTTACCGAGGGCATCCGCCAGCATGCGTCGGTTGTCTTCCCGGCCGAGTCGCACGCCGAGAGGGAGGGGACCGTCGTGCATCCCGACGGACGTATTCAGCGGCTGCGCAGCGCGATCGCGCATCCGAACCAGGTGCGCGCCGGGTGGTCGGTGGTCGTCGAGATCGCCAACCGGATTGGACACGACCAGCGGGTGACCACCAGTGCCATGGCCTGGCAGCGGCTCGCCGAGGCGGTGCCGTTCTACACCGGCCTCACGCTCGAGGAGATCGGTGGCCGAGGCGTGCGCTGGCCGGCGCGCGAGCAGGCGGCGAGACTGCCCGCCGGCGCGATGCCCAGCGGCGGCCCGGCGGCGGCAGTGCGCGCACAGGCGCCGGCCAACGGCGGCCTGCGCCTGGGCACCTACCGTCCGATCTGGGCCTCGCCCGAGGTCGAGATCTCGCCCGCACTCAAGTTCACCGTCGCCCACCAGCAGGTCGAGCTCTCGCCGCAGGATGCAGCCCGGCTCGGGATCGAGCACGGCGAGACGGTCGAGGTTGCGCAGCTGGATGGCGCGGGCGCCGCCCGATCACGCGACTCCGGAAGCCGAGCGGGCGGCAGGCCCGCGGGCTATCGCCTCCACGGGACCGCGGCGGTGCGCTCCGGCGTCCCCGAGGGCACGACGTTCCTGGCCGACGGGATCGCGGCCGACTCGGCCAACGAGCTGACCGAGCCCGTGGTGGAGGTGCGCAAGCCGTGACTCCGTTCGCGATCGTCGGCTACTACGAGGTGTGGTGGGTGGCGATCGTCAAGGTGCTGGTCATCTTCGGCGTCGTGTTCGCCCTGCTGCCGGTGCTGATCGTCTACGAGCGCAAGCTGCTCGGGCGCTTCCAGGGCCGCTACGGGCCCAACCGCGTGGGCCCGTTCGGCCTGATGCAGCCGCTGGCCGAGATCGTCAAGTTCGCGACCAAGGAGGCCTCGCGCCCGACGACCTCGGTCGCCTACATGTTCCGGCTCGCGCCCGTGATCGCGATCCTGACCGCGGTCGGGGCGCTGGCCCTGATCCCGTTCGGCGATGTCCAGCGCGTGTTCGGCGAGCGGGTCGGCCTGTACGGGATCGACGTGTCCGTGGGGCCGCTGTACGTGTTCGCGCTGGCTGGGATCTCCTTCTACGGGATCATGCTCGGCGGTTGGTCATCGGGCTCCAAGTACTCGTTCCTGGGAGCGATGCGCGGCGCCGCCCAGCTCATCTCCTATGAGGTCTCGCAGGGGCTGGCGCTGATCGGCGTGGTCATGACCGCGGGGACCCTGTCGCTGACCGGGATCGTCCACGCTCAGCGGGGCATGTGGTTCATCGTCCCACAGTTCGCCGGCTTCATCATCTTCATGGTCGCGTCGTTTGCTGAGACGAACCGCGCGCCGTTCGACCTCGTCGAGGCCGACGCCGAGCTCGTCGCCGGCTACTTCACGGAGTACAGCGGAACCCCGTTCGTGGCCTACCTGTTCGCCGAGTACACGAACATGATCGTCGTTTCGGGGATCGCCACCACGATGTTTCTCGGCGGCTGGCTGCTGCCGTTCGGGATCCACCCGCCCGGCTGGGTCGACCCAATCGTCGTGTTGGCGAAGATGATGATCTTCCTCACGCTGTTCATCTGGATCCGCGCCACGCTCCCGCGCCTGCGCTATGACCAGCTGATGTCGCTGGGCTGGAAGGTCCTCCTTCCGCTGGCGACGCTCAACCTCCTCATCACCGGGATCTTGGTGGTCTCATGACATACAACCTCGGCGACGACGTCATCGAAGTGATCCGTAGTCCCGCTCCGGGGGCGGCCGCCGGCGCGTACCGCGCCTTCGGCGAGACGCTGCGCGGGCTCAAGACGACGTTCGCGCGCATCGTCGAAGGCCCGAGCACGATCCAGTACCCGGAGGAGAAGACGCCCGTCTATCCCCGCTTCCGCGGCCGCCACAAGCTGCACCGGTTCGAGAGCTCGGATCCCGCCCTCCCCGGACTCGAGAAGTGCGTCGGCTGCTCTCTGTGCGCCGCCGCCTGCCCGGCCGACTGCATCCGCGTCGTCGCGGCCGAGAACACGCCTGAGAACCGCGTGTCGGCCGGCGAGCGCTACGCGGCCGTGTACGAGATCAACCTCAGCCGCTGCATCTTCTGCGGCTACTGCGAGGTCGCGTGCCCGTTCGACGCGATCACGATGGGCCACGACTACGAGCTGTCGGACTACACCCGCTCGGACCTGATCTTCACCAAGGAGATGCTGCTGGCCGAGCCGATCGAGCGCACTCCGCTGCGGAGAGCGGGCGAGTAGCCGGCCGTGTCCGCCGTCTTCTTCTTCCTCGCCGCGATCGGCGCTCTCGCAGGGGCGATCGGCGTGGTCGTGCTGCGCAATCCGTTCTACAGCGTGCTTTCGCTCGTGTTCCATCTGATCTCGCTGGCGGCGCTGTTCCTGCTGCTGCGGGCCGAGTTCGTCGCCGCCGCGCAGGTGGTCGTGTACGCCGGCGCGGTGATGGTGCTGTACGTGTTCGTCGTCGCCTACGTCGGCGGCGGCGAGGAGCTGCCGAGCGGCGGCGGTCTGCGCATCCTCGGGCCGTTGTTCGCGCTCGTGCTGGCGATCGAGTTGTGCATCGCCATGCTCGGCTCGGCGCTGAAGGGGATCTCGGGCAAGGGCGCTCCGTACATCCCGGGCTTCGGCAGCCCGAGGCAGATCGGCACACTGTTCCTGACCAAGTACCTGTTCCCGTTCGAGGTCGCCTCGCTGCTGTTGCTGGTGGCGGCGATCGGCGCCGTCGTGCTCGCGCGCCGCCGGCGCGGGCTCGAGCCCGACGAGGAGTTCGAGACCAAGCTGCACAAGCCGCTCTCCCATCGCGTGGGATCGATGGCCGAGAGCGTCGGCGCCCGGAGGGACAGCTGATGGCGATCGGCTGGTACCTCGTCGTCTCGGCGCTGATCTTCGTGATCGGCGCGGCCGGCGTGCTCACGCGCCGCAACCCGCTCGTGATCCTGCTCTGCCTCGAGCTGATGCTCAACGCCGCCAACCTGGCGCTGGTCGCCTTCGCCCGCCTGCACGGGAACGCGGACGGGCAGATCTTCGCGCTCATCGTGATGGTCGTCGCCGCCTGCGAGGTGACGGTGGGCCTCGGGCTGATCGTCGCGATGTACCGCCGCAAGCTCCCGATCGACGTCGACGAGCTCAACGAGCTGGGCGGTTAGATGGCCACCACCACCCTCGCCTGGATCGTCTTGCTGTGCCCGCTCGTCGGCACGATCGTGATCGGCGGCAGCTTCAAGGTCCTCAAGGGCCGGACCCCCGGAGTGATCGGGACGGCCGTGATCGGGCTCGCGTTCGCATTCGCCCTCGCCACCCTGATTTCGCTGCTCAACCATGGCCCGCAGCAGCGCGAGCTCACCTCGTCGGTGTGGGACTACGCCCGCACGCTCGACATCGACGCCCGCATGAGCATCCTCGTCGACCCGCTGTCGGTGTTCATGATGCTCGTGGTCACCGGGGTCTCGATGCTGATCCACCTCTACGCGGTCGCCTACATGGCCTCCGACCGCGGCTACACGCGCTTCTTCGGCTACCTCAACTTCTTCGTCTTCTCGATGCTGTTGCTCGTTCTGGCGGGGAACTTCATCCTGCTGATCGCCGGGTGGGCGTTCGTCGGCGCCGCCTCGTACATGCTGATCTCGTTCTGGTACCGGCGCACGACCGCCACCAAAGCGGGCCTGAAGGCGTTCGTGATCAACGTCGTCGGCGACGTCGGACTGGTCCTGGGGACGTTCTTCATCTTCGGCCACACGGGCACGGTCGACTTCATCAAGACCTTCCATGCCGTCCCCCACGTGTTCGCGCAGGACAGCCCGGACCTGGTGGCGGGCGCCCTGCTGCTGCTCGTCGGCGCATTCGCCAAGTCCGCGCAGGTCCCGCTCCACACCTGGCTCCCGGACGCGATGGAGGGCCCCACTCCGGTCTCCGCCCTGATCCATGCCGCGACAATGGTCACCGCCGGCGTCTACATCATCGCGCGCATGCATGTGATCTTCGAGCTGGCGCCGGCCGCCGCCGACGTCGGCGCGATCATCGGCGGCGCCACGCTCCTGATCGCCGCCTCGATCGGCCTCGTCGTCACCGACCTCAAGCGCGTGATCGCATACTCGACGATGTCCCAGATCGGCTACATGGTCATGGGCGTCTCCGTGGGCGCCTACTCGGCCGGGCTCTATCACCTGATGACGCACGCTTTCTTCAAGGCGCTTCTGTTCATGGCCGCCGGCTCGGTGATCAGCGCCATGGGCGGCGTCCAGTCGCTCGACCGGATGGGCGGCTTCCGCAAGGCGATGCCGTTCACGTTCGCCGCCTTTCTCATCGGCGGCCTCGCCCTGTCGGGCATGCCGCCGTTCTCAGGCTGGCTGTCCAAGGACGACATCATCGGCTTCCTCGACCACCGCGGCGGCGGCTTCCTGCTGCTCGGGATCGTCGGCTACATCGGCGCCCTGATGACCGCCATCTACACGTTCCGGATGATCTTCCGGACGTTCTTCGGCGAGCCTGTGCCGGAGGCCCGAGAGCTTCAGGACGGCCACCTGCATCACGTCGACGTGCCCGTCAATCCCGCCAACGGCGAGGTCGAGGACATCGACGTCGGCTTCCCCGGGCCCGAGCACCACATCGCCGAGCGGTCGATGCCGATGAAGGTCGCGATGGGCGGGCTGGCGCTACTGGCGATCATCGGCGGCGTGGCCCAGGTGCCCGGCATCGACCACTCGCTGTCGAGCTTCCTGGACACGACCTTTGCCGACTCCACGATCATCCGCCACGAGCCGTCGACCAGCGCCGCGTGGCTCGGCCTGATCATCGGCGCGGCGATCGCGCTGGCCGGCGTCGGGATCGCCTACCGGGTCTGGGTGGTCGCGCCGGGAACCTCGGCCAGGCTGATCGAGCGCTTCGCGCCGATCCACAAGTTCCTCATCAACAAGTGGTACTTCGATGAGGCGATCGACTTCCTGATCGTGCGGCCCGCGCTGTGGTTCGGCCGGTTCGGCAACACCGTGATCGAGCGGGTGTTCGTGGCCGGCTTCATCACCGGCGGCACCGCCTCGGTCGTCCGCGCCGCGTCCGCCCTCGTTCGCCGCGCCCAGACCGGCTTCCTGCGCTACTACGCCGCCGCGGTGCTCGCCGGCATCACGCTCACCGCCCTCTACTTCCTGATCACCTCCTCATGAGCCTCTCGATCCTGATCTGGCTGCCGCTCGTCGTCGGACTCGTCGGCACCGCGCTGCCGCGCGCCTGGGTCGGACGCTGGAACGCGCTCGGTGCCGTCGTGACGCTGGCGATCTCGATCTCCTTCCTGGCCCGCTTCAGCACCGGCCGGGCCGGGCTGCAGTTCGTAACCGACAAGGTCTGGATCTCGGAGCTCGGGATCCACTACAAGCTCGGCCTCGACGGCCTCAACGTCCTGCTCGTGGTGCTCACCACGCTGCTCTTCTCGGTCTCCTTCCTGTGGTCCGCCCGGCGCGACTGGGACCGGCCCCAGCTCTTCTACTTCCACCTCGGTCTGGCCGAGAGCGCCGTGCTGGGTGCGTTCTGCGCCCAGGACCTGGCCCTGTTCGTCACCCTCTTCGACCTGATGCTGATCCCGTTCTACTTCCTGACCGGGATGTGGGGCTCGGGCGATCGCGTCCGGGCGACGACCAAGCTGGTGATCTACACGCTGGTGGGCTCGTTCCTGATGCTCGTGGCGGCGATCGCGACCGGCGTGCTCGCCTCCGACCAGCACGGAACCCCCTTGACGTTCGTCTTCTCGGCGCTGCGGGTGCTGCCGCTCGGTCACACCTCGCAGGAGTGGATCTTCCTCTGCTTCGCACTCGCGTTCATGGTCAAGATGCCTCTGGTTCCGTTCCACGGCTGGCTCCCCGATGCGTACAAGTCGATGCCGACTCCGGCCGTCGCGGTGTTCTCGGGCGTGCTCTCCAAGGTCGCGGCCTACGGATTCCTGCGCGTGACCCTGACGCTGTTCCCGTTCGCATCGGTCCACTACCAGACGCTGATCCTGCTCATCTCGCTGGTGTCGATCATCTACGCGACCGCGCTCGCCTTCACGACCAACGACACGAGGCTGGTGGTCGCCTACTCGTCGGTCGCGCAGCTCGGCTTCATCACGCTGGGGATCTTCTCGCTGCGGCCGACCGGATCCCAGGGAGCGCTGCTGCAGATGGTCAACCACGGTCTCGTGACAGCGCCGCTGTTCTTCATCGTCGCCGCGCTCGCCTCGCGCGCCCGCGGCTCCGAGGACCTGCGCGAGATGGGAGGCATCGCCTTCCGCGCGCCGGTGCTCGCGTCGCTGTTCCTGATCGTCGGTCTGGCCACGCTCGCGATCCCCGGGTCCTCGAACTTCGTCGGCGAGTTCCTGATCCTGCTCGGCGTGTTCCAGTCCAAGCTCGCCGTGTCGGTGATCGCCTTCCTCGGCGTGATCGGAGCCGCCTACTACGCGCTGCGGCTGTACATCCGCTCGATGCACAACCGGGTCGGCCCGAGCGTGCAGTCGCGCGAGATCGAGCCCCGCGAGCTGATCGGCGTCGTCCCGCTGGTGGCGGTGATCCTGGCACTGGCGCTGTTCCCCCGTTTCGGCCTCGAGCGCTCCGAGCGCACGGTGCAGGCGACGGTGGCACCGGCCCAGCTGCTGGCGGGCAGCCACCCGGCCGCGCAGGCGCTGCGCGACGCGCGCCTGAACGGGTTCTTCCTGGCGGCGTCGAGCGGGAGTGGCGCGGCCGGCGGGAGCGGCACGACGGGCGGGAGCGGCACGCCATGACCATCGTGACCCGCAACGCTCCGCTCGCCGCGGCCCACATCAGGGGCCCCCACATCGACTGGCTGGCGCTGTCGCCGATGGTCGTGCTCACCATCGGCGCGCTGGTCGTGCTGCTCGTCGGGCTGCTCGGCAGCTCGGCCGCTCGCCGGCGCGTGGTGCCGGCGTTGACGCTGCTGGTCCTCGGCCTCTCGATCGGGTTCGAGATCGCCCGCTTCAAGCACTCCAACTCGATCATCTCCGGCGCGCTCCAGGTCGACGACCTCGCGCTCGTGCTCGATCTGATCTTCTCCTCCGCCGCGATCGCCGCGGTGCTGCTCTCCTGGCGCGGGCGGGCCCCGGAGGAGGCCGGCCACGGTGAGTACCACTCGCTGCTGCTGTTCTCGGTGCTGGGCATGGCCATCCTCGTCTCCTCGACGAACATCGTGACCCTGTTCCTGGGCTTCGAGCTGCTCTCGATCCCGCTCTACGTCCTGTGCGCCAGCGAGGCGCGCCGCGAGGGCTCGCTGGAGTCCGGGCTCAAGTACCTGGTGATCGGCTCGGTCGGCTCGGCCACGCTCGCCTACGGCCTGGCGCTCATCTACGGCGCGACCGGCTCCATGGACTACACGGTGATCGCGGCCGCGGTCTCCAAGGGCGGCCTGCTGGGCGGTCTGCTGTCGGATCCGATGCTGTTGACCGGGATCGCGCTGGTCATCGTCGGGTTCGCGTTCAAGGCCTCGGTGGCGCCGTTCCACCAGTGGACGCCCGACGTGTACGAGGGCGCGCCGACGCCGATCACCGCCTTCATGGCCACCGCCACCAAGGCAGCCGCGATCGGGATCTTCCTGCGCTTCTTCGATGTCGCCGCGATCGGCGCCCAGAACCAATGGGCGCCGTGGCTCGCCGCGCTGGCCGCATTCACGATCATCGTCGGCAACGTCGGCGCCCTCGGGCAGTCCTCGCTGAAGCGGATGCTGGCCTACTCGGGCGTCGGCCAGGCGGGCTACATGCTCTCCGGCGTTGTCGTCGGCACTCAGCTCGGCATCCAGGCGACCGTCTTCTACCTCGCCGCCTATCTGCTCATCAATCTGGCCGCGTTCGCCGTCGTCGTCGCCCGCCAGCGCGAGAGCGCCGACGGCGACGACATCTCCGCCCTAGCCGGCCTCGGCGCCCGCAACCCCGGACTCGCGTGGCCGATGACGATCGCCATGCTCGCCCTCGCCGGCATCCCGGGCACCGTGGGCTTCATCGGCAAGTTCTATTTGATCCGAGCCCTCGTGGCCGGCTCCTACACCTGGCTCGGTATCGCGATCGTGATCGGCTCGATGATCTCGCTCGGCTACTACCTGCGCGTCGTGGCAACGATGTGGATGCGGCGCGCCCCGGAGATCCCCGTCGACCGCACGCCGGGACCGGTCCTCACGCCGAGCGGCCCGCTGCCCGCGATCGCCGGCGGCTCCCCGGAGGCGGACGCCGAGCCGGGCCGCGGCTACGACGGCGAGCTCAGTGACGGAGGCGCGCTCGAGCCCGGCCAGATGGCCCAGCCTGAGGTCGCCGTCGTCGCGCTCGTGTGCACCGTCGCCACGATCTTCTTCGGCATCCTCCCGCAGCCCCTGTTCCACCTCGTCTCGCACGCCGGCAGCGCGATCACGGGGCTGTTCTAGGGGCCGGCCGGCTGGGCGTGGGCTGGCGGTGAACGGTCGCCGTGAGGTAGGCGTAAGACGGCCGGCGGGGGAAAGAGGATCAGGTTCCGCGAGTCCCCCCAGGTCCGGCCGACCCGGGCCCTCGTTGCCCTCCGCCCGCGGCGCTACGATCCGCCGCCCGTGGATTACCCCGTCGAGAGCTTCACAGCGGCCGAGCGCGAGCGGCTGAGCGTCCACTTCACGAATCTCGACCGGCCGGTGTTCGCGCTGGTCAACCTGCCCGAGACGGTCAAGGGCGCGCTGTTCGCCCGCTACTCGCGCTACCCGGGCACGCTGCGACAGCTGTTCCTCGCCGAGTTCGCCGAGGATCTCCCCGCCACGGCGCCGGCGGAGCGCTGGGACGCGGCCGAGGGCGAGCGCGCGGCGACGCTGTACGAGCGGATCTTCGTTGGCTACGGCGACGACTCGGTGGCCCAGCTCGGCGGCGCCCACGTGGCCTGTGAGTGGGTCTCGAACGTCCTCACCAAGGTCCTGCAGCGACCGCGTCTGGGCGCGTACCTCGAGCAGTCCACGCGGTACATCGCCTACGACACGCCGATGCCCGAGCCTCGGGGCGGATACCGCTACTACCGCGACTCCGAGCTGGGACCTGAGTATGCGCGGGCGATGAACACGCTGTTCTCGATCTACTCCGCCTCGCTGCCCGCCGTGACCGCATGGGCGGAAGCGGAGTATCCGCGGCGGGGGGAGGAAGCCCCGGCGGCCCATGCCCGGGCGATCAAGGCCAAGGCACTCGACCTCCTGCGCGGCTTGCTGCCGGCGAGCGCGCTCTCGCACATGGGCATCTACGCCACCGGCCAGACGTACGAGCAGCTGATCATGCACCTGCTCGCCCACCCGCTCCCGGAGGCCCGCAGCTACGGCGCGATGATGCTCGAGGCGGTGGAGGCGGTGATGCCGAGCTTCGTGGCGCGGGTGCGGCGCCCTGAGCGCGGCGGTGAATGGATCGGCTACCTGGAACGGCGGGCCGCGGCGGGCGAGCATTGGGCGCGGCGCCTGGACCTCCACGGCGACGCCGCGGCCGGCCCATCGGTAACGCTGCTGCGCAGCGAGGGCGACGAGGGGGATCTGCTGGCGGCGCTTCTGTTCGAGTCGGCCACCTGCTCGGAGGAATCGATCCAGAGCGCGCTCACCGCGCTCGACCCGGATGACCGCGGCGCGTTGCTGGCCGCGCTCGTGGGCGACCGCGCCAACCGGCGCCACCGGCCCGGACGCGGCCTCGAGGCGCTCCGCTACCGGTTCGAGATCGTCTCCGACTACGGGGCATTCCGGGACCTGCAACGCCACCGGATGCTGACCATCCAGTGGCAGTCGCTCACGCCCGACCTCGGCGCCGGCGTGCCCGAGCAGGTCGAGCTGGCCGGCCGTGGGGACGAGTACCGCCGCGCGCTCGAGGTTTCGCGGCTCGAGTACGAGCGACTCGCCGGCCAGGGCCTCGAGCGGGCGGCGCCGTACGCGCTCTGTCTCGGCTACCGCATCCGCTATGTGCTCGATCTCAACGCGCGCGAGGCGATGCAGCTGATCGAGCTCCGCTCGGGCCGGGAGGGCCATCCCAGCTACCGCGCGGTCGCGCACGAGATGCACGCGCAGATCGCCGCCGTCCACCCGGCGGTCGCCCACGCGATGACCCACGTCGATCAGGACACCGAGCCGCGCCTGGAGCGGATCCTGTCCGAGATCCGCACCCACGCTCGCGCCGGCGCGCAGACCTGACTCTGGCGTCCGGATCCGGCGGCAGCCGTATTGACCCGCCGACTTGGACACGACGGCGACGGGGAGTAAGCTGAACCCAGGTCTCTATGCACTTCGTGTACGGGGTACTGGTCGGGATCGTGCTCGCGACTCTTGTCGCGTGGTGCTGGAGGCTCTCACGATCGGAGGCACCGCAGGCGAGCGGGATGCAGTCTGCCCTGCACGCCGCGACCTCGACGCTCCCGCACCTGCGCCGCGGGCTCGAGGCCCGGAGCGCCGAGCGGGTCCTGCCGCACCTGCGGGCGCTCACCGGAGCGGTCGCCGTGGCGCTCGCGGACCGCTGGTCGGTCCTGGCCATCGACGGCGAAGGCCGCGAGCAGGTGCGCCCCGGAGACCTGCTCTCGCGCCTGCTCGCCCGCACGCCTGACGATCGCGTCCACATCGAGCCACGGCTCGTGTCCTCGGATCCGGCGTGTCCGCTGCGCGCCGCCGTGCTGGCGCCGCTGTTGGTGCAGGAGAAGCGCGCGGGCACCCTGATCGTCTTCTACCGGGAGGAGGGGCGCCCGCGCCACGAGGCGGTGAGAGTGGTCCACGAGGCGGCGGCGCTGGTCTCGGCGCAGATCGCCCTCTCGGTCCTCGACGAGCAGGAGGAGCGGCTCGCGCAGGCGGAGCTCAGGGCCCTGCGAGCCCAGATCTCGCCCCACTTCATCTACAACGCGCTCGCCGCCGTGGCGGGCGACATCCATGCCCGCCCGGAGGAGGCGCGTGAGCTGCTGAGCGACTTCGCCGAGTTCACGCGCTACCTGTTCCGCGACGGGCGTCCCTACGTGACCCTGGCCGACGAGCTCGAGCACGTCGACCGCTACCTCCGGTTGGAGCAGGCCCGGTTCCGGGACGGACTGCAGGTGACGGTGCAGGTCGCGCCGGAAGCGCTGTCGGCCGTGGTCCCGGCACTGTCGGTTCAGCCGCTGGTCGAGAACGCGGTCCGGCATGGCATCGAACGACGGGCGGGCGACGGGCGGATCGAGATCACCGGACGGGTCGTGTCCGGCGATGTCGAGCTTCGCGTCAGCGACGACGGCTGCGGGATCCCGGCCGATCGGGTGCACGCCATGCTCGCCGGCGAGGGCGGCGGTATCGGGCTGACCAACGTCGATGGCCGCCTGCGTGCCAGCTTCGGCGAGGCGTATGCGCTGCGGATCGAGTCGCGGGCCGGCGAGGGGACGACGGCGGTGATGACGGTCCCGCTGCTGCGGGCCGAGGTGCAGGCCGCGTGATGCGCTCCGGCATCACGATCCTGGCCGTGGACGACGAGCGCAGCCAGCTCGAGGACCTGGCGCGGCTCCTGCGCAGCTTCTCCTCGGTGCAGGAGGTCGAATGCGCGTCCGACGGACACGATGCCCTCGTTAAGGCCACGCACGAGCACTACGACGCGATCTTCCTCGACGTGCGGATGCCCGATCTCGACGGGGTCGAGCTCGGCCGCGTGCTGCGGCGCTTCGCGACCGCGCCGGAGCTGGTGTTCGTGAGCGCCTACGACACGGCCGCGGTCGACGCCTTCGAGCTCCATGCGCTCGACTACCTGCGCAAGCCGGTCAGCCGGCGCCGGGTGGAGGAGGCGATCGACCGCGTGGTCGTGGCAGTCGAGGAACGCGCCGGGCACAGGCCGCCGGCGGGGTCGCCAACGGCCCCGCGAGCGCCCGACCAGACCGATGTCGTGGCCGTGGCCAACATCCGCGGCGGCGGCACCCGGCTCGTGGCGCGGGGCTCGATCCTGTTCGCCCAGTCCAACGGCGACTACGTCCGGATCGTCACCGCCGGGGACAAGTACCTGCTCCGCACCACCCTGGCCGAGCTCGAGGAGCGGTGGGCTCAGTTCGGATTCATGCGCGTCCATCGCCAGTACGTGGCCAATGCGCAGAGCGCGGTCGAGGTGCGCCCGCTGCTGGGCGGAACGGCCGAGCTGGTGTTCGCCGGCGGTCAGGTGATCCCGATCGCGCGCCGGCACCTCGCCGGGCTGCGCCGCGCGCTCGGGGTCTAACGCCGCGCGCCGGGATTCATCGAGCTCTCCGCGTAGCGCTGCAGACCGTCGTCGGGAATCTCTTCCCACGAGGCGGCGTAAGCGACGAACTGACGCGTGGTCGGCCTGATCGCGGGGTCGGAGTCGAAGGCGCCCATGCGGATGCCGACCTGATCATGGTCGGCGGGGTTGCGGCTGAACAGCGCCGAGCCGCACTCACCACAGAACCACTTCTCCCATCCCGGCTCGGGCTTCCAGGCCCGGAGCGCGTCCTCGCCGGCGAGGACCCGGAACGAGCCCGGTGCCGGTCGCGCGTTCGGCGAGGCCGCGGCGCCGGAGCGGCGCTGGCAGCGGGTGCAGTGGCAGTACGTCGCCGCGACGAGCGGCTCGGTGACCTCGAACCGGACCGCGCCGCAGTTGCAGCCACCGATGAGCGGAGCGAACGCGCTCACGCTCGCAGGCCCGGCGCGCCGGCGAGCTCGCGACGCAGGCGCCGCTCGCGGGCCTTCGCCGCCTCGACCTCGCGGTTGCGCGGCGGGGCGCTGCTCGACAGCTCGCCCAAGAGCCGGCGTGAGACCTCGGCGATCTCGTCGACGGCGTGCAGGAACGCCTGCTCGTTGGCTCGTGACGGCTTCGAGGAGCCGCTGATCTTGCGCACGTACTGCAGTGCAGCCGCGTGGATCTCCTCCTCGGTCGCAGGAGGATCGAAGTTGTGGAGGGTTCGAATGCTTCGGCACATGCCACAAGCTTAGAGGTCGAATCTCTGTCGAGATGGCTGCGCGACTTGGCACGCGGGCGGTTGGATGTCATGCTGCACCCGTCCGCGATGCCGGTTGCGAGGCGAGCCGGGTCGCCGGGGGCCAAGATCGATCTTCTCGAGAGGAAGCAGATGTCAGAGCGAAGGCTGGTGCCGCGGTCTCGTCGTGTCGCGCTGTCGGCGAGGCTGGCTCCAGCCCTGGCCCTGATCGTGCTCGCGGCGGCGTTCGCGTCGCCTGCGGCGGCCCGCGTGAGCGTGTCACCGCTCGCGCAGGCCCATGCCTATCGCCACGGAGTGATCCCCCGCGGGGCAGCAACGCGGCGGGGGCACCCAACGCCGCGGCGGGGGCGTCGAGCAACAACTCGAGCAACAACCTCGCCTATGGCGGTGGGCTGAACGGCGTCGGCGTCACGACCGGCCCCCCGCGCGTGTTCCTGATCTTCTGGGGCTCGCAATGGGGCACGCAGTCGACCAACTCCCACGGTTACGCGACGCTGTCGGGCGATCCGAAGGGGATCGCCCCGGATCTCCAGGCGTTCTTCACCGGGCTCGGTACCGGCGCGGAGCTGTGGTCGGGCGTGATGACCCAGTACTGCCAGGGCGTCGTGACGGGAGCGCAGACATGCCCCGCGAGTGCGGCGCACGTGGGCTACCCGACCGGCGGGGCGCTCGCCAGTGTGTGGGCCGACGAGAGCTCCGCGGCCCCGTCCCAGGCCAGCTACTCGCAGCTCGGCGCCGAGGCGGTCAAGGCCGCCAACCACTTCGGCAACACGACAACCGCGGCCAACCGCAACGATCAGTACTTCATCGTCTCGCCGCCCGGCGCCCACCCCGACGGGTTCAACACGCCCTCGGGCCAGTTCTGCGCCTGGCATGACGCGACCGGCAGCGCGGCTGACGAGCTGGCGTTCACGAACATGCCCTACGTGACCGATGCCGGCGCGAGCTGTGGTGCGAACTTCGTCAACGCAGGCTCCGCCGGCGGGCTCGACGGCGTCACGATCGTCGGCGGCCACGAGTACGCCGAGACGATCACCGACCAGTTCCCGGCCGGCGGCTGGACCGACAGCGCCGGAAACGAGGCCGCCGACAAGTGCGCCTGGATCCGCTCCGGCCAGGGCGCCAGCCAGGACATCTCCTTGACGACGGGTTCGTTCGCGGTGCAGTCAATCTGGGCCAACGACTTCAGCGGCGGTTCCGGCGGCTGCCTGGTCACCCACCCGATCATCACCAACGGTGGCGGCAACACGATCACGGTGACCAACCCCGGAGCCCAGACGAGCACCGTCGGGAGCGCCGTCAGCCTCCAGGTGCACGCGAGCGACTCGGGCAGGGCCACGCTCCACTACAGCGCCACCGGGCTGCCAGCCGGCCTCTCGATCAATGCCTCCACGGGCGTGATCTCGGGAACTCCGACGACCACAGGGTCCTCGAGCGTGACCGTCAAGGCCACCGACACGACCAACGCCACCGGAAGCGCATCGTTCTCGTGGACGATCCGCTCGAGCGGCGGCGGCTGCACGGCGAAACAGCTGCTCGGCAACCCCGGCTTCGAGACCGGGTCGGCGACCCCGTGGGCGGCCACCGTCGGGGTGGTCCAGCACTCGACTACGGCCGAGCCAGCGCATTCCGGCAGCTACGAGGCCCGCTTCGGTGGCCATGGGTCGCCGAACGTCGCTTCTCTGCTGCAGACGGTGACGATCCCGTCCGGCTGCACCAACTACAACCTCTCGTTCTACAGCCACGTCGACACGACTGAGCGTGGAGGCGCAGCGGTCGACACACTCTCGGTTCAACTGCTCAGCAGTAGCAGTGGCACTGTCTTGGCGACGCTGACCACACGCAGCAACCTCAATCACGCCTCGGGCTACCAGCAGCTGACGTTCAACCTGTCGGCCTTCGCCGGTCAGACCGTGAGAATTCGCTTCCGCGGCTCCGAGACAGACAGCGCCGGCGGGACCACGAACTTCGTGATCGACGACACCGCGCTGAAGGTGTCCTGAGGCAGGATCCGGACATCACGTCGGGGTCGCGAAGCGTCGTCACATCGCCCAGAGCCACGCCTTGGGGTTGATCGGCTCGCCCACGGTCCCGAGCAGGCGGAGCTTGTCGAGTTCGCTGACGGTCCCGTCGGGCGGTCCAGCGGCCCCCAACGGCACGATGAGCGATCGCCGCCTACCGGACAGGCCCCGCAACCCCGACCCCGGGCGTGGACAGGGGTCGGGGCAGTCTCGGCCGGGGCGTTACTAGCCGCCGTGCGCGAATCTGCTCGGAGGGCGCAAGCCCCCGGAGCGCGGCGCAGCGGGCGGCGGGGTGACGATCGGGAAGGACAGCACGGGTGGATTGGTACGACAGGAACGAGGACCTGCAACTGTGGGCGCCTCCCCCGCCTTCGTACCGGGATCGGCGCCTCTGAGAACCCTCATCGGCATCGGCGGCGCGGGCGCACACCCGGACGGACGGATGTGCGAGCTACTTGTTGCGGCGCTTGCGCTTGCGCTTGGGCGTCTCGGCGCGTGAGCCGCGCGCACCGGCCGCACCGACCGGTTGGGGCGCCGGGGCCGCCGGGGCCCGGGCGGGCTTGGGCTTGCCGTCCGCCGGAGCCGTCTTGGTCCGCTGCTCTCGCAGCTCGGCCGAGGACGGCCACCGCTCGGCCGCACCAGTCCTCCACGCCGGCGGCACTCCGGTGGGCCATCGACCGGCCAACAGGTAGGCCAGCGCCAGCAGCCAGAAGCCCTGCACGACCGGCACGGGTGATCCGATCGGGAAGATCACCAGCACGCCGGCGAAGATCCCGAGATAGCCCATGAACCTCGTCAGCAGCCCGACCCGCAGTGCGTTGAGCGAGGTCAGCACGAAGCCGACGGCCAGAAGCAGAGCGGCGGCCTGGCCGATGAACGGCATCACGAGCACGATCGTGGCCTGGGTCAGCTGGTGGGCCTCCTGGTAGGTCTGCGCGCCGTGGCTGACGAAGTCGTTGGCCTTGGAGGCGATCACGAACGCGTAGATGAGACCGGACACCGCGGCCAGCACGCCGCCCACGATCGTCACGATCTGAACCCACGATTTGAGCTCCGGCTTTCGCGCCATCGCCGCGCCATACAGGTAAGCGAGCGTGCCCGCGACGGACAGCAACGCGAGCGCGTTCACGAACGCGCCGATGATGTCGATCGGATACCGCTTGTGCGCGACGATCAGGTCCGCGGTCAGCTCGTCGACTTTGACGTGTGTACCGGAGAGCTGGATCGCGGCGGCGGCGACCAGGAGAATGCCGGCCAGCGCCGCGAGCACGGCATAGCGCGTGCCCACGCGCGCCTCGTACTTCAGCCGGTCGTCTGCCTTCATGCGCCTATGCTAGCCGCGCGGCGCCGATTGCCGTGCCTGCTCTGGCGCGATACGGCGCGGCGCTCATCGCGACGCTTGCTGAGCATGGAAGGAGCGCAGTCCCCGCGGCGCCGACTCCCCCTCCGGCGCCAGACGCGCGGGAACGTAGTCGGAGTCGTCCGGTTCGAGCACGCGAGCGACGCGATCGCCGGCGAACAGCAGCAGATCGAGCAGCGGCTCCACCACCCTGATCGCGAGCTCGAGACGGCGGCGCCGTCGCGTCCGGTTCTCGTTCGGCGGCGGCATCGACGCGCCAGTGTACGGTGACACCGGCTCTCGGCGCGTCGCGTGAGGAACATCCCACGCCGAGGGACCTACACTCGCCGCGTGGACGACCTCGCTTCGGGTCCAGTTCACCGCCTCGAGCCTTGCACCCGGCACCCGTCCTTCCTCTAAAACCTGCTCAAGCACGACGCGCCCGTGCGCTCTGCGACAGCCCGTGCACGCCACCGGCTACCATTCAGGTCATGGAAGGAAGCGGATTCGGTGGTTTGTTCGGTGATCCGGATGAGCTGCAGCGCAGGCTCGGTGAGTTCGCCGAGCAGATGCAGGGCGCTCAGCGCCTCGCCTGGGCCGACAACGCGATCAAGCTCGCGGTCGACCTGACCGTTGCGGCGATCAACCGCGCCAACATCCAGGGCACGACCGAGCAGCAGGCCGAGCAGCTTCGCGCCGTGATGGCGGTCATCTTCCCCGAGGCCGTGACGCTCGTGCGCGAGGCGCGCGAGGGCCTGCAGTAACCCGGTTAGACCCGCTCAGGAGCTCATCCGGTCGATCTGCGCCGTGGGGCTGCCGGCGATCGTTGCTCGCGCAGCAATGGTATGGTTGGCGGGGCTGGACCCTGACGGAGGGGAGCACTCGTGAGCAACCGCGTGAGCGGATTGGTCGGGATCATCCTGGTAGGAGTCGCCGCGCTGGCGGCCGTGGCGCAGGCAAAGCCCAAGCCGACCTGCGCCGTGAAGCACTCCCAGACGGTGGCTTCCACCAACCAGGTGCGGGTTTACAGCCTCAAGGACTACCGCGACGACGTGTTCAAGAGCTTCGGCCCCGACCTCGCATACTTCGGTTGCGATCGCAAGACCGGGCGTCGCACGACGCTCGGCCACACCTTCAACGCTCCGGTCAGGATCGATACCATCGTCGGCCCTCGGGTCGCGGGCCGCTTCGTCGCCCTCGAGCAGACCGACGGAGGCCCAGCGGGAACGAGCACGACGCTGATGCTCGCCGACCTCGCGCGCGGTCAATTGACCGTTCTCGACTACAGCCCACCCAACAACATCCCCTTCCCGCCCGGCCCAGGGCCCCAGCTGTCCCAGGTCTTCTACCTCACCGCCCACGGCGCAATCGCCTGGCTCAAGGGGTCGACCCTGCAGCCCCTCAGCCCGGTGGCACTCTGGGCGCGCACGGCCCACGCACGCAAGAACGTCGAACTCGACGCTGGTCCGGTGAGCAATGTCTCACTGCACAACACAACCCTGACCTGGTTCTCGCGCGGGCACCGGCATAACCACAACCTCGGCTGACCGCGGTCAATCCTGGCCGAGCGCGCCAAGCACGAGCGTGTCGTGCTCCGTCGGCTTGACCTTGCGGAACACGTCCGTGATCACGCCGTCGGGCCCGATCACGAAGGTCGTGCGCTCGTTGCCCATGTACGTGCGCCCGTACATCGACTTCTCGACCCACACCCCGTAGGCCTCGGCGACCGCATGGTCCTCATCGCCGAGCAGCGGGAAGCCGAGCCCGTGCTTCTGGTCGAACTTGGCGATTCGCTTGACCGGGTCCGGTGAGACGCCGAGCACGACCGCGTCCGCCTTGGCGTAATCGGCACTGCGGTCTCGGACGCCACAGGCCTGGGTTGTGCAACCGGGCGTGTCCTTGTTGATCGACCACCAAGGCCTGCCATTGACCTACAGCGAGCGGACGATCAGGAGCGTCGAGCTACATCGCGGCGATTGCAGCATCGTCGGGTACGGCGCGAACCCGGGGACGTCCGCGAACCTGAGAGCGCTGGAGCTACTCGGCGCGGCCAAGGCCTCAACCCGCAACCTGAGCCCGGAGTCCCGACGGAGCCTGGCCGAGATGATCGGGCCGAAGGTGATTGGCGCCGGGGAGATCGTCTCGCTCTCGGGCGGGCGACTCCTGCGCGCGGACGACGGCGAGTGTGCGACCTGCGCCGGCGCAGGGAAGGTCAAGCGCGAGTTCATGGCTAGGTGTCCAGAGTGCTCCGGCGACGTGATGGACGGCGAGTCCCACCGGGCCCGCGCCACCACCGTTAGCGACCGCTGCGTCCCGCCAGTTGCGGACGTGGCCGCGATCCGGCGGCGGCTCGGGCTCTCCGCCACGAGCGGCCCGACCAGTAGCGACGTGCTGCGGCTACGCGCACGGCTGTTGATGGAGCGCTCGCGTGGGCGATGAATGTCCGTTCCCATCCGGACGGGCGCGCTTGCTGCGACCGAGGTCGATGGCGGTCACGCTCAAATGCGGCGGAGCAGCTCGGCCTTCCTCCGTGTCGAACTCCTCGCTGGTAATCGTCCCCTGGTCCCGCAGCTCACTGAGCCTGCGGACTTGCTCGATCGGGTCTGCCGCGCCCTGTGGCGTCGCGGCGTCGTGGCGTCCTGTGCGGGTACCACGGCCGTGATCGCGTTCACGCGGGCGGCGAACTTCTCTGCGTTTTCGCGACGATCGCACTCGATCACCCTGGCGTAGTCGTTGCCTCTCAAGATGAGGGTCACCGCGTTGGGACGCTTCTTCTTCGCCGCGAGCGAGAACACCCCGATGGCCACCACGCGCGTTGCCGTCACGCGACTACCTGCGTCATGGACCTCGACGTGCGCGGTGATGTTGTCCGCTCGGATGTGCTCATCGCTGAGCCCGAACTTCATCGCAGCAGTGGGCGCGAACGAAATCAACTCGCCGCCGTACTTCTTGAGTTCTTGACGTTCGTGGATGCTCTTCATGGCTGATGTTGTTCGGGCAGATTCCGGGTTGTCTACGGGGTCGGCTGAACCGCCCAGCTTGTGCCGTTCCAGCGCTCAGCGAGCGTCAGGGTCGTGGTCGAGCCGTCGTAGTTCCCGACAGCGGTGCATGCCGTGCTGGAGCTGCACGACACCCCATTCAGGAGAGCGTCTCCCGCTCCCGTGCTGGGGTCGGGCATCGGCTGATCGGACCAGCTTGTCCCGTTCCAGCGGTCAGCGAAATTCACCAGAGCACCGTCCGTGTACCGCTGGTAGTACCCGACGGCGGTGCACGCGGCGGCAGATGTGCATGAAACCTCCTCTGGCCACCACCCATTCCCGAGCGGCTGCGAGGGGACGGTCTGGAGTGTCCAGCTTGTCCCGTTCCAGCTCCACGCGTATGGCCCCACAACGTCGCCGCCGAGGTCGATCCCGCCGAAGGCAGTGCATGCGCTGTTGGAAGTGCACGACACCCCGGTCAGGTAGGCACTCTCCCAGGGGGCGCCGCCTGGAGGGACGGGGAGCGTTTGGATCGACCAGGTCCTCCCGTTCCAGCGCTCCGCGATCGGGTTATTACCTCCGGTGCCGTTGGAGGCGAGGCCGACCACGGTGCACGCGGTCGGCGAGTTGCACGACAGCGCAAAGGGCCGCCATCCTGCCGCATCGCCTGGGGCGGGTAGCGTCTGGAGTGCCCAGGTCGTTCCGTTCCAGCGCTCCACGAACTCCGGGCTCCCAGTATTGCTGAAGAAGTTGTTCCCGACCGCAGTGCACGCGCTGACCGACGTGCACGAGACACCCGTCAGGCTCGGGTGGTCGCGCCGCGTGGGCTGGAGATCGGCTGTGGGGTCCACCTTGTCCCGTTCCAGCGCTCCGCCAGCACAAGATGGCGGCCGTTGCTGATGGTCAGGCTCCCCACGGCGAAGCAGACCCTCGTGGACGGGCACGACACCCCAGACAGCGAAGCGGTCGTCGCGCCGCTCGGATGGCGGGGCGTTGCCTGGACGGTCCAACTCGTGCCGTTCCAGTGCTCCGCGAGCGTCAGCAATGTTGTGAAGGTTGTGCCCCCGGTTCCGACCGCCGTGCATGAGGTCGCTGACGCGCACGACACGGCTGTCAGGTTGGCGTGCGGCACAGTGCCCGCTGCTTGCGCGGGGCCAGCGAAGGCCAACGCAAAGACGCCGCAGCCAGCGGCGACGATCAAAGCCCTGGCGGTCAACCCAGCCCGCGCGATCCGCCACCGAACACCCCGATGCGCCCCCACCACTGGTCCGGCTCGCTGCACTTGACCGCGCATGGCACCCACTCCTGTCGTTGGCCCCGATCACACCCCAATGCACAACCGTATGCCGACCGTCGGCCCTCAGCATCAGCGTTTGCGTGCGCTTGCCCCCCGGACACCTACGGATAGCCGAGGCCCCCCAGCTTTGCGATCAATGGGCTATCTATCTAACCCTAAAACAAGCGATCTCGGGCGTGCGAGGCTGGTTCACGGTTCTGGGCTCGACCGGCTGAGGTTTGAGCGCGGTTGTGGGGGGTGAGGAACGGATCTGGGTGGCGATCGGACTCGCGCTCGGTGTGGGTGGGTGTCACATGACGCGGTCTGTCCCCTGTTCGGGGTTGCTGGTGTGCCGGCCTGGTGTGGCCGGCGGTCGGTATGGCGGGTCGCGGTTCGTCAGGGCGTTCTTTCCGCACGTCTGAGGTGCGGAAAGAGCGTCAGAGGGTGTCGAGGAGGCGGAAGAACGCGCCCAGCCATGGGTTGTAGGTGAGGATGCGCCATCGCACGCGCCGGCCAGTGGTGATGATCTGGGAGGGGATCTCGATGAAGGCTGCGAGGAAGGTGCGGAAGTCCATGGTGAGCAGGCGCCGGCGTTGCTCGTTGTGGCGCTCGGCCCAGCGCGGGCTGACTGGTAGTAGGAGGGCGCACCAGGCCTTCAGGCTCCAAGCGAGCGCGGCCATGGTCATGTAGGCCCAGTTCGCGCACAGGGTGTTCACTGGGGCGTGCAGGGCGCGCACGCCGGACTTCAGCTGGCTGATGAGGTTCTCCTGGTTGCAGCGTTGCCGGGCTTGGTCGATCACTTCGTCGGCGGTCATGTCCCAGTCGTTGGTGATGTAGAAGAAGTATCGGTACTCGCTGAACAGGACGTTCTCGCCGCGCTCGACGGAGATGTTCTTGCGTAGCGCGACGACTCGGTAGTCGCGCTTGCACTTGCCGGGACGGTAGGAGAACTCGACGACGTCCTCGGCCTTCTGGCGCAGCGTCTTGTAGTTGCGCTCGCGCACGATCTCGTCCTTCAGGTTGCGCGGGCGGGTGCGCGTCGTGGTGGCGATCTGTCGTTCGGCGCGGGTGACGAGCTCGTGGTAGATCTCCTCGTCGGTGCTCTGGGCTTGCTCGATGAGGTTGGCGCGGGCGTCGTAGCCGAAGACGAAGCGCACCCCGTCGGCGTCCCAGCGGTCGAACTCGGCGGTGAGCGAGAAGTCGGTGTCGCCCCGCAGACGGATCTCTGTGAATCCGGCCTCGCGGCACAGGGTGATCGCCCGGTCGTAGTAGTCGACCACGCCCTCGTGGCTGGGCCGGTTGGCACCCAAAAGCCCCAGATACAAGGGTTCTTTGGTGTTCGCGAGCGAGACCACCAACGCCGAGTACCCCCAGATGCCGTTGTAGGAGATATCCATCCCCTCTTTGGTCTGCGCGTCGGTCGGCACGATGCTGGCGTCGGCGTCGATCACCGCCGGCTGCTGAAAGAACGCGTCCGGCTGACGTTGCCACACCTTCAACCGGGCCAGGTTGACCGCCTCCTGGAGAGCCATGATCGAGGCTGCGTCGAAGCGCCGGCAGAAGTCCCCGGCGGTCGTCGGGTCCGGGAGGCTCTCGGTCCCCAACCCGTCGAGGAACACCCGGTCGCAGCGGCGCGCCTCGATGTCCTGCAGGCGTTGCCCGCCGCACAGGGCGTTGTAGGCGATGTTCAGGACGTGATCGGACTCGTAGTAGGGCTTGTGCAGCTTGAGCAGATCCAGCGAGCTGTCGATCTCGCTGGCCAGCCCGACGTTGCCGATCAGCTTCGCGATCGCGCCGATACCGCCGTGCCCTGTTGCTTTCGTGCGCGCCGAGAGCTCGTAGGCGATGTTCGCTCGTCCGAGCACCGGCCCGGTCATGTTGGGTCTGACGGTGCGCTCCAGACGCCGCTGGATCGCGGTCGCTTCGGCGCGCAGTCGGGCGGTTCGCGTGCGGCGGTTCGTGCTCATCGGTCTCTCCTCCTGGCCTCTTGAGTCTGTGCCACACACGATACCAGACAGTAGCCCTACTGTCTGGTATCGTGGTGGATACTAACCGCGGGAGAGAAACGAGATGCCACCTACCAACACCGCCGAGCGACTGGCCGACTACGAGCAGAAATATCGCGACCTGGCCGCCGAACTCGCCACCATCGGCCTGATCCACTCAGGCAGCGTCACCCGCCGCTATACCCGCTGCGCGACCCCCGGCTGCAAATGCCACGCCGACCCGCCCCAGCCCCACGGCCCCTACTACCAGTGGACCGCCAAGATCAACGGCAAGACCGTCACACGCCGACTCACCGAGAACGAGGCGGAGCTCTACCAGGAATGGATCGCCAACGACCGCCGACTGCGACACCTCATCCAACAGATGCGACAGATCGCCGCCAAAGCCGCCGAGCTGAAGCTCAGACAAGCAGCCCAATCCGTAGCCGGGCACGCTTCACCTCAACACGCACGCAGACGATCAGGCATCGGCTCGCAGTCGGCCCACAAAACCCCGGAACAAACGGCCTTGCAGGGCCCGCCCCCGAGTCCTCCGACCTAACCTACGCTTGGTTTAGGTCTAACTCAGGCTGAGCACGACGACACGGGCGATCTACGCGTCGGCCTGAGAGCTCACGTCCCGCCCTCTCGCGCGAGCCACACGGCGGCCGGTGCTCGGTTCGCCTTGACCGAGGGTCGGCTGCCCACCACGGCCGTCAACCTGACTCAAATAGATAGCCCCCTGCGATCATAGCTCCAGAACGGGACCATCGAACCGCCGGTCAACCGTGCAGCGCGGATGGGCCATAAATACGGTTTGACGCTAGGTACTTCCAGCCAACTGCCGCCGAGCGCGGCGAGCCGTCCCCGCTTCTCGCGGTTTCCGGCGCTACGCGTCGTCGCCGAAGTAGTCGCTGTCGACGCGCTTCACGGCGTACGTCTCGCGGTCGCTAACGCCGACGTTGTGGTCGATCATCAGGGCGGCGAGCCGCTCGCCGTCTACGAGCACCACGCGCGGCGAAACGCTTGCGGCGTACGCCCGGGCCTCGCTCGAGAAGGCCGACGCCGTGAAGATGATCCCCTTCGCGGCCCTCGCACCCTGCAGTGCGCCGACGAAGCCCTGAACGACGGGACGTCCGACAGTCGCCTCCCATCGCTTCGCCTGCACGTAGACGACGTCGAGCCCCAGGCGGTCCTCGCGGATAACCCCGTCGATCCCGGCATCGCTGCTAGCGCCCGTGCGCAACCCAGAGTCCTCGGTGCCGTCCCCGTAGCCCATCGCGTGGAGTACGTCGAGCACGAGATCCTCGAAGGCGGTGGGCGTGACGCCCGAAATCCTGTCCCGGAGCTCGGCGATCAGGGCATCGCGTAACTCGTGGTAGCGGAATCGATGCGCTCCTCGGGCGTCGCGGTCTCTGTCACCGCGGATTCCTCCGTGGCCGCGCTGGCACCACGCGTCGCCCTCCTCCCCCGACTCGCCTGCCTGAACTCGGCGAACTCGGGGAACTGAGAGAGCACGCCGAGGTCCACTCGTTCCGGATTCGCAGCCAGCACCTCCTGCCCGCGTTCCGTGATCGCGTACACCGAGCGCCGTTCCCGTGCAAGCAGACCCACGCGGCACAGGTACGTCGCCGCCCACCCGACCCGGTTGTCAAATGTCCTCGCCAATCCGCTGGGTAGCCGCTCTGCAAGCTCCTCATCCGTGAGGCCGAGCCTCGTTGCCAGCACCGCGCGCACGTCGGCGATGCGCCGCTCGCCCCCCACTGCGTACTCCTCCAGCAGCGGGCGCATCAGCGTCTGGAAGTCGGGGACAGACATCGCGGTGGCCGTACTCTACGACTCGTCGCCGCTACAGCCAGACAGCGCGGGTGCGCGAAGCGCCAGCCCCCTCGCACCACTGACCATTGGGCTGGTAATAGTCCGGGCTCCGAGCAGGCCCGCCCGAACTGCCTACGCCTGCTGCCGGACGGCCGTAGAGAGGCTTACGGCGCGCCAAAGGGAGCGATCTACGCCGCAGCCGCCGAGGCCGGGCAGTGGTGGGGCGGTGGAGGCGCCCGCGCCCACTGCGGGACGTCCCCGGCATTGCCGATCGAGGCCCCCACTGGCCGGCCGGGATTCACCGACCCAATCTCAGCCCGCAGATCACCAAGACGTGGGCGCGTCCTCTGGCACCACCTCGACGCTTGGCCATGGACGATCGTGCCCAAATGAGAACCTGGCTGGTGGCTGCGCAACGACGTGGAAGGCGCCTGGTCTCCCTGGCGCAACCCGGGCGTTGGTGAGCGTGAACGGGGTCTACGGTCGCTTCGTGTGCAAGAGCCGTTCCGCCCACAGAGGAAGGCCAGCGTCGTCGATGTGCCCAAGCGGTGGCCAGTTTACGGAAGTGAGTTGCACCGGCCAGATACGTGGCAGTGTGGTCTCTTCGCCGACGATCTGTCCCGGACCACTTACCCCAAATACCTGTAGAAACAGATAGCCGATCGCAAGCGTTGCGAGTACACCGTTCTGGCGAAGAAAACCGGGTGGAGGCGGGCCGCTGCCCGGGCGAAGTTCAATCCGCACATCGTCCGGGCGGTACCACCAAGGGCGCGACCCTCCGTACCTCCCAACCCAAACGTCCCAGCTGGGAGGCGGAGAATGGTGCGAGTACAGGTAGCTGGTCCATTCAGGCTCTATCGGGAGAGGATCGTACGGTGCGGAGCGTGCCGTCACGGCCACCTTCGCGATCCAGGCCGAGACCGAGGCCTGGGCATCATGGTTGAGCGCGACACAATGACCCCGGATCATCTCGGCTATCACCGGGTACGCGGCCGAGTCGATGTCGTTCATCCATCCGCTCTTACACCCATCGCACACTTGAGTTGTGTACTCCAGCGTGTAGCGCCCTCCACTGAGCTTCTTTCCTCCAATGCGACGTTTGACTCCGCTGGACAGCGTCACGTTGAGCACGACAGGTAAGGGGAGACCGCGCGGGTCCTCGCGCAGCACGTCGATGAACCGAGTCGCCACAATGTGCTCCTTGCTGCCGGCGGGACGCCCGCAGTAGATGATCTTGCCCTCGGTCTGCGTTTGCCCTTCTTCTTGCCTTTCTGCTTACCGGGAGCCATCTGGCCTGTCATCCCGTCCGGGTCCGTCGTTCCAACGTCGCCAGACTCGCAGCACCGGCTCGAAGATCGTCGGCCCGGCCAGATCACTTCGTACCGGATCGGAAAGCAGGATTTCGCCGTCCGCGGAACGCTCAAACGTCGATCTCCACATCAGGTTCGGCCCGTTTCGTTGAAGCAGGTAAGTCACAACCGCCTCACGCCGATCGTCGCGCTCTCCCGCACGCAACTTGGCGCGCGGATCGTCGTGCGCCACTTCAGACGCGTGCCAGACCTCGCTCGACATGATCAGGGAGTCCGCCCCAAGTCGATCAATGTCCGCCGCGAGGCCCCGCATCAGGACCGCCTTCGCCTGCTGGTCCTCAGGATCGACCCGGACCATCTTCAGCTGACGCCGGCCATCGTGTAGCCACGCGAAAGCATGATGTATCCGGTCGACCTCCAACATGAGGCGCCCCAGCCGATGCATCGCTTCCGCCTGCTCCTCGATTGGCATGTCGGGATGAATCCGGTGACCCGCGATAGTCGGCCCGTAATGGGAGATCACGTCAGCCGCCCCTGAATCCTTCGCGCGGGGTCTTTTCCACCTCGAGCGTCACCAGGCTGTCCGAACCGAGGTGCCAGTACGCCGTCCGCATCGTGGCGGTCGCGACCATGCACGGCAGTCGACCCGACGGGTGATTGCGGCGGTCGTGCCGCCCGCCGTGCGTCTCGCCACCGAAAGTGCGCATGTGGACTCCTACCCGCTCGTGAGCCTCACTCACTATGACCGCGAGGACTCCGTAGCAATGGCCGAGAACGTCGAGAAGTTCAGCGTCGGGTAGTGCGTCGGCTGTCCAGCGACGCTCTACGACGAGGATGGCGTCTCGTCTGGTCTCCTCGTCGAGACCATCCACGTTGACGGCCGCTGCGACGTCCGATGGCGACAGCAGTGGAGGAACCTGAATCGTCGTGAGTCTCTCCTCGAGCGCGCCGACCGCGAGCGTTACCGATGCCTCGCCGTGCGTATCGAGGTCGCCCTCCTTCTCGATCTCGTTCCGCGCTTCCACGAGCCAGCGGAGCATCGGATCATCACGCATCTTTCGCCGCCAAGTCGAGTACCACTCGTCGAAGCCTTCGGACTTCGAATGCTCCCTCTGAAGGACAAACGTCACGCTCCGAGCCGCTTGGATACACGCGTTCAGCTTGATGGTGAAGTCGTCTGGATCGGGATAGGCAGCCGCGGCTTCATGCCAGAGAGCGTGGAACTGTCGGAGTCGGTTGTGCGTCTTCGGGAGGGGACAGGATTTCTCGACTCGCACGGTTCTCCACCCGGATTCGGGGACGGTGCCAGCGTTCGCAGACGGTGGGGACCGTCAGCGCTGCCCGAGTGCGCCCAGGACAAGCGCGTCGTGCTCCGCCGGCTTGACCTTGCGGAACACGTCCGCGATCACGCCGTCAGGCCCGATCACGAACGTCGTGCGCTCGTTGCCCATGTACGTGCGCCCGTACATCGACTTCTCGACCCACACCCCGTAGGCCTCGGCGACCGCATGATCCTCATCGCCGAGCAGCGGGAAGCCGAGCCCGTGCTTGTCGTCGAACTTGGCGATCTTCTTCACCGGGTCCGGTGACACGCCGAGCACGACCGCGTCCGCCTTCGCGTAGTCAGCGCTGTGGTCGCGAACGCCGCATGCCTGGACGGTGCACCCTGGCGTATCGGCCTTGGGGTAAAAGAAGAGCACGACCGTCCGGCCGCGCAGCCCGGAGAGCGTGACGTGGGTGCCTTGCTGGTCGGGGAGCGTGAAGTCGGGGGCCTGATCGCCTGGCTGTAGGCTCATCGCCCGCCCTCCTTATTGCTCTTACTTGCCCTAATCTCCGCCTTGGGGTAGAAGTAGAGCACGACGGTCTTGCCGCGTAGCGACGCGAGCGCAACGGGCTCGCTGTCCTGGTTGGGCAGGGTGAAGTCGGGGGCTGCGTCGCCGGGGTTGAGGCTCATCTGGCTCCTATTTGAGTAGTCGCGACAGCCGCCGATCCTTGAGCAGCTTGCCGTCGGTCTGGCAGGTCGGGCAGTAGCACATCACGTAATCCTCGTAGAACACCGCTTCCAGCCGATCGCCGCAGCGCGGACAGGGCTCGCCGTTGCGGCGGTGGACGGTGAGCGGCATCGGGAGCTTGTCGGGAATCGGCAGCGCGATCACCTGCTCGTAGTGGTCGATCGCGGCGCCGAGGCGCTGGACGATCGCGGTCCGCAGCCGCTCGGCCTCGTCGGCGTCGAGGTCCGATCCGCGCTTGAACGGGGAGATCCGGGCGGCGTGGAGGATCTCGTCGACCCACGAGCGCCCGATCCCAGCGATCACGTGCTGATCGCGCAGCACGGCGTAGAGCGGGCGCGGTGCGTCGAGCAGGCCGTCGAGCGGGGGCGGGTCCGGCCAGGCCTCGGGTCCGAGCGCGGCGAGCGTCTCCTCGGCATCGACCTCGGAGGAGGGCAGCAGCTTCACCCACGCCCGCTGCCGGGTGCCGAACTCCCGCAGGCGCAGCTCGCGGCCGTCCTCGAGGCGCACGAGCAGCCGGGAGGTGCGGTCGCGCAGCGAGGCACGCGCGTCGAACAGCTGCAGGCGCCCGGCGGACATCAGATGGATCAGCAGCGTGAGCTCGTCCCCGACGTCGAGCAGGAACAGCTTGCCGCGGCGCCGGATCCCGCGGACGGCGAGCCCGTCGAGAGCGGTCAGCGGCGGCTCGTAGGTCTTCAGCGTGTTGATCCCCGGCGCGAGCGCCGACTCCACCCGAGCGCCCGCGGCAGCGCCGCCGATCAAGCGCGCGGTGATCTCGACCTCGGGTAGTTCGGGCATGGTTGGACCACCGAGGTTAGACGGTGTCTCTCGGACGGCACGGAGAACGTTTCGCTTTTGTTAGAGCGTGTTCAGGATCGCTTTACCACGCCGAGGAGACTCGATGTCATGAGCGATCTACTTGCAATCGTGGGACCGGCGGAAGCCGATACAGAGCTGTTGGACGAGATCGAACGCGGTCACCCCGATCGCGTGACGGTGCTGGTCGAGGACGGTGACGAGCGTTGGGCGCTCGACGACACGCCGCCGGCGATGGCGTTGCGCGATCGACTCGCGGCGCTGCTCGGCCGGATCGAGGCGCGAACCGGCGCCGTCGTGGTGGGGTTGGTCGGCAGCCGAGAGCAGCTTTGCGGCTGGCGGTTCGATCGCATCGTGGGCGAGCGCTCGGCAGCGCTGCCGGTCTGAACCTGATCCGCGGCCGTTTCGGCGGCCTCCGGTCCCGATCGGGCTGGCGGCCCTGATCAGGCAGCCACGGGCAGGCTGAAGCGCACGCGCGTGCCGACGGCGGCCTCCGGCAGCCAGATGCGGCCGCCGTGGGCCTCGACGATCGCCCGCGACACCGCCAGGCCGAGCCCGGCGCCGCTGCTCGTCCGCGAGGCGTCGGTGCCGCCGCGGTAGAACGCGGTGAACACGCGCTCGCGCTCGGCCGGCGCGATCCCGTCACCGGTGTCCGCAACCTCGATCTCGATCCGGTCGGCGACGGGCTCGGCGCGGACCACGACGCTCCCGTCCGCCGGCGTGTGCCGGATCGCGTTCTGGATCAGGTTGAACAGCACGCGCTGGAGCTTCTCGGGGTTGGCCTGCGCGGGGCTCAGAGCCAAGGGGACCTCGGCCGAGACCGCCACACCCTTGATCTCGGCCTGGACCCGCATCGCCTCCACCGTCTCGCCCACGAGCTCACCCAGCGGCACGCGCTCCAGCGACCATCTGATGTCCCCGGCTTCCAGCCTCGAGAGCTCGAACAGGTCGTCGATCAGCGCGCTCAGCGCGTCGATGTGCGTCCGCATGCGCTCGAGGTAACCGCGCCGGGTCTCGCCGTCGACGATGTCGTCGCCGACGGCCTCCGCCAGCAGGCGCAGCGAGGTGATCGGCGTGCGCAGGTCGTGCGACACGGCGGCCACGAGATCCCGCCTGGCGGCATCCGACTGATCGCGCGCCGCCTCCTCGGCCTGCAACCGAGCGATCATCGCGTTGGCCGCGGCCGCGAGCTCGCCGAGCTCGTCGCGGGCACCGGTGCTGATCCGCACCTCGCGCTCCCCGCGGCCGACCGCGACCAGGCCATCCCGGATCGCAGCCACGTCGCGCAGGATCCCGTCGGCGGGTAGCCGCGCCGCGATCACCGCCACCACGCCGACGAACAGCACGATCACAGCCACCAGCGCCGCGTCGTGCCCGGACACGAACATCAGCAGGCCGATCAACACCAGCGCCAGCAGCACCGGCGCCACGACGATCGCCACGGCGAGCGCGAACTGCCGCGAGAGCGGGCCGGCGCGTCCCCGGGCCCGCGCGAGTGCGACCGCCTGACCGGCGCCGATCGCCGCGGCGGCGATCACCACCAGCACGGCCAGTGTCTCCAGCGCTCCGGAGCCGCCGAGCGACGCGACCGCGATCACGCCGGCGAGGATCGCCGCGGCCAGCACGACTACGAGGCGTGCGGGCGTCACGGCGCTCACGGCTGGAAGCGGTACCCGACGCCCCACACCGTCTGGATGTGGCGAGGCTGCGCGGGGTCGGCCTCGATCTTGGCCCGCAGGCGACGGATGTGAACGGTGACCGTCGAGGTGTCGGTGTAGAAGGAGTACTGCCACACGGCATCCATCAGCTGGTTGCGCGAGAACACCTGACCCGGATGGCGGGCCAGGAACAGCAGCACCTCGAACTCGCGCTGGGTGAGCTGCACCTCGGTCCCGCGGACGAACACGCGGCGCGCGCCGGGATCGATGCTCATGTCGCTCAGCTCGATCGCCGCCTCCTGGCTGGGCGATGTATCGATCCGGCGCAGCACCGCATCGACGCGCGCCACCAGCTCAGCGGGCGAGAACGGCTTGACCACGTAGTCATCGGCGCCGAGCCGCAGCCCGATCACGCGATCCGATTCCTCCCCCTTGGCGGTCAACAGGATGACTGCGATGCGCTCACGATCCTGGTCGCGCAGGCGGCGCATCACCTCCAGCCCGTCGATGCCCGGCAGCATCAGGTCGAGCACGACGAGATCGGGACGCTGCGTCGCGGCCGCCTCGAGCGCCTGAACGCCGTCGGCGGCCACCCGCGTGCGGTAGCCGGCCCGCTCGAGGTAGCGCGCGACGACCTCGGCAATTGTGGGCTCGTCGTCGACAACGAGGACCGAGCCGCGGGCGTGATCGTCCATGCGATCGATTCTCGCAGCGAAACGGCGGCGCGCCGAGCGCCGGCGGCCTAGTTCACCGGCTGTTCAGAACGCGATTGCGCGTGCTGGTGGCCGACATGACCGCCAGTCGGAGCGTCATCGACCAGGAGCCCGACGCAGCGGTGGCGCATCGCGGTGAGCGTCTGGTCCAGCCCGCCCAGGACGACGTCCAGCACCTACGGCCAGGCGAGCGCCCCGGCGTAGTCGCCCACCACTCGGTAAGGGGAACCACGTCAGCTGGAATACCCGACTCAATCGGTCTCCATGAGGAGAATCGCGCCCCGCACATCGCCGTGCGGTCCGGCCAGCGGGGCGACGCGCACGCGGCACACGATGTCGCGGCCGCGCCGGTCGCGAGCATCGAGGCGCTGCTCCTCGCCCTCCGAGGTACCGCCGATGCACGCTCGCAACGCGTCGCGCAGCTGCTGCACGGGGAGGCCGATGTCAAGGTTGAGGAAATGCTGATCGCGAACGTCCTCGGCGCTGAGCCCCCACAGCTCCTTGCTGCGGTTGTTCCACACCTGCACGAGCAGCTCGCGGTCGACGACCGCCACGCCGACACCGAGGCTCATCATGATCGAGTCCACGAGCACATTGACCCGGTTCAGCTCCCCGGTCCGGAGGCGGAGCTCGTCGTTCATCGTCTCGAGCTCCTCGTTGGAGGACTGGAGCTCCTCGTTCATCGTCTCGAGCTCCTCGTTGGTCGACTGCAGCTCCTCGTTGGTCGTCTCCAGCTCCTCGTTGGTCGACTGCAGCTCCTCGTTGGTCGTCTCCAGCTCCTCGACCGTCGACTGCAGCTCCTCGTAGGCCGTTTCCAGCTCGCGCTTGGAGGTCTCGAGCTCGGAGGTGATCCGGTTGTAGCGGGTGACGTCGAGGAAGGCGATGCTCGTCCCGCCGCTGTCGCCGCGGTCGCCCAGCGCCGTGACCTCGATCTCGAACGAGCGGTCGACGCCGTCGCGGGACCTGAACGTGACGGGCTCGGCGCTCACCGGCTCGCCGCGCGTGTGGGCCTCATCGATCAGCGAGCGCAACTCGACCGGACGGTAGGAGATCTCGAGGTCCTGCAGCGGTCGCCCCAGATCGTGGTCACTGAAGCCGAACAGCTTGCGCAGCGGCTCGTTGCCGAGCGCGACCATCCCCTCCGCGTCGAGGACGAGCTGCGCGATCGGGCTCAGCCGGAAAGCCTCCAGCACGGCGTCCGGGATCTGGTCCGCGGTCGGCGCCACCCGGACCGCCGGCAGCACCGGGATCCCGTCCCCGAACCTGCCTCCCTTCACCTTGCGGAACACGCGCAGGCTTTGGTTCTCCGGTTTGAATCCCTCGCTGTAGCTGAGCAGCAGCTCCGACTTGCCCAGGATGAGCGCACCGCCTTCGTTGAGCGCGAGGTGCAGGCGGCGGATCACGCCGGCCTGCGTCTCGGCGTTGAAGTACATCAGCGTGTTGCGGCAGAACAGCAGGTCGAGCTTGGAGATCGGCGCATCGCGGACGAGGTCGTTGCGCCCGAAGATGACCGCTCGGCGGAGGTCCTTGCTGAGGCTGAGGTTGCCGTTGTAGCGCTGGAAGTACCGTTCGAGCAGAGCGGCCGGCACCGGCTCTGTCTGCTTGGGCGTGTAGACGCCCTGCCGCGCCTGGTCGAGCGCATCCTCGTCGACGTCGGTGGCGAAGATCTTCACCCGCTCCGCGTAGGCCTCGAGCCCGAGCGCATCGGCCAGTAGCATCGCGATCGAGTACGGCTCCTCGCCGGTCGCGCAGCCTGCCGACCACACCCGGATCGGGGCCGGGTCGGCCCGGGACTCGAGCACCTCGGGGATCAGACGACCGGCAAGGTAGTCCCACACCGCCTCGTCGCGGAAGAACGAGCTGACGTTGATCAGGATCGTCGCGAACAGCTCGGCGAACTCCTCGGCCGACGCCTCGAGGTGATCCTGATAGCTCTCGTAGCCCTCGATCCCCAGGTCCTGCATCCGCTTCCCGACCCGGCGCCGGAGGCTCGAGCGCTTGTAGCCCGTGAAGTCGAAGCCGCGATTGCGCTCGATGTACTCGAGCAGGCGCTCGAACGCCTGGCCCTCTTCGGAACCGAGCTCCTGACGATCGGCGGTGCTCACGGCGGATCAACCCCGACCCGGTCGGCACGCGCGCTGGCCGCGGCATCAGGCTCCGCCGCGCCCTCAGGCTCCGCGTCGCCCTTGCTCTTCGCCGCGCCGGCACGCGCCGACGCGCCGCCATCCATCGCCCGCCGCATCTCCGAGGCGCGGCGCAGCGCGTCGTCAGCCTGCTCCTGGAAGTAGCGGGCCGAGCGTTCGCGGCCCTGGGCGGAGGCTCGGGCGGCGAGCCGACGCAGCAGCGCACCGCGCTCGCGCAGCATCCGGATCGGGCGCCAGATCGCCGTGTCGAGACCCTCACCCTGCACGGCGAGCAGGCTATCGGCCGAGAAGGCGTGCCCGGCCTGACAGCGGTACATCGTCAGCTGGTCGTCGATCTCCTCCCACAGCACGCCACCGCATTCGGGGCAGGTGATGTCGGTGCGCATACCCGGCGGCTCGGTGTCGTCGTCCTCCTCGGCCCGGGCGGACGGCGCCACCCTGCCGCCGCCGTCGGACGGGTTAGGACGCCACTGCGGCCGGCGCACGAGGTCATCGAGGCGCGCGGCCAGCTCGGCGATCGGTAGCACCTCATCGACGTCGAGGTTCCCGATCGCGCTCTGCGGCATGTTCGGAAACGCGGCCTCGCTCGGCTGCTGGACGAGCGCCCAGCCACCCTGGGCACGGATCTCGCCGAGTCCCGCGGTTCCATCGTCGAGCATGCCCGACAGCACCACGCCGATCGCGTGGGGGCCGAACTCACGCGCCGCGCTGCGGAACAGCGGGTCGATCGCCGGCCGCACGCCGTGCTCGGTCGGCCCGTGGCCAAGCCGCACACGCCCGTCCTCGACCAGCAGGTGCCGGCCCCGCGGGGCGACGTAGACGACCCCGCGGACCAGCGACTCGCCGTCGGCCGGCGACACCGCGTGCAGCGACCCGACGCGGTCGAGGATCGACGGGAGCACGCTCGCGCCGGTCATGCCGACGTGGAGCGCGACCATCACGGGCGCACCGAAATCCTCGGGCAGCCGGGACAGGAGCTCCGCCAACGCCTCGATCGCACCCGCGGACCCGCCGATGAACACGCACGCGTCCGGACGCTGCAGGCGTACTCCCTTGCCCGGTTGCGGCACCGCGGCCATCCCTAGCGGGCCGTCTGATTGCTGGTCTCGGGGTCGCCCGATCCGTTCTCGGCCGGGGACTGGCCGCCGCCCGCAGCTGCCGCGTCGCGATCGCCGCGCCCGGCGGCCCGCTCGCTCCGCCCGGCCGCCCGCCCTGCGCGGTCGCGTGCGCGGGCGGCGACCGCGCTCCGCGCGGCGCGTGCCTCGCGCGTGCGTCGCAGCTCATCCGAGAGCGCCAGCGACGCGCTGCGGACCTCCGCCGCCCGGGTGCGCATCAGCGTGAACTGCTCCTCATGGGTGGTCTGGTTGTCGGAGAGCATGCCGCGCAGGGTCTCGAGGCGCTCGGAGATCTCCCGTGCCGCCGTGGCGCGCGAGCGCGCCGGCGCGTCGGCGAAGCCTCGGCGCCGCACTCCGAGGGCCGACGGAAGCAGCATCTCCTCGAGACCCGAGAGAGCATGGTGATACTCCGCGCCGCCGTCGGAGAACAGGCTCCCCAGCACCAGCCAGGAGCCGTCTTCGCGCTGCTCGATCAGCCCCGCGGCGCGCAACCGCCCCACTGACGCCGTGACCGTCGGCCGCCGCGAGCCGATCAGCCGGCCGAGCCGCTCGTGGCTGACCGGCGCCTCGATCACGACTCCTCTCGGGAGCACCACGCCCCAGTGGGCAGCCAGATGCCAGAGGAAGGCCAGCAGCCGCACGTCGATCGAGGGCAGGGTCCGGATCGCCTGGCCCACGACGAGCCGGGAGCCGCGGCGCGTGGCGCGCTCGAGCAGCGCGGCCACGATCTCGGGCCACGCGCTCGCCTGCTGGGTGAAGGTGTCGTCGAGCATCGCCAGGCGGACCGAAGTGAGCGCGGTCCAGGAGTCCGCGCGCGGCAGCATCGAGGCGTCTGCGGCCGTGGCGCCGGTGCGGATCAGGTCCTCGGGACCGACCAGGTCCGCTGTCGTACGCCCGGCGATGGTCACCTCGTTGACCATGAACCCGTCGAGTACGAGCGCCCCGAGCCGCGTGTCCTCGAGTGCCAATGTCAGCTCGCGGGACGACCCGGCCTCGAAGCGCGCATAGGTGCCGGTGATGGCTCCGATGGCCCGGTCCAGGCGGTCGTGATCACCAATCGCCCGTCCGAGCTCGGGATCGACCTCCAGCAATCGGATCGTGTTCGCCACTTGGGACCCAGTGTAGTCCCCGAGGGCGGACGCGCAAATGACCTGATTGCATGCGAAACCATCGCTCGGAGCGGTTGCGCGCGCGCCCCCGCGGTCACGTGGCTGACGTCAGCATCCGCCCCACCCGCTTGGCCTCGGCGGTCACGCAGCTTACGGTGCCCGGCGTGAGCACCGGCCCCAGTCAGCTCGTCATCGCGCGCGCCGGTACCCTCCGCACCGATGAGCCTGGCTCCGGCGCCCGACGACATCGTCCACACCCACGCCGAGGTCGGCGAGGGAGCGCGCGAGCCGCTCCTGGTGATCGAGCCGCTGCTCGAGTTCCTCGATCGCAACGGACTCGAGGCGCCGCCCGACCTCGAGGCCGTCCCGATCGGCGACGGCCATTCCAATGTCACCTTCGCGCTCAGCACCGGGGTCGTGCTGCGCCGGCCGCCGCGTGGACCGCTGCCCCCGAGCGCGCACGACGTCCTGCGCGAGGCGCGCCTGCTGCGCGCACTGGAGCCGACGCCCGTGCGGGCTCCGAAGGTGCTGGCGGTCGGCGAGGACACCGCGGTGATCGGCTCGCCGTTCTACGTCATGGAGATGGTGCCTGGGCACGTGGTCAGCGACGCGATGCCGCCGGAGCTCGACACCGAGCCGGAGCGCGCCCGGGTCGCGAACGACCTGATCGACGTGCTGGTCGAGCTGCACGCCGTCGACTGGCTCGCCGTCGGGCTGGAGGGATTCGGCAGGCCGTCGGGCTATCTGGAGCGCCAGCTGCGGCGCTTCAACGGCCTCTGGGAGCACAACCGGACGCGCGATATCCCCGAGGTGGAGACGGTCGGCGCATGGCTGGCGGCGCACCTGCCCGAGTCGCCTCGGGCGACGATCGTCCATGGCGACTTCAGGCTGGGCAACACGATCCTCGCCCCGGATCCACCGGCGCGCGTGGCCGCCATCCTCGACTGGGAGATGGCGACGATCGGCGACCCGCTGGCCGACCTCGCCTATCTGATGATGTTCTGGCTGCAGGCCGACGACCCGAGTCCCGGCATGTTCGACCTGCAGAGCGTCACGCGCTTGCCGGGCTTCCCCACCCGGGCCCAGATGATCGCCCGCTACGAGGACCGCTCGGGGCGCTCGATGAGCGAGCTCAGCTGGTACGTGACGCTGGCGCTGTGGAAGTCGATCGTCTTCATGGAGGGCAACTACAAGCGCGCACTCGCGGGATCGACCGACGATCCGTTCCTCAAGGCGTTCGGCGCCGGCGTCATCGATCTGGCCCGGCGGGCCGTCGAGGTCTCCCAGCATGGCTTCTGACGGTGCGGCCTATCGCGGGCTGTTGGTCGACTGGGGTGGGGTGTTGACCACGAACCTGTTCGACTCCTTCCGCGCCTTCTGCACCGCCGAGGGACTCGAGCCCGAGTCCATCGGCCGCCACTTCCGCGAGCACCGTGAGAGCCGCGAGATGCTGCTCAACCTGGAGACGGGGAGTCTGCCCGAGGAGGAGTTCGAGCCGATGTTCGCGGCGGCGCTCGGCGTCGAGCCGACGGACCTGATCGACCGCCTGTTCGCCGGATCCGGGCCCGAGCCGGCGATGTTCGCCGCCGTGCTGAACGCCCGGCGGGCGGGCATCCGCACGGGGCTCATCTCCAACTCCTGGGGGACACGGCGCTACCCCCGCGACCAGTTCGACGAGCTGTTCGACGGTGTTGTGATCTCGGGTGAGGTCGGCATGCGCAAGCCCGCCCCCGAGATGTACACGCTCGGCGCAGAGCGCATCGGCGTGCCGCCTGAGGAGTGCGTGTACGTCGACGACCTGCGGTTCAACCTGACGCCGGCGGCCGATCTCGGGATGGCGACCGTGCATCACGTGGCGGCCGAGCAGACGGTTGCCGAGCTCGAAGCGCTGCTCGGATTCGAGCTGCGATGAGAGCTCGCATGGTGCTGCCGGCGGCCGGCCTGGTGCTGGCAGTGGCCGGGTGCGGGGGCGGCGACTCGCTGTCGGCCAAGGACCTCCGCACCGGCGCCAGCACGATCTGCACCGCCGCCAGGGCGCAGACGAACCGGATCCCGGCGCCATCGTCGCCGGCCGGAGCCACCGCCTTTCTCACGCGAGGGGTGGCGGTGCTCAAGTCCGAGCACGCGCAGCTACAGACGCTCAAGCCGCCCGACGACCTCAAGCAGGCCTATGGCACCGCGCTGGACGCGTTCTCGAAGCAGCTGGCGGCCGTCTCTGCGACCGTCCGGGACCTGGCTGGTGGCGATGACCCGGTGACAGCGATGAAGACCCTGCAGCAGAGGCTGACGCCGATCGAGGCCCGCGAGGACGGGGCGTGGCAGCAGCTCGAGGTCCCGGCCTGCGTCAACCAGTAGGCGCCCGGCCCAAAGCGCCACCCTGCACCCGGCCGAGCCAGACTCGTGCCGTCCTGGCGCAGGGCTCGACGTGAGCAGCTAGCCCGCGAGCGCGGCGGCGGCGTCCTCGAGACGATCATCGCCCCAGAACAGTGTCTCGCCGACGGCGACCGTCGGTACGCCGGTGACGCCCCGGCTCACCGCGGCCTCGGTCTCCGCCCGGAGCGCGTCCTTGATTTCCTGGCGCTCGATTCCGGCCCGAACCGCCTCGGCGTCGGTCCCCGCGTCAGCGGCGGCCTGCAGGACCGTGACGACCTCGGCCAGGTGACGGCCGTCGACGAACGCAGTCCGGAACAGCTCGCGCGACAGCGCCCGGCGCTCGACCTGGTCGCTCACGAACAGCGCGGCCCGGAGCGCGATGAGCGAATACGTCTCCACCGGCCAGCCCTCCGGGTAGCGGACGGGCGGCAACCCGCGGACGGCCGCACGACGGGCGATCTCGTCGAAGTCGGCGTCCCGGTCCGGCCGCAGCGACCACGGGACCCTGCCCGTCTGCCGCACGATCACGCCGAAGGCGATCGGCCGCCACTCGGGTGAGACGGGCAGGACATCATCGACCCGCGCCGCCGCCAGGTGGGCGTACGGCGAGCTGAGGTCGTAGTAGAAGACTGGCCGGCTCAGAGCCGAGATCGTATCGAGGCTCCGAGCCGGTCCAGACCGGCATCTACATCTTGGTGAACTTGAACTTGTCCGTGCAGCTGGTGTGGATCTCGTCGAGCGTCTTGCACGTGCTCGTGCCGGTTCCCTTCGCCCCCTGGAACAGGCCCGTACCCGAATCTCCCCGCCACCAGGACGACGACTCCGGCCGTCACGACCACCACCACCCCGGCCGTCACCACCACCACCACCCCGGCCGTCACGAACACGACCCCCACCACGACGACCACGACTCCTCCATCGACCGGCGGCCGGCCTAGCCGGCGGCGATCAGGGCAACGCCGGCGAGGGCGGCCACGATCCCCGCCTCCTGGACGCGGCGCACGCGCTCGCCGAGCACGACCCGCGCGAGCAGGACGGTCGCCAGTGGGTACAGCGACGCGACGACCGAGACGATGCTGAGCGCTCCGTGCCGGGAAGCGACCGCGTACAGCGCGTTGGCGCTCAGATCCAGGCACCCCATGATCGTCAACGGCAGGAAGCCGACGCGGAGCGGCGCCAGGTCGAGGCCGCGTGCCCAGGCCAGCACGCCTACCGCGATCACGGGGGTGAGCCGCGCGACGAGCAAGGCCCAGGAGACGTCGGCGCGCGCCCCAGCGCGCAGGCCGACCATGAACGTCCCGAAGCCGACCGCCGCACAGAGGGCGAGCACGATGCTCCGCCGCACCGCGGCAGCAGCGGCAGGCCGCTCCGAGCGCTCCCGGCTGGCCAGCACCACCCCCACGACCGCGGTGGCGATGCCGACCACCTGAAGCGCGGCCGGGCGGTCACCGCCGGCCACCCCGACGAGCACCGGGACCACCACGCCCGTGGCCGAGATCGGCGCCACGATCGACATCGTGCCGATCGCCAGCGCCCGGTAGAAGCACGCCAGCGCGACGATGCCGCCCAGTCCCGCGCCCGCCGCCGGCAGCAGCCGGATCAGGTCGGGGGGCGGCTGACCGCGCGCGGCGACCCAGACCAGGAGCCCGACGAGGCCGACGGCCTGGCTGACGAGCACCACGCCGAGCAGGGACGACTTCCGGGTCTGGACGCCGCCGATGAAATCGGCGACCCCCCAGCAGAGCGAGGATCCAAGCGCGAGCACGAGCGCGAACATGCGACCCAGTGTCCCGATTCAGGGACGCGGTGGCATTCGAGCGGCGCCCGAGCGCACCGCGCGCCGGGTGCGCGCCCTGGGCGGCCGGACGGCGCTACTGCGGGTCGAGCTCGATCGACTCGATCTGCGGCGGATCGACGGGCCGGTCGCGGGCGCCGGTGGGCACCCCTTCGATCGCGTCGACCGCGTCCATTCCGGCCGTCACCTGGCCGAACACGGTGTGCTTGCGATCGAGCCACGGAGCGGCATCGACTGTGACGATGAAGAACTGGGAGCCGTTCGTGTTCGGTCCGGCGTTCGCCATCGCAAGGGCGCCGCGGACGACCTTGCGATCGTTGAACTCGTCCTCGAACTTGTACCCGGGACCGCCGGTGCCGGTGCCCTCGGGGCAGCCGCCCTGAATCATGAAGTCAGGGATCACACGATGGAAGATGAGCCCGTCGTAGAAGCCGACTGCGGCCAGCTTGCGGAAGTTGGCGACCGTCTTGGGCGCGTCATCGTCGAAGAACTCGATCGCGATCGTCCCGTGGGTGGTGTTCATGTTTGCCGTTGACATTGGGCAGAGCCTACGCGTTCGCCGGCTCGAGCCGGATTTCGTGACCGCGGACCTCGGTGCCGCTGACGCGCTCGACGACCCGCTCGACGTCGCGCTCGGGCACCTCGACGAACGAGAACCGCTCGAGGATGCGGACGTTGCGCACGGCCTCGCCGTCGAGACCGGTTGCGGCCGTGATCGCGTGGATGATGTCCGACGGCTCGATCCCCGCCGCCCGGCCGCCGGAGACGATCAGCTTGCGAGCCGGCCCGTCGCCGTTGGGCGACACGTGTGGCTTGGAGTGACGCCGCGGCGGCGCGAGGACCGGCGTCGGGGCAACACGGGCGTCTTTGACCCAGGGCGAGAGCTTGACCCCGGCGTTCTTCTCGATCGCGGCGATCTCCCGCTGCTGGCGCGGCTCGTAGAATGTGATCGCGCGCCCGCTTCGCCCGACCCGGCCCGTGCGCCCGATGCGGTGCACGTACACGTCCGGCGAGGTCGGGACATCGAAGTTTACGATGTGCGACACGCCCGCGATGTCGAGTCCGCGGGCGGCAACGTCGGTGGCGACGAGCAGCGGCAGACGACCGTCCTTGAACGAGATCATGACGCCGTCGCGCGAGCCCTGGCTCATGTCGCCGTGCAATGCCTTGACGTTCATGCCCCGGTCGCGCAGGGTGCGGTAGAGCTGGTCGCAGCGGATCTTTGTGCGGACGAACACGATCGCCTGGTCGGGCCCCTCGGCCTCGAGCACGCGCGCGAGCGCATCGGGCTTCTCGCGCGCGGGTACCTCGAGCGCGAACTGCTCGACCGTGTCCACGGTGAGCGTCGCGGCCTGCACCTTGACCGTGATCGGGTGGTACAGGTACTGGTCGGCAAGGCGGCGGATCTCGGGCGGCATGGTGGCCGAGAACAGGGCCGTCTGGCGACTCGAGGGGGTGAGGGCGAGGATCTTCTCCACGTCCTCGAGGAAGCCGAGGTCGAGCATCTCGTCGGCCTCGTCGAGGACGACGAAGCGCGTGGAGTGAAGCATCAGCGAGTGGCGCGAGATCAGATCCTTGACGCGGCCGACGGTGCCCACCACGACGTGTCCCCCGGCGCGCAGCTGTGCCTGCTGGGTGCGGATCGGGGCGCCGCCGAACACCGCCACGACATCGACGCCCTTGCGCTGTCCGTACGTGCGCAGGGCCTGCGTGACCTGAATGCACAGCTCTCGCGTCGGCGTCAGCACGAGGCCTTGGACCTCGTGCTCGGTGGGATCGACGTACTGAAGCATGGGCAGCCCGAATGCAGCGGTCTTGCCGCTGCCGGTCTGCGCCTGGCCGATTACGTCGGATCCCTCGAGCAGCGGCGGGATCGCCTGCTCCTGGATCGGGCTCGGCGATTCGTAGCCGACATCGTGCAGCGCTTCGAGGATGTCGGGAGCGAGCCCCAGGTCTTGGAAAGTGGTCATCTCCCATGGAAGATAGACGGCGGCCGGTTCCCGCGCCGGCGGACTGACGATCAGATGAGCCGTTCCAGTCCTCGACCGGCCGCCGCCCAACGCCGGGGGGCGGCCACCGGCGCGAGCGTGGCTCCGGGGGGAAGCGGGGGCGGGTGGGCGGATCGACGGTCTCCCCTCGCTAGGCTTCCGCGCCCAATGTCCGTGACCGTTGTCGGATCGATCGCCTTCGACGCCGTGACGACGCCGTTCGGCAGCCGCGAGCGCATGCTCGGGGGCTCGGCGGTCCACTTCGCCCTGGCCGCATCGTTCTTCGACGACGTGCACATCGTGGGCCCGGTAGGCGACGACTTCGGCCCCGACGAGCACGCAGTGCTCGCGGCCCGCGGCGTGAACACCGACGACATCGAGCACGTCGAGGGCGGCCGGACCTTCTTCTGGCGTGGCGCCTACGGCTGGGACCTGAACGACCGTGACACGCTCGACACGCAACTGAACGTGTTCGCGGAGTTCGAGCCCAAGCTGTCGGAGCGATCGCGGTCGACCGACGTCCTGTTCCTGGCCAACATCCAGCCCGACCTGCAGCGCGAGGTGCGCGCGCAGTGCGAGCAGGCCCGGTTCGTCGCGCTGGACTCGATGAACCTGTGGATCGAGACGGCCCGCGACTCACTGGTCGAGACGATTTCCGGCGTCGACTGCCTGTTGCTCAACGACGCCGAGCTGCGTCAGCTCACCCGGGAGCCCAACCTCGTCCGGGCCGCGCGCCAGATCCGCGAATGGGGGCCGCGAGTGGTCGTCGCCAAGCGGGGCGAATACGGCGCGGCGATGATCACCGACGAGGGCTTCTTCGGTCTGCCGGCCTTCCCGCTCGAGACGGTCGTCGATCCGACCGGCGCCGGCGACAGCTTCGCCGGCGGCTTCGTGGGCTATGTCGCGGCCCATCCCGACGCCGCGCTCGATCACGGGCTCCTGTGCCGCGCAATGGCCTACGGCACGGCGCTAGCCTCGTTCAACGTCGAGGAGTTCGGCGTCGAGCGGGTCGCGCGGCTGACCTCGGACGAGCTCGCCGACCGCGTCGGCGAGCTGCGCCGCATCACGAGCTTCATCGAGAAGCCCGTGTCGCTGCGCAGCCGAGCCGCAGCCCGTGACAATCCGCGCGAGTCCGGGTAGGATCGCGGCGACGTGACCTGGGGATTCGTGTGGCTGATGCTTGCGCTCAAGATTCCGCTTGCGGCGCTGATCTACCTCGTGTGGTGGGCGGTCAAGCAGGATCCCGACCAGCTGCCCGATTCTGACGACGACGGGGGCATCAAGCGGCACCGCAACCATCCGCGAAAGCCGTTTCCGCGCCACCCACGCCGCGGTCCGCACGGCGACCCGGCTCCCCCGTCGCCCGCCCGCGTGCGCACCGTCAAGGCGCGGGCCCGGACGCTCGGCCATTGACCGTCGCGCAGGCCTGGATCCGGCCCTGCTGACAGACTTGCGGCCATGAACGCCTCCCCGGCATCGGTGCTCTCCGACGGGACGATCCTGCGCCTGGCCGAGCAGGGGCGGATCCGCATCGACCCGTGGGATCCGAGCTTGGTCCAGCCGGCCAGCGTCGATCTGCGTCTCGGGGACTCGTTCCGCGTGTTCCACAACCACCGCGCGTCGGCGATCGATCTGCGCCGGCCGCCCGAGAACCTGACCGAGGAGGTCGTTGTCCCGGCCGACGACTCGTTCGTGATCCACCCGGGCGAGTTCTGCCTCGGCCGGACGCTCGAGTGGGTCGAACTGCCCGACGACATCGTCGCCCGGATCGAGGGCAAGAGCTCGCTCGGGCGCCTGGGTCTGATCGTCCACGCCACGGCCGGATTCTGCGACCCCGGCTGGAAGGGAACGCTGACGCTGGAGCTGAACAACCTCACCCGCGTGCCGATCAAGCTGTACCCGGGGCTGCTGATCGCCCAGCTCTCGTTCATGACCCTCGATCAGCCGGCGCTGCGGCCCTACGGCAGCCCCGAGCTGGGGAGCCATTACCAGGGTCAGCGGGCCGCCACCGAGAGCCGCTACCAGGGCGCGCCGGGCGCCGGCCAGATCGGATAGGCTCGCGCGCGTGCTGCTCAGCCTGCTAGCCGTCGCCGAGCCGTCGAAGGTGCCGTTCTACCTTGCCGGCGGGGCGCTGGCGGTGTGGGCCGTGATCCTCGCAAGCATCGGCCTCACGCGCCCCAGCTTCCCGTACGGAGTCCGCGGCGAGCGCGCCGTGATCGCCATCAGCTTCGTGCTGATGCTCGTCGCGATGGCCATGGCCGTCGCCACCAGTAACTAGCCAGCCCACCCGGAGCCGCCCACTCCCACCGGGTATTAGAGTCCCGGTGGAGCAAGAACTGCGCGAGAGGAGCCCGATGAGCACCGAAACCAAGCAAGGGGACGACCACGCCGGGGTAGCCGACACGGGTGAGACCCTGACGGTCACCGACAACCGCACGGGCAGGATGTACGAGATCCCGATCGAGGACGGCACCATCCGAGCCACCGAGCTGCGCAAGATCAAGACCCACGAGGGCGACTTCGGGCTGATGACCTACGACCCGGCCTTCATGGCGACGGCGTCGTGCCGGTCGGCCATCACCTACATCGACGGCGACCGGGGCATCCTCGAGTACCGCGGATATCCGATCGAGCAACTCGCCGAGCGATCGACCTACCTCGAGGTCGCCTACCTGCTCGTCCACGGCTCGCTCCCGACCCAGGCCCAGCTCGACACGTGGACGCACGAGATCACGATCCACACATTCGTGCACGAGAACATCAAGGAGTTCATGCAGGGCTTCCGCTACGACGCCCACCCGATGGGGATGCTGCTCGCGTCCGTCGGCGCACTCTCGACCTTCTATCCCGAGGCGAACGCGATCAAGGACCAGCAGACCCGCTACCTGCAGGTCATCAGGCTGATCGCGAAGATGCCCACACTGGCCGCGTTCTCGTACCGCCACAACCGGGGGATGCCGTACGTGTATCCGGACAACGACCTCTCCTACCCGGGCAACTTCCTGGGGATGATCTACAAGATGACCGAGCTCAAGTACGGGCCCGACCCCCGGCTCGAGCACGCCCTCGACGTGCTGTTCATCCTCCACGCCGACCACGAGCAGAACTGCTCCACCAGCGCCGTCCGCAGCGTCGGCTCCTCGCAGGTCGATCCCTATTCGGCCGTCGCCGCCGGCGTGGCCGCCCTCTACGGACCCCTGCACGGCGGCGCGAACGAGGCCGTGCTGCGGATGCTGCGCCGGATCGGGACCAAGGAGAACGTCCCCGCATTCATCGAGGGCGTCAAGGCCGGCGACGAGCGTCTGATGGGCTTCGGCCACCGGGTCTACAAGAACTTCGACCCGCGCGCCAAGATCATCAAGAAGGCCTGCGACGAGGTGTTCGAGGTCACCGGACGCAACCCCCTCCTCGACATCGCCGTCGAGCTCGAGCGGATCGCGCTCGAGGACGAGTACTTCGTCTCCCGCAAGCTCTACCCCAACGTCGACTTCTACTCGGGCCTGATCTACGAGGCCCTGGGCATGCCCGTCGAGATGTTCCCCGTCCTGTTCGCGATCGGGCGCACCAGCGGCTGGATCGCCCAGTGGCTCGAGATGATCGACGACCCCGAGCAGAAGATCGCCCGCCCGCGCCAGATCTACACGGGCGGCCGCGGGCTCGACTACGTCCCGATCGATCAGCGGGGGTAGGTCGGGGGACCGGCGGCGCGCCCCGCGCTACCTGCCCGCGAATGAGATGATCGCGCCGTGCCTTGGAAGCTGACGGTTCGCAACGGCCCGCGCGTGGAGCGAACGAGGCTGCCCGAGCTCGAGCAGGCGCTCGACGCGCTGGAACGCCGCGCGAAGGCGCTCGCCCGCGAGGTTCCGCACAAGCCCATCGACGTGAAGATCCAGCGCTTCGAGCCCTCGGCCCAGGTGTCGGCGCGACTCGAGCTCGCTGGACCCGAGCGGTTCGTGCCCCGCGTGCGAGCCGGCGTGGACGTCCGTGGCGACGGATCGACCGAGGCGTATCTGGGCCGTGTTCGGCGGGAGGTCGTCGAGCAGCGCAAGGGCGAATCTCCGTACAAGGCGCTGCGCCGAGTACTCTCCACGCGCGACGCAAAGTGAGCCGCCGGCCCGCTCCCGAACACCGGGTCAGATGGTCGAATGGGCTATGACGAGGCCATTTGCGCGGGTGGTAGGCTGGCGGCGAGATGGTCCCCGGCACCGCACCTGAACTGGACAAGCTGATCTTCCGTCCGGTCACCGCCCGGAACACCTTCGAGGAGACCGTCGAGCGCCTGGCCCACGCGATCAAGTTGGGTGTGGTCCCGCCCGGTGATCGATTCCCGCCGGAGCGAGCGCTCGCGCCCCAGCTCGGGATCAGTCGCGTGACCCTGCGCGAGGCGCTGCGGGCGCTCGAACAGGCCGGATACATCGAATCGCGGCGCGGCCGCAACGGCGGTGCCTACGTCACCCGGCGCAACGGATCGCCGGCCTCCGCGCGCTCGGCCAAGCGTGCCGTGCGGGCGCTGGGCGAGGAGCTCACCGACACGCTCCAGTTCCGGCGAGCGCTCGAGCCGTCCGCCGCTCAGCTCGCCGCCGAGCGGGCCCGCGAGGTCGACAGTTCTCATCTCACCGAACTCGCGCATCGGGCCGCGTCGGCGCCGCTGGGCGACTACCGCGCCCAGGACCTTCGCCTGCATCTGGCCATCGCCGGCCTGAGCGGCTCCCCCTCGCTGGTCGACGCCGTGGCCAGGTTGCAGACGCAGCTCAGTGACCTGCTGGGCGCATTCCCCATCGTCGAGGCCTCGGTCAAGCACTCCGACAAGCAGCACGCGTCGCTGGTGCGGGCCATCCAGCGCGGGCACGCCACTCGAGCGCGCACGCTGATGGAAGCCCACGTCGACGCCACGGCCAACCTGATCCGCGGCTTCCTCGGCTGAGGCCGGCGCTACGAGTTGGGCGCCGGCACCGCCAGCACGGGGCAGGGTGCAATGTGCAGCAGCCGCTGCGTCACGCTGCCGAGCAACAGCCCCTTGAGCGGCGTCTGACCCCGCGTGCCGACCACGATCAGGTCAGCGCCCTCCTCCTGCGCCACCACCCCAACCGTGTGCGCCGCACTGGCCACACCACCCTGGACGATCTTCGTGCTCGCGTTCACGCCCTCCGCGACGAGCTCCTCCACCTGCTTGTTGACCTTGATCACGCGCTCGTCCTCATCGGGGTTCGCCGGGAAGGCCCCGGTCGAGCGCGGACCTGCCAGGTACTCGACGCTGTGAACCGCCAGCAGCGTTGCGGAGTCCCGGACCGCGAGCGCCTTGGCGAACTCGAGCGCACGATCGGCGGAGTCCGAGCCATCGGTCGCCCAGACGATCTTCTTGAACATTGAGCGCTACCCCCCGTGGTGGCGACGCACAGGCGTCGGCGTGATAGGTACGAGGACGATACCATTATCGCCGGACCCCGCGCGAGCCCTTTCGCTTAAGGCTCGCTTCCTATACCTTCACCGCCTATGACTCTGAAGGAGCTCGAGGCGCAGGTCGCCGCCGGCGAGATCGACACGGTCCTGCTGGCCCTCACCGACATGCAGGGCCGGCTGATGGGCAAGCGGCTGACCGCCGCGCACTTCCTCGATGAGGTCGCCCACCATGGGGCGGAGGGCTGCAACTACCTGCTCGCGGTCGACGTGGACATGACGCCCGTGGAGGGCTACGAGATGGCGTCCTGGGAGCGGGGCTACGGCGACTTCGCGATGCGGCCGGATCTCAGCACGCTGCGCCCGGTGCCGTGGCAGGAGGGGACCGCGATGTGCCTCGCGGACCTGGCGTGGGGCGACGGCTCGGATGTGCTGGCGTCGCCGCGCCAGGTGCTGCGGGCGCAGCTCGCCCGCCTCGCCGAGCGCGGCTGGAGCACGAACGCCAGCACCGAGCTCGAGTTCCTGGTCTTCCGCGACACCTACGAGGATGCCTGGCGCAAGGGCTACCGCGACCTCGAGCCGGCCAACCTCTACAACGTCGACTACTCCCTGCTCGGTACCGCGCGGGTGGAGCCGTTGATCCGCCGGATCCGCAACTCGATGCAAGCCGCAGGACTGGTGGTCGAGAACTCCAAGGGCGAGTGCAACCTCGGACAGCACGAGATCAACTTCCGCTACGCGGACGCCCTGCGCACGGCCGACGAGCATGCGATCTACAAGAACGCCGCCAAGGAGATCGCCGCGCAGGAGGGAATGGCGATCAGCTTCATGGCGAAGTTCAACGAGCGCGAAGGCAGCTCGTGTCACATCCACTTCTCGCTCGCCGACGATCAGGGGCTGCTGTTCGCGCGGGAGCGCGGGACGTTCGAGTCCTTCCTCGCGGGCCAGCTGGCCTGCCTGCGCGAGCTGACCTTGTTCCTGGCGCCGAACGTCAACTCGTACAAGCGCTACGCAGCGGGCTCGTTCGCCCCGACCGCGGTGGCGTGGGCCGACGACAACCGGACCTGCGCGCTGCGGGTCATCGGCCACGGGGCATCGCTGCGGTTCGAGAACCGGGCCGGCGGATCGGATCTGAATCCCCACCTCGCCCTCAGCGCGATCATCGCGGCGGGGCTGCACGGAGTCGAGCAGGGGCTCGAGCTCGAGCCGCCCTACGAGGGCAACGCCTACCTGGCCCACGACAAGCCCCGCCTCCCAGCGTCGCTGCGCGACGCTCGCGATCTGTTCGCCTCGAGCCCGGTGGCCCGCGCGGCCTTCGGCGACGAGGTCGTCGACCACTACGCCCATGCCGCCACGGTGGAGCTGGCGGCATTCGACTCGGCGGTCACCGATTGGGAGCGCTTCCGCGGATTCGAACGGCTGTGAGCCCGCCGCGGAGCGCCCCCGCGGCCGCCGGCAGGCGCGGCTCAGGCGCCGCGGCGCCCCCGCGCGAGCCGGTCACCTCACTCGACGCAGTGTTCGCGCCCGTGCATTCACAGACGGCGTTCGAGGAGACGGTCGAGCGTCTCGGCACCGCGATCAAGCTCGGGCTGCTGGCGCCGGGCACACGCCTGCCGGCCGAGCGCGAGCTGTGCACGAAGCTCGAGATCGCGCGCTCGACGCTGCGCCAGGCGCTCGTGGCGCTCGCCCAGAGCGGTCACCTGCACGCCACGCGCGGCCGCGGCGGCGGCACCTTCGTGGCCGATCCGCAGCCACCGGCCGATCCGCCCTCGGCCGACGTGCTCGCCGCCTGGCGCGACGTCTGCGATCAGCGCATGGCCGTCGAGCTCGGGGTCGCGGTGCTCGCCGCCGAGCGGGCCGAGCCGGCGATGCTCGACATGCTCGACGAGCTCGTATTCGCGCTCGACGACATGCTGGACGACTTTCCGGCCTACCGCCAGGCGGACGTCCGCCTGCACGTGGGCCTCGCGGAGGCGACCCGCAGCCCACGGCTGGTGACCGCGATGACCGAGGTCCAGGGCGCGATGTCGGGGCTGATCTCCCTGATCGCCCACCCACCCGGGGTGCTCGACTCGGCCAATGTGCAGCACCGGCGCGTGCTGTCGGCGGTGCGCCGCGGCGATGAGGCGGCGGCCGCGCGCGCCATGGCCGAGCACCTGCGCGGCACCGAGCACATCCTCGCGGGATTGCTCCCGCCCGAGCCTTCCCGGGCTTGACTTCCGTCGGGGCCCGGGCGTAATGTGCCGCGAGAAGGACGGATGGTCAGACCTTTTCCCGAGGAGGGGGCGTTGAATGACGGCCAGTACTGAGACTCTGTCCAGCGACGAACAGAAACTCGCCGAGCTCGGCTACAAGCAGGAACTGAACCGCGGCTGGAGCGGCTTCTCCAACTTTGCGATCTCGTTCTCGATCATCTCCGTCCTCGCCGGCTGCTTCACGACCTACGGCCAGGCGTTCAACAACGGCGGTCCCGTCGCGATCTCGATTGCCTGGCCGCTGATCAGCCTGCTGATCCTCTGCGTCGCGTTCTCGATGTCAGAGCTCGCCTCCGCCTACCCGACCGCGGGCGGCATCTACTACTGGGCCTCGAAGCTCGGCGGCGCCGGCTGGGGCTGGTTCACCGGCTGGTTCAACCTGATCGGGCTCGTTGCCGTCGTGGCCTCGGTCGACTACGTGTGCGCGGCGTTCCTGACCAACCTGCTCGGGCTCTTCAACGTCGACTTCGTGTTCAACTTCAGCAAGGCGGCCGCCGGCACCGACATCCACTACACGGCGCACGTGATCTTCGCCATGTTCGCGGTCATCCTGGCCGTCCACGGGCTGATCAACATCTTCTCCAGCCATCTCGTGTCGATGTTCAACAGCGTCTCGGTGTGGTGGCACGTGATCGGCGTTGCCGTGATCGTGGTGATCCTGATCGCCGTCCCCGCTCACCACGCGAGCTTCTCGTACGTGTTCGGCCACACGATCAACAACTCGGGCTTCAAGAGCGGGGCGACGACTGTGCCCTTCTTCTGGCTCTACGTGCTGCCGCTCGGCTTCCTGCTGACCATGTACACGATCACCGGCTACGACGCCTCGGCCCACGTCTCCGAGGAGACCCACGGCGCGTCCATGTCCGCCCCCAAGGGCATCTGGAAGTCGGTCTTCTATTCGGCGGTGATCGGCTGGATCGTCCTGCTCGCGATCACCTTCGCCGTTCAGCGCAGCAAGGAGTCCGCGATCCTCAGCGCCAGCTACCCGGCGCTTGCCATCTTCACGACCGCGCTCAGCTCGGCGGCGGCCAAGATCGTGATCCTGATCTCGACCGTCGGGCAGCTGTTCTGCGGCATGGCCTGCGTGACCAGCGCCTCGCGGATGACGTTCGCGTTCTCCCGCGACGGCGCCGTGCCGGGCCACAACCTGTGGCGGCGGCTGGGCAAGAACAAGACGCCCACGTGGGCGGTCCTGTTCGTGTGCCTGTGCTCGCTGATCGTCACCGTCCCGGCCTTCTTCCCGAACTCCAAGGGCACGCCGGTCGCCTTCCTGGCGGTCACCTCGATCTCGGTGATCGGGCTCTACATCGCCTACACGATTCCGGTGTTCCTGCGCTGGCGCAAGGGCGACAGCTTCCAGACCGGACCGTGGACGCTGGGGAGGAAGTACAAGTGGGTCAACCCGATCGCCTTCTGCTGGGTGGCCCTGTGCGTGATCATCTTCTGCCTGCCCTTCACCCCCGCCGGCGTGCCGGGCAACAAGGCCTTCACCTGGTCGTCGGTCAACTACGCGCCGATCGTTACGATCGCGGTGATGGTGGGCGTCACGCTGTGGTTCCTGCTCTCGGCGCGGCGCAGCTTCAAGGGCCCGATCCGCACGATCGACGTCGGCGCTCCGGGCGGAGGCAGCGGCCCGACAGCGCCCGGCATGGCACCCGCGAGCCCGCCGAACCTCTGAGGCACCGTTGACCGACACGCTCGTGGTGATCGAGCCCGCCACCGAGGCGGCGCTCCAGGAGATCCCGCGCGCGGGCGCGGGCGACGTCGACGCCGCCGTCGCCCGTGCCAAGGAGGCGTTTCCGGCCTGGTGCGCGGTCACCCCGGCGGCCAGGGCCGCTCACCTGCGCGCGCTGGCCGACGAGCTCGCCGCGCACAGCGTGGAGCTCGCGGTGCTCGAGGCGCGCAACGCCGGCAAGCCGGTGGCCGACGCCCGCGGCGAGATCGGCATGGTGGTGGACACGTTCCGCTACTACGCCGGAGCCCCGGAGCGACTCCTGGGCGAGACGATCCCGGTCGCCGGCGGCCAGTCCTGGACGGTTCGCGAGCCGCTCGGCGTGGTCGGACTGATCGTGCCCTGGAACTTCCCGCTCACGATCGCGGCCTGGAAGCTTGCCCCGGCGCTCGCGGCCGGCAATACGGTGGTGCTCAAGCCGGCCGAGCTGACGCCCCTGACGGCACTGCGGTTCGCGGAGATCGCGGGCGCTGCCGGGATCCCCGAGGGCGTCATCAACGTCGTGGTCGGCCCCGGTCGCACCTGCGGGCAGCGGCTGGTCGAACATCCCGACGTCGCCAAGATCGCCTTCACGGGCTCGACCGAGGTCGGGCGCTCGATCGCGGCCGGCGCCGCTGACACGATCAAGCGGGTGACGCTCGAGCTCGGGGGAAAATCGGCCAACGTGGTGTTCGCCGATGCCGATCTCGGGGCTGCCGCAGCCGCCGCCCCCGGGGCCGTGTTCGCTAACGCGGGCCAGGACTGCTGCGCGCGCTCGCGCATCCTCGTGCAGGCCGAGGCGCTCGATCGGTTCATGGCCCTGCTCGAACCCGCCGTCAAGGCGATCACGGTCGGCGATCCGCTCACCGAGTCAACGCAGATGGGTCCGCTGATCTCCGCCGGCCAGCGGGATACGGTCGCATCCTTTGTCGGCGGCGACGCTCCGGTGGCGATCCGGGGTGATGTGCCGGCGGGACCGGGATACTGGTTCGCACCCACCGTCCTCTGTCCCGTGGATGCCGGCGCGCGCGCGGCGCGTGAGGAGATCTTCGGTCCGGTGGCTGTCGTGATCCCGTTCCGAGACGAGGAGGACGCCGTGCGCTTGGCCAACGACACGATTTACGGGCTCTCGGGCTCCGTGTGGACGCGCGACGGCGCCCGAGCACTGCGCGTGGCGCGGGCCCTCGACACCGGCGTGATCTCGATCAACTCCAACACCTCGGTGCGCGTCTCGACCCCGTTCGGCGGCTTCAAGCAGTCCGGTTACGGCCGCGAGCTCGGCCCCCACGCGCTCGACTCGTACACCGAGGTCAAGTCGATCTTCTACGCCACCTCATGAGACTCGCGGGCAAGGTGTGCGTGATCACCGGCGCCGCCAGCGGCATTGGGGCCGAATCGGCGCGGCTGTTCGGCGCCGAGGGAGCGAGCGTCGTCGGCGTCGACCTCGAGCCGGGCTCGGAGGGAGATCTGGCCCTGGTCGCGGACGTCACCGATGAGCAGCAGGTCCGGGACGTGTACGCGCAGGCGATCGACCGCTTCGGCCGCGTCGACGTGCTGTTCAACAACGCCGGTATCAACCCCTCCGACGACGGCTCGGTGCTCGACACCTCGCTCGAGGCGTGGCAGCGCGTCCAGGACGTCAACCTGCGCAGCGTGTTCCTGTGCTGCAAGCACGGGATCCCGCTGCTGCTGCGCAACGACCCGCCGATCCGGGGCTCGGTGATCAACACGGCGTCGTTCGTCGCCACGATGGGCGCCGCCGTCTCGCAGATCTCCTACACCGCCTCCAAGGGCGCAGTGCTGTCGATGTCACGCGAGCTCGGAGTCGAGTTCGCTCGCCAGGGGGTGCGCGTCAACGCCCTCTGTCCGGGCCCGGTCAACACGTCGCTGTTGCGGGAGCTGTTCGCCAAGGATCCGGGCCGCGCCGCGCGGCGGCTGGTTCACATCCCCGTAGGGCGGTTCGCGGAGCCAGCCGAGATCGCGCGCGCCGCGCTGTTCTTGGCCAGTGACGATTCCACGTACGTCAACGCCACGAACTTCCTCGTCGACGGCGGGCTGTCGGGCGCCTACCTCACGCCGGAGTAGCCGGCGGGAGCACCAGCGTCTGGGCGTGCCGGCGCAGCCAGCGGCCGCGCTCGCGGTAGTCCGGGCAGCGCGCGGCGAGCAGCGCCCAGAACCGCGGCGAGTGATCCATCACCTCGAGATGGCACACCTCGTGCCAGACCACGTAGTCGAGCACGGCCTCGGGCGCCAGCAGCAGCCGCCAGTTGAAGCTCATCGCGCCCGAGCGTGAGCAACTCGCCCAGCGCGTGCGCTGCCCACGGATGGTCAGCTTCGTGTACGACGTGCCGGCGAGCGCGGTGGCCCGGTGGAGCCGCGGGGCGATCTCCGCCCGGGCGGCCCGGCGGTACCAGCGCTCGAGGGCAGCGTGGGCGTCCACGGCCGGCACCAGCAGCGCGCCGCCGCGCCGGTGCACGCGCTCGCGACCGGGCTGCGGCACCAGTCGGAGCACCTCGTCGAGGTACGGGACGGTGTCCCTGCGGGCGACGACGGCGGCCCGGGCACGCTCCTGCTCCTCGACGCGGCGCTCGATCCAGGTTCGTAGCTCCCGGACCGCCTCGCGTGCCTCGTGGTCGCCCGCGCGTCGAGGCAGCACGACCTCGACGCCGCGCGCCGGATCGACCGTCACCCGGACCCGCGTTGCCCTCGGAGAGCGTCTGATGCGATAGGGGATCTCCTCCACGCCACCGACAGGGTACGGTCACGGGCCGACGTGCCCGTGATTCCCCTGTTGACCACGCCGCTCAACGACGGACGCGTCGCGCTCAGGCTGGCGGCCGAGCGCGACATCCCCGACGTCCTGGTCGCCCACGACCACGATCCTCGGCTGTACTCCGACCGCGGCCTCGAGCAGCCGCCGACCGGCGCCGAGCTGGGCCGCGAGATGGAAGCGGCGGCCGAGCTGCGAGCGGCCGGGACGTTCGAGACGCTCACCATCCTCGACGGCAGCTCCGACGAGTGCCGCGGGCAGATGTACGTGTACGACATCGACTGGGACCACGCCCGCGCCGCGGTCGGGGTTTGGCTGGCGCCGGGGGCGCGCGGGCGCGGGCTGGCCAGCGGAGCGCTCCGGCTCGTCGTGCGCTGGCTGTTCGGCGAGTGGGGGCTCGAGCGGATCGAGTTGACCACGCTCCCCGGCAACGAGGCGATGATCTGCGCCGCCCGCGCCTGCGGCTTCACCGAGGAGGGCGTGCTCCGCTCGCGCGTCCGCGAACGAGGCCGGCGGCTGGATATCGCGATCCTCTCACTGCTGCCCACCGATCTGCCGCAGGCGCAATGACCCCGGGAGCGCAACCGTGACCGACTACTGGAGAGTGCCCCTTCCCCCCGGCGTGCGGCCGCCGTTCGACGTCTACGTCAACGGCGTGCGGCAGGAGCTCGGCACGGACTATCGCATCGTGGAGGGCGAGCTGCTGTTCACCCGTGAGCTCGTGCGCAGTAAGCTCTCGCCCTGGGCCTGGCTTCTGGGCGCCTGGGGTATCGGCACCTACAAGCGCAACGACGAGGTCGACGTACGCTACGAGCTCGACGGGCGGCCGATGGTCGCTCAGGGCCTGGAGATAAACCCGCCCTAACGGAACGCTTAACCCCCGCTCAGATCCCGGCTCCGTTACGTAACGCTCAATACCAGTGCGTCCGATCTGGCTCGGATCCTAATACGGTTGGGAAGGGCAGAGAACGTGTACGCTGCCCCGCTCTACCGCCGACCGACGGGGCGCGGCGCCACTTTCGGATCAGGAGAAGAGATGGAAGCCGTGACCTTGGACGCTGACGTACCCGCGCGCAACAGCGTGCCGGAGCAGAAACGCAACTGGTGGGTCGAGCCGCTGAGGCCGTACGCCGGCGCCGACATGCGCGGCAGCCTGTTCTGCCTGGCGACCTCGGTCGTGCCGTACCTGCTGCTGTGGCCGGTCATGTACCTGCTGCTTCCGGTCTCCTACGCGCTCACGCTGCTCGTCGCGATCCCCGCGGCCGGGTTCCTGCTGCGGACCTACATCGTCTTCCACGACTGCTCGCACGGGTCGTTCATGCCGTCCAAGCGCGCCAACACCTGGCTCGGCGTGGCCACGGGCCTGATCGTCTACTCGCCGTTTCACAGCTGGCGCCAGGAGCACGCCGGGCACCACGCCTCGGCCGGCGATCTCGACCGGCGCGGCGTCGGCGACGTCCAGACGCTGACTGTGAACGAGTACTACGCGAAGTCGTGGTCGGGCCGGCTCGCCTACCGGCTCATGCGTAGCCCTTGGGTGATGTTTACGATCGGGCCGCTCTGGGCGCTCGCGCTCCAGCCGCGGATCGTGCCCAGCGACAAGCGCCCGCGCATCCGCCGCAGCCATCTGTACACGAACCTCGCGCTGCTCGTGCTCGTCGGGGCCGTCATCTGGCTGATCGGCTGGAAGGCATACCTGCTGATCCAGCTGCCGATGATCCTGCTGGCCGGAGCCGCCGGCGTGTGGCTGTTCTACGTCCAGCACCAGTTCGAGGGCGTCTACTGGACGCGCTCCGATGACTGGAGCTACGTCGACGCCGCGCTCGCGGGCAGCTCCTACCTGAAGCTGCCGAAGGTGCTCCAGTTCTTCACCGGGAACATCGGCCTGCACCACGTGCACCACCTCAGCCCGCGGATCCCGAACTACAACCTCCAGCGCGCGCACGACGAGAACGAGTTCCTGCATCGCGCGCCGACGATCTCGCTGTGGGACGGGCTGCGCGCCGTGCGTCTGAAGCTGATCGACGAGTCCTCGGGTCGCCTGGTGACCTTCGCCCAGGCCCGCCGGGCGTGGGCGATCGCGCCGGCTACTCGGCGGCCAATGGCGAAGCCAGCCGACCAGCCCATGGCCTGAGCAGCCGCAGCGCCGACAGGATCGCCTGCGTGGCGGGCGAGCGGTTGAGCGTGTAGAAGTGGATTCCCGGTGCGCCGCGGGCCAGGAGGTCGGCGCACTGGAGCGTGGCGTAGGAGACACCGAGCTGGAGCACCGCCTCCGCGTCCTCGCCACGCCACTCGAGCGCCTCGAGGAAGCGCGGCGGGATGGTGGCGCCGCACATCCCGGTGATCGTCTTGATCTGGCGCACGTCGGTGACCGGCATGATCCCAGGCAGGATCGGAACCTCGATGCCGGCTGCGCGGGCCTGGTCGACGAACTGGAAGTAGCGCTCGTTGTCGAGAAACAGCTGCGTGATCAGGAAGGTCGCCCCGGCGTCGACCTTCTGCTTGAGGAAGTGCAGGTCGTGCGCGAGGTCGGCCGCCTCGGGATGCACCTCGGGGAAGCAGGCTGCGCCGACGGCGAACCGATAGCGCTCGACGATCAGCGCGGCGAGCTCGGTCGAGTAGTGCAGCCCGCCCGGATGCGGCTTCCACTCCGTCTCCCCGCGGGGCGGATCGCCGCGCAGCGCGAGCACGTTCTCGATCCCCGCCGCCTGCATGCCGTCGAGCAGCTCGTACAGGTCCGCGCGGGTCGCACCGACGCAGCTCAGATGGGCCATGGCCTCGATCCCGAGCTCCTGCTTGATCCATTTGGTGAGTTCGACCGTGAGGCCGCGGGTGGAGCCGCCGGCGCCGTAGGTGACCGAGACGAAGTCGGGCTCGAGCGCCACCAGCGTTCCCAGGGCGGTGCGCAGGTTGCGCTCGCCCTCGTCGGTCTTGGGCGGGAAGAACTCGAACGAGAACACCGGACCGCCCTTGGATTGGATGATCTCGTCGATCCGCACGGGCGGCACTGTAACAAACCTTGACACGCCTGTGGCAAGGTTGCGCTCCCCGCCGGCACCGGAACGGCTGTGACACCGGACCAGGGGGCGCCGATCCGATCGCTAAGCTCGCGGGTTAGCCTTGATGATGACTCGATGATGACTCGGCAACGGCGTGCCCGGCGGGTGATTGCCCGCCGACTGGCGAGTGTGGTTCTAGGACTGACCCTCGCGTCTGTGTTTGCGTGCGCCTCGACCGCGCTCGCGTCCCGGGCCAGCATCGCCGCGATCGCTCCCACCCCGCCGATGGGCTGGAGCTCCTGGTACAAGTTCGGCTGCGGCATCAACGAGGCCCTGTTCGAGCGCACCGCGCGGGCGTTCGTCTCCACGGGCATGGCCGCGGTGGGCTACCGCTACGTCAACATCGACGACTGCTGGATGACGAAGACGCGCAGCAGCAGCGGAGCGCTCCGGCCCAACCCGCTCCTGTTCCCGGACGGCATCTCCGGGGTCGCGGCGTACCTGCACGCGCGCGGGCTCAGGCTCGGCATCTACCTCGACACCGGCTCGGCGACCTGTACCGGCTTCCCCGGCAGCGCGGGGCACTTCAAGCAGGACGTCTCGGCCCTCGCCGCGTGGAAGGTCGATTACATCAAGGCGGACTACTGCCGCTCCCGCCCGGCTCCGGCCCTGCCGATCTACAGAAAGCTGCAGCAGGCGATCGCCGCGAGCGGACGGCAGATGCTGCTCAGCATCTGCGACTGGGGCTATGAAGATCCGTGGCAATGGGGGTCGGGCGTCGGCAGCACCTGGCGGACGACCGGCGACTACTTCTCCTACGGCGCCCCGCGCGACTACTGGAAGGCGATCCTGAAGATCCTCGACCTCAATGCCGGCCTCGCCCCCTACGCCCATCCCGGCGCCTGGAACGACCCCAACGCGATGCTGATCGGCACGGGCGCCCTGACCTCGACCGAGGAGCGCGCACAGCTCTCGCTGTGGAGCATGCTCGCGGCCCCCCTGATCGCCGGCGGCGATCTCAGCACCGCCTCCCGGACAACGATCTCGGTGCTCACCAACCGCGACGTGATCGCGGTCGACCAGGACCGGGCCGGCGAGCAGGGCACCCGCGTCGTGCGGGCCGCGAACTACCAGGTGTGGCTGCGGACGCTGGCCGGCGGCTCCCACGCGCTCCTGCTGCTCAACTCCGGCTCGCGCCCGGCGACGCTGACCACCGACCTGCCCAGCCTCGGGCTCCCGCTCCGCTCGGCCTACCTGGTCCGCGACCTGTGGAGTCATCGTTCCTACCAGACCAGGGGCCGGATCAGCGCCCGCGTCCAGCCCCACGACGTCCTGATGGTGAAGGTGAACGCGTAGGGGTCGAACCTACGCCGCCACCCGCCAGCGCTCCGCGTCCTCCCCGTCGCCCGCGGCGATCCGCACCGCCCGGCCGGCGAGCTCCAGGTGGCGCAGGTAGCACAGGGTCTGCGCCAGCAGCCAGCCGGCGTTGAACGTGCTCAGCGGCTCGCCGTATACGTCGGGGACGATCTCCACCGCGGTCCGCCGACCGCCGCCGAGCGCGTCGAGGACCGCCTCGAGGCGCTCGTTGACGAGCGCGCGGTTGCCGTCGATGTGGGCGCGCACGTCGGTGAACGGGCGCCCGTGGCCGGCCAGGCAGAGGCGCGCGTCGAGTACGTCGACGACATCGAGCGAGCGCAGGAACTCCCCGGCGGGATCCGGGGTCCAGCCATAGTCGTAGTAGAGCGAGATGCGGCCGAGCAGGTGGTCGCCGGAGATCATCAGCCGGCGCTCGGGCTGGAACAGGCACACGTGCGAGGGGGCGTGGCCGGGCGTCTCGTGGACGGCCCAGGTTCCGAGGTCGGTCTCCAGCTCGACGCCGGGCAGCAGCGGCCGGTCCGGCTCGATCACCCGCGCGATGCCCGACGGCACCTCCTTGGCGCGCTCGGCGTAGCGCCGCAGCGCCGCGTCGGGCACGCCGCTCTGGCGGCCGACTTCGAGCCGGCGCGCGAGCGCGGCCTGCGGATCGTTCGCGGTCTGCGTCATGTGCGCGTGGTTGGGGTGCATCCACAACTCGCAGCCGGCCCGCTCGACGATCGGCGCCGCCTGCCCGTAGTGGTCGGAGTGCGCGTGGGTGCAGACGAGCAGCCGGACGTGCTCGGGACGCAGGTTGACCTGCTCCATCGCGAGCTCGAGCTGAGCCATCGACCCGGGGCCGTGCATGCCGGTGTCGACGAGCACCACGCCCGAGCCGGCGGCGATCGCCCAGGCGTTGCAATGCGGCACGCCGGGCCACGGCAGCGGCAACCGCAGGCGCCACAGTCCGGGCAGCACCCGCTCGCCGCGTCCGAGCTCGCGCCGCCTGCTCATCGACCGTCCGGCCGGGAAGTGGGTACGCCCATGGGGCGGAAGATAGTCGCGATCCGTAGACTGACGCCGGCCGATGTCTGCCTCAGAAGTGGCCAAGCAGTACTTCCACGCGCTCGACGCCCACGACCTCGACGCCGCTCTCGCCTGCTGGGCTCTGGGCGGCGTGGACCGGCTGGTCGGCCAGGTCGAGCTGACCGCCCCCGACGGCATCCGCGCCTATTTCGCCGGCCTGTTCGCGGCCTTTCCCGACTTCCGCCTCGAGGTCCTCGAGACGACTGCCTACCGGGGCCGTGTGGCCGTGCGCTGGCGTGCGCGCGGGACCTTCGCCGGTCCGGGCACGTTCCAGGGCTTTGAGCCCAACGGCGCGCGCATCGAGCTCGAGGCGTGCGACGTGGTGAGCGTCGCCGACGGGCTGATCGAGCGCAACGACGCCTACCTCGACAGCGGCGACATCGCGCGCCAGCTCGGCTTCCTGCCTCCCGCTGGGTCGCCCGCGGAGGCGCGGCTCACTCAGATCGCCAACGCCCGTACGCGGGTCGTCTCGCGGATCCACGCCCGTCCGCCCGAGCGGATCGCCGACGGCGTGTGGCTCGTGCGGGGCGGGTTCCCGATCAAGACGATGAACGTCTACCTGATCGAGGACGAGGGCGGCGTCACCGTGTTCGACGGCGGAATCTCGGACATGACGCACGCAGTGTCCGCCGCCGGCGCGCGGCTCGGCGGGATCCGGCGCGTCGTGCTCGGCCACGCTGATGCGGATCACCGCGGTGTCGCCCCGGGCCTCGGCGCACCGGTGTTCTGCCATCCCGCCGATCGCCCCGCTGCCCAGTCGAGCTCCAGCCTGCGCCACTACTTCGATCTCTCCAAGCTCGCGCCCCACGGCCGCGTGCTGCTCAGCAGGCTGCTGCCGATCTGGGACGGCGGTGCCGTCGAGATCGCCGGAACCGTCGAGGAGGGCGACGAGATCGCCGGGTTCCGCGTCGTCCATCTGCCCGGTCACGCCCCGGGGCTGATCGGCTTGTACCGCGACTCCGACCGGCTGGCGCTCGTCTCGGACTGCTTCTACACGCTCGATCCGCAGACCGGCATCAAGGGCTCGGCCCGGGTGCCCCACCCGGCCTTCAACATCGACACCAAGCAGGCGAGGGATTCGATCCGCAAGCTGGCGGCGATGGAGCCCTCGGTGGTCTGGGCAGGGCATGCCGATCCGGTCACCAGGGACGTCCGCGCCGAGCTCGAGCGGGCGGCCGCGGCCGCCTAGCGGAGTGGGGCGCCGTCATCGCCGTCGCGAGAAGCTCGTCGCGGAGACGAGCGGGTACCGCGACGCCGAGGGCAACGTGCTGACGCTGCGCGGCTCGATGAGCCCTGGGACGAGACTCGAGTACGACACGGTCATCACCAGCGGACTCGAGCGTGAGGACGCCTGGCAGCGCGGGGTTGAGTTTCTGTTCGAGCGGCTCGCCGTGTCGTGGGACATCGCGGGCCTCGAGCTGACCCGCCAGAAGGAGCTGCTGGGCCGCTACCGGATGGCCTCCACTGACGAGCGCCAGTTCATCCGCGAGTCACTCCGCTCTCACCTGGCCGAGCATTTCCCGGAGCTGAAGGCCCCGTGACCGGCCCGGCGCCCGACGGCTGACGAAGAAAACAGGATCCCCACCTGATCCGGTGGTGGCACCTTGTAGCGTCTCGGACGCATGCGCCGCACCAAGATCGTCGCCACCATCGGGCCGGCCTCCCGGGATCCGGACACGCTCGTGCGCATGATCGAGGCCGGGATGGACGTCGGCCGGCTCAATTTCTCCCACGGGAACCTCGAGCTTCACGCCGAGAACGCGGAGCGGGTTCGCACTGCCGCCTCCAAGGTCGGCCGCCAGGTCGCGATCCTGCAGGACCTGCCGGGGCCCAAGCTCAGGATCGGCGCACTCCACGACGAACGCGCGGACCTCAAGCCGGGCGAGCGGCTCGTGCTGGTGGCCGGCTCTGACGCGATCGGCACCGCGGAGCAGATGGCGGTCACGTGGCCCGGGTTCGCAGCGTCGGTCGATCGGGACGACGTGATCTACCTCGCCGACGGAGCGATCCGGCTGCGCGTCACGGGCGTGCGCGCCGGCGACGGCGAGGTCGAGACGGCGGTCGAGATCGGCGGCTCGGTCGCCTCGCGCCAGGGGCTGAACATCCCCGGCTCGACGCGCGGCCTCGCGGCCGTCCCGGAGGATGATCTGGAGATGCTGCGGTTCGGCGAGTCGATCGGCGTCGACGTGGTCGCGCTGTCGTTCGTGCGCACCGCCGAGGACGTGACCACCGTCCGCGCGCACACCCGCCTGCCGCTGGTGGCCAAGATCGAGAAGCCGCAGGCCGTCGAGGCGGCCGAGGAGATCATCCGCGCCGCCGACGTCGTGATGGTGGCCCGGGGCGATCTCGGTATCGAGCTGCCGATCGAGGACGTGCCGATGGTCCAGAAGGGCCTGCTGCGGATCGCCGGACGGCTCGCGCGCCCATCGATCACCGCCACCCAGATGCTGAACTCGATGGTCGCCTCCTCGCGCCCCACCCGGGCCGAGGTGGCCGACGTCGCCAACGCGATCTTCGACGGCACCGACGCCGTCATGCTCTCTCAGGAGACCGCCGTCGGCGCCTATCCGGTCGAGGCGGTGGCGATGATGGCCTCGGTCGCCCAACGGACCGAACGCGAGTTGCCCTACCGCGTATGGAGCGAGGAGCGCGTCCGCCGCGACACGCGCGATCCGGCTTACACGGTCGCCCACAGCGTCTGCGTCGCGGCCCGGGATCTGCACCTCGCGGCGATCGTGGTCCCGACCCTGTCGGGCCGCTCAGCGCGGCTGATCTCCGCCCACCGCCCGCAGGTCCCGATCCTGGCGCTGTCCCCCGGCAAGGAGACCGTCCGCCGGTGCAGCGTGATGTGGGGAGTCCAGGCCGCCTCGATGCGCCGCCACGAGATCACCGAGGCACTGATCGCCGACGCCGCCAGGCGCGTCGTGGAGCTCGGCTGGGTGAAGCCGGGAGCGCGGGTTGGCATCACTGCCGGGTTGCCCAGTGGACGACCCGGCACCACGAGTCTCGTCCAGGTGCAGCGGGTCTAACGGGCTGACCGCACGGTGCCGGCGAGCGGGCCGGTCGAGAACGGGCCCGCTCAGGCCGGCGTCCGCGCGTAGAACTCGGCCTCCTGGCGGCCGAGCTCGGTCTCCGGCTCATCGCCGTAGAACCACTCGCGGGCGATGCGGTGGAAGTTCCCGCGGGCGCGCAGCTGTGAGATCACGGCCAGTGTCAGCACCTCCATGCGCCGGCCGAAGATGTGATCGGGCGGCGCCGACTCGTGGCGCATCTGCCCGAAGTACTCCGAGCGCGGATCGCCCATGTCGATCAGCACCTGGGTCGCCCACTCGGGCGTCAGCTGGACGTACTCGTCCTCGCTGTACCACGAGGTCGCCGCCTTGAAGTGCTCGAGCACCCGCTCCGGCTTGAACTTCTCGGGCTCGGGCAGGAATCCCGTCTCGCCGCCGAGCCGCATGACCTCGGCCGCGTCGTCCTCGATGACGGCGCGCTGGACCGCCATCTCCAGCTCGACCGTGCCCGGCGGCATCCGCTTGAACAGCCCAAAGTCGAAGAACGCCATGCGCCCGTCGGCGAGCAGCATCGAGTTGCCGGGGTGCGGGTCGCCTGAGAACTCGTGGTGCCGGTACAGACAGCCGAAGTAGAACCGGAACAGGATCTCGCCGATGCGGTCGCGGTCCTCCTGGGAGAAGGCTTTGAGCTCCTCGAACGTGCTGCCCTCGACGAACTCGGTCACGAGCACGCGCTCTCGGCTGAGCCGAGTGACGACCTCAGGGATGAGGATGAACGGGTGTCCGCGGAAGATCCGCGCCAGCGTCCGCTGGTTCTGCGCCTCGAGCTCGTAGTCGAGCTCCTCGTGGATCCGATCGCGGATCTCCTCGCCGATCGCCTTGGGATCGATGCCCGGGGCGATCCGCTTGGCCAAGCGCAGGATCAGGCCGAGGTTCTGCATGTCCGCCCGCACCGCCGCAGCGACGCCCGGGTACTGGACCTTGACCGCCACGGGGCGCCCGTCGGTCAGCTTGGCCCGGTAGACCTGCCCGATCGAGGCGGCGGCAATCGGCTCCTCGTCGAAGTCCACGAACACCTCTCCGATCGGCCGCTCGAGGTCGGTCTCGATCACCTTCTGCATGTCCTTGAAGGAGACCGTGGGTGCCGCATCGCGCAGCGCCGCGAGCTTCTTCTGGAACTCCTCGCGGTACTCCTCGGGGACGAGCCCGACGTCGACGAACGACATCACCTGTCCCACCTTCATGGCGGCGCCCTTCATCGTTCCCAGCGCCGCGACGATCTGCTCGGCCGCCTCGATGTGCCGGCGCTCCAGCGCCGCGTCGCGCCCGTCCCTGGTGCGCGTCACGTTGGCCGCCCGGGTCCCCGCCTGACGGATCGCCTGACCTGCTGCCAGCCCGCCGATCTTGGCGGTACGCCCCACACGGGAGGTGGGGATCTTGTCTCTCGCCACTGCCTGCGAATGCTACCCGGACGAACCGGCTGCGCTCTGCACCTGCGATCCGGGCACGATGTCGTCAGACCCGTCGGGCCAGCGCACCCAGGCCTTGTAGCCGCCGTCGTAATCGTCGCCGAGCAGGATCAGCGTGGCCGGCTCGCCCATCGCCGTGCAGGACGCCGAGCCCTCGGGATCGAGGCCGCGCCAGATCCGGACGAACTTGTTGCTCTCGAGCTCCTCGGCGACCGTGGTCGGATCGGTGTGCCCGGGATGGATCGTCGTCGACGGCGGCAGCGTAAGCAACATGTCCATGATCGAGGACCGCAGGTCGGCGTAGGTCGTGTGCCCGGGGGCGCGCACACCGCCGACCGAGCCCTTGAACAGCGTGTCGCCCGTGAACACGTCTGTGTCGTTGATCAGCAGCGACAGCATGCCCGCGGTGTGGCCGGGCGTGTGCAGCGCCACGATCCGCAGTCCGCCGGTCTCGATCGCCTCGCCGGGCTCCATCGTGCCGGTGGCCGCGGGCACCTGGGCGCGCTCGAGGGCGTGGATCAGGACCGGCGTTCCGGGATGGGCCTCGAGCACCTGGTCGAGCTCGGCCACGTGATCGAAGTGATGATGGGTGAGCAGCACGTGGGTGAGCTGGAACTGGCCCCGGCGGAGCACCTCGAGCAACGGCGCCACGGGACCCCCGGCGTCGATCAGAACAGCGCTCCCGCCGAGCTCGTCGGCCACCAGGTATGTGTTCGACAGATACTGGTCATGCATCGAGCGTTCGATGATCACCCGGAGAGCGTATCGGGGTAGGCTTCGGGACAGAGATGAGCCTGATCCACACTTGCTACCGCATCACCGACATCGACCGCTCGGTCGCGTTCTACGAGGCGCTCGGCTTCAACGAGATCGGACGGGTGCCGATCCGCGACGAGGCGATCAACGTGTTCATGGGCCTGCCCGAGGACGGCCCGGAGCCGCGCCTCGAGCTGACCTACAACGTCGGCCGCACCGATCCTTACGAGATCGGCACCGGCTACGGACACATCGCGGTCGCCACGCCCGATCTCGACGGCGCCCTCGCCGGCCTCGCGGAGCAGGGGATCGAGCCCGAGCGCCCGCCCTACCGTATCCGCGAGGGTGGCTCGCGCCTGTGCTTCGTGCGCGACCCCGACGGCTACCGGATCGAGCTGCTCGAGCGCGTCGGCCAGGGCGTGGGCTAACCATCGCCCGGGAGGTAGAAGCCCGGCCGGTGGTTGGCCACCAGCTCCACCCACTCGACCCTCGCCGGCGGGTCGGTGATGCCGCCCTTCTGCAGCGCCGCGCCCAGCCGGTCGTTCATGAACCGGCCCTGAGCGTCGCGGGACTCCCACACCTCGATCACGGCCCAACCGCCCGGCTTCGCGCCGGCCATGTGGGACACGATTCCCTCCGGCCAGTCGCCCTCCCCGGTCGCCATGTCGATTCCCAGCTGCTCGTTGACCGCATCGTACTGCTCGCGTCCGACGCCGTCGAACTCCAAGATCAGCATGTCCGCCATCGTGCCCCTCTTCCTCGGTGATAGTGCCCCGCCTCGAAGGTTGATCCTCTTCGTCGGCTCGAGTCCTGTCAAGCCGACGAAGCGCTACCCTGAGGCTCGCGCCGATGGCTGATACGAGCAAGATCGCCTATCTCCTCGAGCGCCTTGCCCAAGGCGTCGCGGCCCATGACCGGGAGAACCCCGGCCATCACACCTGGGGCATCGGGATGGCCAGCTTCGACATCGACCGCCTCGGGCTCGATGAGGGCGAGGAGATCCTGCCCGGCATCGTGCTCCAGGCCGACGGTGGCGTGACCGGGAACTTCCGCGTTCTCTGCGACGGCCAGCACGGCGAGGGCGCCGAGGAGGAAGAGGCGGAGGTCGTCGACGCCGTCGCCTCCGACGAGATCGCCGAGCCGGCCTACGGCCCGGGACCTGGCGCCCCGCCGCCCCTGCAGCCGCCGCTGTAGGCGGTCTTGGCCGGAGCCGCGCCTCGTTGGGTTGCCGTGGCGCCAGCGGAAAGAGTAGTCAACCCCCCATCCGCGCCGCGATCCTCGCCACCAGCCCCTCGATCGTCGGGCACGCCAGCCCGTGCCGCGCGCCCGCCCGCAGGACCGCACCGGCGATCGCATCGAGCTCCGGCTCGCGGCCGGCGTCGAGGTCGCGCTGCATCGAGGAACCGAGCTCGGGGTGCGCGTCGTCGAGCTCTGCGAACGTGTGGGCCGGGTCGGTCCCGGCGCCCTCGGCGTTGGCCACGGCGGCCGTCTCGAGCACGCACGCCTCGAGCACGGGGCGCCACTCGGGATCGGAGCGGATGAAGCCGAGGCGACGGCCCGAGGCGCTCGTCGTGCACGCGAGCGCGCACAGGCGCACGAGCTTCGACCACAGGATCTGAGCCTCGCCAACCCCGATCCGGCAGGGGATGCCGGCGGGCTCGAGGATCGCCTGCAGCCGCTCGAGCGCGGGTCGCAGGGCCGGGTCGTCGGCGGCCAGGTCAACCCGCAGAAACGGGCTCGTCTGCACGATCCGGCCCGGCGCGGGGCGATCGGCCTCGATCCGGATCGCCCCGGCCGCGACCCGGTCGGCGCCGAACCGCGCGCGCAGCGCGGCGACGTGGTCGAGCCCGTTGAGCAGTGGCACGATCAGGTCGGGCACGGCCTCGATCCGGCTCAGCGCGGACGCGAGGCCCGTCGCCTTGGTCGCGATGATCAGATAGTCGGAGGGCTCGCTCAGCGCGGTCGCCACCGCCGGGCGCACGGTGAAGTCGCCGATCCGGACGCTCTCCACGGCGATCCCGTGGCGCGCGATCACCTCGGCGGTCGGCTCCCGCGCGATCACGAGCACGCCGGCGCCGGCGCGGGCCAGCGCCGCCGCGATGAAGCCGCCCACCCCGCCGGGTCCCAGCACCGCGATCGCAGGCGTCGGCGTCACTCCGAGTCGAGTCATTCAGGGTCGATCAGGACGCCCGGGTTGAGCGCGCCGCGCGGATCGACGGCCGCCTTCGCCGCCGCCAGCGCATCCGCGAACAGCGCCGGGCGCTGGCGGTCATACCAGGGACGATGGTCGCGGCCGACAGCGTGGTGGTGTGTGATCGTGCCCCCGTGCTCGAGCACCGCCTCCGACGCCGCGGCCTTGATCTCGGCCCACTGCTCGAGCTCGCTCCCCCGCCGCGCCGGGGCAAGGATGGTGAAGTACGGAGCGGGGCCGTCGGGGTAGACGTGGGTGAAGCGGCAGCTGACGGCGCCCGAACCGCACACCTCCGTGACCGCCGCCTGCACGCGCTCAGACACGGCGGCGTGGAAGCCCGGGAACCGGTCCCAGGTGACCGCGGTCTCGAACGTCTCCGAGAGCACCCCCATGGCGACGAACGTGTCCCGCAGGTAGGGCGCGCGGAGGAAGGCCTGGCGCCAGCTCCCGACCGAGTCGGCGCTGGCCGCGCCCTCCTCCCCGGACCGCTCCCAGACGCCGCCGAAATCGACGCAGCACTTCAGCGCCAGCGACATCCACGGCTTCACGTCGTGATCGGCGGACTCGAAGCCGAGCACGAGCAGGGCGTGCGTGCCATCGGCGGCACCGGTGAGCTTCGCCTCGGCGGGGTCGATCAGCCGGCAGTTCGTCGGATTCAGGCCGGACTGGGAGAGCGCCCTGACCGCCTCGGCGCCGGCCGCGAACGTCGCGAAGCGCACGCCCGCCGACGCACGGTGGACCGGTTTGCGCCTGACCCGCATCCACGCCTCGGTGATCACGCCCAGGATGCCCTCGGAGCCGATCAGCATCCGGTCCGGGGACACCCCTGCGCCCGAGCCCGGCAGGCGCCGCGACTGCCACACGCCGAGCGGGGTGACCGCCCGCACCGACTCGACGAGATCGTCGATGTGCGTGTACAGCGTCGCGAAGTGCCCGCCCGCCCGTGTGGCGATCCACCCGCCCAGCGTCGAGAACTCGAACGACTGCGGGAAATGGCGCAGCGTGAGCCCGCGCTCGGCGAGCTGCTGCTCGAGCCCCGGCCCGGTGGCACCGGCCTGGATCCGCGCCGCCAGCGACACCTCGTCGATCTCGAGCACGCGATCGAGCCGCTTGACGTCGATCGTCACCACCCCCGCGTATGCCTCGCCGACCCGCGGCTCGACCCCGCCGACCACGCTCGTGCCGCCGCCGAACGGAATCGCCGCCGCGCCGGCATCGGATGCCCAATCGAGCACCTCGGCGACCTCGGCCTCGTCGCGCGGATGGGCAACGACGTCGGGTGGATGGTCGAGCTGGCCGCGGAAGGCGCGCACCACGTCGCGATAGGAGCGGCCGTAGCTGTGCAGCGCGCGATCGTAGGTCTCAGTCGAGCAGATCCCGGCCAGCGCGGCGGGTGGGGTCAGCCGGGGAGCCGGCAGCGTGAGCTCGGACAGCGGCACCGGTCGTTCGGGCTCCGTGGAGCCGAACCCGATCTGCTGCGCGATGTACGCGGCGGCCGCCCGGACCTCGTCGTGCGACGGCTGCTCGTCCTCGTACCCCCAGCCCCAAGGCTTCAGACGCCGCGCCACGGCGGGTCAGTCTAGTGTCACGATGCAGAGGTTCACCGGCATCGGGACACCATGCGCTTCGCGGCACCGCCTTGTACGGTTTGGGGCGTGTCGATCGCACCCGGCTTACTGGCTCGTGGACCCTGGGATCCGGATCAGGTCGACGTCGCGTGGCGCGTCGATCCGTTCGAGCCCGCGCAGAGCACGACCGACGCCGCCGATCTGGCGCTGGATGCGCTGCGCCGGCGGGGCTCCCCGAGCCACGACGGGCTGGCGGCGCGGCTGTTGAGCTATGAGGCCACCGACGGGCGCCTCGCGCTGGAGCTGCAGCCGATCCGGTGGGCCCTGCGCCTGGTCACCGACGATGCCTCCTCGAGCCTGGCGGTGCTGTGCGTGGTGCGCTCGGCCGACGGCCACTGGCTGGCGGGACGGCGGGCCGCCTGGCTCGCCTCGTGGCCGGGGCGCTGGGCCCTGGGCGCCGGCGGGTCGGTCGAGGTGGACGAGAACCCCGCCCACACGCTGTCGCGCGAGCTGCACGAGGAATGGTCGGTCGAGCCGGAGCGCCTGAGCATCGAGGCGCTGGTGATGCTGCCCAGCGCCATGGTGCTGCTGGTCGGCCAGGCGTGGCTGCCGCCGGGCGCGGCGGTGACGCCGGACGACGAGCACGATGAGTTCACTTGGTGGCCCGCCGACATCGGCGCATGGCCCGAGGAGGCCGACGAGCCGCTGCGGCGAATGGCCGCGCTGCTCGCCTCCGCGTGAAATACATCACCTTCCGCCGCCTCGAGGTGGTCTCGTTCATCCACTCCGGCGTCTACTCGGCGCTGCTGATCTGCGCCTTCGCCCTCGGCAAGCCCGAGCCGGCGACGTTCATCTTCGGACTCGGGCACGGTCTGATCTGGATCGCGATGTCACTCGTATGCATCGCTGCCGCGCGGGCGCGGATCATCCCGTTCTGGCTCGCGGTCACGGTCGCGGTGCTCGGCGGGCTGGGACCGTTCGCCGGATCGATCGGGTTCATCATCGCCGACCGCCGGCGCCACGCCCACGGTCCGGTTAGCACCCAAGCCGGATCCGGCCGCTAGAGTTCAAGCCCGCGAATGGCAGTAGATACCAGCACCGTTCAGGTAGTCATGCCCGCGATGGGCGACTCCGTCGCCGAGGGCACCGTTTTGGAGTGGCACAAGCAGGAGGGCGACCCTGTCGCCGTCGACGACACGATCGTCGAGATCTCCACCGACAAGGTCGACGCCGAGGTTCCGGCCCCGGTCGCCGGCACGCTGGTGAAGATCCATGCCGCCGAGGGCGACACCGTCGCCGTCGGCGCCCTGCTGGCCGAGATCGCCACCTCCGACGGCGCGGCCCCGGCCGGCTCCGACGGTGACGCCGCCGAGGCGCCGGCGAACGGCGGCTCATCGACCCCGGAGGCCGCTCCGAGCGCCGCCGCGGAGATGATCGACATCGTCACGCCGACGGGCGGCGAGTCGGTCACCGAGGGGACGATCCTCGAGTGGGCGGTGAAGGTCGGCGACCAGGTCAAGGACGGCGACACCGTCGTCGAGATCTCGACCGACAAGGTCGACATGGAGCTTCCGGCGCCCGCCTCCGGGACGATCACCGAGATCCTGGCCGAGGAGGGCGCCACCGTCACGGTGGGCCAGGTGATCGCGCGCATGAGCGCCGGCGCCGGCGCCGGGTCCGGTAATGGCGCGAGCGCCCCGGCGCCCACGGCGCGTCAGGCCGCGCCCGCCGGCCCGGGCGCCACTGGCACCACGCCGGGCGCCGCAGCCACCGAAGGCAACGTCTCACCGGTCGCCCGACGCGTGGCCGCCGATCACGGCGTCGATCTCTCCCGCGTGGCGGGGTCCGCCCGCGGAGGCCGGATCACGAAGGCCGACGTCTTGGCGGCCGCCGGTGGCAACGGCGCTACGGCGGCACCGGCGGCGACCGAGAAGCCGGCCGGGGCACAGCTGATCAAGGGCGGAGGTGCGGCGCTGGCCCGGTACATGGACGAGAGCCGCTCGATCCCCACCGCGACCTCCTTCCGCACGCTCACCGTGACCGTCCTCGACCAGCGGCGCCGCCAGCTCAAGGACGCCGGCCGCAAGGTCTCCTTCACGCATCTGATCGCCTACGCGATCGCCGTCGCGGGGACGGATGACATGCCGGTGATGGCGCACCACTTCGCCGCGATCGACAGCAAGCCCCACCGGATCGACGACGGCGCGGTCAACATCGGCCTCGCGGTCGACGTCGAGAAGAAGGACGGCACGCGCACGCTGATGGTGCCCGTGATCCGCGACGCCGGCCGGCTCAGCTTCGCCCAGTTCCTCGACGCCTACAACGCGCTGGTCGAGAAGGCCCGCACCAATACGTTGACCGCCGACGACCTCACCGGCGGCAACATCTCGCTCACCAACCCCGGCGGGATCGGCACGATCGCGTCGGTGCCGCGCCTGATGGTCGGGCAGGGGACGATCATCGCCACGGGCTCGATCGCGTACCCGGTCGGGCTCGGGAACATCGGCGCGATGATCGGGGTCGAGAAGGTCATGACCATGACCTCGACGTACGACCACCGGATCATCCAGGGCGCCGAGTCGGGCCGCTTCCTGCAACGGATCGAGGGCTATCTCCAGGGCCAGGACGGGTTCTACGAACGCGTATTCGCCGACCTCGGCGTCGACTTGCCAGAGCTGCCCCCACCACCGGCCGCGCAAGCTGCCGTCACCGCCGCACCCGCTGCACCGGCGCCGCCGGCCGAGGCTCCCGCGCTGCAGGCCGGTGCGCCGCCGAGCGAGGAGCTGCTCCAGGCCGTCCAGGCCGCGACCTCGCTGCTCAAGGCCCATCGCACCCACGGACACCTGGCCGCCAAGCTCGATCCGCTCGGCCGCCACGCCGAGGGCGATTCCACGCTCGACCCGGCGACGCTGCACCTGACGCCCGAGCTGATGGCCCAGATCCCGGCCCGGATCCTGCGCATGTGGGTCCCGGGCGCAACGCTCGCCGACGCGCTGCCCCATCTGCGCGAGACCTACGGCGGCACGATCGCCTACGAGATCGAGCACAGCTCCTCGCACCCGCAGCGGCTGTGGCTGCGCGAGGCGATCGAGTCCGGCAATTACCGCAAGCCGCTCACCCACAGCGAGCAGAAGGCGCTGCTGAAGCGGCTCACCGAGGTCGACGCCTTCGAGCGCTTCATGCACAAGGCGTACCTGGGCCAGAAGCAGTTCTCGGTCGAGGGGCTCGACATGACCGTCCCGATGATCGACGAGATCATCCAGCTCGCCGCGACCCAGAGCGCCCGCGAGATCGTGATCGGCATGGCGCATCGCGGGCGCCTGAACGTTCTCGCCCACAACCTCGGCCGTCCCTACGACACGATCTTCGCCGAGTTCGAGGGCTCGTCCACGCTCGAGCCGATCACCACCATTCCGCAGGGCGGGACCGGCGACGTCAAGTACCACCACGGCGCGCAGGGCTCCTACCAGCTGCCCAGCGGCGAGTCGATCATCGTGCGCCTGGAGTCCAACCCGAGCCACCTGGAGTTCGTCGACCCCGTCGCCGTCGGGGCCACGCGCGCGGCCCAGACCACGCGCCAGGGTCCGCACGCCCACCAGGACACGAACGCGGCGCTGCCGGTTCTACTGCACGGCGACGCCGCTTTCCCCGCCCAGGGCATCGTGTCCGAGACGCTCAACCTGCAGGCGCTCGACGGCTACACCGTCGGCGGCACGATCCACATCATCCAGAACAACCAGGTCGGGTTCACGACCGATCCCGAGGACTCGCGCTCGACGACGTGGGCCTCGGACCTCGCCAAGGGCTTCGACGTCCCGATCATCCACGTCAACGCCGATGATGTCGCCGCTTGCATCTCGGCCGTGCGGCTGGCTTTCGCCTTTCGCCAGCAGTTCGGCCACGACGTCCTGATCGACCTGATCGGTTACCGGCGCTTCGGCCACAACGAGGCCGACGAGCCCGCCTACACCCAGCCCGAGATGTACCAGGTGATCAAGAAGCATCCGCCCGTCCGCGAGCTGTTCGCCAAGCAGCTGATCGAGCAGGGTGTGGTCACCGACCAGGAGTCCACCGAGATGACCGACGAGGTCTGGTCGGTGCTGACCGAGGAGCACCAGAAGCTGAAGGCGCAGATCGCCGCGGCCAAGGAGCTCGAGCACGCGACGGGCGAGTACCAGCTCGATCGCACCGCCTCGCCCGAGGTCAAGACCGCGGTCTCCGCGGACCGGCTGCAGGTGCTCAACGAGGAGCTGCTGTCGGTGCCCGATGGTTTCACGGTGCACCCAAAGCTCGCCCGGCAGCTCGACCAGCGTCGCGAGGCGCTCGGGCCGGCGGGCGGAATCGTGTGGGCCCACGCCGAGGCGCTGGCGTTCGCGTCGCTGCTGACGGAGGGCATCCCGATCCGGCTGACCGGCCAGGACGCCGAGCGCGGCACCTTCAGCCAGCGCCACCTCGTGCTGCACGATCCCAAGACCGGCCAGGAGCACTCGGCGATGCAGCACCTGCCGGGAGCGCTCGCGCCGATGGAGATGCACAACTCGCCGCTTTCGGAGATGGCCTGCCTCGGCTTCGAGTACGGCTACTCGCAGGAGGGCCCCGAGACGCTGGTCCTGTGGGAGGCCCAGTTCGGCGACTTCGTCAACGGCGCCCAGGTGATCATCGACCAGTTCATCACTTCCGGGCTCGCCAAGTGGGGCCAGACCTCGCGCCTCACGCTGCTGCTGCCGCACGGCTACGAGGGATCTGGACCGGAGCATTCCTCGGCCCGGCTGGAGCGCTTCCTGCAGCTCGCCGCCGAGGGCAACATCCGCGTTGCCAACCCCACCACCCCCGCTCAGTACTTCCATCTTCTGCGCCGGCAGGCCCGGATCGCCAAGCAGCGGCCGCTGGTGATCATGACGCCCAAGAGCCTGCTGCGTCTGTCACAGGCGACGAGCAGGACCGAGGACCTCTCGGAGGGTCGCTTCCGGCCGGTGCTCGGCGACAACACGGTCGACCCGCGCGAGGTGACTCGCCTGGCCCTGTGCACCGGCAAGATCTATTACGACCTGATCGGGCACGCATCGCGCCAGGAGAACCTCGGCGTGGCGATCGCCCGCGTCGAGCTGCTGTACCCGTTCCCGCAGGAGGAGATCCTCCGCCTGGCCGACAGCTATCCCAACCTGCGCGAGGTCGTGTGGGTCCAGGAGGAGCCGCGCAACATGGGCGCCCGCGCGTTCATGGCGCCGCGGCTCCTGCAGCTGCTCCCGCCCGAGTTCCAGTTCGGCTACATCGGCCGGCCCGAACGGGCCGCCTCGGGCGAGGGCTACCCGATCGCCCACGCGATGGAGCAGGACCGGGTGCTCTCCACCGCCCTCGACCTCGAGCAGCAGGTCTCGCAGTACCCGCGCAAGCTGCCGGGCGAGCGGTAACCGGACGCGGGCGCAAGCGCGTGCGCTGCGGCCAACGAGTCGAGCCTCAGTGCTGACTCGGGCTCAGGCGGCGCGAAGCGCCTGCATCTCGCGGAGGCGAGCCAGCTGTCGCAGCGCGCCCTCCTCGATCAGCCGGATCCGCCTGATGCTCAGTCCGAGCGCGCGGGCGATGTCGGCGTAGCTGCGCGGGTCGAGATCGGCGTCGACTCCGTAGCGCATCCGGATCACCGTGCGGGCCGGCTCGGACATGTTGGCGACGGTCTGGCGCACCTGCTCGCGTTCGAGGCTGATGTGCACCTCCTCGCCCACGTCCGGGACCGTGGCCGCGATCAGCGTGCCGAACGTCGACTCCTCGTCCTCTCCGACGGGGCGGTCGAGGCTGGTGACGACGCGGGGCGCCCCGGCGAGCTGCACGACCTCGGCGGCATCGAGTCCGGTCGCAACGGCGATCTCTTCGGGGGTCGGATCTCGCCCGAGCTCGCCGGACAGGCGGCGCTGGGCCGCCGCGACCTTGCGCTCGCGCTGCTCGACGTGGATCGGCAGCCGGATCACGCGCGCCTTGTCGGCGAGCCCGCGCTGGATCGCCTGGCGGATCCACAGAGTCGCGTAGGTCGAGAACTTGAAGCCGCGCCGCCAGTCGAACTTCTCGGCCGCGCGGATCAGTCCCAGCGTGCCCTCCTGGACGAGGTCGAGCAGGGTCAGATGGGTGCTCACCTGGTAACGCTTGGCGATCGAGACCACGAGGCGAAGGTTGTGCGAGATCAGCTTCTCCTTCGCCCGCAGGTCACCTCGCTCGATGCGCTTGGCCAGCTCGATCTCCTCGGTTCCGGTGAGCAGCGGATAGCGGCTGGCCTCGGCGAGGAACTGCGTCATCGCGTCGACCGTGTAGTGGGCGAGGTCCCAGTCCGCGTAGGTCGTTGCCGGGATCCCCTCGCGGCCCGAGTCGTCGCGTACATCGATACCGGCGGCGGCGATTCTCTCGCGGAACTCCTCCACCGCCTCGGCGTCGATGTCGCCGGCGGTCGCGATAGCGTCGATTTCAGATTCGTCCAGATATCCGCGCTCCTCGCCACCTGAGAGGAGCGCATCCAGGCTGTTGGGTGCAAGGCTGGTGGGTGGTGTCACGCTCCTGACGGTACGCACCGGCGCGCCACCCGCCAACGCGAGAGAGCACGGTGATGCTTGAGGAAAACTACGGATGGTGCGCACCCTCGAGCACGGGGCCGCCCGCGCGCGCCGGAGCCGCGAAGGCACTGCGACTTTCTCTAGTGGATCCCGACGATGCCGGCGCAGACCCAATTCGATGCGCCGGCGCCGCCGTTCCAGATCCGCGACGCGACCGCATCCTGCTCGGCCTTGCTGGCCAGGTATGCCGCCGGGCCGCTACCGCCGAAGCCGCTCCAGGTACTGGGGATGATCTGGTAATAGCCCGATGCGCCGGCACTGTTGGGCGGCAGGTTCTGGCCGCCCGACTCGCACAGCACGATCGCGTACGGGATCGCCCAGCCGTTCGAGGGACCGAGCGCTGCGGGCGGTGTGAATTGAGCCGCCGCACGCTGGGCCGCGGCCGCCTGCGCAGCGGCCTGGGCCGCAGCCTGGGCCTGCAACTGCGCGATCGCTCCCTGCAGCTGGGCACCGCGGGCGCGGGCGGCGGCGAGCGCCGTCTGCTGGGCGGCGCGGGCCTGGCTGAGCGCCGCTTGCTTGGACTGCAGCAGCGCGTTCATCCCCGCGAGCGCCGCGGCCTGCAGCGCCGTGGCCTGCGTGATGCGGCGATCCTTGTCCTGCAGCTTGGCGAGCCGCAACGCGGCGGTGTCGGCCTGGGCCTTGGCCTCGCGCGTGAGCGTGATGATGCTCTGCTGCTGCTGCTCGGCGCGATGTAGGAAGTCGATCTTCTCGAGCAGGTCGGTGAATCCGTTGGCCTCGAGCACCACCCGGACGAGATCGGGCTTGTCGCCCTCGTAGCTTGAGACGAGCTGGCGCGAGAGCACCAGGCGGGCCCGCGCGAGCCTCGCTCGTAGCACGCCGAGCAACCGCTTCTCCCGCACCAGCGATGCCTGCACGCCTGCCAGTGCGGTGCGGTCGGCGGCGAGCTCCGAGCTGACCGTGGCCTCGCGCGACTGCACGAGCGCGATCTGACCGTCAAGCCGCGAGATCACGGCACCCAGGCCGCTGATACTGGCCGACAGGCTCTGCGCCTGGGCGCGGGTGCTGTCGAGCTGGTTCGAGAGCTGCCCGATGCTCTGCTGAGCGATCGAGGACAACGGCACTGCGGCCGCGAGGAGGAGGGCCGCCAGTGTGGCAGCCGCAAGCCGGAGATGGACTGTGTGCCAGAGCCTCATGATCGTGCGCCGCGCCTACGGGGTTAGCTGCCGGGCTCGCGCAGCTGCGCTACGTCATCATCAGACGGCGACTCGCCCCGGAGCACCTGGGTCCCCGCTTCCCCGCGCTGAGCAGGGGATTCGGCTGCCTGACCATATCAGGATGTGCCTGCGCCGGGCATATCCTGAGTTCGATGGACGATCGCCGAACCCAACTGATCCTGAGCCGGGTGCGGGCCATGCCGCCCGGTTTCGTGCGCACCTACGGAGACGTCTCGCCGGGTGCGCCGCGGGTCGCGGGGGCCGTTCTGCATGCGTGCGAGGACCCCGACGTCCCGTGGCACCGGATCGTGCGCGCCGACGGCTCGCTGGCCAAGGGCGAGCGGCAGCGAGCGCTGCTGGACGCCGAGGGCGTGCCGTTCCGCGGCCGCCGAGTCGACATGCGGGTCGCCCACGCGCCGGAGCCGTGGTGACGTGCGCGGTCACCTAAGCTCCGCGCCGATGGTGTGGATCCAGCGACACATCGAGCTCTCCCCGCGCGAACGGGGCTTTCACATCGTCACGGGGCAGATCGTCGGCGCGCTGCCAGAGCTGAGCGGCCTTCAGACCGGCATGCTGCACCTGCTGCTGCAGCACACCTCGGCATCGCTGGCGCTGAACGAGAACGCCTCGCCCGATGTGCGCTGGGACTTCGAGACGTGGTTCGATCAGGCGGTCCCCGAGCGCGCTCCGTGCTGGACCCATACGCTCGAGGGCCCCGACGACATGCCGGCCCACATCAAGACGGCGCTGCTCGGGTCCACGCTCACGCTCCCTGTGGCGGGCGGGCGCCTCGCGCTCGGAACCTGGCAGGGCATCTACCTGTGCGAGCACCGCGATCAGGGTGGCCCGCGCTCGGTGATGGCGACCGCCTGGGGCGCGGCCGAGGACGCCGGATCGCGTCCCCGGGCCGCTGAGACGGCCTAGCGCCCACTCCACACCGGCGCGCGCTTCTCCGCGAACGCGGTCGCCCCCTCGCGGGCGTCCTCGGAACTCATGACGGGTCCGACGATCTCACCCTGTCGCGCCCAGAACTCGGCGTCGGGCCAGTCGACCGACTCGCTCAGGATCCGCTTGCTCGCGGCCAGCGCGAGCGGGCCGTTGGGCGCGATCCGGGCCGCCAGCTCGAGCGCCGCCGCGAGCGACTCGCCGGGCTCCGCGAGGCGATTGACCAGCCCCAGTTCGTAGCCGCGCTCGGCGATGATCGGATCGCCGGTCAGCGCCAGCTCCATCGCGATGCCCCGAGGCAGCACGCGGGGCAGGCGCAGCAGGCCGCCCCCGGCCGCGACCAGCGAGCGCTTGACCTCGGGGATCCCCAGGCGGGCGCCGCGCGCGGCGACGATCAGGTCGCAGGCAAGCGCGATCTCGAGGCCGCCGGCGACCGCGAACCCCTCGATCGCGGCGATCAGCGGCTTGACGGACGCGCGCTGCGTGATGCCCGCGAAGCCGCGGTCCCCGGCCCAGGCCGACTCGCCGGCGACGAACGCCTTCAGGTCCATGCCGGCACAGAAGCCGCTGCCGGCCCCGGTGAGGATGCCGAGCGTCAGCTCCCCATCGGTGTCGAGCTCGTCCATCGCCGCGGCAATTCCGGTGGCGACGGCGGCGTTGACGGCGTTGCGCGCGTCGGGGCGGTTGATCGTGATCAGGAGCACGCGTTCGCGGCGCTCGGTGAGGACTGCCCGTTGTTCGTTCATGGCCCGAACCATCTCAGGTCGCGCCGGAGCTCGTCCGCGCCGGCGCGACCAGGCTGTCCGTGGGTCAGGCCGCGAACAGCTTGAGATCGGGCTGGCGGTCCCCGCGCAGCACCGCCAGGTCCACCTCCACGCACTCGATCCGGCGCGCCTGTGCGAGCACGCGCGCCTGCGGCTTGATCGACTGCGCGGCGAGCACGCCGCGGCAGGTCAAGAAGGCCGGGTCGCCGCGGATCCGGTCCAGGTACCGGGTCAGCTGCTCGACGGCCTCGATCCCGGCCACGCGCTTGATCTCGACCGCCACCCACTGCTCATCCGCGTCGCGGCACATCAGGTCCACCGGCCCGATGTCGGTCGGCCACTCGCGGCGCACCAGCCGGAAGCCCTCCCCACACCAGTGCGGCTGGTCGGCGAGCAGCTCCTGCAGGTGCGCCTCGACACCGTCCTTCTCGAGCCCCGCGTCATCCGTGGGTGACCCCATGTCGTGAGAGACGTCGGACAGGATCTCCGCGATCCTGATCTCGAGCCGGTCCTCGCTGGCGCCCGCACGCTTGCGCACCACCACGCGGTCGGGCGCCTCCTCGATCACCGTCGGCGGCGTCATCCAGTTCAGCGGCTTGTACCCGCCGGCGTCCGCGTGCACGAGCACGGACCCGTCGGCCTTGAGCATGATCAACCGCAGCGCCTCGGGGAGCAGCGCATCGAGGCGGCCCGAATAGCGGACCTCGCAGCGGGCGACGATCAGGCGCATGGGGTTGCTCACCCTACGATCCCGATCGGACGGCCCAACCCATAACCTTGTAGCCACGTCATGCGCCAGCAGCTTCGCCCCCTCTTCGATCGAGTCGTGATCAAGGAGCTTGACCCCGACCGGATCCGGCGCTCGGGCCTGCTCGTTCCCGCCGGCTCCGATGAGCCCCCGCCTCAGCACGGGATCGTGCTGAGCGTCGGGCCCGGGCTGGACTGGTGGGACCACGTCGGCGTCCAGATGCCGGTCCGGCCCGGAGACCACGTCGTCTTCCCGGCCTCGGCCGGCGTCTGGGTCGAGGTCGAGGAGGAGCGGCTGCTCGTCTGTCGCGTGGCCGAGCTGCTGGGCGTGCTCGAGCGGGTCGAGGACTGCCCCGCCTGCGGCGGCCGACCGCTCGGCCCGCAGGAGGCCTGTCCCGTGTGCGGGCGCGAAGGCTCGATGTCGCCGCCCTGACGCCGGCCGGCCCCGATTGGATCCAGCGGTCACCCGAACCCACACCGATGACGGCCGGGCGCTTCTGCTCTACGGCCGCCACGCGCCCGTGCCCGACCGCCTCCCGGCCGCACCGGCGGCCGGGCCGACGCTCGAGCGGCGCTTCGACGAGCTGCGCGGCGAGAACGTGATCTTCGCCGCCGGGCGCCAGGGCCGGGTGCACCTGCCCGACCCGGCCAGCTGCCCGCTGTGCCCCGCTCGGCCCGACGGCGGGCACGGCGAGATCCCGGTGCAATCGTTCGAGATCGCCGTGTTCGAGAACCGGTTCCCGGCCTTCGCGCCCGGAGCGATCGGCGGCGCCTGCGAGGTCGTCGTCTACACCGATGCGCACGAGGGGTGCTTCGCCACGCTGCCCCCCGCGCGCGCGGAAGACCTGATGTGGGTGTGGCGCGATCGCTACGCCGAGCTCGGGGCGCGGGCCGAGGTCCACTATGTGATGCCATTCGAGAATCGCGGCGTAGAGGTCGGCGTGACGTTGCACCACCCGCACGGCCAGATCTACGCGTTCCCGTTCCTGCCGCCCGTGGCGGCGGCCGAGCGCGAGGCCGACGAGCGGCGCGGCGGCTGCACGCCCTGCGCGCTGGTCGCCGCGGAGCTGACCGACGGCCGGCGGGTCGTGCATTCGAGCGACGCCACCGTCGCGTTCGTTCCCTACGCCGCGCGGTGGCCCTACGAGGTCCACGTCGTGATGCGCGGGCACCGGCCGAGCCTGCTCGACTGCAGCGCCGGCGAGCTGCGCGACCTCGCGACGGCGTTGCAGGCGGTGACGCGGGGCTACGACGCTCTCTTCGACCGCCCCTTCCCGTACCTGCTGTGCGCGCATCAGGCCCCGACCGACGGCCGTGGCGACGGGCACCTCCACGTGGAGTTCTATCCTCCGCTCCGCTCTGCCGACCGGTTCAAGCACCTGGCCGGATGCGAGCAGGGGGCGGGCGTGTTCCTCAACGACACGCTGCCCGAGCACACGGCAGCCGAGCTACGCGATGCGATCGCCCGGGCCGGATGAGCGCGGGGGCGCGAACGCGCATGAGCGCGCGGTCGCGTTTGCGCCCGGCCGTGTCAACCTGATCGGAGAGCACACCGACTACAACGACGGCCTGTGCCTCCCGTTCGCGCTCGAGCTCGGGGTCACGGTCAGCGCCCGCGCCATCTCGGGGACGATGATGTCGGTGCTCACGCACGACTCCGGTGAGGAGGATGTCTTCGAGGCGGCATGGCCGGCGCCGGCGACCGGGTGGCGGGCGTACGTCCGTGGGATCTGCGCGGAGCTCGCCGCCGCCGGGCCTGCGGCCCCCGCGGCCCGAATCGAGATCGAGAGCGATCTCCCCGCCGGAGTCGGCCTCTCCTCCTCGGCAGCGCTCGAGGTGGCGCTCGTGCTCGCCCTGCTCGCGCTCGGCGCCCGGCCGATCCCGCCTGCGGTCGAGCTCGCGCAGCTGTGCTCGCGGGCGGAGAACTCCTGGGCCGGCGCGCAGACGGGCGTGCTCGACCAGCTCGCCTCGCTCGCCGGGCGCCGCGACGCCGCGGTCTTGATCGACTGCCGTTCGCTCGTGCTCGAGCCCGTGCCGCTGGCCCTCGATGGCTGGAGGCTGGCGACCATCGACAGTGGATCGCGGCGCCGCCTGGCCGGCAGCGGCTACAACCAGCGCCGCGAGGAATGCCGCGCGGCGGCCGAGCGGCTCGGGGTCGCGTCACTCAGGGAAGCCGACCGCGCGGATCTCGCGCGCCTTCCGGAGGTCCTTCGCCGCCGGGCGCGCCACGTGCTCGACGAGAACGACCGGGTGCGGCGCGCCGTGGACGCGCTGGGCGCCCACGACCACGAGCTCCTGGCCGAGCTGATCGACGCGTCGCACGCCAGCCTGCGGGACCTGTTCGAGGTCTCGACCCCCGCGGTCGAGGCGACGGTCGAGCGGGCCCGTGCGGCCGGGGCGCGCGGGGCCCGACTGCTCGGGGGCGGATTCGGCGGCAGCGTGCTGGCCCTCTTCCCGCCCGGGACCGACCTGCCCGCCGGCGCGATCGAGGCCCGGCCCGGCGACGGCGCCTCGGTGCTCCGCGCGCCCTGAGGCGCGTGCCCGGCAGCATGCCCGGCGCGACGCGAGGCTAGGCGGCGCGGCGCGATCCGCCCCGTGAGGAGGCGGTTCGCCCTTCCAGCTCGCGCGGCGCCGAGGCCCGAACCCGCTCCAGGAGCGCCTCGGCCTCGGGGTCGGCGCCGAGCGCGAGCGCCCGCTCGCACGCCTCGATGCATTCGCGTGGGCGGTCGGTGCGCGCCAGCGCGTGCGCGTAGCGCGACCACGCCTCGGGCGAATCGGGATCGAGCTTGGTGGCGGCCTCGCAGGCCGAGACCTCGGCACCGACGTCGCCGAGGAGGTGGTACGCGAGCGCGAGATCGAGCAGCCCCTCGACCGAAGGGCCGACGAGCTTCGCGCGCTCGAGCGCGAAGACCGCGCCGGCCCGGTCCATGAGCCGGAGGCGCAAGCGTCCGAGCCGCTCCCAGGCCGAGGCATCGGCCGGCGCCCGCTCGACCGCGCGCGCCGCTGCATCGGCGGCCAGGTCGATCGCGCCCATGTCCTCGTAGATGCGCGCGGCGAAGCGCTCCGGCGTGGGCCGGTCGGTATCGACGCGCGCCCAGTCCCGGACCGCCCGCGCCGCCGCCGGAAGATTGCCCGCCTGCCAGAAGGCGACGGTCAGCAGCCGCAGGACGACCGGGTTCGCGGGCTCGGCGTCGCGCGCATAGACGAGCCGCTGCGCGGCCAGCTCCGCGTTGCCCTCGGCGAGCGCATGCTGCGCGGCGATCATGAACCGCTGCACCCGGTCGGCGGAGGGGTCGGGCTTCGAGAAGTCCACGAACTGCAGCGAGCCCGCCGGGATCGTCCGCACGCCGACGGCGAACGAGGCGCGAGCCCACTGCTGCGAGTCCTCGTCATCGCCGGAGAAGTAGATCCCGGTGACGGTGCCAACGCCCCACTCGGGATAGGACAGGCAGCGCGCGTAGCGATGCACGACGGAGTGGTCGGGAACCCTGGAGCCGAACGGATCGTGCTTGGCCCGCTCCTCCTCGCTCGCGCGGCTCCGCTGCTCCTCCTCGTAGGCCCGGCGGCCGGCCTCGGCCCTCGCCTTGCGTGCCGCGGCGGCTGACACCTTGACTGCGCTGCGCGTCACGCGGCCGCCGCGCGAGGCCTCGGCCAGCTGCGCGAGCTGGTCGGCCGCCTCGTTGATCGCCTGCAGGTGGCGCTGATGCTCGTGCTGGCGTCCGGGCGGTGCGATGTCCGGATGCCACCGCTTGGCCATGCGCCGCCGCGCGAGCTGAACGGACCGCTGATCGAACGGCGCCTCGAGCTCCAGAAGGAGCAGAGCTTGTTCGACGTCGAGGATCCTGGCCATGACTTATTTACGTTACACACGCCGCGCGGACCGCACGCAGCGGATCGGGTGAAGAAAGCGTCGCACCATGCCGCGCCTGTCGAATATCTCTGTAGATAAATAGTCTCAGTTGGCCTCAGTCGGCCCACGCCGTGATGAGGTCAGCGACATGGGTGGACCAACTGGCAGCGCGCGGACAGCCCGCGGCGGCGTGCTGGCGACTGGATTGGCGATCACGGCGATTGCCGGGGCGGCGTTCGCCGCCGCCCTGCTGGCCGTCCTCTTCACGGTCGTGCAGTCCGGGGACGGCTGCGGCGCGGACGGGCCGGCAGTGGGCGCTGCGGGCGTCGCGGCCGGCATCGCGCTCGGCCCGCCCGGCACCGGAGAGCGCGTCGGCGCCACCGAGTACGGCGGCCCGGGAGACCCGAGCTCGGGCGTCACGGGCGCCCGCGGCGACAACCTGCTCCAGCATCCCGACACGTACGCCGAGCTCGGCGGGCTGAGCTGGCCGACCGCGACCGCGATGGGCGGCCTGCCCTACATGGCGCCGCTGCGGATCACGTGGGCGAACCGATCGGCGATCGCCTACAAGCGCGACTTCGGGCTCGGCGGCGGCCCGGTGGCCGGACTTCCCCGGGTGATCGATCTCTGGTGGCAGCTGGCCGTCCGCCTCGGCATCTCCTACGACGGCGGCCAATGGTCGGGCGCCGTCGTCGTGGAGCGTCCGCCTGACGCCGGCGCGGGCAACCTGCTCGGCGGCACTCCGGGTACCGGAGACACGCTGGTGAGCACCCCGGCCCCGGCCCAGGACGCCGCCGCCTGCGCCCCCGGATCGGTGTCGGGCGTTCCGCTCACCCCCGGGCCGCGAGCTCAGCTGCTCTCCAGTGGCCTCGCCGCGGCGCCGGCAGGCGCCCCGTCCCAGGTTCAGCAGCTGATCGCCGCCGGCAATCAGATCGCCGGCAAGCCGTATGTATACGGGGCCGCTCATGGCCTGCCGCTGTCGGAGATCGCGCCCGCCTACGACTGCTCGAGCAGCGTCGAGCATCTCCTCTACGGCGCGGCTCTGCTTCCGGTCTCCTACGCGGGGCCTTCGAGCGAGCTCGAGTCCTTCGGACTGCCCGGTCCCGGCCGTTGGGTGACGCTGTACGCGAACCCCGACCACGTGTTCATGTACGTGGCCGGCCTGCGCTGGGACACCCACGACGCAGCCGGGCCCGGGGACGGCAGCGCCGGCATCGGCTGGCACCCCCTGATTCGCGATGCGGCGGGCTTCGTGGCGCGCCACCCGGCGGGGCTGTGATGACCGGCGCGGCGTTGGCGCTGGCGGTCGCGGCGGCGCTGGCGATCGCAGGCTGCGGTCTGGGCCCGGCCCCAACCTCGGACCGGACCTCGGCGGCCAGCGCCGCGCCGGCCGTGGCGGCCGAGGTCGGCCACGCCGAGACCACGCACGAGTACCCGTCGCCACCGCCGGCCGCGCAGGCGGTGAGGAGCGCCGCAGCGGGCCCGGTCCAGGCGGTGCGCGCGTTCGCCGGCGCCTATGTCAACTGGACCGCCGACACGGTCGCGGCGCGGATGACCGCGCTGGCCGCGAGCAGCGTCGGCCAGGCGCGCTCGGCGATGGAGCTCGCCGCCGCCCAGACCGCGCACGACTACGAGCTGCAGCAGGGAGGGATCGCGAACACGGGCACGGTCGAGGCGGTCGCGCCGCTGGACGGGGCGAGCAATCGCTACGTGGTCGTGACGCGCGAGGTGACCACCGCCGCCAACACCGACGCCTATCAGGGCCTGCGGCCGGCGTGGCATCTCGCGATCGCCGACGTGACGGAGGTTGCTCCTGGTCGCTGGGCGGTCAGCCGCTGGCAGCCCGAGACGTGAGCGCCGGGCCCCGGCGGGATCAGGCCCGCGGCTATCCTCCGTCGGACCCATGTCGGCCCAGTACATCTTCACCACCCACAAGCTCTCGCGCCGGTACCCGCCGGATCGCGAGGTGCTGAGCGACATCTCGCTCTCGTTCCTGCCCGGAGCCAAGATCGGCGTGCTCGGCTACAACGGCGCCGGGAAGTCGACGCTGCTGCGGATCATGGCCGGGCTCGACACCGAGTTCGACGGCCAGGCACAACTCGCACCCGGGGCGACGGTGGGGCTCTTGGAGCAGGAGCCGGACCTCGATCCGGCCAAGGACGTGCGCGGGAACGTCGAGGACGGCGTGGCGGAGATCAAGGCCCTGCTCGACCGCTTCAACGAGCTGTCGATGAACTACTCGGACGACACCGCCGACGAGTTCGCCAAGGTGCAGGAGCGGATCGACGCGGTCGACGGCTGGAACCTCGACACGACGCTGGAGATCGCGATGGACGCGCTGCGCTGCCCGCCGCCCGACGCCGATGTGAGCACGCTCTCCGGCGGCGAGCGCCGCCGCGTGGCCCTGTGCCGGCTGCTGCTGCGCCAGCCCGACCTGCTGCTGCTCGACGAGCCGACCAACCACCTGGACGCTGAGTCCGTGGCCTGGCTCGAGCGCCACCTGCACGATTACCCGGGCACGGTCGTCGCGATCACCCACGACCGCTACTTCCTCGACAACGTCGCCGGCTGGATCCTCGAGCTCGACCGCGGACGCGGCATCCCCTACGAGGGCAATTACTCGGGCTGGCTGGAGCAGAAGCGGGCCCGCCTGCAGGTCGAGGAGAAACAGGAGAGCGCGCGCCGGCGCACGATCGAGCAGGAACTCGAATGGGTCCGGCTGAACGCGAGCGCCCGGCGCAACAAGCCCAAGGCGCGCCTGAACGCCTACGAGGCCCTGCTCGCCCAGGACCGCAACGTCAAGCTCGACCAGGTGCAGATTCACATCCCGGCCGGCCCGCGGCTGGGCGAGATCGTGGTCGAGGCCGACCACCTGCGCAAGGCCTACGGCGACCGCATGCTGATCGACGACCTGTCGTTCAAGCTGCCGCGCGGCGGCATCGTGGGCGTGATCGGCCCCAACGGCGCCGGCAAGACGACGCTGCTTCGGATGATCACCGGCCAGGAGCAGCCCGACCAGGGAACGCTGCGGATCGGCGACACGGTCGAGCTCGCCTACGTCGACCAGTCGCGCGCCGCCCTGGACCCGGACAAGAACGTGTGGGAGGAGATCTCCGGCGGGGCGGACCAGATCTCGCTCGGAGAGCGGAGCGTGGCCAGCCGGGCCTATGTCGCCGGCTTCAACTTCAAGGGCGCCGACCAGCAGAAGAAGGTCGGCAAGCTCTCAGGCGGCGAGCGCAATCGCCTGCACCTGGCCAAGCTGCTGCGCAGCGGCGGCAACCTGCTGCTGCTCGACGAGCCGACCAACGACCTCGACGTCGACACGCTCCGGGCGCTCGAGGAGGCGTTGCTGTCGTTCGCCGGGTGTGCCGTGCTCGTCTCCCACGACCGCTGGTTCCTGGACCGGATCGCCACGCATGTGCTGGCGTTCGAGGGCGACTCGCAGGTGCGCTGGTTCGAGGGCAACTTCGAGGCCTACGAGAGCTTCCGGCACGAGCAGCTCGGAGCCGAGGCGGACCGGCCCAAGCGCATCACGTACAAGAAGCTCGTCCGAGGCTGAGCCCCCCGCGGGCGGTGCGCCCGCGATCGGTGACAGGCGCAGCGCGCAGCCGATAGGCTCCGCTCGTGTCCGAGCCCTCCAAGGTCGTCCTGATCACCGGTTGCTCGTCGGGCATCGGCCACGCCACGGCCTCGCGTCTCGTTGGCGAGGGCTGGAAGGTTTATGCCACCGCGCGCCGACCCGAGACGATCGCCGACCTGGCCTCGATGGGCTGCGAGACGCTCGCGCTCGACGTCTGCGACGAGGCCTCGATGAGCGCCGCCGTGGCGGCCGTCACCGAGGCCGAGGGCGCCGTCGGAGTGTTGATCAACAACGCCGGCTACAGCCAGTCGGGCGCGGTCGAGACGGTGCCCCTGGACCAGGTGCGCCGCCAGTTCGAGACGAACGTGTTCGGCCTCCTCCGCATGTGCCAGCTCGTGCTGCCCGGCATGCGCGATCAGGACTGGGGCCGGATCGTCAACATCGGCTCGATGGGCGGGCGCCTCACGTTTCCCGGCGGCGGCGTCTACCACGCGACCAAGTACGCCGTCGAGGCGATCAGCGACGCGATGCGCTTCGAGGTCCGTGGCTTCGGCGTCGACGTGATCCTGATCGAGCCCGGCCTGATCACCACCGGCTTCGCCGACGCCGCCACCGCCACGGTGGAGCGCGACGAGGGCGGTCCGTACGCGCAGTTCAACCGCCGCGTGGCGAAGCTCACCGCCGAGGCCTATGCCGGCCCGATGGCCAAGCTCGGCGGCGACCCCGACACCGTCGCCAAGACGATCTCCGGCGCGCTGTGCGCCGGGCGCCCCAAGGCCCGCTACCCGGTCACGCTGAGCGCCCACCTGATGATCAACCAACGTCGTTTCACCCCCGACCGCGTGTGGGACATGACGATGCGTACGCAGTTCCCGACGCCGAAGGCGTAGCCGCGCACGTCACCCTCGTTCCGGGGGTCGTTGTGCGTGACGCTTCTCACCTTCGTCCCTCTTGACCTCGTCATCGGGCGGTGAGATGATCGCCGCGTCACCTTCTCGGGGCGAGCGTGATCCAGGGACGAAGCCGTGGCGCGGCCGTGAGGCGAGCGCGCCACGCAAGGACTCAATGGCGCGCGGAGGGGCGACTCCGGGTGACATGCAGGTTTTCTCTCACACACCCTCAATCGATGGTCAACGAGGTGATTCGCAATGCCTGAAAACGGTGTGGTCAGGGCGGAGCTTCCGGAGCAGCGTGTACCCGACAAACGGCTCGGTCGCCACGTCCATCACGACCCGCGGTCGCGGGATTTCCCCGCTCCGCGGGCTCCACAGATCGTGAGCGTCAAGCACGGCGCGACGGGGCTGCCGCTGGATCAGGGGCAGATCGGGTCGTGCACGGCGAATGCGCTGTGCGGCGCGCTGGACTCGGACCCCAATCTGAGCGGGGGCACGCCGTACGACGAGACCGAGGCGGTCAAGGTGTACGGGCTCGAGACCAAGCTCGAGGGCAAGCCGTATCCGCCCAACGATCCCGGCGGCAGCGGGCTGATGGTGTGCAAGGCGGCGCAGCAGATGGGCCTCATCACCTCCTATCAGCATGCCTTCGGGGTCCAGCACGCGCTCGAGGCCCTCGTGCTTCGCCCCGTCATCACCGGCGTCAACTGGTATGACAGCTTCGACCATCCGGATCCGCAGACCGGCGAGGTCGCGATCGCCGCCGGCGCCACCGTGCGTGGCGGCCACGAGATCGTCGCCGACGAGATCGACGCGGCGAACAAGCTCGTGTGGTTCTGGAACAGCTGGGGCACGAGCTGGGGCCAGGGCGGGCGCTTCTGCATGTCGTTCGACACCTGGGATCAGCTGCTGCAGCAGCAGGGCGACGTGACCGTGCCGGTCAAGTAGCGCGCAGCATCGACTCCAGCGCTCGCCGGAGGTCCGGCGTATCGGTCGCGACCGCGTCAGCACGCGCCAGCTCATCGGCGCCGTGCGGGCCGGTCGTGACCGCCACGCAGCGCACCTCGTCGGCGCGGGCGCAGGCGATGTCGCGCGGGGTGTCGCCGATCACGACCGTCTGTGAGCGCGGGTACGGTGCGCCCGGCGCGCCCGCGCGGCGCCGGGCGATGTGAGGCAGCGCGGCGCGGTCCTCGGCATCGGAGCCGAACGCCCCAGGAGCGGAGGCGAAGGCGGGGCCGATCCCCGCCCGCCCGAGCTTCACGCGCGCCACGCCCTCGTAGTTGCCGGTCAGCAGCCCCAACGTGACGTCCGGCTCGTGCGAGAGCCAGGAGAGCAACGCGGCCATCCCGGGCACGACCGTGTGCGAGAGGTCGGGGGGGCACAGCGTGCAGTAGGCGCGGCAGCACTGCTCGCGCACCTGATCCGCGCGCTCGTCGATCCGCTCGGCCGAGACGCCGGCGTCGAGCAGCAGGATCCGCGCGATCTCGCCGTCGGTCCGCCCGGCCGGGTGGACCAGGCGCGCGGACCCGGCGTCGACGTGGTGGACCTCGCGAATGGCCGCGTGCAGAGCCTCAGCGTGGGCGACGGCTGCGCCGCGCACGAGTGTCCCGTCGATGTCGAAGAGGATCAGCACGGCGACGCGTGGCGACCGGTCCTCAGCGCTCGAACGACAGGCCAGGCTCGAGCCGCTGGGCGAAGGCGGCGATCAGCCGCGCAGCGGCCTCGATGTCGTCGAGCGAGACCATCTCGACCGGAGAGTGCATGTAGCGGGCGGGGACCGAAACGAGTCCCGTGGGGATGCCGGCGCGGGTGAGATGGATCGCGTCCGCGTCGGTGCCGGTCCCGCGGCCGAGCGACGCGACCGTGAACCGGATGCCCTCCTGCTCGGCCGTCTCGTGCAGGAGCTCGGTCACCTGGGGATGCAGCGTCGTGCCGCGCGCGATCACCGGTCCCGATCCGAGCGGGTGCTTCGTGATCTGACCGAGCTCGATGCCGGGCTGGTCGGTGGCGAAGGTCAGATCGACGGCGATCGCGACGTCGGGCTCGAGCGCGAACGCGCTCGTGCGCGAGCCCGCGAACGTCGTCTCCTCCTGGACGACGGCGAGCGCGAACACGTCGCCCGGCGCGCCTCCGGCCTCGGCCACGAGGCAGGCCGTCTGGGCCGCCACGTAGCAGCCCACGCGATTGTCCAGCGCACGCGAGGCGAGGCGGTCATTGGGCAGCTCGAGCGGCATCACGTCGATCACGGCCACGTCCCCGATCCGGACGCGCGATCGGGCGTCATCGCCGTCCATGGCCCCGATGTCGATATGCAGGTCCTTGATCTCCGGCGCCTTGCGCCGGTCGTCGTCCTTCATCAGGTGGATCGGCTTGCGACCGACCACGCCGGCCACCGTCCCGTCGCGGGTGGCCACGCGCACGCGCTGCCCGACGAGCACCATCGGATCCCATCCGCCGACCTCGCCGAAACGCAGGAAGCCTTCGTCATCGATGTGCGAGATGTGGAGCCCGATCTCGTCGATGTGGCCGACGACGGCGAGGCTCGGGCCCCCGGCCGTGCCCGCGACCCTGGCGCGCGAGGACCCCAACCGGTCCGCGCTGACCTCGGCGCCGAAGGCCGCGCAGGCCTCGCGCCACACCCGCGCCGGGTCGGATTCGTGGCCCGAGGGCCCGGCGGAGGTGAGGAGACTCTGGAGCAGCGTGGGAGCGGGCACGCGGCGTAGCCTAACGCGGACGCCCGGGCCAGCGTCCGACGTGCCGGCGCAGCGGCTTCGCCGCGTAGCCAAACACGAGCAGCGACGTCGCGATCGCCAGCCATGCGCCCGACGCGCCGATCTGCTGCAACAGGCGGACATCGATATCGACGCCGTGAGGTGGCGCGATCAACCAGCTGAGCACCGCGAGGGCCGCGAACCAGCGACGCGGCGCGTCGAGCACCAGCAGCCCCGCCGCCAGCAGGATCAGGTAGTGGCTCCACAGGACCGGGGTCAGGAGCAGCGAGGCGACCACGCCGGCACAGAACAGCACCCGCTCGTCGCCGGCGCGGCGAACATGCACGTACGCGCTCGCGAGCACGGCCGCCGCCAGCGCCAGCGCCACGGCCTCCGCCCCGGCGGCGGCGAGCCCGGCGCTGCGCAGTGCGCCGATCAGACCAAACCCGGCGCGTGCCTCGTGCGCTCCGAGCGCCGACAGCAGGCGGAGATACGGCGCCGCACCCAGGGGACCAACCGCGAACCCGATCGCCAGCACTGCGAGCGTCGCCACGCTCGCCCAGGCGAAGGCGCGGTAGCGTCTCGCGAGCAGGGGCCAAGCCATCAGCGGAACCAGGAACAGCTTGCACGCAACCACGGGCGCCGCGAGCAGCGCGAACGCCGGCGGTCGGTCCCGGAGCCGCCACAGGAACACCACCCCGGCCATCAGCAGCGGGCTGAGCGCGCCAAGCTGCAGTCCGGTGATCGTGAACGAGGTGCAGAGGACCAGCACCGCCGGGCGCGAGTCGCCGCCGGCGGCGACGAAACAGGCCGCGATCACCGCGCCGGAGCAGATCGCGAAGAACACCGCGGTGCCGAGGGCCGGGGACAGCGCGGCCAGGGGTATGAACGGCCACACCGCGAAGTACGGATAGACGAACGAGAACCCGGAGTAGACCGCCGGCGTCCCGGGCCGCGGGTACACGCGCAGACCGTGGATCACGGCCGACCCGGCCTTCAGAAAGACACCGAAGTCGTAGGCGCGACTCAGCGGGAGGAACACGACCACGATCGTGATCAGCATCAGCGCCGGACCCGCGGTGCCGCGGATGCGGCGAAGCCAGGCCTCCCGGGAGTGCATGCCTCGATGCTAGAGGCGCCGCTCCCGGGCCGGGTTGGCGGTCGGTTAGCGGACGACGGTTGGCGGCAGCCGATGGCGCGCTGAGGAGCGCCGACCGCTCAGGCGGCGAGCAACTCCCGCAGCACGAACTGGAGAATCCCGCCGTGGCGGAAGTAGCGCTGCTCCTTGGGGGTGTCGATCCGCACCGTGACCGCGAACTCCATGTCGCCGGCCTGGACGGTGACCTCGCGCGGGATCGAGTCCGCGCCGGCCAGCCCGCCGATGCTGAACGCCTCGTGGCCTGTGAGGCCCAGGGACTCGACCGAGTCTCCGTCCTTGAACTGGAGCGGCAGCACGCCCATGCCGACCAGGTTGGAACGGTGGATGCGCTCGAAGCTCCGGGCGATCACCGCCCGCACGCCGAGCAGCCGGGTTCCCTTGGCCGCCCAGTCGCGCGAAGAGCCCGACCCGTACTCCTTGCCGGCGAGCACGACCAGCGGGATGCCCTGCTCTTGGTAGCGCATCGAGGCGTCGTAGATCGACATCTGCTCAGGCTCGCCGCCCTCACCACCGAGGAACGACGTCACCCCGCCCTCGGTGCCCGGCGCGAGCTGGTTGCGCAGGCGGATGTTGGCGAACGTGCCCCGCATCATCACCTCGTGATTGCCGCGCCGTGAGCCGTAGGAGTTGAAGTCCTTCGCCTTCACGCCATGCTCGATCAGATAGGCGCCGGCCGGGCTGTCTCGCTTGATCGAGCCGGCCGGAGAGATGTGGTCGGTGGTCACGCTGTCGCCGAGCACGGCGAGCACGCGCGCGCCCTCGATGTCGGTCACGGGCTCGGGCTCGGGCGGGAGCTGCTCGAAGAACGGCGGCCGGCGCACGTAGGTCGAGTCCTCGTCCCAGGCGAAGCTGTCGCCGGTCGGAACCTCGAGCGAGTTCCACCGCTCGTCGCCGTCGAACACCGCGGCGTAGCTCTTGCGGAACATGTCGGACTGGACGGCCTCCAACACCGTCTCGGCGACCTCGGCGGCGGTGGGCCAGATGTCCTTGAGGAACACGGGGGCACCGTGATCGTCCTCGCCGAGCGGCTCCTCGTAGAGATCGGTGTCCATCGTGCCCGCGAGGGCGTAGGCGACGCACAGCGGCGGCGAGGCGAGGTAGTTCATCTTCACGTCCGGGTTGATCCGCCCCTCGAAGTTGCGGTTGCCCGACAGCACCGAGACGACGGCCAGATCGGCCTCGCCCACGACCTCCGAGATCTCCTCGGGCAGCGGCCCGCTGTTGCCGATGCAGGTCGTGCAGCCGTAGCCCACCAGGTTGAAGCCAAGCGCCTCGAGGTACTCGGTCAGGCCGGCGCGGTCCAGGTACTCGGTCACCACCTTGGAGCCGGGCGCGAGCGAGGTCTTGACCCACGGCTTCACACGCAGGCCCCGCTGCACGGCGTTGCGGGCGAGGATCCCGGCACCGAGCATCACCGACGGATTCGAGGTGTTCGTGCAGCTCGTGATCGCGGCGATCACCACGTGCCCGTGGTCGAGCTCGGTCTCAGTGCCGTCGGCCAGCGTGACCGACGCGTGCGTGCGCTTGCGCTCGGCGACCTGAGCGGCACCGGCGTGGGGGCTCGGCTCGTGGCCGATCCCGTTGGCGTGGTGGGTCGAGACGGGATCGCTGGCCGGGAACGACTCCTCGAGCGCCTCGTCCTCCTCGGAGTCGTCGGGCAGGTACCCCTCGACCGCGATGCTGAACGCAGTCTTGGCGTCGGTCAGCGAGACCCGGTCCTGGGGGCGCTTGGGGCCGGCGATGCTCGGAACCACGGTCGAGAGATCGAGCTCGAGCTGTTCGGTGTAGGTCGGCTCCTCGGAGTTCTCGTCGTGCCACAGCCCCTGCTCCTTCGCGTACGCCTCGACAAGCTCGATCAGCTCGGCGGGGCGGCCTGAGAACTCGAGGTAGCGCAGGGTCTCGGCGTCGATGGGGAAGATCGCGCAGGTGGATCCGAACTCCGGGGACATGTTGCCGATCGTGGCCCGGTCGGCGAGCGGCAGCCGGGCCAGCCCCGTGCCGTGGAACTCGACGAACTTGCCCACCACCCCGTGCCGGCGCAGCATCTCGGTCACGGTGAGCACGAGGTCGGTCGCGGTCGCGCCCTCGGGGAGCTCGCCCGTGAGCTTGAAGCCGATCACCTGCGGGATCAGCATCGACATGGGCTGGCCGAGTATCGCCGCCTCGGCTTCGATCCCACCGACCCCCCACCCGAGCACGCCGAGGCCGTTGATCATCGTCGTGTGTGAGTCGGTGCCGACCAGCGTGTCCGGGTAGGCCTGGCCGAGCTGATCGTCGACGAACACGACCCGCGCGAGGTACTCGAGGTTGACCTGGTGCACGATCCCGGTGTCAGGCGGGACGACCGCGAAGTTGTCAAACGCACCCTGCCCCCAGCGCAGGAAGGCGTAGCGCTCCTGGTTGCGCTCGAACTCGAGCTCGGCGTTGCGCTGAAACGCGTTGCGCGTTCCGAACTCGTCGACCTGGACCGAGTGGTCGATCACCAGCTCCGCCGGGACCAGGGGGTTGATCTTGTTGGCGTCGCCACCCATCTCGGCGATCGCGTCCCGCATCGCCGCGAGGTCGACGATCGCCGGCACTCCGGTGAAATCCTGCATCACGACCCGAGCCGGCGTGAACGCGATCTCGGCGCTGGGCTCGGCCTCGGCGTCCCAGCTCGCGAGCGCCTCGATATCCATGGCCCGGATGGACTCCCCGTCCTCGTTGCGCAGGAGGTTCTCGAGCAGGATCTTCAGCGAGAAGGGCAGACGAGCCACGTCGAAGCGCTGCTGCAGCGCGTCGAGCCGGTGGATCTCGTAGGACCGGTCGCCCACGGTGAGCTTTGCCTTGGCATCGAAGCTGTTCACTGACATTGGGTCTCCTGGTCGCTTGGAAACTCGTGCGGGGGACTCGTACTCTACGGGCCGCCGGTCGCACGATGCCTGCCTCCCACAGCCCGTCTGACAGCTCTCGCCTACCCGCGCTCGTGAACCCGAGCACGGTCCTCCGCGAGCGCACCGACGGCACCACGCCGCGGGTCACGGCGATGGAGCTGTTCTTCGACCTCGTGTACGTGTTCGCGATCACGCAGCTGTCGGAGTTCCTCGGTCGCCACCTCAGCGCGCGCGGCGCACTGCAGGCCCTGGTCCTGTTCGGTGCGGTGTGGTGGGCCTGGAACTACACCGCCTGGGCCACCAACTGGATCGATCCGGACCGCTGGCGGGTGGCGCTTCTGATGATCCTGCTGATGGGGATCAGCCTCGTCATGTCGGCGTCGATTCCCGAGGCGTTCGGCTCGCGCGGGTTGGCGTTCGCGGTCTCCTACGTGGCGATTCAGGTGCTCCGCAGCGGCTTCATGGTCGCCGCGCTGCGGGGCGGGCCGATGGGCCGCAACTACGCCCAGCTGCTGGCGTGGTCCGCGATCTCCGGCACCGTGTGGATAGCCGGCGCGCTTGCGCCCGGCGATGCCCGGCTGTGGCTCTGGATCGCCGCGCTGGTGCTCGACCTCGGCGCGCCGCTGCACGGGTTCCGGCTCCCGGGCGTCCCGGGCACACCGCTCGAGGCGTGGACCCTGGCCGGCGGGCACCTCGCCGAGCGCTGCCAGCTCGTGCTGCTCATCGCGCTCGGCGAATCGGTTCTGCGCGTGGGCGCCACGTTCGCGAACGAACACTGGCGCGCCGCGGTCGACAGCGCGTTCGTGGTCGGGTTCGTGACCACCGTGTCGCTGTGGGCGATCTACTACCTGCACCACGCCGAGGAGGGGGCGCGGTCGATGGCGGTCGCGACCGGAGCCGCGGCCCGGATGGGCCGTTCGGGCTACGCCTACGCCCACGCGGTCATGGTCGCCGGGGTGGTCGTGGTCGCGGTCGGGATCGGGCTGACGATCGGCGATCCGGAGGGATCGTCGACCACCGCCGTCGCCGCCACGGTGCTTGGCGGCCCGGCGATCTATCTCGCCGGCGACGCGCTGTTCAAGCACTCGGTCACCACGGAGCGGACCCTGCCGCCGGTGCTCGGCATCTGCGTGCTGGCGTTGCTCTCGCCGCTCGCGCTCGCCGTCGACCGCCTGTCGCTCGCGGTCGCGGCGATGCTGGTGGTGGTCGCGCTGGCGATCGCGGCCGGGCGCCGGGAGCCGGCCCGGGCCGGCGGCTGACACGGCCCCCAGGTTCGGCGATCACCGGGGTGGTCCCGCTCGTTCGGCTCCTGACGCGCACGCTCGAGCCGCTCCTACGCCTGTCTTAGGGACGTCTTCGCGTCGCCTTCGCCGGGACGCCGATGCTGCCTTCACCAAGCCGGGACAGCAACCCAAAGGAGGCCGGACGATGACTCTTCTCACCCGCACGCTCACAGGACTGGCCCTCGGGGCGGTCGGCGTGATCGCCGCCGCCGGCGCCTACGCCGAGGCCACCCGGCTACCCGATCAACCGTAGTTCGATGGATCGCTCGCGCTGCGCCGCTTCCCCGTCTTACGTTGCTCTCACGTCGGCCGTCGATTCTCAGCCCATGAGCTCTGATTCGATGCCCTACGCCGAGCCGTGGACGGCGCGACTGCGCGATCGCACGCGACGCCGCGGGCGGGCGCTCCCCGCGCGCCTCCAGCGGCTGCTCGCCCGCCCGGAGCTGCTCGGCCTGCTCGGCCTGAGCGCGGTCCTCAACCTGTGGGGCCTCAGCATCAACGGCTGGGCCAACACCTACTACAGCGCCGCCGTGCGCTCGATGACCGCGAGCTGGCACGACTTCCTGTTCGCGTCGTTGGACAAGAGCGGGCTGATGACCGTCGACAAGCCACCGCTCAGCCTCTGGGTACAGGCGCTGTCGACACGCGTGTTCGGCTTCCACCCCCTGAGCCTGCTCGTACCGCAGGCGCTGATGGGAGTGGCGGCCGTCGGCCTGACCTACGACCTCGTGCGCCGCCGGTTCGGCCGGCTCGCCGGCCTCGTCGCCGGCCTGGCCCTGGCCTTGACACCGGTGGCGGTAGCCGTCTCGCGCCACAACAACCCGGACGAATTGCTCGTGCTCTGCTCGGTCGCGGCGCTGTGGTTCGGTCTCCGGGCGCTCGAGACCGGCCGTACGCGCTGGCTCGTGCTCAGCGGCACCGCCGTCGGACTCGGCTTCGAGACGAAGATGGCGGTTGCGCTGATGGTCGTTCCCGGGATCGTTGCCGCGTACATGTGGGTTGCGCCGCGCGGGCGGATCGCCGCGCTGCGGCAGCTGCTGGCCGGCGGGGCGGCGATGATCGTGGTGGGTGGTGCGTGGCCCCTGCTGGTGATGCTGACCCCCGCCGCCGACCGGCCCTGGATCTCGGGCACCAGCGACAACAGCATCCTGTCGCTCATCTTCGGCTACAACGGCCTCGGGCGCATCGCCGGACAGTCAGGCGGCCCGCAGGCGTTCGGTGGCGGCGGGACGATGTTCGGGGGCGCGACCGGGCCCTTCCGCCTCCTGCAACAGGGACTCGGCGATCAGGCGGGCTGGCTGCTCGGGTTCGCAGCCGTGGCAGGGATCGGGATCCTGGTCGTCTCGCGACTGCGTCGCAGCGATCCCCGGACGGGCTGGTTGATGATTGTCGGCGGCGCCTTCCTGACCACGGCCGTCGCGTTCAGCTTCGCGCGCGGCATCTTCCATCCCTATTACGTCTCGCTGCTGGCTCCGTTCACCGCCGCGCTGATCGGCGCGGGGGTGGGCATGATGCTGGCCCCGGGCCGATCGGGCCGGATCATCGCGCCGCTGGCGCTGATCGCCGGCGTGATCACCGAGCTGGTCGTGCTGGGTGAGCTCGGGGGCACGCTCGCGTGGGCGATCCCCGTGAGCATCGCCGTCGGCGGCGGCTGCGCGCTCCTGTTGGCGCTCAAGCTCGCGCCGCGGACCCGCGCGATCGTGGTCGCAGTCGGGCTGGCGGCGCTGATGGCCGCGCCCGCGACCTGGGCTGCGGAGACGCTCGGCCACGCGACGAGCGGCACCTTCCCCACCGGCGGCCCGGCGAGCGCATCGCTCGGCGGACCGGGCGGCGGACCGGGCGGCGCCGGCGGCCGCGCGGGCTTCGGCGGACCTCCCGCCTTCGCCCAGGGTGGCGGCGGCGCGTCCGGTGGCGGTGCCGGCGGCGCGACCACGGCCGGCGGCGCCGGTGGCTTTGGCGGCGGCGGTCCCGGTGGCTTCGGCGGCGGCGGTCCCGGTAGCTTCGGCGGCGGGGGTCCCGGTGGCTTCGGCGGCGCCACTGGCGGCTTCGGCGGCAACGATGCGACCCTAACCGCCGCGGTCCGCTATGCGAGTGCCCACGGTGGCGGCACGATCGGGGTCTCGAGCCAGAGCAGCGCGGCGGCCGCGATCCTGTCCTCGAACGCCAACGTGGCCGGACTCGGTGGATTCTCCGGCCGCGAGAGCTCGGTCAGCGTCTCGTGGCTGGCCGCCGAGGTCGCCTCCGGGCACCTGCGGTGGGTTTTGGCCGACACCGGTCAGGGCAGGGGTGCTCCTGGAGACACGCGGACAGGGAGCCAAGCGGCGATGAGCATCGTGGCGCAGACCTGCCGGTCCGTAAGCTTTACAACGGCGGGCGGTACGAAGGTGACGATGTACGACTGTCGTGGACGGTCCGCGGCAATCCTCAACGCGTCCTTCCGAAGCACCGCCTGAGGGGGAAATGCTCAAGTTTTCAGCTCAGATACCGACACGCAGAGTGATGCGCTTCCGCCTTCCGACCGCGCTGATCGCCGCGACGGCAGTCGTGCTCGTGGCTGCGCCGGGCGCGCTGGCCGACAGCAGCATCAGCGCCAACTGGGCGGGCTACGCCGTGCATCGCTCGGGCGTGCGCTTCCGGGAGGTCAGGGCGGCGTGGCGCCAGCCGACCGCGTCGTGCACGGTCGGCGCTCCGTCCTACTCGGCCACCTGGGTCGGACTCGGCGGCTACAGCGAGAACTCGAACGCGCTCGAGCAGATCGGGACCGAGGTCGACTGCAGCGCGTCGGGACACGTGATCTCGAGCGCCTGGTATGAGTTGGTGCCGGCGCCCTCCGAGAACATCAACCTCCGGGTCAATCCGGGCGACTCGATGGCCGCGAGCGTGATCGTCGTCGGCCACCGGGTGACGATGAGCCTCGAGGATGCCACCCGGCACCGCTGGTTCACCAAGTCCTTCGAGGCGGCCTCGATCGACGTCACCTCGGCCGAGTGGATCGTCGAGGCTCCGTCCGACTGCGTCAGCGCCAACTCCTGCACGACGCTGCCGTTGGCCGACTTCGGCACGACGTCGTTCGCGCTCGCCTCGGCGCGCACGACCACGGGCCATCCCGGGACGATCACCAGCAGGTACTGGGGTCGGACCGCGATCACCCTGTCGCCGGGCGGCCGCCGCTTCGTCGACTACCGGGGCTCCGGGCAGCCCGCGGGCGCGGCCACGCCGTCGGGTCTGATGCTCGGTGGCTCGGCCTTCAGCGTCACATACCAGCAGGTGTCGGCACAGCAGAACCCGTTCCTCGCACGGCGGGCGACGGCTGCGGCCGCCGGCTACCTCGTCCATCCCGGCCGCTGAGAGAGCGCGCTAGCCCGAGAGCCGCACGCTGCCGTCGGGCAGCAGCGTCCAGTGCGGATTGTGCGCGACCTCCCACGGGTGACCGTCCGGGTCCACGAACACGCCCGAGTAGCCGCCCCAGAAGGTCTCAGCGCCGGCCCGCGGGATCGTCGCACCGGCGCGCTCGGCCTCGCCGATCACGGCGTCGACCTCCTGGGGTGAGCGTGCGTTGTAGGCCAGCGCCACGCCGCCCCACCCGCCACCGTCATCGACGCCGCTGTCGTCGGCCAGCTGCTTGCGACTCCACAGTCCGAGGATCATGCCGCCGGCCTGGAAGAAGACGACGTCCTGCTCGGGCCCGGCATGGGCGCTCCAGCCGAGCTGCTCGTAGAACGCCCGCGCACGCCCGAGATCCGCGACCCCGAGCGTGATCAGGCTGACGCGTTGATCCATACCGTGATTGTCACGCATCCGGCGGCGGCTCCGAGCGGGCGGGGCGTAGCCGCGGTCGTTACGAGCGGGCGGGTCCCGCCCCGATGAGCGGAGCGAGACCCGTGCCCGTCGAACCTACGTCGGGTCGTGGCCTAGTCTTAGTAGGCCACGCTCGGACCGGGACCGGCGTCCGGCGCACCGGACGTGGTCCGCGAACCCATGTTCGGGCAGTTGTGCCGCGAGTTCGGTGCTCGGTTCGGCGTGGGCTTGGACAGCGTACTCGTGGCCGGGGGGACGGTCGCCGTGGGCTTCGCGGCCGTCGTCGTTCCCGAACCACTTGCTGCTGCCGCCACTCCCGCTCCCGCAGCGATGGCGCCGGTCGTTAAGGCCAGCGCCAGGAGGTACCTGCGATTTCGCATCGCGCTCCTTCTTGTCGGACTAGGGACGGGCCAGGGGCCCGAGCTCATCTCACTCCGGCCAGGTGAGAAACCCGCAAGAGGTACATAAAGGTCTCTGAGGTTGCGGGCGCGCTCGGGTTCCGTGTGGCGGAGACAGGGCGCGAAACGTAAACAGCGGCTGGGGATGGGGTCGGGCTGGTCGAGGGCCGGTGGAGGGGCCGGGCGGGGCCGCCGGCGTCCACGCGCTCCGATGCACTGGATTTCCGCGTGGAAGACGTAGCAGAGCCCCCTGCGCGCTCAGGGGCTCTGGTCGCATAGGCATGCCCCACGTGCCTATGCGACCGAAGCAGATCGGGCCCCGGAGGTTTGTCACCTTTTCCAGCCCAGAATCCGGTCCGCCGCCCGCGTGCCGGGGTGAAGGGAGAGCGGTGGCTGGGAGGGTGGGGCGGTCGCGCCATCGGGGGGCGGATTGAGCCCTACCAAGCCGACGATGCACCGGATTTCGAGATGCATATGTCGACAAACTGCGGCGCGCGAATCGAGTTTGCGCGCATAAGCATCGTATGCGTGCTTAGGCGGCCGAGGAGCTCCTGACACGGATCAATTTGTCGACATAAGCACGCTCAGAGCCCCGGCTCGCCCCCCCCCCCCCCCCCCCCCCGGAACCCGGCGCCACTCCTCTGATCACCCCTCCCCTGCAAGCCGCCACCCGGCGTCCCACCGCCATCGCCACCCCACCGCCATCGCCACCCCCGGTCCTACACCCCTCTTAGACACCCCATACGCGGCTCTGCGGCGCCGGCCGGATCCTGTGCACATGACAACGCCACTGACACCACACCTGTTCTGGCTCATCAGCCGGGCCGCCGGCTTCTCGGCGCTGATCCTCGCCAGCCTCGCGGTCTCGCTGGGACTGCTGATGAGCACGAAGCTGCTCAAGCGCAAGGGCCCCGACCTCCGCGTCACCCATGAGATCCTGTCGCTGTCGACGATGGTGGCGATCATCGTCCACGCCGTGGCACTGCTCGGCGACAAGTTCCTGCATCCGTCGATCGCCGATATCGCGATTCCGTTCGTCAGCAGCTACAAGTCCGTGTGGACGACGATCGGGATCGTGAGCGGCTGGAGCCTGATCCTGCTCGGCTTGTCCTACTACGCCCGGCGCAGCATCGGCGTCGCCCGGTGGCGCAAGCTGCACCGCTTCACCGCGCTGGCCTGGCTGCTCGGCCTCGGCCACGCGCTCGGCGAGGGGACCGACGCCGGTCAGGTGTGGTTCCTCGCGATGGTCGCGATCGTGGCCATCCCGGCGTTCGGGCTGCTGGCCACCCGGATGCTGGGAAGCTCGTCCGGGACGCCGACCATGCCGACGCCGACCAACCCGACGCCGGCACCCCGGGCACCCCGGGCCCTCGAGTCACCCGGAGCCGGCCAGCCGCCGGCCGCCCGACAGCCCGCCGCCGTCGCCTAGTCTAGGGAGCCACAACGACTCCAGGAGGCCCCGCCATGGGCGCGAAGACTGACAAGATCTTTGGCCCCGCGAAACAGTCGGTCGGCGCCATTACCGGAAACAAGAACATGAAGCGCGAAGGACAGCGCCAGGAGGACAAGGGCAAGCTCAAAGGGCAGTTCGACTCAACCGTCGACAAGACACAGGACGCACTTGCGGACGTGAAGAAGACGGTCGACCGTAGATGAACGACTGGCCGCGCTCGCGGGGAGGGGACGCTACTCGGGAGGACGGGATATGCCACTTGGGCGACCAGCTTGAGGACGATCACGGACGGCGCGATGCGCTTCCGCTCGTAAGCCCAGCGCGGCACTCTCGGTGTCGGCTGATCGAGACGGTCGCAAGCCATCCTGGGCGGCAGCGCCGAGACTCACGCCGATTCCTCGAGGAGCTCGATGGCGCGCGCTTCACCGGCGCGCCTGGGCTGCGGCGACTTACCGAGTCGCAGTCCGATGCAGGGGTCGAACCTCTTTAGAGTGTCTGGACGACCGTGCCGTTGTGCAGCGTCACGATCGTGGCCTTGGCGAACCACGCCGGCGCGGCGGAGGACATCTCCGGCCAGTTGTCTGTCGTGTCCTGCCAATGCCTGGCGATCCCGGCTGGTGACGCGTAGCGCTCATCGATCACGAAGGTCGTGTTGCCGGTCGGCTCAGAGCTTGGGTCCATCGGGTTCGACAGCTCCGGGCCCCTGGAGACGCTGTAATCCAGCAGCGCGACGTCGCCCTCGCGGGGATGTCCCTTCATAAACTCGCCATGGCTCGCGAAGATGCGATCACCTTCGGCCACGTCATCAGGCCCGACCGTAAACATGATGATGAGGTGCGACTCTCCCACGTGCGACATGCTGGCGCCTTTCACTCGTGCGTTGGGTGCAGCAACGCGCCGCCACAGCGAGGAAAGAAGGCTCAGCGTCGCAAAGGCCGCAAGCGTGTGGCTGCCCGTGAGGCGAATCGCGCGACTTGACCCGCAGAGAGCACAACCCTACCGCGTCACAGCGCTGGTAGGCGCTGAATCCATTGGGGCTTGCGGCTGGCGGCCACCGGCGCGCCGTCGCAGAGATCGGCGAGAGTGTCGCGATGATCGAGAGGCAGAAGCGGTCCCGGCGCAGACCGGGGCGCTCGGATCTGGGCGAACCGGCAAGCGCGTGTTGCACGGTCCGGAGCTCAATTCGGACGATTGCAAAGTCGCCGATGCGCTCGCCAGCGCGCCACCACTGAGAACGCGGATGCGATCGTGCCAGGAGTGCGCGTGGTGGGCGCTCCCCGAGAGGTCGCACAAGGCCCGCCGCCGGCGCGCCCGAGGGCTGCTGCTTCTCGCGGTAGGGATCCGCGCAACGTCGACCTACAGGCGTCGCTCCTCCACGCCGCCTAGCAGGGTCACGGCGGCCTGATGGCCGCTTCGCTGCAAGTTCGGGAGCGCCAGCGCGGGCGCCAGAGTCGCCGCTCAGCCGCTTGCAACAGGCGCGAAGCCGGCTAGCGCCGCGCACGTGCGGCCGACTCGACCGGCGGCCGAACCGCACTCCAAGCTAGCCGCCGAGATGCGGGCTCCTGGCAGCCGCGGGCAGTTCCCCCAAGCTCGCGGTGGTCGGAGAGAAGTGTTGTTGGTGGCGCTCGTTCTGACTGTCGCGGCGTCTGAAATGATGGTTCCGATGCGCCGCTATGTTCGATGCCGTGCGGTGGCACTCGTGCTGTTCGTGGGTGTGCTGGTTGCTGTGCTCGTATCTGGGTGCGGTGGAAGCATCACCGCTTCACGGTTGCAGAGCCGACTTCTGTCGGTCGCCGACCTGCCGGCCGGTTGGTCGGCCGTGGCGGTCAGCGCGAGCCCGGCGAAGGTGACCGACACGTCGTGCCTCGCGCACCTGGCCAAGAATCCGAACGGCTGGAGCTACCAGACCACCAGCTTCGTCGAGGGCAAATCGATCCCCAACCTCGGCGAGGTACTCGCGACCGGCGCGCGAGTCGGGCAGGCGTGGAACCGCTTCGATGAAGCCCTCGGCGACTGCCGATCAGCAATGCTGCAGTTCGGCAACACCAAGGTCGAGGCCACCGTCCGTCGGTTGGCCTTCCCGCGGCTCGGTCGCACCTCGTCTGCGTACGCCTGGGCGTTCACGCTGGCTGGAATCAGGCTCGGGTTCGACCTCGTTCTCTTCCAGACACGCCGCTATGACGGCTACCTCGCCTACGCCAACCTGGGACAGCCCGCGACCGCCACGGTCGAGCCGTTCGCACGGGCAGCGGTGGCGAAGGCGCAGAGCGGCGCGACAGCCCCGGTGGCCGACAGCGTCTCGATCGCCTCTGCACCGGTGCGCACCGCACACACCCGCCTCGGAACGGTCGAGTACCGCGCGATCGGGACCGGTCCGCCGCTGCTCCTGATCACAGGCTACGGCGGCACGATCGACAGCTGGCCTCCGCAGTTCGTCGACGCTCTCGCCCATCAACACCACATCATCACCCTCGACAACGCCGGCATCGGCACGTCCGACAGCCTGCCCGCCCCGCTGACGATCGACGCGATGGCAGCTCAGACGAGCGCGCTCATCGACACGCTCCGGCTCGGACGCACCGACGTGCTCGGCTGGTCAATGGGCAGCATGATCGCGCAGGCGCTCGCGGTCCTCCACCCCAACCAGGTGCACCGCCTCGTGCTTTGCGCCAGCTTTCCCGGCAACGGAACGACCGTCCAACCGTCCCGCCAAGAACTCAACGCGTTCGAAAGCGGCGACCCGCAGGAGGTCATGGCCGCTCTCTTCCCGGCCGACCAGACCGCCGCGCAAAACACCTATCTCGCGGCAATCTCCAGCTATCCACCCGCCCCGCCCGCTCCGGCGGACGTGCTCGCCGCTCAACGGCATGCGGTCGACGCCTGGTGGAACGGAACCGACCCTGCCGGCACCAAAACGGCCACGATCGCCGTAGCGACGCTCATCGCCGACGGGACGCTCGATCGCCTCGACCCGCTCGCCAACAGCCAGACCCTCGCCAAGCTGATCCATGGCGCCGAACTCCGTCTGCACCCCGACGCGGGCCACGCGTTCCTCTTCCAGGACCAAGCGAACTTCGTGCCGACGATCGAATCCTTCCTCCGCTAACCCCCGACCTGACGCAAGGAATGAGCTGTGCGCGCCAGATCGTGGCCCGATCCTGCAACCACCATCGGGCGAGCATCAGCCAGGATCGGCCCTCACTGCGAGCACCGGAGCGGCCGCGCGGGACCGATGACGAAGCTGTCGTCCACGACTGGAAGGGGTCACGATCGTCACGTCAGGACCAGAGCCAACGGCCACCGGTGTCGGACAGAGGCAGCCGCGCAGCGCCGGTGCCTCTGCACACCGCGCGGGCAATCCCGATCGTCCCGCACGGCGCCAGGCGCACCGGACCGGGGCGACCGCCTCGTCGCCGAACCAATCGTCCGACCTGAGAACGCGTGATCACGAAAGCGGTCGTCCGCGTGGTGCGCACTTTCCGCGCAAAAGGAGGGCGCACGGTGGACTGGCGTCGGTACCCGCGCCAGGAACGGAGCAGGGTCGACCTTTCGTCTCGCCAACAAGCGGTGGCTCGTATTTTCTGATCAGCACTGCGGTGACGTCTGGCGCGGTGCTTCGGGCTCCTCGTGGGAGCAAAGAGTGCGACCGACGTCGAGCCCTGTCTTCTGGATAGTCGAGGCGGAGCAGCGCGTGCCGGGCGGTTTCGTTACTTGCTGAGCAGCGAGAGGTCGATCTGGCGTAGGCGTTCGGGGTCGGCAAGGATGTCGATCTCGACGATCTTGCCGTGTCTGACGGTGAATCCCGCGACTGAGACCGGACGGCCTTGTTGGGTGACGATGAGTCCCGCGGCTCCGTTGACTAGCACCGGTCGGGCCGACCGGGCCAGCTGCGCGAAGGTGCGTGCTCCCTGTGCCACCGCTTGAACCCCGCGCATCTCCCTTGACGCGCCCGACGGGAGGGCGCCGGCGTCGGCTCGGAGTATGACGTCGGGGTCGAGCAGTTCGAGTAGCGCGTCGAAGTCGCCGTCGCGCGCGGCGGCCAGGAACGCGTCGACGACTGTTCGCTGGCGATTGATGTCTGGGTCGGGAACGGTGGGCTGTCCCCGCACACGGCGGCGCGCGCGGCTGGCGAGTTGCCTGGCCGCGGTCGGTGAGCGCTCCACGATCGGTGCGATCTCGTCAAAGGAAAGGGCGAATAGGTCGTGGAGCACGAACGCGAGCCGCTCGGCGGGAGCCAGCGTGTCGAGGACCACCAGCAGCGCGAGCCCGACCGCGTCGGCGATCAGGGCCTGGTGCTCGGGATCGCTTCCGTCCTGATGGTCGACGATCGGGTCTGGCACGTGCACGCCGAAAGGCTGCTCGTGGCGCGACTTGCGCGAGCGCAGCATGTCCAGGCACACCCGCGCGACGACCGTCGTCAGCCAGCCCTTGAGGTTCTCGACGCGGCTGGTGTCGGCGCCACTGAGGCGCAACCAGGCCTCCTGGACGGCGTCGTCGGCCTCGCTCAGCGAGCCGAGCATCCGGTAGCCGACCGCCCGCAAATGGGTCCGGTTGGCCTCGAAGCGCTCCGCCAGCAAGTCGCGCTCGTCCATGGTCAGATCACCTCGTCGTTGGCCATCGCAGCGACAAGCACGCCGTCGCGGCGGTGATTCGTTGACACCACTGCTGCTTCCGGCTGCGCCGTCGTGTCCGGTTGGTCGGTTTCCGCGCGGGTGTTGGTGGCGCGTAGCGCGATGATCGCGGCGGCCAGGATGAAGATGCTGCCAGCCAGCAGAGCACGCTGGAGACCCCCGGTGAGCGCGGTCGCTGGGAGCGTGTGGGTTGCGAGCAGGTGGTGGGTGTGGCTGGTCGCGAGCGCTGTGAAGATAGCGAGTCCGAGCACGCCCCCGAGTTGCTGGGAGGCGTTCAGCAGCGATGCGGCGAGGCCGCTCTTATCGGCGGGGACGCCGGCGTTGGCGGCGGTGGTGACCCCGACGAACACCGGGCCGAACCCGACCGCGAGGACGAGCATGCCGGGGAGCAGGTCCTTCAGGTAGGTCCCGTGGACGGGGATCCGCGAGAGCCAGTACATGCCGGCCGCGGCGATCAACGCGCCGGTGACGATCACCGGTCTTGTCCCGACGCGGGACAAGAGCTGCGAGGAGATGGCCGCGGAGATCCCGATCGCAAAGCACAGCGGGAGGTAGGCGAGACCCGTCTGGATCGGTGAGTAGTGAAGGACGTTCTGCATGTAGAGCGTGAGAAAGAAGAACATCGCGAGAAAGCCGGCGATCGCGGTCAGCTGGGTGATGTTGGAGTATCCGAGCCCGTTGATGCGGAAGATCGACAGCGGCGCGAGCGGGTTGCGGTGGCGCCGCTCGCAGGTCACGAACCCGACCAGCAGCGCGAGCGCGCCGGCGAGCTCGCCGATCGTGCGGGCATCGCCCCAGCCGATCGTGGACGCCTTCACGAGCGCGTAGACGAGCATAAGCATCCCGCCCGTGACGAGGATCGCGCCGAGCAGGTCGAAGTTTCGAAGCTGTGTGCGCCGTCGCTCGCCGCTGATCAGCGCGAAGATCCCGCCGAGCACGAGCACGGCGGCGATCGGGTTGACGAACATCACCCAGCGCCAGCCTGGGCCTTCGGTCAGCACGCCACCGAGCAGCACGCCGGCGGCGGACGCGAGCCCGCCAACGCCGCCCCAGACCCCGATCGCCGTGTTCCGGTCCTTGCCCTCCCTGAACGTGGTCGTCAGAATCGAGAGCGCGGACGGGAGCATCATCGCGGCACCCACACCCTGGAGGAGGCGGGCGCCGATCAGGACGCCCTCGCTTCCGGCGAGCCCTCCGATGAACGAGGAGACCCCGAGCAGCACCGTGCCTGAGACGAGCACGCGACGGCGGCCGAGCAGGTCGGCAGCGCGGCCGCCCAACAGCATGAACCCGCCGTAGGTCAAGAGATAGGCGCCGACAACCCAAACCAAGCTCTGAACCGAGAAGTGCAGGTCGCGGCGGATCGACGGGAGCGCGATGTTGACGATCGACGCGTCGACGAAATCGAGGAACGCGACCGCGCACAGCAACGCGAGCGTGAGCTTGCCTCGGCGCGTACCAAGGACCGAGGGAATAGGGGTTGCTGTCGCCATGTCAGGCCTCCGCATTTCGTGGTTGCGACCCAATGACGGATCCCGGCGACAGAACGTGACCGCCCGACCCAGGACACCGTTCCGTCTCGGGGATCACGAACGACACGGCCGCAGATCCGCACGCCGATCACGCACAAGGAGACCCGCCAAAGATCGGCGACTCTGAACACGCTCACAATCGGCAGCTGATGCGCGCAATCGGCGTCGCAGCCGCTTCGCCGCTGACGCGGTCGCGTGGCCAGGTCGCTGCATAACGGATCGCGACGGCGCGCTGCTTCGTGTCCGGCTTGTCAGTCGGCGAGCGTGTGAAAGGCGGCCGTTCTTCTCGACGTGACCTCACGTTCGGCACCGCCGGAGCGTTTGTTTAAGTGAGCGTGACCGATATCGGGCGCCGGAGCCGCTAGCGAGAGGAATCGAATGACATCGACGCGTGCAGCTCGCGAGGCCCGGCTGTTGGCCGTGCTGCTCATAGCCCCGTTCATGGCCCAGGTCGACGCGACGATCGCAAACGTCGCTACGCCGGCGATCCATGCCGATCTGGGCGCGTCCGGCGCGGCTCTGCAGCTGGTCATCGGCGGCTATCTGATCGCGTTTGCCGTGCTTCTGATCAGTGGTGCCCGGCTCGGTCAGACGCACGGCTATAGGCGCATTTTCGTGCTGGGGGTGGGCGTGTTCACGCTCGCTTCGCTGCTGTGTGCTGTTGCCCCCAGTCCGACCGTGCTGATCGCGGCCCGCGTGATCCAGGGTGCCGGCGCGGCGCTGATGTTTCCGCAGACGCTGAGCGGGATTCAGCTGAACTTCTCCGGACGGCAGCGGGCTCGAGCGATCGGCCTGTACGCGATCGCGCTGTCGGGCGGCGCCGTGCTTGGGCAGATCCTCGGTGGTGCCCTGATCTCGGCCGACATCGCGGGCAGTGGATGGCGCGCGATCTTCTTGATCAACGTGCCGGTCGGCATCGGCGTTCTGATCGCGGCTGTGCGCTATCTGCCTGTCGATAGCCATCGCGCAGCGCGACGGTTGGATCTGCCGGGCGTCGCGGCGCTGTCGGCCGCGATGCTGCTGCTCGTCGTCCCGCTCGTTCTCGGACATAGCGAGGGGTGGCCGGTGTGGACATGGATCGCGCTGGCCGCGAGCGTGCCAGTGTTGGTCCTGTTTCTCGCCGTCGAACAGCGCGTCGCCGCCAGCGGCGGCGCTCCCCTGATCAGCGTGCACGTTCTCGCGCGTCCGGCAGTTGGTTGGGCTCTCGTGACCCTGCTTGCGGCGACGGGCACCTACTACGCGCTGCTGTTCACCCTCGCCCAATACCTCCAGCACGGCCTCGGACACAGCCCGCTCGTCTCCGGTCTTACGCTGGTCCCGTGGGTCGCGGCGTTCGGCGCTGCCGGCCAGCTCGTGCGCAGATTGCCGGCTCGCATGACCCCGCTGGCCCCCTGCGTAGGGTGCCTACTCCTGGCAGCAAGCTACGCGGCGATCAGCGCCATGCTGTTCAACGGCGACCACTCCGAATTGGTGCTGGTCGTGCTCCTCGGCACCGGAGGCCTGGGCCTCGGAATCCAGTTCAGTGGCCTCATCGCGCACCTGACAAGCGCCGTTCCCGTCGAATACGCAGCCGACATCAGTGGCGTCAGCTCGACCACTCTGACAATCGGCGGCTCAATCGGAGTCGCCGCCCTTGGCACCGTGTACCTCAGCCTCGCCTCCCACGCCGGTTCCGCTCACGCCACGTACGCCTTCGCGATTACAACCAGCGTGTTCGCGACGGTAGCGCTCCTGGCGAGTATCGCCGCCCATCGGGCGACACTCACAAAGACACCCAGAACCCACAGCTCGAGCCACCCAGTACACACGACCGCGACCGCCCGCCAGCCGCGCCTCGCGTCGATATCGACCTGAGCTCTCCACGAAGCGCCACGACGCGCAAGCGATGGCATCACGCTGAAGCCCAGCGACGCGGTCCTGACGCGACGAGATCCTCGCATCCTCGACAACCGTCTGTCCGTGCCGTTGGACGGATCCACGGAGCCGGTCCAGGTCGCTCGCTTCTGCAATCGCGTGGTATAAGCGGCCACGGGCCGGCGGCCGGTCGAAACGGATCGCCACGTGCGCACACACCAGCCGACGGCTTCCAGCCGCCAAGTCATGGCCTCAGCAGCGGCTGGCGATTTGCGCAGCGTGACAAATCCGGCACCCGACGCGCTGGATCGCCAAGTAGCCGCTTCGCCGCTTCAGGGGTTCTCCGCGCTGGTGGCTGCATTAGCGCCGCCGAGCAGAAGCAGCCATGCGGTCAGGTAGCCCGAGCGGCAGAGCAGGTGTCTGGAGCCGCACTCACGCCTTCGGCGTCGCTCGTGCTCGGTATTGGAAACCACTTGCCCGATCGGTGTCGCTGGTCAGCGCCGAGGACGGTGGGTCACGTGGTGCTGGGCTGTTGCAATGCGTTTGCGATGAGCATTTCGGTGCCGAACCATCCTCAGTAGACGCGGTGCGCGGCGATCCGGCCGTTGTCGAGTTCCATGACTTCGGCGATGTCGACTTGGTCGCCGTCCGGGGTGCCGCGCTGGTACTCCCAGGAGAGGATGCGGCCATCCCAGAGGTATGTGCCGGCGCGTTGCCAGCGGATGAGCTCGTCGGGGCGTCGGCGTCCTCCCTCGGTGAAGAAGCGCTCCAGTTCGGCCGTGCCGCGGAGCACGCCTCCGGGCTGGTCGAGGATCCGGGGTACCAGCGGGCTTTCGAGCACTGCATCGTCGGTGTAGAGGTCCAGGAGCCCTGGCACGTCGAGCTCGCGGGCCCGCTGATCCCACTGATCAAAGACAAACTGCGCCTGCTCGGCGGTTGTGGGTTGGGCGGCGCGCGGCGTGCCGGTGGAGCTGGGTGAGCGCGGATTATCCGCCATGGGTCCTCCTTCGATGAGAGCGGGTCGGGTCGTGCTCTTACGCTAGAAGGAAGACGCTTTGCCGCCGACCAACCGTGGACGCGCGAAACTGGGAGCGTGAACGAACCTGCAGAGCGACCCACCCCGCGCCAGCGTGACCTGGCATCCGCCGCGGCGCTGTTCGGCGAGCCGGCGCGGGCGGCGATGCTGACTGCGCTCGCCGGCGGCCAGGCGTTACCGGCTGGGGAGCTGGCACGGGTAGCTGGGGTCCACCCGGCCACGGCGGCCGCCCACCTGCGCCGTCTCATCGATGGCGGACTTGTGCGCGTTCGAGCGCAAGGTAGCCACCGCTATCACGAACTCGCTGGCCCCGAGGTCGCAACCGTGCTGGAAGCGCTTGCTCAGGCTCAGGTCTCACCGCCGGCGCCGATCCGCTCGCTGCGCCAGCAGCGCACCGCCGACGCGCTTGGCGAGGCCCGCACGTGCTATGACCACCTCGCGGGCCGTGTCGGCGTGCAGCTACGCGAGCGCCTTCTTCTCGCCGACGCTCTGACGCCGTTGGACGGCCGCGATCACGCCCTGACCGAACACGGCCGGCAGCTGCTCAGCCGGCTGGGCATCGACCCCGACCTCCTGCTAGCTGTAAGACCCGAGCAGGTTGTTCAGGCGGGTGATGGGTGGTTGTCGGCCGAGGGCTGAGTGTTTGCGGTGATGGTTGTAGTGGTAAAGCCAGCCGTCAAGGGCTGCGGTGCGTTCGGTGCTTGAGGCGTAGATCTCGCCGCGCCAGCCACTGCACTTCTCCGACGTGGGCGGGTTCGCGACCGACGCCTACGACAACGGCGATCCGGGCGGCTCCTCCAACGGGTCGGCGATCGCGGCGGCGAGCTCGATGGCGGCGACGACAATCGGGACCGAGACGTCCGGCTCGACCATCGTCCCGGCGTATCGCGACTCGATCGTCGGGATCAAGCCGACACGCGGCCTGGTCTCGCGCACGGGTGTCGTCCCGCTGCTCGAGCAGTTCAACGTGCCGGGCCGTTGGCGAAGTCGGTCACCGACGCTGCGGTCACGCTGGATAAGATGGTGGGTGTCGATCCGCGCGACCCGGTCACGCTCAGCCAGCGCGGACACGTGCCACGCAGCTATGTGCAATTCCTGCGGCTGGGCGCGTTGCGCGGCGCGCGGATCGGCGTGCCGCGCGGGGCGGCGAGCACCGATCCGCTCCTGCGCATCACCGGGCTGGCGACGATCCGCCGCGCCCTGATCCGCGCCAGCGCGACGCTCGTCGAGGTCCCCCGACACGCTGTACGTGAGCCCGTTCCCGGCCTACGCAACGGCCTTGGTCAAGCAGCAACTCGACGACTACCTGCGTCATCGCCCGCACAGTCCGCAGCGGTCATTGGCCGATGTCGTGGCCTTCAATCGCCGGGGCGGCCCGCGGGCGGTGCGCTTCGGCCAGTCATTTCTGGTCAGCGCGCTGGCGACCGGCCCGGCCCAGGCTCGGACCGCCTTGAGCCGCCTCACGTCGCTGCAGCACGACATGGGCGTCCGCCTCGACCGGTGGCTCACCGCCCTCCGCCTCGACGCCTGCATCGTCTCGCCGGTGATCTCCTCGTTGACGGTGACGCCAGCCGGCGATCCATCGATCACCGTCCCCGCCGGCTACGAGTCCGACACCCCATTCGGGGTCGTGTTCGCCGGGCGACGTTGGGACGACGGAGGGCTGATCGCGCTCGCCTACTGCTACGAGCAGGCGACCCACGCCCGCCGCTCGCCGGCGGCGATCAACCCGCGCTTCGCCGCTGTGTGCAGCCAGTAGCGGACTCGTGACGCACGAACGAGACTGCCAGCAGGCGGACGGACTGGCGCTCGCTTCGTACGGATCTTCCCGGTAGTCAGTTGCTTTCTCGCTCGCGAGTTCGCCCAGGAGCAGTCGTCTGTTCCGATCGGAGCTGGCGCCGCGGCTCGCCGGCGACGACCTCGAGCTTTCACCGGGGGCGCCCACCGCGGAACAAGGGCTGCGCTACCCCGCGGACTCGCCGACCGTGGCCGAGATCATCGCGGTCATGCAGGCCGCCGGCGATCGGCCCGACGGGATCCGCCTGCGCGGCGTGATCGTCGTGCTGTGGCGGGCCGACCTGCGCATCAGCGAAGCGTTGGCCCTGGCCGAGAGCGACCTGGACCGCGACCGCGTCGCCAACCGCTTGTGATCACCTCTGCATCCGGCCCGGAGCGCAGGATCCACGGCTCTCGCCGTCGCCTCGGTTGCGTACTGGTGCCGTTCACGGCCTTTAGGCCGGTGATTTCCCAGAAGGCTTGACCTTGAACTGCGGCAGCGCGGGGCGTTCACGACGCGCCGAACCTCGCCGTGGGCTCGCTCTCCGAGCAGGTCGATGCTCGGGTACTTCATCGTCAGCTTGGAGCCGAGGTTGCAGTCGACCCACTCGACGGTCGCGTCCTCGTAGGCGACCGCGCGCTTGGTCACGAGGTTGTAGACGTTGGTCGACCAGTTCTGAACCGAGGAGAATCGCCTGATGCCGCCGCTCTCGGCGGCGATCGCGAATCCGACGGCCAGCCGACACCGGGGGCGGCCATCAATAGCGGCACGTACTGGCGTTGCGTGCCGTGGGCCGTCGCCTTTTCGACGGCGCTATGGACGGCAGGTGTGTGTGGCGAGCCGACATCCGGATCCGACCATTGATCCACGATGAGCTGTCGAGGTCGATGTTGCGGCGCTTGGGCGGCGTATCGTCTGAGCGTGATGCCGGTGAATGTCCTTCGAGTGGCCGATCGGGTTGCCGGAGCTGCGATCGAGCGTTTGACGAGCGCTCATCATGTTCGCCGGCTGGGCAAGCTGGGGCGCTCCGCGCAGCGGACGCCTCCGGATGACGGGTGCTTGTGGGCGGCGGGTGATCCGTTGCCGCGGGCGGGCAACGCGATCGAGGTGCTGATCGACGGCGCGGTGTACTTCCCGGTGCTCGAGCAGGCGATCCGTGCCGCGCGGCGCAGTGTGCTGATCGCGGGGTGGTGCATCACGCCGGGGTTCGCGCTCGTCCGCGATGAGCCGCCGGTGCTTTTGCGCGAGTTGTTGGGCGAGGCGGCCGAGTCGGTCGACGTTCGCGTGCTGTTGTGGGCGGGCGCTCCGGTGCCGGTGTTCGCGCCGCGCCGGTCCTTGGTGCGCGAGGGGCGCGATGAGCTCGTGCGCGGGACGCGGATCAAGGCTGCGTTGGACTCGCGCGAGCGTCCGATGCACTGCCACCACGAGAAGCTGGTCGTGATCGACGACGAGGTCGCGTTTGTCGGCGGCATCGACTTGACCGATCTCGGCGGGGATCGTTATGACACGCCCGCGCATCCGGGGCGTGGACGGATGGGCTGGCACGACGTCGCCTCGCGGCTGCGCGGGCCGGTGGTGGCCGACGTCGCCCGCCACGTGGCTCAGCGCTGGCAAGCGGTCACCGGCGAGCGTCTGGAAGCGCCGCCGGCCGACGTGGTCAGCGCCGGGGGTGTGGAGCTGCAGATCGTGCGCACGGTGCCCGAGAAGCTGTACGAGTTCGCGCCGCGCGGCGACTTCCGGATCATCGAGGCGTACCTACGCGCGCTGCGCTCCGCGGAGCATCTGGTCTATCTGGAGAACCAGTTCCTGTGGTCGCCGGAGATCGTGAACATCCTTGCTGAGAAGCTCCGCCGACCGCCGACCGGCGAGTTTCGCGTCGTGATCATGTTGCCCGGCAGGCCGAACACCGGAGAGGACGACACCCGCGGGCAACTCGGCCTCCTCGCTGAAGCAGACGGCGACCACGCGCGATTTCTTGCCACGACGATCCGGGCGCGGTCGGGCAACACCAGCGATCGCGTGTACGTGCACGCGAAGGTCGGGATCGTCGATGACCGCTGGCTTACGCTCGGCTCCGCGAACCTCAACACCCACTCCTTCTACAACGACACCGAGGCCAACGTCGTGACCTGCGATCCGGCACTCGCGCGCGACACGCGACTGCGACTGTGGGCCGCCCATCTCGAACGTGACATCGACGAGATCGCCGGCGACCCGAGCATCGTCATCGACGAGCTCTGGCGCCCGATCGCCGCCGAGCAGCGCGAGCGCCGCAACCGCGGTGAACCGATCACGCACAAGCTGGTCGAGCTGCCGGCGACCTCACGCCGCTCCGAACGGCTGCGCGGCCCGCTACAGGCGCTCCTCGTAGACGGCTAGCCGCTCGCTCACCGCACGCGACAAAGCCGTGATCGATGCTATCCCCTGGCATCGGCGCCAGGTGGCGTGGTTGGGGTTCGAGCGGCGTCGCACCGCGTCCGCCACAGCTCACTGATCCAATCTCAACGCAGGATCGCGCCGACGACACCGACGATCACCGTCCCGCCCGTCCAACCCAGTACGCCTCCGGTTGTCTGCATCGGACTGTTCGATCCGCCGCTGCTGTTTGCTCCGGTCAGGATCTTCCCCGCGGTGAAACAGAGCGCGGCGTACGCGACGCCGCTGGCCACACCCGCTAAGCGTCGGAAACTGCTGTCGCTTTGCTCGGTGCCGTGGCCGACGCCAGCGCGAACGAAGCGCCAGGTGGCGTATCCGGCGAGGCCCACCGCCGTGGCGATCCGCAGCGCCTGGCCGAACGGCTCCCGGGCGAGCGTCATCAGCGCCCCCGCTGGGTCGTCGCTTTGCCAGGCACGTCGGACACGCCGAGCTCGCCGCCATCGAAGGCGCCATCGCCTACCGACGCCTGTGCGGAGTGTGCCAGCGGGGGCATGGCCACAGTCACCCTCAGCGAGGGCATCGAAGTAGCCATCACCCAGGCGATCCCCGAAATCAACCGCGTCGTCGACGTCATCGACCCGCCTCCGGCACCAACCCCTACTTCGAGCCGGCCAAGAAGTAGCCGACCTCGCACCACCGTGGACGAACCGTCACGCGGTCGTGCTCTCTGATCATCCCCGCGCACCGCATTCCCTGCCGAAGGCAGCCACTCACTGCGCAGGGGCCACGACCTCTCCCCCTGGCCGAATGCGGGCGGCTCGATGCGCGCGGAGCGCTTGCGCCCACTGTCCTGCACGCTGAGAAGCCTGGATGTGGGCTGTCAGATTGCTCGGCGACCAGGAGCAGGACGAGTTACGTTTGGGTAGCAGGACCCGGATGCTGCTGGGCCGACCCAACTTCGCCCGCGATGTCGTCGGCTTCTTGTTGGCGGATCTTCCTGGTCGGGTCATCGTCGTCCGCGCGATCGTCGTCGGTGGCGTCATTGGCGGCGTCCACTGCTCGCTCCACCGCCCCGGCGAGTTTCGAGGCCTCGTCCGACTCCACCCCCTCCAGGACGATCTCCTGGCCTTGGACGATGTCGTTGAGCTGGAGATGCCCCACCGCTGCATGGCCAGCCAACTCTCGTGTAAGCCGTGCTCGTAGGTTCCGCGACCAGCGGGGGCTCGGGCTACCCGACAGCGCAAAGCGCACACGAATGCCCACCCGCCCGAGAGGCAGCGGCTCACCGCGAGCAAATCCGACGATGTGATGGTGCTCGGACATCCTCTCCCTCCGGGGTTTGCGAAGGATATGTTTCCCTCGCCCCGAGGATACTCGCGCTCAGTCACCGCATCGGGCCGGGTGGCGCCCGGTGAGTTCCGAACGGGTCCGTCGATCAGGACGGCGGCAGCCCGGGTCTGGCAGCTGTTAGTCGATGCCGGCGACGATGCTGCTGGATCGGCCAACCACCGCCCAGTCTGCGTCACACCCGGCGCTACGGTCGCGTCGGGGTACGTGAAATGCAACAAGAGCCAGGGCTCTCACGCGACCCGGCAGGAGACCTCCTCCTCGCCAATCTCGAGCCTGTCTGCTTGCGCTCCCGGGCAAGCACTCCGGCGCGATCGTGCTCCGGCACCCCCTCTAGCCGCTCTGGCGGGACGCCCCTACACGGCCCTTTGGTCTACGGCTCTTGCGTAGGCACCGCCGCCGCAACCCAAGACAGCGACGGCTGTCATGCGAACGCTCGCTATCGCCCAGATCCGAGCGTCGGTCGGCGTAGGCGCGGACCGCGTCTCGGTGCGTGTGAGCGCAGCTCCGCCGGCTTGGGCTTTGATCTCGATCGGGGGTCCCAGGGTCGGCTCGGTGACCTCAGCGAGATGGAGAACGACCCGCGAGCTCAGCGCCCGCGGGCCGTCGACAGCCAGCGAGTGTCGTCCGGAGACGCGGAACTACGCCTCGACGAGCATCACCAAGGTGTCGCCCAGTACACCGTCGTGTTCCATCGCCTCCTGCGCCGCTTCGCTCTCCATCGCTGCCATCAGTGCATCCATGTCGGCAACGTCCATGAGCACCGCCACTCGGCTCGGGTTCTGCGGATCGACGAACGTCCGGATATTGGTGACGCCGAGCGGTCCGAAGAACTCTTCCCGCTTCGGCGAGGCAAGCCAGTGATCTGTGTCCCTTACATCATGGTGGCCGATAACGGTGGGCATCAGTTCCTTCCTGCGTCGAGGGTCCGGCTACCGCGCCGGACCCGGGCGCCCAGATCGTAACGGTTCGCACATCATGCTCGAGCGCTGCTCACCGCACGATCACGCGCGCCGCCCCGACCAGACGCCTGCTATTGGTGCGGGCAGAACCCTCAGTCGCCGTCGATACGACGAGCTGTCGCGGTCGCGTTGACCGTTCGCCCGCTGCAGCTTTCGTCTCGCCCGGCCCCAGCGAGTCGCTCGCGCAATCGCGTGGAAGCAACCGCGCCGGGCGGCCCGGGGTCGGAGGTCTCGCCGCTTGTGGATTCGCCCATGAGCACTCGTCGCCTCGTGCCGACGCCGAACCGAATGCGGTCGTTCGGGATCGCCGCTGCACCTTGGCGGCCGAACCCCAGCGAGGCCGCGGCGGGTCGCGGCCTCGCTGGGCCATCGGCCGCAGCGGCTGGTCAGCGGGTGAGCGTGAATCCGCCGGTGGCGGGGATCATTGGTGCCGGCCGCTCATGGACGGCGTGGACGATCTCGGTGTGATCGATCCCCCGCAGATACACGGAGGTGATCCCGAGATCCGCGTGCCCGAGCTGACGCTGGATCACGACCAGCAGCACGCCTTCACGCGACATCTCGACCGCGTGCGCATGCCGCAACTGGTGCGGTGCGAACCGTCGCCGGACGCCCGCTCTGAGGGCCGCGTCGCGCAGCTGGACTCGGACGCCGGCTGCCGAGCACGGCCGTCCGCAGGTCCGGCCGCGCAGCACGCAGAACAGCGCGCCAACCGGAGCGCTGGCCCGGAAGGCGAGCCAGGGATCCAGCTGCTCCCAGCCCCAGCGGTCCATGCCGACCTCGCGGCGCTTGTCGCCCTTGCCATGCCTGACCAGGATCGCGCCCCGGCTCCGGTCAAGGTCACTCTCGCTCAAGGCCAGCGCTTCGCTGATCCGCAACCCCGCGCCAGAGTACGACGATCAGGCCGCGCAGCCTGATCCCGTCCGGATTGTCGCCGGCGGCGCGCATGACGGCGACGATCTCCTCAACACACGGCGGATCGGGCGGGTAGCGCAGCCCGTTGTTGCGAGGCGGGCGGCCGCGGTGGTAGCCCGGCAGGGTCGCGGGCGACCGACGCCGGCCAGCGCAATCCAGCAGTGAAGCGGACTCCATGACGTCCTCCTTCGGACGATGATGATCGGCGCCCCATGGTCCCGCGCGATACACAGCACTCGGGCGAGCCCCTGCGCCTGCGGCGTACGATCGTTGCGGACGCTGCTCTTCGCGCATGCCAGCGCCAAGCCCTGCCGGCGCTGGCGCTCCCGTTCGTCGAAAAGGGGAGGTCTGCCCATATAGTGGGCGATGGTTTCGCGTGGGCGAAGGCGGTCGTCCGGCCGCGTTCGGGGTTTGCTAACTGCCCGCGGTGCGAGCCGATCGTCAGCAAGCGGTCGGAGATCTCCCCCGACGTCCGCCAGCGCTTGCTGGATCGCACCGAAGCAGTAAGCGTGACGAGAAGCTGGCCCCGCCCAGCCGGACGACTCCGCGGCCCCGAACCCCGGGGGCACGGCTCTTGCCATTACGTGGACGGCTGGGTTATGTGGCCGCCCGGAGTGTTTCCGCTGCTCACGGGGGTGTTGGGCCTGGTCGCGGCCACATAACCCCGGGCGTGTGGTCGACGTCGTGCCTGGTCGACGTGTCCGATCAGGTTCGCGCCTACGTCCGGACTGACCTTGCCCATTCCCGTGTGGGTGTCTGCCGCTGACGCCTTGAGTGCGGCGAAGAATCGCCTTGCCTGTTCACCACTGTCAGGAGGGTCGATTCTTATGGAAGCGCCGGATATGCGCGAGGTGTCATCGCGGGTGATCGTCGTGTTGACGGCGGCGGGTCGGTCGAGGACGACGATCAAACGCCACACGGCGGAGTTCAACGCGTTCGCGGGGTTCCTCGAGGCGCGCGGTCAGGCGCTCCCAGCCGAGGCGGACTGTCTCGATTTCATCGCGGAGCGGTCCGGGGTCAGGCTCGCGGGGCTGCGGGAGCCGACCAGTTCCCGGCATGCTCAGCTCGCTCGCCGGCCGCTGCTGCTGCTGATGGAGGTGTTGGATGGGGGCGTTCCCCGGGTGGGGCAGGCCACGACGCCGCCGGTTGAGCGCTGCCCGGCGCGTTTCCGTGCGGTCAGGGATGAGTACCTCGCGGCGTGCCGGCGGCGGGGGAACGCTGAGGCCAGCATCGTGACGAAGAAGCGCGCTGCGGACCAGTTCCTCGCCTACCTCGACGAGGTCGGTCGGGAGACCCTGGACCAGGCGCAGGCCCGAGACTTGGCCGGGTTCTGGGCTCGGCGTCAGCACCGGGGCTACGCCCCGAAAACCAGCGGCTCGCTGCGTTCGGCGTTGGCCGACTTCCTGCGTCACCTGCGCGAGGACGGGCAGATCCGGGAAGACCTGGCCGGGCGGCTACCGCCGCAGCGCTATCCCCGCCGCGGCCAGTCGGCCCCGCACCCGTGGACGGCTGGGGATGTCCGCCGGGTGTTGGAGCAGATCGACCGGCAAGCCGCGATCGGGAAACGCGACTACGCGATGGTCCTGCTGACCGTCAGGCTCGGTGTGAGGGTCGGAGATCTGCGCCGCTTGGAGCTCGGATGGTTTGACTGGCGGGCCAAGACGTTGGCGTTCAGGCAGCACAAGACCGGCGTGCCGTTGACGCTGCCGCTGCCGGGCGATGTCGGATGGGCGGTGATCGATTACATCCGGCACGGCCGGCCGGAGGCGGCCTGCCGGCAGGTGTTCGTCAAACACCGCTACCCGTTCACCGCGTTCGGCTCCTCCACCTCGGTGGGCTGCCGGCTGAGCTATTACGCGCGGCGCGCCGGGATCGTGTTCGCGGCCGGACGCTCGCACGGCCTGCATTCGCTGCGCGGCGCGCTGGCGGTCGCGATGCTCCAGGACGACACGCCGCCGCCGGTGGTGACGGCGGTCCTGGGTCACGCGGCGGGCACCACGACCGCCGCGCACTATCTCAGGCTCGACACCGAGCACCTGCGCCGCTGCGCCCTTGACGTCGAAGATGTCCTGGACGCGGAGCAAGGGGCACGGCGATGAACGCGCCGACGCTGAGCGATCTGATCGACACGCTGCTCGCGGCCCGCCGCGCCGGCGGATTCCGGTACGACAGTCAGGAACGGGTGTTGCGGCAGTTCGCTGAGCACTCCCGCCGGGACGGCTACGCGGACGGGTCGATCATCCAACAGGCCGTCGAGGAATTCCTCTACGGCCGCCATCTCAAGGCGTCCACCATCCGCCGCGAGGAGATCATCCTTCGCGAACTGGCAGAACACGCCCGCCAGTTCGGCTGGCAAGCATGGGCGCCGCCAACGCTGACCCGCGTGAAGACCCGCCACCGGCCGCCGCCCTACGTGTTCAGCGACGAGGAGATCTGCCGCCTCTTTGACACGATCGATACCCAGCCGCTGTCGGAGATGTCGAACAGGGCGCTGGTCGACCCGGTGCTGTTCCGGGTTCTCTACGCCACCGGGATGCGCATCTCAGAAGCGCTCAACCTGCAGCTGCGCGACGTAGATCCGGCGCGCGCCACGCTTGAGGTGCGCGACAGCAAGAACCGCGAGAGCCGCGTCGTGCCCATCACCACGCGCCTCGCCGCCTCCCTGCAGGGCTACATCGCGGCCGCGCACGCTGACCCGGAACCTGCCCACCATCTGTTCCACACCGGCGACCCGACCAAACCGGCCGACCAATCCACGGTCTACAACCGGTTGCGCCGCTACCTCGCCGATGCGGACATCCCGCATTTCCCAGGCGGCCCGCACATCCATTCGCTGCGTCACGGGTTCGCCGTGCAGAACCTGCGGCGCTGGGCGACCGGCGGCAACGACCTGGTGGTGATGCTGCCCTACCTCTCGGCGTACATGGGCCACACTGACCTGCGGGGAACGCAGTACTACCTCCAGCTGACCGCGGACGCGTACCCAGAGGTCGCCGCGATGGTCCAAGCCAGGTTCGGCTACGTCATCCCGAACCCGGCCGCGCGGGAAGGAGCCGACCAGTGAGCCGCGTCAACCCAGACCGCGGGGATCTGGCCGGCAGGTGGCTGTCGAAGTTCCTCACCGACCACCTCGCCGGCGAACGGGACCTGTCCCCCCAGACCATCGCGTCCTACCGAGACGCGATCAAACTGCTGCTCACCTGGTTCCGCGACGTGCAAGCAACCCCACCCGAGAAGCTGCGCCTCTCCGACCTCGACCGGCAGCGGGTGCTCGCGTTCCTGGACTGGCTCGAAACCGAACGTGGCAACTCGCCGGCGACACGCAACCAGCGACTCGCCGTCATCAAGTCGCTCGCACGGTACACCGCGATCGAGCGGCCAGAGTTCCTGGACCAAGCCACCCAGATCCTCGCGATCAAGCAGAAGAAGACCCCGGCCACCGACATGGGCCACCTCACCGGCGACGAGGTCAAAGCCCTCCTGGCCGAACCAGACCCGGCCACCCGGCGCGGACTGCGCGACACCGTCCTGCTCTCCACGCTCTACGACACCGCCGCCCGCGTCCAAGAGATCTGCGACCTGAACACCGCCGACGTCCGCACCGCCCGCCCGATGGTGATCACGCTGCACGGGAAAGGCTCCAAAACCAGGCGCGTCCCGCTGATGGACCCCACAGCCCGACTGATCGAGGACTACCTTGACCGCCGCGCTCCCCACCGCGGCGTCGGCACAGACGCAGACCCGCTGTTCAACGGACCCGAACAGACCCGACTGACCCGCTGGGGCGTCACCAAAATCCTCGCCAGACACGTCCAATCACTACGCCGCCGCGACCCCGGCTACGCACCCGGCCTGAACATCACCCCGCACGTGATCAGACGGACCCGGGCGATGCACCTGCTCCAAGCCAAAGTCAACCTGATCTACATCCGCGACCTGCTCGGCCACGCCGACATCTCAACAACCGAGATCTACGCCCGCGCCGACGCGGACGCCAAACGCAAAGCCATCGAAAGCGCCTACCAGTCGCTCACGCCCGAGCCCCTGCCCAACTGGACGGCCGACCAAGATCTCCTCGAATGGCTCGATCACGTCTGCGAGTAACGCCCCGGGTTATGTGGCCGCGACCAGGCCCAACACCCCCGTGAGCAGCGGAAACACTCCGGGCGGCCACATAACCCAGCCGTCCACGTAATGCCTGTTATGGAGAATTCTCCATAACAGGCACACGATCGGGGTTAGCACTTAGCGGTGCGCATGAATCGATGCATTAGGGTTCGGCGTCTCGCTGATGATTGGCGTCGTCAGAATCGACCAAGGCGGAGCGTCAGGGCGCGGCGTGCTCACCGCGCGGCGCTCCGGGCGCTTCTCGCGTAGTGGCGCGTCCGACGGCGCCCAGACGCTCATCGTCACGCGCGCGCGGTTCGGCGGCCATGACGGCGGCTGGCCCGGGGGGCTAGCGTGAGCCGGAAGCGCGAGCAGGGCGATGCGATTGTCGTCTTCGGGATCACTGGCGACTTGGCGTTCAAGCACATCATCCCGGCGCTGCAGCGCATGGTCCAGGCGGACGAGCTGAACGTGCCGGTCGTCGGCGTCGCACGTGATCACTGGACCGCTGAAAAGCTCAGCGAGCGGATCAGGAACAGCCTCTTGGCCGGCGCGGAGGGACTCGATCCCGCGGCTCACGAGAAGCTTTCTACGCTCGTCCGCTATGTCTGGGGCACCTACGACGATCCGCGGACGTACGGCGCGCTGCGCACTGCGCTCGGGGCCGCCAGGTGCCCGGTCCATTACCTCGCGATCCCGCCTGAGCTGTTCCCGACGGTCATCGACCAACTCGGCAACGTGGGCCTTGCAGAGCGCGGGCGCGTTGTCGTCGAGAAGCCGTTTGGGCGCGACCTGGAGTCGTCCCGGACGCTGAACCGAGCGTTGCACCGCGTGTTCCCGGAGGAGCGCTGTTTCCGGATCGATCACTACCTCGGCAAGTCGCCGGTCGAGGACATCCTGTTCTTCCGCTTCGCGAATGCGTTCCTCGAACCGATCTGGAACCGCGAGCACGTGCACCAGATCCAGATCACGATGGCCGAGGACTTCGACGTCTCCACCCGAGGTAGGTTCTATGAGGGTGTGGGCGCGATTCGCGACGTTGTCGAGAACCACCTCTTTCAGGTGCTCACGCTGCTCGCGATGGACCCGTTCAGCGGTCGCTACGACGAGGCGGTGCGCGAGGAGAAGGCCCGCTTCCTCCGGGGCGTGCGCACCCTCGGCAGGAGCGACGTCGTGCGCGGTCAGTATCGCGGCTACCGGGATACTGCTGGCGTCGACCCACGGTCGACGGTCGAGACCTACGCGGCGATTCGCCTGCGCGTGGACACGTGGCGCTGGTCCGACGTGCCGATCATCGTGCGGGCGGGCAAATGCCTGCCCGTGAAGGCGACGGAGATCATTGTCGAGCTCAAGCGCCCGCCCGAGAAGCTGTTTCCCACCCAGCACCCGCACGGCAACCGGCTGCGCTTCCAGATCGAGCCCGAGGTCGTGATTGGCCTCGAGGTGCAGTCGCGCAAGCCGGGTGTGGAGCAGTTCAGTGTCGAGGACATCGAGCTGACCGCAATGCGGCAGGCCGCTCGTAACATCCCGCCCTACCAGCGTCTGCTGAGCGCGGCGCTACGCGGCGAGCACGACCTGTTCGCCAGCCAGGAGACACTCGAGGAGGCGTGGCGGATCGTCGATCCGATCCTCGGCAACGCCACCCCCGTCCACGCGTACGAGCGTGGCTCGTGGGGCCCGACCGAGGCCGACCGCCTCGCTCCCGCGCCCGGTTGGTACGCGCCGCGAGTCAGCGGCCAGGTCGTGACCCATCCACTCGACGGGGGAGCGGGGTGAACCGGCAGAATGGCTCACCCCCACGCCACGCCAGCCCAAGACCACCCGGCTGCGGCTCGACCACCGTGCAAAACCCCTACGCGCACCACGTCGCTGCTCTCGCTTCCAGGAACGCTGCCTCCTCATCACCGAAACCGATCGCCGCGGGCTAGGAGAGGGCCCCCCTAAACGCTTCTAGGGGTGCGTTCTGAGGGCCGGAATGCCCACTTGGATGCGTTCGTCTGCTTCTGGCGGCGCGCTGGGCGGGCCGGCGGCCAGGTAGGGATGGCGGTCAGCGCAGCGACGCGACGCGGTCGACGTCGACGATCGCGCGGCGAGTGACACGGGGGCGGCCTTGGTTGGACTCAAGGTGGTCGCGGATGTGCCTGACGTAGGCGCGCTCGTCGTCCCGGCGGTTGGCGTGCAGCTGCATGAGCATCAGCATCCGGTTGGTGCGCTCGCGGTTCTTCAGCCCGTAGGCGCGGGGGCGGATCGAGTCGCGCACCGGGTTGATGAAGGCGTCCATCGGCGAGGTGCTCAACGGCGTGTCGGCGCCTCGCGTCGAGCGCGGCCCACGCCGACCGAACTGATCCTCGACGATCCGTCCGGTGCTGTTCAGCCAGTCGCTCACGCGCGCGATGCCGGCGGCATGCGCGCGCTCGAGGAACGGCGCCCAGAACGACGGGCCAGTGAACGCGGTCTCGACCTGCGGCAGCAGCTCGTCGATCGTCTCCTTGTGCTGGGGCTGCTGGGCGCGGATGTTCTTCATCAGCCGCTCGAGCGCGTGGCGCAGATGCCACTCGCACAGGTACAACTCAGCGTGCGGGAAACGGGCGCGCACCGCGCGGGTGAGGCCGCTGTCGTTGTCGCACACCACGCGCTCGGGCGCACCCTCGAGACGGTGAAGGAACGCCTCCCAGTCGGCCTGGGACTTGGACGGGAACGCCTCCATTCGCCAGATCTTCGCCCGGCCGTTCTCGTAGCCCATCGCGCAGAAAACGCGAAACACGATCCGCGGTGGGCCGCCGTCCGCGAAACGCACGCTGAACGGCAGGTCGTCGAGTAACAGCGACCCGCTCGCCGGCCACTCGCGCGGCCGGTAGGGCTCGAACACGACCGGCGCGAACACCTCCACCCAGTCCATCACCAGCGACCCATGGCGCGTGAAGCGCACCTCACCGCAGGCGGGATCGGTGCGCATCCGCCGGGCGCGCTCGCGCGCCACCAGCGCCGCCTGGCAGTAGGTCGAGCCGGACCCGACCATCTTCAACGCCTCGGCGATGCCAAGCGCAACGAACTGGTAGCGCCGCGCCGCGTGCGGACCCTCGTGAGAGCCGACGTCGCGCTCGCAAGACTCGCAGGCGTCCGTCCAGGACTCCTCGCGCGGCAGAACCTCCGTGAACCAGTGCGGGCGATCGCCGTTGACCGGGACGCACCGATAGCGCTGCCGGCGGTGCTCCGGCGAACCGTAATGGCCGTCGAACCGCACCCGCGACCCGGCGTGCTCCGGCCTCGGACACACCGCCCTGGCATTGCTCCAGCTCTTCCCCAGCGACGACATCAGTCGCGCCAACATAGCCGCCACGCCAGACGACAAACGCATCCAAGTGAGCATCCTCACGGCCAGAACGCACCCCGAGAAGCGTTTAGGGGGGAGAGGGCTAGGAGGCCCAACGCGCCAAGGCTCTCCCACAGCTTCTGCGATACCACTCTGTCGGGAGGCGGGCATCTCGACCGCCAGGACGACATGCCCGCTCAGGAACGCGACCGGGCATGGGTGGTGCGCTGGCCGGTGATCAGCCGACCCGCGCGCGGTCCCTGACGATGCGAAGGTTGCTCGTCCGCGCCTCAAGCCGATCCATCGCCGAGGCGATGTCGCTCGGGGGCGGCTCGGTCGACCAGCGGTTGCCGAGGCGCTGGACCTCGCCGCGACGCTCGAGGTCCTGTAGCCGGGCGAGTGTCTTGTCGTTGTTGAGTCCTGCCGCTCGGGCAGCCATCGCTGTTGAGAACGAGCCAGGCATCTTGCGCAGTGCCGCTCGGACGCGATCAGGGCGCCGCTCGGTCCGGCGCTCGCCCGCGTGCGCTTTCGGCGGCGAGAGCGGCTTCAGAGTTGCGGGAGCGGGGTCCGACGCGGCCGCGGGCTGAGGTGCGACCGGCGGATCGTCGCCGAAGCGGGCTCGGCAGCTGCCGCACAACACAACGGGCTCACCCTCGGCTGGGCGGACAATCTCGAACCGACGCCATCCGCGACCGGAGTGGCAGACGCCGCAGCGGCGGCCGGCGCGTTCTAGCTCGGTCAGGTCCTCGGCATTCATCAGGTTTCCACCTTCACCATAGATCGTCGCGAAGGGCGACCGCGAAAAGTTGTCGGCGATCTCTTCTCGTCGGAGCGACCAGGGCCCCCGGTGGCGGCATCGCATTGCTGCAGGCGGCCAAGGCCATTCGTCTCGACGGGTTCGAGGACGAGGACGAGAAGACGGCGCGAGGATCGTGCTCCGCGCGCTCGAGGAGCCGTGTCGCCAAGATCGCAGAGAACGGCGGGCTGAGGGCTCGGTCGTCGTCAACGACGTGCGCAAGGCGAAGCAGGGCCACGGATTGAACGCTGCGATCGGCGAGATCGTGGATCTCGTTGCCGCCGGCGTTATCGACCCCGCGATGGTCACACGCTGCGCATTGCAGAACGCCGCCTCGATCGCCAAGTACATCCTCACCACCGAGGCGATCGTCGCCGAGACCCCAGACAAGGAATCCGGCGGTGGCGGCATGCCCGACATGAGCGGAATGATGTAACGCGCTCGCGCTCGTCACCCACGATCGACGCCCAGACCACCCGGGCCGGCGCGTAACCATAATCCTGGACCCAGCCAGCCTGCCCGGGTCTGGCGGGATCGCCTGGACGGGCGTCTAGGTTTGTTGCCCGAGCGTGCGCGGCGGATTGCCTGATGCGATCTTGATGTCGTCGCGCAGCTTCTGGGCTTCGGGGAGGTTCTGGAGCTTCTTGAGCGCCTGGTTTTCGATTTGGCGGACGCGCTCGCGGGTGACGTTGAACGTGCGCCCAACCTCGTCGAGCGTGGCGGGGTGGTTGCCGTCGAGGCCGTAGCGCAGTTCGAGCACCCGCCGCTCGCGGTAGCTGAGGTTCTCGAGCGCGTCTGTCAGGGCTTCGTGGGTGAGGATCTCCACGGCCCGCTCGTACGGTGACTCGGCGTGTTCGTCGGCGATCAGCTGGCCGAACTCGGACTGCTCTTCGTCACCGACCGGCTTCTCGAGCGAGATCGGCGCTTGCGCGGAGCGCTTGATCGCGTCGACCTCGTCGGGCTCGATGCCGGTCACCTCGGCGATCTCCTCGGCGGTCGGCTCGCGGCCGAGCGCGGTGACCAGGGTGCGCTCGGCGCGGCGGATCGTGTTGAGCTTCTCGACGATGTGGACGGGGAGCCGGATCGTGCGCGCCGTGTCAGCCAGCGCGCGGGCGACCGCCTGGCGGATCCACCAGGTCGCATAGGTGGAGAACTTGAACCCCTTGCGATAGTCGAATTTCTCCGCCGCGCGGACCAGGCCGATCGTGCCCTCCTGGATCAGGTCCAGGAACGGCAGCCCCTGGTTGCGATAGTTCTTCGCGATCGAGACGACGAGCCGCAGGTTCGACTCGACCATCTTCTGCTTCGCGTCCAGATCACCGCGCCAGATTCGCTTGGCGAGCTCAACCTCCTCCTGAGCCGTCAGCAGCCGCCCCTTGCCGATGCCCTTGAGAAACAGCTGCAGGGAATCGGTAGTCATGTCCGGCTTGAGATCGGGCGCCGCCGTGCGGCGGGCGCGCTGCTCGACCGCGCGCTCAATGTTCAGGCTCGCCGCAGCGGCTGGGTCGATCTCCTCGACCAGCTCGATCTCACAGCGCTCCAACAGGCCGTGCAAGTCCTCGACGTCGGTTTCCTCGAGGGTGAGCTCGCCCGTGGCGGTCGCGATCTCCGTGTATGTGAGCACACCGACCCGCCGGCCGCGAGCGATCAGACCCTTGACCTCTTCAAGCTCCTCAAGTTCCGCTACTGACATCTCGTCACGTCTCGCTTTCGGCCCGCGCCGCTCAAGCAGGCTCGTGCCGGTGCATGGCTTGGCGACCAAGGCGAAGCGAGCTCTCGTGTGGCGGGGCTATTAGCGCCGATGACACCCCGCGTCGAACGCTACGCGCGGGAGTCGCGGCGATGCGGCTGTGGTGGGAGCGCAGCTGCGAACGACCCAGCAAGCCCGGTCGAAACCCTGCGTCGTTGACCCAGCACGACCCACCGGTCGCTCAACCACACTCGCCGAGGGAAACGACACGACGGAACGTCACTGGCCTTGGATCCGGTCCGTGCCCATGCGCTTGCCCGAGGACTCGCACCAACGTGAAAAGCAGGTCGCAGACCCCTGGGCCGCCACGGTCGCGGTCCTCGCCAAAAAGGGGTCGGACCCGATTCGACGGGGCACGCGCTCGTCGGCGGCGCGGCCACTGCTTCGACGACCGCAGCGACGGAAGTCTCGACGCGATCTCTCAGGCGCACGCGAAGGCTTGAGCACGGCGCGGTGTCCCGCCCGACGCTCTTGCATCTCTGCGAAGAGCGCATGCGAGACAGGCGGCTGGCGACAGATGGCCGCTTCGCCGATGCGAGCGACAGCGCGCGGACGCGCGTGCTTGCAAGCAAGCCTGCGAGCAAGCGGTCCGCCCGAAGCGATAGCCGGCCGCGGCGGTGGCCAGACAAGCGCATCTGGGGACGAGCAGCCGTCGCGGGGGACGGTGCCCCCGCACTGTTCCGCATTCATGCGTGAACGACACAGCGCCGCTAGGAGCCGGCTCCACCCGAGCGTGCCGCGAACGTCCGCCGCAGAACCCTCAGGGCATTCTCGCTGCAAACCTTCGCCGCGCGCTCGGCGCCGTAGCGGGCGATCAGGCCGCGCTCGAGCTCCGCCAGCTTGCCCGAGTGCTCGAAGCCCACGAGCGCCGGCTTGATGTAGCCGTCGAGGTCGGTGCCGATGGCCGCGTGATCGAAGGATCCGGTGACGTCGGCGATGTGGTCGATCTGGGCGCAGATCAACTCGAGCGAATCCGCCGCCGTGTCGTCATGCGCCGCCCCGCCGCGTCGGTCCCGGAGGAAGTGCTGGCAATCGATCACGCCGAGCACGCCGCCGCGCTCGGCGACGGCGCGAATCGACTCGTCGGACAGGCTGTAGGAGTACTTGCCCAGACGGCAGGCCATGTGCGTGGCGATCACGGTCACGTCGCTCCGGGCCGGGTCGCGCTGCTCGAGCAGGGCGAACGTGTCCCGCAGCGACTGCTCGCTCATGTGCGTGACGTCGACCAGCACGTGGTTGCGCACCATCGCATCGACGAGCGCCGCCCCGAGCTCGCTGAGGCCGGACTTCGGCTGCGGGAACACGAGCCGGTACAGCCAGTCGGGAAGGAACGGGATCGCCGGCGCGTTGGTGGCCACGCCGCGCCAGAACAGGTGCGCCACGGTGATGTAGGCGACGCCGCGCGCGGCCAGCTCGCCTATGTTGGCGGCGATCTGGTCCGGCTCGGCGCCGAGGTGGAAGCCGCCCTCCACGGCGTGGATCAGCGCCAGCGTGCCGGCCTCCAGGCACCGTTCGAGCGCCGGGCCGTCGTGCGCGACCGCCGCTTGGCCGTGGCGCGCCGAGATGTCGTCCTCGACCGCCTGGAGCTGATCGAGCAAGCGGCCGAAATAGGCCGGATCAGGCGGCGACCCGTAGCTCTTGCCGAAGTCGATCTCGTCGAACGGCGAGTACAGCATCGACAGTGCCACGCCGACGCCGCCCGCGCGCAGCAAATCGACCGTCACCCCGGGCTCGTCCCCGGGCCCCTGGTAGTTGGCGAACTTCGAGACCAGCCGCACCACCATCGCGCGGAACCGTTCCTCGCGCCAGTTGCGCAGCGACTCGTCCGGGCCGCGGTCGCGCGGCAGCAGGTGCATCGGATAGTGGGAATGGAGGTCGACGATCACGATCCTGACGCCTCCGTTCGAGCTGCTGGTGCGGCCCCGTGCCGCCTCTACAGACCCGGCGGGTGGCGGACGACGAAGCCCGAGAACTCGCCACCGCCTTGCGACCAGCGGGTGCCGCCGGAGGCGAGCGCAACGGTGTCAAAGCGCCAGCCCGCGACGGTCATCCAGGCGTGATCGGCGTTGGCGTAGACGGTGATCCAGCGGCCGGGGCCCGGAAGCCCCCAGCTCTCGAAGCCCGTGGAGTCCAGCGGCGAGCTGAGCAGTCCGGCGGCGGCCAGGGCATAGCTGACCGAGCCCGAGCAGTCGTATCCGTTGGCCTGGAAGGAGCCGTGCCCGCCGCCCCAGATGTAGGGCAGCGTCGCGATCGCGTTGCCGGCGGCCATCACCTGGCCGACGGCTGCGGGGGCGCCTGGGGGCGGCTGCACCATACCGCCGCCGTCGGTGGCGATACCGCCGACGACGACGCTCTGTGACGCCTTGGCCGCGGCGGCGGCCTGGGCGGCGGCCTGGGCGGCCGCCTGGGCCTCGAGCGACTTCAGCTTCGAGTTGACCTGGTCGAGTCGGGAGGCCGTCGAGGCGCGGGAGCCGAGCTCGGCGATCTTCTGGTTGAGCAGCGCTCCCTGGAGCGCTGCGACCTCGTTGCGCTGGGCCAGGATCTGATCGGTCAACGCGCGGTCGCGCGCCTCGATCGAGGCGAGGGAGTTGGCCTGGGCGGCGACCGCCTTGCGGGCGGCGCGCGTGTTGCCGACGATCGTCGCGTCCTGATGGCCGATCCGCGACATGAAGCTCATCTTCTCCAGCAGATCCGAGAAGCCGTGTGACTCGAGGATCACCGTGACCACGTCGGGCTGCGAGCTCTCGTAGGCGGCGACGAGGTTGCTGGCCAGCGCCCGAGACGACTGCTGTAGCCGGTTCTCCAGCTCGACGAGATGGTTGCGCGCGGCCAGGAGCTGATTCTGCACGCGGATCAGGTCGGCCTCGCGGGCGGCGAGCGTGCCCTGGAGCGCCGACAGGCGGCGCTGGGCATCGGCGAGTCCGTTCGACGTCGCCCGGATCCGGGCCGTCTCGGCCGCGATCGCCGACGTGAGCGAATCGGCGGCGGACTGATTGGAGGCAATCTGGCCTTGCAGATCACCGGAGCTCGAGGCGGTCAGACCGCTGCCCAGCAGCACCACGGTGGCGGCCGCGGCGGCGACGCATGCGATCAGGGATCGCGTTACGGATCGATTTCGGATGGCGGATCGCATCGGTCCTCGTGGCTCGGTTTCGGTCGCGTCTCGCCGCCCGCGACGAGGTCGCGGACCCGGCTGATCGCCGCTGTGACAAAACCGCTCACAGCGTCGGATGACGCCGCTCCGAGGAGGGTCTGAGACGACGTCGCGAGCACCCTAACAGGACCCGTCGCGATTGCGCCGTTCGCGCCTGGTCGTGCAAGAAATACTGCAAAACCACGGTTTCACGATTTCCTGCAGCGCGCGGGCAGCGCGGGAAGACGCTGCGCGATCGAGGGCCCCAACACAATGACCCACCGTCGCGCAGCGTCCCGCGAGGACGTCGGGCGCCGAACCACTCGGCGTTCCGAATCGGGCCTCGGCTCCTGGATCGGACCGTGTTACGACGCCAACGGGCTACCCCCTTTCCCGCGCGATGAAACACCTGGGGCAGCCCGCCCGTTGATCGCCGCGGGGCGTGGTCGCCCGAACGTCGCCCGTGGCCACCGTCTGGTAATACTCGTCGGGTGAAGAGGCTGATCGGGATGCTCTCCCTCCTCGTTATCGTCGGTGCGCTGCCGGTGTTGGCGCCGGCCGCGGCGCTGGCCACGTCGGCCGGCGACCAGCAGTACGTCGACCCGCTCGGCGGCTCCGGCGGCGGCTCCGGGTCGAGCTCACAGTCGTCGGGATCATCGGGCTCGGGCAGCTCGTCCTCGGGGTCGAGCTCCTCGGCGTCCAGCGGCTCCCCGTCGGGCACGGCGGTCGCGTCGAGCGCACCGACCACCACGGCGAGCTCGCCGACGGCGACGACCGCGGGCACCAGCACGACGTCGACCAGCTCCTCCGCCTCCACCCTCCCGTTCACCGGCTTCGCGGGCTGGCTGAGCGGCAGCCTCGGCTTCGTGCTGCTGGCCGCGGGACTCGCGTTGCGGCGCGTCACGCGCCGCGCCTAGCGCGGGGCGGCTCCGGGGTGCCGATCGCGATCAACGCCCGCGCCGCGGTGCGGTCGGAGGTCGGCGGAGTGGAGCGTCTTGCCCGGGAGATGGCGGTCCGTCTACCGGCGCTGAGACCGGGCGTGTACCGGGTGATCGAGCCGCCGTCCTGGCTTGCCCACCGCGCCGGGCACGCCTGGGAGCAGGCCGCCCTCCCGGTTCTGAGCCGGGGCTGCGACCTGATCTACTCGCCGGCGAACCTGGCGCCGCTGGCCGCCTCGCGGCGCAACGTCGTCGTAATCCACGACGCCGCCGCGCTGCGCCATCCCGAGGCGTACTCGACCGCATACGTCGCCTACCAGCGACGGCTGCTGCCGCAGATCGCGCGGCGCGCACGCCTAGTGATCACCGTGTCGGAGTTCTCGCGCCAGGAGCTGACGGCGCTGCTCGGCGTCTCCCCCGAGCAGGTCGCGGTCATCCCCGAAGGCGTCGACGACCGCTTTGCGCCCGGAGTCGACCCCACGCCCGCGCTGTTGCGCCACGGGCTCACGCGCCCGTACGTGCTTGCGGTGGGCACCGGTTCGGCGCGCAAGAACTTCGCCGCGCTCGGCCCCGCCGCGGCGCGTCTGCGCGAGGCGGGAATCGAGCTCGTCGCGGCCGGCTCGGATCGCGGTTACCTGCGCGGCGCGACGGGCGGCCCGCGCCGGATCGGCTACGTCGACGACGCGCTGATGGCGGCCCTGTACGCCGGAGCCAGCGCCTTGGTAATGCCCTCGCTCTACGAGGGGTTCGGTCTGCCGTGCATCGAGGCGATGGCGGCCGGTGTCCCGGTCGTCAGCTCGCCCCACGGTGCGCTGCCCGAGACCTGCGGTGACGCGGCGCTGCTGGCCGACCCGGGTGACGCCGCAGCGTTCGCGGCGGCGGTGCTCAGCGCCGCCTGCGACGAGGAGGTCCGCACGGGGCTGATCGCGGCAGGGCTGAAGCGCGCAGCGCTGTACAGCTGGGAGCGCACCGCACTCGAGACCGACAGATACCTCTGCGAGCTCCTCGAACGCGGCTGATCGTCGGCTCGTTCGTGCGCGGCTACACTCGCCGCGATGCGTCGTTCCCGTCTGCCGTCGATGGCTCTCGCCGTGATCCTGTCCGTGTCGCTGGCGGCACCGGCGCTCGCGGCCGCCCGGGTCCCGCAGGGATTCGTGGGGATGGTGGTCGACGGATCGCTGTTGAGCCCCGACGTCAACCTCGGTCGGCAGTTCGACACGATGGTCAAGGCCGGTGTCGAGAACGTGCGCCTCGTGTTCAGCTGGGCGAATGCGCAACCGTACGCGAGCTGGGCCGACGTCCCGCCCACGCAGGCGAGCAAGTTCGAGCACGATCCGGTACCGACGACATTCGCGACCACCGATCAGGTGGTCGGCGCCGCAGCCCAACGCGGATTGACGGTACTGCCGGTGGTGGAATATGCGCCCAGTTGGGACGTGAAGCCGCATGCCGGCGGCCAGCTGGGCCAGCCCGCCGAGGACGCGCCGTATGCCAGTTACCTGGCGCTGCTCGTGCAGCGATACGGACCGAACGGAAGCTACTGGCTCGCCCATCCCGGCACCCCGAAGCTGCCGATCAGGGCCTGGCAGATCTGGAACGAGCCCAACAACCCGTACTTCTGGCCGGACCAGCCGTTCGCGCCGACGTACGTTTCGCTGGTGGGCGCCGCCCACGACGCGATCAAGCGCGTTGATCCGGGGGCCCACGTCGTCCTCGGGGGGATGCCCAACTACTCGTGGAAGTCCCTCCAGCAGATCTACGAGGTCCGGGGTGCGCGGGGGTTGTTCGACGTGGTCGCCATCCACCCCTACACCGCGCAGCCGCACGGCGTGATCACGCTGCTCAAGCTGGTCCGCGGTGTCATGAACCGGTTCGGCGATCGGCACAAGCCGATCGACGTGACCGAGGTGGGCTGGCCGTCATCTCTGGGCGAGGCCGCCGGACACCATCCGTTCGAGACGACCGAGGCCGGGCAAGCCAACAGGATCGCCCAGTTGCTGCCGCTGCTGGCGAGCCACCGGACGTCGCTCGGACTGCTCGGATTCGACTATTACACCTGGGCCGGCAAGCAGAGCCCGCACGGCTACTTCTTCTTCTACGCCGGCTTGTTCCGGATCGGCTCGAGCGGCCGCCTGAGCGCCAAGCCGGCGTTCTCGGCGTTCAGTCGCGCAGCGCTTGCCCTCGAGAGTTGCAAGCGCAAGAGCAGCTCCGCCCTGCACTGCGCGCGCTCGGGCTGAGGCCACCGCCGCTCCGGCGAGACCACTACCGCGCGCCCCGTGCACAGATGCGCAGCGGCGACCCCGGCGACGAGGCGATCTTCAACCCAGCCGCGAATGCGTTCACATCGGGGCTCGTGCCCCCGCGGGGAGGCTGGATCCCGAACCAGTCATCGCGGTTGGAGCGCTGACGCTCGGGTGTGACCCAGGTGTACAGCGTCGTCGCCGTGACGCCGCAATTGGCGCGGGCCAGCGCAACGAGCGTGGCCGAGATGTAGCTGGGCCGCAGTCGTTCAGGGAGATAGCTGATCGTGCCCGGTGGTTGCGTGGACCAGCCGAACTCCGTGACATACAGGGGCGTCCTCGCGAGCCCGAGACCGGCGAGCACGAGCCGAGCGTCGCCGACCTTGGCGAGCACCGCGGCCGGGGACGGACCGTACGGGTGAATCGCGACGCCGTCGATGTGGGCCCCGATGCCCGCGCGGGCGGCGACCATCGCCGGCAGAAACGTCGACGGGGCAGTCAGGCCGCCGACGATCACGCGGGCTCGCGGGTCGACGTCCTTGATCGCAGTCCGCGCCGTCAGGTACAGCGCGTCGTACCGCCCCGCGTCCGGGCCCGGCCGCCAGAACGCGCCGTTGTCGGGCTCGTTCCAGATCTCATACGTGTCGACCGGCAGCGCGGGGAGATCCGATCGGAGGCGCCAGAACGCGCCGCCGGGTCCGTATCGAGCGGCGAACGCTCGAGCGAAGGCCGCGAAGTCCTGCGCTGAGCGCGGAGGCGCATGATCGCGCCCTGGCACGGAGCTCGCCCACAGCGGGGAGTAGTCGACGATCGGCAGCCAGCGCAGCCCATTCGCAGCGAGCGACCCGGCGATCTGGTCATCGAATGTCCAGTCGTAGCTGCCCGGTTCGGGCTCGGCGGCCTCCCACAGCGTGTCGCTGCGCGCGATGGTCGCACCCGTGTCTCGCAGCGCCGCGAGCTGAGCGAAGATCTGCGCCGGCGTGTACGTCCCGTCGTTGAACAGCCGATTGACGTTCGCGCCGAACGAAGGCGTCGACGGGCTTGGCAGGGCGGCAGGACCGAGTGAAGCCGGCTGGGGAGTACCGGGAGCTCGGTTTCGTGTGGTCCCGCGGCCGCCGGTCGCGATCAGCACGCCGCCGAGGACGGCAGTCGCGACCAGCGCCGACGCCACGATCAGCTTGACGCGCGCACGCGGCCATGACCTCACCTGCCCGGATCGCCGGCCCGCCCAGCGCCACCAGCGCCACCAGCGCCGCCGGCGGCCTCGAAGCGCACACGCGCGAGTGCGTCCATCTGCTGCTGCTCGCGGTCGCCCGAGCGTCCGAGCATGCGCTTCACGCGCCGCCGCGATCGGAACGTCACGGCTTGGGCCATGTCGTCGAGCGTCGAACGGCGCGACCCGAGGCGGCGGGTCACCACGTCGTGACGCGCCCGGGCCAACCGTTCGAACGGCTCGCCGCCGAAGGCCCGAACGGTCGAATGGGCGCGTGCGTGCAGAACCCGAGCCGAGGGCCAGAACCAGGTCTGCACGCCGACCTCGGCCGCTCGCAAGCCGAGGTCGAGATCCTCGGCGTACAGGAAGATCCGTTCGTCGAACGGCCCCAGCCGCCGCAGCGTCTCGGTGGGCGCCACCAGGGCACAGCCGACCGCCCACCCGACCGGCCGCGGCTGCTGCGCCCGCCACGGTGCCATCGACAACGAGCGCGAGCCTGGAACCGCAGCGGGGGGCACGAGGGCTCGGATCAGGTCCGGCACCGACGTCGGCCGGGGATGCACCGAATCCTGTCGGGTCCCGTCCGGACGCAGCACTGCGGGTGCCAGCAGTCGCGCCGGCCGGTCGCTGCGAGCGGCCTCGGCGGCGAGCTCGAGCAGCGAGTCGTCAACCAGCTCCACGTCCGGGTTGAGCAGCGCCACGACCGGACCGGCGAGCTCCGACACGGCCCGGTTGCATGCGCGTCCGAACCCGACGTTCTCCCGCAGCTCGATCACGGTCGCCTGTCCGGCCCAGTTCCGAGCCACAGCGACGCTCCCATCGCTCGACCCCGAGTCGGCGACAACGACACTCGCGCCCGGGAGCTGCCGAGCGACGGACGCCAGCAGCTTTCCCAGCTCGTGCTCGGAGTTGTGCGTCACGGTCACGATCGCCAGCTCGGGCGAGGGTTGGGTTGATCCGTCCGCACGTGAGGAGGCGACCGCCTCGGCGTACCGCCGGCGGGCCGCGCCGGCATCAAACCCCTCCCTGACGCGGATCCGTCCGCAGGCACCCATGCCGGCCGCACGCTCGGGACTCTCGAGCACGCGCAGGATCGCGGCCGCCGCGGCTGACGCCTCGCCGGGCGGGTACAGGAACCCACACGACGGCTCGACGATCTCCGCGGGACCCGCGGATGCCGGCACGACGGCCGGACGGCCCGCCGCCAGCGACTCGAGCACGGCCATGCCAAACGGCTCCGCGTCGGCACAGTGCAGCAGGCAGGCCGCGCGCGCGAGCTCAGGCCGCGGGTCGGCCACGGCACCGACGAACTCCACCGCGTCCACGAGGTCGGGACGCATCGCCCGCGCGCGCAGTCGCTCCACGAGGCCCTCCTCGCGGACCCCGTTCAGGGGCTCGCCGAGCAATCTCAGCCGCACGCCGGGCCGTGCCCGCCGCGCGATCGCGATCGCCTCGAGCGCCAGGTCCGGTCGCTTCCAACCGACCAGCGCGCCGAGCAGAACCACCTCGGGTGGGTCCGCCGGCGGCCCGGGTGGGGGAAACAGGTCGAGGTCGACGCCGGGGTACACGACGGTCAACCGCGTGCCCAACCGACCGTCCGGATCGAGGTCACGGGCGATCGCTGCGGACAATGTCATGACCCGATCGGCCCGGGCCGCCGCCCTCCGCACCACCGCGCCCACAACCGGCCCCGGCAGCAGGTCGTTGTGCTGGAACACGACGGGTGCGTCGAGGCCACCGCCGAGCGTGCAGGCGATCGCAGAGCGCATGCCCCACGCGATCACCACCTCGGGACTCAGGGCGCGGACCAGGTGCCGCACCTCCAGCGAGTGAGCCGCAAGTCGCTGCAGTGCGCGCACGCTCTCTCCCGGCCGTCCACGCAGATCCAGAGCCCGTGCCCTGAGTGGGAACACGTGCATGCCGGCCGCGCGAGCACTGTCGGCCAGTGGGCCCGCGGGGCACGCGATCACCGGCGGCCGCGGCAAGCCGCCGGCGAAGTCGACGAGCAGCCGCTCGGCGCCGCCGAGAACACCGGAGTAGCTCACGAACAGGACCATGGCCTTGCCAGGCTACCCGGGTCCGGCGGTCTCGCAGTCGGCCGGGGCGCCCACCGGAGCGGGCGATCGAGCAGCGATGCCTAGACTGGGGGCCGTGAAGCGCCGATCGGAATCGACCGCGTGGCCGATGCGGGCGCGCTGCGCCCCGATGCCGGGCGCTGACTCCTAGCTGCCGTGCGCCGAGCTGTCCTGACGGGCGCGCGGGTCGTGGTGCTGGCCGGACCGGTCGCGCTCGCGTTCTTCACCGGCGGGTACTTCGACGAGCCCCGGGCCTGGGCCGGGCTGATCGCATGGGCGCTCGTGGTCGTGGCCGTGCTGGCCTCCGATCAGCCGCTGCCCCGAGCCCGGTCCACGCGGTTGGCCCTCGGCGGCCTCGCCCTGTTCGCCTGCTGGACGCTGCTGTCGACGACCTGGGCACCGATCGCCGGCAGCGCGTACCACGCCGGCCAGCGGGTGATCCTGTACGCGGGCGGGCTGCTTGCGGCGACGCTGCTGCTGCGCTCGCGGGGCGCGCTGCGGGCGGTGGAGCCGGCGGTGGCCGCGGGGACCCTGGTCGTCGTCGGCTACGGCCTGTCCGAGCGGCTGCTGCCCGGGCTGCTCCATTTCCAGCGCTCCGTGACGGCCCAGGGACGGCTGGAGCAGCCACTCACGTACTGGAACGCGATGGGCGAGGTCGCCGCCATCGGTCTGGTCCTGTGTGCGCGGATCGCCGGCGACGCAAGCAGACCGCGGGGACCGCGCGCGGCAGCCGCCGCCTGCGCGGCGCCGCTCGGCATGGGCCTCTATCTGTCGTTCTCCCGTGGCGCCCTGTTCGCGTGCGCGGCCGGGCTGGTGGCGCTGATCGTGGCCGCGCCCCGGCGCGAGCAGGTGCGTGGCCTGCTGCTCGCCCTGACCGCGGGCGTGCTGGCGAGCGTCGCCGCATCTCCCTTCGGAGCGGTCACGTCGCTGACCGGCGCGCTGTCGACGCGTGAGCGGCAGGGTTCCGCGGTGCTGGGGCTGCTGGCGGCGATCATGGTCGCCTCCGCGCTGGCGCAGCTGGCGCTCACCCGGCGCGAACAGAGCGTGCCGATCCGGCTGCCACGCCATGCTCCCGTCCTGGCTCTGCTGATCATCTGCGGCGGCCTCGGGATCGCACTCGCCCTCGGCGCAAAGGAGGGCAGCGCCAAGCCGCTTGGCGCCGGGGCGAGTCGCTACGAGACGCTTCAGAGCAATCGCTACGAGTACTGGCGGGTCGCGATTCGGGCCTTCGAGGACCAGCCGCTACGTGGAGTCGGGGCAGGCGGCTGGGCCGTCGCCTGGTTGCGTCTGCGAAAGTTGCAGGAGGCCGCGCAGGACGCTCATTCGCTGTTCTTCCAAACCGCGGCGGAGCTTGGCCTGGCGGGCCTCGCGCTGCTGGCCATGTTCCTGGGCGGGATTGCGCTCGCGGCGCGCGAGGCCAACGCCCGTGCTCCCCATCTCGCCGCCGGGCCGATCGCCGGCTTCGTCGCCTACGTCGCTCACGCGCCACTCGACTGGGACTGGCAGATGCCTGCGGTCACCCTGATGGCGCTGCTGCTGGCGGGCACCCTGTTGGCGCTTGCCGACGAATCGGTGCAGTTCGGTGAGCGAGACGTGCAGCGAGCGTCCGAAGACGATGACTCACAGCTCTTCGGCGATCCGCGGCGCTTCGCGGCGGAACACCCCGACCGCTGAGAGGCAGATCGCCACGACGATCGCGATGTCCACCAGCAGCCAGATCGGCCCTCCCGCCGCGGCGCTCCCCGGCGCCGGGGCGTTCGGAGAAATGATCCACTTCCGAGCGAGCTCGAAGATCGGCGTCAGCGGATTGAGCGTGATCAGCTTCCCGAGCGTCGGAGACGTGGCCTTCACCCGCTCGAGCGGATACAGGACAGGTGTGGCGTAGAACAGCGCCGTGACGAACACGGTCCAGATGATCCCGATGTCCCGGAAGCGCGGAAAGAGCGACGAGACGATCATCGACACCGCGAGCGTGAGCACGAACATCATCGCCAGGAGCACGGGCAACAGCAACCACGTCCAGGTGGGCGAGACGCCGAACGCGACGATGAAGATGAACACCACGACCAGATTGAGGAGGAGGTTGAGGAGCGCTGTAAGCACGACAGCCATCGGAATCGCCAGTCGTGGGAACTGCGTCTTGCGGACGATTCCCTCCTGGCCGACGATCGAAGGAACCGCCGTGATCGTCGATTCCTGGAAGAAGCCGAACAGCACCATGTTCAGCAGCAGAAAGACGGGATAGTGCGGAACCTGGGAGCCCAGCCGGAAGACGTGCGTGAACACCTCCAGCAGTACCGCGAACAGCAGCAGCGGCCTCGCCACCGACCACAGGTACCCGAGCGCAGTGCCGAAGTACGTTCGCTTGAACTCGGTCGTGGCCAGCAGGGACGCAAGCTCCCACAGGCGCCGCCACCCGCCGCTCAGCGCCGAAGGACCGGTGACGTCGTGCAGTTGCAGATCCGGCCGCTCGATGCTCATGCGGAGGGGGCCCGTTCAATGCTCGCGTCGACTCGGGCGCGCACGAAGATCATGCCGGGCATGGGGTCGGTTCCCTTGACCAGGAAGTCAGCAATGCGGACGTCACGCAGGGCGTAATCGGCGGCTCTCCTGCTCCGAGAGATCGAGCACAGCATCGAGTAGCGGCCCGGCACAAGACGATTGTCGATCTCGGCCGAGATTCTTAGCCGCTCGCCGGCCGACAGCGGTCTCGGCGTCTGGTCTCCGCCCAGCATCTTGCCGAAACCGAAGACGGGGACATCGTCGACGTTGAGAAGCTCAAAGCGCAGCGTCGGCACCGAGAGCTCTCGCACAGCTTCAACGACCACGTTGAAACGAAAGGGCTGGGCCTCTTGCACGTCCTGCAACCGCCGGCCGGCGAGGTCCTCGAGCCAGACGTCATGCAGGCGAACGTCGAGACCCGCCCCGTCAGTGCCGGCGCCGTTCCCCTGCCCGCCGAAGTTGAGGCGGTAGTAGCGCAACGCCGCTTCCTCCGGATCTCCGAGAAACCGCTGCACACCGTCATGGATCAGCATCGCCCGATCACAGAACGCCTGCACCGTGGCCATGTCATGAGTTACCAGGATCAACGTCTTCCCAGCGCTGCGCTTCTCCCGAAAGACATCCGTGCACTTCTGCGCAAACGCCGCATCCCCCACCGCCAGCACCTCGTCCACCAACATCACATCCGCATCGGCCTCCACCATCACCGCGAACGCCAGCCGCACCATCATCCCCGAGGAATAGTTCTTCAACTTCAGATCCACGAACTCCCGCAGCTCAGCGAAGTCGAGCACCGAATCAAGCCGCCGCCCGGCCTCACGCCGCCCCAAACCCATCATCACGCCATTGAGCACCACGTTCTCCCGAGCCGTCAACTCAGGGTTGAAACCCACCCCCAGCTCAATGAACGGCGCCAACCGACCCGCCATCCGGATCCGCCCCGAATCGGCCCGATAAATGCTCGCCAACACCTTCAACAGCGTGCTCTTCCCCGACCCGTTCCGCCCCACAATCCCAAAGAACTCGCCCTGATGAACATCAAACGAAATCCCCCGCAACGCCCGCAGCTCCCGATACACCACCTTCCTCACCGGATGCACCACCCGCTCGCGAACGGTCCGCGGTCGCCGTTCGGGGATCCGGAACGTCTTGTCCACGTCGCGCACCTCGATCACGACCGGGCCTTCCAGCACACGCACGCGGGCAGCGGATCGCGCGGCCACCAAGCCATCGTCTTCGAGCCCGAAAGCGGCCCGCTGGAGAGAGTGCTGCAGATTCAGCATCGGCAGGCACTGATCGTAGGCGGATGCCGCAGGATCCGCAGATCCGGCGCCTGCCCGCCGTCCCGGACGCTTCGCAGCGCGTAGGTCAGATGCGAGCGCGCCATCGGCGAAGCCGCTTCTGGGTGAAGCTCAGCGGTGGAGGAATGCTCGCGTCCGAGAACGGTGCCCGGCTGCCGCCCCCGTGGCGGGATTGGGCTACCGCCAGGCGCTTCCATAGGAGCCCTCGTGAGATCTCGACCTCGCTGCCCAGCGTCTCGGTACGACCGACCAGGCACCGCAGCGAGCGACCGAGGAGCCAGATGAGTGCGATCAGGGAGCGGTCGCCCGCGGTGAACCATGCGAGCGATCGCCGCTTGGGGGCGCTCAGCCGATCCCCGCAACGCGCGAGCAGCGCCTGCGCCGCTACCTCGCGAGCGAGATAGCCATAGAAGTAGGCGGCCCGCCACGCCGCCGGGGGCCGGGTACGGCGCAGCCGTGAGATCGCGCCGCAAAGGCCGGCGGCCGAAGCGCGAGAGCCGTGGGTCACGTCGCCGAACACCGCCCCCGGATGCTGCACGTAGTCGTAGAGCGGGCGGTCGACATACGCCACGTTCCCGCATGCCAGAGCGGCCACTGCGAGCCAGTGGTCATGGAACTGAAAGCCCGGCGTGTCCGGGAACGGAAGCGCGATCTCCATCAGGTCCCGGCGAAACAGGGTCGCCGCCCCGGTGACGCTGTTCGCGACTAGCATGGACGCGAGGTTGTCATGATTGTTCCGACGCCCCTTCCAGAGCGTCTCGCGGAGCACCACACCGTGGGCATCAACGAGCCTGAGGTCCGAGTAGACGAGCACCGCGTGGCCGAGCGAATCACGCAGTGTCCGCAGCTTGTCCGAATGCCAGCGGTCGTCCTGGTCGCAGAGCGCGACCAGGACGGCCTCGGCCGGCACCATTTTCAAGGCCCTCTCGAAGTTCCGGTAGAAGCCCAGCCGACCCTCTGAGCGCGAGATCTCAAAGCGCGGGTCCTGCCCGATCAGCTGCTTGATCTGCTCGAACCGCTCAGGGCTCGAGAAGTCATCGCTGATGAGACAGATCCAGCGGTCGTCGGTCTGAGCGCGCAACGACTGGATCTGCATCTCGAACAACGCCATGTCGGGTTCAAAGGTCGCCAAGCAGACCGCGATCAGGCCCGGACCCGAGCGCGCCGGCCGCGCCATGGTGAGGGGCCGAGACGGACGTGGGAGCATCGCAATCTCGCCCAACACGCGGGTAACCTCCTCGCCGTTGCTGAGGCGGGCAGCGATCTCCAGCTCGATCGTGCCGGGCACGGAGCGGGCCGGCACCGGGACGGTCCCCCAGAACCCGCTGTGGTACCCGGGTTCGCCCGCAACGGCGATGTCGGGGCGCGGCATGCCGAACGCCGAGGCCCGGTGCCGGACACCGTCGACGAGAAGCTCGAGGCCATCGATGCGCGCTTCGGGTGCGAAGCAGACGCCGACGCAGAAGACCGCCGTGGAACTGCCCACCGGCAGGCTCTCCGGCAGCGCTCGTTCGAGTCGGAGGACGATGCTCAAGCGCCGCTCGTCGGTTCTAGCACAGCCTCCACTTCGACGTTCGCCGCGACGTTGCCGGGCGCTGGCTTCGTCCCGTAGACGAAGAAGTCCAGCAGCCTGAGGATGTGGATCGCCATGCTTCCCTCCGCGCGGTTTCGAGAGATCCAGCACTCGATCGCGTAGCGACCTGGGAGTAGAGGATTCTCGATCTCGGCCACGATCCGGACACGTTCCCCGGCGGCGACGTGTCGTGGCTCTTCGTTCCGGGCTTCGACCTCCTTGCTGAAGGCGAACACCCAGTCCCCGTCCATGTTGAGGCAGTGGAAGTTGAAGATCGGCTTGCTCATCGGCTGCCTTGCCTCGACGAGCAGGTTGAAGCGGAAGACCTTGTCCTGCTCGACGTTGTCGACCCGAACGCCGTCCTCGTCCTCCAACCACACGTCGAGCAGCTTGACGTTGACGTCAGGGACCGCGGCTGGATGCGAGCCCTCGGCGTGGCTTGCCCGGCCCCCACCGAAGTTGAGGCGGTAGTAGCGCAACGCCGCTTCCTCCGGATCTCCGAGAAACCGCTGCACACCGTCATGGATCAGCATCGCCCGATCACAGAACGCCTGCACCGTGGCCATGTCATGAGTTACCAGGATCAACGTCTTCCCAGCGCTGCGCTTCTCCCGAAAGACATCCGTGCACTTCTGCGCAAACGCCGCATCCCCCACCGCCAGCACCTCGTCCACCAACATCACATCCGCATCGGCCTCCACCATCACCGCGAACGCCAGCCGCACCATCATCCCCGAGGAATAGTTCTTCAACTTCAGATCCACGAACTCCCGCAGCTCAGCGAAGTCGAGCACCGAATCAAGCCGCCGCCCGGCCTCACGCCGCCCCAAACCCATCATCACGCCATTGAGCACCACGTTCTCCCGAGCCGTCAACTCAGGGTTGAAACCCACCCCCAGCTCAATGAACGGCGCCAACCGACCCGCCATCCGGATCCGCCCCGAATCGGCCCGATAAATGCTCGCCAACACCTTCAACAGCGTGCTCTTCCCCGACCCGTTCCGCCCCACAATCCCAAAGAACTCGCCCTGATGAACATCAAACGAAATCCCCCGCAACGCCCGCAGCTCCCGATACACCACCTTCCTCACCGGATGCACCACCCGCTCCTTGAGGGTGTCCACCTTCCGGTCCGGGATCCGGAACGTCTTCTTCACGTCGCGCACCTCGATCAACACGGGCGCGGCGGCGAGACGCGCGCGACGCGACCGCAATCCGCCGGCTCGCGAATCTTCCACAGATAGCCGGTCTGCCACGTCCGCCGAGTGTACAAGCGGTCACGGGGCATCCAGGATGCGGGCGCGGCGCGGACGCCAGGGCCATCGCCGGGCCCCCGAGCTAACGGTCGTCACCGATTAGAGTTCCCTCGCGTGCAATTCGTTCTCGACTGAACCGAGCAGAGGGATCATCGCACCGCATGTCGACGTATCTCCAGGCCGGCTGGGTGAGCCGCTTTGCGGAACTGTGGGAGAGCCTCGGTCCGGAGACGAAGTCCGCGCTTCTCGATCTGCTCCCCGACGACTGGTCCTTCGAGCACAAGCGCGTCCTTGACTTCGGCTGCGGAGCAGGTCGTACGCTGAGGCACTTTGTGAGTGAGGCCGAAGCCGGCGAGTTCTGGGGAGTGGACTCGACGCCGCGAGCATGGACCTGCTCCAGGACACCGTGTGCCCACCCTTCCATCTGATGCGGTCCGACTACATGCCGCCGCTCGATCTCGAGAGCGAGTCGTTTGACCTCATCTGGTCGATCTCCGTCTTCACGCACCTGACCGACAACTCGATCCCATGGCTGCTGGAGCTCCATCGCCTGCTCAAGCCGGGAGGACTCCTGATCGCGACCTACATGGGAAGGTGGACGTCAGAACTGCTCGCCGGCGAGCAGTGGGACGAGGACCGGATCGGAATGAACGTGCTGCGGCACAACCACCCGGCAAGTGATGGAGCACCACTCGTCTTGATCTCGGACTGGTGGCTGCGCGAGCATTGGGGCAGGGCTTTCGAGGTGGTCACGATCGCGCCGAACATCCACAACCAGAGCTGGGCGGTGCTGCGCAAACGCCCGGTCGACGTATCGGTCGAGGCGCTTGAAGCCCCGGGGCCCGACCCCCGCGAATATGTGGCGGCGCGCCACAACCTGCGTCAGGCCCAACGTGAGATCGAGGCGGCCCAGGAGGCGGGACGGCAACAGCTACGGGTGGCAGCCGACGCCGCTGAGCACGCGACGGCGGCCGCGATCGACGAGCTGCGACGCGGCTATGAACGATCGTTGAGCTGGCGACTGACCCGCCCGCTTCGCTCCGCCGGAAGGGCGGTCTGCGCCTACCGATCGGGTCGGTCGACGTAAGTGCCGGTCTCGGCGGCCGCGGACGAGCCCGACCCGAGTCGCCGGCCCAGCACGGACCCGACGCGCCGGGACCGATCGACATCGCCAGCCGGCAGGCGCCGGCGGTCAGCGGTGCGGGTGCGCTGAAAGGCCTTCAGCCGGCGCAGTGGCGCGGTCAGCCTCCAGCTGAGGCTCTCTCGCAGCACGTTCAGCTCGCGCTCCTGGCGCTCGGCGCGAGCGTCGATCTTGAGCTGCGTCGAGAGAGCCACGGCGCGGGTCACCGCCGCCTCGGCCTCTCCACGCCGCGCCCGGTACTTCCAGCCTCCGCCTGCGAAGCCGACTCCAGGCATCCGCCCATCCCATTTCTCGGCCACAGCGATATGGGCCCGCGACCAGTGCTCGAGGTCGCTGGCCAGCTCCAGGGAGTGATTGTGGACGACCTTGAAATCTGCCGTGACCACCTTCAGGCCGGCGGCGCGAACTTGGAGGCAGAAGTCGAAGTCATAGCCGTGCAGGAGTTGGTGCAGCGACTCGTCGAAGCGGACGTTCTGCACCACCCATGGCGTCAGGGCCAAGACGAATCCGTCGACCGTGTCCACCTCTCCAAGGCGCGCATACACAGGCTTTTCGGCCTCATCCCACGTCAAGGATGGAAAGTCGCCGCCTCCGAGCTCCGCGTAGCGGTGGATGAACGACGCCCAGGTCACCGAGCCTTCCCACCACGCGATGCTGCGGACCCCAACCGAACCGACGCACCCCACGACCCCCACCTCCGAGTCGCTGAGAGCTGACCTTAACTTGGCACAGAACTCAGGGTCGACGATCTCAGCGTCTTGATGGAGCAGGACGAGGGCCTCCAGTCCCTCGATCGAGGCAGCGTGCTCGAGGATGGCGTTGTAGTTGTGGTAGAGCGATCCCCGAGACGGATGAACCAGCACCTCGGAGTCGGGCTCGGACGCGAGCCTGATTCCGGGCTCGGCGAAGCGCTGATACATCTCCTGCGATGTGACGGCGGAAGCGAAGACGATCATCACGAACGTATCCGTCGCCACGCAGCGGCGTCCCTGGTCATCGAGAGTCTCACGGCCACGAGTCTATAGTCGGGGTGCGCAGCGGCCGCCGTCGGCTCAGCGGCGCTCGAAGACGTACCCGGACTCCCCGACCGTTCGGCCGTGGAATCGCGGCTATCATCGCCCGCCTGATGATCGCGTTCGGATGCTCCATCATCATGCCGGGGGTCTACGAGCGCTGTGCCAAGGTGGGGATCGATCGGGCGGCGGAGCCTGACTTGCGGGTCCTCGCGCACGCGGCGTCGGGCTCGATCGCGCGAAGTTTCAACCTCATGCTCGACACGGCCGGCGCACTCGATGAACTCGAGGCGCTCGTGCTGCTGCATGAAGATGCGGAGATCCTGGACTCAGACTTCTGCGCGAAGCTGAGGCGGGTCTTCGACAGTCCTGACGTTGCCGTGGTCGGATGCGTCGGGGCGACGGGCGTTGAGGATATCGCCTGGTGGGACGGTCGCGTCACGTGGAACTCGGCGCCGTACCACTTCGGCGAGCTGGGCGGGGGTACGTCGGTGCTGGGCCCCGACCGCAACGAATCGACGTCCGGTCCCGGAGAGGTCGACAGCGTGTACGGGGTGATGCTTGCATTGTCGCCGTGGGCCGTCCGCAACCTGCGCTTCGATGAGTCGATCGGGATGCTTCACGGCTATGACTTCGACATCTGCCGACAGGCGCGCGCGGCGGGCCGGAAGGTGATGACCGCCGATGTACAGGTCGCTCACCATCACTCGCTCGACCTTGTCACGCAGATCGAGATCTGGGTGGCGGCCCACATCCGTGCTGCCGACAGCTGGGACCCGAGACCGCCGCAGGACGAGGAGGCGTGGAAGGCGCGGGCGCGACGCGCTGAGGCAGATGCCGCTGCTGCGCGACTACTCGCAGCATCGAAGCTGCTTCTGGCCGACGCCTCGGCCCAGCACTACGCCAACCAGATCGCGGAGATCGAGGAGTCCAGGAGCTGGCGCGTCACGGAGCCGTTGCGGCGCGGCAACGCAATCCTGAGGGGAGTCCGGGACCGACTGGCACGATCCTGATTGCTCGCGCTTGGGCCCGGGCGCGATGGCGAGCCGACCGGGGTCCGGCCTACTCCGCGAGCGCCCGGTTCACTTCGTCTTTCGAGATCACCGCGTCGCCGGGGGCGATGCCCGCACGGATGCGCAGCCGCGAGAGTCGTTCAGCCAACTCGAATGCGCTCGATCTGAGTAGCCGCCTGAGAACGGTCTCTTGCCGGACGATGCGCTCGCGTGCTGCAGTCACCTCCATCATCTGATGGTGCACCGCGGCGAGATGGAACACCCGGTTGGCCTCGAGTCGCTCCAGAATCGGATTGCGATCCAATGGTCCGAGAATCTCGGCCAGGCGCTTCGCGTAGGGCGCATCTTGATGCCAGACCACGCCCAGACCGAAGAACGACGGCACGACGGCGAGCCGCAGTCCGGGTCGTTGCCCGATGAAGTCCTCGATCGCGGTGAGTACGCCGTTGCGGGGTCCGCCCTCCTCGGCGGCGGGCCACTTGTACGGAAGTCCGCCGGCGCGCGGGGCGGAGATACCTGGGAACAGTCCGCCTCCCTCGATCGTCGGCTGTCTGCGCTCCTGCGGAATCAGCTCGGGCGCGAAGTAATCATCCCGGCGCGCGTGCGGCCAGCCAACGTCGTGGAACATGAGCAGCGGGAGCGGGTTGCCCGCGGAGATCTCGGAGATCAACCGCAGCTCTTCAGAGACGGTGTAGTAGTTGTGGTCGCCGTCGATCAGGTACGCATCGGCCGGCGGCATGTCTCGCAACGCCTCATGGCTCGTCGCTCGAATCAGGCGCAGCTCTGGGCGCTCCTCCTCGAGACCCAAGAGCTCATCCTGCGGCGCGGGGTCGATCGCCCAGACCACGGCCCGGGAGGCCTCGGCCCAGTCGAGCAGGAACCTCGTGAGGTCGCCGGCGTAGGCGCCCACCTCGACCACTGACCGTGCTCCGGCGGCATCGAGGCAGGCGATCATCACCTCGCCGTTGTTGACCAGCGACGCCCCCCATTGCCCGGGGTCACTGGCGAATTCGCACGCCGGGTGAAGCGTCCACGGGAGCTCGCCGCTCTCCAGAGATCGCACCGTCGCTTCGGTGCCGAGATTCAAATGGACCCGTTCCATGGAGGAGCAGCGTAACCGAACGACGCCTCGGGCTCCCCCGCCGCCCCGGTCTGCAAGCCAGCCCGAATCCGGTTCACGCTGTAGCCTCTGGCCGTGTGTGCGATGTCCCCTGAGGCGGCTGATGAAGCCTCGGCGCGATCTATCCGCGCGGCGGGACCCGGCCCGGATCCCGAGACGCTTCGAGTCGCATATCTCGATCTCCTGAAGCTCTGCCTGTGCGATGTCGCTGGGGCGAGTACGCGTCAGGTCACCTGGACCGGAGACAAGCGCGTGTTCTCCCGCGAGCTCGTGGGCGAGGAGCAGCTGGACTGGCGAACCGAGGGCAAGGACTGGCCGCTGGACGGTTTGACGATGATCGGCTTGAAACGGCTGGATGATCTGCAGGCGTGCGTGGAGTCGGTCATCCGAGATGGCATACCGGGAGATCTCATCGAGGCGGGGGCGTGGAGAGGCGGGGCGTCGATCCTGATCCGCGCGACGCTTGACACCCTTGGAGCCGTTGACCGCACGCTCTGGGTTGCCGACTCCTTCGAAGGATTCCCCGTCCCTGAGGAGGAGGGCGTCCGCGCGGACCGGGAGCTCGAATCGGACATGAGCAGGATCGATTTCCTCGCCCCTACGCTTGAGACGGTGCGCGGATACTTTGCTCGCTTCGGCTGCGACCGGGGCGTGAGGTTCCTCCCCGGATTCTTCGAGGACACGATGGCTGATCTGCGCGGCAGGCGTTGGTCGCTCCTTCGTCTCGACGCCGATACCCACAAGGCAACGAAGCTGCTCCTCGAGTCCCTGTACCCAGGCCTGGCCGCGGGCGGCTGCGTGATCGTGGACGACTACTTCCACCCGTTCCTCCCGGAGTCGTGTCGAAAGGCGGTCGACGAGTTCCGGCGCGAGCACGGCGTCAACGAGCCGATCGAGCAGATCGACTGGAACGGTGCACGATGGCGTCGCGAGGCCGAGCCTCCGGAGCGTCCCGACGAGGTCCTCGACACCCCGGACGGAGAACCGAATCACCGCGCGCGTCGGCTGGCTGCGACGCGGCCCCACTCGCCTATACCCACCGCTCGTGAGCTGGAGCTCACCGAGGCCGTCGCCGCACTCGAGTCCCGCCTGCATGCCCTCGAGGCCCAGCTCGAGACGCTGACGAGTTCTCGCCGGCCTCGGTGGCGGGAGAGGCTCGCCGCGGCGGAGGACCTCACCGGGCTCCTCGGAAGACGTAGACGGTAACCGGATGCACGATGTCGGCCTCTATGCGCGTCTCGACGCGCCGCTGCCTCGGGAGCTGTCGGTCGGCGCAGGCACCGCTCTGTTCGTCTGCGGGACCTGCTTTCACCGCGATCACCGGATCAGCTCTTTGAGCCTCGTCGTGGACGGCGTCGAACAACGCGTGATCGCCAACGGAATGCCGCGACTCGATGTGTTCCGAACGCTGCACCCGGGCCTGGACCCATTCGCAAGCGGCGGCATCTTGCTCGATCCCGACGCAATCGAGGATCCACATATGCATGGCTACCTGAGTGGCTTCTGGGGCATCGCCAGGGTCCCCGCGCGGACCGAGGGCAACTGCGAGCTGGTGTTGAGCGCTCGCCTCGCCCTTGGCGGTCGCGCGACCACGCCGCTCGCTTCCCTGTCTGTGTCGCGAGACGCGGTTCCAATCCCGGCGGTTCCGTGGGAAGCCGGAGCCGCGGCCGCACCGAAGGTGGCCGTGTGCATGGCGACCTTTGAGCCCCCGATGGAGCTGTTCAGGGCGCAGGTTGCCTCGATCCGCTCCCAGACGCATTGCGACTGGGTCTGCTTCGTCAGCGATGACTCCTCGAGCCCGAGAGCCTTCACGGCCATTCAGGAAGAGCTCGCCGGGGATCCGCGCTTTCAGGTCTCACGCTCGCCGCGACGACTGGGGTTCTACCTGAACTTCGAGAGGGCGCTGGGGATGGTGCCGCGCACCGCTGACTACGTGGCCCTTGCCGACCAGGACGATCGTTGGTATCCGGATAAGCTCGAGTCGCTGCTGGGGGCGATCGGCGACGCGCAACTCGTGTACAGCGACTCACGTGTGATCGACCGCGACGGAGGGGTAATTTCACCGACGTACTGGAACAGTCGACGCAACAACCACGACGACCTCCTCTCGCTGCTCGTGGCGAACTCGGTCACCGGGGCTGCATCACTGTTCCGCCGCGACCTGCTCGACGACGCGCTTCCCTTCCCGCCCCCGCAATTCGCTCACTTCCACGATCACTGGATCGGGCTAATGGCGCTCGCCCTCGGCGAGATTGCCTTCGTCGACCGGCCGCTCTACGACTACGTCCAGCATCGCGATGCTGCGCTTGGTCATGCCGCCGCGAACCACATGGTCGCGTTGCGGGATCGCGTCGCAGCGCTCAAGGCCAATCCGCGTGGGCGGGTCCGCGCGTGGCGCCTGCACTACTTCGTGGACGTGTCGCGCCTGACAGTCTGCGCCACGATCCTGCAGATGCGGTGCGGAGAGCGGATGGCGCCGGCCAAGCGCCGGACGCTCGAGCGGTTTCTGCGCACCGACCGATCGCTGTCCGCGCTGGCCGATCTGTGGCGACGGGGCGCGCGCGAACTGGTCGGGCACCCGGAGACGCTCGGGGCGGAGTGGATGCTGGCGTACGCGTTTACATGGCGGCGGTTGCTCGCAGCCAGCGTGCGCGACAGGCCGCTCAGACGTCTACGCCTCGACGCGGTTCCCCCTCCGGATCTCGCGCCGCGCCCGGGACACGCGTTGCCGGACAGTCCGACCACGCTGGCGATCGCCGAAAAGATCGCGCCGCTGGAGATCGCGGTGTCCGACCGAGCCCCGTGGCGCGTCAACCTACTGATCCCGACCGTCGATCTCCGCCATTTCTTCGGTGGCTACATCGGCAAGCTGAACCTCGCACGACGCTTGGCCGAGCGCGGAGTCCGCGTGCGGGTCGTGACGGTTGATCCGGTGGGTCCTCTCCCGCAGCGCTGGAAGCAGGCGATCGAGCGCTATAGCGGTCTCTCCGGGCTGTTCGACAAAATCGAGTTCGTGTTCGGTCGCGAGGCCCGCGACCTCGAGGTCAGCCGCGATGACGCCTTCATCGCCACCACTTGGTGGACGGCCCACATCGCCCACGGCGCGCTGGAGTCACTTGGACGCGAGGGCTTTCTGTACCTGATCCAGGAATACGAGCCGTTCACGTTTCCGATGGGAACGTATGCAGCGCTGGCGAGCGGGTCCTATCAACTCCCACATCGTGCGCTGTTCTCCACCGAGCTGCTGCGAGACTACTTCCGGCAGCACCGGATCGGTGTCTATGGCTCGGGCGCCGCGGATGGCGACATGAGGTCCGCCGCATTCCAGAACGCGATCACGAAGATCGAGCCGCCGAGCGCCGCGGAGCTCGAACGGCGATACCCACGTCGCCTGCTGTTCTACGCGCGGCCCGAGGCCCACGCGAGCCGCAACATGTTCGACCTCGGCCTGCTCGCTCTACAAAGAGCGCTCGAGGACGGGAGCTTCGGCGCCGGATGGGAGCTGCACGGGATCGGGACGACCGACGCCGCGCGGTCGGTTGCTCTTGGCGGCGGCGTCAAGCTGAGGCTGCTGCCGCGGTCCGATCAGAATGCGTACGCCGCGCTGCTGCGCGAGCACGACCTGGGCCTGGCGCTGATGTACACGCCGCATCCCAGCCTGGTGCCGATCGAGATGGCATCCGCTGGAATGCTCACCGTCACCAACAGCTTCGAGAACAAGACACAGGACGCGATGACGTCGATCTCCTCGAACCTGCTCGCGCCCTCGCCGACGATCGACGGCATCGCTGCGGCGCTGCGCAGCGCGGCCGAGGGCGTCGAGGACTACGAACGTCGGGTGCGGTGCAGCGCGGTGAACTGGAGCCGGGACTGGGACCAATCGTTTGGGGACGAACTGATCGATCGCGTGACGACCCTCCTCGAGTTCTAGTGGCGACGGTGCCCTCGGAGGAACGGGCGGCGATCACCTTCGGCGCGGGCCAGGCGCCAGAAGCGCCGTCGCCTGCCGTGGCCCCGCCGCCCGGCAATCCACGCTTTCCGTTGTTTGACTCGATCCGTGCGATCGCGGTGCTGGCAGTCTTGCTTTACCACGTCACTGCCGTCACCGGCGCGATCAACAAGCCCGTCATCGGCGACGTTGTGGCCGTCGCCGGAGTGCAGGCGCTGAGTCTGTTGTTCCTCACCTCGGGCTTCCTGCTCTACCGGCCCTACGTGCGGGCTCGATGCGCCGGACGCCCTCGCCCCAACAGCCGCAGATATCTGCGCAGACGGATGCTTCGCATCTTGCCCGCGTACTGGTTCGCGCTGACCGCTCTCGCGATCTTCCCGGGGATCGTGGGCGTGTTCAGCGGCGATTGGTGGCGCTACTATTTCTTCCTTCAGCTCTACTCGAGCCGCACACTCAATGTGGGCATTCCCGTTGCCTGGACCCTGTGCGTCGAGATGAGCTTCTACCTGCTGCTGCCCGTGTGGGCGATACTGGTGCGCCGCGTCAGGATCGGCTCGGGCCCGAATGCCTGGCTGCGGTCAGAGCTCGTGTCGCTGGGACTGGTCGCCGCATTCGGGATGGCCGTCCAAGTCGCAGCGTCGCGACTCATCGTGTCGCAGGCCGTCGCCGACAGCCTGCTCGGAAACTGCACCTGGATCGCGCTGGGCATGATCTTGGCGGTCGTGAGCGTCGCGGTCGGGCAGCAGGATCGGGAGCCGCGGGCGGTGCGAGCCGTCACCGCCTACCCGGGAGCATGCTGGATCGTCGCGGCAGCGTGCCTGGCGGCCACGGCCGCTGTCCTGCACCCGGGGGGGCTGCTCAACATCATCCTCTCCCTCCAGACCAAGCAACCGTTCGCGCGAACGCTGGCGAGCATCGCGCTCACCTTCGGAGTCTGCGTATTTCTCGTTGCCCCTGTGCTGTTCGGCGATCACGCCGGCGGCCTTCCGCGACGCCTCATGGCCTGGCGCCCGTTGGCCTGGCTCGGGCTGGTCTCATACGGCGTCTATCTGTGGCACCTGGCGGTGGTATCGGTGCTGGGTGAGCAGTCGGACCCGGCACACTTCTCGGCCTCCGGTCTCGGCCTCGCTCAGGAGATACACCACTTCACCACGCCGATTCTGGTCGTGCTCACGCTCGCCGCCACCGCCGTGCTCGCCGCGCTCAGCTACTACTTCGTCGAATTGCCCTTCCTGCGCAGGAAGGAGGGCTGAGCGCTGCCCAGGTCAGCGGCGGGCACGCGCCTCGGGATCGAGCTGCGCGATGCGTCGGAGCGCGAAGCGTTCGGTCGCCGCGTCAGCACCGGATATGCGCGCCAACAAGATCCAGGCCTCGAGGTTCATTGGTTCGCTGCCAACCAAACTCAGCAGGGTGCGCTGCGCGTCCGCAGGATGGTTGTCCCGCACGGCCAGGCGTGCCCTCAGTACATCGACTTCGGTATCGGGATTCAGCGTGCCCGCGGACCGGAGCAGTGAGGCGGCGTGGGCCGCCTGCGCCGAGGTCACCTCGGAAGGCTGCGAGATGATGCGTGTGGCGTCGTTGATCGTGCTGGCCTGGCGGATTCCGAGCGCGAACCAGGCACACACCACCACGGCCAACACGAGGGTGAGCACGCGAGCAAACCGCACGCGGGCATTATTCCCGCTGGCGCCGCCATCGACATGTCCGCCGTGACGCCCCGAGCCCCGCTATGCGTGTCCGTGGTCGTACCGAACTGGAACGGACGCCGCTGGCTGCCCGGCTGCCTGGCGGCCATCGCCGATCAGGACCAGGCGCCGCTCGAGGTGCTCGTCATCGACAATGGCTCCGAGGACGACTCCATCGAGTACCTGCGCTCGGTGCACCGGGAGGTGCGCCTGATCGAGCTCGACGAGAACACCGGCTTCGCCCACGCGGCCAACCGCGGGATCGAGGCAGCCCGGGGCGAGCTCGTCGCTCTGGTCAATACCGACGTCGTGCTGGCGCCCGACTGGCTCGGACGGATGTCGGCTGCGCTCGCTCATGAGCCCGCAGCCGCCTCGGTGGCCTGCAAGATGCTGGCGCTCGACCAGCCCGACCACGTCTACGACGCCGGTGATGTGTTGCGACGTGACGGCGCGTGCGAGCAGCGAGGCCGGTTCGGGCGCGACGACGGGCGCTGGGACCAATCAGGGGAGGTGTTCGGCGCCTGCGCCGGCGCCGCGATGTACCGCCGGGACGCGGTGCTGGCGCTCGGGGGCTTCGACGAGCGCTATTTCGCCTACCTCGAGGACGTGGACCTGTCGCTGCGCCTGCGCCTGGCCGGGTGGCGCTGCCGCTACGAGCCGGCGGTGGCACTGCACGCCGGGGGCGGCTCGTCGCACCAGCTCCCGGGCGGCCACGAATACCTCGTCACCCGGAACACGCTCGTGCTAGTGGCCAAGGCGTTCCCGGCCCGCTGGCTGCCGCACATCGCCTACCGGCAGGCGGGGTGGGCGTGGCACGCGGCCCGCGAGCGACGGCTCGCGGCGCACCTGCGGGCGGTGGCGGCGGCTCTGCCCATGCTCCCGGCGGCGCTGCGCGAGCGCCGGCGACTGCGGCGCGCGGCGCGGATCTGGATCGGCGAGGCGGTGCCCGCCCGGCCGATCAGAGGGCCGGAGGCCGGCGGCCATCGCTCCCAGCACGCCTGACAGCGTGCTCGTGCGGGCGGGTCAGGGCTTGAGCTTGCGGGAGCGCAGCAGGTGGCTGCGGTGCGGCATGAAGCGGACAGCCGCGGAGACACCCACCTACCCCCGCGCCCGCGCCCGCGCCAACTTCACCCGCGCCGTGCCCGCGAGCTCGACCTTGCGCAACCGTACGGCGTGCGGCGTGACTTCGACGCATTCGTCCTCGCGCAGGAACTCAAGCGCCTGGTCGAGTGAGAGCTCGCGCTTCGGTACGAGTCGCACGAGCTCGTCGGCGGTGGAGGAGCGGATGTTGGTGAGGTGCTTCTCCTTGGTCGCGTTGACGTCGAGGTCTTCGGCGCGGGAGTTCTCGCCCACGATCATCCCCTCGTAGACGTCCTCGCCCGGCTCGACGAACAGGGTCCCGCGCTCCTGAAGGTTGAACAGGGCGAACGCCGCGACGGTGCCGCGCCGGTCGGCGACGAGCGAGCCGGTGGGCCGGGTGCGCAGCTCGCCATGCCACGGCTCCCAGCGGTCGAACACGTGATGCACCAGGCCGGTGCCCCGCGTCTCGGTCAGGAACTCGGTGCGGAAGCCGATCAGGCCGCGGGCGGGGACCAGGTACTCCATCCTCACCCAGCCGGTGCCGTGGTTGACCATCTGCTCGATCCGTCCCTTGCGCAGGGCCAGCAGCTGGGTGATCACGCCCACGTAGTCGTCGGGGGCGTCGACGCTCATCCGCTCCACCGGCTCGTGGGTCTTGCCGTCGATCTGCCGCGTGACGACCTGGGGCTTGCCCACCGTCAGCTCGAAGCCCTCACGTCGCATCAGCTCGACCAGAATCGCCAGCGCCAGCTCGCCGCGGCCCTGGACCTCCCACACGTCGGGTCGCTCGGTCGGGTGCACGCGCAGGGACACGTTGCCCACCAGCTCGCGCTCGAGCCGGGCCTTGACCTGGCTGGCGGTCAGCTTGTCGCCGTCCTGGCCCGCGAGCGGCGAGGAGTTGATCCCGATCGTCACCGACAGCGAGGGCTCATCAACGGTGATCACCGGCAGCGGCCGAGGATCGTCGGCGTCGGCGAGCGTCTCCCCGATGGTGATCTCCGGGATCCCGGCGACGGCGATGATCTCGCCGGCGGCCGCCTCCTCGGCCTCGACCCGGTCGAGCGCCTCGGTGACGTAGAGCTCGGTCACCTTGACGCGCTCCACCTCGCCGTCCGCCCGGCACCAGGCCACCGTCTGACCGCGGCGGATGGCCCCGTGGCGGATCCGGCAGATGGCCAGGCGCCCGACGTATGGGGAGGCGTCGAGGTTGGTCACGTGGGCCTGAAACGGATGCTCGGGGTCGTACTCGGGCGCGGGCACGTGCTCGAGCAGCAGCTCGAGCAACGGCTGCAGATCGGTGCCCTCGGCGCCCTCTTCCAGCGACGCCCACCCGGCCTTGGCGTTGGTGTAGACGATCGGAAACTCGATCTGGGACTCGTCCGCGTCGAGGTCGAGGAACAGCTCGTAGACCTCGTCCACCACCTCGGCGATGCGGGCGTCGGGACGGTCGACCTTGTTGATCACGAGGATCACCGGCAGGCGGGCCTCGAGCGCCTTGCGCAGCACGAAGCGCGTCTGGGGTAGCGGGCCCTCGCTGGCGTCGACCAGCAGCAGCACGCCGTCCACCATCGTCAGCCCGCGCTCGACCTCGCCCCCGAAGTCGGCGTGCCCCGGCGTGTCGACGATGTTCAGCTTCACCCCGGCGTAGCGCACCGCGGTGTTCTTGGCCAGGATCGTGATGCCCTTCTCACGCTCGAGGTCCATCGAGTCGAGCACCCGGTCGGCCACATCCTGGTTGGCACGGAAGGCGCCGGACTGCCACAGGAGCGCGTCGACCAGCGTCGTCTTGCCGTGATCGACGTGGGCGACGATGGCGATATTGCGGATGTCGGAGCGGGCGGCCATGCGGCCGCCCACCATAGAGGTTGTCTCTCGAGACAACCTCGAGCCGCCGGCTACCGCTTTCGCCCCCCGGATGCGCGCTTGGCGAACGCGGTCGCCTCCGTGCCGACGATCGAGACGAGGTTGCCGAGCGCGATGTTGGCGTCGACCAGGTGCAGGCCCCAATTCGCGTTGGGGATCGCGTTGGGCTTCGGTGACGCGCCCACCGGCGTGATCTGGAGCACATCGGGGCCGTTCGCCGACGAGCACGTCGCCCGGTAGGCGTGCGGGACCGAGATCCAGACCGTGGACACCTTCGGGCGCGGGATTCCGACCGCCCCCGTGGCGCCGCCGATCACGCTGGTGGCGAACGGAGCGCTGGGGCTGATCGGGTCGAGGAGACCGGATCCGCCGCCGAGCGCGGCCGGGTTCGTGCACAGCACGGACCGCGTCGCGGTCATCCGGAGGGCGGCCGGCCGAAGAGGCTCGCGGCCGGCACCGGAGCATCGAAGGTCGAGAACGCGATCACGCATGCCGAGCTGCTTCGCCGCCCGGCATGCGGGCACATGCTTGAAGTCACCGCCGACTCCCGAGCCGCGCTTCACGAGCACGTTGCCGCCGAGCAGGATCGCCGAGACGAGCCGGCTGCGAACGGCGCGCTTGGGGGAGGTCACCGCGAGCTGCTTGTCGACGTCGAGAAGACGGTCATCGACAGGCCCGGGTTGCACGGGTCGCCCGCCAGGCCGGGGCGGCACAGCCAGACCGTCGCGGAGGCCGAGGCGGGTGCTGCGGCGGCCAGCGCGAGCGCGAAGGCGGCGGCGGCCGCCGCCGCGAGGGCGGGGAGAGCAGCCTGGAGGACGGAGGCCCGCCGGATCATGCGTGGCGGTCTCTCCTCATGGATTGACCGAGACCGCGCTCGTGAACGCAGCCTTCGCGGTCCGGCTACCCAGCCGGGTGCGCTCCCAGAACGTATAGGTACCGAGCTCCTGCAGCTCGCGCGCGGCCTCGACGACCGCGCCGAGCGCGGCGAACGCGAACCCGCCTCCGACCGACACGCGGCTGACGCCCGCACCGGCCAGCTCGGGGACCGTCGGCGCGCTCGGGAGCGCGAGCACGTTGACGGGACGCTCGACGGCCGCGACCAGCTCGCGGATCTGCGCCAGATCGGTGAGACCCGGCGCGTAGAGCACATCGGCGCCCGCCTCCTGGTAGGAGCGCAGGCGCGCGATCGTGTCGTCGAGGTCCGGCCGGCCGTGCAGGTAGTTCTCGGCCCGGGCGGTGAGTACGAGCGAGACCGGGCCTCCGTGGGCGGCCTCGGCGGCGGCGGCGACCCGCTCCACGGCCAGGCCACGATCGTAGATCGGGTCCTGCTCACGCCCGGTCGAGTCCTCGATCGAGCCTCCGGCGAGGCCCACATCGAGCGCCATGCGGATGGTCTCGGCGACATCGCCGGGGTCGTCGGCGAACCCGTTCTCGAGATCGGCCGAGACGGGCAGCGCGGTGCTGGAGACGATCGTCGCGGCGTGAGAGATCGCCTCCTCCCGGGTCACGGACCCGTCGACCCGGCCGAGCGTGGCGGCGAAGCCACTGCTGGTGGTCGCGAGCGCTTTGAAGCCCAGCGACTCGAACAGCACCGCGGAACCGACGTCCCAGGGATTCGGCAGCAGCAGCGGCGCCTCCGAGCGGTGCAGCTCCAGGAAGCGACGGGCACGACCGGCGCGATCGTCCATCCTCTCTCCTCTCTCCTCTCTCCTCCGATGCGCGTGCGCCCACAGCTTACGAGGAGACCCTCCCCACCGGCGTTCAGACTCGGGGCCGGCGTTCAGACCCGGGGCCGGGGCCTGGCCGCGGGGCGCGGCGGCGGCTCCTCGGTGACCGCGACGTTCACGGTCGAGCAGCGACCGCAGCGCACCCGCACCTTGAAGGTCATCTGCACCGCATGCATCGACGCCGCGAGCACGTTGCCGCACGAGACGCACACATAGTCGTCAGGGCCGTTGCCGCGGAACACGGGCCGGTCGGGGTCCTCCTGGACCGCCGTGCCGCCGTCGAAGGGCACCTCGCCATCGCGGATCTCCCTCATCGTGATGTTCGCCATCTGATCCCCTGTTCTAGTGAATGCGCCCGCCGTTTCGCCGTGACAGGCGCCCGCCCGCACGGCCGTAGCGGACCGCGACCAGCTCGGCCATGATCGACAGCGCCGTCTCGGCGGCATGCAGCGCCCCGAGGTCCAGCCCCACCGGCGCGCTGATCCGGGCCAGGTCGTCCTCGGGCACGCCGGCGGCCATCAGCCGCTCGCGACGCTCGGCCTGGGCGTGCCGCGAGCCCATCGCGCCGATGTACGCCGGCTCCGCGCTCAGCGCGAGCTTCAGGACCTCGTCGTCGATCTTGGGGTCGTGGGTCAGGATCGCCAGGTAGGTGGCGCGATCGATTCCCCCAAGCTGCTCCACGGCCGCCTCCGGCCAGGCGGCGATCACCTCGATCGCGTCGGGGAACCGCTCGCGGGTCGCGAACCGCGCCCGCGGATCGATCACGTACGGGCTCCACCCGGTCACGCGGGCCAGATGCGCGAGGTGGTTCGCGTACTCCACGGCGCCGAAGATCAACAGCCGCGGCGCCGGCGCGGTGACGTCGACGAACAGATCGCCGCGCCGCTCGGAGCGCTCCTCCCACATCAGCTCCTCGGCGTGCGCGGCAGCCTCGGCGTCGAGCGCCTCGTCTCCGAGCGTTCCATCTCGCCCGCCGTCGGCGCGCACGAGCATGCGGGTGCCGGCGTGCGGACCGCTGACCGCCGTGACGAGGGCGGCCCGGCCGTCCTCGCGAGCGATCGCGGCGAAGGACCCCTGGGCGCTCACGGCTCGTACCGCTCGACCCACACGTCGATCTCCCCACCGCACGGCAGGCCGACGTCCCACGCATCGCTGTTGGGGATGCCGTAGTGCAACAGCTGCGGCTCACCGCCGGCCAGCACGCCCTCGGCCACCTCGATCACGGCGCCCTCGACGCAGCCGCCCGAGACGGCGCCGAACACCTCGCCGCGATCGTTGACCGCCATCTTGGCCCCCGGTGGCCGGGGCGCCGAGCGCTTGACCGAGATCACCGTGGCCAGCGCGACGCGATCGCCCCGCCCGACCCACTCATCGACCTGCTCGACGACATCCTTCATAGCCTCTGCTCCTTCCACGTTCCGGGGGCGACCCAGACCCGATCACCAGGCTGGTCACCCGCGCCGCTCCGTCGATCAGATCTGGCCCAGCTTGCCGGTGAAGTCCGTGATCAGCGCGTCGAGGACACCGACCATCACGCCCTCGCCCATCGATGCCGCCTTGCCCGTGATCTGGGCCGAGGTGTGGATCGTGCCGCCACCGTCGTTGAGCGCGAAGGTCACGTTCGCGTTGGCGTGGCCCTGCCCGCCGGCCTCCCTCGACTTGACGGTGATCACGGCGCGGCGATCCGCCTCGTCCTGCTCGGTGACCTCGACGGTGCCGGTGAAGGTCATCGACATCGCGCCCATCTTGACCTTGATCTCGGCCTTGGCCGAGGTGGATCCGGTCTTCTCGATCACGCGTCCGCCTTCGACCGCGGGGACGACGCGCTCGAGGTCGAGGATCGCCGCCCAGTTCTCGTCCATCGACTTCGCCGTGGTGAACGGATGGTCCAGTTCAACAGCCATACGTGACCTCCTCGGTCAGGGGTGCGGGCGCTCCCGATTCGCCCCGGTCGTCTCTCATAACCGGGTACCGAAGCGTGAACAACTTTCTGTGAATATCTTCTATGAAAGAGCTCGACAATATAGAATTAGCCAATGACACTCGAAGCCGGAATCCACAAGTTCGGGCCTGACAACGCCACCCTCGCGATCAGGACCAAGCGCGGGGGCGCGGCGGCGAAGGCCGGCCACGATCTGCTCATCCACGTCACCGCGTGGCAGGCCACCCTCCGGGTCGGCGCGGAGCCCGCCCAGTCCAGCCTTGCGCTCGACGCCGACGGCAGCTCACTGCTCGTGCAGGAGGGGACGGGCGGCCTGCAGTCGCTCGGCGAGGACGACAAGGCGAGCATCCGCGAGACGATCGACGATGAGGTCCTCAAACGGACGGACATCAGGTTCCGCTCGAGCGAGGTCGAAGCGGTCGACGGGCGGATCAGGCTGCAGGGCGAGCTCGAGCTGATGGGCGCCGCCCATCCGATCTCGTTCGAGCTCACGGACGACGGCGGCCGGCTCACTGGCAGCGCCACCGTCACGCAGAGCGCGTGGGGCATCAAGCCGTACTCGGCCCTGTTCGGCGCGCTCAAGGTGCTCGACGATGTCGAGGTCGCGATCGACGCCCCACTGCCGGCGGACTGAGCTCCGGATCGTGGCCGCGGCGCGCTCACAGCGAACCCTCCTGTCGATCGACGAGGCGCTCGACCTCGTCGCCGCGCACACGGGCGTGCTGGCGACCGAGACCGTGGCCCTTGGCGACGCCTACGGGTGCTTCCTGGCCGAGGACCTGCCGGCGGGGATCGACCTGCCGCCGTTCGCCAGCTCGGCCATGGACGGCTACGCCGTGCGGGCGGCCGATACGCCAGACCGGCTCAGCGTCGTCGGCGAGTCGGCGGCCGGCTCCCCCTATCCGGGTGCGCTTGGCGATGGCGAGGCGGTGATCATCTCCACCGGCGCCGTCGTCCCCCCCGACGCCGATGCGGTGGTGCCGGTCGAGGATGTCCGCGACGCTGGAGACGGCCACATCGCCGTCGAGACGGCGGTCGAACCGGGGGCGTTCGTCCGCGTGGCGGGGAGCGACATCACGCACGGCGACCCGCTGCTGAGCGCGGGGACGCGCCTCGGGCCGGCCCAGATCGGAGCCGCCGCGGCCGTCGGGCTCAGCGCGCTTCCCTGCCGCCGCCGGCCCCGGGTGGCCGTCCTCACCACCGGCAGCGAGCTGCGTCCTCCGGGCGAGCGCCTGCGCGAGGGAGAGATCTTCGACGCCAACGGCCCGATGCTGAGCGCCGCGCTCGCGACGACCGGCGCCCGCGTCCATCACGTCCCGGCCGCGGCCGACACCCCGGAAGCGCATCGCGCCGCGCTCGAGCGCGCGCTCGAGCACGACGTGGTGATCAGCTCCGGCGGCGTGTCGATGGGCGCGCACGACCTCGTGCGCAGCGTCGGGGACGAGCTCGGTGTGCACGAGGTGTTCTGGCGCGTGGCCCTGCGTCCCGGCAAGCCCCTGGCCTTCGGCGTGCGCGGCTCCACGCTCGTGTTCGGGCTGCCGGGGAACCCCGTCTCCACGCTCGTGTGCTTCGAGCTGTTCGTGCGCCCGGCCCTGCTCGCGATGCAGGGCGCACCGGTACTCCGGCCGGCCTGGAGCGCCGCGCGGCTCGGCACGGCGGTGCCCCGGAACCCCGAGCGGGACGACCTGATCCGCGTACGCGTGACCGGTGACGGACTTGAAGCGGTGCTCTCGCCCGTGCACGGACAGCAGTCGCATCAGATCGCGATCACCGCACAGGCGGACGGACTCGCACTGATCCCCTCCGGGACCGGCGAGCTGCCGGCGGGCACCGAGGTCGGCTACCTGCCGTTGCACCGCTTCTGAGGTCACTAGGCCGCTCCGGGCTCAGTCCCGGTAGACCGTCTGCGCGTCGAGCCCGCCCTCGACGCCCGGAGGCAGCGCGCCGCTGCCATGGGCGTAGAGCGCGATGTCCTCGATCGTCTTGACCTGCGTCGGGTCGGCGCCGTTGCCGCTGACGAACGCGCCGCCGGCCCACTTCAGCGTGTCGGGCGATGTGTCGAGCGCCATGCCGACGAGCAGTTGCGCCTTGGCCCGGATCTTGCCGGTGGCGCTGGCGATGGCGGCCGAGGTGCCCTCGGACGGAGTCGTGTTGTAGCCATGGCCGACGCCGAAGCGATCGGTGTCGGCAGGGACGACCTTGACGTCGAGCGCGGGCACACCGAGCTCGCCGGCAACGAGCTGCGCGTACTGCGGCTCCCTGCCGTCGGATTCGGTCGTCAGGCTGAGCACCATCTTGCCGGTCGGGTGCACGCGCAGAAAGACTGCTCGGTAAGCCTCGTTAGCCACGTCTGGTTTCTCCTGTCTTGTGGTCATCGCTGCTCGCGGCGTTCGGCGCGCCGTCGCCGGCGAGTCGCTGGCGCTCCTGGTGAGCACGCAGCGCGTTGTGTTCCTCCAGGTCGCAGAACGCCGGTTGCGGGCCGCCCAGCGGATGCGGGGGCACCGCGGGTCGCTCGCACCCGGGGTAGATGCAGATCTTGGTCGAGCCCTCGCTCATCTGCGAACCTTCCTTCGCACGTCGATTGCCCTCATCGCCCACCCCAGCCCGGAGTGGTGTTGCCGCGGCTCGGGCCGTACCCGGTCGGCATCGCGACCGAGCTTCCCGCCACCGGCGTGGCGCTGGCCCACGGCTCCTCGCCAGCGTCGTCGCCGGACGGTGGGGGGATGGGCACCTCCGGCGGCTCCCACGACTCGGCGCCGATCGCGTCGATGACCTCGCCGAGTGCCTCGAGGCTGTGACCGCTCACGAGCGCGTCGACGTGCGGCAGCGCCGCCAGCATGCCGCCGGCCTGCACGGAGAAGCCGCTAGCGCTCACGCGAGGGTTGACCCACACGATCCGGTGCGCGAGGCGTGCGAGGCGATCCATCTCGCGCCCGACGAGGTCGGGATCCCCGCGCTCCCAGCCGTCGGAGAGGATCACGATCACCGCTCCGCGGGCCATGCCGCGGCGCCCGTGACGATCGTTGAACGCCTTCAGCGCATCGCCGATCCGGGTTCCGCTGGACCAGTCCGGCGCGGTCGCCGCGGCGCGCTGGATCGCCCGCTCGGGGTGGCGGGAGTGGAGCGCGCGGGTCAGACGCGTGAGGCGCGTCGCGAACACGAACACCTCCGCGCTCTGCGCGCTGCCGGCGGCGCAGGTCAGGAACTGCAGATACGCGCGCGCGTAGGGCCCCATCGAGCCCGAGATGTCGCACAGCAGCACCAGGCGCCGGGGCACGATGCGCCGGCGTCGCCGCGCCACTCTGATCGGGTCCCCGGCCGTGCGCAGGCTCGTGCGCAGCGTCGCCCGCAGATCGACGTGCTCGCCGCGGCGGCCGCGCTTGCGGCGCCGGGTCTGGCGCACGGGCGTGGCGAGCTCGATCCGTGACATCAGCCGGTAGAGGGCGGCGAGCTCATCCGCCTCGAGCGCGTCGAAGCTCTTGCGGCTCAGGCGCTCCTCGTCGCTGGCCATCGCCACCGGAACCTCGACCTCCCGGCGCTCATCGTCCTGATCGCCGCGCGCCGGCTGCGAGGACGAGAGCCCGGCGCCGAGCTCCTGCTCTCCGGCGCGGGGGGAGGTGCGGTGCTCGCCGCGCGGCCGCTCGTAGGGCGGCGAGGCGACCGTGCGCACGTCCTCGGGCTCGAACTCGTCGCGCTCCGATCGCCGGCCGAAGACGGAGAAGAAGACCGCGTCGAAGGTGGGCACCTGAGCGGAGTCGGAGACGAACACGGCGCGCGCGGTCCAGTACAGCCGCCCGCGCGTGATCGGCTTGACCAGGATCAGCGCCTGCGCGAAATAGGCCGCGCGCTCAGGGCTTACGGGCAGGCCGGCCTCGTGCAGGCGCCGGCTCAGCGCTCCCACGAGCGCCGGCAGGTCGAGCTCGAGCGTGCGGACCGTGAACGTCTCGCCGGTTTCCTGCGCGTCACTCACCGCTTCCCACCAACTGCTCGAGGCCGGCCGCGCGGACGACGTCCCGATCCTCGCTGTACTTGAGCACCGAGCCGAGTGAGCACCGAGCCGAGCGTGAGCTCGACCGCCTCGGCATCGAGCTGCTCGACCCCCAGCAGGCCCAGCGCCGCCACCCAGTCGATCGCCTCGGCGATGCCCGGCGGCTTCTGGATGTCGCTGTCGCGCATCCGGGCGACAGCATCGGCGACCTGGACGGCAAGCGTCTCCGAGGAGCCCTTGACGCGGCGCCGTACGATCTCCACCTCACGCTGACGCGTCGGGTAGTCGATCCACTGGTACAGGCAGCGCCGCTTGACGGCGTCGTGCAGATCGCGCGTGCGGTTCGAGGTCAGGACGATGGCCGGCGGATGCGTGGCGCGGACGGTTCCGAGCTCCGGGATGGTCACGCTGGCCTCGGCCAGCAGCTCGAGCAGGAACGCCTCGAAGTCATCGTCGGCGCGGTCGATCTCGTCGATCAGCAGCACCGCGGGGCGCGGACCCGGGTGCTCGAGCGCACGCAGCAGGGGACGGCGGATCAGGTAGTCGGGGCCGAACAGGTCGGCTTCCTCGAGCGCGGTCCCGCCGGCGTCGGCCAGCCGGATGCTGAGCAGCTGGCGTGGGTAGTTCCATTCGTACAGCGCCTCGGCGGCGTCGATCCCCTCGTAGCACTGCAGGCGGATCAGCGGCGTGTCGAGAACCTGCGCCAGCGCCTTGGCCGCCTCGGTCTTGCCGACCCCCGCCTCGCCCTCGAGCAGGAGCGGCTGGGGCAGCCGCAGGCTGAGGAACATCGACGTCGCGAGCCCCTCGTCGACCAGGTAGTCCACGTCGGAGAGCCGCCGCGCCAGCGTCTCGACATCCGGGACCAGGTGGCGGACCTCGCCCGCCGCCTCCTCCGTCATCTCGCGCGGGCTCATGCCGGGCTCCGGACTCCGCCGGCCTGCGCCAGCACGGCCTCGTAATCCTCCGGCGTGTCGACGTCGCGCGGGACCGGGCCGGCGATCGGAACCTCGACCACGTCGCCGGAGCGCCGGTCCAGCAGTCGCCACACGCCCTTGTCGCCGTGCAGATCTCCGAGGTCGCCGAACACGCTGCGCGCGAACGCGATCGGATGTCCGCGCCCGTCGTCGTAGGCGCACACCGCGAGCGGAGCCTCGCCGCGGCCGGCGAGCAGCGCCGAGACCGTCTCCGGCGTCACACCCGGCTGGTCTCCCAGCAGCAGCACGAGCACCTCGCTGCGCTCGTGCACGGCGCCGAGGGCCGCCGCGATCGACGACGCGCAGCCCTGGCCGTAGGCGTCGTTGACCACCACTTCCGCTCCGCTCAGATCGACCTGTGCGCGCACCGCATCGGCGGCCCCGCCGATCGCCACCACGAGCTGATCGAAGCGGCACGCCCGGGCAACGCCCACGACGTGCTCCAAGAGCGTGCCGTCGCGGTAGGGCAGCAGCTGCTTGGGCGCACCGAGCCGGGTCGATCCGCCCGCGCCGAGCACCAGCCCGGTCGCGAACGCGTCCGGACTAGTCGGGGGCGCCGGCATGCTCGTGCTGCGACTCGAACTTGGACCTGCAGCCCTCGCAGCAGAAGTAGACGGTCTCACCGTTGACCTGCAGCGAGGGTGTCGCCGGCACGGCCGCGACCGTCATGCCGCAGATCGGGTCGACCGCCAGCGCCGGAGCGCCCGGGCGCGAAGCGCTCGCCGGAGGCGAGGCCGCGGACCGGCCCGGAGCCGCTCGGTGGATCGCCAGGCCACCCTCCGGCGCCTGGGCCTCCGCCGACTCGCGCTCGCCGCGGCGCACGGCGACGACCTGGGCGAGGATCGAGACCGCGATCTCGGCCGGGGTCTCCGCGCCGATTGAGATCCCGGCCGGCACGTCGATCAACGCCAGCAGCTGGTCGGAAACGCCGTCGCCACGCAACTCGGCGATCACGCCCTCGCCCCGCTTGTGGCTGGCCACGAGGCCCACGTACCGCACACCGGCCTCGAGGGCCCGGCGCAGTGTGTGGAGCTCGTCGCGGCCGTGCGCCGCCACCACGAGCGCGAGGTCGCCGGCGGCGGGCTCCGGCGCACCGCCGTCGACCGTCACGACGTCGAGGCCGAGCTCGGAGCCGAGCTGCATGACCGCCCCGGCGATCGGCGTCTCGCCGACGACGAGGACGCGAGGGGCCGGGAGCACCGGCTCGATGAACGCCTCGATCGCGCCGCCGACAGGCACGGATTCTTGACTGTCACCGATCCCTCCTCGCTGGGCACCTCGTGCCCGTCGATCCCTGCCTCGGTCTCGTCGACGTCAGGAAGGATCCGCAGCAGCACCGGCTCCCCGCTCGCCATGGCCTTGAGCGCGTAGACGCGCACGCTCTGCTCGGCGCAGACACCGCCGATGAAGCCCTCGATCGTGCCGTCGGCGAGCACGATCGCGACGCTGCCGGCGCGCACGCTCGTCGGCCGCTGCGCCCGCACCACGGTCGCGGTCACGAACGGCTCGCCCTGGGCGCGGAGCGCCTTGGCCCGGCGAGTGACCGCGTCGGTGATCATTGCGGCGGCTCGGGACGGCCCTGCATCGCGGCCCAGACGCGCGCCGGGGTGCACGGCATGTCGACGTGGTCGACCCCGTGCGTCTCGTGCAACGCGTCGATGATCGCGTTGACGATCGCCGGCGGCGAGCCCACGTTCGGCGACTCGCCGACGCCCTTGGCTCCGAGCGGATGGTGCGGACACGGGGTGACCGTCTCGCCGAGCTCGAAGTCGGGACACTCGAGCGCGGTCGGGATCAGGTAATCCATGAACGAGGAATTGAGGCAGTTGCCCTCCTCGTCGAACGTGATCACCTCCATCAGCGCGATGCCCACTCCCTCGGCGAGACCGCCGTGGATCTGGCCGTCGACGACCATCGGGTTGATCCGCACGCCGCAGTCGTCCACCGCGATGAAGCGGCGCACCGTGACCTGAGCCGTGTCGGGATCGATGTCCACCACGGCGATGTAGGCGCCGTAGGGGTAGGTCAGGTTGGGCGGGTCATAGATCACCTGCGCGTCCAGACCGCCCTCCATGCCCTCGGGCATCGCCGCGCCGCTATAGGCCCGCAGCGCGATGTCCTCGATCATCGCGCCCTTCTCGGGGTCGCCCTTGACGTACCAGCGACCCTTCTCCCAGGCGAGGTCCTCGGGCCGGGTCTCCAGCATCGTGGCCGCGATCAGGCGCGCCCGGTCGCGCACCTTGCGGGAGACCACCGCGACGGCAGCGCCGGACACCGGAGTCGAGCGACTGCCATAGGTGCCGAGCCCGTACGGGGAGCGGTCGGTGTCGCCATGGCGCACCTCCACGTGCTCGGGCGGGATCCCCAGCTCCTCGGCGACGATCTCGGCGAAGGTCGTCTCGTGTCCCTGACCCTGGGTCTGGGCGCTGATGCTCACCACGGCCTTCCCGGACGGGTGCACGCGGAGGTCGGCCCCGTCGTTCATCGCCAGCCCGAGGATGTCCATGTGCTTGCGCGGGCCGGCGCCGACGCCCTCGGTGAAGAACGACACGCCGATGCCCATCAGCTCGCCGCGGGCGCGCTTCTCCGCCTGCTCGCGCCGGAGGTCCTCGTACCCGGCGATGTCCATCGCCACCCGCATCGTCTCAGCGTAGTTCCCCGAGTCATAGGTCCAGCCGGTGGTCGTCTCGTAGGGGAACTGCTCGGGCGCGATGAAGCTGCGCATGCGGAGCTCGATCGGGTCCGCCTTCATCTCCAGGGCGAGCGCATCGACCATGCGCTCGACGAGGTACACGGCCTCGGTGATCCGGAACGAGCAGCGGTAGGCCACGCCTCCGGGCGCCTTGTTCGTGTACACCGCCTTGACCTTGACGTGCGATGCGTCGAGGTCGTAGGACCCGCACACGATGTGGAAGAAACCGGCCGGGAACTTGGTCGGCTGCGCGGTCGAGTCGAACGCCCCGTGGTCGGCGATCACGTCGACCCGCAGGCCGGTGATCTTCCCATCCTTGGAGCACATGTCGGCGTGCATCACGTAGTCGCGGGCGAACCCCGTCGACATCAGGTTCTCGGAGCGGTTCTCGACCCACTTGGCGGGCACGCCGGCGACGATCGACCCGGCGATCGCGCACACGTAGCCGGGGTAGATCGGAACCTTGTTGCCGAAGCCGCCACCGATGTCCTGGCAGCGGATTCGGATCATGTGCTCGGCCAGGCCGGCCACGTGCGCGTACACGGTGCGGTGCGCGTGCGGCGCCTGGTTGCCGTTGTAGATGTCGAGCTGGCCGGTCTCCGGGTTGAAGTCGGCGATCATCCCGCACGTCTCCAGCGGTGCCGGGTGGCAGCGCGGATAGATGATGTCGCGAGAGACGATCGTGTCGGCCTCGGCGAAGGCGCGATCGGTCGCCGCCCCGTCGCCGGCCTCCCACGTCGGGCTGGCCAGGTTGTCGCTCTGTCCGACCTTGTCGTCGCGGATCAGCGGGGCGTCGGGATCGAGCGCCTTGCGGGCGTTGACGATCGCCGGCAGCGGCTCGTACTCCACGTCGATCAGCTCGAGCGCGTCGTTGGCCGAGTACTCGTCGGTGGCGATCACGAACGCGACCTCCTGGCCCTGGAAGCGGACCTTGTCGCCGGCCAGCACGGCCTGCGTGTCATAGGAGATCGTCGGCATCCAGGCCAGGCCGAGTGTCTCGAGGTCCTTGGCCGTGACCACCGCCGCCACATTCGGATGCGCCAGCGCCCTCGAGGTGTCGATCGAGACGATCTTGGCGTGGGCGTACGGGCTGCGAAGAATGGCGCCGTGGACCATCCCCGGCATGCGGATGTCGTCCAGGTAGGTGCCCTTACCGCGGATGAAGCGCTCGTCCTCCTTGCGCTTCAGCCGCCCGAAGCCGATCGGCCGCTCGGTGGTCGCGCTGGGCAGGTTCTCGGTAACAGCCATGCTCACGCCTCCTGTTTCACGCTGGCTTGGTGCTCGGCGGCCCACTGGACGGCGCTGACGATGTTCTTGTAGCCGGTGCAGCGACAGATCCCGCCGGAGATCGCGGTGCGGATCTCGTGCTCGGTCAATGGGGGTCCACCCGCCCTCTCGTCCAGGAGCGCGCGCGTCGTCATCAGCATGCCCGGCGTACAGAACCCGCACTGAAGCCCATGCCGCTCGTGGAAGCCCTGCTGGATCGGATCGAGCTGGCCGCCGACCTCGAGCGATTCGACCGTGCGGATCTCATGGCCCTCGCACATCACGGCCAGAGTGGTGCACGACTTCAGCGGCTTGCCGTCCATCAGCACCACGCAGGCGCCGCAGTTCGACGTGTCGCAGCCCCAGTGCGTGCCGGTGAGGCCGGGCGTATCGCGGATGAAGTGCACCAGCAGCTGGCGCGGCTCGACGTCGCGGGAGACCTGCTAGCCGTTGATCGTGATCGTGACTTGCATGTGGTCAGGCCTCCTGATGCAGCGCGCGTGATGTCGCGCGGCTGAGTGCGCGTTGAGTGAGGATCCCGGCGAGGTGGCGCTTGTAGTCGATCGGCCCGCGGCCGTCGGCGCCCGGCGAGCAGTCGGCGGCGGCGATCTCGCCGGCCTGGGCGAACAGGCCCTCCGAGGGAGGCTTGCCCCGGAGGAGCTCCTCGGCTCGCGTGAGATGGATCGTCGTGAGCCCGACCGCGCTGAGCGCGATGCCGACATCGGCGATCGTGCCGCCGTCGACCCACACCGCCGCCGACGCGGCCGCGATCGCCCAGTCGCCGGCGCGGCGCTCGACCTTCTCGTGCGCACTGCCGGCCCCCGGCCGCACCGGGAGGCGGACCTCGGTGAGCATCTCACCCGCTCCGACGGCGGTCGTGTACGGACCGACGTGGAAGTCCTCCATCCCGACCGCCCGCTCGCCGTCGGCGCCGCGGATCACGACCTTCGCCTTGGCCGCCGAGCACACGGCCGACAGGTCCTCGGCCGCGTCGGCCTGGCACAGCGAGCCGCCGATCGTGCCGCGGTTGCGCACGACCGGATCGGCGATCACCTGCTCGGCGTCGCGGAACAGGGGGAAATGCGTGGCCAGCAGCTCGGACTTGAGCAGCTCGACGTGCCGGGTGAGTGCCCCGATCCGGATCTCGTCGCCCTCCTCGCGGATGAAGTCGAGCTCCGTGAGATCGTTGATGTCGATCAGGTGCTCGGGGCTGGCCAGCCGCAGCTTCATCATCGGCAGCAGGCTGTGCCCGCCGGCGATGATTCGCGCCTCGGAGCCGAGCCGCCCAAGCGATGCAATGGCGCCCTCGACGCTGGTCGCGCGCTCGTACTCAAATGACGCGGGGGTCTGCAACAGGTGCTCCTTTCATTGATCGGTGGCGAATCACTCGCGCTCGCCGCCGCGAGTCGAGCGAATCGTCTCGTCGGGGGATCCGTTGGTCTGCTCCGGCTCGCCGCCGGAGCCCGAGCCGCCAGATCCCGACGGCTGCGGCTCCGCGACGACCGTGCGGCCCGGGAGTTGCTTGCGCGGTGCGCCGATGTCCTCACGCTGCTCGTACTGCACCGGCGCGCCGGTGCCGATGACCGGCGATTTGGGCAGCGACGCCGGGTGGGTCTGGCGCACCTCCGGGTACAGCCCTCGCGCCGCCGCGCTTCCGTACGCCGGATTGCGCAACACCGGGCCCTCCGGGCTCGCTGCCGCGATCGGCGCCTCGCGGCCCAGCCGGGCCAGCGTCAGCGTGCCAAGGGTGTAAACCTCCCCGATCCGCGGCACCTTCGCCGTGCCGCTGCCCGTGAAGCTCCGGAACCCTGCCGCGGCCGCGCTGGGGTAGAGCCCATCGACGAGGCCGAGGGCGTCCGCCATTCCCGCCTTCTTCACCAGCAGACCCTCGAGCAGGTTGACACCGGCATCGAGCTGCTCGTTGATCGTCGTCACGACACCGTTCACCGGCGCGCTCTTCTCCCCGATCTCGCCTACGCCGGCGATCACCTCATCGAGGCCCGCGGTGATCTTGCGCAGCGCCACGATTGTCGAGACGAGGTAGAAGACGAGGGCGAGAACGATCAGCACGACGGCGACGATCGTCACCGCGCCCGCTGCTGCAAATGCATAAACGGCCATGGTCTCTCCTAGCGAGCGTCGTCGAGGATCACGTCGAGCGAGCCGCCGTAGTCGGCGAGAACCGCGACTGTCTGCTTGACCTGGTCCTGGGTCCTCAGCAGCAGCGCCGCGGCGTCCAGATCCTTCGACCCCGCGCGGGCCGTCCTGGCGATCTCATCGACGCTCGGAACGATGCTCTTGGCCGCATCGAGCACGCCCTTCAGCAGGTAGACGACGACCGGCAGGATCACCACCAGCAGCACGATGTCTCCAATCCACCAGAGGATCATCGCGGCCTCCTTTCGGCGACGATCGACGCCTTGCGCGCGATCCCCGGCATCGCGCCGAGGATGATGTCGAACTGCGCGTTGATGGCCGTGACCGCTCCCTCGAGCGGCCCGAGGTGCTGTGACTCGACACCCGACAGCGCAACCGAGAGAGTGGCGAGGCCCTGCGAGATCGAGGCCAGGCCCTGACGGATGAGGATCAGCGCGACGGCCAGGACGGCAACGACACCGACCGCGAGCACGACGCTGATGAGGACGAGGGCGTGGGTGCTGCTCATGCTGCACCGAACCCGTCGGTGAGGGCGTTCATGTAGCCGTCTTGGACCACAGCTTCCTCCACTATCATCGCCAGCACGGGCGCGGTGGCCTCGAGCTGCGGGATGTTCTCGGTGTTGGCCGACACGCTTCCGGCGATCTCCAGCAGGCCGTCGACCGACCGCTGGATATCGCCGACCGACTTGACCAGCAGCGTGAGCAGGATCGCCACAACGGCCGCGGCAACGCCGCCGATGGCCAGCGCGATCGCCCAATAGGTGTGCCCGGAGATGGTTGCGATCGTGAGGCTCATCTTCCGACCGCCACCTTCCGCAGCGCGCGCGCGGAATGCAGGATCCGGACGCCGGAGTCGTTGATCCGCGCCACCCCGCCGAGCTCGGAGGTCTGCTGCCGGACGACCTCCACGGCCTCCTCGGCCGTCTTCGCCTGCCGAGCGATCCGCCTCGCCAGCAGCACGATCGTGATCACGATCACCGCGGCGACGGCGATCACCACGACGCCGAGCACGAGCCCGACCGTCCAACCGGTGGAGCTCGCGATCACCATGAGCGCACCACGTCGTGCGACCCGAGAACGCGAGCGTCAGCCCGTCTGGTCATTCCTCTCTCCTCACTCGCTCACGTGACCTGAAACGGAGATGCCGGCGCGGGCGCGCAGACCTCCTCCCTGCGTACCCTTGAACTCTCGCGCCGCGGGTGCCATCGCGTCAACCAGGAGTTAAGGGATCGCTTAGCCCACAGCACGCCGACTCCGACCGCCACTCCGCCGGCCGGAGCGAAGCCGAGCAGCGTCTCCTCGACCGGGATCCCGAGGATGTGGCCGGGCAGGATCATTGCGGCGGCGCCCCCTGGCCCCGCATCGCGTCCCACACGCGTGACGGCGTGCAGGGCATGTCGATGTGCCGCACGCCGTAGGGCCGCAGCGCATCGACCACGGCATTGACGATGGCCGGCGGCGAGCCGACCGTTGCGGATTCGCCGATGCCCTTGGCGCCGAACGGATGATGGGGCGAGGGGCGTGACCGTGAAGTCGGTCTCCCAGTCGGGCACCTCGATCGCGCTCGGGATCAGGTAGTCCATCAGCGAGCCGCCGAGGCAGTTGCCCTCCTCGTCGAAGGCGATCAGCTCCATCAGCGCCATCCCCACGCCGTCGGTCAGCCCGCCGTGCACCTGGCCCTCGATGATCATCGGGTTGATCCGCGTGCCGCAGTCGTCCACCGCGATGAAGCGGCGCACGGTCACCTGCGCAGTGCCGGGATCGACGTCGACCACGCAGATGTAGGCGCCGAACGGGAAGGTCAGGTTGGGCGGGTTGTAGACGGTCTCGGCGTCCAGCCCGGCCTCCACGCCCTCGGGCAACTCGACCGATCCGTGCGCGGCCATGGCGATGTCCTGGATCGTGGCGCGCTGCTCGGGATCGCCCTTGACCTGCCAGCGGGCGGGGGGCCCTTGCTCCAGACGAGGTCGTCGGGCGAGACCTCGAGCATCGCCGAGGCGACCATGCGCGCCCGCTCGCGCACCTTGCGTGCGACCAGCGCCGCGGCCGCGCCGCTCACGGGAGTCGAGCGCGAGCCGTACGTGCCCAGGCCGTAGGGCGTGGTGTCGGTGTCGCCGTGAACGACGTCGACGTCCTCGGGCGGGATCCCGAGCTCCTCGGCGACGATCTGGGCGAACGTCGTCTCGTGACCCTGACCCTGGGACTGCACGCTGATGCTCAGTTGCGCCTTGCCGGTCGGATACACGCGCAGTGCGGCGCCGTCGGCCATCCCCAGACCCATGATGTCCATGTGCTTGCGAGGGCCGGCGCCGACCGCTTCGGTGAAGAAGCCGATGCCGATGCCCATCAGCTCACCGCGCTCGCGCTTCTCCGCCTGCTCGCGTCGGAGCTCGTCATAGCCGGCGATCGCCAGCGCCTTGCGCATCGCCGTCTCGTACTCACCGGAGTCGTAGACCCAGCCCGTCTTCGATTCGTACGGGAACTGCCCGGGCGCGATGAAGTTCTTCAACCGGAGCTCGGCCGGGTCCATCCCAAGCTCCTGGGCCAGGCAGTCGACCATCCGCTCCACCAGGTAGACGGCTTCGGTGATCCGGAACGAGCACGCGTAGGCCACACCGCCGGGAGCCTTGTTGGTGTACACACCCCGAACGTGGCAGTGGGCCGCCTGGAGGTCGTAGGAGCCGGTGAAGACGTTGAAGAACCCCGCCGGATACTTGGACGGCTGCGCGGTCGCGTTGAACGCTCCGTGGTCGGCGATCACGTCCACGCGCAGGGCCGTGATCCGGCCGTTGCGGTCGGCCGCGATTCCGCCCTTCATCACGTAGTCCCGGGCGAAGCCGGTCGACATCAGGTTCTCGGAGCGGTCCTCCATCCACTTCACGGGCTTGCCGGTGACGATCGACCCGACGATCGCGCACACGTACCCGGGGTACACGGGCACCTTGTTGCCGAACCCGCCCCCGATGTCCGGCGAGATCACGCGGATCATGTGCTCCGGCAACCCGGACGCGAGCGCGTACACGGTCCGGTGGGCGTGCGGCGCCTGGCTCGTGCACCACAGCGTGAGCTTGCCGCTGACACGGTCGAAGTCGGCGACCGCCCCGCACGTCTCCATCGGCGCGGGGTGCACGCGCGGGTAGAGCATGTCCTGCTCGACCACCACCTCGGCCCGCGCGAAGGCCCGGTCGGTGGCCGCCCGGTCCCCCGACTCCCAGTCGAACACGTGATTGTCGGCCTTACCCTCGAGGTCGTCGCGAATCACCGGCTGGTCGGGGTCGAGCGCCGTGCGCGCGTTGACCACGGCGGGCAGCAGTTCGTACTCGACGTCGATCAACCCCAGCCCGTCGCGCGCCGAGTAGCGGTCCTCGGCGACCACGAACGCCACCTCCTGGCCCTGGAAGCGGACCTTGTCGGTGGCCAGCACCGCCTGCGTGTCGTGCGACATGGTCGACATCCAGGCCATGTTCCGCGCCTCCAGGTCGCGACCGGTGAGCACCGCGACGACCTTGGGGTGAGCGAGCGCAGCGGAGGTGTCGATCGACACGATCCGGGCATGGGCGACCGGGCTGCGCAGCACCGCGCCGTGGAGCATGCCCGGCAGCCTGACGTCGTCCACGAACCGCCCCTGACCGCGAATGAAGCGCGCGTCCTCCTTGCGCTGCAGGCGCCCGAACCCGATCGGCCGCGGCTCCGGGCTGGCCATCAGTCGGCGGCCTCGTCGCGCGGCCGCCCGGCCGCCCACCGGATCGAGCGCACGATCGTCGCGTAGCCGGTGCAGCGGCAGATCTGGCCCGAGATCGCCTCGCGGATCTCGGCCTCGCTCGGATCCGGATTGCGATCGAGCAGCCACCGGGCGGTGAGCATCATCCCCGGGGTGCAGAAGCCGCACTGCAGGCCGTGCTCCTCGGTGAAGCCCTGCTGCACCGGGTCGAGCACTCCGTCCACCTCGAGCCCCTCGACCGTGCGAATCTCGTGCCCCGACGCCGTCGCCGCCAGCACCGTGCACGACTTCACCGGCTCATCGTCCATCAGCACCACGCACGTCCCGCAGTTCGAGGTGTCGCACCCCCAGTGGGTGCCCGTCAGGCCCAGCTCATCGCGGATGAAATGCACGAGGAGCATCCGCGGCTCCACTACGCGCGTCACCTCCTCGCCGTTCACCACCAGCGTGACCTGCATCAGGCCTCGGCCCGGAGTGCGCGGGCGGTCGCCCGCCGCAGCGCCCGCCGCGCGAGCTCGCCGGCCGCGTGGCGCTTGTAATCGGCCGACCCGCGCTGATCGCCGACCGGCGAGCAGGCCGCGGCGGCGAGCTGCGCGGCCGCGGCGAACAGCTCCTCCGACGGTGGCTTCCCGGCCAGGTGCTGCTCGGCCTTGGACGAGGTGACGCCGGCGCCGACCGCCGTCAACGCGATCCCGGCCCGCTCGATCGTCCCGTCCGCTAGGCACACCGACGCGGCGGCAGCCGCGACCGCCCAGTCCCCCGCGCGGCGCCCGACCTTCTCGTAGGCGCTGCCGCAGGCCGGCCGCAGCGGGACCCGGATCTCGACTAGCATCTCCCCGTCATCGACGGCGGTGCGATACGGCCCGCGGTGGAACTCGTGCATGTCGACGATCCGCTCCCCCTCGAGCCCGCGGATCACCATCCGCGCGCCGACCGCCGCGCACACCGCGCTCAGGTCCTCGGACGGGTCGGCCTGGCACAGGGCGCCGCCGATCGTGCCCCGGTTGCGGACCACCGGGTCGGCGATCACGCGCTCGGCGTCGGTGAAGATCGCCAGCCGCTCGGCCAGAAGCGGTGACTCGAGCAGCTCCCGGTGGCGGGTGAGCGCACCGATCCGGATCTGCTCGCCGAGTCCCGCGGGGTCGGACTCCGGCCCCCGGATGTAGCCGAGCTCGCCGGCCAGTCCGTCGAGGTCGATCAGATACTCCGGCGCGGCCAGTCTCAGCTTCATCATCGGCAGCAGCGAGTGGCCGCCGGCGAGCAGGCGCGCGCCGGGGCCGAGCACCGCCAGCAGATCAAGCGCATGGTCGACGCTCGTCGCGCGCTCATACTCGAAAGGCGCTGGAACCTGCATTGCATCCTTCCCCTCCGTGCAAGAGCTTGCCGGTCTCGCTCCGGTCCCAACCTCCCTGCCCCGCACCTTGCCGGTGTTATCTTGGACTCGTCAAACGAGACTTAAGGAATCGCTTAGCCCAGTGACGCTAGCGCAGTTGCAGTCGCGCGCGGCGACAATCGCCACTGTGCCGTTCCTGCGCTGCCGGCTGATCGTGGTTGCGGCCCCCGACCACCGGTTAGCGGGACAGCGGGACATCGCTCCCGCCACACTGGCGGGCGAGCGCTGGCTGGTCGGCCCGCCCGAGCTCGACCCGGCGACGAGCGTCGGACTCTACTTCGCCCGCAACGGGCTCGAGCCGAGCGACATCGCCGCCTACACCAGCCACGCCGCCGCGATCGCGGCGGCAGCGGCCGGCGAGGGCATCATCCTCACGCTCGCCCACTCGGTGCTCGACGAGGTGCGCCGGCGCGCCCTGGTGAGGATCGACGTGCGGGGCACGCCGCTGCTGGAGATCTGGTACGCGAGCACGCTCGGCCTCGGCCGCGCGGTACCCGCGGCGCTCTCGCTGCAGCGCTTTGCGACCACCTCCAGCGCCACCCACGCGATCTCCACCGGCCGGGCCGGGACGACGTCGTTGCGCGTCCGGCCCAGCGTCCACGTCACGTTGTGGCGCTCGGTTGCCGCCGACCTCGGCGCGGCCGCGGAGGAGAGCTCGAAGGCCTGACCCGCGGCCGCCCGGGCGGTCAGCGTGGTTCAGACGACCTCGCGCAGGCGTCCTGACTCGACCTCGTAGACGAAGCCGCGAACCGAGTCCCTGAACGGAATGAACGGTGACGCCTTGATCCTGGCGATCGACTGGCGAACGTCCTTGTCGAGGTCCGAGAACGACTCGGGCGCCCACTCCGGCTTGATCCCGGTCTCCTCCTGGATCGCCGCCTTGAACTCGTCGTCCTTGAACGTGAGCATCCCGCAATCGGTGTGGTGGATGAGGATGATCTCCTCCGTCCCCAGCAGGCGTTGCGAGATGGACAGCGACCGGATCTCGTCGTCGGTCACGACGACGCCGGCGTTCCGGATCACGTGGGCGTCGCCCTCCTGCAGGCCGAGCGCTCCGTACACGTTGAGGCGCGCGTCCATGCACGCCAGGACGGCGATCTTCTTCCCGGGGGGCAGCGGCAGGTCGCCCTTGTCGAACGACGCGACATAGCGCTCGTTGTTGGCCAGCAACTCGTCGGTGGTGCTCATCGGGACTCCTCGGTCGGGTCGGGACGAGCGGCAAATTACCAAAAGTCAATTGACTTTGTGGAGTTACCGGGGAGACCGTTCCGTCACAACCCTTCCCGGGGCGCGAACGGCCGCCCCGGCGTCCCACCGACCATGATCATCTTCATGCCCCCGGGACCCCCCAACACCTGACGCCGCTCCGCCGCGTCGACGCGCAGCCACCGTCCCGGCACGAGCGCCACCTCGTCGGGGCCGATGCGCATCGTTCCCGACCCGTCGAGGATCACGTACACCTCCTCGTGACCGGTCATCGTCTCGTCGTGCTCCATCCCCTCCGCGCCCGGCGGGACCTCGATGTAGTTGATCCCGAACCCCTCGACCCCGAGCTCCCGGCGCATCTTGTAGAAGACGCCCCGATCCGCCTCGACGTCCTGCAGGTCGACATGGTTGTAGGCCATCACTCGCTCCCTGGTGAGTTGAGGGGTGATCTTCGCACGGGCGGGTGTGGGTGACCCGTGTGCGCCCGGCGTGACGGGCGGAATACGGCGACTCGGGAACGGAGGCGAGGCTGACTACTCATGCTCCGATTCCGGTGCATCGACCGCCCACGACCGACCACGACCGGCCCACGACCGACCACGACCGACTCGCCCCCGAACCCCATCCTGATAGCCGCTGTCTACGCGCCACAACGCCCGGCGCACCACAGCACACGCAGCAGGCCTCGCACCACGGACCCCTACCCGCCGTCGAGGACAAACGCCTCCAGCGCCTCCCGAACCCACCCCGGGATCGAGCACTTGTTCATCGTGTCCGTCTCGACGAACACGTGGCGGGTGGTGCCGGACGTGAGCAGCTCGTCGCCGCGTCGCACCTGGTGCTCGCACACGAGACTCGAGTCGCCCATGCGCAGCACCGCGACCGAGAGCTCGAGCTCGTCGTCGAACCGGGCCGAGCCGTGAAAGGTGAGCTCGGTCTGGGCCAGGACGATGTCGGCTCCGGCTTCGGTCATCACGTCGTATCCGCCGAGGGCGGCGCGGAACAGCTCGGTCATCGACATGTCGAAGTAGGCCAGGTAGTGCGGATTGAAGACGACGTCCTGGCGGTCGCACTCGGCGTAGCGGACCCGGATCGAGTGAACGCAACGATGGCCCATCGGCCCGATCATCTCAAGCGGCGTCGACGGCGTGGCAATCATCGGCGAACGACCACCACACGCATCGGACCGGGTAGGGTCTGCACCGCAGTGTTCGCCGCCTACGCCGCCCGCATCGACCCCGAGCAGCCACTCTCCGGGCTCGAGCTCGGAGAGCGTCCCGAGCCCGAGGCGCCAGAGGGCTGGACGACCATCACCGTCAAGGCGACTTCGCTGAACCACCACGACCTGTGGTCGCTGCGCGGCGTCGGGCTGAGTGAGAGCCGGTTGCCGATGATCCTGGGCTGCGACGCGGCCGGGCTCGACGAGGACGGCAACGAGGTCGTGCTCCACAGCGTGATCTCCGACGACGCCTGGCGCGGCGACGAGACCTTCGACCCCAAGCGATCGATCCTCTCCGAGCGCCACCAGGGCACCTTCGCCGAGCGCGTCGCGGTGCCGCGCCGCAACGTGCTGAGCAAGCCACCGGAGCTCTCGTTCGAGGAGGCGGCGTGCCTGCCGACGGCCTGGCTGACCGCTTACCGCATGCTGTTCACACGCGCGGGCGTGGTTCCAGGCAGCACCGTGCTCGTGCAGGGCGCGGGTGGCGGCGTGTCGACGGCGCTGATCGTGCTCGGCACCGCGGCCGGCGTACGGGTGTGGATCACCAGCCGCTCGGAGGAGAAGCGCGCCCGCGCGCTCGAGCTCGGGGCCGATCGCGCCTTCGAGTCCGGCGAACGGTTGCCCGAGCGCGTCGACGCGGTGATGGAGACCGTCGGCGCCGCGACCTGGTCGCATTCGATCAAGTCGCTGAGACCCGGCGGCACGGTCGTCGTCTCCGGCGCCACCAGCGGCGACGCCCCGCCGGCGGAGCTGACGCGGATCTTCTTCCTCCAGCTCTCGGTCGTCGGCTCGACAATGGGAACCCGTGACGAGCTCGAGCGCCTGATCCGGCTGTGCGCCGAGACGGGCGTGCGTCCCGTGATCGAAACGGTGCTCCCCCTGCGCGAGGGGCGCCGGGGCCTGGAGCAACTGGCTGCGGGCGAGACGTTCGGCAAGATCGTATTCACCCCCTGAGCCAGCGAGGATAATCCACAGCGGACGTGAGTTCCTCCACCTCTGCGGCCTGCCTGGTCGCCCCCGGCAGCTCCGAGCGCATGTTGGCCAAGGCGCGCGAGATCGACGCGGGCGAGATCGTGATCGACCTCGAGGATGCCGTGGTGCCGGAGCGCAAGGACGAGGCCCGCGAGCTGGCGCTGGCGGCCCTGGCGGCGGGAGGTTTCAGCGCCCCCGCGGTCTCGGTGCGGGTCAACGCCCCCGGCACGCCGTGGGCTCACCTCGACCTGATCGCGCTCGGGTCCGCCGAGCGCCGGCCCGACAGCGTGGTCATCCCCAAGGTGCAGAGCGCCGGCGACCTCGCGTTCGTCGCGCGCCTGCTCGACGGGACCGAGCGGGCGACGGGTCGCGAGCATCCGCTCCCCGTGCAGGCGCTGGTGGAGACCGCGAGCGGGGTGAGGGCGCTCGATCAGATCGCCGCGGCGACGCCGCGACTCGTCGCGATCATCGTCGGCTACGCCGACCTCGCGGTGTCGCTCGGGCGCTCGCCCCAGGGCGCGGCGGACCTCGACCGCTGGATCGCAGTGCAGGATGCCGTGCTGGCGAGCGCCCGCGCCGCCGGGCTGCGCGCCGTCGACGGCCCCTACCTGGCCATCGATGACCGCGACGGCCTGCGGGCGTCGGCGAACCGCGGCGCCGAGCTCGGCTTCGACGCCAAGTGGGCGATCCATCCCGCCCAGGTCGAGATCATCGCCGGCGCGTTCATCCCGGGCGACGAGGAGGTAGCCCGCGCGGAGGCGGTGCTCGCCGCGCTCGCCAGTGCCAGCAGCGCCCACGGCGCGATCTCGTTGAACGGCGAGATGCTCGACGAGCCGGTGCGGCTCGCGGCGCTGCGCACGCTGGCCCGCGCCGGGCGCGGACCGGAGCGGGCACGTTGACGAGCGGCACGCCGGTCGAGGTCGCGGGACCCTGGTACGAGGATCTCGAGCGCGGCCAGCGCTTCGACGAGGCACCCGGCCTCACGCTCACCGCCGGGCACGCCGCTCTGCACCAGTCGATCGTCGGCGACCGCCTGCGGCTGGCGCTGGACGCGCACCTGTCCGCCGAGGTCACCGGTGCCGAGCCGCAGCTCGCGCACCCGGGACTGGTCTGCGACGTGGCCATCGGCCAATCGACGCTGGCCACCCAACGCGTGATCGCGAACCTGTTCTACCGGGGCCTCGCGCTCAGGCGCGCCCCGCGGATCGGCGACACGCTGCGCACCACGACCGAGGTGGTGGCGCTGCGCGACACATCGGCGCGACCCGGACGCGCGTCGGCCGGCCTCGCCGCCCTGCGGGTGCGCACGGTCGACCAGCAGGATCGGCCGGTGCTCGACTATCACCGCTGCGCAATGCTGCCCCTGCGCGAGGGCACGGCCTATCCGGGCCACGCCGACGACCTCAACGCGATCTCGGGCGAGCTCGCGCCCGAGGAGCTGCACGACGTCATCGCCGACTGGGACCTCGATGCCTTCCGGCGGCTCGTGCCCGGTCCCCACGGCGACGGATTGCGGCCGGGCACGGTCTACGTCGTCGAGGGCGGGGATTCGGTCACCTGCGCGCCGGAGCTCGCGCGGATGACGCTGAACGTGGCCAAGGCCCACACCGACCCGACCGCGAGCGGGCGCGGGCAACGGCTCGTGTACGGCGGCCACACGATCGGGATCGCGCTCCAGCACGCCGGACGGGCGCTTCCCAACCTGGTCACCCTGGTCGCGTGGCGTTCCTGCGACCACCTCGGACCCGTGTTCGAGGGGGACGTGCTGCGCAGTGCGGTCACCGTCGACGCGGTGGACCCGCTGCCCGGCGGGCGTGGAAGCTCGCTCGAGCTGCACGTCGAGACGGTCGCCGAGCAGGTCGAGGACGCAGCGCCGCGACCGGTCCTCGACTGGCGACTCGTCGCCGTGATGGCATGACCGAAGGGATCCTGGCGGGGTGCCGCCTGATCGAGGGCTCGGCCTTCGTCGCCGGCCCGCTCCCGACCCCTGCACGATCCCGCAAGCGATCACTGATCTGCTACTGGGAGCCTGTCGGCTGACCCGTGACCGGGTCGAGGAACAGGGTCGAGTGCTTGTTCGGGTTCCCGAAGTTGAACATCGAGTTCAACGAGCCCGCGATAGCGTCGAACGATCCCGGGATCCGGGGCACGCCCCAGTTGTCCTCGACGAACCTGATGATCGAGCTCTGATCGGTGAGCACATGCGAGACGTCGCCGTCCTTGGCCCACCGTGAGACGATCAACAGCGGCAGCCGCGGACCGTAGCCGCACCGTCCCTCCTGTCCGGCGAGGCGCCCGCCATTCTCGCCGCACAGCCCGAGGCCGGTGAGGAAGTCCTGCGGCCCGGGCGGATTCGCGGCCTTGGTGGTGTTCGACGGATTGAGGATCCCGCTGTAGACGTGATCGTAGAAGCCGTCCGAATCGTCATAGCTGATGATCACGGCCGTGCTGGACCAGTCCGGCGTGTGCTCCAGCGCGTTGATCTCCGTGGTGATGAACTGCTGCTCGTCGTAGGGATCGGAGTATCCGGCGTGCCCGTCCTGGTACCCCGGGGCCTTGAGGAAGCTCACCGCCGGGAGATGGTCGGGCGAGATGTAGCCGTGGCTGATCGCGCCCACCAGCGAGTTGAAGTCGCTGATGTCGTACTGGTGATTGGCGGTGTCGAACTGCGGCGTCCCGTTCACGAACGACTGCGTGTCCGTGCCGATCGCTGCCAGCGACGCCGGCGGCAGGTGGTGGGGGTTCGCGGTCGAGGCGTAGTACTGGAACGGCTCGTGATGGGGGATGTAGTCGTCCTTGTTGCCGTAGTTCGTGGGACCGGGCGTCGTTCCACCGGTCCCGCCGACCGCGGCACCGACCGCATGGACCGCGCTGCACAGGCCCTGGTCGGAGGCCGGCGGAGTGGCGAACTTGCCCTTGAACTGGTTCGGGATGAACGTGCTCGTCGGCTGCGGGTTCGACGCCGTGGCCGTGGCCCAGCTCGTCGTCGGACGGAAGCCACCCTGGAACCAGCCCCAGCTGAGTCCCGCGGCGTTGAGCTCGTCGCCGATGTTCGTGCGCGTCAACGACGCCGCGTCGCGGGTCGAGCAGTCGTCGTAGTAGGGCTGGGCGTCGGAGATCAGCGTGTAGCCGCCGTGGCCGTCACTGATCGTGTCGCCGTCGGTGTTGGCCCCGTTGATCATCAGGCCGACGTTGCCCGTGTCGCCCGAGACCAGGTTGATCGCTCCCGGAGCGGAGGGACCGAACGTCGTCCCAAACGAGTTGTCGTTCAGGGCGAAGTGCTGGGCGTAGTTCCATAGGCCGGTGACCGTGTTCCCGTCGTAGTAGTTCATGACGTCGCCGGCGTGGCACTCCTGGCCGGTCGGGCTGTTGCCGGAGGTCGTGGCCGTGGCGGTGAGGAACTTGTCCATCTTGCCGCCGTCGAAGGCCTGCTGCTCGGCCCCGTAGTCATGATCCTGGTCGCAGGTGAGGACGTCGTTGATGTTCGCCGGGTCCAGGCGGCGCGGGTTGACCGAGTGGCCCGATGAATCGAGGTTGGGGTTGTTGGTCAGCAGCGTGCCCTTGCCGCCGAGGCCGGGCGTGTTGGCCAGGCCGTCGACCGTGCCCTTGTGCCCGTGGAACGGCTGGCCCGAGGTGTTGGCGGCATTCGGGTAGGTGCCGAAGTAGTGATCGAAGGAGACGTTCTCCTGGAAGATCACGACGACGTGCTTGATCGGGGTCGCGGTGGCGCCGGCCTGCGCGCTGTGCGCGCGGTGGCTCGGACGCGCGACGGCGAGCGTCGCGCCGAGCGTGCAGGCCGCTACCACTCCGGCGACGGCCGCCCCCATCCAACTACGGGTCTTGCGCATGCGTCCTCCTCAGCTGGTTACGCGTCAGGCGCGGGGCACGGCTCGGCGTTCAGATGAACCGAGCACCGCCGCCGGCGCCCGAGTCTCGTCCCGCCGCCGCCGGGACGAGTGTCCAGCGGGTGAATGGTCCGTGAACATCCGGATGCCAGCCCCGTCGGGCCGCGTGGCCGGACCGTTCGGTCCGTCAGGCCAGGGCCGCGCGCAACTACCCGCGCAGAGCGGGAGCCAGCCGGCGACCCAGCTGCTCGACCGCGCCGAGGTCGCGGTGCAACTGGTGCTGGAGCATCACCCGCTCGACCCCGACGGCGGCCAGCTCCGCGAGCTTCTCGGCCGCGGCTTCCAGCGTCCCACTGATGAAGTAGTCGGGCAGGCCGGCCAGGAAGCTCTCGGCGCCGCCCTCGTGACCGCGCCACTCGGCCAACCGCCTGGCGCGGTCGAGCAGTTCGGCGCGATCTTCGCCCACCAGCCACCCCGTCATCAGCGACAGGGGCATTGGCTCGCGGCCCGCCTCACGGCACGCCTCATCCAGGTCGGCGCGGATCGCCGCGCATTCGGCGGCGGTCTTGTTGACGGTGTTGTACTCGTCGGCATGGCGCACACCGAGCTCGATACTGCGCGCGCCGCCGCGGCCACCGAGGATCAGCGGCGGCCGAGGACGCTGGACGGGCTTGGGACGGGCGTCGAGATCGTCGATCCGGTAGTAGCGGCCGTCGAACGAGAAGCGCTCCTCGCCCCACTCCAGCGCCACGATCCGGAGCTGCTCCTCCAGGCGCTCCATCCGCTCGCGCAGCGGGGGAAACGGAAAGCCATAGGTCTCGTGCTCGGCCTCGAGCCAGCCGGTGCCCATCCCGAGCTCGACCCGGCCGCCGGACACGTGGTCGGCCGTCGCGACCACCTTGGCGAGCTCCGAGGGGTGACGGAAGGTGGCGGGCGAGACGAGCGTGCCCAGCCGCAGCGTCCGGGTCACAGCGCTGAGCGCGTTGATCGTCGCCCAGGCATCGAGCGAGCCGCGCCCCGCATGCCCGAACGTCGACTGGTAATGATCGGAGCGAAACAGCGCCTCGACGCCGCACTCCTCGCAGGCCAGGGCGAGGGCCACCCAGTCCTCCCAGCTCACGTCTTCCTGACCTTCGATCATCAGGTGCAGGCGCACGCGGCGAGACTATAGGTTGAGCCGATGATCGTCGAGAACACGACCGCGGGCGAGGCGGCCGAGCGGCGGCTGGTGCTGGTGATGGGCGCCGTCGTGTTCGTCGACACGATGTTCTACGCGGTGATCGCGCCGCTGCTTCCCGGGCTGGTGCACGAGCTGCATCTGTCCAAGCTGTCGGCCGGCGTGCTCACCGCCAGCTACCCGATCGGCACGCTGCTGGGAGCGCTGCCCGGAGGCATGCTCGCCGTGCGCGCAGGTCCGCGCTTCGCCGTCTGCACGGGCTTGGCGCTGCTCGCCGTCTCGACGGTCGCCTTCGGGCTGCTGCATCAGGTGGTCGCGCTCGACGCGGCGCGGTTCCTGGAGGGGATCGGCGGTGCCTGCTCTTGGGCGGGCGCGCTGGCCTGGATCGTGGCCGAGACCGCGCCGGAGCGGCGCGGCACGATGATCGGCCGGGCGCTCGGGGCAGCGATCGGCGGGGCTCTGTTCGGACCGGTGATCGGAGCGATCGCCGACGCGGTCGGCCGCCGCGCGGTGTTCACGGCGCTGGCGCTGACCGCCGTGGGCCTGATCGCCGTCGCCCGGCGCCTGCCCTCTCACCATCGGCCCTCGCGCCAGGGGATCGGCCACATCGGCTCGGCCCTGCGCGCGCCCGCCGTCATCGGCGGGATGTGGCTCGTGGCGCTGCCCGCGCTGGCCTCGGGCATGATCAACGTGCTCGGCCCCCTGCGCCTGCATCGCTTCGGCGCCGACGCCGCCGCGATCGGCCTCACGTTCCTGGCCGCGGCGGCAATCGAGGCGGCGATCAGCCCGGCAATCGGGACGATCTCCGACCGCCGTGGCCGGCTGGCGCCGCTGCGCTTCGGGCTGGCCGCCGCGACCGGCGTCCTGCTCTGCTTCACGCTCCCGACCGAGGCTCTCGTGCTGGCCGCGGTGATCGTGGCCATCTCCGCCGCTCTCGGCGTGTTCTGGGCCCCCGCGATGGCGCTGCTGTCCGACGCCGCCGAGACCCGCGGCCTCGATCAGGGACTCGCCGCGGCGTTGATGAACCTCGCCTGGGCCGGCGGACAGATCGCCGGCTCGGTGTTCGGCGGAGCGGTCGCGAAGTCCGCCGGCGACGCGGTGCCGATGACCGTCGCCGCCGCCCTGTGCGCAGCGACGCTGGTCGTGATCAGCGGCGTGACCGCGCCGCGCCGAGCCGCGAGTCGCGTCCGGTAGCGCCCCCGGCGAGCGGTCGGCAAACACGCGTCAGGCGTCGGACCGCCGATCACGCCCTCCTCCGTGAGCACCCGCTGGGCGATCGCGAACGCGGCGTTGGCCGCGGGCACGCCGGCATAGACGGCGGTGTGCATGAGCACCTCGGCGATCTCCGCCGGCGTCAGCCCGTTGCGGATGGCGGCATGCACGTGCACGCCGAGCTCGTGCTCGCGACCGAGCGCGGTGAGCACCGAGAGAGTGATCATGCTGCGCGCCCGGCGGTCGACGCCCTCACGAGTCCACACGCTCCCCCACGCACAGCGTGTGATGAAGTCCTGAAACGCCGCCGTGAACTCATCGGTCCGCGCAACGGCAGCTTCGACATAGCTGTCGCCGAGCACCTCGCGGCGGACGGTCATGCCGGCGTCGTGGATCGGGTCGCTCATCGTCTCTCCTACGGGTCGAGGTGGTCGGCGATCAGGTCGGTGACGGCGTCGGCGCGCTCGACGCTGGCCAGGTGGGCTGCGCGCTCCAGGACGACGAGTCGCGCGCCCGGGATCGCCGCGGCGATCAGCTCAGCGTGCACCGGTGGCGTGGCCGGATCCTCGGCGCCGGCGACCACCACCGTCCGCGCGGTGATCCGCTCGAGCTCGGCCCGCAGGTCGAGGGCGGCGATCGCCTCGCAGCAGCCCGCGTAGCCCTCCGCCGACACCTGCGAGAACATCGCCCGCAGCCCGGCCGCGGGACCCGGGTTCTCCTGCGCCCAGGCCGGGGTCAGCCACCGCGCGAGCACGGCGTCGGCGACCACCTCGGGCGTCCCGGCGGCGCGCACCGCGGCGGCCCGATCGCGGTAGGCCGCCGGCGGCGGCAGATGGGCCGAGGTGCAGAGCAGGATCAGCCGCGCGATCCGCTCGGGCGCGTTGGCGGCCAGCCACATCCCCACCATCCCGCCCAACGAGAGCTCGCAGTAGGACGCCCGCTCGCAGCCGAGCCCGTCGAGGAGATCGAGCACGTCGCGACCGAGCTCCTCGATCGCATAAGGCCCAGGGAGCGCCGGCGAGCCGCCGTGCCCGCGGTGCTCGTAGCGGAGGATCCGCCGCCGGCCGGCGAGCCGCGCCGCCTGCGGGTCCCACATCGCCAGCGTCGTCCCGAGCGAGCCGCCGAACACGAGCACGGGACCGTCGTCGGGGCCCGAGAGCTCGTAGTGGAGCCGTGCGGGGCTCACGAGCGGTGAACGGCGAGCGCCCGGTCGATCAGCTCGGAGGCGGCGCCGAGGTGGCGCCCGGGATCGGCCGCCGGCTCGACACCGGCGGCGGCGAGCCGGGCGAGGTTCTCGCCCATGCGGCCGGGGTCGACCTCGAGGTTCTCGACCAGCTCGCGCGCCCAGGCCGCCGCGGAGCCCGTGAGCGTGAGCAGCTCGCCGAGGACGCCGGGCTCAGCCTGCGACGCTCCCGCGGCCCGCTCGTGCTCCTGCTCCATGCAGGCCAGCAGCGTCGCCACCAGCCCCGGGACCCGCTTCGTGCACGCCAGCACCGACACCGCGGCGACCGGATTGCGTTTGTGCGCCATCGCCGAGGAGCCGCCACGCCCGGGCGCGCTGCCCTCGCGCAGCTCGCCGATCTCGTCCTGGGCCAGCAGCGTCACGTCGCGGGCGATCTTGCCCAGGACGCCGGCCAGCACGCCGAGCGCGGCGGCGGCCGCCGCCGGCCGCGTCCGGTTGGTGTGCCACGGCAGCAGCGGCTGTGCCAGCCCGAGCGCGTCCGCCACGTGGGCAGCGATCACCGGCCCGCGCGTGCCGACCGGTCCCCCCATCTGCACCGCCGCGGCCCGGTCGCGCACCTGCTCGAGCGCTGTGCGCGCCTCGTCGATTCCCACCATCCAACCCGCGGCCCGCAGCCCGAACGAGGTCGGAAGCGCCTGCTGCAGCAGCGTGCGACCCGCCATCGGCGTGGCCCGGTACCGGTCGGCCAGCGCGGCGGCCGCGGACGCGGCGGCGCCGGCGTCCTCGAGCAGCGGCGCCAGCGCGCGGCGGAGCACGAGCATCGCCGCCGTGTCCAGGATGTCCTGGCTCGTGGCCCCGAGGTGGACCGCGGCGGCGTGCTCATCCCCGACCGCGGCGCGCAGCGCCGCAACAAGTGGGACCACCGGCGAGGCGTGCTCGGCCGCGGCGGCGCCGAGCCCGCGGGCGTGGAAGCGCTCGGCCCGACAGGCAGCGGCGATCGCCTCGGCGGCCTGCGCGCTGATCAGGTCCTCGAGCGCGCACGCGCTCGCGAGCGCCGCCTCGGCGTCCAGCATGGCCTGCAACCACGCCGCGTCGGAGACCGCTGGAGCCACCGCTCCGCGTGCGTAGATGCCGGCGAACACGCCGTCAGAGAGCGAAGAAGACGGTCTCGCCGGGACCTTGGAGGCGGATGTCGAATCGGTACCCATCGTCGGCCGGCTTCGCGAGCAGCGTCTCACGGCGGTCGGCCGGTACCGAGCGCAGGACCGGATCGCCGGCGTTGGCCTCGGGCTCGTCGGCGAAGTAGATGCGCGTCACGCAGCGGTGCAGCAGTCCGCGCGCGAACACGGACACGTCGATGTGCGGGGCCTGCAGCACCTCGCCCGGACCGGGCACGCGCCCCGGCTTGACGGTGATGATCTCGTAGCTCCCGTCGCCGTCCTCGTAGCCGCAGCGGGCGAATCCCCGGAACCCGTCGAGCCGCGCCGGGCCCCCGTGGCCGTACAGGTCGGCGAAGCGGCCGTCCGCGTCGGCCTGCCAGGTCTCGATCATGCTGTCGGGCACCGTGTCTCCGTCGCCGTCGTAGACGAAGCCGCTGATCCTGATCGCGCCGGGCGTGCCGGCCGGAACCGCATAAGGGCCTTCGGGCCACGGCAGGCCGATCGCGAAGTACGGCCCGACGGTCTGCGATGGGGTGGTGGGAAAGATCAATGGGCCTCCTCGAACGGCGTCGCGCCCGGACCGCGCAGATAGATGTCGAACTCGTAGGCGGCGGCCCAGTTCGGCTGCGTGCCGTGGATCGAGAAGCGCGAGACCATGCGCTCACGCGCGCGCTCATCGCGGACCGAGTTGAAGATCGGGTCGTAGGGGAAGAACGGGTCGCCGGGGAAGTACATCTGGGTGACCAGACGCTGCGCGAACGCCCGGCCCAGGAGCGAGAAGTGGATGTGCGCCGGTCGCCACGCGTTGTGATGGTTGCCCCACGGATACGGTCCCGGCTTGATGGTCACGAACCGGTAGCGGCCCTCCGCGTCGGTGACCGTGCGTCCCGCGCCGCTGAAGTTGGGGTCAAGCGGCGCCGGCCACCGATCCCACCGGTGCCGGTAGCGACCGGCCGAATTGGCCTGCCAGATCTCGACCAACGTGCCCGCGAGCGGCTTGCCCTCGCTGTCGAACACGCGGCCGCTGACCGTGATCCGCTCCCCGATCGGCTCGCCGGCATGCTGGGCCAAGAGGTCGTGGTCGTTCTCGGCCACGACCTCCGGACCGAGCTGCGGGCCGGTGATCTCGGTGATCGTGTGTGGGAGGTAGATGAGCGGCGCCGTGGGGTGGCGCAGCCGGGTCGACTTGTACCCCGCATCGTCGAGCGGCGGGTGCGCCTCGGCGGGCTCGCGTTCGTAGCTGGTCGGCGTCTGCGCGGCGTCGCGGTCCCAGGTCGCCTGCTTGGTAGGTGCGTCCTCGTGTTCGATCATGTTCATGCCTCCAGTACCACTGCGATGCCTTGGCCGACTCCGATGCAGAGCGAAGCGACGCCGTAGCCGCCGCGGGCCTGCGACTCGTGCGCGAGGCGCCCGAGCACCCGCGCGCCCGAGGTGCCGAGGGGATGGCCGATCGCGATCGCGCCGCCGCGGACGTTCACCTTCTCGGGGTCGAGCTCCGGCCAGCCGGCGAGGCAGGCGAGCGACTGGGAGGCGAACGCCTCGTTGAGCTCGACCACGTCCACGTCGCCCCAGCCGATCCCGGCGCGCCCCAAGGCGATGTTCGCCGCCTCGACCGGTCCGATCCCGAACACGTCCGGATCGACGCCGTGCACGCCGCGGGAGACTACCCGCGCCAGCGGCTCGCGGCCGATCCGGCGCGCGGCCTGCTCGTCGCCGAGCAGCACCATCGCCGCACCGTCGTTCAGCGGCGAGGAGTTCCCCGCGGTCACCGTGCCGTCGGCGACGAACGCCGGCTTGAGCTTGGCCAGCTTCTCCATCGAGCTGTCGGGCCGGATCCCCTCGTCGCTCACGAGCTCGACCCCCGGCACGGGCACGACCTCGCCCATCACCGCCTGTTCGAACGCCTCGGCCGCGAGGCCATGACTGCGCAGCGCGAACGCATCCTGCGCCTCGCGGGAGATGCCGAACATGCCGGCCAGCTTCTCGGCGCTCTGGCCCAGCGAGATCGTCCACTGCTCGGGCATCTCCGGATTGACCATCCGCCACCCGAGCGTGGTCGACCACAGCGTCTCGTCGCCGGCGGGAAAGCCGTTGCCGGGCTTGAGGCGCGCCCACGGCGCGCGGCTCATCGACTCGACCCCGCCGGCGACCACGACTTGAGCGTCGCCGGTCTCGATCGCGCGGGAGGCCTGGATCGCCGCCTCGAGGCTCGCGCCGCACAACCGGTTGACCGTCGCGCCCGGCACCGATGTCGGCAGGCCGGCCAGCAGCACGGCCATGCGGGCGACGTCGCGGTTATCCTCGCCGGCGCCGTTGGCGTTGCCGAGCAGCACGTCGTCGATCTGGGCCGGATCGAGATCGGGAACCCGGGCCAGCAGCGCGCGCAGCGAGAGCGTGGCCAGGTCGTCGGGCCGGATCCCGGCCAGCGCGCCGCCGTAGCGGCCAAACGGCGTGCGCACGGCGTCGTAGACGTAGGCCGAGCTCACCGGGACACCAGCTCGCGCAGCGCCGCCAGCTCCTCGCCGCTCGGCGGCTCGGTGACCCGGATCTCGTCCGCCAACTTGAGCTCCCAGCTGGTGGCCGCGAGCACCGCGTCCACCTCGATCCCCTCGTGCACCTGGTTCAGGGTCAGCTCCCGGGTGACCGGATCGGGCTCGAGCACGCCGAGGTCGGTGATCACCGCCGTCGGTCCCTGGCCGCGGAAGCCGAGCCGCTCACGCGCGCCCGGCCCGTCGCCGTGGCCGACCGTGGTCACGAAGTCGAGCGACTCCACCAAGGTACGCGGCGAGTGCGGCGCGATCACGACCACCTCGCCGCAGTTGGCGGCCACCTCGGGGGCACCGCCGGCGCCGGGCAGCCGCGTGATCGGCCGCTGGTGGTCGCCGATCACCGTCGAGTTGAGGTTGGCGAAGCGGTCGACCTGGGCCGCGCCGAGGAAGGCGACCTCGATCCGTCCCGGGCCGATCCAGTAGTTGAACATCTCCGGGACCGAGACGACCGCGTCAGCGGTGCGGGCCAGCTCGCCGTCGCCGATCGACAGCGGCACCCGGGTCGGCTTGGCGCCGATCGTGCCGGACTCGTAGACGAGCACGAGGTCGGGGTTGTGGACGATGCTGGCGAGAATCGCCGCGGTGCTCGGCCGGCCCACACCGATGAAGACGGTGCCGACGGAGCGCAGGCGCCGCGCCGCGACCACCGTCTGCACCTCGCCGGCATCGGCCTTGGTCACGCTGGCGACGCTCACCGGACCGCCGCCTCGTCCAGGACGTGCTCCTGCATCCAGGCGGTGAACGCGTCGCGGTCGCGGCTGAGCCGGTCCCAGAAGCGGTAGAAGTCGTTGTCGCGGTCGGTGATCCCGAGGCTGTAGGACGGCTGGGAGCCCCGCGGCACCTCGGCCACGGCATCGACCACCCACTCGGGCAGCACGAGCGAACCCGGTCGCGGGTCGAGCGCGTCGACGATCCGCTCTACCGTCACCAGCGAGCGGCGCGCGGCCAGCACCGCCTCCTTCTGTACGCCGGGGATGCCCCAGAGCTGCACGTTGCCGTGCCGGTCGGCCTCCTGGGCGTGGATGATCGCGACGTCGGGCACGAGCGCCGGCACCGCCACCAGGTGCTCGCCGGTGAACGGGCACTCGATCGGCGCGACCGTGGTCAGCGCAGCGAGGTCGGTGCCGAGGTAGCCGCGCATGACCGCGAACGGCAGGCCGGAGGCGCCGGCCACGAACCGGTTCGCCATCCCCGCGTGGCTGTGCTCCTCGAGCTCGAGCGGGCGCGGCCAGCCGTTCTCGACCGCATCGCGGAACCGGTGCAGGGACCCGACGCCCGGGTTGCCGCCGTAGGCGAACACGAGCTTGCTCGCAGCGCCCATGCCGATCATCTGGTCATAGAGGATGTCCGGCGTCATCCGGATCAGCTCCAGCTCGCGGCGGCCCTGACGCAGCAGCTCGTGCCCGGCGGCGAACGGGATCAGATGGGTGAAGCCCTCGAGCGCCACGCTGTCGCCGTCGCGGACGAGCGCGGCCACCGCCTCGGACAGCCCGGTCAGCTCAGCCACGCACGGGCTCCAGGTGCGAGGCCGACTCCAGCGGCAGCCCGACGTAGTTCTCAGCCAACGACGTCGCGGCGGCCGTCGAGCTGCACACGTACTCGAGCTGTGAGCGCTGCAACCGGCGTCCGTAGCCGTCCTCGCCGGAGTCGACGTGCAGCATCGAGGTCATCCACCACGAGAAGTGCTGCGCGCGCCAGACCCGGCGCAGGCAACGCGCCGGATACTCGTCCAGGCCGGTCGAGGAGCCCGACCCGAAATGGTCGACCAGCGCGTCGGCCAGCAGCGTCACATCGGCCACCGCGAGGTTGAGTCCCTTGGCTCCCGTGGGCGGGACGATGTGGGCCGCGTCGCCGGCCAGGAACAGCGACCGGTAGCGCATCGGCGCCGCCACGAAGCTCCGCATCGGGGTGATCGACTTCTCCAGCACCTCGCCCTCCTCGAGCTCCCAGCCGTCGGTGGCGAGCCGCACGTGCAGCTCCTCCCACACGCGCGCATCCGACCACTGCGCCAGGTCGTCGTCGGGATCCACCTGCACGTAGAGCCGGCTCACCTGAGGTGAGCGCATGCTGTGCAGGGCGAAGCCGCGCTCGTGACGCGCGTAGATCAACTCGTCGGTGGACGGAGGCACCGCGGCCAGGATCCCCAGCCACGCGAATGGGTAATCGCGCTGCCACACCGCGAGCACCTCGGGCGGGATCGCCTGACGGCAGGCGCCGTGAAACCCGTCGCAGCCGGCCACGACGTCGCAGTGGAGCTCGTGCTCGCGACCCTCGTGCCGATACCGGACCACGGGCTCGCCGGACTCGATTCCTGCGAGCGCGACGTCCTCGCACTCGAACCGCAGCGGCGCCCTGGACGCGAGCCGGGCCTCGATCAGATCTTTGACGACCTCGGTCTGACCGTAGATCGTCACCGCCCGCCCCCCGGTCAGCTCGCTCATCGGGATGTGATGGCTGCGGCCGTCGAAGCGCAGGTAGATGCCCCCGTGGATCAGGCCTTCGCGCTCCATCCGACCGCCCAACCCTGCCTCCATCAGCACGTCCCGCGTGCCCTGCTCGAGCACGCCGGCGCGGATCCGCGCCTCGCAGTACTCGCGGCTGCGGGCCTCGAGCACCACGGAATCGAGGCCGTGACGATGCAGCAGATGGGCGAGCAACAGACCCGCCGGGCCCGCGCCGATAATTGCGACCTGCGTGCGCTCGGCCATGGGGATCGGTCCACCACGCCGCCCGGTTAGCGGCGGCGGCCCTGCCGCTTGGTCGGGATCTCGCCGCCCACGTCGATGAGTGCGAGCTTCAGCTCGGCCGGGTCGTACTCGGGGTCGAGCAGCTCCGTGACCTCGAGTCCGGTCCGGGCCAAGTGGCTGGCCAGCAGCCCCGCCCCCTGCGTGAGGGCGCGGTGAAAGGCGCGGTGGGGAACCACCCAGCGCGCAGAATCCTCCGCCTCGGCGTAATGGGCCATCTCGGCCATATACCCCTCCAGGCCGGCGAGGTCCTCGGGCGTCATCCGCGGGATCGACAGCCGCAGCGCTTCCGCCTCGAGCGTGATCCGCATGATGCACAGCTGCTCGAGATCCTCTGGGGTCATCGGCGCCACCCGCACGCGCCGGTTGGGCTCGGACTCGATCAGGCCCTCGCTCTGGAGCATGCGCAGCGCCTCGCGCAACGGGGTGCGGCTGATCCCGAGCTCGTCAGCGAGACCGACCTGCGACATCACGGCGCCGGGCGCGAGTTCTCCGTCGAGAATTGCGTTCCGTACGCGGTCGTACACATTGTCATTGCTGTTGGCAGCCACGCTCATCCAGTTCGCTTTCCGTGGGCGGATGCAGCTCCGGCAATATGACCGAATCCTGACGGTTGCATGCAGGTCGCCCGCATCAGGCCCCGAGCATGCTGTTTCCACCGATGCTCACGTCTTCCCCGACTCCGAGCCGGGCGGCTTGGATCTCGACCGGCTGCGCGAGCTCTCGGGCGTTCTCGACGTGGTCTGGACCGACGGCGGGGCCTGAGCCATGCCCGCCTTCGAGGTCGTGATCGCCGGCGGCGGCGTCGCCGCGCTCGAGACAGCGCTCGCGGTGCACGAGCTGGCCGGCGAGAAGGTCAACCTGACGCTCCTCGCGCCGGCATCCGATTTCGTCTACCGGCCGATGGCCGTGCTCGAGCCGTTCGCCCAGCGACCGCCGCGCCGGCTGGCGCTGTCGCAGTTCGCCTCCGAGCTCGGCGCCGGACTCGAGCCCGATGGCGTGTCGTGGGTCGATCTCGACGCACGCGTCGTGCACACCCTCGGGCAGCGCGAGCTTCCGTTCGACGCGCTGATGATCGCAGTCGGCGCGAGGACCGGCGAGGCGCTGCCCGGCGCTGCCACGCTGGACTTCGCGCGCGCCGGCGAGAGCCTGCGCGAGCTGATCGAGGCGATCGACGCCGGCTCCATTCGCACCTCGCCCTCGTGGCGCCCCATCCGACGTGGCCGCTGCCGATCTACGAGGTCGCGCTGCTCTGCGCCGAGCACGCGCGCGAGCACGGCACCGAGCTCGAGATCACGATCGTCACCGCCGAGCACCGGCCGCTGGGCGTGTTCGGCGACGAGGTCAGCGCCGGCGTCGCCGGACTGCTGGCCCGCGCCGACATCGCGGTGATCGGTGACGCCTCCGCCGAGCGCTCAGCCGGCGGCCTGAGGGTGAACGGCGGCGAGCGTGAGCTTCAGTTCGACCGGGTGGTGGCGATCCCACGGCTCGCGGGTCCGGCGCTGACCGGGCTGCCCGCGAACGACGACGGCTTCCTGCCGATCACCGAACACGGCCTCGTGATCGGGACCGAATCCGCCTACGCCGCCGGTGATGCGGCTGATTTCCCGGTCAAGTTCGGCGCCGTCGCGGCGCAGCAGGCCGATGCCGCCGCCGCCGCGATCGCGGCCGGAGCCGAGGTCGAGCCCGAGCCGTTCGACGGCGTGATCCACGGCACCCTGCTGAGCGGGCAGGATGCGGGCCGGCTCTACTTCACGGCCCGGCTCGCGCGGGACGGAGCCCGGGACGCCCGTGTCAGCGACACTCCCACCCGCCCGAGCGAGGCCAAGATCGCCGCGCGCTACCTGGGCCCGTATCTCGATCGGCTCTGGGCCGAGGGGCCCCGCTGGCTGGCCGGCGAGCTGGCCTGGGAGGCGGTGCTGGCGCGTCTCGAACAGTAGGCCCCGCCGGGCTAGTGTTCCTCGCTACGCCAACGGACGAAGGGAGAGAGGGATGGCGACCACGGAGCTTGCCCGGCAACAGCTGCTGATCGGCGGCAGTTGGACCGAAGCGCGATCCGGTCGCTGCTACGAGCAGACCTTCCCGTACACGCGCGAGGCGGTCGGCGTGGCCGCCGCCGCAACGGGCGTGGATGCCCGCGCCGCCGTGGATGCCGCACACGCGGCGTTCGCGGAGTGGTCGCGCAGTGCGCCGGGACAGCGCCGGAGCATCCTGCTCAAGGCGTCCGAGCTGCTGCTGGAGCGACAGCAGGAGATCGCCGGGATGCTCACCGAGGAGACCGGCGGCGTGTTCGGCTGGGGTATGTTCAACGTGGATCTGGCCGCCGGGATGCTGCGCGAGGCCGCCGCGCAGGTCTATGGCGTCGTCGGCGAGGTGATCCCCTCCGACGTGCCCGGCAAGCTGGCCATGGGCGTGCGCCAACCGGCCGGCGTCGTGGTCGGGATCGCTCCCTGGAACGCGCCGGTGATCCTCGCCACCCGCGCCGTCGCCACGCCGATCGCCTACGCCAACACCGTCGTGCTGAAGGCCTCGGAGGTGTGTCCGCGCACGCACGCGGCCGTCGTGCGCGCACTCGAGGACGCGGGGCTCCCGCCCGGGGTGATCAACCTGGTCACCAACGACCCCGCCGACGCGGCCGAGGTGGTCGGGGAGCTGATCGCCCATCCGGCGACCCGGCGGATCAATTTCACCGGCTCGACCCGGGTCGGACGGATCGTCGCCGAGCAGGCGGCGCGACACCTCAAGCGCGTGCTGCTGGAGCTGGGCGGCAAGGCGCCGATGATCGTGCTGGCCGACGCGGACCTCGATCGGGTGGCGGCGGCGGCCAGCTTCGGCGCCTTCTTCCACCAGGGGCAGATCTGCATGTCGACCGAGCGGATCCTCGCCGACCGCGCCGTGGCCGGCGATGTCGCCGAGCGACTGGCAGGGCGGGCCCGCGCGCTCACGGTGGGCGACCCGCGGGACCCGCACACGCACCTCGGGCCGCTCGTCAGCCCGGCCGCGCTGGCGCGGGTGTCCGAGCTCGTGGAGGACGCCGTGGCCAAGGGGGCGACCGCGCTGAGCGGCGGCGCGGCGGATGGCCCGTGCTTCCCGCCGACGGTGCTAGTCGGTGTGACCCCGGAGATGCGTGTGTACGGCGAGGAGTCGTTCGGCCCGCTCGCGGCGGTGATCGAGGTCGACGGGCCCGACGAGGCGGTCCGCGTGGCCAACGACAGCGACTACGGGCTCTCAGCCGCGGTGTTCAGCGCCAACGTCCCCTACGCGCTCGAGCTCGCGCAGCGAATCGAGAGCGGCATCTGCCACATCAACGACACCACCGTCCACGACGAGCCGCAGATGCCCTTCGGCGGCGTCAAGGCGAGTGGGTGGGGCCGGTTCGGCGGCCGCGCGGCGCTGGAGGAGTTCACCGAGCTGCGCTGGATCACGGTGCAGGACGCACCGCGGGAGTACCCGATCTGAGGCGGAGCTCAGCGCGCCCGCGTCCCGTTCACCGACAGCGGCTGCGGTGGCGGGGCCGCTGGGAGAAGTTGAAGTCGCGCTCCGTCTGGAAGGCGACCATCTCGTCCGGGCCACCGGCGTTGATGTCGGCGCGGTGATGGTACGGCCGCACGCACTCGCCGGTCGCGGGATCGGGCACGCACGGCACCCCGCCCGGGTGGCCGGCCAGCCCGGGGATGCCGTCCGCCCGCCACGGCTCAGCCGGCCGCGGGCAGCTTCCGCGCGCTGCGGCCGATGCCCTTCCACGCATCGCCCTGGGCGGCGACCCGGTCGGCGGCCGTCGCCACCGTCCAGCCGTCGGGCTTCAGGCCCGGGTCATCGAGCTCCTCCCACACGATCGGCATCGCCACCGGCGCGCGCCGCAGCGACCGCACGCCGTAGGATGCGACCGCGTGCTGGGCGTAGTTGATGCGGTTGACGTCCAGATAGATGCGCGCGCCGCGGTCGGCTCGGCGCCACTCGAGCGTGAGCCGGCCGGGATCGTCGGCCACCATCGCCTCGGCCATCGCGCGCGCGTACGCGTGGACCTCGCCGAACGACGGGCCCCGCCGCAGCGCACACACGACATGGATTCCGCGCGAGCCGGTCACCATCGCGTGCGGAACGAGCCCGGCGTCCCGCAGCCGCGCCCCGGCCTCGCGCGCCGCGGCGCGCACGGCGGCGAATCCGACCCCGGGCGAGGGATCGAGGTCGATGATCAGCCGGTCGGGCTTGCGCGGCTCGTCGGCCCGCGAGAGCCAGACGTGCGGGGTGATCACGTTCTGCCCCGCGAGGTAGACGAGCGTGGCCGCGTTCTCGGCCACGACGTGAGTCACCGTGCCGCCCTTCTTGTCCATCGTCGCGGTCGCAATCCAATCGGGGAAGTGGCGCGGGATCGACTTCATGAAGAAGCCCGGGCGATCGATGCCCTGCGGGGAGGCCTGCAGCGCGAGCGGGCGGCCGCGAACGTGCGGCAGCATGACCGCCGCCACGCGCTGGTAATAACGCGCGAGGTCGAGCTTGGTGATCACCGGGTCGGAGAACAGAGCCTTGCCCGGGTGCGTGATCTCGATCGCGTGCCGCCCGACGCGAATCGTCTCGCTCATCCTTCGCGCACCACCTTGACGGCCGGCTGGTCGTCGCGCAGTCCGAGAAAGCGGGGGTGACGCAGGCGGCCGTGGCGTGTCCACTCGCTGAATCCGACCTGGGCCACGAGCTCGGGCTCGACCCAGGTCACCGCCCGCTCGCGGATCGCCGCGGGGTCGGCGAACGGCGGGGTGGCGTGGCGCAGGGGCCGCAGACGGGCCCCGAGCTCGCTGAGCGTCGCCTGGTCGAAGCCGGTGCCGACCTTGCCGCCGTAGCGCAGCTCGCCGCCGTCGTAGTAGCCGAGCAGCAGCGCGCCGGACTCGGTCCGCGACCCGCGCGGGGCGGTGTAACCGCCGATCACCATCTCCTGTCCCTGTTCGCACTTGGACTTCAGCCAGTCACGCGAGCGCGTATCGGCGTACGGGAGCGGGTCGGTCGAGGGGCCCTTGGGCACCGCCCACGAGCGCAGCGCCCCGTCCACCTCGAGCCGGAAGTCGTAGTGCAGCGTCGTGCCGACGTGCTTCTGGATCACGAACCGGTCGGCCATGCCGCCAACCTACCCCCGCGCGCAAGCCGGCACGCCCGCCGCCTCACACCGGAACCAGCGGGCGCCGCGGCGGCGGCGGGAGCTCGATCTGGATCTCGTCGCCGGCCGCAACCTCGCCCGCGCTGACCACGATCGCCATCACGCCGGCCTTGCGGATCAGCTCGCCCTGATCGTCGCGCCTGAGCACCGCCGCCATCAGCCCCTGCTGAAAGCGGTCGAGCTGGACGCAGGGGTTGCGCAGGCCGGTCAGCTCGACGACGGCCGAGGCGCCCAGGCGCAGCCGCGTGCCCGTCGGGAGCGCGAGCAGCTCGACGCCCCGCGTGGTGATGTTCTCGCCCATCTCGCCGGGCTCGACCGCGAATCCCGCCTCCCGCAGCTCGTCGTGCAGCTCACCGTGGATCAGATGGACCTGGCGCAGATTCGGCTGGGTCGGGTCGCGCGCCGCCCGCGAGCGATGCTGAACCGTCGTGCCCATGTGGGCGTCGCCCTCGACCCCCAGCCCGACCAGCAGCCGGATCCGGTCGCGCCTCGGCTTGCCGAAGGCGTGGGAGCCGTCACGGCTCACCGCAGCCACGCGGCCGGTCATCGCAGGACTCTCTCCACGTTGCACCTCGACCGGCCCGCTGATGCCGCTGCGGCATCCATCAGGACGTCTGCTTTGACCTTGACCGACGTCAGCCCGACCACGACGACGGCGAGCGTCGGCAGGGGCACCTGCGCGCGTCTCGGCACGCGCAGAGCCTACGCTGCCGAGGCCCGCACGATCAACTGGCCCGGTCGCCGGCGGCGTCGACACATGGAACTCCTCGACATCGACATCACCCTTCCCCGGCGCACGTTCGATCTCCGCGCAACGCTGAGCGTCGGCGCGGAGACGGTCGCGCTGCTGGGACCGTCCGGCGCCGGGAAGACGTCGCTGCTGCGCACCGTGGCCGGGCTCGACCGCCCGAGCGCCGGACGCGTCACGCTCGGCGACGAGGTTTGGTTCGACGCCGGCCGTGGCCTTCACCTGAGCGCGGAGCGCCGTCGCGTCGGGTACCTGCCGCAGGACTACGGGCTGTTCCCGCATCTCACCGTCGCCGGGAACGTGCGCTTCGCCGGCAAGCGCGACCGCCCCGACCTGCTCGAGCGCGTCGGGATCGCCCATCTCGCCGCGGCGCGGCCGCGGCGACTCTCGGGCGGCGAGCGCCAGCGGGTGGCACTCGCGCGCGCGCTCGCCCGCGACCCCCGTGTGCTACTGCTCGACGAGCCGTTCGCCGCCCTGGACCCGATCACGCTCCAACAGGTGCGCGACGAGCTCGCGGACTTCCTGGCCGGCCTCCAGCTTCCGACCCTGCTCGTCACCCACTCCTTCGACGACGCCGCCCTCGCCCAGCGGATCGGGGTGATCGACAGCGGTCGGCTGGTGCAGCTCGCCACACCGACCGAGCTGCTGCGCAGCCCCGCCAACGCGATGGTCGCGGAGCTCACCGGCGCCAACGTCCTGGCCGGAACCGCCACGCCCGCCGGCTCGGGATCGACCGTCGTGCTGGCCGGCGGCGGCGAGCTGACCAGTGCCACCCCGGCCAGCGGTCCCGTGCAGATCGCCATCCATCCCTGGGAGCTCGAGCTCGACGACCCCTGGTCGAGCGCGCTCACCGACACCGTGGTCACCGCGCGCCATGACCGCGGCGGCCTGCTCATTCGCCTCACCCGCTTCACGGTCCATCTCCAGCCCCGCGGTGACCGCGATCCGAGCATTGCGGAGGGCGCCCCGGTCGGACTGCGTGCCGCACCGGCCGATGTCCGGGTGCTGCCCCTCAGCCCAGCAGATGCTCGATGACGAGCTGGTCGAGCGCCTGGTAGTCGCGAACGGCGATGAGCGCCTCGGCGGTGCTCTCGTCGAAGCTCCGGACCTTCTCGAGGAGCCGTAGGAACGTCGCGCGACTGTTGACGGCGTGGGCCAGGCCCTGCTCGATCGCGGTGGTGCGGAATGAGTGCACGTCGAGGCCGACGCACTCGCCGCGCGTCCCATAGCCGTGGCGCTCGAGCACCCGCACCTGGTCGAACGCGCTGCGCAGGTTGATGCTGGCGAACGGCTTGTCCTGGTCGAACTTGAGCCCGTTCTGATCGTTGAGGTGGATGGACCAAAGCTTGCCCGCCGTCAGCGCGAACTCCATCTCGTCGGCGGGGTCGAGCCCGGCGAGGATGCAGTGGGCGGTCTCGAGCAACCCGCCGACCCGGGTGGGGTCGCTGGTCAGGTGAGCGAACGCAAGCGCATGCCCGATCGTTGGCAGGTACGCGACGTCGACCGGTTCGTTGGGCTTGGGCTCGATCGCGATCCGGATGTTGGGGTTGTAGGCCAGCATCCGGTCTGCGGCCTCCGCCAGCAGCTCCAGCGAGCGGCCGTAGCTCTTGGACTCCCGCACGTATGTGCCTTCACGCGCCAGCCACCACACGATCAGGTCGGTGCCCATCGCGTCGGCGATGTCGATCGCCTGCAGTGAGCGGTCGATGGCGTACTGACGCGCGGCGGGATCGTTGCTGGTGTAGGCGCCGTCGACCGTATGCGGGCTGAACCACAGACGCGGCGCGACCATCTCGACGGCCATACCCCCGTCCTCCACGCGGCGCCGCATCGCCGTCGCTTCGGCGATCACCTGCCCCGAGCTCTTGGAGTCGATATCGGGGACGACGTCATCGTCGTGGAACATCACGGCGTCGAACCCTGCCTCGGCGAAGCGCGCGATCTTCCACGCGATGTCCATCACCGGGCGCGTCTCGGGACCGTACGGATCCCGGCCCTCGCTCACGTTCCACGGGCCGATCGAGAAGCGGTAGTCGGTGTCAGGCATGGTGTGTCCCTCGGTTGGAATGCCCGATCAACGCGACATGTGTAATGGAGCCGGCCGGAGTCGCGCGGGCGACTCCTGGGCGCGACCCGTCGCCGGCGGGTCGTGGCGGTCAAGTGTAGGGGCACGGAGGGCGCGTGGTCCGCGGAGGACATCACGGCCGAACTCCCGCTTTGGCGGTTCTTTGGTGCGCCTTAGGCGCGACCGCTCAAGGTGCGCTCATTCACTTCCACGTTCCCACAGGAGGGACAGGCAACGGGCCTCTTCAGCAAGATGCGTGATCTCACCGGATCGGTCTCCAAGGAGCTGCTCACGAACGGGCTGCTCGGCCGGGGGATCATCGTCGGCGTTGAGCAGACGTCGGTCAGCACCGGAGCGGACTTCGACCCCTCGCACGTCTGCGTGTTCACGGTCGAGGTGGCGCTGGACAACGAGCCGCGCTACACGGCGACCTGCCGCCAGGCGGTGAGGGCGACGATCCTGCCGCAGCTGCTGATGCCGGGGGCGACGGTCGCCGTGCGCGTCGACCCGGCCGACCACTCGCGAATCGCGCTGTCGTTCGGCGAGCAGCCGCCCACGGTGACGATGGCCGGCTCCGGAGATGCGAACGTCGGCTCGGCCGCTCGGATCCGCGAACTGGGAGTTCCGTGCAAGGCAGTGATCGTCGAGACGCAGCCGATGGGGATGCGCAGCCCGACCGGGGACGACATGTACGCGTTCGCACTCACCGTGATCGCCGACGGCCGCCCTCCGTAACAGACCCAGGTTGGCAACCCGGTGCCGGTGGCGGCGCTGCCGCTGCTCTATCCCGGCAACACCGTGCCCGCCAAGCGGATACCCGACGGCGCGGACCACGACATCGTGATCGACTGGTATGCCGCGCTCGCGCAGATCGCGGCGACCGCGTGAGCGAAGCGACTCTCAGGACCTTCCGCGGCAGCGCACGCCGCCGTGGGCTCATCCGCAGACACACACGAACAACAGGGGGTAAGCATGCTTGTCGTGACCAACAATTGGCGGATCTGGGCAGTCGGAGTGGCAACGTCGTTGTTGATCTTCGCGGTCGTCTACTTCGCCGTGATCCGGCCGGATCAGAACACCGCGAACCAGGCACTGAAGTCAGGCCTGCAGCAGAGCCAGCAGGCGATCAATCAGGCCCAGAAGCAGTTCAGCACCGCCGCGGGTCAGGCCGGCGGCAGCGCGAGCGGGCAGGGTGGCAGCATCGCCGCACAGGCGCAGCAGCAACTCGGCAACGCCGCGAAGTTGACGGCGTGCCTGCAGTCCGCCGGCCCGAACGCCGGAGCGATCCAAGCCTGCCAGTCCAACTACGCCAAGTGAGCGGAGGCGGAGGCGTCCTGGCCTGATCCGCAGGGCAAAGGGGGGCACGGGGGCACGGCGCCTCGGCGCCGCGAAGACAGGGCACGCAGCAGCGGCCCGCGACGCGATCAACGCGGAGCGGGCCGCACGCGTGTGTCGGCTTCGGAGCTGGACCCTTGTAGCCCATCGCCCCCAGGCGGGGCTAGCATGTGCCGGGGTGGTCGGCAGTACATATCGCTTGGGTGCAGGTCCATTGGAGGGAGTTACGCGGGTGCCGGGATGACGCCGAGGGCGTAGCGTGATGCGTGAATGCGGCAGTGTTCTTGGGCGAGGTGGAAGGTCCAGTATTGGTCGAAGTCGTCGTTGCTGATCAGCGCGCGGAGTGTGAGGATCGCCTCGGCGCCGGCCAGGCCCCAGCGGGCGCCGGTGATGTCCATGCGGTCTTTGACGAGGTGGCGGCAGGCGCCCTCGATCACGCCCGTCGCGATCGGCCAGCCGTTCTGAAGGGCGGTGGGGTAGTCGAGGTAGGGTCGTTTCGCGAGGAGGTAGTCGGCGCAGCGGTCGGCGGCTTGGCGCTTGTTGGGCTCGAGCGCGAGGCGGGTCGCTTTGCGGCGGATCGCGGCGGCGACGATCCCCGCCTTGCCCTCCAGCACGGCGCGCGCCTTCTCGTGCACCCACCGTTCGGCGGCCGGGTCACCCTCTTCAAAGAAGCACCAGCAGCCTGACCATAGGTACTCAAGGACGTGGATGAAGTCAACGACGATCGGGACCTTGACCTTGCGTTTGCGGGCTTCGGTCTTGATCCGGTCGATCTGGTGATTGTTCCCGTCCACCAGCGCCACCCACCGACGCTTGTGGTCGGGATCGCGGCGGTCGGCCTCGTTGAGCATCCCAGCGATGACCGCTCTGGCGTCGTCGGTGACACTGGCGGCCAGCCACTTGTTCTTCGCCTTCGGTCGCGGGGTGGCTGAAGGTGGAGGGTTGTCGGGGTCGGGCAGGATGTCGGCCGCGGTGCGCGGCTCGGGGGTGAGTTCGTACACGGTGACGATCTCCGCCATCCGCTTGCGATTGGACTTCTCGCCCTTGGACAGGCGCGTCTTGAGCTTGCCCGAGGCGCTGTGCGCCTGGGTGCGAGTCGGCTCACGCAGCGCCTCGGGGCGCATCACCACCCCCTTGGCATCGCACGAGAGCACCAGCAGATCCTTTTCCTCTGGCGCTGTGCGCTCTCGCTGCGCGTAGAACGCAGCAACGTCTTGGGCGGCTGAGAGCGTCAGCTCTCTGAGCTGACGGGTGCCGATCTGCTGGCCGCTCTGACGCACGATCGCGGCCTGCGCGTCCTCAAAGCTGCCGCGCGGCGCTTCCAGCGCGGCCAGCCTGCGGATCCCATGCGAGTGGCGCGAGGCGGGAAGGTTCAGCTGCGCGTCAGCGGGATACAAGTTCTCGCTGCCCACCGCCCGGTAGGCCAGCCGCGTGACCTGCACCTCGCCAAGCACGGTGTGCAGATCGCGCTCGTGGCCACGCTCGACACTACGCCGCGGCGTGCCCTCAGCGCCGATCACCCCACCGACGCGCGGCTCGAGCACAGCGCGCAGATCGAGCTGGTCCTGCAACACCTGGCGGGCTAACTCACGACCGTCCTTGACCAGCCGCGCCTCGAGCCCTGAATGCTCAAGCCCCAACGCCTCCTCGCCCGCCGCCCACTCGAGCAACCTCGCAAACAGAGCCTGCGAGCGCTCAAACCCCGCGACCGGGCGCGCATCCAACCCCGCCGCGCGCGGGTCCTCGCCACCCGCGGGCTGCCGATCACCATCCACCAACGGCAACGACGGCTCGCTCACAGAGCCGTTAGCTTGCCGGGCGCCGACGAACAAGTCCAGCAGATCAGGAGCCACGCGATCACCTCCGTATCGCCGTCCGAAAAAGACACAACACCCCTGACTTTCGCCGCAGCTCACCGGGAGTCCTCCCGAAACCACGGGCATAACCCTGCCAGAAAGCGCCGACCGACGCGCCATTCGCCCGACAAATCAGGACTATCTACCCACTACAAACGACCTGCACCCATATCGCTTTGGCGTCCTCGGCCCGCTCATGGTCGAGCAAGATGGACAGGCGCTGACACCGCCGACCGGCCGTCAGCGGTCGTTGCTGGCGTTGCTGTTGTTGGCCGGCGGCGTGCCGCGCTCGCGCGACCGACTGATCGATGAGCTCTGGGGGGAACAACCGCCGGCGAGCGCAGTGTCGGCGCTCCACGTGCATCTCTCGAAGCTGCGCGTCGTGCTCGGTGACCTGCTCGTATCCAACGCTTCCGGGTATGCCTTGGCGCCGGACCGATTCGAGCTGGATGCGCGGCTCCTCGACGTGCTGTTGGAGCAAGCCCGCGGTGATCGGTCACGCGCTAGAAGCCTCCTTGGCGAGGCGCTCGCATTGTTTCGCGGCGACCCGTTGTATGACGTCGCGTGCGAGGGAAACGTCGGGCACTGGCGCCGGGCGCTCGAGGACAAGCGCCTGGAGGCGATCATGCTCCGCTCGACGCAGATCTCGCCCTTGGCGCAGACGCTGAACTGGTGGTGGAGCTCGCCCGTCGTCAGGAGCCGGAGTATCGCGACGGCGCGGTGTTCGTCCGCCTCGAGCAGCTGCGCGACCCGACCTTGGTAGCGGCTGAGATCGCGACGGCGGTCTCGCAGCATGACGGTTCGGAGGAACTCGACGCGGACGCTCTGGGGCGGCACGTACGCGCGCGGGAGCTCCTGCTGGTACTGGACAACTTCGAGCACCTGTTGGCCGCGGCGGTGCTCGTCACGGACCTTGTCGCGCAAGCGCCACAGCTCCGCGTGCTCATCTCCAGCCGCACGCCGCTCCAAGTGCGAGGCGAGCAGGTCTTCGAGTTAGAGCCGCTCGGACTGCCGGACGGCGAGTCGACGGCCGATATCGCGCGAAGCCCGGCGGTGCAGCTGTTCCGGCAATGTGCGGTCGCCGCCAACCGCAAGCTCCAGATCGACTCAGCATTCACTCGAACCGTCGGGACGATCTGCACCGCGCTCGATGGGCTACCGCTTGCGATCGAGCTGGCGGCCTCGCGGTCTCGGTCGCTGAGCGTGGATCAGATCGCGCGACAGCTGGAGCGACCGTTGTCTGTCGGTCAGCGCGGCTTGCGGGATCTCCCCGAACGTCAGCAGACGCTCCAAGCCACGATCGAATGGAGCTACGACTTGCTGCCCTCACTGCGCGGGACGTACTGCGGAGCGCCGGAGCGCTCATGGGTGGGTTCACCCTGGCCTCGCTGGAAGCTGTCGCCGGGCGGCCCTCCCAAGTGGAGCTCGACGAGCTGATCGGAGCCAGCTTGGTTCGCCGCCAGCCGCGCACCGATCGCTACTCAGCGCTCGAGCTGGTGCGCGCATTCGCTGCCGAGAAGCTCGAGGCGAGCGGGCTGGCGCCCGGGACGCGAGCACGGCACCGCCGGTACTTCTGCGCGCTCGTCGCGCCGGCGGCGGCGCAATTGCACCGCAACCCGGCGCCCACCGAGCTCGCCGCGCTTCTGGGCCCGGATCACGCCAACTGCCGTGCGGCACTGGAGGACGCGATCGATCAGGGCGACGTCGAAGCCGCGTTGCAGCTGGCCCTCGGCCTACGGCCGCTGTGGCACGCCGACATGCTCCGGCAGGAGGCCCACGAGCTGATCGGCCGCCTACTCGATCGCTTCCCGGTCCCAGCCGACAAGGAGATCGCTCTGCTGCGGGCAGCGAGCTATCTCGATCACGTGGACTCGAGCTCCGTCACGCAGGTTGGCTTCACCCGCCGGCTGGCGGCGCGCGCCGCCGAGCTCGGCGACCGGACTGCTCTGGCGATCGCAACCGGCAACCTGCTCGGAGACGCGATCAATGCACGCGACCTCGACGAGATCCGGCGGCTGAGGATGACGCTGCTCGAGTTGGTCGCCGGCGAACAGGACGACGAGGGTCTCGGCTGGATCCACTACAACCTCGCGCTCGAAGCCTACGTGGAAGGCCACCTGGATCAGGCCTGCGAGCACGCCTCTCGCAGTGCTGAGACATGCGGCGGCGATGAGCTGACACTGGCGGTCGCCGTGGCCACGAGGCTCCTTGCCCAATCCGCCCGTGACGAGACGATCCCGCAGCCGGCGCTGGCCGAGGCGGTCGAGTTCATGCGTCGTCCCGACATCAAGACGCTCGCGGCCTTCGCGTTGTGGTTTGCGGCACGCTACGCAGCCGGCGTAGCCCAGGAGATCGCCGGTCGTTGGCTCGCCTACGGCGAGCACATCCGGGCCGATCTCGACGTCCGGATGTGGCCGGAGAGCGTTCTGCGCGACGAGACGATGGCAGTGCTCGGCATCACCGATCTCACATCGCTGCTGGAGAGCACCCCACGTCTCGACCACGTCGCGGCGCTCGCCGAGGCCGCCGCATGGCTCGGTGGGCGAGACACGACCGAGCAGGCGCCCCGAACTGGCGTTCCGGGCGAGCGTGCGGCGTTCCCGCCGATCCGCCACGGGCTCGGTCCCGAGGAGTAGGATCGAGCGCAGAATGAGGGCACTACGGGGCGCTGGTCTGCGCACCATCGGTGGGTTCCTGACGTGTCTCGCGCTGCTGTGCGCCGCCGCGAGCGCTCCGGCGATGGCGTCGTCGCGGCGGTTGCATGGTGTGGCGCCGCCGTTTCGCATGCGAGCACTCGGTGATTCGGTCACCGCCGGATTCGGCTTCCTGTCGAACGGAGCTGAGATGTCACTGCTGGAGCTGCCGTTCTGCGTTCCTGAGGGCGCCAACCCGAACAATCGCTGCTCGTCGAACTCTCCCAACGGTCCGGACGAATCCGGGCCGGTCGGATGGCTGCCCGACTACGGGCTCGCGAACGATGTTTCCTGGGCGGCGCAGGCCGCGCACGCGTTCGGGCTGAAGGGCACCGCTGCCTTTCAGAACCTGGCGGTGAGCGGCTCGACCCCCTCGAACTGGGCGCCCGGCGGCTACCTGAGCCCCGAGCTCGAGCAGATCGTCCACGACGATCCCAACCTCACGATCATGACCCTCGGCGCCAATCCACTGCTGTCGATCTTCCTGACCGGGTCGGGCGCGTTCTGTGCGTTCAGCTTCACCGACGCGGAGCTGCGCGCATGCGTCACCCGGTACATCCACGCGCAGCGCCTCGGACCGCTGCTGAAGGAGGTCGTGGGTGAGCTGTTGGCCGCTCCGCGCAACCACGTCGTGGTATCCCTCTACCACCTCGCGATCCCGTCCGTGACCCTGTTCTCGGCCCACCAGGTCAGGATCCTGTTCGCCACGTTCAACGCGACGATCTCCAGCGCGGTGCGGAGTCTCCCGGCCTACGGGACGCGTGTGGCCGTGATGGCACCGCCGCGCTTCTTTGTCGGACGGGGTCCCGGGAGCTTCATCTGCCCGGCCAACCACGCGCGGGTCGACGGCCCCAGCCACCAGTCGGACGCCACCCAGGATGAGTTCGCGCTCGATCCATTCGTCTCGTTCTGCGGCGGCAGTCCCTGGGTCATCAGCTCCGACACCGGTATCCACCCCGATCGTCAGGGTTACGCGCAGTTCGCCGCCACTCTGGTCGGCGTCGTCCGTCGGAAAGGCTGGGGGCCTGGTTAGCCCGAGCAGCGCGGTACGAAACAACCAGGAAAATGGGTCAGAGCGAGATCGGCTTCCTCCACTTCGGTGGGAGCTCGACGGGGGCTTGTCGGGCGGCTTCGGCGGCGAGCTCGACGCGCGAGGAGACCTCGAGCTTGGTGAGCGCGTGCGAGAGGTGTGTTTGGACGGTGCGGCGCGAGATGAACAGCCGCTCGCCGATCTGCCGGTTTGTCAGCCCTTCAACGGTCAGTCGCACGACGTCGCTCTCCATTGCGGTCAGCGAGTCCCAGCCTTTCCGCTCCTGACGGTGGGCGGCGCGGCTGCCACGCTTGATTCCGGCTGCGCGCATCGCCGCGAGCACGCGGCCGATGTCGCGCCGCGCGCTGAGGTGTTCGTATGTCTTGAGCGCTTCTTCGAACAGCGGCCTCCGGGCGATCGTGTCGCCGTGCGGGGCGATGGCTGTTGCGGTTGCCTCGCACGCGATGGCGACATCGTGCGGCGAGCCCCCTGACCGGAAAGCGGCCGCCGCCTGGGAGAGCAGCTCGGGGTCGTGATCGACCAGCCCGCGGGCCAGCAGCGCGTTGCCGCGGGCGCTTGACGCGTTCGCGCCCGGCGCGTAGGAGGCCACCGTGTCGGCGACCGATCGCGCAAGCTCGGTGTTCCCCGCCGCCAGGGCGACCCGCACCAACTCGGGTGCCAGATATACGCGCAGGCCGAGGCTGTGTTCGTTGGCGTTCCAGCCGTCGCACAACGCCTCGAGCGCGCGCGGTTGATCGCCACGGCCGTCGGCCAGCTGCGCGGTTGAGAGGATGACCCAGTAGGACCCCCACTGCGGTCCAGCGCGGTCGATCTCGTTCTGCGCGATTGCGAGCAGTCGTTCGGCCTCGGCAAGGTCGTCGCGGTGCGCGCGGATCCAAGCCGCGACGCCGGCGCAGACCACGATCGCCAGCCGCGTTCCTACCTCGCCGGCGATCTCCACGCCGGTCTCCGCCTCGGCGAGCGCCTCATCCCACTTTCCCATCTGGCAGTGCAGGTCCGCCAAGCCCGCCTGGTAGAGCGGCAGATCCCACACTGTCCCGAGGTCCTCGCGAAGTCGTAGCCCGGTCTTGAACATCGCCTCCGCCTGCTCGTGGCGATCGTTGCCCGCCAGCGCCATGGCAGCGCCGAAATGCGGGTGAAAGCGAACAAGGTCGGGGTTGGTGCCGCGCTCGACGATCTCAAGGGCGCGCTCGGCGACGGCCAGCTCGTCGTGCTTGCGGCCGCGGAAATTGTGGACCGGCCCGAGCGCCTGCAGCGCCTGAAACACCACCGCATCGTCATCGAGCTGCTCGCCGATCCGCAGCGCCGCGAATCCGAGCTCCTCGGCGCGCGCGGCGTCGCCGCCAAACGCGCACGCCATCGCCTGGTCGGCGAGCATCCGCCCACGTGCGTGGGGAGTGAGCTCGGGCTCGGCCGCACCGAGCCAGCGGCCGACCTGCTCGACGAGCTCGTGCCAGCGACCGTCGAGCCATAGGCCGCGAACCACCGTCGCCCGCGCCTGATCGCGCGTGGAGGCCGCCGCGCCGCGCGCGAGTAGGTCGGCCGCCAGCGATTGGCCCTCGCTGGGTCGGCCACACCACACCAGCGCGTCCGCGAGATCGGCCAGCACTTGGTCCCGGGCCGGGTCACTCGGGTCTGCGAGCGCGGCCGCCCGCTCGAGCAGCGCGAGCGCCGTCTCCGGGGTGCGTAGCACGCAGTCCTCCGCCGCGTCACGCAGCCAGCCAACCGTTTCTCGGTCGCCCGGCGAGGCGCCCAGCGACAGCTGCTCGGCGACCTGCAGCCTCGGAGCCCCGGCGCGCGCGAGCGAGCGCCCCGCCTCGCGATGCAGCGCTCGCCGTGCGCTTTCGGGCAGATCCAAGTAGAGCGCCTCGCGCACCAGGTCGTGACGAAAACGCAACACCGCACCCGCCTCCTCCACGACCCCTGCGCGCCGAGCCTCGAGCAGCTCGTCCAACACGACCGCGACCGGGCTCCCAGACACCGCCGAGAGATCAGCGAGTGCGAACGTCGTCCCCAGCACGGACGCCATACGCAGCAGCGAGAGAGCCGAATCCCCCAGAAGGCCAACCCGACGCAAGATCGTCAGCCGAAGCGACGGCGGTAATGACTCCCCGGCGAGCTCCGCCAGCGCACCCGCCAGCTCGATCGCCCCGTCGTCCTGAAGCGCGCCGATGAGCTCGCACACGAACAGCGGATTCCCGGCCGACTTCGCGAGTTGCTGCTCGAGCGTCGGGCCAACAGGCGCGCCGACCAGCTCGGCGGCCAGCTCCAGCACACGAGCATGCTCGAGGCCCGTCAGCACCAGGTGCAAGGCGCCCACCCCCTGCCAGTCCTCGATCAGTCGTTCCAGCTCCGCTGACCTCGGGGACGGCCGGAACGTGCCGAGCAGCGCGAGCGGCAGATGCGCCAGCCGCCGGCCCAGCGCCCGCAGCGCGACCAGCGTCCCAGGGTCCGCCCACTGCAAGTCCTCAAGCCCGACCACCGCCGGGCCCTTGAGTGCCAACGCCTCGAGGCGCTCGACGATCTGATCGACAAGCCTGTACTCCAACCCAGGAACCGCAACCGACCCCTCCGGCGCCTCGGGGACGAATCCCAACGCATCGGCCAGCACCCCGAACGGCCGGCCGCGATCGAGCTCGTCCGCCCGCGCCGAGAACACGCCGAACGAGGCCTCCGCCGCCGCCTCCAACGCAGCCTGAGCCAGGCGTGTCTTGCCCATCCCGGGCTCTCCCTCGATCAACCCCAGGCCGGCCTTGCCGGCGGACACGCGGCCGAGCCACTCATCGAGCGCTGATAACTCAGCCGCCCGCCCAACCAGAGACACCGAGGCGGCTGCTGCGCCCACGGCCGCAAGCGTACAAGAGTCTGCGCACCTGGCCGATGTCTCGCGCGTCGATCGGCGGCAAGCTCGCCGCCGAGATGAGAGCACCGGCACAGCCAGTCCAGCTGCTTGTCAGCTTCGACCCCGATTCGGACCCGCCCGGTGGCAGCGTGCGCGACTACACAGGCCGCGAGCAGGAGTTCAACGGCTGGCTCGGACTGCTGCGCCTGCTCGAAATCCACCACCAACACCCGGCGCGCGACGTCGCGCCCGACCACACGACAGGAGAGGACATGAGCACTGCAAGCAACGACACCGCCTCGATCGCGCTGCAACCCGGCCAGGGGGAAGCGCTGTGGTTTCTCGGCTTCCTGGTCACGATCAAGGCCTCGAGCGAGGCCACGGCGGGAGCAGTCGCGGTCATCGAGCATCTGGGACCACGCGGGAGCGGCTCGCCACTGCACGTGCATAGCCGCGAGGACGAGTGGTTCTACGTCACGGAAGGCGAGCTGACCTTCTGGGTCGGCGGCCAGGTGATCAACGCGCCGGCCGGCTCGTTCGTCTACGGGCCGCGCGACATCCCGCACACGTTCACGGTCAGCTCCGAGCAGGCCCGGTTCCTGCTCGTCACCGAACCGGCCGGCTTCGAGGAGTTCGTGCGCGCGCTGGCCGAGCCCGCCGAGCGGCTCGAGATCCCACCGGCCCCCGGCGCCCCACCGGACATGACCGCAGTCGCGAAGCTCGCCGCCGAGCACGGAATCGAGATCCTCGGCCCGCCCGGGATCCCCGCCTGACCGGCCGCCAACCGCGCCCCACCCAGCCCATCAACTCATCGAACAGAGGACCCAACCATGCATCCCAAGCTGAACACAATGCTGGCCACAGACAGACCGCCACCCGCACCCCGACGCGGTTGAACGCGTAGCGTTGCTACCGCTGCCAACCCGGAAGGAGTTTGTGATGGCTTCAGGACCGAGCCAGACGTTCACTGACCCGGCCTCGGTCGAGCGCAACAAGGCCCTCTGCCGCCGATGGATCGAGGTATTCAATCAGCGCGACGACGCGGCGGAAGCGGCCGTGCGCACGCCAGACTACGTCGCTCACGCTCCCGCGAGCCTGGAACCCGCCCCACTGGACTCCGAGGCTTGGACCCGGTTCCTGGCGGGATTCGTGGAAGGCTTCCCTGACCTCCACCTGACGGTAGAGGACACAGTCGGGGACGGCGACCTCGTCGCACAACGTATCCACTTCCAAGGCACCCACACCGGCGAGTTCCAGGGGCTGCCGCCAACCGGCACAAAGGTCTCGTTCTACGGGCTCGAGCTCAACCGGTTGGTCGATGGAAAGGTCGCCGAGCACTGGTTTCAGCTGGACGCCCTCACGCTTCTCCAGCAGCTCAGTCTCGTCGTCATCCCCGGCCCACGGCTGCTCCCGCGCCTCCTCGTCCACCAGCTCGATAAGCTGCGCAAGATCCGCTGACCTGAACGTCGGACGGGCGTACTCAGTGTCGTACCGCCGGCGGTTCCTCGCGCGCTTTGCCGGCCAGCAGCTCGAGGTGGCGTTGGAAGCGACGACCGGGTGGCGGTTCGTGGTCGAGCGGCTCCGCCGGATCGGCGCGCAGGTGCATTTGGCTGAGCCGGCGGAGACCAGCGCCCGGAAGGGCAGCAAGAAGCGTGCGAAGACCGGGCGTGCGGACGCGAGGCATCTGCGTGAGCTGTTGATGATTGGCCGGCTCCCGGAGTCGTGGATCCCGCCCGAGCACATCCTCGATCTCCGCGCACGAGTCCGCGGTCGGCATACGCTCTCGCACCAGCGTTGCGAGTGGCAGCAGCGAATCCAGGCTGTGCTCTACCACCACGGGTGCCCACACCGGCGCTCGTTGATGGTCGGTGACGGGCGCGAATGGCTCGCCGCTCAGCCCGCTGCCCGAGACCGCCCGCGAATAGGCCACGATCGCGATCGCGATAATCGACGCGCTCGACCGGGATATGGCGCCGTTGGACAAGGAGCTGCGCGCGTATGCCGCCGGCAGCCAGGCTGCAAGGCGCCTGATGGCTCTCTACGGGATCGGAGAGCTGACCGCGACGGGACGTGTGGCCGTCCTCGGAGCTCAGCCCTGGTCGCTTTCCTGTCAGTTTCCCTCGCCGGCTGCGCCGGCGACCCGGGGCGGGTGAAAATGTTGGATGATCCGGGCGTCGTTCGCCGGACGTCCCGTTTCCTGTGGTGCTTTTGAGCCCGTGGTTCAGTTTGGCGTGGGGACCTCCCCCGGATCCCGGGACTGCCGCCGTGAGCGCGCTCCTCAGACTCGTCTGTTTCGGAGGTTCTTGGCGGACGGCGATCCGTGTCGTTGATCCCAAGGAGGTCTGATGGATGTGATCGTTGAGCGCCCGGGCGCGCTGGACGTGCATAAGGCGCAGGTGACCGCTTGTGTGCGGGTGCCCGACGAGCAGGGTGTGCGAGTCCAGCATCTCGCGGAGTTCAAGACGACCGTCCGTGGGCTGCTTGCCCTGCGCGACTGGCTCAAGGCTCACCGTGTCACGCAGGTCGCGATGGAAGCGACCGGCGTTTACTGGAAGCCGGTCTGGCACGTGCTCGAAGACGACTTCGAGCTGCTGTTGGTCAACGCGAGGCACGTCAAACAAGTTCCTGGTCGCAAGACCGATGTGAAGGATGCCGAGTGGCTTTGCCGGCTGACCGAGGCCGGGCTGCTGCGCGGGAGCTTCGTTCCGCCGAAGCCGATCCGCGAGCTGCGACAGCTGACCCGCTATCGCAAGGCGCAGATCGCCGAGCGTCAGCGCGAGGCTAACCGGCTGCACAAGGCGCTGGAGGACACCGGGATCAAGCTCGACTGCGTCGCGACCGACATCCTCGGCGTCTCGGGCCGCGCGATGCTCAACGCGCTAATCAACGGCACGACCGATCCGGTCGTGCTGGCCGACCTAGCGAAAGGTCGGATGCGCGCGAAGATCCCGGCGCTGCGCGAGGCGCTCGAGGGTCGCTTCGACGAGCTCCACGCGCTGCTGATCGGCGCGATCCTCGCGCACCTCGACTTCCTCGATCAGCAGATCGAGACGCTGACGGGAGCGATCGAGGTGAAGCTCGCCCCTTTCGCGGCGGCGGTTGACCTGCTGTGCACGATCCCCGGGATCGAGGTCCGCACCGCCCAGAACGTGATCGCCGAGATCGGGACCGACATGACCCAGTTCCCCAGCGCCGATCACCTCGCCTCCTGGGGCGGCCAGTGCCCCGGCAACCACCAGTCCGCCGGCAAACGCCGCTCCGGCAAGAGCCGCAAGGGGTCGAAATGGCTCAACCAGGCGCTCAAAGAGGCCGCGATGGCGGCCCTGCGCACCAACGACAGCTACCTGCAAGCCCTCTACCGCCGCAAGAAGTCCCAACTCGGCCACGCCCGCGCGCTCGGCGCCGTCAAACACTCGATGCTGTGCGCGATCTGGCACATGCTCACCACCGGCGAGCTCTACAACGACCTCGGCGGCGACTACTACGCCCGACGCGATCCCGAACGACAGACCCGACGCCTCGTCGCTCAGCTCGAGCGCCTCGGGCACACCGTGACCCTGCAGGAAACGCCGCTGGCAGCCTGAATCGCCGCGACAACCCACACGCCCTTACCCGGAAGGCGGTCACAACCCCAGCGCTATTTTCCCCTCAGGTTCGGCGTCGTGCGGGGGACGGCAACGCGAGGCTAAACTGTCTCGATCCGCGCGGCTCGATGCCGCCGCACGGGGCTATAGCTCAGTTGGGAGAGCGCCTGGATCGCACCCAGGAGGTCGCGAGTTCGAGTCTCGCTAGCTCCATCTCAAGAAAGCCTCGCCTTGCGGGGCTTTCTTGTGGGCTGGGTGTGCTGCGCGTCATCCTCGGAACATCTACTTGGCTTCCGTGGACCACTTGCGCGGACCACGCGGATCTTCACTGCCTTCGGAGCGGCTGAATTCAGCGTCACCGAAGCTCGCCGACACCGTCGACGACGACATCTTTTCGCGCCCTTCGGTCGGAACCTCTGCGTGCTCGCCGGCACTGGCGAGCAGATCGTCGAACGCCTGGTGCACGTGGTCGCGGTTGAGCCGCTGCTGGACCTGGGCGTACACCTCGAGGGTGGTCCGCGAGTCCTCGTGCCCGACCTGCCGCATCACGTACGGAAGCGGCGCTCCCGCCTCGATCAGAAGGCTGATGTACGTGCGGCGCAGGGCGTGCGGACTGACCTGGGGGAGCGGGGCGAGCCCACGCTGCTCACGCAGCTCGTTGGTCTTCTTAAGGACGGGGCCCAGAACCCTTTGCCGAACGTTGTCCTTGTCGCGCGGGCGGCCGCTGACAGTCGCGAACACGAATCGATCGGGATCACTGATCTTGCAGCTGGCCCGCCATGCCATCAGCTCCTCCATGACGTCGAGGCTGAGGTCGACCTCGCGGACGCCGGCGTCGGTCTTGGCGTGCCCGATGATCAGCCTCTGGTGGTGAACGTCTACATCCCGCCAGCGCAGCAGGCACATCTCCGTCACTCGGAGCCCTGACTTGGCCATGACGGCGATCATCGGCCGCCTTCCGATCCGATACGGGGAGGTTCGGTCCATATCCGCCGCGACCGAGAGCAGCTCCTTGAGGTCGTCCGCTTCCAAGTGCCGACGGACCGGCTTCGAGGTCTTCAGCCGACGCCGACGCCCGCTGGCGGGATTTGAGTCCACCAGGCCTCGCTCGACTGCGCTCTCCAGAATCTGGGCGAGCGTGACGAGCGTCTTGTTGATGCTGCCGTTGCTCATCGGCATCCGTCGCTGGCCTCGCCTGTCGCGCAAGGGCTGGCCCACCTCAGCCGCGGCGCGCACTCGCTCGCGCTCGATGAGTTTGTCCTCGCGGTAGCGCTCCACCAGCGCGAGGTCGATCTCGCACACCGGATAGTCGGCGAAGAACGGCAGCAGGTGCTTTCGCAGCTGCCACTCGTAGTCGAGCTGCGTCTTGTGGCGCAGCTCTTCCTTACGCGCCACCCACCAGCGGGAGGCGAACTCGTGGAACGTGATCTCCCGTTCGTCGACCGCCTCTGGCGGCTGTGGCGGTCGCCACAGGCCGACTCGGATCTCTGCCAGCACGTCCTCGAGTTTGCGCTCCGCGCGGCGGTCGTTCCATCCGTCGGCGTCAGTGCCCAGCGTGATGCTCCGCCGCTTGCCGTTGACACGGAAGCGCAGACTGTAGGTGCGCAATCCGTCCTGACGCTCATGCACACGGATCTCGCCGAGCGCTCGTTTCTCCACTGGGGCCTCCTCGTCGTTTCGAGTCGCCCGCCCGGCCGCGCCGGATCGCGGGCCCATCGCCGTGAGTGTATGTCCGCGTCGGCTCATGTCTCGCGATCGAATTCGAGCAGCTCGTAGCCGCGTTGTTTGGCGCGGCGAGCTCCGGATTTAGGTCGTGTGCGCTGCGTGCGCGCCGCCGGCAGCGCTTCTCCTACGGCTGGCCAGCGCTGGCGCACGGCCCGAGGGTCAAATCGAAGGCGAGGGCGAGGTCCGCCGCCGAGGCGCACACATCCGAGCTCATTTGCGTGTTGGTACACGAAGCGCACGTCAACGCGGTAGTGCGCAGCGACATGCCGTGCGGTCCATAGCCCGTCGCGGCTTTCGGTCTCGTCTGTCGGGGCGACTGTACTCGGGCCGCCCGGTTCGATGATGTCGGCGAGCCGCGGACCGAGCCTCTGCGCGAGGAGGTCGGCGATCTGATCGGCCAGGAGCGCGATGATCGGGTCGGCCGGATCCTCAAAGAGTCCGCTGGGCGTCACTGCAGCGGGCCTCCGTAGTCGGTTAGGAACTCGTCGTCGTAGCCGACGGTGCCTTTGCTGAGCTGCTGGACGAGGTCGGCTTCCCAGGAGCCGGGCCGGCCGGCGGTGATGGCGTCCGAGGACCCGAGCTCGCTCGCCACCCGTGCGAGGACGGTGGCGAGCCGGCCTGCGAAGTCGTGCTCGGCGCGCGCGGCCGCGGGCACAGCGGCCGAGGCTTGTTGGGTGTAGTCGTCGGGGCTTGTGATGGCGGTGTCGTTCATGGTTGGCTGCTCTGTTGATGCGCGGGCGTGCGTGTGGCGAGCGCGTCGACGTCGACGCGCTCTGGGTGGTCGAGGAGCCAGTCTGTGAGGTCGTATCCGTCGTCGCGCAGCGGCGCGAGCTCGACGATGCGCGGATGGCCGTGGGTGGCGAGGTCGGCGCCTATTCGAAGGGCGGCCGCGCGGCCTTGCGGGTCGGCATCCATGACGATCGTGACCTGGCGTCCGGCCACGAGGTCCCCCCAGGTTGACCGCCACGCGTAGTCGCCGGGCACCGCGATCGCTGGTAGCCCGCGGGAGCGGGCGGCGATCATGTCCGGTGGCCCTTCGACGAGCAGGATCCGTTCGGACGCCTCGGTGGTTGGGTGGGGGATGAGCCCGACCCTGCTGCCGAGCGCGAAGAGCATCTTGGGGCGGCCGGTGGGCTTTGGCTGATAACGCAGCAGGCCTTGCAGTTCGCCTCGAGCGTCGCGGATCGGGATCGTGATCCGGCCGCGGTCGAGCCCCAGCTCGAGGGCGCGGATCGTCTCGTAGCGCCATCCGCGTTCGCGGGCGAGTGTCGCGAGCAGGGAGGGGCGGCGGGCGAGAGCAGTCTGCCAGCGCGAGATGTGTTGCTCGGTTACCTGGAGTGCTGGCCGCGGAGGCTGGTGCTCCGGCGTGCGCGTATGCATGTGCGAGCTGGGCTGCGGGACTGCCCGGACTCCGGCTGCGCTCAGCAGCTCGCGGGCTGTCTGTATTCGTGCGCGGCGTTCGATGATCCCGTGGGCGATCATGAGGTCGATCGCGCTGCGGGGAGTGTGATGTTTGGCGAGTGCGGCGTCGTATGGGCCGCCGTCGGCGCCGCAGCCATGGCATTTCCACGCGCCGTTGATGACGTTGATCGAGCAGGACGGGTCGCGGTCTTCGCGGAGGTGGGCTTCGGGAGCCGCGAAGCACCGCACGGACGCCTCGATGCACGGACGCTCGGGGACCTGGATCCCGAGCCTGCGGTAGAAGCCGCAGATGTCGGCCCCGGGAAGGGTGAGCGTCGCCATCACGTTGCCCCTGCGGCCTCGGCGAGCTGCCGGACGATTTCGGTTGCGATCGCCTCGGCTTCGTCTCGGGTAAGCGTCAGGACGACCGGGCCGTCGTAGAGCGTCAGCTCGACGGCGACCCCGTCGGGCGCTTCCCGTAGCGCTGAGGGTCCTACCGTCAGCGTGACGCCGCGGCTGCCGATGGTTGTGAGCGCGGTCGTCATGGGTCGACCTCGTGGTGGCCGACGGTGACATGGTCGGCGCCGAGTTTGTTGCTGGCTTCGGCCCATTCGGGTGTGCGCATCGCGATCCACGCGAACTCGCCGCCGAGTAGCGGGACCTCGTGCTGTGCGCGGGAGGACCATTGACAAAGCTGGCGCAGGCTGCGCTCTCCTCGCCACATCGCGGCGGTGCGCTCGTCGCGGTTCATCGCCCACAGCGCGCGATACGCGTCGTATAGGTCGGGGCGCTGGTGGCCGCCTGACGGGACTTCAGTCGACGCGCCGACTGCGTTGGTGAGGGTCGGGGTACTCATGCGCCGAGCCTCCGGCGGACCGCGTCGAGGGTCGGGCAGACCCATCGACCGGCCGTGCATCCGGCACCGAGCGCGCGGAGCTGCTCGACCGTGCTGGCGGGTGTGATCGGGCATCGGCAGTCTTTGGCGCTGGGTCGTGCGAGCTCGTCGCGGATGACGTCGGCTCGCCGGCGGGCGTTCGCCTTGGCGTTGGCGGCGCGGGCTCGTTCGATTCCCTTGAGGCGATCGCGGGCGGCGCGCTCCTCGTTCTTGGAGGCGGTGGACGCGGTCACGGCGTCACCCGCCGGTAATCGAGTCCCGCGAGGTGGTCGGTGGTCTCGAGGTAGCCGGGCGGCTTCAGGCGTGCGTCTCGGACGGGTTGCATCAGCACGCGCTCGTTGTCGAGGACGCGGATGACTTCGACGAGGCGGTGGTGGTGGGCCTTGTCGATCCAGAGGCTGCCGACCAGTCCGGGGCGCGCGGGGGTGGTAGAAGTGTGGGGTTGCATGTCGCTCTCCTTGGAGGGCGGCTGGTTGGCGGGACGCCCCTTGCCCGGGCGTCCCGCCCAGCCGCCGGCGTTTACGCGGCCGCCTCGACGGCCTCGGGCTCCTGGTCCTCGCTGGGTTTGCGGTCGAGGAACTCGACGCTCGAGGCGATGACCTCGAGCTTCTGGCGGCGTGAGCCGTCTTCGGCCTGCCATTCGGAGTGCTGCAGGCGTCCCTCGATCGCGACGCGGCGGCCCTTGGCGAGGTACTGGTGGCAGACCTGCGCCTGGTTTCCGAAGACGGTGACGTCGACGAAGTCGGCGCCGCGGTCCTCGCCATCCTTGCCGCGCGGGCGTTGCACGGCGAGCCGCAGTCGTCCGACCTGGGTGCCCGAGCGGTCGTGGAGTTCGGGGGCCGCTGTGAGTCTGCCGATGAGGATTACGCGGTTGAGCATCTGGTGGTCCCTCCTTGTGGGGATCGGGTGGTTGACGTAGTCCGGTGGCGCCGGCCGGGCGGCCGAGCGGAACCGAACGCTCTGCGTGAGGGGAAGGAAGCGGTACGCGACCTTGAAGCGAGCAGGCCGCCGGACGGTGCACAATCCGGCGAAGACAACCGACACCCGCTCCCCGCGAGGAGCGACGGGTCGCTGGCCTGCGTCAGCCCGTTCCGGTCAGCTCGTTGGCCGTTGTGCGGGTGCGGGGCGAGTTCCACTTCGACGGCTGCGGCGGAGATCGTCAGCGCGAGGGTCGCTAAGGCGTAGACGGCGATGACGTGGCCAGGGCTGCCGTCACGGGCTGTCAGCCAGGCCGCGCCAGCTATGCCAAGGGCGGTCCATTCGAGTGGGAGGTGCGGCACGTAGGGCAGCAGCCGGTCGCCCCAGCGCCCCAGAGCGAGCCCAACCGCGATCGTGTTCTCCGCGATCAGCGCAGCGATCAGCACGTCGCCGAGATGGCGGGTGATCCGCCCGCGCGGCCAGCGGAAGACGGCGAGCAGGAACGGGGCGGTGAGTACCCGCAGGTTGTTCGCGGTCACGCTCGCGAGCTCGCCGAGCGTTCCGTGCAGCGTCGGGTGCGGGTCGCCGCTGGGCGCGAGCGCGGGGGCAAGTCGTGCCACCAGAACACCGAAGCCGGTGAGCAGCCACACACAGGCCGCGGCGGCGCCGACGCGACGCGCGTGCTGGCGGGCCGGTATGCGCGCCAAGCGGAATCCCTCTCCTGGCACAGTCGTCCGCGCGGACACGAGTTCGGCTAGAGTTGGGGGAGCCATTCCGAGACCGTCCAGCAGCCGTTGTTGAGCTGCGCGAGCTCGGCGAGGGTGACGTGGTAGGAGGCTTGGAGTCCGTCGTATTGGCTGTTGCCGCCGGTCTGCTCGCGCGTGACCACGACCCACTGCTTGGCGTTGGTGCGGCTGGGGGCGATGCTGATGATCTGCCCGCTGTTGTGGACGCGGCTCTGCGCGATCGTGCTGTCCGCGACGGTGGCCGCGGCGGCCTGCTGCTCTGAGAGGCGGGCGGGTCCGACGCTGAGCGCCGCGAGCTTGCGCTCATGAGCGGCGAGCGTCCGCCAGGTCCAGTTCATGTACAGGGTCGCGAACTGCGTGATCGCACCGGCGGGGGTGCTGCGCACGCTCGCGGGCGCTTGGCTTGCCGGGGCTGGCGGCGGGGGAGCCGGTGCCTCACCCGGGTTCTGCGCTGGGTTGGGGGTTGGCGAGCTCGTCGTGCTGGTCGGCGTCGACGTCGACGTGGTGGTGCCGGCGGTGTGCTGGTAGGGGTTTGAGATTCCGCAGCCGGCGATCGCCGCTCCGGCGGCGATCAGGGTGAGCGTGTGCGCGAGCTTGTACATGCGATCGAGTTCTCTTTAGAGGCCGGGTGGGTGGCGGACGCTCCACGTCGCCCATGAGGGGACGGTCGGATACGCGCGCCAGCGGGGACCTGCCTGGCCGGCGTTGGGTCCGGTGTCGGTGCCGTTGTAGGAGGTGTCGAATCTCAGGCCGGCGACGTACATGAACGCGTGCCCTGCGTTGGCGTAGACGGTCACGTACCGCCCGTGCCCGGGCTGCCCCCAGTTCGCGAGCTGGCCTGAGACGAGCGCGTTCGGGCCGAGCACGCCGCCGGCGTGCAGGACGTAGGAGACGGCGCTCGAGCAGTCGTAGCCGGGCTGCAGGGTGTCGAGCGAGCAGCAGTGCGCGCCGCCGTAGATGTAGGGCTTGCCGTACAGGCGGTTGCCGGCGGCGACCATCGCCTTGACCGCGGCCGGCGCGGACTGTCCGGCGGCGGCGAGCCCCGAGGGAAGGATCTTCGTCTGGGTGCCGGGGACGAGCGGCAGCGGGATCCCGCTACCGCTGATCGCGGCTGCGCATCCGGGGTCGATCGTGCTCGCGCCGGGGGCTTGGGTGCTGGCGGGGAGCTGTCCGAGTGTGGCGCCGGCGCCGGTCGGTGGGTCGAGTTCGATGTCGATCGGGTTCTTTGAGACGCCGAGCGGGCCGGCTGATTGCCACCAGACGTCGAGGCGGTACGGCTGGCCGTTGGCGATCCGTTGGCCGGGGCCTTGCCCGTAGCCGACGTCGCGCTTGTAAAGCACCATCTGGCGGGAACCGTTCGCGACGCGCAGCCCGGTCAGATACGGCAGGTTCGAGAGCGCGTTCGCGTCGGCGAACGTGAAGTTCCCGCCGTTCGCCGGGTTGCGGTCGAGGACTGAGAGCTCGGCGAAGCTGTCGGGGTGCGCGGGGAGGTAGGACTGGCCGGGGGTGCCGATCGACCCGTAGTCCCCGCTGGTGGGGTCGGTCGGGCCGCCGTACATCGTCGCGCCGACCCGATACCACCGGGCCGGCTGGAGGCGCAGCGGTTGGGCGTACATGCCGGCCGCGACGGGCCCGCCGCCGGCTGGGGTGTCAACAGTCCCGGGCGCTGTCGCGGTGAGGCACGGCGGGTTGCCGGCGCCGGCGAGCAGCACCACCGGGAGCGCGAGCAGCATGAAGCTCCCGAGACCGGCGAGCCACGGGACCTTCGAGCGTTTCGGTCCGAGCGGTCCGCCGGGCGCGACCAGCGGGAGCGGCATGTTCGCGGGACGGTTGATGGTGAGCTGTTGCATCACGCCGTGGGGCAACGGTCGCGGTAGGTGTTGTGCCATTCGGGGGTGCAGAGCAGGCGTTGTGCCTTCCACGGGTTCCCGCCTGAGTCTTTGAGGGCTTGGGCGCGGCGTGGCTGGTCGTGCTCGGGGTCTGATGAGCAGATCCAGTACTCGAGGTCGGCGAGCGAGACTCTTACGGCGCCGCGGCCGCGGCGCGAGACGACGTACACCGTCGAATAGGAACCCTCCTGTTTGGGGAGCGTGGTGATCTGCTCGATGTCGGTGCCTGTGAGGCCGATCGTGTCGCGGCCGTAGTCGAGGTCGTCGCGGTCGTTCTGCAGGCACAACCTGAGCACGCTGTTGCCCAAGAGCGCGCGGCCCTGTTCGTTGGCGAGGTCCTTGAAGTGCTGGCTGATGAAGATCAGCCACAGCGCGTAGTGGCGGGAGCGGCGGGCGTACTCGTTCAGCCACGCGCCCGCCGCCGGCGAGCTGGTGAGCGCCCATCCTTCCTCGACGACGAGGAACAGCTTCCCCGCCCACGCGCCCGTGTCGTCGAGCTCGCCCGCGACGCGGGCGCGGCGGGTGTGTTGCACGCGCCCCTCGATGTGCGAGACGAGCACGAGCATCATCGCCGGCGTCAGCCGCTCCGGCAGGCCGGTCAGGTCAAACAGCGTTATGGGCGCGTCGTCGGGGACGGTCGTCGGCCGATCGGCGATGTGCGCGAGCGTCCCGCCCTCGCAATACGGTTCGAGGCGCAGGATCAGCGATTGCAGCGCGTCGGCGTTCGAGCCGGTCAGCTCACCTTCTTCCACGCGCGCGGCTAGTCGCTCGAGCAAGAGGGTTTCGCGGGGCCGTTCGCCGGTTGTGGCGCAGTGGGCGTAGGTGGCGTTGATCGCGGTTGACAGGAGTCCTTCTTCGACGGCGGTGAGGGTCCGCTGGCGGGCGTTCTCGCCGTGGGTGTGGCCGATCAGCAGCGCGTGCATCGCGAGTAGGAACTCCGATTTCTCGCTCGGCACGCGGGCGGGGTCCTGGACGTCCCACGGGCAGATCACGTCGCCGGCGCTCGAGCCGACCTGCACCCGCCGCGAGCCGGGCACCAGCGACAGGAGCGTGTCGTAGTGCCCCGTACCGGCGGTCTGCCCGTCGCGATCGGGGGTGGATGAGCGGTCGATGATCCAACCGCGCATCCCCTGCGAGATCGCCCGCATCAACAGCACGTTCATCAGCACCGTCTTCCCACCGCCCGACGGGCCGAGCACGAGCGTGACCCGTCTGGGGTAGAGCGGGTCGAACGGGTCGATCCGCTCGACCGTCCCGCCAGGATCGGAGAACCCGAGGACCAGCCCGCTCGGCGAGCCGCAGCTCGTCGACGTCAAGGGGACGCAGTGCGCGATGTTCCGCTGCGCATAGCTCCGCCGGGCGCGGAGCGGGTCGACGCCGAGCGGCAAGGTCGCGGTGAGCCCGGGCAGGCACAGCCGGCGGCCGCGGACGACGCGGGCGTTCGTGAGGGCGTGGAACTCGCGGGCGGTGTCCCCGACGAGCCGTTGGAATTCGCGTTCGTCGCCGCGGGGGTCGCGGATCGCGCAGTAGATCCCGACCTGGTAGACGGTCGCGCCGATCTCACCGGCGAGCTCGGCGTCGACGGCCTGGGCCTCGTCCAAGGCTTCTTCCTCGTCTGAGCCGACGAGCTGACCGCGCCGCTGCTTGTACATCACGGCGGCGCGTAGCCGCTTCCACCGCCGCCGCTGGCGGCCCTGCTCGCGGCCGCGGTGCCCGACCGTGATGTGCACCGCGACCGTTGCGGGTAGCGGGCAGGACAACAGGTGCGCCAGCCACCACGGGCTCGTTTGCAGCGGCGGGGTCCCGAGATGCACGACCTCCTCCAGCGTCCCATCGCGATGGCGCAGGAACCCGGGGTCGCCGGCGTCGATCCCCGAGGCCGCACCGTCGCACAGGGCACGCAGCACGCGGTGGCGCTGCTCGGCGGCCGCGCCAGTTGTGGTCGCTTCAGCGACGCCGACGGCGTCGGCGAGCAGGTCGAGGTCAGGGAGGGTTGCGGCGGCGGGGTGTACGCGCTCCCATAGGAGCGCGAGGGTTTGCACGCCGTCGAGGAGGTAGGTCTCGATTCCCGCGCCGGCGAGCGCGGCCTGGATCTGCCCCGTCAACTGCATGCTCCCGACCGCCGCGGCGTGGTGCGCGGCCCAGCCGGTCTTACCCCGGGCACGCATCGCCGCGTGCCGGAACTGCTCGCGCGGGCTTTCAGGAACCGGGGGCTGGTAGGGAACGGCGACCCACCAGCGCGCGGCGACCGCGGGCTGCTCTGAACCCGCGGCGGCGAAAACGGTCTGCGTCAGCCCGGCCAGGAACCGCCGGCGCATCGCGGCGAGCTCGCTGTTGCCGGCGGCGGTGTCCTGCTCGCACGCGACCTGCACGCGGGCGCGGTCCTCGGCCAGCGCGTCGCGGATCGGGATCGGGTCGGTCTGCGCGTAGATCACGAGCGATTGGCGGTCAGGGATCGTCCGGCACAGCTCGCGAAACGCCCGCTCGAGCATCCGCAAACGGCTCTCGTCGGCGGTGATCGTGTTCGGAACGCGCTGGCACTGGATCACCCGCACGTACCGGCCGGCGGTCGTGACCAGCAGCCCGTCAGGCTCGACAGCCGCGAGCGGCAACAGCTCGCCCAGCGACCCGGTGCGCGCCTTCCGGCTCACGCCCGGACCTCCCGGAGCTCGGGCAGCAACCCAGGCTCGTCATGGGTCGGCTCGGCGCTCGGTTCGGGAGCGCTGTCGAGCACGAGCCCGAGCTTGTCCGGCCGCTCGGGGACCGTCAGCGTCTTTGACGCCAGCCGGTAGCGCACCACAACGGCGAGGTAGCGGGCGGGGCCGATCGCCTGACCGGACAGGCCGTGCAGGATCACGCCTGCGAACGCGAGCGCGAGCACGACGATCGTGATCGTCGCCCGCAACCCGAACGGGCTCACCCTGACCGCCACGTAGAGCAGGCCGCCGGCGGCGCCGGCGGCGAGCCACCCGCGCCACGACAGGCCGTAGTAGCGCTCCGGGTCATTCAGGCGTCTGAATGTGCGCATCCCGCTCAGCTCTTCTTCCGTGGACCGTCATTCCGCGGGCGCACGCCCCCGGTTGATGACTTTGAACGCGCGCTCGGTGGCGGGGCCGGGGAGCCCGTCCGGGGATCGCCCGCGCCAGCGTCAGCAGCACGTGGCTCTGGTGCGCGGCCGGGCTGACCTGCCGCTACCGGGCGGCCCGGTGCCGGCACCGAGCCCACGCCGGAGACACCCCCGGGGCGCGCGGAGGCCCCAGCGGCGGCCGTAGCCGCGCCGGGAGCCCCGCTCGGGGTGGCGGTCGAGCCGGCGCGGGCGGAGGCGCTCTCAGCGCCGCTCGCCCCGCTGCCCGCAGCTCGGGGTGCGCGCGACGCGCTGTTCTGCCAGCTCGCTGTGCCGGCGCGCGCCATCTGTACCGCGACCGCGCCGGCGCGCGAGCGTCCGATCAGCATCGCCGCGCCAGGAGCCGCCTGGCCCGCTCCCGCGCGCGCCGCGCTGCCGGCCGTGCCGAGCACACCGCGGCGCCCGACCCCGGCGGCGATGCTTCCCGCGTGCGCGAGCCGAGCGCCCGCCTGGCCGCTCGAGGCCAGCGCCCCGGCCGCCGCACCACCCGCCTCCGAGACCCGCCGCGTGAACGTGCGAAGCGACTGCGCGCCGCCGAGAACGCCGGCGGCGTTGCTGGTGTTTGTCGTGGCGCGTGGCGCGCGGCTGAGGGCGAGCATCCCGCCGAGCTGGACGCGCAACAGGCCGCTCGCTTCGCGCGCGGCGCGCAGGCACAGCCACAGGCTCGCGAGGCCCGCGACCGCGAGCAGCACCCCGCCGAACAGCGTCCCGACATCGCTGTTGCCGGCGATCAGCGGACCGGCCGTGCCCGCGTCGTTGATCAAAAGCGCGCCGACCGCGAACACCGCCGCCCACGCAACCGGCAGCACCAGCAGCATCCCGACGGCGCTACACCACGCGCGCGCGACCGTCGCGCCGCTATCGGTCGGAACCAAACCGATCGTGACAGGCCCCGTCGCGTACAGCAGCGCGCCGAGCAGGATGATCGCGACCTTCAAGAAGATCAGCGCCAGCAGCTCGATCGCGATCGCCGCCATCAACGTCAGATCGATCAGCTGCCAACCACCCAACGCAACCCCGTCCACGACATACAGCATCAACTTGTGCAAGCCGCTCACGACCGGTGCGAGCGACAGCACCATGTGCGTCATCTGGTTGATCACCGCCGCCGCCTGCGACCACCAGTACGGGTAGGAGATCAACACGGCAGCCAGGCTGAGGACGCGCACGAGCGGGATCGCGACGTGATCGCCGTGACCGACCATCGCCCGGCTCGTCGCGTACACCAACGTCAGAGGCAGGAGGCCGGCGCCGATCCAGGTGAACAGATCCCGCAGCGCGTTGATCCCGGCGAACCCGTACACATGCTGACCCGTCGGGCCGGTGACCTGACCGGCATAGTCCGGGATGGCGACGATCCACTGCATGATCTGCACGCCCTCCTTCGCCCACGAGCCCGGGATCAACAGACGCACGATCGCGCCGATCGTCGTCAGGATGAAGTTCGCCGCCAACTGAAACGTCCACGAGAACGCCCCCAGCAGCGCATGGCCGATCCCGCCGAACACGCCCCCAACCGCGTGACCGATCCCCAGAACATCAGCGAACACCAACGTGGACCCACCGCCGTGAAGACCGGCGGCACAGGCAGGTGCCGCCACCAGCAGCAGCACGCCCGCTGCGAGCAGGCTCGAGCGGCGGATCATCGCCATCGCGCGAGTCATCAGAAAGCGGTCGCGGTCGAGGAGCTCAGGCGAGGACGGCGGGGATCAGAACGAGAATCACGACAATCCCGCCCGCGACGCGGAACAGCTTCTCCGGAGCGCGGATGTCGCCGAACACCATCATCCCCGCCAACAGCACCAACACCAGACCGATACCCGTCGCGACCAGCCACGTCCAGTTGTCGGTGAGCGTCCCGATCAGCGCTCTGAACTGCGCGGCGTGCGGCGGCGGCGTGCCATTCATACCGGCCGCCCGAAGCGCGGCGAGCTCGGCGGCGGCCATGACGTACAGCCAAACCGTCCAGACCAGGGCGGCTGGACGGGCGAAGCGCGTGACCATGATCAGACCCTTTCGTGTGTGCTTACACCATGTTACCCGCGCAGAATAGCACAGCACGCCAGTTCACATATAGCTACGCTTGGTACGCGCGTTAACTAGGTCGCTGGAAGAGGTCCTCTGGAAACGACCGCGACCGCCTCCCAGCCACCGTCTTGCCGGTCAAGCACGAACGTCGTACCCGCCGCGCGGCCCAGGAACGCACCTCGAGCGCCGTCCCGCCGCCCTGAAGGATCCTGAGGACCCGGATCGTGAGCACCTGCACCCGGGAGCAGCACGCGGCGCACTGCCCGTGCCGGGCGCTCCTGTGACTTGGCTTGATGCGTTCAGCGCCGGGTGTCGCGCGTGATCCCCGGCGGGTGTGCTCGCAGCTGCTGCCCCACCTTTCGCGCGCCGGTCAAGCGCGACGTGCACGAGTCGCAAGGGGCCGAGCCCTCGGCTGACCAGCAGCCCAGCGGCGATCGCGCCGACCACCGCCGCCCGGGCGACCGCGTCTAGCGCCTCAGCAAAGATCGGACGGGCTCAATCCGCGGTCCAGTGACCCCCGGGCTCCGTGGTCCGCCAATGCGAGCGCGCCCTGACGAGCGCGCGACCCCTCATCCTCGCCACAACGCGCCACCACCAGCCGCCGCCGCTGTTGCCGCTCAAGGGCGGATTCCAGCTGACGTTGCAACACCAACGCGGCTTTGGAGGTAGCAATGCGGGACCGGAGGCGAACGCCGACGGGCGGGGTTCAGGCTGAGAAGCAGCAGCGGTATGTGCAGCTGATCGCTCAGGGCGTCAGCAACAGCGAGGCGTGCCGGCTGGTCGGGATCAACCGCAAGACGGGGACTCGTTGGCGGTACGGCCGATCGGTCCGGAATTCCGCCGGGGCGCTTGTCATCTATGCGCCGGTGAAGATCACCGAAGCGAAGCCGCGTAGTCCGCGGTACCTCTCCGAGCAGGAACGGATCCAGATCGCCGATCTCCAGGCAGCGGGGATGAGCGTGCGGAGTATCGCGGAGCAGATGGGGCGTGCGCCGTCCACGATCAGCCGCGAGATCCGGCGCAACAGCGATTCGGACGGCCGCTACCGTCCCCATCAAGCCGAGCAGGCCGCTCGGCGGCGGGCGTGCAAGCCGCGCAAGCGCCGGATCGCTGTGGATGGGGTGCTGGCCGAGGTCGTCCAGCGGCTGTTGGCGAGGCGCTGGAGCCCGGAGCAGGTCGCGCACGAGTTTGAGCTTGACGCGGCCGGCGCGGCGCCGGCGACGCCGCCGGCGGCTCCAGGGTTTGCAGCGCCGGGGACGGCTGACGGCGATGCGAATGCTCGATGAGCGCCCCGTCGAGGTGCAGGATCGCATTGAGGCCGGTCACTGGGAGGGCGATCTGATCATGGGCGCCGGGAACCGGTCGGCGATCGGCACGCTGGTGGAGCGCACGACCCGGTATCTGGTCCTGCTGCCGTTCTGTGACGGCATCGCGACCACCGATCGGGTCCGCCAGGCGATCACAGACGCGCTCGAGCGTGTTCCGGCGGGACTGCGGCGGACGCTGACCTGGGATCAGGGCAAGGAGCTCGCCCAGCACCAGCAGATCACCGCCGCGACCGGCACGGACGTGTTCTTCTGCGCCCCGCACTCACCGTGGCAGCGGGGCAGCAACGAGAACATGAACGGGCTGCTGCGCGACTACTTCCCGAAGGGCACCGACCTGAGCGTCCACACCGTCGAGGACGTCGTGCGGATCGCCGCAGAGGTCAACGACCGGCCACGCAAGACCCTCGCCTGGCAGCGCCCCGCGGAGCTCTTTGCCGCCGCGAGCGCGGCCGCCTGAGGGGACCCATCCGAGCCGCGCGCGGGGATCGGCTCCGGCTCGGCCCTCGGGCCTCGCCTCCGTCGAACCCCGCGCGCGTCAGCTACCCGCCGGCGCCCAGGAATCGTCGTGAGCAACCCCGCGGAGGAGCCGTGATCGGGGTGCCTTCGCCTGCTCGCGATGCAGTCGGTCAGCTGCTCCATGCCGACACCGGCCGCGACTACGATGACCGAATCAGCTGTTGCGACGTTGGCTGGCTTTCCCACCATCGCGCCGGGGCCAGTGCAAGCCATCGTTTTCAAGTGGTCCGGTTATGCACGAGTCGCGCTTTCCGCGCGAAGGAGGGCGCGTGGCTCTCTTCCCTGCTGAGCTGGCGAAGCAGGGCGCGCAACGAGGCCAAATCTGAGGCTGACGCCGCCCTGCTCTCGCGAACTTGCAGGTCTTCGGCGTCGTCGGCCACGACGACGAGCGGGCCGACGTCGCGGCGGGCCGCGCTCCTGGCGAGGAGCAGGTCCCTCGGGTCTCCCACGGTGAGACCTGCTTCGTGGTTATTGCGGTACTCAGCTCGGACGGCGACGACGCTTCCCAGATCGTATCCCCGGAAAGGGGATTGCCGATGTGGGCCGGCCATCGGGTCGGGCGAGGGCACCGTGGCGCAGGCGACGCGGTACTACGATGTGGGCGTTGATCGGCTCGGATGTCCTTTGTCGCGCTTCGAGCAGATCACGACGGCCTCCTTGGAGCGCGCGAGCGGATTTCGCTCGAGCCTTATCCCTGCTTCTAGACCGGCTCGCTTGCGTTCCTGGCGAGCTTAGGCTGCCACCGGTCGTGTTGATGCGCCAGATGTCGCCCGGTCTCAAACTCGCACAGTGGTCGCAGTCGCCGAGCCCTGAACTCGCGGACGGGTGGCGAGTGAGGGCAATCGTGCGACCGTCGGGCGATGAGTCGGGTCAGCGTCGTGGCCGGTGGACGCCCCTGTCAGCGAGCCACCGCCGGGCGCCTGAGACTGCTCAGTCGTGGATCTCCTGCCAGACTGACTGTTCGTCGTGCTCTTCCCAGTCGGCGCCCGGTATCGCGATGGCCCAACTCGTCCACGTTCCGACGGGCTGAGCCGGGGCGGTCCTGACTCTGGCGCGCACGACCATGTCGGGTGTGAGTTCGACGGGCGAGTGCAGCGGGGCCGTCGTCATCCCCCAGTGCGTCGGTGGATCGCCGGGTCCCACGGAGAGCGAGATGCCGGGCGCGAGGTCGGCGCTGAACCAGAGTGCGAGTGCGAGTGCGTTGGCCGTTCCGTGGTCGCGGACCTGCAGCAGCGTCTCGGCTTCGTGAGGCGCCTGCGCCTGCGCGAGCGAGATCAGGTCCGCGTCCGTCGTCCACAATCGACCCGGCTCGGAGCGCCTGTCGCCCGCCGTAAGGTGTCGGAAGGTGCCGGAATAGGAGATCTCGTTGACCGTCATTTCGATGAGTCCCTCGAGCCTTAGAGCGTGTTTGAAAAGAGGTTGTGAGGGGGTGTTGTCGAACTTTGGGGCATGTCCTCCAAGACGCGGTATCCATCAGATCTCACCGACGCTCAGTGGGCGTTGGTCGAGCGGTTGTTGTCTGCGGCGAAGCCCGGTGGTCGGCATGAGGCGCACCCGCGGCGTGAGCTGGTCAACGCGATCCTGTACCTGCTGCGGACGGGCTGTTCGTGGCGTCAGCTGCCGAAGGACTTCCCGCCGTGGGAGACGGTGTACTGGCACTTCAAGCGGTGGCGCGATGACGGCTCGCTTGATGCACTGCACGACGCGCTGCGCGAGCGGGTGCGGGAGGCTGAGGGACGCGATCCGCAGCCGACCGCGGCGATCATCGACGCGCAGTCGGTCAAGGGCGCAGACACCGTCGGTCGCGCCACGCGCGGCTATGACGCGGGCAAGAAGGTCAATGGCCGCAAGCGCCACATCGTGGTCGACACGATCGGCCTGCTGGTGATCGTGCTGGTCACCGCCGCCAGCGTCCAGGACCGCGATGGCGCTCGTCCCACGCTTGAGGCGGTCCGCAAGGCGTTCCCGACGATCAGCCTGGTGTGGGCCGACGGCGGGTACGCCGGCAAGCTCGTGGAGTGGGCCAAGATGACAGCACGGCTCGTCCTGGAGATCGTGCGCAAGCCCGAGGGACAGCGCACCTTCGAGGTGCTGCCCAGACGCTGGGTCGTGGAGCGAACGCTCGCGTGGATCACCAAATGCCGGCGACTGGACCACGACTACGAGCGGCTGCCCAAAACCTCGGTCGCGATGGTCAAGTGGGCGATGATCGGCCTGATGACACGACGACTCGCCCCGGCACCCGGACGCCAACCCTGGACAACCCCATAAGCCCTTCTCAAACACTTACTTAGGCCGTACGGGTTGTCCTGCAGGAATTCCACCGTCTCGCCGAGATAGCGGTCGTGTACCAGTCCGGTCCACGCCGTGACCGAGCGGGGGATCATGACTCCGCCCGGCTTGAGCCAGCGGTCGCGGGCGGCGATGACCGGAGCCAGCATCCCCTCGTCGATCCCGAACCCTCCGAGCCACTCCGAGACGATCACGTCGACCTGTTCGGGCAGCTCGATGTCCGTGATGTCGCCGTGGATCACGTTGACGGTTTCCGCGACCTCGTTTGCGGCGGCCAGCTGCTCCGCCAGAACGGCGATCGAGGTCCGCTCCACTGCGTAGACACGCGCAGCGCCGGCGCGCGCTGCGAACATGCTCAGGATGCCGCTTCCCGCCCCGACATCGAGAACGATGTCGCCGGGGCGCACCACGGAGTTGATCGCACGCCGGAAGGACTCAGTGCGAACGCGGTCGCAGATCATCGTCCGGTGCACCTCGATCTCCGCGTACATCGGGTCCGGAGGGTTCCTGATCGGCGTACGCACGTGCGTACTGTACGTCGATCGCCGGTATCGTAGGTTCAGATGCCGGCAGCCATGTCTGTGGTCGGCCGAACGAACTGGAAGGAGTTCTCCATGGGATTCAGGCGACGGACCAGGCGCCGGGCGCTGCTCGTCGGAGGGATGGCCGGAGCGGCTGTTGCTCACCGAGGTGGCAGCCAGGACGCGGAGCAGGAGCAGCAGCAGGAGGCGCCTGCCGACGACGCCCAGGACCAAGCGCAACCTGCGCCGCCTCCGGCGGACCCGGCCGACGAGCTCGAGCACCTCGCACAGCTGCACACCTCGGGGGTGCTGACAGACGAAGAGTTCGCGTCGGCCAAGGCGAAGGTCCTCGGGTCCTGAACACGGCCCGGATCCTCAGAAGACTTCGAACAGATCGTTACGACGGGAACAGGAGGCTGCAATGAGTGAATCGCGCAAGGACGTGCTGCTGAAGGCGCTCGAGGCCGAGGCCGGCGTGTCATCGGTCGATCCCGGCACCCTGTTCACCGACGACGTCGTCGGGTGGTCGCCGTACGCGAGCATGTCAGGGCTAACGGCGGTCGCCGAGCTCGCCGCCCAACGTGAAACGGCGTTCTCCAACGTCGTCATCATGGTCCGGGGACTCGACGAAGTGGGCAACAAAGCGTTCGCCGAATGGCTGATCGAAGCCGATCACACGGGACCGCTCGTTCTCGGCGAGGATGCGGTGTTGGAAGCGACGGGACGGCGTGTCCAGTTGGCCGGCGCCACGGTGGCCGACTTCCGCGACGGGAAGATCCGGTCGTTCCGGACGTACTTCGACGACGTCTCGCTGATCGAGCAGATCGTCGCCGCCTGACGAGCCGGTCGCTGTGGAGTTCCACGTCGAGGACAATCCGGATCCTCTCGACATCGAGGTCCTCGAAACGCAGATCCGTCGTGAGGCGTCCGCCGCCACGGGACTCGGTGACGAGGTCGAGCTGGCGATCTTCGTGCGCGACGCCGGCACGGTCGTGGCCGGCATCAGCGGGTGGACCTGGGGCGACTGCTGCGAGCTACAGAGCCTCTGGGTCAAGCCAAGCCTCCGAGGTCGCGGCCTCGCGACTCGGCTCATAGGCGCCGCCGAGACCGAGGCGGCGGCGCGCGGGTGCACACAGACCGTCCACTTCACCTACGACTTTCAAGCTCGAGCCCTCTATGAGCGCAACGGCTACGACCTCGCGGGTCGAGTCGAGGACTTCCCAACAGGCACAGACGTCCTCTGGTACCGCAAGCGCCTGGATTCCGCTTGACCGGCCGGGCGGCTGCAACCCGCGCGCGCCATTCGACGCAGAGGTCTGGCTCACCCTCACCCCGATCCCCCGCCAGCCCAGACGCGACATCTTTCAGATCGTGGGAGTTCGACGTTTGCTGCGCTTCGAGCCGGTGGCGCTCGTGATCGGTGCGGCGCTGCGAGCTCCGCTGACCGCGTGTGCGACGAGTTGCGTGAGCTCGGCATCGAGAACATCGACGAGGGGGACGTCCCCGTCAACTCGCCGGAGCATCTCGAGGCTGGCGCGGTAGTGCGCGAGCTCGGCGCGGACCTTGGGTTCGCCAAGTCGCCGCGCTGGGAGCAGCGCCAGCTCTCGGACCTTGGAGATCTTGTCCGCCGCGAAGATCGCACATGTGTTGGAGTCGCCGCGCGCTACCCGTCCGCGCAGCTCGCGCTTGCGCGACCTGTAATCGCCGATCGATGGATCGTCTGAGACCGATTCGACGAGTCGCGCGATCTGGGCTCCGAACAGGCGGTGGAGCTCGGCGCTGGTGGTCGCGGTCTTTTCGAGCACGTCGTGGAGCAGCCCGGCGGCGATGATTTCCTCGGGCTGGCCGTCGCGGAGCAGCAGGGATCCCACCTCGATTGGATGCCGGATGAACGCCGCATGGTCGACCTCCCGGCGCTGACCGGCGTGGCGAGCTCGGGCGAACCTCAACGCGGCCTGTGCCATCGGCAGCCCGGCGAATTGGCCCGCGGCGCGCTGGGGCCGGGCGGTGGCAGTGCCGGGGGTCTCGTCGTCGTCGACGCCTTTGGTCACGTCTGCGATCACGCCCTGAAACCGCCGCTCGTCACGGTTCGGAGTCCTTGCCTGGGCTCGTCGGCTCGATTCCGGGTGGGACGACCTTGCCGGCGTCGATGTCCTTGGAGAGCCTGGCCTTCTGCTCCAGGTCGCCGCGATCGAGCACGCCGGAGCCGGCCGCGTGGGCGATCGGGTCGCCGCCGCGTCCGCGGAGGATGACCGCGCAGCCGACCGCGAGCGCCGCACCGAGCAGCGGCCCGGCGACGTACACCCAGTAGGCGCTCCAGTCGCCGCTCACCAATGCCGGGCCGAACGAGCGGGCCGGGTTCATCGAGGTGCCGCTCACCGGCGCAGACCACAGCCCGGCCAGCGCGATGTAGCCGCCGACCCCGAGCGCACCGATCGTGCCGACGTTCTGGGCCGCCGACGCGGTCCCTAGGATCACGCTCAACAGGCCGGCGGTGAGCACCACCTCCATCAGGAACGCCTGCCAATCCTTGTAGCCTGGCCCCGGCAAGGTCGCGCCAAGGTGCTGGATGTTGCCGAACACCGCGAGCAGGAACAGGCACGCCAAGGTCGCGCCGACGAGCTGGACGATGATGTAGCCGGGCACCCGCTTCCAGGGGAAATCGCCGCGGACCGCGAACGCCAACGACACCCCCGGGTTCAGATGCGCACCCGAGATGCCGCCCATGAACAGGATGATCCCCATCACCATCAGGCCGGGCGCGACGACCGCCGCCGCGAGGCTGATCTGCCCCTCGCCGTGCAGGATCCCGCCGCCGGCCGCGACCAGCACCAGGAAGAACGTCCCCAGCAGCTCCGAGAACAGGCGCCGGTACTCGAGCTTCGGATCATCGAAGTCCTTGCGGTCCCCGAACTCCAGCATCAGCAGATGGCTGGCCCGCTGCGTGTCGTGAATGATGGGGGTCGTGTCTTCCTGAGTAGTAGTCATAGCCTTGTGAGGTAGAGGTGAGAGACGATCGCCGACCGCGACCTGACGACTGATCCCCCTCGGGTGACGGCCGTCGAGCCGCTGGTCCGCGCTACAGCCCTTTCTCTGCGTTGACGCGGCCGGTCTTGACGGCGGCGTTCAGCGCGGCGTAATCGAGTTCGTTCTGATCGGCGTAGAGCTCGGCGAAGTCGGCCAGCGCCTTGTCGAGAGCGTCGCCTGAGCCGAGATATACGCCGATCGTGACCGCGTCGCCGGAGCGCGCATGCGCGCGCGCCAATGCTCGGCCGCAGATCTCGGCGTACCCAGCCAGCTCTCTCGGTTTCATGCCTTCGATGATCACCGAGCCCTTGTTGTCCCAGAGCTGGCGCATGTAGAAGTCGAGCTTGGCGCCGTTTGGCCCGGTGATGCGGTCCCAACCGAGCATGATGTCGCTGGCGGCCTGCATCAGCCGCTGGCCCTCGACCACGCGCTGGCCGTGATTGGCGTACTGGCTCTTGCCCAGAAACGGCTCAAGTACCGACGCCTCCGCCTGCTTGAGCTGCAGAAACAGCGGATCGTCGTTGTCGCGGCCGAGCAGCAGGATGATCCACGCGCGCGTGCCGACGCTGCCGACACCCACGACCTTGCGCGCCGCGTGCACGTAACGAAAGCGCTCCAGCAGGCGTTTGCGATCACCCTGGAGCGTGCGCCGGTAGCCGCGGAGCACCCCCCGCGCGAACTCCTCGGTGTCTTGGCCTCCGGCGAGGTCCTCGATCGGCACGATCAGCGGCGGGTCGCTGACGATCCGGGTCTCGCCATCGACGATCGTCGTGAGTTTGTTGAACGCGCGCAGGCTGTCCTTCGCGCGCGCCTTGGCGAGGTTCTTCTCCATCAGCTTGCGCCGCTTGCCGCTCGCCGAGCTTTGGAACTGGGTGACCAGCGCCTCGGCATCGACCCGCGAGTACCACAGATCGAATGTCTTCATCGACGCCAGGCCACGGATCGCCTCGCGATACGCGCGCGTGACCTCCAGGTTCACCCTGCGCCGCTGGCCGGCGTGAAAGCCGAGGTCGCGGCCGGCGACCGCGAAGCTCGCGACCAGCCGCTTGAGATCCCACTCGAACGGCCCCGGCAGCGTCTCATCGAAGTCGTTGACGTCGAACACGATCCTGCGATCCGGCGCGGCGAACCCCCCGAAGTTCGACAGGTGCGCATCCCCGCACAACTGCACGCTCAGACCGGTTCTCGGCGAACGCTCGAGGTCGGCCGCCATCAGGTACGCGGCGCCACGATAGAAGGTCAACGGCGAGACCAGCATCCGCCCGTAGCGGATCGGCACCAGCTCCGGCACCCGCGTGGCCGCTTGCTCCTCCAGCATCTCGACCGGATCACGACGACCCGTCGGCGCCAACCACTCGCCATGCATATTCCGCGGCACCTCCGCGCGTGCCGCCTTTCCCTGCGCCGCTCGCTCCGCGACCGACAAATGCGCAACCTTGCCGTTCCCGCCGGACCCATGCACCGCCGCCCGAGCTGCGACCTCCAGGTCGGTAGCACCCTTCGATTTCGCACTCGTGGCACTCATGCCTGTGACTCCTTTCAACGACCCGCGGCAGGTCGGATCACGCGTTGCCGGCTGCCATCTTCTGCTGGGCGTCGGCGATCGCGCCTTTCAGCGCTTGGACGTGTCTGCCTTCGGCCTCGCCGATGGCTTTCTTCACAGCCCGCGTCACGGCGGGCTCGACCTTCTCGGCTTCGGGGTGTGAGTAGGCGACGATCAGGCCGGCGCCGCCGAGCGGGATCGTCTCTCCGGCTTGCTGGCCGAGGTTCTCCTTGACCTCGTGGTGAAGGAGCTCGCCGGCGCCGGCGCCGATCGCAGCGCCGATCGCGGTGGTGGCGAATACGGCTGGTGGTGCGATCAGGCCGACGGCGAACCCGACGGCGCCGAGGCCCTCGGCTCCTTCTTTGACCATGTGGTCGGTCTGCTCAACCGACAGGTTGCCCTCGAGGTCCTTGCTGACGATGACGGCGCCCTGCAGGGTTCCGCCGCATTTGAGGACGGCGTTGTAGTCCTCTTCGGCGGCGTCCTTGGACAGGTAGCCGCCGATCAGGACGTCGATTGTGTCGTGTAGCTTCATCGAGAACCTCTTCCTAACCGCACGTGCTCACGCGCTCAGCGCGTGAGCCGTGCGGCCGTGCTGGACGGCCTTGTGGAGTTCGTGCGCGTCTTCCGCGGACGGGTGCGGGTTGACGTCGAAGGTGACCTTCTTGATCGTGCCGGTGAACGCGAACGGCTTGCGGCTCGCGTAGCTGAGGTCGACGACACCGCCGTTATCGCGACCGATGTCCATCCCGGCGTAGCCGGAGAAGCGGATCGGAACGGTGTGATCCATCCGGCCCTTTCCGACCGGACGGTCGTTGATGAACAGCGTCACCTCGCCGCCGGTGGCCGGCTTCGGCGCGTCGGCGGCGAACGCCATGCGGACCGTCACCTCGCCCTCGGGCACTGGCTCCTCGGCCTGCTGGCGAAAGACGGACACGCCCATCATCGAGTAGGTGTGGGTCAGCTTGCCGCCGTCGATGAACAGCGAGAACCCGCCCAGGTGGTCGGCCTCGGCCACGATCACCCCTTCCGCGCCGCCCGCTGGGATCACCAGCTCGGCGGTGATCGTGTACGAGTGGTTGTAGATCCGCGGGATCATGCCCGACAAGACGTTCTCGACGTCGCCGCGGAACTCGTAGGTGGCGGTCTCAGGCAGCGGCGGCACCATACCGAAGAAACCCGCCAGCGGGGCCATCAGCGGCAGCACGTTGTACTTCTCGGCCTCCTGCCAGAACAGCTCCTTGAGCTCCTTGACCTTCTCGGGGTGCTGCGCGGCGAGATCATGTGCCTGGGTGAAGTCGTCGGGCAGGTAGTACAGCTCGGTGGGATCGTTATCCGGGTTCCACACGCCCGGGGTGTACGGCTTGATCGCTTCAGGCGTCAGCACCCACGGGATCCGCGCGGTCTTCATCGACAGCCACCAGCCGTCCTTGTACATCGACCGGTTCCCGATCGTCTCAAAGTACTGCTGGGTATGGCGCTCGGGAGCGTTCGCGTCGGTCAGCGAGTCGGCGAACGTGACGCCGTGCATCGGCTGCTGCTCGATCCCGTCGATGTGCGTCGGCATCGGAATGCCGGTGATGTCGAGGATTGTCGGGCCGACGTCGATCGCGTGGGTGAAGTGCGTCCTCAGAGCACCCGTGTCCGTGATCCGCTCGGGCCAGTGGACGACGAGCGGGTTGCGGGTGCCGCCGAGGTGCGACCCGACCTGCTTGCCCCACTGAAACGGCGTGTTGCCCGCCCACGCCCACGCCGCCGAGTAGTGAGGATCCATCATCGGGCTGCCCCACGCGTCGACGCCGCCGTAGCGCTCGGAAAGCTGCAGCTGCATCTCGTCGCTCAGCGGGATCCCGTTCTGCATCGTCAGCTCGTTGAACGAGCCGGTGATCGTGCCCTCCATGCTCGCGCCGTTGTCGCCCCAGATCCACAGCACGAGCGTGTTGTCCAGCTCGCCGAGCTCGTCGATCGCGTCGATCACGCGGCCGACGTTGTGATCGGCGTTCTCCGAGAAGCCCGCATAGACCTCCATCTGCCGCGCGTAATACGCCTTCAGCTTCTCCGGGACATCGTCCCAGGCGGGGAAGGCGTCGTCGCGGGGGGTGAGCTCCGCATCGGCAGGGATCACGCCGAGCGCCTTCTGCCGGGCGAACGTCTCCTCGCGCAGCTTGTCCCAGCCCTGGTCGAACTTGCCCTTGTACTTCGCCGCCCACTCCTCGGACACGTGATGCGGGGCATGGCTGCAGCCCGTGGCGAAGTACGCGAAGAACGGCTTCTTTGCGTCCTGTCCGCGGATCGCATGCAACCATTCGATCGTCTTGCCCGCCATCGCATCGGGCAGGTAGTACGGGTTCTCCTCGTCGTAGAACTCTGGCGGCGTGCCGATGATCTTCTGATTCTCAGCCAAGCACGGATCCCACTGCGACGCCCCCCCACCGAGGAACCCATAGAAGTAGTCAAACCCCCAACCGACAGGCCAGCGATCAAACGGACCCGACGGGCCCTGCTGGCCGTCCGGCGTCAGATGCCATTTACCGAACGCCGCGGTGCTGTAGCCGTTGTCGCGCAAGATCCTCGGGAACGGCACGCAGTCGTCGGGAACGAACGCCGTGTAGCCGGCGAACCCGGTCGAGAACTCGCCCACCGAACCAAACCCAACCGCATGACTGTTGCGACCGGTCAGCAGCGCCGCCCGCGTCGGCGAGCACAACGCCGTGACATGGAACCGGTTGTAGCGCACACCCTCCTGCGCGATCCGCGAGTAATTCGGCGTATAGATCGGACCGCCGAACGTCCCGGCATTCCCGAACCCCGCATCATCGATCAACACCAACAGCACGTTCGGCGCGCCGTCCGGAGGCTCGACATGCCCGAGCTCCGCCCAATCCGGCTGCGAGCCCTCAAGAGTCCGGTTCGCCACACCACCAAACGGCTGCTTACGAATCGGAAGCTTGCTTCGATCAGGCTGGCTCATCACTGGGCCTCCAGGCAGATTGGCAACAACGGTCTCCTGTCCAAGAACTCGCACAGAAGCTTCCAGCCGCCGGCGATCCCTTCATCACCCGAACCGGAGCATCTCCACGACTCCGACAAGCGACGAGCCGCCCACGCCCGAGCACGAGAACCCCGGCCGCTCGACCCGGGCGAGCTCGCTGTCGCCGATCGAAAGCCGGTCTGCCCGACGTCCATCCAGGCATCAGAGACTGCTCGCTGACGCGTCGGTGGATCGGCGCGTCGCGGTGAGGGCTGCGCTCATCGTTATCGACCTGACTGCACCGGCGGCGCCCGCCTGCTGGGCGGCTCCCAGCCCACCGGCGAAGGTCCCCGGAGTGAGGATGAGCAAGTACGGACATCGGGCGCCGGGTGAGCTGTCCCTCGGCGTCTGCTGTTGGTCGCGGCGTTGATGATGATGGTCTGCTGAACGCCTGTTCGTTTGTCGTCATAGCCCAATCCGTGATCTGCTGTCATGCCCTTCAGGGGCAGCAAGCGGAGCGCGGGGCTGATCGCAATCAACCGCCTCGTCCACGTCAAAGCCCACGGCTCGGGCCAGGAGTGGAGCGGCCGCCACGAGTCGGACGCTGCCTACGGTCGGCGCCACCGCGATCAGGACACCGATGACGTCCTCGACGCTCGCGCCGGCCGCGAGGGCGGAGTTGATGACTGACTGGTACGACGCACAGGTTCCCTGGCTTGCGATCAGCGCCGCTAGCCGGACGAGGGCCCGCACCTCGGGGTCGGCGCAGACGCCGCCGAGTTCGGGGGCCCCTTGCGCCAGTGACGCGAAGACCCGCTCGTCGTCTATCGCTAGCTTCCGTAGCGTCTGCTCGTAATGCGCCATGCCAGCGCCGAGTAGACCGCAGTAGGCGCACGCGCGCATCGCCCAGACGGGATGAAGTCGCGGGGCCGGGTGACGCGGCGTTCGCTACTGCGAGCCTTGCGTGGTGGTTGGTGTGTCTCTGACGAACTCGTCGAGCAGGCCAATCTCGCGGGCGCGGGCGACGGCCTCAGAGCGCGATGACACGCCGAGCTTGCCGTAGATCGAGATCGCCTGCGTCTTTATCGTGTGGCGCGAGAGGAACAGTCGGTCGGCGATTTCTGGGAACGACAGGTGTGTCGGTAGCAGCGGTAGCAGGCGCAGCTCGGCGGGCGTAAGCGCCGTTGCCCCCGCGATGTTCATCGGCAGCGCTCGCACGTGCTCGGCCAGACGCCTTGCAGTGTCGCCGACGACCCCCAGATCCGGTCGCTCCCGCAGCAGGTCGTTCAGATCGCGCAGGATCGTGCGGGCGCCAGCCACATCGCGTGAGGCGATGTGAACGCGCGTAAGCTGCAACAGCGTCAGCGCCGAGCTCCATGGGATTGCTGCCGTCAGCTGGGGCCGCCGCAGTTGCACCCCTGCGACGTATTCGGCAAGCCTGCGCGCGTGGCCTCGGCGCTGCGCGACGCGTGCACTCGCTACGAACGCGAATGGGCTGGCCCACGAGCGCATCGGGTGGGCGGCGTGCTCGCGGGCTTCGCGTGCGAGCGCTTCTGCGTCCGGAAGCTCCCCGCGTTCAAGCGCGTACAGCGCCAGCTGGGTCTGCGCCACCGACCACGCCCCGTGGTCCTCGAGGCGGCGGGCCTCTCGGACAGCGTCGGCGAGAATCGCCTCGGCGCGGAGGTGCTCGCCGGCGAGCACGTGAGCAAAGCCGAGCAGGCCGACCGCGGACGCACGCCACGGGCTCCACTGCGGCTCGCTCGCGAGGGCGAACTCGGCGTCGGCTCGCATCTGGTCCCCGCCGGCCGGACACATGATCGCGCGCAGCAGCGCGACCCCGGACGCGGCCGAGGCTGCCCCCAGCGCGGGAAACCCCTCCTCTGATCGCCGCTCGGCGACGGCGAGCCAGCGCTCCGCGTCGGCGCGATCGCCCCCGAACGCGGCAAACCATCCCGCGGCCAGCGCCAGCTCCGGCACACGCTCGAGCGCCTCGGGCCCGAGCGCGTCGAGCCAGCGGCGAGTCGTCGCGCCATGCCCGCTGAACTCTAACTCGAGCACGAGCGATGCGATAAGGCGCGCGGCGTGCTCGCCGTCGTCCCCCGCGAGCGCGTGCTCGACCGCCGCCGCCGGTTCGCCGTTGGCCTCCAGCCAGGCGGCGGCGCGCCGATGCAGCACCGGCACGGACGCCGGCTCGCGACGCTCCAGCTCAGAGCGCAGCGCATCACGAAAGAGGTGGTGGTAGCGGTACCACTCGCGAGTCCGATCGAGCGGCACAAGGTTGAGGTTTGACCGCTCGAGCTCCTCCAGCTTGCGCGCGGACCCGGTCGTCTGGAGCACCGCGTCACAGAGCGGGCCACACAGACGGTCAAGAATCGCCGTCGCCGTCAGAAAGCGAACGTCCGGGGGCGGGAGGCCGTCCAGGAACTCCGAACGCACATAATCAACGACATATCGGTCCTCGCCGCTGAAGGCCGCCAACGCATCGCTCATCGTTCCGCGGGCGCTGAGCGACAGCGCAGCAAGATACACAGCAATCGCCCAACCCTCGGTGTGCCGCGCGAGCAGCGCCGCGTCATCCTCAACAACGCTCACACCGGCGTGCTCGAGCACCGCGCGCGTCTCGGCCTCGTCCAACGCAAGATCGCCAGCACCGATCTCAAGCAGCCGCCGATCGGCCCGTAGCCGCGCGATCGGTAGGCCGTCTGAGCTGCGTCCCGAGAGCACAATCTGCGAGCCTTCCGCGACGTGCAGCGCGAGCGCAGCGATCGCGTCGCGACTGAGCGCTTCCGACGCCAGCTGAGCGTCGTCGAGAACCAACACGTGCGCAGGCAGCGTGCTCAGCTCCGAACACACCCGGGACATCGCGCTGTACTGGAACGGCCCCGGCGACGCGAGCATCGCAAACAGCTCCGACGTCAGGGGAAAGACGCGGTCGACAGCGACCGCAACATGTAACAGCAGCGTGACAGGATCATTGTCGCCTTCATCCACCGACACCCACACGACCGGTCGCTGCTCGCGGGCTACCAGCTGCGCCAGAAGCGTGGTCTTGCCGTAGCCCGCGGGTGCGAAAACGCCGACAACCGGCGACGCCTTCGCAGCAGTCAGCCGATCCAGAAGATCAACTCGAGCCACCGTCCCGGGGCGCAACGACGGCGGGATTAGCTTTGTCTCGATCACCCCCGAGGGCACAACCCGACCGTGACCGCGGCCGGATTCACCCCCCGCCGAAGCCGACGCCTCCCCGCCGGTCGCGCTCGTGGCGCTCACCTCACCCGCCCCCTCGGCCCATCGACCACGCCAACAGCAGTGACAGCACGTGCCGCGGCCCATACGAGCAGCTTCCCGACCGCGTGGAAGCACGGGGCGCGGATCTCGCGTGCCGGGATGATCGCGTGCAGCTCAAGGCTCCTGTCGCTGTTCTGCGAGCCGAGACGCGCAGGGAGCCGTTGGACCCCGCACCAAGATGCCGGCGGTGCGGTGGAAGAGGTAGCCGGCGCCCCTCCATCTCGTAGGGTCGATGTTCTCGTTGCGCCGCAAACCGACGTGCGGCGCCTGGTTCGCTGGGTTTCCCGGGACGATGATCCTGGCACCCTACACGCCGACGGTCCCTCATCACGACTCGTAGCCACGCGGATCGACCTGTCGCAACCGGCAACGCTAGGCGCATGGCGCCCCGCGTGTCAAGGCCGGTTGAGATTTGACCCGTAGCGCCGACAACTCGCGCATCGGGGATTTACCGCGGGAAAGGCGTGGGCTGACCGCGGGGAAGGCGTGGGCTGCGACTTACGGCGATGCTCGCGAGCCCGAGGCATGCCGGCCAGGTGTGCGAGGCCCTCGGCGACGCCCGCGGCGAACAGGATCGTTCCCGCGCGGTCCGCGAGGGAACAGCAGGAACCCGGGGCGGCGAGCGGTTCCTGCCGTCCATCGAGTGCATCTCCACGGAGATCGAGCCAGCGACGGCGTTCGCTTCCGGCGGGGAGCCTCGTCTGGGTCTCGATCAACATCGCGTCCCCACGGCTCTGCTGGGAGCTCGATGACGGCGGTCCGGCCGCATGCGCATGCCGCTATCGGCCTTCGCCTGGCGCACAAGCTTTAGTCCCGCACTCGGCTATCCATCTAGCTGGAGTTGCGCGGGGGGAGGTTCGCCGGGGTCGGTTGGCGAGGGGTCGCTCGATGCTGGCGGGATGTCCGCGGGTTGCCGGCGGTACGGGCGGCTTGGCGTGGGCAGGGGTTGAAGATGAGGTCGCGATAAGCGCGTGGTCGTGGGCGGCGGCGAGCTCGAGCACGCGGTAGAAGACGAGTCCGCGGCTGCGCGATCGGCGGCGGTTGCAGCGGAAATACGACTTCGTTGAGTAACTGGGCAGGTGGATCTCCTCGACCGTCCCTCGGTGGGTGCCGAGCAGCCAGCGCTCGGCGACCGGGGAGACCGTGTGCACGCCGGGGGCAGCTTCACGCCTCTGGCCCGGCTGCGCCCGGGAGCCGGCCGTGGGGATCCAGCTTCCGAGTCCGGCCGGTACGGCTCCACCCGTCGGCGAAGACGATCGCGCCCGGGCTCGACGCCGTCCACGAGGAACGCCGCAGAGAGTCCGCGGATGCGTCTGGTAGGAGCCGATCTCAGGCGACCGCTCGAGCCTGAGCACCGAGATCCCGTCCCTCTGAGTGGCGACCAGCCCCCAAGCCGTGAACCACACCGTGGGCGGCGTGCTCGTCAGCTCGAACGCCGTTCCGGCGGTGGGCGAGGTACGCACGCCGCACCCGTCTCACGGCAGCCAGCCGTCGCTGAGTCGCCAGCCACCCGCACGACCGCAGTCCCGCCACACAGACCTCTGCGTCCACGGCAGCCATTCTCGGCAGCACCGACAGTCGGACTCGGTCGAGAAACCACGCCGCGAACTCGCATCGACCGCGGGTAGTGACGCCGACGAGCGCATCCGAGTGCACCGCCCACCTTTACTCCGCTTGGATGGATATTGGATATCCGGAGCCGACATATCGCGCGTTCAGCTCGAGGCGTGTCATGCCGTTGGCAACTGCGGCCGGGATCGCCCGGCCGTGCATCGCTGATCTCACTTTGTCGTTCTCGACCTGTTGGCCGCGGGCCGTGGGCGTGTTCTCGGGGAGCGGGCCTCGGTGCGACTCGCCGCGGTTTGCGACTGGTGGACTTAGGTTCATCCCGATCCGCGCAACGCTTGGGGACCGCCCTCGCAGGCGTGCTCGGCGCGATCGGGAGCGTTGCGGACGGCATCGCGTTTGCGGCGGTGGTGGGGGTGCGCCCGGTGTACGGCCCGTACGCGAGCATGGCTCGGGCCAACGGCGGCGGGCTCGCGTCGAGTCTGGAGAAGAGAGCGCGAACGCGACTTCATGCTGTCTGGGCGATGCGCGCGCACGCTTACTGAGTTCTACTTGCCGGTTGAACTACACAGGAGGCCAACATGAGTGTCACCGGAGCTCCCCAACCAGGGGCGCAAACCAGTAGCGGCGCATACACTGGCGACGACGAGCGCGGCTACGGCTGGGTCGCCTTCGCGGGCGTGCTGCTGCTGATGCTGGGCACCCTGAACTTCATCGAGGGGCTTGCCGCGATCGGCAACGCGCACTTCTTGGCTCTCCGGGCATGATCGGGGGTGACGACACACGAACACGCGTTTTCTTTCTGGCCCTCCGAACCGCGTCACCCGTATTCCGCCACGACGCTCGCTCGACCCCGGGATGACCCGGTGCGCACGCACGGCAAACGGCGCAACGAGAAGGGAATGGAGCAGGCAGCTCCCCGGCACGCCACGACCCCCGTCAACGCGGGCAGCGACCCCGACGCCCCCCAACGACGCCCTATGGGGCGAGTCTCGCCATGATCATCCGGATGCGCCTGCGCGCAGGCGCGGCCATCCCTGGCCGCTTGAGCACGCATCCGCTGTGCCCACGATCGCCGGGCACGGGGCCCAGCGAGCAGTCCACAACCCAGCAGCAGAGGCGCACGCGACTTCCACCCGCCGCTCCGACGACCAAAAGCCCTGCTCAGGACGGAATCTCGATCGAGAGTCACCCCCGATCATCCACGGAGCCCCCACTTCTTCACCGCCAACGCGAACTACATCGCCGGCAGCCTCAATACCTGGGGCTGGGTCGTGCTCTGCATCGGCGTGCTCGAGTGGTGCGTCGGTCTGGGCGTGTTCATCAAGAATCAGTTCTCACGCTGGGCTGGCGTGGTCGTTCTCGCCGGCAACGCGATCGTGCAGCTGATGATGATCCCCGCGTATCCGTTCTGGTCACTGTCGATCTTCACGCTCGACATCCTCGCGATCTACGGACTGATCGCGTACGGCAAGCGGATCTCCAGCGCGGCCTAAGCGCGCGGAATCGACATCGCCGCTACCTCGGAGTGAGGAACGTGTTCTTACGTTCGAGAAGACACGGACCCGCTCGGGGTAACCCGTGCCTCGCTGACCATAGCGACGCGCGGACCGACGAGACGGCGCTAGGGCAGACTCAGCGGCTCATCGAGTGGCGGCGGTCGGCACAGCGGGTCACGCGCGCGTGGAACGCCTGGCTGGCCGCTGAGGGCCGCGATCGTGGCGTGCGCTACCGGGCCTTCGCGGCCGCTCTTGCCGACGAGGAGAGGGCGGCGGCGGAGATCGAGCGCGGGATCGAACTCCCCCAAGCGGAGCAATGCGTCACGACAGCCGATCCGCGGAATAGCTGACAGGGCGCGCCGTGAGGGTAGAACCTGGGGCATACCAACGCTCGCGTCTCGAGACGATCGACGCGCGTGGCGAGCGCGCGCACGGCGCCAGCCCGTTGTGGGCGCGCCGGAATGACGAGCTCGGCGAGCGGTATACGCTCGGGGTCGAGGAGGAGCTGATGCTGCTCGAGCCCGGTGACTGGTCGCTTGTGCAGTCGAGCGACGAGGTGCTCGCACGGCTTTCCGACGAGCTCTCGGCGCACACGTTTCCCGAGACACACGCGGCGGTGGTCGAGCTCGCCACGGGCATCCACCCGGACGTGGACGGGATCGTCGCAGAGCTGACTTCGCTGCGCAACCGGCTCGCGCACGAGTTGGGCGCGATGGGATTGAGCGTCGCCGCCGCGGGCACGCATCCGCTGACGGTCCGGGAAGAGAGCGAGATCTCGGGCGCCGTGCGCTACCGCGCACTCAACGACTCGATGCGCGTACTCGCCCGGCGCGAACCGACAATGGCCCTGCACGTGCACATGGGCGCGCCAGCCTCCGAAGACGCGATCCGGCTGCTCAACGGTCTGCGCCGCAACATCCCAGTTCTGCTTGCTCTCTCGGCCAACTCTCCGTTCTCGCAGGGGCGCGATTGCGGCTTCGCGTCCGCGCGCACCGTGATCTTCCAGGCCTTTCCGCGCACGGGACCGCCCCGATTCTTCGCTGACTACGCTGACTACGTCGAGACGGTCGACGCGCTGATCGCCCCAGGAGCGATACCCGATCCGAGCTTCTTGTGGTGGCACGTGCGGCTCCAGCCGGCACTCGGGACTGTCGAGGTGCGCGTGATGGACGCTCAATCAACCATCACTGAGGTCGCTCCCTGGTCGCGCTGATCCAGTCGCTGGCTCGTGTCGAGCTTGGACGGGAGCCCTCATCGATGGTGCCGAGCGCTGAGCTTCTCGCCGAGAACCGCTTCCTGGCCGCGCGCGACGGCATGGACGCCCGGCTGATCGATCCGACGGCTGGCCGTCTGATCCCGGTGCGAGAGATGCTCGACTCGCTGCTGGCCGAATGCCGGCCGCACGCGCTCGCGCTCGGGTGCGCCGGCGCGCTTGACCGGGTCAAGCGGCTCGCGACCGCCAACGGGGCCGACTGTCAGCGCAATCTCGTCGCCCGCAGCGGGCGTCTCGACGAGCTGGTGGCACGCCTTGCTGACCAGTTCATCTCGCCGGGCTCGCGCCAGGCGACCGCAGGCGAAGAGCGTGGACACGTCTGATACTCCGACAGAAGGGAGCGGGATATGTGCCGCTGGCTCGCATACTCCGGTGCCTCCATCCTCCTAAAAGAGGTGCTTTATGGGGAACTCACTCACTGGTCGACCAGAGCCTGCACTCGCGTCTCGGGGCCGAGACGACGAACGGCGACGGGTTCGGCGCGGCGAGCGATTGCAGACGCGGTGCCCTGGAATCCGGGGCTATTAGCTCAAGGGGCTAATACATAACCCTTCCCACCACCTACTACCTACCAGAGCACTACTAAACTCGACGACTTCACAAAGGTTTACTAGAGACTGCGGTGTTGATCTCGAAGGGCGGTCAGGCGGTGCGCAGACGCATGGCGCGGCGGCTCAGCCCGCGGCGCCCGCCGCGGAACCCGGCTTCGAGTGCAGGGCGCCGCCGAGCAGGAACAGCAGCGCGACGGTGCCGGTCCAGCCGGTTTGGTGGCTGGCGCCGATCCCGGCGCCGTTGTCGCCGTGGAAGTACTCGTGGAACGGGATCAGGTCGTGCCAGTGCGGATCGGTCTGGAACTTCTCGATCCCACCGAACACCGGTCGGCGTCCGTGCTCGTCCTCGGTGAACGTGGTCGCCAGTCGCGTGCCGATCTCGGTCGCGACCTCGAGCAGATTCATCTCGTTCCCGGAGCCGGTCGGGCACTCGACCTTGAGCCGGTCGCCGTAGTAGCGGTGCAGCTGAGACAGTCCGCGCAGGATGACGACGTTCATCGGGAACCACACCGGGCCGCGCCAGTTGGAGTTGCCGCCGAACATGCCGGTGTCGGACTCGGCCGGGAGGTAGGTAACGTTGTACTCCTGTCCGCCCCAGTCGAAGATGCACGGCTGTTCGAGATGGCGCCGCGAGATCGCGCGGATCCCGTGCGGGCCGAGGAACTCGTCCTCGTCGAGCATCACCGTGAGGATCCGCCGCAACCGCGGCTCGTCGACGAGCGACATAGTCCGCCGGCCGTCCGGGTTGGGACCGGGGAGGTGCGCCAACGACGGTAACGCGTCTGAGAAGTCGCGAACGAACTCCTGGGCGCGCTCCATCAGCATCGGGTAGCGCTTAATAGTGCTTTGTGAGGTCGGGGTTTTCGGTCCTCCACGACGTGCGGCACCAAAGTCCTTCTTTGGCTTGAACACGCGTTGCGCTGGATTCCAGATAAATGAGATTTGAGGTCAATCTGGGCGACCTCACAAAGCACTATTAAGCAGCTCGTCGTCGAACACGGTCGCGGCGCACATCGGCAGCAGCCCGACGAGCGAGCGGACCTTGAGCTGGATCGCTTGCCCGTCGGGCATCCGCATCACGTCGTAATAGAAGCCGTCCTGATCGTCCCAGTTCACGGTGTCGGCGTCCGGTGGGTTCATCGCGATCGAGATCCACTCGAAATGGGTCGCGAACTTCAGCGCCATGTCCGCATAGGCGGGATCGTGCTTGGCGAGCTCCGCCGCGATCTGCAGCATCCACTGGCAGTAGAGCGCCATCCACGACGTGCCGTCCGCCTGCTCGAGCGTGCCTCCGCCAGGCAGCGGCGAGGAGCGGTCGAAGATGCCGATGTTGTCCAGGCCCAGGAACCCGCCCTGGAACAGGTTGCGGTCATCGGCGTCCTTGCGATTGACCCACCAGGTGAAGTTCGTCAGCAGCCGGTCGAACACCCGCGCCAGGAACTCGCGGTCGCCCTCGCCCCGGATCTCGGCCTCGCGCTCGTACACGTACAGCGCCGCCCACGCCGTCACCGGCGGGTTGACGTCACTGAAGTTCCACTCGTACGCCGGGACCTGGCCGTTGGGATGCAGATACCGGGTGCTGAGCAGCAGCTCGACCTGCGCCTTGGCGAAATCGACGTCGACCAGCGACAACGGCGCGCAGTGAAACGCCAGATCCCACGCCGCGAACCACGGATACTCCCACTTGTCCGGCATCGAGATCACATCGCCCGCGACCATGTGAAACCACGGCACATTGCGCACCCCGCTGGCCGGGGCATTTGAGGCCCACGGATCGACGCCGTGCTCGCGCAACCACCGGTGCACGTTGTACCCGTAGTACTGCTTGCCCCACAACAGCCCCGCCAGCGCCTGGCGCATCACCATCGCCCCGTCCGGCCGCAGCGTCGGGGGAATGACCCTTGCGTAGAACTGGTCGGCCTCCTTACGCCGCGTTTTGAACACGCGATCGAAGTCCGCGCCCAGCGGCTTTCCCTTGCCCGGCACGTCCGTCTGCGAGCCGCCCGACGCCGTCAAGCGCACACGAATCGACGCGCTGTCCCCGGCCGGCACCTGCAGCACGTGATCGGCCGCGACCTTGGTCCCCGTCCGCTCCGGGTTGACCGCACCGGCCGCCCCGTTCACAACGAACTCGTTGATCCCATCCTTGACGTACGGCGAAGCATTGGCAAGCCCGAACAAACGCTCGTTATTGGTCTCGTTCTCACAAAACAGCAACTGCGCCGACCCCTCGGCGCGCAGCACCCACTCGCCCAGCTCCCCATGAGAAGCGCGTACGGCGGCGATTCCCGACTCTCCGTCGCCGGCCTCAAGCGTCGGCTTGGGGACCTCGTCCCCCCACGACCACGTATTGCGAAACCACAGCGTCGGCAGCAGATGCAGCGTCGCCTCCTCCGGGCCGCGATTGTAAGCCGTAACCAGCATCAAGATGTCATCGTGAGCGCCCTTCGCGTACTCCACGACGACATCGAAATACCGGTCCTCGTCGAAGATGCCGGTGTCCAGCAGCTCGTACTCCATATCCTGCTTGCCCCGGCTGCGGTTCGTGGAGACCAGGTCCCAATACGGAAACGCCCGCTGCGGATACTTGTACTGGCACTTCAGATACGAATGCGTCGGGGTGCTGTCCAGGTAGAACCAGTACTCCTTGACATCCTCGCCGTGGTTGCCCTCGCTGTTGTTCAGGCCGAACATCCGCTCCTTGAGAATCGCGTCGGCGCCATTCCACAACGCAAGCGACAGGCACAGCCGCTGCTGCTCGTCGCAGATCCCGGCGAAGCCGTCCTCACCCCACCGGTAAGCACGCGACCGCGCCTGCTCGTGCGGGAAGTAGTTCCAAGCGTCTCCGCCCCCGCTGTAGTCCTCGCGCACCGTCGCCCACTGCCGCTCGCTCAGATACGGCCCCCACGCCTTCCACGGAACCGCGCCCGTGCGCGCCTCCTCCAGTCGCTCGTGCTCGGGGGTCTTAGCGCTTGCGGAGTTCGTTGTCATAGCCGCATAGTCTGCACTCAACGCGGCGGCCACGCAACAGTGCCGGCCCCCGGCAATCCCTGCTGTCCACCGGTGTCCGGTTGTTATCGAGCAGTGCGGCTGCGAGGCATCTGAATCTCTGTCGGACGTCTGCGTGCGGTCTCAGGCTCAGGAAGGGTGCCCGCATCGGCGCCATACTCGGGTGCACACGCTGGCACAAGCCGGGTCGCTGCGTCGTCCGCACGGCTTCCGCCGTGAGCGGTAGCGCGCGCGGCAGGCCGCGTGCTCTCGGCGTGTGCCCGAGCAAGCGCTCCTGTCACTGGCCCGCCCCGTGAATGGCGCTCTCACATCGGCGATCAGAGAGCGACAGCCCCAACGGCCTCGAGGCCGGCCATCGCTGCGGACGACACGGAGGAGTCGGCGACGATCGACTTGCCGCTCCTGTCTCGGCGTCGAGCGGAAGTCTGAAACGGCGGATCCGAGCCACCGCAGACTGCTCTCTGGAACGGGACCAGCACTCCCGGATCGGGCTCGGCCCCTGCTCCGCCAGGCGATGCAGAACTCATCACATTCGAGCTGGCGACGCCGCCCAGGCACCGGGTTTCCTACTCAAGAGACCCGCTCTTGAGGTGGGACGGGCATCTCGACGCCGTCGACGGCTTCCCTGCTCCGCGCGGATTCCGCGCCTCAGCGGCCGGCTCCGGCGTCGCGGCGGGCTCCGGAGCTGCAAGCGCCCCGCTGGCCGCGCGTTGCGGGGAACACTTCCGCAGCCGCGAGATGCTCGTGCTGGGAGGAGAGCAGGGGGTCAGCGGCTCCCGGCACCATCGAACGGAAGCTGCTGGATCACGCCTATACCGGTCACGGCGCCCGCGCGGCTACCTTGCTCGGCGACCGGTAACGCGGCTGGGCTCAAGTTCGGTCGGCAGCTCCCGGCCGGCCGGCGTACTTCCGCATTGCGAGGATCCGACGGTCCGGGCGGGCGCTGTCCCTAGTCGTCCATCGCAGACGTCTGGAGCTACGGTCCGAATGCGCTCGCAAATGGACGGAAGCGAGAGTGCTCGAATCGTCGAGACGCGGCACAATCGTCTCCCCCCTTCCTCTGCGTTCGCATCCGGTCTGGCCAGCGAGAGGAAGCGTCTGACCCGCCGGCCGTGCCGCCGCGGACGGTCCTCGTCACCGGGTCGGGTGAAGACGATCGCCCGATCCCGGGCGCACGACCACGCGAGCTCGGTGCCGACTTGAAGCCGATTGTGAAGCGGATCTTTCGTGGATGACCGGTGTGGCGGCGGCGTCCGCCCCCGGTCACTGAAGGCATCGGGCGGAGCCGCTGACCGGCACCGTGGTAGCCGTACAGCATCGTCGAGGGGCGCGGCCGGATACGGTCGTCGTGTGACCGCATCCGATGCGAACGTCGTGGCGCTCGCGGACGGCTCCGTGGCGGCGATCCGCCCGATCGCCGTGGGTGACGGGCCGGTGATCGCGGCGACGTTCGAGGCGCTCAGTCCGGAATCGCGCTACCGGCGGTTTCTGAAGCCGATGTCGCAATTGAACGAGCACACGCTGTCGTTCCTGCTGGATGTCGACCACCACGACCGCGAGGCGCTCGTCGCCGAAGATGTTGCAACTGGGAAGCCGCTCGCCGTCGCGCGCTTCGGCCGGTCGCGCCACGATCCCGCGGCCGCCGAGCTCGCGGTCGCCGTCGTCGACCACGCGCAGGGCAACGGGTTGGGCAGCGCGATCACGCATCGACTGGTCGACCGCGCGCGCGAAGAGGGCATCACGCGCTTTACCGCACTCATCCTCACGAACAATCAGGCGAGCCTGGCGCTCATTCACGAGCTCGGGACGCCGAAGGCGGAACCGCAAAGCTACGGGACGGTGGAGGTCAGTGTCGACCTTCCGCCCGCTGAGGGAATCGGCGGCGGGGTGCGTAACTGGTTGCGATCGGCGGCGTCCGACAAGGTCGAGTTCACGTCCGCCGCGCCTCGGGCGAACGACTGAGCCGCAGGCGAGGCCTCGGGCCGCCCACGTTGCGATCGGCGTCGGTGACGCGAGGCACTCGCTGGTGGCTCTGCCCCGCAGGTGACCGGAGATCACTTCACCGATCCCGATGCGACCGATGTGGACACGGCGCGGCCGCTCGGCCTCCGGCGGCGCTCTCAGAGGAGACGAGCAGGTCTCTGACCTGACCGAGGGAGTCACGAAGTTAGCCCCAGCTCTGGATACCCGCGCGCAGACGAAGGCAGCTCTACCGCCGCTGACGGCGCGGGTCTCGCAAATCGCCAATCTCGCAACTCAGTGCGTCGTCTGCGGGACGACGTCGCGGCCGATCAGGCCGGAGCCCTGGTTTCCCGCGACAGCAGGGCGCATGCGCCTCTTCCCTGGTTTGCCCTCATCTGATCTGAGGGAAGACGCCGACGTCATAGGACGGTCGGAGCTTCCCTGGATTTCGCCAAAACCAGGAGCCGGGTGCTGGTTCTTGCAAGCGCTCTGGTCGAAGCGGAAAGTGCCGGGCGGGCTCGTCGCTCTCGCTGGGACGACCGGCAGAAGCCCAAGCGCCCAGTCGATGCGTTCTCGCTCCTGGCGTCGAAGCAGCAGCGGTGCGACTCGACGGTCGCGAACGCGAGGCGCCGGTTTTCGCGCCGTTGCTAGCGGGACCCATGCATTACCGACGCGAAAGCCATCCACGGCCGGACCTCAGTGCCAGCACCATCCCTTCAGCCGGAACCACGCTCCCCGGCGACCGCCCGACGGGGTCCAACCACTTGTCACATCGGAAACTGCGGGGTCCAACTACGCTACGTGTCATATGGGAAACTATCGTGAGCGGCAACAACGGCGCCGCTGTTGCCGCTCGGCGTACTTGCCCATATGCAACCTATCGTCCCACCCCGTAGATACGGGGGATTCGGCATCAGCCGGGGCAGTCGCCTCCGCCGAGCCAACCGCCAGTGCCAGCAGCCTTGGCCCTTCAAACGACTGTCCGAGAGCTACCGCTGCCACGCCGATCGCCTGTGTTTGCAGGGGATCGGCGTCGCGCGGTCCAAGTACGTTGCACATACACAACTATGGGGTTCAACTACGTTTCACATGCACAACTTCGCTGAGCGGCGACAGCAGCAGCCGCTGTGCAGCTATCCGACGATCGCGGCGACCTTGGCGGAGCTCGCGGGCGCGAATGGATAGTCCGCCTCGTGGAGCGTCGAGACGGAGAACCAGAAGTGCACGGTTCCGTTCCCCGGCGCCGGCGTCCAGGTGGTGTGGAAGCGGCCGTCGGGCGCGATGTCGGGGATCCCGATCGTGCTCTGGACCCCTGGGATTCCGATCACGCCGATCCGTAGCCGTAGCAGTTGCTGGTCCGCTCCTGGGATGTAGCCGCCGAGCACGCGGCCCGAGATCTGAATCGTGCCCGGACTCTGCGCTGAGTGCCACCAGTGCGTTCGGCGTGGGCTGATCGTGAGCTTGACGAGCGCGGGCACGATCAGCCGCACCTGAGCGGAGCTCGCCGGCTCGACCGTGCTCGCGCCGTCGTAGACCGTCTCAACGAGCCGGGACGGCCCGGCTGGGAGCGTCGCGCTCCACACCCCGTTCGCGGTTGTGGTCGCCACCGCCGCCTGCGTGAACTTGTTCAGCCCGTTGTCGGGTGCCGTCAGGATCCGCACGGTCTGTCCCGTCAGGGCAACGCCAGCAGTTGTGCCCAGCCAGCCGACGACCTTCGCGGTAGCGCCATACCGGGCTCGCCAGGTGCTGCGCTGAATCGTTCGCGGCAGTCGAACCTGCCGTTCCCATCGCCACTCCCACCGGCCGTTGACCTTGACGCGAACCCGGACACGAACCACCCGCGGATGACAGCGCACGACCTTTACGACCTTCGTCTGCGCCCGGCGCTTCACCTTCACGGGCTTACCGTGCCGTTGGACGGTCACCCACTTCGCGGGGATTTTGACCCGCTCGCTCACGCGCCGGCACTGAAGGGCGTCGAGGATCCGTGAGCCGAACGAGAGCGCGGCCGTGGTGGGCTGACGAATGCTGAGATTCCAGGTGGTCCAGCTCGACCAGCCATGGTTGCCCGCTTGGTCGACCGCGTTGTCCGCGGCAGCGCACTTCACGGTGTGCTGCCCGATCCCGCTCACCGGCACCTGTGCGCTCGCGCCCGGATACCACCGCGCGGGAGCGGTGTCCACCGCGCAGTCAAGACCATCGATCCCGGAGGGCGACCCGCCAGCGGTCGCGGTGATGTACTGAGCGCCTGCCGTTGATGGCGCGTCCGTGGGTCCCGACAGCGAGACCGTCGGTTGGCTGTTGTCGATGTACACGGTCTTCGTGTACGCAGGGTCCGGCGTCGAGACGCCCGCGGCGTCAGTACCGCGGATCGTGAGCGCTACCGGGCCCTGACCGAAATCCGGCGTATGCACGGTTTGGGAGTAGGGCCCCGCGGCGCACTGATGCCACCACGTCGGGTCCCGGGTCGAGCCCGACCCGCCGGGGACCGGCTGCCCATTCACGCTGGCCGACAGGCTGCACAGCCCCGACGGCGAATCGCCGTAGAAGTGAAGCGTCCAATCCTGGCGCACCCATCCTGGGGCCTGCCACAGCCCATCCGGTGCGGTCAGCCATGGCCCCTGGGTCTCGTGGACCTGCACGGCGATGTCGTTGACCTGGATGTTCGAGACGGCGTTGCATGTGGTGGCGGCACACCGGATCTGAAAACCGAGGCTGCTCGATGACAGGCCACCCCAACCAAACTGCCCGTTGAAGCCGTTGCCGATTCGCGTGCTGCCGCTGTCCCAGTAGAACTCGGCGACGTACCCAGTGCCAGCGGCGCCGTATACGTCGAGGGCTCCGGCGGGGACGTTCACTCCGGCGATCGCGAGTCCTGCGGGAGCGGTCGTCACCCACCCACCGGCCCGACCCAAAGGCACGACATTGGCGGTGCTCGTCGATACGCCAAGGCCAGTGACGCCGCACGCACTGTACGGATTGATGCCGTACACAGAGACGGCGCGAAAGATCTTGTTCTGCGCGCCAGCATCGGAGAGACCGCACGAATGAACGATCTCGTCTGCGCTCGCGGCTGCCGCACAAGCGAGCAGCACCACCAGCGCTCCGACCAGCCCGATCATCACGGACCGACAGTTGCTGAGCCTGTTGGCGCGCATCTCAGCGTGTCCTGCTCGCTGGATCCCCACAGCTCGCTACGGGCAGAGCACCGCGACGTTTACACGCTTCGCGTCCGGCGCGCCGCTAGGAGCGAATGTGTTCACGGCGAGCTCGTCACCGATGATGGCAGTGCTCGCGAAACCAACTTGCAGACCTTCGGGAGGGCTGAAGCCATCGACGGTTGCGAGCGAGAAGCAGCCGGACGGAATCCGACGGCCCCATGTAAGAATGCCTCCACTAGCGCCCCGGTTAAGATTCTCCGCTTTCGGCCTCGAGGCGATCACGCGACCCCTGGGGTCGATGACAGCCCAGTAGCGGACTACCGCCCCGATCGACTGCGGATCGAACTTGACCTGAGTGATCGAATGATTCTTCAGCTGCCTTGCGCCGACTGACCCGGCGGGCAGGTTGACCGCGGCGTAGGACGTGCCGCCGAGGGCCACCATCAGTGCGAGCCAGGCGATCGCGTTTGCGCGGATGTGCTGGGTGGCTTTGGTCAATGTCCCTACCTTCGTGCTCGTTGGTTATCCGCTCGGCGTTGTCCCGGCGCCGATCAGCGATATCGGTCCGGTCGGGCCCGTGCGGGCTGGCGACGGGCTGCTCGCGACCGAGCTGCTGGCGCCGCCGCCCGTACTCGAGGGGGAGGAGCTGCCCGTGCTCGCGAAGGACGGTTCGGCCGGCGCAGGCGAGCTGGCAGCCTTCATCGTAGTAGCGCCGTGATGTCAAGTTTTGCGCTGATCTGGTAGCTGATCGGTCGGCGGTCGCCGGTGAGCTTGGGTGGATTGTTGTTGATCTGGTCGATCAGGAGGTTCAGGGCGCGGGCGATGCGGGGGGCGTGCGGCGGGTCGATCGTGACGGTGATCCGGGTTGGGGTGTAGTCGATCTGTCCGGGCTGGTGCAGGAGGTGGCGGGTGATCGCGCGGTATTCGTCGGGGTCAGCGAGGTAGGTGTTGATCGCGCGGGCGAGGTCAAGCTCGGCGTTGTAGGCCAGCAGTCGTAGGACGGTCTGCAGCGCGCGACGGTTCACGCGGGGGGTGGCGCGCTTGGCGTCGGGGTCGATGACGTTGGCGGGCAGCTTCGCGGGGATCGGCTTCAGCGTCGCTTTGGCTGTGCGGGTGGCGGCTTGTGCGGTGTAGAGGTCTGCTTGGAGCATGCACAGCGTCTCGGCGGGGTTGGTGTCGGCGGCGTTGCTGTCGGTGGTGTGTTGGCCGATCTGACGTTCGAGCTCGGCGATGGTCTGCTCGTGCGCTCGAAGCTGTGCGAGCGCTGTGGTGCGTTCGGGGTTGCGCTGTAGCGTGGTGTCCGGGGCGATGCTCATCTCGTGGTCGCACAGCCAGTGCAGGCCGTGATGGTCTTCGAGGTATTTGAAGGTGTTCTCGATGCACCACCGGCAGCGCAGCGTGTGCGCGAGGCGCGCGGCTGGGGTGCGCAGGTCGCTGGTCAGGATCTGCAGCACGACCCGCCCGTCCTGATACACGCTCAGCTGTCGGCATTTCCCGTATCCGTCAAGCTCGACGAGCTCATCAGCGACGCGCACGTAATGGCGCTGCCCGTCGAGCCTCACCCACGAGCGGCGAGGCTTGACCGTCGGGACGGCCAGCGGCGCGCGACGGTACGTGATCCAGTCGATCCCGCGATCGCGCAGCTCACAGAACGTCTTGGGATAGGCGCCGCCGCGATCGAAGCCGAGCATCAACGGTCGCCCGTCGCAGATCTCAAGGAGTTGGTCGACCGGGTCAAGCATCGCGCCTGAGAGGCCTTGCGGAGAGCCTGAGGCGAAACACACAGCCCGCCAGCGGTCATCAACGATCACGGTGTCGTGCCTTCCGGGCTCGGCATGACGGCGGCGTGTGTTCCAGCCCTTGGCGACCGGCCGGCAGCCGGTATACGCAACGAAGTGCTCATCGACAAAGAACACCGACGGAGGCTCGCTGTCGGCGCTCAGCATCGCCTTTGACAGCGCGACCTGGACCCGCAACGGATCGACCGCGTCCGCGAGCGCCCCGAGCCGCGGGCGCAGGCTCCGCAGATGCGGGAAACGCTCGATCCCGGCCAGCAGCCCCGCGTCGGCGAGCTGCAAGTGCTTTGAGCCCTCCAGGGAGGAGGTCCCCAACGCGAACGCGAACACGCCACAGAGCGCGACCGCGATCGTGTCATAGCACCGCTCAGGACCCGAGCTGAGCACGCCGAGCACCGCGCTCGCGCCGACCTTCTCCAGGAACGGGTGCAGCAGCATCGCGCCCGCGTACACCGACCGGCCGCCACCCTCACCGATCCGCGCGCCAACGACCTCAACCGGCCCGGTCAGATCCGCCACGCTCACCCCACACTCGGCGCTTTGAGCGACGTCCGCCGCGGTCAGATCCGCCACGGTCGTCTCAGCGCCGCCAGTCACATCCGCCAGGTCGCTCACCTCCCCCAGCTCGCTCACCGGCAGCCGCTCAACCTCACGCGCCGGGCGACGCGCCAACAACCGCGAGATCGTCGCTTCCGAGACACCCAGCAGTTTCGCGATCTCGCTACCCGCGACACGCCGATCAGACAACTCATACACCCGCGCGACCGCGTCCCGATCAAGCTTCCGTGGGCGACCCATCGGCCGCACCAACGCCCCAGACCCGCCCTCAGCGACCTCCCCCCGCAGACGAGTCACATGCTCAGCACTGATCCCGAACACGCGTGCCACCTCAACGCCCTTCACCCCAGCCCGCGTCAACGACACGATCGCGAGGTTACGCATCCCCCGATCACCCCGCTCATAGCACGCCAACGCCCGACCGCCACAGGACACCACCACGTCCTCGCCGACCGCCTCCAACCGCAACTCCAACGGCGCCGGCATCCCCGGCAACTGGCCCGCATCCCCGCCTGCCTCTGTCGACCCGCTCAACACCCCACAACAATACCAAACCAAACATACTTTTGCAAGCTCTAGAGCAAACAAAACCCCTGCACAACGCCACTAATCTGATTCCACTACCGGAGGTCTGAGCCTGACTCACGAACCGAGGCGGATACGAGCTGCCCTGCGGAGCGTCCGTTGAGCTGTGGGAACCCTGCACCGGGTGTCGTCGCGGCGCACGGTGAACCCCGGGCGATCGACGCTGCCGCTGGACGCGGACAGCGACCGTCTCGAAGCCCGGCAGGCGGGCCGCTCTTGAGATCAAGGTCGCGAAGATGCCGGGAGTGAGCGCGGTTCTCGAGCTCGACGCGAGCGCCGATCCGATCTGGGAGCGCTGTGCGGGGGAGCCGCTCACAGCGACCGCGACGGCAGCGATCGACAGGACGGCAAGCGCGGCTCCTGCGATCACCCGCATGCGAGTCATGTGCACCGCACTCCGGAGTGCTCGCCGCCCGCTCGATCGTCGCAAACGCACGCTCGGGACTCGCAGACCGAGCGCACCGACGCGCCGACCGCGCACCCGGCGCGCTCCGACACCGCCGTCTGCGTCGAGGCTGGCGCTACCCGCGGCGCGCGTCCGGGTGCTCGGCACCTGTGAAACGGAGATGGCCTGCTCCTCGAACCAGCGATCGAGCCCTTCGCTCTCCAAGGACCCCGTGCTCGGATCCTCGCTGAGCGGGCGTGTTGGCTGCGGGGCCGAAGATGCGCTGAGCAGCTCGTCCACATATGGGTCTGGGCGTTCGGTGGCCGCCGGCTTGGCCGGGTCGTTCTCGACGAGCTCGCTCGCGGGCACCATCAGCGAGGACGCGAAATCCTTCACGGCCGCCGGATCGAACGCGTCCGCCGGGACATCCGTGGTCGGCTGTGGATCTCGCTCTGCTTGGGGCTCGCTGGCGGCGCGGCGGTTCTCTCGCCACTGGGCGCTTCGAGCCGTTCCGTCGATCACGGTCCCGTGCTTGTCGTTGGTGGAAGTTGGCGGCGACATCCCAGTGCTGTAGCATACATTACATGGTGCTACACGCGATAATGTCCCAAAGGTGTGATAGTCTAGTTTTTGGGGACGAGCTGAATGGCTGAGAACGATATATCGACGTCGGGCGAGGATCCCTGGCTGACGGTCCAGCAGGTCAGCAAGGAGCTCGGCGTTCACGAAGCGACCGTCCGCACCTGGATCGCGACCAAACGCCTGCCGGCATCCCGCCCCGGCCCCCGCAGACTCCGGGTGCGTCGCTCCGAGGTCGACCGCCTCCTGCGATCAGACCCCGCCTTCGGCCACACACCCCAACCGCTCCCGCCGCCCGTCCAGGCGCCGCCCGATCCGTACACGCCGCCGGCGACAGACCTCGCGAGCGACGTGATCACCCTCACCAGCGCCACCACCGAGGACAGCTGAAGTGAGCGACGACGCCCGCGAGGCGATCGCGCAGCTGCGCACCGCCGACCAACGCTGGGAAGCAGCGCTACAAGCCAGCGCCCAAGCCGAGCCCAACGACCGCTTCGCTGGGCGGGTACGGGACATCGCCGACGCGAGCGAGCAGGAAGCCGCCGCGTTCAGACTCGCTGACTCGCGCGGACTGGGCTGGCGCTCGCGCCAGAACGCGCGCACGATGCAACTCTCCTACGAACTACGCCGCGGCGGCAACCGACCCGGCCCCGACGAGCTGTGGGCCCGCTTCGACGCCGCCGTCGAAGCGCTCGGCACCGCGCTCGAAGGGGTCGCGCTCGGCGCGATCGCCCGCGCGTTCGCCGAACTCTCCACAGTCGCCCGAGAACTCGCCGACGCGATCGAGCACACCTACACACACACCGCCGATCGACGGCGGGCGAGCTGATCGCGAGACGATCGCGTGCTGCGCCTGCTCCTCGCCTGGCAGCTCCTCAGAACGCTTCCCCTACTGCTGATCGTGGGCGTGCTCGCGCTGGCGCTCAGCGCCAACGCTCGCCGCGGCCCAACGGCCTCATCGAACGCGCAGCCGTCGATCGCCCGAGCGCTCCAGAACGTCGAGCGCGCCGTCCAACCACTCATCCTCGACACGCGCCGGGCCCTGACCCAGGGCCTCTCGAGACCATCTCGATGACCGAGCCCTCACAACTCCCGGACGGCACCGTCGGCTCCGAGCACCTCGGCGTGCGCGTGTTCTCCCTCACCGGAGCATCGATGCAGGACCTGATCGACCGTATCGCCGTCATCCTCGGCGAGCACCTCGACAGCGGCGACCAGCTGCACGTCTGCTTCAACGCGATGCAAAACGGCTCCCGACAACACGCCGGCCACAAGCTCCTACAAGCACCCAGGCCATGGACCGAACTGTTCTTCGAATACTCCGCCCTGCTCGTGCTACGCGCGCCCACCACGTAAAGCGCGGCCCGCGGCCAGGTCGAGAGGGGTGCGGGTCCCGCGGCACCAGCCCGGGGTCGCCGGAGACGCTCACCGACACCGGCTACAGCAACCCTGCTGCGCGTCCCTGACCGCCGCACGCTCGCCCGCAAACGCGACTACGCGCTGCCGCGGGTGCTCGGTGACCGTGGGCTTCGCTCCGCCGAGCTGCGAGGCCTCCCCGCGCGCGATCTCCGCCGTCCCCGGTCAAACGCCCGGCACCACCGGCTGTTCGTGCGCGGCAAACGCGGTCGCGAGCGCGACGTCCCGGTGCCCCTGGCCGTGCAGCACGCGCTCGAGGCGCGGCTGAAGGTCGATCCCCGTCGCCCGCGCGGGGTCGGGCTGCTCGCGAGCAGCCCCTGCCCGTGAGCCTCGGCCCGTCACCGACACGAGCAGCCCCCTCCCCGTCTCCGCCGTCGGCGTGCACCGGCTCGTGCGCCGCAGCTGCGCGGCCGCCGGGCATGCCCGAGCGGCTCTCGCACCCACACCCGCTGCGCGCCTACTGGGCCACCCATTGCCTCGAGGCCGGCGTGCCGGTGCACACCGTCTCCGCCCGGCTCGGCCACGTCGACCTGCAAACCACCGCCCGCTACGCCGCCCCACGCCCCGAGCAGATCGACGACATCGCCGACGTGCTCGACCGCCGCCACCAAGCCGCCCGCCGCGCGCATCGAACGATGTGGCGGGCCGGGAGATGAGATGAGCTGCGCGTTGGTCGTTCGGGCGGTTTGCAAGAATCGCCCGGGATGGCGGTCGACGTTGCTCCGGTGGGTGTCTTGGAGGACGGGACGGTGTTCTACGCGCCGCTCGGCGAGGTCCTCCACGATGGCGATGACCTGGTCTGCTGCCATCTCTGCGGCCGATGGCTTCGAAACGTGGGCGGTACCCATCTGCGGGTCGGGCATGGGTGGACGCTGGCCGAGTACCGCGAGGCGTTTCGGCTGCTGCAGAGCACCCCGACGTGCGCGCGGGACTTGAGCGCCGGCCTGCGGCGCCACGCGCAGGCGCGACTGGGACAAAAGGGTTTCGGGACGCCACCGAGCGATGCTGGCGGCAGTATCCGCCCAGTACCCGGATGGCGGTCACTCGGACGGGTGCGTCCGGATCTCGCCGCCGAGCTCCACGAATCCCGGAACGGCGAGCTTGACGCCGGCGGACTAGATGACTGATTCCGTGTCAGTGGTCGTAGGCGATGAGGTTGCGGCCGGGGTCTCCGGTCGTCCAGTTGTGCCACAGGCCGGCGGCGAGGGCCAGCAGTCGTTGCGCGACGCGGGTCATCAAGCCGGGCATCGTGATCGCGCCGTGGTGTTCGAGCGAGAGCTGGCCCTTGAGCGTGTCAAACACCGATTCGATCCACTGACGGATCGCGCCCAGGCCGCCGAAGCGGGGCTCTTCGCCCTTGCGGTCGGGGCGCCGGAAGATCGCGCCAAACTCCGCCATGAGCTGCTCGAAGTCGCGGCCGGCGAAGCCCTTGTCGGCGATCACGGTGTACTCGTGCAAGTCGATGCGGGCGAGCATCTCGGCGGCGACGTCGCGCTCAGGAGTGTTGGCGGGGGCGAGCTCGAAGGCGATCGGCATGCCGTCGCTGGCGCACAGCAGGTACAGCCGGAAGCCCCAGAAGTAGCGGCTATGGCTGGCGCAGTAGCCATAGGCGGCGTAGCCGGCGAACTCCGAGCGTTTGACCGTCTCGCGCGACTGCCCGCACGGGACCGGCGTGGAGTCCAGCAGCCTGATGTTGTCGCACCACGACGGCGAGGCGAACGCGATCGCGTTGAGCAGCCTGACGATCTGCGGCGCCAGCGTGCGCATCCGCTTGTTGTAACCGGGCTGCTTGGGCAGGTAGGGGAACAGATGACCGAGGCGGCACATCGCGAAGCGCAGGAACCGTCGCTCGCTGGGCACGTCGAGCAGGATCTGCGCAACGGCCAGGCAGACCAGTTCGGCGTCGGTGATCTTCGGGCAGCGTCTTGCACGCGCACGACGCGGCAGGAGATCGTCTGCCAGCACGTAAAGTGCGGTCAGAAGGGTGTCGAGATCGGCGGTCACGTGGACCACCCCCTTTGGTTGGTCGACGTTGGCGTAAGCAACGCCGACCTTCGACACCCTTTCTACGTCCCCTTGCGACCCCGGTCCGCCACCCGCGGAACGGAATTAGTCATCTAGCAGCCGCTTCGCACCGGAAGGCGTGGTGGCGCTGTAAGGATTGCGGGCACGAGTGGGAGGCGACGGTCGATAACCGCGTCGTGAGCGGGGCCGGCTGCCCAAGGTGCGCGCGCTCACGCCAGGTCAAGGAACAGGGCGCTGTCGAGCCGGAGCGCTCGGTCGCGGTCAAGCGCCCTGATCTCGCCGCCAAGCTGCACCCCGAACGCAACCCCGGTCTTGACCCTTACGCACTCGGGGCGAGCTCAGGACGCAGTGTGTGGTGGCGGTGTGGGAGCTGCGGGCACGAGTGGAACGCGCTGGTATCCAATCGCGCCGCCGGAACAGGCTGTCCAGCCTGCTGGCAGTCCCGCCGCGCGGCCGTGCAGAGCGTCGTCGCGCCCGAGCGCTCCCTGAGTCGCAGGGCGCCGCGGCTCGTGGCCGAGCTGCACCCGACCCGCAACCCCGGCCTTGATCCGCACACGCTCGGTGCTCGGTCGAGCCGGCGGGTGTGGTGGACTTGCAGCTCGTGCGGGCATCAATGGCAGGCGCTGGTGTCCTCGAGGTCCGCCGCGGACGGCTGCCCGAGATGCGCTCGTCGTCGCCAGCGGGAACGCGGACCTCGTCCCGTCTCGAAGGAGCGATCGCTCGCTGCCCGGCGGCCCGAGCTCGTCGCCGAGCTTCACCCCACGCGCAACCCCGATATCGACCCCACCACGCTCGGAGCGGGATCGGGCTTCAAAGCATGGTGGCGATGCGGCGTCTGCGGCCACGACTGGGCCGCGACGGTTGGCAACCGCACGAACGGCAGTGGCTGCCCGAGATGCGCCCGCAAGCCCAACACGGCCAGCTGACGCCGAGCTCGGCGCAAAGCTGAAGCGAGCATCTCCATCACGTCGTTGGTGCCGGAGTACGTCAAGCACGGCTTGGCAGGTCGATCGGACGCAACCGTCTCAGCCCGCGGCCTGGGATCCGCCGGTCGTGTAGAAACACGACGCCGCGGCCGCTCAGGTGCTTGGCGAGTTGGCGGGCGACGCGGATCTCCTCATCGGCGTCTTGCTTCCACGCGCGGGTGCTTTGCGGATCTCCGATCAGTCGCACAAGGGCCAGGCCGAGCAGGCCGAGGCGCGCTCGGGCGCGCTTCTCGCGCTGCGCGTGTCGGCGCTCGTGCTCACGGACCGCGCTTCGGCCGGCCGACCCGCCGTCCACTCCGGACGTCCGTCGTGGCGATCTCGAGCTCACCTGGCTAGACGTCGTTCGTGTCGACATCGGTCTCGCCGACGGGTGGCTGAGTGTGGTGCACGGCGATCGGGAGCGTTTCGTCGGGGTGCACGGCGATCTCGGCTGCCTGCCGGTCGCCGTGCCCAATCCTGTACGGCGTGTCGGCTGGTAGGCGCGCCGGCAGTATCGACGCGCGCTCGGGCTCGGGGCCGAGCGTGGTGTAGATGACTGCTTCGCCTCGGCGCAGCGTTGCGAACACGTCCGACCCGATCCGGAACTCCCTTACTCGCCGGCGGCTGCCCGAGCCTGTCGGCATCGCGGTGAGTCCGGGGGCTTGGTCGGTTGATTGCCAGATCGCCCGTGTGCCCATCAGCGTCGCAAGCCAGTCGCGGGTCTCGGGCGCGGTCTGGCGATGTGCGACGAACGCCGAGAAGTTGTCCGACAGCGAGGGCAGCAGCCCTGGTTGTTGTGAGAGCGCTTCGATGTCGGCGGCGGATTGGGTGATCACGATCACCTGACCGTGATGCGAGCGTGCGCGCTGCAGGATCGCGATCCCGCGCGCGGCGGCCATATGGATCACGGCACCGAACTCGTCGAGCATCAGCGTCCACGGCGCGCGAGCCTGACCGGCCGCGGCGTGCAGATCAGCGAGCGCGAGGACCGTGATCGCGGCGGCCTCGTCGGGCATGTCGTCCGCGTGGGTGCGCCACATCACGACGGCGCCGGCTTTGATTGCCTCGACGAGCCGGACGGCGACGGTGTCGCCGTCCGGCGTTGGCCGCGGGGTCAGGACCTCGCGCCAGGCGGCGCCCATCACCAGCTCGAGCCGCACCAGCCCGCCCGCGAGGTCCTTCTTGCCGTCGCGCGAGCTGACCCATTCGGCGTGCTCCTCGACGCGGCGCTTGAGCCGTCGGTGCTCGTCGCCGAGCCCGACGGCGAGATCACAGATCATCTCGTAACGGTTTGAGCGGGCAGCGTCGACGAGCAACGGGAAGCTCGGCGGCCAGCGGTCCGCGGCGTGGAGCACTTCGACGATCAGGTTCAGGTGCTGGCGCAGCACGTCGGCGTAGTAGGGCTCTGACTTCTTGATCGGCTCGACCGCCCGCGCGGCGACATCGGCCGGCGCGCCCCACAGCGGCTGCCAGCGATCGGTGCCCGGGTCGCGCGGGTCGAACAGCACGAACGGCCGGCCGGCGGCCGCCGCGATCCGCCGTAGCTGCTGCTCGTCCTCGGGGTCGCCCTTCTGGTCAATCAGCAGCGCCGCCGCGCCGTGCGCGAGCGTCCGCGCGGCAAGAAGCCGGCGCGCGGTCGTGGTCTTGCCGGTCCCTGTGCCGCCGCACTCGAATACATGCTGCCCCTCGCCGAGCGGCAGCCTCGGACCGCGATCGCCTCTTGCGGTCATCGGCACGTACTCGACGTCCTCGGGCCAGGGTCGTTCGTGAACGATCTCGCCTTGGGAGGCGATGTACCTGCGCTCCCCCGGGCGTCTGTCCGGGGCCGGCTGCCACACCCACCTGCGGGAGAGCTCGTGCTGGCGCAGCTCCTCGCCGGCACCGAGATCCGCGAGGCGCCAGCGACGCCCCGAGCTCGCGCCCGCGAGCGCCGGCGCTGCGATCGGCGCCAGCACCAGCAGCGCCGACCAGGCTCGGACGGCGACGCTGAGCGCAAGCGCGAATCCCATCAGCGCCGCGGCGCCGTAGAGGTTCTTCACCGACAAGGTGCTCCACCGACGCAGCAGCCACGCCCCGAGCACCCCGAGCGCTCCGAGCACGATCACCAGCGCGACATCGAGGACCACGATAGTCGGACGCAACATCACCCGCAACGATACCGCTACATGCGGCTGGCTATGACTACTGGTGCTTACGCGGCTCTTGGTGTGCCGGCGGCGCGCGCCTCCCGCTGAATGTTCTCGAGCAGCTCGATGCGCAAGCCGCCGCCACGGCCGGTGCTCATACCCCGCCCGGCCGCGATATCGCGAACCCGCTCAGCGCCCGCCTCATCCGCGCATACGTAGATCACTCCGCCCGTCTGGCCTGCTGCGCGCCAGCGGGCGTGCAGGCCGACGATTGCCGTCAAGCGCTCGACGGATTTGCGCGCCAGCTCGACCTCGATGCCGAATCGCACGCCGTCCAAGATCACCGCTAAGTCGGGCCGATGCCCTGCGCGGTGCGCACCCTTGCCGTCGTGCCAGCGAACATCACCGCGCCACGACGGATCCTCGTCGACCTCCCGGCAGCCCTGCATCACTCGACCGCGCACCGTCAGCCACGCCGCGACCCAACCGCACGCGTCGAGGTGCGCCCACCACATCGGCGCCGGAGGTCTCGCCGGCGAGACCGCCACCCCAGCCATCCGGACCCCCAAACTGCTGGCCACCAGCAACGAGCCCTGCCCGCGCAGCATCGGATACCGCGCCAGCCACCCCTCCCGCTCGAGCCGCTGCGCGTGCGAGAACGCCGCCGAACGACCCCACCCCATCGCACAACCCCACGCGTCGACCGACGCCGGACCGACCCGCGCCAGCCACACAAGCCCCTCAAGCGACGCCGGCCCCGCACGCAACCCCCCGCGACCCACCGACCCCATTCGACCCGACCTCTCCTCGGTCAACGTCCATCCCACAAACCGACCGCGCCCAAGATCACCTCAACACACTCCGCCTCACCCGACGTTGCCCTTGACCTGGATCTTGACTTTGACTTTGACCACCCACACCACCTTCTGAAACCGATCTGCATTCCAGACCAAAGCTGCTCCCGTCCCACCCCGCCCCCGCTGCAGACCCGAACACCAGAGACCCGAGCCAGACTACCCGAACGACCTCGTGGAGGGCGGGTAGTCTGGCTCGGGACCCCCACCAAAACCCAGATGCAGCGGGGGCGGGGACGGGTTCTGGTATGGACTCACAGTCCATAGATTAGTCCACACTTCAGTCCACACCACGCGTCTTTACGAGCGCCTATGATCGCCGCGCTCGACGGTCAGGTGATCACGTTGGGTCGCGGTCGTGGCTATCTGAACGTGCTCGACATCACCCTCGCGAAGGCCGCCGTCCGACGGCTTGGCGATGGTGAGCACGCGAAGCTGGGGCGGGCGGTGCTTGCCGACGCGGTCGGCCGCCGGCACACGACGGTCTCGCGCTGATCAGCATCCAGCGCGGCCATCCGCCCAACGATCGTGAGGGCTCGATGCTCGCCGCCGCTTTGCGGGTCCTCGACGAGCGCCACGCGGGCACGCCGGTGTTAGTAAGTGTTTGAGAAGGGCTTATGGGGTTGTCCAGGGTTGGCGTCCGGGTGCCGGGGCGAGTCGTCGTGTCATCAGGCCGATCATCGCCCACTTGACCATCGCGACCGAGGTTTTGGGCAGCCGCTCGTAGTCGTGGTCCAGTCGCCGGCATTTGGTGATCCACGCGAGCGTTCGCTCCACGACCCAGCGTCTGGGCAGCACCTCGAAGGTGCGCTGTCCCTCGGGCTTGCGCACGATCTCCAGGACGAGCCGTGCTGTCATCTTGGCCCACTCCACGAGCTTGCCGGCGTACCCGCCGTCGGCCCACACCAGGCTGATCGTCGGGAACGCCTTGCGGACCGCCTCAAGCGTGGGACGAGCGCCATCGCGGTCCTGGACGCTGGCGGCGGTGACCAGCACGATCACCAGCAGGCCGATCGTGTCGACCACGATGTGGCGCTTGCGGCCATTGACCTTCTTGCCCGCGTCATAGCCGCGCGTGGCGCGACCGACGGTGTCTGCGCCCTTGACCGACTGCGCGTCGATGATCGCCGCGGTCGGCTGCGGATCGCGTCCCTCAGCCTCCCGCACCCGCTCGCGCAGCGCGTCGTGCAGTGCATCAAGCGAGCCGTCATCGCGCCACCGCTTGAAGTGCCAGTACACCGTCTCCCACGGCGGGAAGTCCTTCGGCAGCTGACGCCACGAACAGCCCGTCCGCAGCAGGTACAGGATCGCGTTGACCAGCTCACGCCGCGGGTGCGCCTCATGCCGACCACCGGGCTTCGCCGCAGACAACAACCGCTCGACCAACGCCCACTGAGCGTCGGTGAGATCTGATGGATACCGCGTCTTGGAGGACATGCCCCAAAGTTCGACAACACCCCCTCACAACCTCTTTTCAAACACGCTCTTAGCTCCGCCGCTCGGCGCCGGAGCTGATCGCGCTCCTCCTCGCTCAGCTTGACCTTCTGTATCACGCCGCGCGCGACCGGCTGCCGTGCGCGCCTGACGCGCCCGGCGTGAAGCGGGCTCAGCGCTCACCGCGCCGAGCCTCCCCGCCAGCGCAGCGACCCGCCCCACGCGGGACATCAACGACGGCCGCGTGGCGGCTGGCGGTTCGAGTAAGGGCGCCAAAGGTGTCCCTTACTCCATAGCTTCCCGGGCGTGTGCGGCGAGGAGGGTCGAGCGCAGCGATCGGCGCCGCCGGGGTTAGCCCGACGGCGAAAGCGGCGGGAACAGGGAGAGGGGCGCCAGCCCCCAGACCGGAACGTTCCTGCCGTTAGCCGGTGGTGCGTCCACGCCAACGCGCATCATGTGCGGGCAACCGCGACGAGCAACGGAGGTATGGATGACTACTGCCCACGCAGGTAGCGGGGCGCTGCCACCCGAACTGGAAGCTATTGCTACAGCCGCGCACGACCGCCTCCACGCCCAAGCTGGACAGGATCTACCCGCAGAGCAGGACGCGCAACGACGCGTTGCCGGGGCGGCCAGCGCAGCGATCACAGCCGGCGCGGCGCTCGGCGCGATCGCCGACGCGGAGCGAACCGGGGAGCTGCGCGCGCGCCAAACGCTGGGCAGCGACATGCTCAAGCACGTCGCGCGCACGGCCAAGCGCAGGCGCGAGGCCGACAGCGAGTACGAGCAGGCCATCGGCCGCGCCGGGCGGATCGGGCTCTCACACCGCGAGATCGCCGCCGCCGCCGAGGTCTCGCACGGAACCATCCGCGCGATCCTCGCCCGCGCCGGTGCGAGCCTGAACGGAAACGCGCCGCATGCCGCTGAGCCGGCGCCGGGTGCTGCGGACGGTGGCGCGCAGTGAGCTGACGTCATCGGCTGGTACCCGGTGCGGCCTGAGAGCGGGCGCGAGTGCCGGGCGCGCCGAGCGCCCGGCGCAGCTCGGCGCCGTGCATTTCCGGGCGGGATGAGAGCCAGTCGGTGAGGTCGTAGCCATCGTGGCGCCAGGTGGCCAGATCTATGACGCTGCGCGCACGCCGGCTGCCTTCAGGTCAGCAGCGATCCGGACGGCAGCGTCCCGCCCTGCCTGGTCGCAATCAAACACGATCGAGACGCGCCGGCCGGTGAGCAGCTGCGCCCATTCCGCCTCCCATGCGTCATCGCCGGGGATGGCGATGGCGGGCAGCCCTCGCGAGCGGGCGCTGATCATGTCGGGCGGCCCCTCGACGAGCACGACCCGCTCCGACGGCTCGGCCGCAAGGGTGGGGAATCAAGCCGAGCCGGGTGCCGCGCGCTGCGAGCATCTTCGGCGCACGGTCGTGAGTGGGTGCGTAGCGCAGCACGCCGCGCAGCCCGCTGTCCTGGTTGCGGATCGAGATCAGCACCCGGCCGCGCTCCCCAGCCACACCCCAGCTCCAAAAGCGTCGCGCGCGACCACACACGCCGGTGCTCACCGCGCAGCACGCGCGGTGGCCAGAGCAGACGCGCAAGCCGAGCGCTCGCCTCCCCAAGCTGCCGCTCATCCATCGCCAGGCTCGGCTGAGCGCCCGGGACACTACGACTGGGGCGAGGGCGCTTCGAGTCGCGCTCGGCCAAGCCGTAGGCAACCTTCAGCTCAAACGCGTGGCGCGAGTCCAGGCCGCGCGCGAGCGCTGCGTCATACGCGCCACCCTTGGCGCCGCACCCCCAGCAGTGCCACGCGCCGGTCTCGATATTCACCGAGCAAGACGGGTCGCGGTCCCCGCGCACGTGCGCGTCCGGATCGGCGAAGCACCGCACTGGTGCCTCGTGCTGCGCCCAGCCGGGCAGCTCGATCCCGAGTGACTAGTAGAAGCCGCGCACATCGGCTCCGGGCAGGGTGCTGCTCACGCCGCCCGCACCCGGTGGAGGTTCGCGTCCTCGGCGGTGCAGCCGACATCGATGCACGCGACCGACTCGCACCGCGCCCGTTACCGGGCACAAGAGCGCCTGCTCACGACAGGCCGCCGCGAGCTCATACGAGCGCTCGGAGATCCCGCGTGCAGCTCGCCCGGCCGCGGCGACGTGTCGCGCGTCGACGTGTCGCGCGTCGACGCCCGCGACCTCCACGTCAGCGAAGAGCTCCCGGCGCCCGTAGCTGAGCCGCGCGGTGTGGGGCTGGCCGGCTTGCCGGCCGGTCGGCGTCCGGCACAGCTCGCCGGGCTGCGCCTTGCAGGACGGGCACGAGCGATGGCGCCACCCGCGTGCGCCGTGCAGCACGCGGGAGGGCTTGCCGCCGTAGCGGCTGGTCTGGCAGCGCAATCCGGCCCGCGCATGACATGACGGGCACGGCTCCGCGAGCCAAAGGCGGCGGTCGCTCACGGCCCGCTCCGGGCACTCATGGACGAGATCTCGTACGGGCGGGGGTCGTGCCCGACACGCTGCGGCTCATCGCTCGGCGTGCAGGTCGCGGTACAGGGGGAAGAGCCGCAGCTGCGCGCCGCAGCCGGGGCAGGTGGCGCGGTTGTGCTCACCGCGCGGCTGCTCGTGGCCGCAAACCACACAGAGGGCGAGCGACCAGTGCGTGCGCACAAGCCCGTGGAGCCGCTCGGTGTCGGGCGGCGGGGAGGGGGGAGCTGGGTTACGGTTCAGGAGCACTGAGGGTTACCTCCTCGGTGTCAGGCCCCGGCCGGTGACCGCCGGTGCGGGGCCGCTTTACGTGGACACGCTGCTCAAGGTCTCGCGCGACGTGTCGCGTGTCCGTGAGGCCTTCAGCGACATGTCGCAAGTCTCCCACCGGCGTCGGATGGACACGTGTCCGGAAACTGAGGGCTTAAGGGACACCGTGCAACCGACCTCGGACATCGACAGTGCTCCAGAGTTTCCGGCTAATCGGGCTCTCCGGGCATGATCGGGGGTGACGACACACGAACACGCGTTCCCTTTCTGGCCCTCCGAACCGCGTCACCCGTATTCCGCCACGACGCTCGCTCGACCCCGGGATGACCCGGTGCGCACGCACGGCAAACGGCGCAACGAGAAGGGAATGGAGCAGGCAGCTCCCCGGCACGCCACGACCCCTCCCGTCAACGCGGGCAGCGACCCCGACGCCCCCCAACGACGCCCTATGGGGCGAGTCTCGCCATGATCATCCGGATGCGCCTGCGCGCAGGCGCGGCCATCCCTGGCCGCTTGAGCACGCATCCGCTGTGCCCACGATCGCCGGGCACGGGGCCCAGCGAGCAGTCCACAACCCAGCAGCAGAGGCGCACGCGACTTCCACCCTCCGCTCCGACGACCAAAAGCCCTGCTCAGGACGGAATCTCGATCGAGAGTCACCCCCGATCATCCACGGAGCCCCGCTAATCGCCCGTCCACATACTCGCCTCCAAACCAACGTCCCGCGACGCGACTCCGTCCGGGGGTTCTGAGACGATGCCGCCGTTCGATGACCGATACCAAGCAGACTTCGGCCATCGCGGACGCGACGGGCGCACCCCGGAGCGGTCGCCTACCGGCCGCTCAGGACTCTGGCCCAAGTGATACGCCCGGGCGCAACGGTCACCTGATCGGCTACGCGCGCGTCTCCACCCGCGCGCAGGACCTCGCGCTCCAGCTCGACGCGCTCAAGCACGCCGGCTGCGAACGCGTCTACCAGGACGTAGGGTCCGGGTAGATCCGATCCCGGCCGCAACTCGACGCGTGCCTGGAGCACCTTGTACCCGGCGACACGCTCGTCGTCTGGCGCCTGGACCGCCTCGGGCGCAGCCTGCGCCACCTGATCGACGTCATCGCGGGATTGCAGCGGCGCGAGATCGCGTTCCGATCCCTGCGCGAGAGCATCGACACCACCACCGCCACCGGCCGCCTGCAATTGCACCTGTTCGCCGCGCTTGCCGAGTTCGAGCGCGAGCTGATCCGCGAGCGGTCAGCCGCCGGGCGCGACGCCGCCCGAGCCCGCGGGCGCCAAGGCGGGCGACCTAGCGTCATCACGCCCGAGCTGCTCGCCGGCGCGACCGCGATGCGCGACAAGCGCGAGCTCACCATGACCCAGATCGCCCGCGCGCTCAAGGTCGGGCGCTCCACCCTCTACAAGCACATCGACCTCAGCCGACAGACCAGCGGCGAGGACGAGCTGGCGGCGTAGCCTGCCGGCGAGCGCGATCGCCGGCGGGCTCTGCGTGCTCCCCAAGCTCGCCGGCGCGACGGGCGAGCAACGGACTGGTGATGACAGCCCCTGCGACTGACGCGGTGCTGAGCGCGCTCGCGCGCGCCTGGGCGACGATCCGGGCTCACCATCCCGAGGTGCCGTCGGTGGCTCTGGCGCTCAGGCCCGGATCCCGTCAACGCAAGCAGACGGTGATCCTGGTGGGCAAGACGCTGCTAAATGTCTGTGAAAGATCTGCGTCGGGTATCGAGGAATACCCCCGTCATGTGCTACGACTGTGGCATCGGCATATACACATCATCCAAGGCTCCGCGGCCTCCATACCTCTCCTTTAGGACACTGATCAACCTACTCGACTGCTTGCAGCCACCCGCCTCTTCCACCCCGCATCGACCGCAGTCGCCTCGACCGCGTCCGCTAAGCGCCAGCCCTCGCCGGCGTCACAACTTCTTGGCTCGTGATCGCCACCTTGCTTGATCGGGCCGACACCCACCGCCAGTCACGGCCCTCGTGATGGTTGGGTCGATGTGACCCGCGCACGATGCTTGCCGGCTTCACGGCCCTACTGACCCAGCTAAACCGCTAGCCCCAGTGCTCGCGCGCACGGATGCGACGCATCCGTCGGCGGGCTGCTCGCGTCTGCCCGGGAGTGTGCGGCGCCCGGGGCTTCCTCTTCTACCGCTCGCCGCCCAAATGACGTGCACTTTGCCTGATCGGGCTCCTGCTCGGAAGCCCTCTCAATCACACCGAAGTCACAACCTCGTCAGTTAATTTGAGTGGAAGGAAACGCCAATGGCCAGAATGACCCTGAAAGCCGTTCACACCGATGACGAACGGCGCCGGTGGACGCTGAGTGAACGCATCATCGATGAGAACCTCGGCAGCTACCATTACGTCACTGATCCGCCCGAGCGGGTGAGATCGGCCACGACGGACACAGCGGCCGTTAGGTCGCGATCAGCCGACCTCGCCGAAGACAACCAAGACGACGATGCTGGGCACGCTCAACCGGACGATCACGTCGCGCGGCGGAAACGCGTCGCGGCGCCTGGGCTCGCGTCCGACCGCCGGGGCAAATGCATCACCGCAGAGCGGCCGGAGGCCGTGGCTCCTTGGCTGCTCGAGCGCCCCGGCTCGCACGGACCCTCTGAGGCGACGTCTCTTGACGGCGACGAACAGCTCGGCGATGGGGCTTGGCTATACGCTTGGTCTCACGCAGCTCTGCGGCCAGTCGGGAAGTCGTCCCTGTTGTGACGTTTGGTTATCTCCGCCTCGGACGACTCCGGAGCCGGAACAGCCGGCGTAGGGGAGGGTGCCGCCACGCTTTTGACCCTGCGGTTGCGTTTCCGCGAGTGCCACGCCGATCAGCTCTATCGCGGCCAACCCGCACCGTTACTACGTGAACATCCGGAGCAGGCATTACTCGGCCGGCGCTGTCCGCGCACAGCTCTAAACGACTGGGCCCCGAGCGCTACTAGTGCCGCGATGTGGTAGGAGTAGTGGGTAGCGCACTGGCCCCGCGGCCAGAGCGCTCGACGCAAGACGTAAGCCTGGACGCCACCCCCGGTTACCGCGTGCCAATCTGACTGGTCCGATCGCTCGGGTTCTCGCCGTGTTCGCTTCGGCGTCGATCCCGAGACAGGACAGGAAGGCCAACACCATGACAAGCCACCTCCAGAACGGGGCGCCGTGTAGGCGGCGGGAGCTCGATCAGAATCGCAACTCGGGGCGACGATCGGATGCGATCGGCGCCGGACGAAGCCTGAACGCAGCGCCGCGTCGATGAATCCCGGACGTCATCTCGTCCCAAGCGAACTGTTTCGGGCGCGGCCGCTCGAGGACTCGGTGCAAGAGTGGCTGAGTCACGTGCAAAGAGCCGCTGACTTGTTCTCCGACGAGGAGATCCTGGCGTTGAGTGAGGACGGGGCTATCCAACTGGTCAGGCGCCTCGTGGTGGAGCCGTTCGTGCTGCTCGAGAACGAGGCCTACATCGAGGACCACGGATCGACGCGAGCGTCGGTTCTGGTGGTGCCGTTCACGGGTGATCCCGATTTCTTCGAGCTTGACCCAAGACCGTTGCGGTCGCGATCGGGCCCGGGGTACATGCCGGGACCGTCCGGTCGTGTCACCGAGGACGCGTTGCGCGTCGACCTCACGAACACGCCGGGACTATCGCCGGACGACCAGGTGGTCGCGACTCGACTTGCTCCCGTGCTAACCACGTAGAGAGTCTGCAATCAGCGCTTGAGCGCTTCCAAGCCGATCTACGTGATGTGGGACGGCGGGCACTGAGTACCGCCGCGAGCAAGCCGAAGTCCGTCGCCGGTCCCTCGCTGCCGATCCGACGATGTGACGACACGCCGGCGACGTTCACGGCGCCACCGCTTCGGCCACGGCCAAGACCGCGCGGCCCCACGGTGAGGAAATGACAGTGTCCCTGAGAGCATGAGAGCTGTGTCGCGTGAAAACGTCCGGGCAGTCTGCGAACTGAGCCTCACCACGGACCAGCGACTCCTCGTTGGTCCAGCCGCCTACACGGTTGCCGAGGGTCACTACGAGCCGGACACGCTGCTACGGGGGCGGAAAATTCGAGAGGCGGGCAGGCTACTCCTACGCGTGAAGTCAACGCCGCATCCCTCAGACCTAGATTGGTAAGTAGCTCACAGCCGCCGGCGCGCCGAAGTTCGGTTAATTGTGTGTTATCCGTCGGCTTCTGGCGGCAGAAACCCCCGCATTCGCGGGGGTTTCTGTCCGAGCTGACTGTCACTGTTCCGGTTGTGATGAGTAACGGTGACAGCGTCACGACGCCTCACCCAGGGGATGATCGTCGTTAACCCTGCCAAAGGGCCCGGACGGATCGAGTTCCGCGCTGATGATCCGTCGCTGACCCGGTACGCGGGGCTGGCCGTCTCGGGCGAGGTGTGCCGCGGCTTGCGGCTGGTGGAGCTGATCGATGCGGAGCTCTCAGCGGCCGCTCGGGTGGCGCCGGTCAAGCAGCGCCGGCGGGGGCTCTCGCCGGGCGCGCTGGCGGTATCGATCGCCGAAGCGCAGCTAGTCGGGGCGGAGTGCTTCGATGACATTCAGGATGTGCGCGCGGATCAGGCCGGCGCTGAGCTGCGGGCGGTCGCGCAGACGCCGTCGCCGCCGACCGCGCGGCAGCTCGCGTGCCGGTTCAAGCCGACGCATATCCGCGCGATCGAGCGGGCCGCCGCGCGTTGCGGGAATGAGCTCGACCGCAGGCTCGGCCGCGATCCGGGCGAGGATGTGACGTTCGATCTGGACGCGACCGAGAGCAGGGTGTACGGCCGCACGAAGCGGGGGACCGGACGCAGCCGCCAGGGGCATCTGGCGTACAACAGCTATGTGCTCACGTGGGCGCAGCGCGGGCGGGCGCTGACCTCGGAGCTGAAGGGCGGCAACCAGGCGCGGATCAAGGCGGCCGAGTCCGATCGAATGATCGGCCGCGCGGAGCGGCTGCTGCCAGCCGAGCACGGGCGGGTCACGGTCCGCGGCGACTCTGGCTTCTACGCCGTGGAGCTGATGATGGACCTGCGCAAGCGGCGGATGCGGTTCACGTTCTCAGCGACCCGCACGTCGCTGATGTGGTCAAAGCTCGCCGAGATCGACCAGGCCGCGTGGGACGACGCGATCGACATGTATGGCGCGCAGGTCGCCGAGCTCCCGTTCACGCCCGAGGGCTGGAAGCACGAGCCGCTGCGGCTGATCGTCCGCCGCGTCCCGGTCACCGCCGCTGAGCTGCTCGCCGGCAGCCCGAAGGCGAGACGGCGCAAGACGATCCCACCCGAACAACTACAGATGGTGCTCGACGGGCAACTCGACTCCACCTACGCCTACTCCTTCATCGTGACCGACATCCCCGCCGAGGAGCTGACCGCGGTGGAGGTCGAGCACTTCCACCGCCACCGCGCCCAGATCGAAGAACGGTTCAAAGACCTCAAGCTCGGACAGGCGCTGCGCCACCTCCCCTCCGGCAAACTGAACGCCAACCGCCTATGGCTCGCCTGCGCGCTGTTAGCCCTGAACATAACCGCGTGGGTGTGCGACATCAGCCCTGCCGCCGGCGCCTCCGGCAACGCGCCCGCGGACACGCCCTTGCGCCGCCACGCCAAAACGCTACGGCGAATCCTGTTCTGCGTCCCCGGCCGGATCGTGCGGACCGCGCGGCGGATCATCGTGCGCCTCCCCGAAGGCTTCGCGCACTACGAGCTCTTCAACGCGACCTACCACGCCGCGCTCATGCTCCGCGGCCCATAGCCCCCCGGCCCAGTGCCCCCCCGAAGACCAGCATCGGCCGCACCGCCCAGCTCACCGACCCGCAAACCGGTCGCGGGCCACCCCCAGACACGCCGTCGGAGCACTCACAGTCACTCGCGGGCGTCAATTCCATCCCATCACGCGAACACAGCCAGCACCTCCCACCCCCTCAACGTCACACCACCCACTCGTCGCGCCCGACGCGCCTTACTCACCGAATTAGGTCTGATGGCGCGACCCGAACTGGCCGCGGCGCGCGCCCGCCGGCGCGAGCGAGCCCGCCAGCTCGCCGAGCAGCTCAACAGCCAGCTACGACTGCGGTTCCGAACCGGCGACGACGGCCCGGACGGCCGGCTGCGGGTCGCGTCCGACCTGCTCGACTCCGACTACCCGGCCCACCAGGCCGCCGGCAACGCGATGTACGCGGCCGCCAGGCGGGCAGAGCGCCTCGTCGAGCGCGACGAGCGGCTGCGGACCGGCCAGCACCCGGGCAATGCGGACGGCCGCTACCGCGCCGCTTGCACCCACGCGGAGCGGTGGGGCCTCGAGACACCGGGACGGTGGACGGCGAGCTAGTCGTGCTTCCGGCTCCACACGCGCACCGCCTGCTCCAGCGTCTCCTCGGCGAGCTCGACGCTGACCTCCTCGTCCTCAAGCAGCTCCCCGAGCGCGTCACGGAGCTCGGCGGCATGGTCAAGCAGGCACCCCCGCGCGTGCGACTGACCCGGCAAGCCTTCCAGAACCCCGCTGCGCGACCCGCGGGGGCTGGCCGGGCGCCAGGCGCATGTGCGAGACGGCCGCCGGGCCGCCGAGGTCCGCCAGGTAGCACGAGATCAGCGTGACCGCGCGGCTCTCCAACACGCTGCTGAGGACCACCACGTAGCCGCTCGCGTTCTCGATCGCCGTCACGCACCGCTCAGACCACTCATCCGCACGCACCTCCAAACCATCCAGCTCAAGCCTCATCGCTCGCAATCATCGCCGCCGCCGGCGACGCGCCGCTAGGAACGGCCTGGTCACCGCCCTCTTCCAGTAGCAACGGCGCAGATTTGAACGGTAAGCGTTAGACGCGGTTCGGCGGTGGCGGATGCTGGGGCGTTCCGGAGTCGTCGACGCGGGCCAGCTTGTTAGACGCGGCCGGATCGCGGTGCTGAAGGCCGGCCAGCTGCGCGTTAGATGCGGTGGGCCGGACGGAACACCGCGCCTAAGCAGAATTAGAAGCGGCCGGCCCGACTCGCACGTCTGCCGCTTCGCGTCCGCGAGCAGAAGCGCGTCAAACTCCCCCGCTCGGGCGTCCGCTGCTGGTGTACGCAGCGGGGCACGCGCTGGACGTGCGTCGCGGCTGCCGCAGTGCCTCGGACCGCCGCCGGTTGGGTGATAGACGGCGTCGGCGATCGCGGGGCTGTCCCCGCAAGCCCGATCTCCCCGACGCCCTTGCTGTCGATCGGCGTCGGCTCGGGCTCCCCGACGAACCGGACGGCGAGCTCGCTCAGCGGCCGTAGTTCTGGCCAATCTGGAGGATGTTCCCGTCGGGGTCCTTGAACCACGCGCCTCGAGCACCGCTTTCGTGCTGGGCGATGCCCTCAACGGTCTTCACTCCCGGCAGGTCGTACTCCTCGAACACGATCCCGCGATCCCGAAGCTCTTTGACGGCAACCTCGATGTCCTCGACCTCGAACCTCATGGACGTGCTCTTCGCCGTCCCGGCGAACTCAGATAGGTAGACCAAGAACCACGTCCCGCCCTGGGTCTCGTATCGGACACCAGCCCCGGGCACTTCGTCGGCAGTCGTGAGCCCAAGCGTGCCGCCATAGAACTCCTTGGCCCGGCTGAGGTCCTTCACAGCGATCATGGCGTGCGTGCTAGCCGAGTCGAACATCGCTATCACCCCCAATCGTGAGATTGTCCGCGACTCTACGACGGCAGACCCTGCGAACACAACCCTCGCTCAGCTGCCGGCCCACGGCGGGCTACTGCTCTCGCGCCCGGATGCGGTCGTTTGCGCCGACGCCCGCGAGGCGCACGCAAGCGCCTCAGCGGAAGCTCGATGCGCTCCTGCTTGTTGGCTCGAACCAGGCAGTGGCGCGTGTCAGGCGCCAACCGCGTCTAACGCTTGACGACCATTTCTGCGCCGTTGCTACCGGAACCCCGCACAGATGATGGCGCTGCCCCGCGACGTGTCGCGTCCTTGCTGGGGCGCCCGGCGACGTCAAGAACCCCCCGTGGCACGCCTCGATGTCCGTGGCGTGAGGTTCAATCACGCTGTGCAGCTCGACCATTCGATCACTGAGGAGTGCCGATGCCGCTGACCCAGACACAGCTCGCGAGCGCTGTCGCGGACCGCGCGGAGCTGAGCAAGACCGACGCGAAGCGAGCGCTCGCCGCGCTCGAGGACGTCGTCCTCGAACAGCTCGGCAACGCCGAGAAGGTACGGATCGGGGGGATGGTGCAACTGGCCGTCCGCGTCAAGCCGGCGCAGAAGAAGCGCACGGGTCGCGACCCCGCGACCGGCGAGGAGATCACGATCGCCGCCAAGCCAGCGAGCGTCGACCTGCGAGCACGGCCGCTCGCTAAAGCGAAGACGTCGCTGCCATCGGTGCAGAAGGCGCGCCGGCGCCTCGCCGCGTAACCCGGTTCTCGGTAAGAAACCCTCTCGGCGCCCCTCTGGAAGGGTCGGCTGCGGTGACGTCGAAGATGCTCGGCGTCCCCGCGCGCAAGTCGCGGGGGTCAATCTTCGCGTCGCGGACCGCGACGCGGGGCCCGCAATCTATGAGAGGAGCGCCGAGATGACGGAGAAGCCCGCCAAGCGCGCCGCCAGCAAGCCCACCAGCTCGCGCAAACCCAAGACGACGCGCCGCCAGCTCGATCAGGGCGAGATCTCCAAACGCGCTTACTTCATCCACATCGAAGAGGGCGGATCCGATCAGCTCGGAAACTGGCTGCGCGCGGAGCGTGAGCTGACGGCGGCCTGAGACCGCGCAGCTCGCCTACGACGAGCGGCGAACGGCGAGGCTTCAGACGACACGTCGCGGGCGCGGCCAGCTCCGCGCGCGCGTCCTAGCGGCGGCGACACGTCGCGTCGGACCCACGACGGGGCGTTGCGGCTCGCATCGCGAGGATCGATTACGAGACGAGTGGTAGGCGGGGGGTCGGTTAGCCTGCGGGTTTCGGCGGCCGGTGCTGGTGTCGGACGGGTCGAGAGCAGCGCCGCACCCCGCGAACGCGACGACGCGGATGCTGGTCAGCGTCACGTTCGGAGCAGCGACCTCCCGCTCGGGCGATCTGCCAGACACCCCCCTGCTTGAAGCGCGCCGACCAGGCGCTGCTTGACGCCAAACACCGCGCCCGCCGACCAAAACGCTAGAACCAGACAGGCGCGCACTCCAGACCGAACCCGCACATCAGATGCGGCGCTCGCGCCACGATGATGTCGTCAGATAGACCCCGCGACCAGACACCGCCCAGGCCCCCACCGGCCGGGCCAGCGCGCCCAAGCCGCAAGCTGCCCGACGAGCACGCGCTGCTGCAAGAGCTGTGGCAGATCAGCCACTTCGGGTGGATAGCTCACGAAACGATGCTTCGCAGCCTGACGATCTCCGCTGGCCACCAGATCGCGGACGCCGCCCTAGCAGGGCATCTGCAGCAGCTGTTAGATCGCGGGTGGATGGAGCAGCGCTCCAGCGCTGTCGACGCAAGCGAACGCGAATGGCGCCTGACCGACAGCGGGCGAAACGCCGTACGCGAAGATTGAGCCGCTACGCGGCTGGCGCTCCCCCGGTCTATACCTACACGCAATGCTCCCAGGCACCGAAGCGCACCAAGTGTTGAGCGCCGTCGAGTTTGGTCACCCGCGGGGGTGATCGTGTCGTTCATGGTGGTCATGGGGTTGGCAGGCTTCGCGCGTTCGTGAACGCGCGAGAGCCCTCCCGCCAGCTTGGTCGTTGCGTCGGGAGGGCTCTCTTGGATGCCGGAGGTGGCACCCCGATGTTGATCGTATGCGCCGAGGTGGCGTTGGTGGAGGCTGAGCTGGCCGGCGGGCGGTTGGGGTGTCCGTCGTGTCGCGGGGTTCTGGGGCCGTGGGGGCACGCGCGTGAGCGGGTGCTGCGGTGCCGGGGCGGGGATCGGTTGTTGCGGCCGCGGCGGGCGCGGTGCCGGGGGTGCGCGGGTACGCATGTGCTGCTGCCAGAGCTGGCTTTCTCGCGTCGCCAGGACGAGGTGTCGGTGATCGGGTCGGCGATCGAGGCGAAGGTGATGGCGGGCGAGGGGTTCCGGCGGATCGCGACACGGTTGGGGGCGTATCCGGAGACGGTGCGTGGCTGGCTGCGCAGGTTCGCTGAGCGGGCTGAGCTGATCTGGGCGCATTTCACGCGTTGCGCGGTTGCGTTGGATCCGGAGCTCGGGGCGGTGCTGCCGGCCGGGAGTGACGTGTCGGACGCGTTGGAAGCGATCGCGGTCGCCGTTCGGGCGTGGGTGCTGCGGTTCGGGCCGGCCGAGCCGTGGCAGATCGCCTCCAGGTTGTCGGGCGGGATGCTGCTTGGCAACACGAACCGACCCTTGGAGACGGTGTCATGAGTTGAGAGGGTCCCGCGCTCGGATGAGCGAGAGCGCTGGGAGCCACTGATGGATGAGGAGCGCCGGCGGGAGATCGGCGTGTTCCGCTACGCACTGATCCGCGACGCCGCCGACGCGGGGTTGTCGAAGGCAGAGCGTGGCCGGCTGGTCCGCGCGATCGCTGACCGTGAGCATGTCGGGCCGGACGGGCGTCTTGTCCGGGTCAGCCGCACGACGCTAGGCCGGTGGATCCGTGCCTATCGTCATGGCGGGTTCGAGGCGCTCGTTCCCCAGCCACGGGTGGTCCCGTTGCGCACGGCGGCCGGGATGCTCGAGCTGGCGTTCGCGTTGAAGCGGGAGCGGCCGGAGCGGACCGCGGCGCAGGTCCGGGAGATCATGCTCACCAGCGTCGAGGGGCCGGTGCCGGGGCTGCGGACGTTGCAGACGCATCTGGCGCGGTAGGGGTTGAACGTCCGCGGGGATGGCAGAGCACCGGGGAAGGTCTATGGACGCTTCGAAGCCGCCGCACGGAATGAGCTGTGGACGGGGGATGGTTTGCACGGCCCGGTCCTGGCCGGCAGCTCGGCGCGTCGGGCGGTGCTGTTGGCGTTCATCGATGATCACTCGCGGCTGCTGGACGGGTGGCGGTGGGGGACCGGCGAGGACGTGTTCCGCCTGGAGGCCGCGCTCCGCGCCGGGCTGATGAGCCGTGGTGTCCCGAACGCGATCCTCGTCGATTATGTTCCGCGGAACATAATCGACGTTCTGTGCCCAGCCTGATTATGTGCCCGCCCGGCTGACGGTCCCCGTGATCATGGCGGTCGGCGGCATCGTCGTGGCGGTGTCGGGCACATAACGCGTGCCGCACGCGCGAGGGTGCCTCCTCTGGCCATTTACCCGATGGGAGGTTGTCCCTCATGTTGGAGTCGTATTTCGTCAAGCCGCAGACCGTTGATCGGGTCCGGGGTTCGTGGATCGGCCCGGAGATCGAGCGCTACGTTGACTGGCTGGGTGAGCAGGGTTACGCGGCTCGGTGTGTGTTTCGGCGGGTGCCGCTGTTGGTCGCGTTTGGGGAGTTCGCGCGCGCGAGGGGGGCTCTGGCTGTGGAGGATCTGCCGGCGCATGTCGAGGCGTTCGTGGCCGCACGCGTCGCTTCGTCTCGGAGCGCTCGCCGCGAAGGCGAGGCTGGGCGACGGTACGCCCGTGAGATCTGTGGCCCGATCGAGCACATGCTGGGAATCGTCGTTCCCGGCTTTGCTGGTCGTGGCGATCGTCCCTTGCCGTTCGCAGCCGAGCTGCCCGCGTTCTTTGAGTACTTGGAGGACGAGCGCGGCTTGCGGCCGGGGTCGATCGCGGGCTATCGCCATCACCTGTTTCGGCTGGAGGCGTACCTGGGGAGGATCGGGGTCAGACGGCTGTCGGAGCTCTCGCCGGCGATCCTGAGCGCTTTTGTTGTTGACCGCGCCGGTGCGGGGTTGGCGAAGGTGTCGTTGTGCGAGTGCTGCGCTGCCTTGCGCGGGTTTGTGCGCTACGCGCATCGTGAGGGAGTGATCGCCAGCGACTTGAGCGGCGCGATCGAGGGCCCGCAGGTTTACCGGCTGGCCGACATTCCACGATCGATCACGTGGGAAGAGGTCGGTCTGGTGCTGGGCTGCGTGGATCGCCGCACGCCGTGCGGCAAGCGCGATTGGGCGATCCTGTTGCTGCTGGTGAGCTACGGGCTGCGCAGCCGTGAGGTCGCCGCGTTGACGCTCGATGACATCGACTGGCGGCGCGAGCGTCTCGCCGTGCGGGAGCGCAAGGCCGGGCACTCGACCGCGTTCCCATTGTCCGCGGCGGTTGGGGAGGCGCTGGTTGACTATCTGCGGCACGGGCGCCCGCAGACCAAGGAGCGGCGCGTGTTCTTCCGCGCGCTCGCGCCGGTTGTGCCGATGAGTGCGGACGGTGTCTCGGGCCGTGCGCGTCACTATCTGCTGAAGGCGGGGATTGATGTGCCGCGGCCGGGGTCGCACACGCTGCGCCACACGTGCGTGCAGCGGCTCGTGGACGCCGATTTCGCGTGGAAGACGATCGGTGACTTCGTCGGGCACCGCTCGGCCAAGTCGACCGAGATCTACACCAAGGTGGCTGTCGAGCAGCTGCGCCAGGTCGCGCTCGGCGACGGTGAGGAGGTGCTCTCATGAGCCACGGCGAGAGCATCGAGGAGGTCGTCGACCGGTTCCTCGCGCACAAGCGAGCCCTCGGCCGCAAGTACACCAGCGCCCAGTCGGAGCTGCAACTGCTGGTGCGGTTCTGTGCCGAACGGGGCATGGTCGGCCTCGGCCAGCTCACACCGGCGCTGCTGGACGAGTTCTTGGCATCGCGTCCGCGCTCGCGGCCGAAGGGTTTCAACCACCTGCTGTGCGTGGTCAGGTGCCTGCTCGACTGGGCGGTGGCGCAGCAGCTGCTCGAGGTCTCGCCGCTGCGCGCCCGCCGCCGGCGGGTCACCTCTCAGCCAATCCCATACATCCTCGACCAACAACAGGTACGGCGTCTGCTCGATGCGGCCGGCGCGCTGCCCGACAACGCACGCGCCAGAGGACGAGCAGCGACCTACCGGACGATCTTCGCGCTCTGCTACGGGCTCGGGCTGCGCGCCGGCGAGGCGTCCCGGCTACGAGTCGGCGACGTCGACGTGCAGCGCCGGCTGCTGATCGTGCGAGGCGGCAAGTTCGGCAAGAGCCGCCTCGTCCCGCACGGGCCGCGGATCGCTGCGCTGCTCGACCAGCAACTCGAGCGCCGCCGCCGTGCTGGGCCGCTTGATGAGCAGGCGCCGCTGTTCACGTTCGACGGCGTCCACAGCATCAGTTCGCACCGCGCCAGCCAGACGTTCCACGAGCTTGTGCTCGCGCTCGACCTGCCGGTGCCGGCCGGGGTCTCGCCACCGAGGCTGCACAGCCTCCGGCACAGCTTCGCCGTCGGCTGCCTGTTGCGCTGGTATCGCGAGGGGCTGGACCCATCGGCGAGGCTGCATCAGCTCTCAACGTTCATGGGCCACGTCGACCCGTCCTCGACCCAGGTCTACCTGACGATCACCCCAGCGCTCCTGGAACAGGCCAACCGCCGCTTCGAGCGCTTCGCCGAGCCGGTCTGGACGGAGGCACAGCGATGAGCACCACCACGCCACTCGGGCAGCTGTTGCACTCCTACTTCCTCGATCACCTGATCACGATCAAGGGCCTGCGCCCCGGGTCGGTGCGCAGCTACCGCGACACGATCCGGCTGCTGTTGGTGTTCATCGCAGCGGACAAGCGGTGCAAGATCACGCGGCTTCAGCTCGCGGATCTCACCTTCGAGCGGGTCCTCGCCTTCCTGCGCCACCTCGAAGGGGATCGCGGCAACGGCATCAGCACCCGCAACCAGCGCCTCGCGGCGGTCCGCTCCTTGTTCGAGTACATCGCGACCCGCTCCCCGGAGATGCTGGCGGTCTGCCAGCAGGTCGACGCGATCCCCGCCAAACGCGTCCCGCTACCAGAGACCCGCTTCCTGGAACGCGACGAAGCACAGCGGCTCCTGGCAGGTCTGCCCACCCGGGGGCGGCTCGCGCTACGCGACCGGGCGCTGATCCTGTTCCTCTACAACACCGGCGCACGCGTCCAAGAAGCCGCGGACCTGCGGGTCGGGCACCTCGATCTCTCCGAGCACCCGACGGTGCGCCTGCACGGCAAGGGCGACAAATGGCGCACCTGCCCGCTCTGGCACCAGACCGCCCAAACCATCGAGCGACTGCTGCACATCCAGCCAGAAGCGCCGACGCTGCAAGCGGCCGTGTTCACCGCCCGCGACCAGCCGCTCACCCGCTCCGGGATCTACAAGATCGTCCGGCGCCACGCCGCCGATCTCGACGACCCCCGAACCGGCCGCCGCGTCAGCCCGCACACCTTCCGGCACACCGCCGCCGTGCACCTCCTGGAAGCGGGCGTCGAGGTCAACGTGATCCGCGGCTGGCTCGGTCACGCCGACCTGACCACCACCAACCGATACGCCGAGATCAACACCAAAGCCAAGCAGCAGGCCCTGCTCGCAACCGAACCTCCAGATACTTCCGCGGCATCCCGCAGCAAACCAATCTGGCGGACCGACGAGACCCTGCTGAACTGGCTCGCCTCGCTGTGACCGTTATGTGCCCGACACCGCCACGACGATGCCGCCGACCGCCATGATCACGGGGACCGTCAGCCGGGCGGGCACATAATCAGGCTGGGCACAGAAGGTCGATCGCGGCTCGGCGTTCGTGTCCTCGCAGCTGCTGCGCGCTTGCGCCGTCTTGGGGGTGAAGCTGGTTCACGCAAGCCCTCGAGCGGCGACGACGAAAGGCAAGATTGAGCGCTTTTTCAGAACGGTCCGCGATCAATTCTTGGTCGAGATCGACGACGGTGTCGAGCTCGCCGAGCTGAACCGGCTGTTCTCCGCCTGGTTGGAGGTCGTCTATCACCGGCGGGTGCACTCCGAGACCGGGCAGACCCCGCTCGCCCGGTTCGACGCCGCCGGCGCGCCCGCGCTGCCGACCCCGGCGCTGCTCAGGGAAGCGTTCCTCTGGAGCCAGGAACGGACGGTGACCAAGACCGCGACGGTGTCACTGCACGGCAACCAATACGAGGTCGACCCGGCGCTCGTGGGCCGGACGGTGGAGCTGGTGTTCGACCCGTTCGACCTGACCCGGATCGAGGTGCGCTATCAGCACCGGCCGATGGGCCTCGCGGTGCCGCTCGTGATCGGCCGCCGCACCCACCCGCAGGCGAAGCGTGAGCTCCCACCGCCGCCGACGGGCACCGGGATCGACTATCTCAAGCTGCTCGCCGAGCAGCGCGACGCCGAGATCGCCGGGCACCGGATCGACTACTCAACCCTCGCCGAGCCGGACGGCGACGGCGACGGCGACGGCGACGGCGACGGCGACGGCGACGGCGACGGCGACGGCGACGGCGAGGGCGGGATCGTGACACCAACCAGCAGCAGGAGGACGAACAGTGAGTATTGACAGGTTGCGCAGCCATTACGGGTTCTCGAGGATGCCGTTCGGCAAAGACCTCGCGCCGGGGATGCTGCACGCACACGACGCGCACGCTCAGGCGGTCGCCCGGATCCAGTGGTGCATCAGTGAGCAGGCGATCGGCGTGATCTCCGGGGAGTGCGGGGCGGGGAAGACGGTCGCTGCGCGCGCCGCGGTCGCGAGCTTGGACGCGTCCCGGCACACGGTCCTCTACCTCGGCACACCCGGGGTGGGGTTGCGCGGGATCTACGGGATGATCGTCACCCGGTTGGGCGGCACCCCCAAGTTTCATCACGCCGCGCTGATCCCCCAGGCCCAAGAGCTGCTCGCCGCGGAGGCGTCCGAGCGCGGCAAGCGGGTGGTTTTGATCTGCGATGAGGCGCACCTCTTGGACGCCGAGTCGCTTGAGGGGATCCGCTGCCTGTCGAACCTAGGGATGGACCAGACCGCCCCGTTCTGCCTGCTTTTGCTCGGGCAGCCGACGTTGCGTCACCGCCTGCGGCAGGGGACGTTCACCGCTCTGGATCAGCGGATCGCGGTCCGCTACGCGATCGGCGGGCTCACCCCAGCGGAGACCCAGAGCTATGTGCAGCATCACCTCGCGCTCGCGGGCCGCTCCGACACGCTGTTCTCCGATGACGCGGTCGCGTTGATCCACGAGGTCTCCCGCGGCCTGCCGCGGCAGGTGAACAACCTCGCGGTGTCCTCGTTGATCGCCGCGTTCGCGGCGAAGAAGGCGATCGTGGACGAGTCCGCCGCCCGCGCCGCGGTCGCGGAGATCTCCACCGAATGACCACACTGTCGCTCCTTGACCAGCCGGCTGATGATCAACCCGCCCGCACCGAGCTGCTCCCAGCGCCAGCGGGGTGGCCGGCCCCACCCGACCCGGCGGTCTACCACGAGCTGCCCGGCGAGATCGTCAACCGGATCGCGCCTCATACCGAGGCCGACCCGGTCGCGATCCTCACCCAGCTCTTGGTCAGCTTCGGCGCCGCCATCGGCCGCGGCGCCTACTTCCAGGTCGAAGCGACCCGGCATCACCCCAACGAGTACATGTGCCTGGTGGGCGACAGTGCGCGCTCGCGCAAGGGCTCTTCCTGGGATCACGTCCGCCGGCTGATCATCGACGCTGACCCGTCGCTCGAGCCACGCGTCCTGACCGGACTATCCAGTGGCGACTATCTACCGCAACGAATTATCTGCAGTGGTCTTGGTTTCCCCTGCTCAGGGCGGGGTTTGTGGTCGATTCACTTCGGATAATCAGAGCTGGTCGAGGAACGCGATCACAGCATCGCTGGGTTGGTATCGGCCGGGGGCAGTCCCGGTCGGGGTGATGCGGTCGATCGCTTCTTGCTTGATCGTGTTGTCGGCGTGCAGGTAAACCTCGGTGGTCGTAGCGCTCTCATGTCCGAGCCACAGAGCGATCGTGAGGATGTCGACCTTCTTGGCTCTCAGCAACATGGCATTCGTGTGCCGCAGCACATGCGGAGTTACCCGCTTGCCCGTGAGTGACGGGCACTGGATCGTCGCGGTCGCGACGTGCTTGTCGAGTAGCCAGGCAACCCCGCGCGGGGTCAAGGGATCGCCTTGTCGAGTTGGGAATACCGGGTTAGCGGGATCGCCCTTGCGCTCGCGGAGCCATTCGCGCAGGATCGCGACGGTCTCGGGGGTCAGGCTTGCCGTTCTGGTCTTGCGTCCCTTCCCGATCACGCGGCAGTGCGCACCGGGCCGCTTGAGGATCACGTCCTGCAGGCGCAGGCTGGTCAGCTCGGAGACGCGCAGCCCGGTCATGATCGCTGTCAGCAGGAGCGCGTGGTCACGCCGTCCGAGCCAGCTGGCGCGGTTCGGGGCGGCGAGCAGCGCCGTGATCTCGGGCACGTCGAGGTAGCAGAGCAGCGGACGGGTGTGGCGCTTGGTGGGGATCTCGATCACGCGCGCGATCGTGTGCGCATGCTCGGGGTGACGCAGAGCAGCGAACCGGTAGAGCGAGTGGATCGCCGCCAGACGCGCGTTGCGGGTCCGGGCGGTGTTGCCGCGCTCGTGTTCGAGGTGATCGAGGAACGCGGAGATCAGCGGGGCGTCGAGGTTGGCGAAGTCCAGCTTGGAGGGCTGCTTGCCGGTGCGCTCGGACGCGTAGCGCAACAGCAGCTTGAGCGTGTCGCGGTATGCGGCGATCGTCCGCGGGCTCGCGTCCTTCTGATTGATCAACCGCTCCACGAAGAACGCCTGGAGCGTCGGGGCGAGCGCGGTCATGACTGCGCTCCGAGCAGTCCGTCCAGGCGCGCGGCGACGAGCTCGAGCAGTTCCGGGACGGCTTGGAGGTACCAGTACGTGTGCTCGGGCTTGGCGTGGCCGAGCATGGAGCTCAGCTGCGGCAGCTTTGCGTCGACGTTCTCACCGTCGCGCTACCAGTCAAGGAGAGTCGCCACGGCATAGGAGTGGCGAAAGTCATGGGGTCGGGGTCTGGCTCGTTGACCGCGCCCCTCGAGTCCGACTTGGCGGATCAGCTGCGGGAAGGTCTTGTGGACCACCCACTGTTTCAGTCGCTCGCCGGTGCTGCAGATGAAGAACGCTGGGCTTGCCGGGTCGGGCCAGTGGCGGTCTCGCAGGCGAGCGTACGCGGTCAGCGCATGGGTGGTGCTCGGGTGCAGCGGCACCTCGCGCCACTTGTCGTCGTGCGACGCGAGGTCGCACGTTGTGAGTGAACTACCGATTGGAGGATCAACCAGATGTAGATGTTGAGCGAGTAGTTCCAGGTCCGTGCTCGATGGCCTGTCCCCTCCCCGGCGTGCGTCGTCGGCTCTTGGTCGGCGGGGTGCGAAGCCCGGGGGAAAGCCCAAGGGCGGCCCGTTCCATCCGGGCGGCCACAGGCGAGGGGAACGGTCGGACGGGTGAATTGCTTGAACCCTCGTTGATGCCTCGTCAAGCGGAGCCCCGCGCGATGGGATGTCGGAGCGGGGTGCAGGGACTGGCCGCCGAAGAGCGGCAGGCGCCGGTCAAGGAGACGACTTGGCCGGGAAGAGCACCGCCGTCCCCGGGGTAGAGAGGGCACCCACCCCGATCGCAGCTCACGCGTGCGGAACACGGGAACCCCGTCGGGGTCCGGGCGGAAGGTCTCGTCCGGTAAGCCGACCGCAAGGAGGGCCCAACTCCCCGGCGGGAACAGGATGACCGAGACGCGAATGCCGGTGGCGGAAACGCGACGGGAAACCGAGGCACGATGGCCGCCTCCTCCAGGCGGTCGTCTTGGATAACCGACCGGATACCGGGCCTGGTGCTCGGACGCGAAAGCGTGCTGACGCGGTCAGGTGAGCCAACGAGAAGACGATGACGATGACGCCAGCACCAACGGACAAGTTAGACGCCGCGACGAACGTCGCGGTGAACGGACCCGCGGACGGACCACCCCCGAGTGGATCGTACGACCTCACGCCATTCGACCCTCCACGGCTTGCTTGAGCCGGGTGCTCGGAAACGGGCACGCCCTGGTTCTGAGGGGGGCCCGGCACAGCAATGTGCCGGGCCTACCCGTCCTTGCCGTGGACGCGCAGCACGCCATCGTCGAGGTCGACGTCGTTGCGGTCCAGACCGAGCGCCTCGCCGAGCCGCAGCCCGGTCGCGGCCAACAGGCCGATCAGCGTGCGGTGCGTCGCGCCCCGCACCGGTGGCTGCAGCTCGGCGGCCGCGTCCATCAACGCCTGGACCTCGACCGGCGAATAGATATACGGCGCGAGCCGCTGCGCGCGGGCGGGCAGCAGATCCCTGGGCGGGATCTCGGTCCGCGGGTCGATCGTCGCGAGATACCGCGCGAACCCGCGGACGACCCCGAGCCGGGTCGCCCACCAGATCGGCTTGGCGTCCTTCGGGAGCCGCGCCCACCGGACCGCCAGCTCGATCGTGACAGCGTCAACGCTGTTGCGCTGCGCGAAGTCAGCGAAGTCGTGCAGCAGCAGCTCGTGGCCGTAGAGCTGATAGCCGAGACTGCGACGGAGCCCCAGATAGCCATCGACCGCGTCTCGCAGCGAACTCATGACGCACCTCCCGGCCATGGCCGCGCAAGTTCCCTGAGCGAGCGGCGGTCGACCTTGGCGTAGATCGTCGTGGTCGAGAGCTGGCGGTGTCGCAGCACCTGCGCGACCTCCGGCAGCGACCCGCCCGCCCGCAGCAGCCCGGTCGCGGCGGTATGCCGCAGCCGGTGAGCGTGAACCACCGGCAACTCGGCGCGAATGCACGCGCGATGCACGATCCCCGTGACCGTGCCCCCAGTCAGCGGGGAGAACGGAGCGCGCGCGAGCAGAAACACCGCCCGCGACCTGCCCTGCTGTGGACGGCGTCGCAGATAGCTGACGATCGCCTCCCCAACGTCGACGGGCAGAGGCAGCATCGCGAGTCGTGCTCCTTTGCCGCGGACCTGGAATTCGCCGCGGCGCCAGTCGATGTCCTCGAGCTCGATCGCGGCGACCTCGCCAGCGCGCAGTCCAAGCCTTGCGAGCAGCAGCAACACGGCGTAATCACGACGGCCAACCGTTCGCCGGCGATCACAGCTGGCCAGCAGCCGCGCGACCTCCGCTCGTGAGAGGCCGAGCGGCAGGTTGTGATCGCGGCGGAACGCGACCGTCGGGACCGCCCACTGCAACGGCGTCGGGATCACGCCCGCGACGTGCAAGTAGCGCAACAGGCCGCGCAGCCCCTTGATCAGATCCCGGGCGCCGGAGACGCTGCGCTTCGGGCACTCAGACGCCAGGAACGCGCTCACATCCTGCGCCGCCAGATGCTCCAACCCCAATCCGGCTCCGAGCTGCTCGCGCTCTGCCAAGAACAACCGCGCGACACGCTCGTGGTTCTCGATCGTATGCGCGACGAGCCCACGCTCGCCGGCCAGATACCGCCGATAGTCGTCCAGCAGCCGCTCGACCGGTCCCTCCGGCACCACCGCCGCAGGCGCCGCCACGACGCCGGCTTCGCGCAAGTACGCGAGCGGGACGCGCAGACTTCGAGGCGAAACCCAAGTGCGATAACCGGCCGCGTGGCGAGCCTCGGAGAACCGCAACTGATGCTCCGCGGTCAGCTCATCCGGGCACAGACCCTCGATCGCGAGCCAGTGGCTGAGATGACCGAGCTGATCAACCCGACGGTCGATCCTGCCTCGCGAGAACCCTTGCTCCGCCAGCCACTGCGCGTAGCCGGCCGCACACGGCTCAAACGGGCCCGGAGCCGTGCGGGACCAAACTGGCCTGCCTCCCATCGCTGCCTCCATCGATCGTGACAACCAAGACGACGCCACGATCGACAGCGCCAACGATTATGTGCAGCCGATGATCCTCCTCACCCCGCTGCTTGCAGGGAAATCATGCTTGCTTCAACCACGACTGCAGATAATCGGTCGCGGTAGATAGTCGCCCTTATCTGACGCGTCAGATAACGGTGAGGGGGTCATCTGGGCAGTCCGTGACCCCACCGCCCAAGACCCCGGCATCCCCGACCAGCGGCTGCTGGTGATCGAGCCCGAATTCGCCTCCGCCCTGAAGGCCTCAAGCCGCGAGATCTCGACCCTGTCGCCGACGCTGCGCACCGGCTGGGACGGACGGCCGCTTCAGATCCTGACCCGCACCGCGCCGGCGCGCGCCAGCACCGCGCACATCGCGCTGATCGGGCATATCACCCAGCACGAGCTGCGCCGCCACACCACCAGCCTCGAGCTCGCCAACGGCTATATCAACCGGGTGCTGCTGATCGCCTGCCGCCGGCAGCGGCTGTTGCCCGAGGGCGGCGCTCCCGATCCGCTCGCCGGGACCGGTCTTGATCGCCTGCTCGCGGCCGCTCTACGACATGCACGCACAGCCGGCCACGTCCGGCTCGACGATCACGCCCGCGAGCAATGGCATCACGCCTACCGCAAGCTCGCGACCCAGCCGCACGACGGGATCGTCGCGCAGATCACGAGGGTGTCAGTTCTTCCGTGTAAGCTGACTTTTTGATAGTAACAGTTACTCCTGGTGTGTCAACTAGTGACAGTCGGGTTTCAGTTGTCGGGGATGCGGTCACCGAACTCAATTTTGAACGCGGCCAAGGCGGCTGGCCAGTTGAACACGCGCTTCCATTTGGTCTCGGCTTTGGTGATCGCGAGGTAGATCAGCTTGCGGGCGGCGTCCTCGGTCGGGAAGTGCCCGCGGGTCTTGATGATCTTCCGCGTCTGGCGGTGTAGGGCTTCGATCGAGTTGGTGGTGTAGATCACGCGGCGGACGTCGGCGGGGTAGGCCAGGAACGGGGTGATCTGCTCCCAGTGCTCGAGCCAGCTGGCTGAGATCATCGGGTAGCGGTGATCCCATTTCTCGGCGAACGCTGTGAGCTCGTCTGCGGCGTGCTCGGCGTCGACGGCGGTGTAGATCTTGCGCAGGTCGGCGGCGAGCGGTTTGCGGTCCTTGTAGGACACGAAGCGCATGCTGGAGCGGACCTGATGCACCAGGCAGGTCTGGACGGTCGCGTGCGGGAAGGTCGCCTCGATCGCCTCCGGGAAGCCGGTCAGCCCGTCGACGCAGACGAACAGGATGTCGGCGACGCCGCGGGTCTTCAGATCGGTGAGAACGTGCAGCCAGAACTTCGCGCCCTCCGTCTGCTGGAACCACAGGCCGAGCACGTCACGCTCGCCGTCGAGGTTGACGCCCAGCGCCACGTAGCACGCCTGGTTTCGCACCGTATGCCCGTCGCGGATCTTCACGATCAGCGCGTCGAGGTAGACGATCGGGTAGACGCGCTCCAGCGGCCGGTTCTGCCACGCCTTCGCGTCGCTGAGCACCGTGTCGGTGATCTTCGAGATCAGATCCGGCGAGACCTCGGTGCCGTAGATCTCCGCGAGGTGTCCCTGGATCTCGCGGACCGTCAGACCGCGGGCGTAGAGGCTGATCACGCGATCGTCGAACCCGACCCACCGGGTCTGACGCTTCTTGACGATCTGCGGCTCAAACGTGCCCTTGCGATCCCGCGGGGAGCGGATCCGCAGCGGTCCCTGATCGGTCAGGATCGTCTTTGACGGCTTGCCGTTGCGTGCGTTCCCCACGCCACCGGGCGGCGCCTGATCGGGCTCATAGCCGAGATGCTCGCTCAGCTCCGCCTCCAACGCCCGGTTCAACAGCCGGCGCGTCAACTGCCCCAGCAGCCCGTCCGGGCCCGCGATCTCCTCAGCGGTCCTCGCCCCTGAGAGCAACGCGTCGAGCAGCTCGTCGCTGACTTCCAACGGCTCCTGATCGAGCCCAGGACCGCCCGGCAACCCGGGAAACACCTCTCGCCGCTCCACGGTGCTGAGGTCGCTTCGCTCCTCGCTGACAACAACATCTTCTTCTTCTTGACTGCTTCTGCTGTGAGTTCTCGTAGGCATGGCTGATCCTTTCGGCCACGCTTACACGGTTCCTCCGACACTCCCCAGATCACCGCCCGCGCCGAAGCGCACGTCATCCGGCTCGCGCTCCTCTACGCCCTCACCGACGGCAAACGCCAGATCGCCACCACGCACCTGACCGCCGCGCTCGCGCTCCAGGACTACGCCGCCCGCTCCGCTGCGTGGGCACTGACCGGCGCGACCAGCCAACCGCTCGCCGAGCAGATCCACGCCACCCTGCGCCAGCATCCCAGCGGACTGACCCGCAGCCAGATCAGCCAGACCCTCAACCACAACCAGCCCGCCGGCCAGATCGACCACGCCCTCCACGCCCTCCACGCCGCCGGCCGCCTCACCGCCGCGCAGATCCCGACCGGCGGCCGACCCGCGCAACTCTGGACCGCCACCAGCCCGACAACCACAACAGCTCGGGCATAGCCGACGGGCCCGCTACCGCTACGCGCGAGTGGGGTCGCATCGCTCGCCCAACCACGCCCGCGCCACCAACACGGTCTCGCGTCCCACGAGCACGCATCGCGGCGAGCGATCAAAGCGAAAGCGAAGCGGTCACAGACGCGCGACGCACACCCGCACACCCACGACCCGGCTCTCCCTCCATCGCAGGCCGTTAGCCGTCCGCTCCCCACACCCTCCCGGAGTTACTTCTTCTTTCGTACCCCACCCACCGGTGACCACCCACAGCGACACCGCCGTGACCAAACTCAGCGGCGCTCAACACCAAGCCGCTCAGCCACTTCACTAATAACCACCCTCCCCGAGCTTCTCGCTACCTATGGGTGCCGGCGCTACGACGAGCTCGCAGGACCGCGCTCGGCTGCCCGGGTTGCGCCGTACGCTCGAGCTGCCCCACGTCTCCGCGGCCTGCCGCACGCGCCGGGGTGCGTCGTGATCGGCGTTCCGCTGCCGTTTCTCGCCAGCATCTACGAGCGCTCGACCGATCTATGGCGAGCCGATCCTCGCGCGGCAGCAGCTATGGGGGTACAGCCAAGATACGGCGGAAAGTACATTTGGCGGGTTCGAGTCCCGGAAAACCTGATTGCGAGGGTCGATCGTCGCCAGATTGCCCCGTCGGAGGCGCGCTCTGGAGGTCGGTCGGGTCAGCTGGCGGGGCCGGCTGAGGCCGCTGAGAGCTCTCAGCGGCGCTGATGTACTTTTCGGCCTTATGTTGGCTGGACCCGTGAGTGGCCTCGACCGCGTTCGGCTTCGGCTCGATCGGGTCCGCGCTGCGGTCGGTGAGATCGATCCGGCGTTCCTCGACACGCCGGCGCTGCCGTGCGGGCCGCTCGGCCGGGCGCTCGGGTGCTCGGTGACGGCACTGACGCCGAGGTCGCGAGCATCGGCTCGACGAACCGCGGGAGCTCCTCACGACCCTGCTGCATACCGCCAGCGTGGCGATTCTGAGTAGAGGTTCGGGGCGGCGAATAGCCCTCCGCCGTACCGCGCTCGATAATCCCCTTATGACGTCTTGCCTGCAAATGCACTGGTTTAGTAGCGACAACGGGGCTTCTCGCTACCTATTCGACCCGTCTCTTCCAGGTCAAGCGCCCGGCGCAGCGGCTCACGCGCGTCGCCGCAGGGCACATACCCTGAGCCTCGGGCAACGCGGGGAAGCGAGTCGCGCAACGAGAACGGCCGCCCCGAAGGACGGCCGCGCCCGATGCCTACGTAGAGGTGCCGACGTTGATGGTGATCAATAAGTTCGCTCCCGCCGAGCGCGATCCTGCAAGTCGGCGGCCTGTTCGCTTACGGGGCGGAAGAAGCCGGCAAGGGTGAGGAGGATGCGACCGTTGCCCGGGCTCGCGGGCGGCGAGGCTCTCCTCGCCGGCGAACACCGCGACGGGCGCCCGGTTGGCGGGCTGCGGCCTGCGCGAGTGCTCGGCGCAGGATGGCGACGAGCGAGGAGAGCGGTGCCTCGCGCTCAGTTGTCCGAGTTGGCCGTAGCTGGGCGCCGTGGAAACAACGCGCTCGCTGGTAGCGCGAAGCCCGGCAGGATGTCGGAGCAGTCGATGGGCTCGTCGCCGTCGCGCACTGTGACATCTGCGGGCGAGCGGTAGACGGTGACTCGGCGTGTGGCGGGATCGACAGCCAGCACGACCTGTGCGCCGGCGGCCAGCCAGGCGAGGGCCTTGTCATGAAGCTCCGAGTAGGCGTCTCCCGGCGAGACTACCTCGACGGCCAGATCGGGCGGACCGGGCCAATATCCGAGGACCCGGCCGACACGGTCAGCTCGCTCACGCCTGACGAAGGCAGCGTCGGGAGCCCGGACCGTGTCCGGATCGCTCGCTAACAGAAAGCCGGTCTCGGCGGCAAAACCGCGGCCGGCGTCGTGCGCCTCGATATGGCGCTGCAACAGCGCAGCAATATGGAAGGCGACGGTCCCGTGCTCGGCGCCGGCCGGCGGCATCTCGCGTAGCTCGCCTTCAACGAGCTCGAGACGGCGATCGTCGCCGGGCAGCCTCAACAGCTGCTCGGCGGTCAGCGCAGTAGGCGGGTGGGTCGGGTGCGTGGCCATCGCGCAACGCACCGACCGTAGCACCCTGCCCTCCGGTGCTCGATATGACTCCCGACTCCAAGCTCCCCATCCAGCGTGGCGCAAAGTGCCCTCATTTGCAGGCAGCTTGACATAAGGAACCTTATCGAGCGGTGTTCTGAGGAAGCCCCACTGGTTTCCTCAGCCGCCAGGCCTCGAAGCCGGACGTTAGCGACCTCCCCGCGGCGTGCGAGTCTGCTCTAGATTCGTCCGAACCGTCGTGGTGAGTGGGTGGTCTTTGCCGAGGATCCGCTCGCTGTCGGCGAGGGTTTGCTCATAGAGCGGGATCGCCTGCTCGAGCTTGCCCGCAGACCAATAGGCGCCGGCGAGGTTGTTGCGGGAGGTCAGGGTGTTGGGGTGCTCGGGGCCGAGAACCCGCTCGCGGTCGGCGAGGGCTTGCTCATAGAGCGGGATCGCCTGCTCGAGCTTGCCCGCCGACTCATAGGCGCCGGCGAGGTTGTTGCGGGAGGTCAGGGTGTTGGGGTGCTCGGGGCCGAGAACCCGCTCGCGGTCGGCGAGGGTCTGCTTATAGAGCGGGATCGCCTGGTCGAGCTTGCCCGCCGACTCATAGGCGCCGGCGAGGTTGTTGCGGGAGGTCAGGGTGTTGGGGTGCTGGGGGCCGAGAACCCGCTCGCGGTCGGCGAGGGTCTGCTCATGGAGCGGGATCGCCTGCTCGAGCTTGCCCGCCGACTCATAGGCGCCGGCGAGGTTGTTGCGGGAGGTCAGGGTGTTGGGGTGCTCGGGGCCGAGAACCCGCTCGCGGTCGGCGAGGGTCTGCTTATAGAGCGGGATCGCCTGGTCGAGCTTGCCCGCCGACCGATAGGCGCCGGCGAGGTTGTTGCGGGAGGTCAGGGTGTTGGGGTGCTCGGAGCCGAGAACCCGCTCGCGGTCGGCGAGGGTCTGCCCATAGAGCGGGATCGCCTGCTCGAGCTTGCCCGCCGACTCATAGGCGTAGGCGAGGTTGTTGCGGAAGGTCAGGGTGTCGGGGTGCTCGGAGCCGAGGACCCGCTCGCGGTCGGCGAGGGTCTGCTCATAGAGCGGGATCGCCAGGTCGAGCTTGCCCGCCGACTCATAGGCGCCGGCGAGGTTGTTGCGGGAGGCCAGGGTGTCGGGGTGCTCGGAGCCGAGGACCCGCTCGCGGTCGGCGAGGGTCTGCTCATAGAGCGGGATCGCCAGGTCGAGCTTGCCCGCCGACTCATAGGCGCCGGCGAGGTTGTTGCGGGAGGCCAGGGTGTCGGGGTGCTCGGGCCCGAGGACCCGCTCGCATGTGGCGAGCTCTGACGTGCCGATGTCGATGGCGCGTGAGAGGTCTGTGGTCGCGCATAGGTGCCGGACGGCCCAGTGCGCCAGATGCGTGTATTTCTCGACGCTCTCTCGCGTCAGTGCACCGCGCGTCGCCGCGATGGCGATGTTTTCCCAGAGCTCGATTGTGTGACCGACGATCTCGGTGCTGGCGTGACGCTGGTCCCACGCTTGATCCTCGGTGATTAGTAGCTTCCCGAGACCGCTCGCAGTTTCGGCGATGCTGGCTTCGAGATCCGCGACTGTCTGCAGCCGGTCGCGGATCGCTCGTGCCACGAGGCGGTGCATCACGACCCCCTCGCGGTCTGCCGTCCAGACGGCCAGCGAGGCCTCGACGATGCGGGCCAACACGTCATCCAGACGGTGGGCGTCATTCTCCAAGTCGAGAATTTCGGCCAGGACCCGGCGGCTTACGCCGTCGGTGGCCAGTAGGGCTGCCGCAGCCAGCACACGTCTGGTCAACCCGGTCGCGTCATCGTTCTCAACAGCGTCGATGGAAAGGACAATCGCGCGCGCGACACTGTGCGGGTAGGGATCGCCGCGATCCTTCGGCAGCATCTCCTCCAGCGGCAACGAGCGCAACCGATCGAGGTAGACCTCATAGCGCAGGCCCTGAAGCGCGATCACGCTCGCGGCCTGCGCGAGCGCCAACGGCAGGTCGTCTAACTCCTTGGCCACGGCGTCTGCGCCAAGGTCATCGGCCATGCTCGTTCGCTGCGAAAGGTAGGCAAGCGATTGGCGTCGCTCAAACCGGTCGACTGCGACATCTGCGCCCAGCCTCGCGAACGCACGATCAGTGCTGGTGATGATCACGCGCGTGGCACCGGTTGTTGGTAGGTAGTGGCGGACGGCCTGCGGGTCGCTCGCGTTGTCCAGCACCAGCACCGCGGGCGTCGTGCGTGTCGCCAGCGCGTCTCGCAGACGCGCGGCCGATTTCTCAGAATCACCCTCTGGGTCAGCGACTGCAAGCCCGCGGGCGACCTCAGCCAGCCCCGCCAACAACCGGTTGAGATCGTCCGCCGAGACCCACGCCACCAGCTCAACGCCGTCAACGACAGCCTGGCGGGCATAGGCCGCAGCCACCTGCGTCTTGCCGGCCCCGCGTTGACCAGTCAGCGCTGACACTACCGCGACGCGAGCATCCGCCGTGAAGACCTCCGCTAAACGGTTGACGGCCACACGCTGAACAAATGCTGGCGGTGCACCCGGGAGCTCGCCGACAACAATCTGCCCCGGCTGATGGTCGGGCGGTGGCTGCGCGACCGAGCTGCCGATACTCACGCTCGAACCCGCTTCGGCGATAACCACCGGACCGGACGGGCCAGTCACGCGGACCGACCTGTCGACCTTCGCTCCTTCACCGACCACCTCAACATGGGCTGCTGTGCCGACCCGCAGGTCGCCAGCAATCTGAGTCGGGGCGGATGGAGCCCCGACGCGCGAGGCGAGCATCGCCAGGCACACGCTCGTCACAGCCAGCACACCGGTCGCCGCCCATACCCAAACCGCGTGATGCTTTGCCCACTCGGCCTGCCGTTAACGAAGCTGTCACGAGGGGCAATGTGATCGGCCGGCGCCGCGCGGAGGAGAGGCTGACGGCGACGACTGCTGCCTTGTCGCGTTGAAGCAGCAGCGCCGTCGAACGCGAACCAGAGCGCTGTAATCGTTCCGATGGGAGTCTCGCCGTCGCGCTGGAGCTCCCGCGAGACTGCTCCGTTTAGCCCAGAGCAGTAGCTTCGCCGCTACCACGGTGACGATTCCTATTCGCGCGAAGCGGGAGCGGCCGATCGTGGCGCTCGCTTCTTCACCTCATCCGCAGCGGTTTCCGCGAGCGAGTTGGGGACTCACTCCACTAGTCCCGTCTCTTCAAGGGCGGCGGCATGAGTCCCAAACGGCTGCCACCTAATGATCTTCCCGTCGCGAAACCAGTAGGCCCCTGCGCTCTCGCCCTCGTGAGCGACTTCACCCGATTCGATCCAGCGAAGTTCGATTCTCCCCAGCCCGACCACGATGTCGCCTCCCGCTACGAAGCGCTCCGGGAGGATGCGTGGCTGCGCGTTCTCATATCCCGCTTCAAACCAATCGCGCACTTGGTCGTGCCCGCGCAGCCGAGGTCCACCTGGAGTTTGGAGCACAACCTCGGGATCGTGCAACGAGAGAAACTCGTCAACGTCGTCCCGCCCATTGAAGAGTTCGACCCATCGGCGCGCGACCGCGACGTTCTGTTGCGACATGTTCCACACACTATCTCTCGGGGGTGGACTAGCTTCGCCCTTCGAGGCGAGATACCCGTTGTCCATGCCAGGGACCAACGGGGCCATCAGTCCGCTGTGCTGCTGCTTCCGCGTGTTCTCGACACTCTGCTCCGGAAATCTCCCAGCTCCTGCTTTGATCGAGATGCATCAGTCTGGCCGCCGCTGTTGCTCCTGAGCAGAACCAACACGATCGACTGAGGCTTGTGGCCCCTCCCGCATTCTCGCGATGCGGAAGCCTCGCTGTGTGCGCGTCCGTTGAGTGGCGAAGAGGCGTCTGGTGGCTTCAGGAATGAGCCCTTCTGTGAAGGGAACAACGCTAGGATCGGCTCGATTAGCCCCGGAACGGCCTCAGATCAGCGCAGATTGCCTTCACGAAATGACGGCACGGTGTTGGCGTGGGCTGCGCGCTACGAGGAGCTGGCGCTGACTGGGGTGCGCTCGCGCGAGGTGACGGAGCGGATCGGGCTTCATCTTCAGCGCTTCGCGGAGTACCTGTCTGGGACCTACGGCCATGAGCGCCTCGAGGCCGTGGTGCGCCGCGATGTCGCGGGTTGGCGCGACGCGCTGGTCTCGTCGAGGCTTGGTCCGTCGACGGTTAACAATCACTTGGCATCGCTGGCGGGGTTCTGTGGCTGGGTCGCGGCGCAGGCCCCGGAGTCGCTGCCCGGCGGGAACCCGACGAGCGGCGTGCGGACGCTGGCGTTGGCGCCGCTGGAGCCGCGGGCGCTGACGCCGGCGCAGGTACGGTCGCTGAAGAGCGTCGTCGACCGCCTCGAGCGCTTTCACGCGCCCAAAGGCCGGCGCAACGACCGCGGCGAGGCTCAGCATACCCACGCCCGCGCGATGCGTGACCGCGCGATCGTATACGTGCTCATAGGTCAACCTAAGCTGGTTGTTGCCTCGACCGCCGTCGGGAGAGGGCCAAGACTGCAAGCCCGGTGCAGGGCCAAGAGCAGACCAGCCCCTCCCGGCGGAGGTGAGGTGCCGCGAAGCGGCAACAGGACGTAGCCCCGGTTGAGGGCCTGTCTATGAGCATCCGCAACGGTACCTCTTGGTCGGGGCGCTGTCGAGTTGTCCCCTGACCAAGAGAGGTAGTTGACGGATGGGCAGTTATGCCGGTGTTGATTGGGCGTCGGAGAAGCACGACGTGCGTGTGGCTGATGCGGCGGGCGAGAAGTTGTTGGCGGCGACGTTCGCGCACGATGAGCAAGGGCTGCGGTCCTTGTGCCGCCAGCTGGTGCGGTTGGAGGTTGAGCTGGTCGCGATCGAGCGGCCCGACGGGCTGCTGGTCGAGCGGCTTTTGGACGCGGGGCTGCGGGTGCTGGCGTTGCATCCCAACCAGGTCGCGGCGGCCCGCGATCGCTTTCGCGTGTCCGGCGGGAAGTCCGACGGGTTTGACGCGTTCGTGCTCTGCGAGCTGGCGCGGACCGACAATCACCGCTTCCGGGTACTGGAGCCTGACAGCGACCAGACCAAGGCGCTGCGAGCGTTGACCCGCGGGCGGGAAGACCTCGTCGGCATGCGGACGGCGTTGACCAACCAGCTGCGGGCCGAGCTTGAGCGGTTCTGGCCCGGCCCGTTGGGGTTGTTTACCGATTTGCACGGCCGGATCTCGCTCGCGTTCCTTGAGCGCTACCCGAGCCCGGCTGACGCGCGCGGGTTGGGCGAGGCGCGCTTGGCCGGGTTCCTGGCCCGGGAGCGGTACTCCGGCCGCCAGAAGCCCGCGGAGCTGCTGGCAAAGCTGCGGCGCGCGGCCGCGGCGCGTGTTGGCGAGCTCGAGTTGAGCACCCGCCGCCAGCTCGTGTTGGGCTTGGTCGCGATGATCAAGTCGCTGGGCGCGCAGATCAAGGAGCTCGAGCGCCAGCTCGCCAGGACGCTTGGTGAGCATCCCGACGGCGAGATCTTCCGCTCGCTGTTCCGTGACCCCCGCAGCGTGATCTGCGCCGCGGAGCTGCTGGCGGAGATCGGCGACTGCCGCGGGCGCTACCCGTCCCGCGATTCGCTCGCCGCCGACGCCGGCCAGGCCGCGGTCGCGATCGAGTCCGGCAAACGCAAAGCCGCGTGCTTCCGCTGGGGGTGCAACAAGCGCCTACGGGCCGCGTTCGCCACACTGGCCGACAGCACCCGCCACTGGCACCCCTGGGCCCAAGACGTCTACGCCGCAGCTCTCGCCCGCGGGCACGACCACCCCCGCGCGCTGCGGACCCTCGGGCGCGCGTGGTGCCGGGTCGTGTGGCAGTGCTGGCAGAAGCGCACCCCGTATGACCCCGCGCGCCACCGCGCGCTGCAACAGCACATCACCGTCACGATCCCGACCGCGTCGGGACCCGTCGTGGACCAGCTCGCGACTGAGTCGATGGCCGCCGGCCTCTTCGCCACCAACGCTCCCACCTCCCGACAGCAACAGATGACAGCCGCACAGTAACTTCCTTCGCACCTGGCGCTCGCTTGCACCAACAAGTAGCGCGCCGACAGCATCTCTGCCGTTGACGTTGACCGTCTCAGCCGCACGGCGGCACTGGGGCGGCCGGCGCGTGCCGTTTTGCGCCGGCCGAGCCGCCGGGCGGGCCTCGACTCGTGCCGTTTGCGCAGCGCGCCATCTGCGAGAGGGGGTCGCCAGGGGGTCCCGGGGGATGTGCCCCCGGACCACATCCGGGCTTCGCCCTCCCGCCGCCGACCCACTTTCTTCGCCGGGGGGTTGACACAGGACGTCTGCTCTCGACCGGTCTGCGCCGCGAGGAGCTCGTGACGCTCGACGTCACCCAGGTCAGGCCGTGCGAGCCCGGGCTGTTGCGGGAAGCCAAGCGGGCGCGGCTGACCGCCGTGGTTGGCAAGGGCGGCACAACTCGCACGGTGTTCCTCTCGGCCGACGCGCGAACAGCGCTCGCCGACTATCTCGAGCACGAGCGGCCCAGAGACGCGTCCGGCGATGCGCCGGGGGTGTTCTTGTCGGCCGTGAGCGTCGCGTCGCGCCGGCCTGGCGGGCGGCTCTCGCCGCGGTCGATCAACGCGATCTTGGAGCGGATCGGGCGTTGGCACGACGCTGAGCACAGCGATCCGGGTCGCTGGATCAGTCCGTTACGCCCGCACGCTCTGCGCCACACGTTCGCGTTCGCGTTGGCCGAGAGCACGGGCAAGGACGCCTACGAGCTCGAGCGGCGCCTCGGGCATCGCTCGCAGCGCTACATCGCGCGCTACACCAACCCGCCCGAGGAGATCGCCGCGTCCTACGTCGAGGCGATGTGAGCCCGCCAGGCGCTGAGGGCTCATCGTCGCGTCGCGAGATCGGCCTTGACGACGTCGTCGAGCAGTTCACGCTCGACGAGAGCGAACGGGAGCTGCTGCGCAACAAGTCGGGGTCGACGCGGCTCGGGTTCGCGGCGATGGTGAAGTTCATGGGCTGGAAGGGCCGCTTCCCGCGCGCGCGTTTCGAGCTTCCCGACGACGCGATCGAGCACCTCGCACGACAGGTCAAGATACCGGCGGCGGAGATCGGCGCCTATGACTTCGCGGGCCGCCAGATCAAGAACCACCGCCGCGAGATCCGCGCCCACACCGGGTTTCGGATCTGCACCGTCTCCGACGCCGAGTCGCTCGCCGGCTGGCTCGCGACGTAGATCGCGCAGGACGAGCGACGCGTCGAGCACGTGCGCGTCCTGCTGCTCGGGCACTGCAAGGAGACGCGGATCGAGCCGCCAACGCCTGAGCGGGTCGTGCGGATCGTCGACTCGGGGATCCGCCAAGCCGACGCGATGCTCGTCGCGACCGTCATCGCTCGCCTGAAACCCAGGCACGTCGCCGGCATCGAGGCGCTGTTGAGCGCCAGCGTCGACATGGACGCCGAGACGACCGCCGACGACGAGGGCGAGCCGGAGCCCGGTGAGGACGCGCTGAGCGCAGTCAAGTCGAGCCCGGGGAACGTGAGCGTCGCGACGATGATCGCGGAAATGCGAAAGCTCCAGATCGTCCGCCAGGTCGACCTGCCGCCCGACTTGTTCACCAGAATCGCCGCGAACGTCATCGCCGCATGGCGTGCACGCGCTGCGGTCGAGTCGCCCAGCCATCTCGCCCGCCACGATCAGCCGGTTCGGCTGGTCCTGCTGGCCGCGCTGCTGCATCTGCGCGAGCGCGAGATCACCGACACCCTCGTCGAGCTGCTCAACCAGACCGTGCATAAGATCAACGCGCGCGCGGAGCAGAAGGTCGCCGACGAGCTCGTCAAGGAGTTCAAGCGGGTCCGGAACAAGAACGCGATGCTGCACCGGATCGCCGAGGTGTCGTTGCGCAGCCCCAAGGAGCAGGTCGAGACCGTGATCTACCCGGTCGTCGGCGGCGTGGAGGGCTTGACCGATCTCGTCAACGAGCACAAGGCGCGCTCCCGCGCCTACGAGCGCGAGAAGCGCAAGGTGTTTCGCTCCTCCTACACCAACCACTACCGCACTGGCCTGATTAAGCTGCTGCGCCTGCTCGAGTTCCGCTCCAACAACGCCGAGCATCAGCCTGTGCTCGACGGGCTGAAGCTGATCCTGCGCTTCGCGGACTCCAAGGCCGAGCTCTACCCGCCCGAGGTGCCGGTCGTGCTCGACGGCGTCGTCAAGGCCGACTGGCGCGAGTTCGCGACCTCCACCGACCACCGCGACCGCCAACGGGTCGTGCGGATCGTCTACGAATGCTCCGTGCTCGAGGCACTGCGCGACCGGCTGCGCTGCAAAGAGATCTGGGTAGTAGGCGCCGATAAATGGCGCAACCCCGACGAGGACCTACCCCAAGACTTCGCCGAGAAGCGCGAGGAGAACTACGCCGAGCTGAACCTGCCACTCGGCGCCAAGCAGTTCACCGACAACCTCAAGGACGAGATGCGCCGCGAGCTCACGGCCTTGAACGCCGCGTTGCCCGACCTCGACTGGCTCGAGATCAGCGACCGCAAGGCCGGCGCGATCAAGCTGACCCCGGTCGATGCGCTGCCCGAGACGCGGAACCTGCGCAAGCTCAAACAGGCCTGCGTCGCCCGTTGGGGCACCGTCCCGCTGATCGAGATGCTCAAGGAAGCCGCTCTACGCACCGGTGCCTTGCGCCCGCTGACCGGCGTCGGGACGCGCGGCAACCTGCCCGAGGACGTGCTGATCGAGCGGCTGCTCCTGATCGCCTACGCCTACGGCACCAACAGCGGCCTGCGGACCGTCGCGTCCGGTGACCACGCCCACAGCGAGGAGGACCTGCGCTACACCGCGCGGCGCTACTTCACCGCGCCCGGCTTGAAGGCCGCCGGCGTCGAGATCGCGAACGCGACGTTTGCGGCGCGTCAGGCGTGGATCTGGGGTGAGAGCACGACCACCGTCGCCTCGGACTCCAGCCACTTCGGGGCGTTTGATCGCAACGTCTTCACCGAGTGGCACGCCCGCTACGGCGGCCGCGGCGTGCTCGTGTACTGGCACGTCGAGCGCGGAACGATGGCGATCCACTCCCAGGTCCTGAACTGCTCGGCCTCCGAGGTCGCGGCGATGATCGAAGGGGTGATGCGCCACGGCACCTCGATGAACGTCGACGGCAACTACGTCGACTCCCACGGCCAATCGGAGATCGGGTTCGCGATCACCAGCCTCCTCGGCTTCAAGCTGCTCGCCAGGATCAAGCAGATCAACCGCGTCAAGCTCTACGGCCCCGACCCGGACTCCAGGGAGCACTACCCGCTACTCCAGCCGGCGATAACCCGCCCGATCCGCTGGGAGCTGATCGAGCAGAACTACGACATGCTGGTCAAGTACGCGACAGCGATCCGCGTCGGCACCGCCACGACTGAGGCGATTCTCCGCCGCTTCACCCGCAACGCCTCGCACCCCGTCTACCAAGCGATGCTCGAGCTCGGCCGAGCGCAGAAGACGATCTTCGTCTGCCGCTACCTACGCGACCGCGACCTTCAGCGCGAGGTCAACTCGGGCCTGAACATCGTCGAAGGCTGGCACGGCGTCAACGACGTCATCTTCTTCGGCAAGAGCGGCGAGCTCGCCAGCAACCGCCGCGACCAGCAAGAACTCGCCGTGCTCTCACTCCACCTCCTCCAAGCCGCCCTCGTCTACATCAACACCCTGATGATCCAAGACATCCTCGCCGACCCCGCCCCGGCCGCGCGCCTCACCGACGAGGACAAGCGCGGCCTGAACCCGCTGTTCACCTCGAACATGACCCATACGGCGAAGTCAAGGTCAACATGACCAGCCGGCTCGAGTTGTCCGATCCCTCGCCGCCAGACCCCGGCCTCGATCTCCTCGCCGCCTGACGGGGCCGGTCCGCCGGCGCTACTTTGCCCCTCGTGACAGCTTCGTTAACGGCAGGCCGATAAACAGAGCCTCGCCAGCCATCATGCCCTCCCCATAGTTGCCTGTGCGCGAGCAGCCTATCTCGCCGAGCGCCAGTGATCCATATGCCACACGACGGGGAGTGCCGCGCGGACACCGGCAAGTCGTTGACGCAGTGGCGGACAAGGACATCCTGCAGGCCGGAGCCGGATCTCATCTCGGCGCTGGTGCGCCAAGAAAAAGCTACGGGCAGTAGCATCGATCCGTGGGCGAGCGAGCGGAGCATCAATGTCGCTGCGCGTGATCGGCGCGGGACTCGGGCGCACGGGCACCAACTCGCTCAAGGTCGCGCTCGAGCGCCCAGACCGCAATCGCTTGTGTTCGTGAGTCTTCGGGGCTTGCGGCTCGCAGTCGCTGTTCTTCGCGGAACGTGGCCGCCAGCGGTCGAGTGATGCGCGGGAGGGTGACGGCGCGATTCCGCTGAGCGTCTGCGGAGCGGCTTAGCGCAGGATGATCGTTTGGCGGGTTATGTGGGTGGTGCGCCCAGTCGTCCAGCTCAGCGTGAGCGTGTAGCGCCCGGGGCGCAGGGGCCGCGAGGCGCTGAGGACCAGCTGTGGGTGCTTCGCGCCGCGGGCAGCGACGCCCGTCGCGTAGACGACGCGGCCGCGTGATAGAGCCGCGCGTGCGACCGCCGCAGTTGTGAGCTTCACCGGTCCGGTGACGGTCTTGGTTGTGCAGGCCTGGTTTGAGACCGTGACCTTCTTGCGCTTGGCGTGCACGTTCTTGGTGACTGTCTGGGTGATCGTCTTGCAGGTCACGAGCTCGACCAGACCGCGGCTACCCGCCGGCTTTGTTGAGCCGGTTGGGCCCTGAGGGCCGGCGGGGCCCTGCGGCCCGGCGGGCCCGGCGGGACCGGCGGGACCGGTGGGGCCGGCGGGGCCGGCGGGACCGGTGGGGATAGGGTTCGCGGAGACGCCGGTGCCGCTTAGCCCGATTACCGTGACCGGGTTCTGGTTGGAGATCACGAGCAGCGCGGCGTCCTTCACGCCGAGCGCGATCGGGATGAACTCGACCGTGACCTGACACGCCGCGCCTGGAGCGAGCTGCTGTCCGGAGCAGCCGTCGGACATCGGAAACACCTGCGGTGAGCCGGCGACGATGAACAGCTCCTGGAATTGAAGAGGCGCATCGCCGGTGTTCGTCAGGGTGAACGTCTGGGACGCGGAGGAACCAACGGTGGTGTTCCCGAAGATCGCCTGGCGTGGGCTGACGGTCAAGGCCGGCCCGTTCAGACCTACCCCCGACAACGAGACGGACGCTGGGCTGACGGTCCCGTCGTTGTCGATCTCGAGCTGAGCCTGCTTCGAGCCGGCTGACGTGGGCTGAAACTGAATGTAGATTTGACAGGTGTTATTCCCGCCGAGCGTGTAGCCTTGGCAGCCGTTTCCCTGAACGCTGAACGAAGACGCGTCGGGCCCGTTGATTTGAACGTTCGTGACCTGCACGCCGGCGTTCGGACCCGTTGTCAGGTTCACGCTCTGTTGGCTTGAACCCTGCTGGTTGTTGATCACCTGCGAGCCGAAGTCGACCGCGGTCTGCTTGGCGGTGAGCGTGCCGGTGATTCCGGTTCCCGCCAGCGGCACGCCCACGGTGCCCGTGCCGTCCACGAGTTCCAGCGTCGCGGTCTTGTGCCCGGGACTCGACGTCGGGCCGAACTGGACGTTCAGACGGCAGCTCATGTATCCCGCGATCGTTTGGCCGGTGCAGAGGTCCTGACCCGGCTGGATCGAGAAGCTTGAGGCATCCGGGCCGATGATCGTCACGGACGTGACTGTCGTAGACGACGCGGAGTTATTGAAGAAGTTCTCCTGCATCTGCGCCTGGAAATGCATGTCTGCCGTGCCGAAGTCCTCGCTGACCGGCGAAGGAGACATAACCGAGTCCGCGAGCGCCGGGGCAGCACCAAATAGCCCACCGGCGCCAAGAAGTCCCCACACCAAGAACCCCACCATCGCGCGCTGGGACCCGCGGGAAGCCGTTGGGTCGCTTCTCATCATCTGGTCCACCGCCCATTCCTTGATTCCTTGAGCCCGGTCGCCGAAAAACCTCCGATAGCCTCTTATCGGCGAATGCCAAGGGAACTTGACAGCCCAAACCGACCCCTTGGGCTGGGAGTACGAATGCTGTCACTCCGAGCTTGACGCTCGCCGCGGCAGCACGATGAACGACGCGACGGGCACGCATTGGGTCCAACTGACAATGGCGCGAATGTCGACGCCGACGGCGGCGACCAGGCGATGGAAGCGACGCACCTCCGGTCCGGGCTCGATCAGGCCACGCGAGCGGACGTCGTGATCCACGCAGCGAGGAACGTCGCGGAGCAGCACCAGTCGCTCGAGCCAAGGGCTCAAGGAACAACGGACGCGACGGGCCGCGGGTGTCGAAAACGGGGGCTCCGTGGATGATCGGGGGTGACTCTCGATCGAGATTCCGTCCTGAGCAGGGCTTTTGGTCGTCGGAGCGGCGGGTGGAAGTCGCGTGCGCCTCTGCTGCTGGGTTGTGGACTGCTCGCTGGGCCCCGTGCCCGGCGATCGTGGGCACAGCGGATGCGTGCTCAAGCGGCCAGGGATGGCCGCGCCTGCGCGCAGGCGCATCCGGATGATCATGGCGAGACTCGCCCCATAGGGCGTCGTTGGGGGGCGTCGGGGTCGCTGCCCGCGTTGACGGGGGTCGTGGCGTGCCGGGGAGCTGCCTGCTCCATTCCCTTCTCGTTGCGCCGTTTGCCGTGCGTGCGCACCGGGTCATCCCGGGGTCGAGCGAGCGTCGTGGCGGAATACGGGTGACGCGGTTCGGAGGGCCAGAAAGAAAACGCGTGTTCGTGTGTCGTCACCCCCGATCATGCCCGGAGAGCCCGAAAACGCTGGCCAGACTCTCGCTGATGAGGCTATCCAACGGTGTCGCCGAGTCCAGGTCCCCCCTTGGATTCGCATGCTGTGGTCGACTTCGTCCGCAAGCGTGACGGGAAGCCAGATCGTTACGCGTACGCTCGCGGGTCGGTCAACCCGTTGCTACCGAACTCCGGGACTACCTTTGTGCCGACCTCGAATCTGGATTCCCGTCGACGGTCCGGGGAGCAGCCGACTGCGCGGGAGCCCGGGCGGTGCTCGCGGTCGAGCTTGACAGGCTGACTCGGACCAACGGCGATTGCTGAGACGTGGCAATGATCGTGGTTGCGAAGCCGTCGCGATCGGGAGTGCGCGTCGGGTTGTGTTGAGCGACACGCACAACACCGTGAACGCCGACCACCGCACCGCCATCGTGTAGCAGCGGCCTGCGACGCAACGGGGCGCCGATATGGCCCGTGGGGAACATTGGAACGAAAAGTCACGCTAAGCGTCGCGTCGCGGAGCCGGGGTTATGGTGCCCGCATGCCGGTCGAGTTCTTGTCGGATGTGGAGGCGGCTGCGTTTGGTCGCTTCGATGGGCCTCCGGCGCGGGAGGATCTGGACCGGGTCTTCTTCCTGGATGATGCTGACCGGGAGCTGATCGACAGGCGCCGTGGGGCGCATAATCGGCTGGGGTTCGCGCTGCAGTTGACGACCGTCCGCTGGCTGGGAACGTTCCTGTCCGATCCGACGGATGTTCCGCCTGTCGTGTCGGAGTACGTAGCCAGGCAAGGTGGAGGTGGACGACCCATCGGGTGTGGCGCGCTACCTCTTTGCAGTCGTCCCGATCCGGCTCGGCCAGCGCCGCAGCTCGCTTGCGCTTCCGCCCACGAGCGAGCGTTCGCAGAGACCTGCCTCTGGCGAATTGCGAGACCAGCTCAGCAGCGGGGGGCTCGGCCCGGCTCGGTGGCCGTGTAAGGACACGGGTCGAGTCGGAGGCAGCCGGCGGCGCTGTCAGGTACGTACAGTTCCTGTAGCGTCTGGAGCGTCCGGGGCCGAGCCGAACGAGCTCACGGGAGGGCGTCTCCGGCAGATGCTTAGGACCCGAGGGGTGCGCCGCGTGGTGATAAGCACGCGCAGCGGTAGGCGTTCGGGATCGCTGAGAACTATCGACCGATGTGCGGCAAGTCGTCGGCACGCATCATCGGCGCCGTCCGCGGTGCTGACGATCGGCCACCAACCGTGCTGGGCGCTGGATCGCCAACGGCCGAAGTAATGGTCCAAGACTTTGAGCTCGAAGACCGCGAGCTGTGGTTAGTCACTGGCTGTGGCTTTGGCTTCGACGAGATAAGCGTCCGTCCCGAGGCGGCCAGCAGCATCCAACTTGTGGGCGGTACCCGACGCCGCGCGCACCCCTACAGTGTTTGCGGGCCAGCCTGTTGGAGCGTGGGCGCTGTTTCGGTGTTCGGCGTTGCGCTGCTGGCCCGCGGCAGCCGCGATAGATCGTCGGGTTTGCGGGTCTCTACTGATTCGTTACGCGGGTGTCGTGTCGATGGCTGGTGTGTGGCGCCTCCTTGTCACCGGCCCGTTGAGGGCCTGTTCTGCGAACGGCCCGAGAGGAAGGATCGGCGGTGAACCCGATCGCAGATGCGGCGGTGTCTGGCGCTCGTTGGCGGGCACGCGCAGGCCCGCGGCGTCGCTGGGTGCCGATGGCCGTCGGGATCGGTGCGCTGTTGGTCGCGTATGCCTGCTGGCAGCTGTTTCGTTGGCCGCCGGGGCACCGCGAGCTGATCGGCGATGTGTTCTTTTACCCGGTTGACGTCGCGGCGGTCGTGGCCGCGGTGGCTGCTTCGCGGCGGTGCGTGGATCAGTCACGGTTGCGGTCGGCCTGGCGCCTGCTGGCGCTCGCCTTCGCCTCCTACCTGGCGGGTGACGTCACGTGGACGGTGTACGAGCTCGTGGGCAGCAAACCGTATCCGTCGGTAGCCGACGGCTTCTACCTGTTGTTCTATCCGCTGCTGCTGTGGGGGGTGCTGCGATTCCCGGCGAGCCGACTGAATGTCTCCGAACGCCTGAGGCTGGGCTTGGACCTGGCGGTCGTTGCGATCGGTGGCACAGCGGTCGTGATCTACGTGGTGCTAGGACCCACCATCGTCCAGAGCGGCCCCGACCTGCTCCAGACCGGCATCTCGATCGCGTATCCCGTCGGTGACATGGTGCTGCTCGTCGGTCTGGGATCGGTCCTGCTGCGCCGGAGGGCGGCGTCAAGCACGAGCGCGCTGTGGTTCTTGGCGGCGGGACTGCTGTTCTTCATTACCGCGGATCTGGTTTACGGCTGGATCACGTTGTATTCGACGTACCATGGCGGAGATCCGGTCGATTCGCTGTACATGATCTCGATCGCGTTGTTCGCGGTCGCCGGAGCTGCGCAAACCTCTCCGGAGCTCTCGACCGAGGCTCGGGCGCAGGACGCGCGCCGCCAGGCGAGCTGGGCGCCGTACATCGCGGTCGCTGTCGGCTTCGGGCTGCTGCTGTTCAATGAGCGCCAGCTACCGCTGCTGCCCGACGGCAGCCTTGTGATCGCGGCGGTGCTGCTCGCTGCGCTCGTTTCGATCCGGCAGTTCCTGGCGCAGCGGGATCTCATGAGCACGCAGGGACGGCTCAGCTACCAGTCGTTGCACGATGTGCTGACCGGCCTGCCGAACAGGGCCCTTCTGGTTGATCGGGCGGAGCAGACGCTCGCCCGGGCACGACGTAGTTCCAACCCCGTCGCGGCTCTCTTCGTGGACATCGACGGCTTCAAACACATCAATGACAGCTTCGGTCACGCCGCTGGCGATGAGCTGCTGCGCGTGGTAGCCGCACGGTTGTCGGGGGTCGTGCGGGAGGCCGATACCGTTGGACGACTCGGCGGCGACGAGTTCGTCGTGCTGCTGGAAGACATGGCGTTCGACGCCGGACCAGAGCTGGTCGCTGAGCGCATCTGCGGTCTCCTCAGCCAGCCGGTCGACCTGCAAACAACGAGGAGACGGACGTTGTCGGTGACCGCGAGTATCGGCATCGCGACCGGCCAGCGAGAATCCGCCGATGACTTGTTGCGCGATGCCGACTGCGCACTGTACGAGGCGAAGGGGGCGGGGAAGAACCGCTGGGTTGTGTTCGACTCGAGCATGCAGACGGCAGCCCAGGACCGTCTCGGACTTGTGCTTGACCTCAGGGAGGCGCTCGACGCCGACCAGTTCTTCCTGCTCTACCAGCCGACGTTCGACCTGCAGAGCGAGACGATCACCGGGGTTGAGGCGCTGATCCGCTGGCGCCATCCGGCCCGCGGCGTGATCCCGCCGAACACGTTCATCCCGTTGGCGGAAGAGACCGGCATGATCGTGCCGATCGGGCGATGGGTGCTGCAGACCGCATGCCGACGAGCGGCAGCATGGCAGCGTCAGGACCGGCCACTGCGGATCGCTGTCAACCTCTCAGCACGCCAGCTCGAAGACGAACAGCTGATCGAAGACGTCTCGGACACGCTCGCGACCACCGGGTTGGACCCGCGCGTGCTGACACTCGAGATCACAGAGACGACGCTGATGCGCGACGCCGAGGCGGCCGCTCGTAAGCTGAACGCGCTAAAAGCGCTCGGGGTGAGGATCGCGATCGACGACTTCGGCACCGGCTACAGCTCGCTCGCTTACCTGCGCCAATTCCATGTCGACGCGCTCAAGATCGATCGTTCGTTCATCTCCGGCATCGCCGCCTCGAGCGAGTCCAAGGCGCTGATCCACATGCTCGTGCAGCTCGGCCAGACGCTCGGCCTTGAAACACTCGGAGAAGGGATCGAGCAGCCCTCCCAACTCCGACAGCTACAGCACGAGCACTGCGACTCCGGACAGGGATTCCTATTCGCCCGCCCGCTCGAGCCCGACGCCGTGGACAAACTACTCGCCCTCACCCCGCCCGCCAACGCGGTCGCGAACCGGCCTTCCGGTAGTAACGGAACAGGAACGCACGCTAAGCTAAGCCGGTCGGTTGCCCGTTCGTAGCTCTCGACGGCGGCCGGCGGCGAGCTCGGCGGGGAGTGTGAAGGGGAAGGTGCCGAGCATCAGGACGTGCTCGTGTTGGAGCGGGGAGAGCCGGGCGAGATGCTCGTCGAGGATCTCGCGGCCGCTGGCGCGGAGGTGGTTGATGGCGTCGTCCATGTATTGGGTGTTCCAGAGGACGAGGACGTTGAGGGCGAAGCCGAGCGCGGCGAGCTGGTCTTCTTGGCCTTGGCGGTAGGGCTGGCGTAGTTCTCCGCGGTTGCCGTGGAAGATGACGCGGGCGACGGAGTGGCGGCCTTCGTGGCGGTTGGCGTGCACGCCGATGCGGCGGCGGTAGGTGTCGCTGTCGACGTAGCTGAGGAGGTGCAGGGTCTTGGCGGCGCGGCCGAGTTCGGCGATCGCGCGCCCGAGTGGCGTGGGGCGTCCGCCGCCTTGCAGGACGCGCAGGAGCTCTGAGGCGCGGACGGTGCCGGTGGAGAGCGATCCGACGACGTAACCGTTCAGCGGGTTCAATCAGGATGGGGCTGCCAGGACCGGCGGGATCGGGTGGCCGTGTAGTTCGGCGGTGATCGCGGTGGTGAGGTATTCGTGAAGGCGGCGGCCTTGGAGGCGGCAGGTCTCGCGGAGGGTGAGGAGCCGTTCGACGATCCGGTTGCCGGTGGCGGTTTGGGTGCCGTAGCTGGTGCGTCGCCAGTGCACGGCGTGACGCAGCGCGCGCTCGGATGCGTTGTTGGTCGCGGGCACGCCGGGGGTGCTGGTGAAGGTCCACAGCGCGGTCTCGTGAGCGAGCAGCCCTTCGCAGAACCGGCGGGTCTTGGGGTCCCGGCAGCGGGTGCCTTTGGCGAGCAGATCGTGGATCGCGTGGCGCAGTGGGGCGATCTGTTGGCGGAGGTCTTCGAGGTTCGAAGGGTCGCGGCCAGGAGCGTCCGCGACCTTGTCCCGCAGGCCCCGCAGCAGCGGGCCGTCCCTCCAGCCCGGGGACGCGGACACCTCTCCGACGGCACGCACGTGGTTGTCGGGTATGAGCGAAGCACCGCCCCGCTCGGTCTCCTCGGGCCACGCGCGCACGTAGATCCAGGTGATGCGGTCCATGCGTGGTCGATCGGGTACTCCGCGACTGGCTGGTTCATCGCCTCTCTCCTTGCCGATCTGAAGCGACCGCTCGCCCGCCCCCGCTGATTTGCCCCATCCCCACCGACGATCAGCCGGAGTTGTTGTGCAGCCACGTCGAGCGCGTTGGTGCTGGGCACCTAGCTAGAAAGCGCGCGTTAGTGGTTTGCGAAGGCGATTCCGCTGAGATCCGGGCGAGCCAGCGCCGTCCTCACCGCGCCTCGCGCTTCCACCTCCCCGAACCATTCCGGGTACGAAACCCAATACTCCCCGGCCCCCGAGCCGACGGTTAGCTTGTCCGGCAGGAGATCGTTGAGCGTTTGGAGCCCGTGCTGCGTCCTTGCGTTAGCTTGATCGAGTCGTAGCGGGATCTTTGGCATGACCCGATGATCCCATACGCGCGTCGCTTGGCCTACCGCTCGGGTTTGCCCGCGGCCTGCTTGGGCCGAGGCGGCTCGCCGTCTGGCTCGGCGGCCTCTGCTTCTGGATCAACCTTCAGTAGGGCGCGCATGGCCGTTTCCGGGTCAAGAGGAATAGAGACCTACTCGGGTACATGACCACGCAGGGGCAGAAACCCGTGATCGGGAAGTGAGAGCAGACGAACGGTCCGGTGTGGGGTCGCGCCATCATCCCGCGCGAAATCCAACGCTTAGTGTTTGGCGCCATTCGTCCCAGGATCAAGGCTTGAAGCCGCGGTCCCGAGGCCTCCCGCCTGGCGTTAGGAGACAGCCGCAGGAGCGCTCGCCGGGCGCGTAGATGCGATCGCGGATCGTCATTGGGACTCTCCCGCTTCGCTTCGATAAGCAGCACTCCGCAGCCGCCGAGGTTGGCTGTACTCCACCTAGCCCCACCAGTGCACCACGTTCGTGCGGCTCTCGGCTCGGCTGACTCTGAGCCGTGGATCGTTGTAAACCGGCCAGCCGGCGTCCACGGCGACCACGACGGTCCTCAACTCGAACTTCGGCGGGTCGAGCAGGTAGAGGGCGCAGCTTCGGTGGCAGCCCTCCATCAGTATCAGCCCACCTCGGACTCGACAGGCTTCCGAGTCCTCGATCGCAGGCAAGCGGCCGAATCGCGTCGCTTCTGAGCAGGTTGAGCGCGTTGGCGCGGTCTTCGTGGGTAGGGCGGCTGTAGGTGCGGGTGGTCTCGAGGCGGGCGTGGTGCTGTCTGGCTGCCTCTTGCCCGGCGCGTGTGGGAGGGATCGCGTACTCTTGCGTGCTCGATGGCCGAGCGCGCAACCCTCATGTCGAGATCTGTGCGAATCGCTGAGGACGAAGCGAAGTGGCTGAGCGCCGCGGCAGACAAAGGCGGCGTCAGTCAGAACGATCTGATTCGTCTCGGCCTGCATCGTCTGCGTAAGGAGCTCGGGGCGGCTAACCGGATCAAGCCCGAGACGGTTCTGGCTACGGCCAAGGCGTCCAAGCACAAGCTCGCTCCCCCACGTGCAGCGGCGGCAGCGGCCGCGAAGACGACGTCGCCTACGACACCCAGCGAAAAGACGGCGTCGGCGAACGCTGCCACGCGTCCTGCCGGCAAGCGCGCTCGCAAGAGCTGAGCAAGACACCATGGCGACTGGCACGGTGAAGTGGTTTAGCGACGAGAAGGGCTTCGGGTTCATCACTCCCGAGGATCAGTCCAAGGACTTGTTCGTCCACCATTCGGCGATCGTCGGCGGGGGCTATCGGTCGCTCGCGGAGGGCGCGAGGGTTTCCTACGAGGTTGAGGCCGGGGAGAAGGGTCCCAGGGCCGTCAACGTCCGGCTGGTGTAGCGATTCCGCTCGTCTGCCGCCCGTGACGGGTGGGCGGGCCCGCATGCTGATCGATAACAGCGCATGCCTCGGGCAATGTCTCGCCGACAGGTCGGGCGGAGCGAGGACGAACACGCTGAGAGGAGGTGTCTGGATGGGGACGATAGGGTCGGGGCGGGGTGGTCCGCGGGAGCGGTTCGTTGTTACGGAGGCTGAGCGGCAGGTGGCTGACCTGCTGCCGATCGAGGTCGACCCGGTCCTCGCTCGCGCGACTGTCGAGACTGTGCCTTTCTGGTTTCACACGTTCGCGCTGAACCGCGCTGAGGGGATCTATACGCCCGGCGCGGCTCGCGACCATCGCTACCGCGTCTGCACGCTTCCCGATGACTTCGCCGGGATGAGCGTGCTCGATATCGGCTGCTTCGACGGTTTTTACGCGTTTCTCGCCGGGCGGCGGGGGGCCGAGAGGGTAGTGGCGGTGGACAACGAGCAGTATCGGCTCTGGGTCGCCTCTCGGTGGGGCGTTGAGCTGCAGGGCGGGGAGGGCTTCCGCGCCGTTCATCGCCTGCTCGGCTCGGCCGTTGAGTATCGACGGATGGACGCGTTCGCGCTCGATGGTCTCGGGGAGCGCTTTGATCTCGTCTACTGCTTCGGGATCCTGCACAGGATCGAGAATCCACTCGGGCTGCTGCGCGTGCTGCGTGGGCGGACGGTGAGCGGCGGCGCGGTGCTGGTCGAGACCTACGGCGTTCCTCCGGAAGATCGAAACGGCCCCGCGATCCGCGTCTCTGAGCCCGGGGAGGTTTACGCGCGCGACGAGTTTGTCTACTGGGGGTTCGCCGACGCCGGCTTGCGGCGGCTTGCCGAGATTGCCGGCTTCTCGCACGTCGAGTCGCTCGTCGATGTGGAGGTCGACGGCCACCCGCGGATAATGGCCCGGCTGGTCGCCTAGTAGCTAGTCAGTATGGATGCCGAGTTGGGGCTGGCCCTCGGCGTTCGTAGGGTCGCGGGTTAGTCTCGCGGTTGTTCGATGACCGCCGCGGCCAGTGCCTCATACGAAGGAGGACCAGCCATGCCGGACGTTAGCTCGAGTGCCCCTGCTGAGGTGACCACGTGGGTGGCGATCGATCAGCACAAGCTCTCGCTCGTCGCGGCGACTCTGCCGGCGAGCGGCGGGGCGCCCGAGGTGGTTCGCTTGGAGAACACCGCTCGGTGAGCTGTCGTCGGTGTGCGGGCGACTGCTCTTGAGCGCTACTTGGAGCAGAACACGCGCTCGAATCGAATAGGGCGGTGTCTCCCGCCGTCTGGAACTTTGACCAGCTTGCCGTCGCGATAGGTGAGCACGTCTACCTGGTCGGCCTGCTCGCCACCGACGGTGATCTGTGTGAGCACGACGACCCGGTCCTCGTTGCAGAACCAAAGCTGCGGCGAGGTCGCAAAGCCCTTCTCGGCGAGCTTGGCCCACAACGCTCCGACCTCTTGCTTGCCGAGCACGGTCCCGCTGATCGCGCTGTTGCCGGGCGTTATCCACTTGACGTCGTCCGCGATCGCGGTCATCGCACCTCGGCGTCACCCGCCGAGAACGCGGCGTACGCCCCGCTTGGCGGTCTCAACGTTCTGCTCTTTGGCCACCACATGAACGAGATCATCAGCCGCGAGCGCGCCGCCGGCCGGCTACTCGACGATCTCCAGCTCGGCCGGCTCTCGCCGGCACTACACGCGCACATCAACCTCAACGGGCGCTACAACACCGAACCGACCGGCCGCCCCGGCACCTGACACCCGGCCGCGACACGCTCGCGACCTACCGGTAGCCGACCCCGGCGCAACTACCACTAACCGAAACCCCGCACTTCTGCTCCGTTGCTAGGGACAGTCCTACATGTTCTTGGGCGCTATGGAGTCCGCGAGTGCCTGTGCAGCGACAGCGAGCGCCACTGAACGCATCGGCCAGCTCGGAAGTCTTCCGCACCCACGTTGGATCCCTTCGTGCCCAACCCCGCGCGACGACACCCGGTGGAGCGAGGCCGCCACCGCCGCTGAGTGCGCTGCACGCGGCGACGGCCTCGCTCCGGATGTCTGCCGCGAATCATGGATGGGCCGCCGCGGCGACGGCCCATCCATCCGGCGTGTGGCTCAGTGCAGCTGTCGCAGCGGCCCGCCGTCGTTGGGGAAGTTACGGGTGCTTAGCGCCTGAGCACCCGCGTTGTGTTGGCCGTTGAACGGCGTCACCGCTTTCCCGCATCCCGCCTTGGCGGCGTCCGCCGGCGAGTTGAACCAGAGCCCGAGATGGAACGCGTGCACCGGCGCGGTCTTCGGATTGGAGTTCGCATCGGGGAATGGTGGTTGATGGTGCACGACGGGCGCTGGTGCGATCCCCGGCGCCACGATGAACGTCTCGATGCTGAAGCGGCCGACGAACGTCCCGGTACCCCTCCCGCTCGCGTTGGTCTCGATGTCGCCCTGATACCAAGACAGGCCGAACGGAGCGTTGGGCACTTGGATCACGAAGAGATCGAAATCCGTGTTGCGCGGCAGGCCCTTGACGTTGACACGCATCGACTCCACCGCGCCCAGCGACGTGTCCTGAACGTCAGCGCTGGCCTTGGGCAGGCAGCGCGCCAGGACAGCCCCGGCCGATCGCACCATCGTGAAATGGATCTTACGTTGGCTACCCTGGGCGGTCAGCGATCCCGCGACCGCCGCAAAGAGCAGGCCGGTCACGACGGCCACTCCCATAGCCTTCCAGTGTCTACGCGCGCGCCTCATGAGAAATCCTCCTGTTTGTCGTAAGTCTTGGGTCACCGGGCGCGCGCGTCGGCGCGCCCACACAAAACGCCACAACCGGGGGGAGGGCCACGCGCACACCACGCGCGCCGGCCAAGCAGCTGAACTCGCCCCCTCACCCGGTCAAGTCTTGCCCCACCCACCGAGGCTGTCAAGCGAGCCCAGCAGAGCCGGCTGCACGAGGAGCGCTCGAGCGGATCGAACTTTCGGGTCCAAGCGGTCCTTCGGGCGACCGTGATCCCAACGCGCAACAGCTCACCCTGAGTTCGCGCACTATCGCAGGTAGGAACCGGGATTTCCGCGATGCGGTCAACGTGACGTGAGCGACCGGATTACCCAACACCGTCACATACGGCGGCGCGGAGTCCCCGAGCGCGACCCGCGCTACCGCGATAACAAGAACTACCGCCACGCCGATCAAGTCCCCCGGGGCGCATCAGCCAACCCGCCGACACCGGACAGCCCCAAGGTCTGCGGGCCGGCTGGCGAGCACCGACCACTGAGTCTCTCAGCCCAGCCGGACAGGCACCGCCTCGCAAACACTCGTCTATGAGACGCTTGCGGTCCTCACGCGGCGAGCAGGCACTTCTCGCGTCCGAAAGCCGTCCGAAATCAACGTCCCGCCGGCGGGCTGGCCAATGAGTTTTGAGACGCGATAGCAGCAGCTCCGACCACTGCCCCTCATCGATCAAACGGGTAGCGTGGAGAACCCGAGCGCCGGTCGCGCGTTTTCCCTGAAAGGGCAGAGGGCATCACGCAAGAAGACCCCGGCGCGGGACTAGCGGCTGAGGGGCCAGAGCGGAAACCGAGGTAACGGAGTGGCGTCAAAGCAGACACAGGAAATCCGGGACTCCGGTCGATTTGGGGGTGACGCAGGTGTCGGGGCGGCCGGGTTGTTGACCTGATGGGGTGCCGGGCTCTGCCCGGCGGTCATTGCGAGATAGCGGGGCCGAAGCGCGGGTCAAGCGGGCGAATCTCCTGCAAGCATCGGGTTCGTCGGGACGCCGGAGCTGGGCGGGGCTGGCGCTTGACGCGCGGCGCGCGGCTCCGCTACCACCCCCGGCGAGGCGGCTGGTAGCGAGGCTTGCAAGTTGCGCACGTGCTGGGCGACCCGCCGCCGCTCTTCTGCGACAGGCTGCTGGCTATTCGACGGTCAGCAACTACGAGGAGGGCGACGTGCGGGTCACCACCGCATTCAACCGGATGCTCGGGCTTCCGGGCGCTTGGGTCAGGGACGTGGCGTTCGGGTCGGAGGCGATGATCGTGACCGTCGTCTTGCGCTCACACAAGCCGGTCTGCTCGGGCTGCGGCGCGCGCGGCCTTCAGGTCAAGGAGCATCGTGAGAAGCGCTGGCGGCATCTGGATCTAGGCGCCTGTCGGTGCGTGATCGAGTGCCGGCTCAGACGCCTGTACTGCCCGGGCTGCGGCGACGTGTACGAGGCGGTGCCATGGGCCCGCGCGGGCGCGAAGTACACGCGCGAGTTCGACGACCTGGCAGCGTGGCTGGCGCAGCAGATGAGCCAGACCCAGGTCACGAAGCTGATGCGGATCGGTTGGAAGTCGGTCGGCAGCATCCTCGAGCGTGTCGTCGCGGACAAGCTCGACCGCCACCGCTTGGACGGGCTCGTTTGGATCGGCTGCGACGAGGTCTCATACGGCGCCGAGCACAAGTTCCTGACATGCGTCGCCGATCACCAGCAGGGCCGGATCGTGTGGGCCGCGCCGGGCCGCAACGCCAAGACGTTGCAGGCGTTCTTCGACGGGCTCACAGACGAGCAGCGCTCGTCGATCAAGGCCGTCTCGATCGACATGTCTGCCGGGTATGAGAAAGCGATCCGCAACGCCGTCCCGGACGCCCGGGTGTGCTTTGACCCGTTCCACGTGGTGCAGGTGCGCCACGAGGCGCTGCCGGTTCGTGCGGGGTGCAAGACCCTGCCGCCGGGCTGTCGCGGCAGCCCGATGAAGCTGAGGACAGTCTGACCCCGGAGCTGCGGGAGAGGACGGCAAGCAGTCCTGACAACGACGCGACGTGCGGGAACTATCGGACCGCGCGGGCGCGGCAAGCAAGACCGAAAGGCGTAACGCAAGTGCACCAGTGGCAGAACCCCCTTGAGTGTGGATCCCGGCTCAAACCCGATGGATACGGGCTGGGTCAAGCGGTGAGCGAGTCCCCGGATGCACGGGGGACCGTCCCGACCGGCGGATTGATGCGCCGGGAAGGGACCGCGACGCGCGGTCCGCGTGAGCGTCGCGGCAGGCCCGCAGGGGAAGAGCTGGGCGCCGACCCGGACAAGCGAACGGCAGTGAACGTGGGAACCCGACCGGTGTCGCCGACGTGCCCCTCGGGGTGCAGGCAAGGCGCAGCGTCCGCCGATGGCCCGGGTCGGGGGCGGAGCTCTCGTAGTAGTCCGAGCCCGGGAGAGCCGGGTACATGGCGAAGGGGAGCAGCGGGCTTGCAGCGCCCGTCTGGAATGCGAGGAGGTCGCCGGTGAATACTGGCGCTCCATGGCCCGCGCCGAAGGAGGCGCAGGACAGGGTACTCGGGATTCAGCGCAAGCTGCACAAGTGGGCATCTGACGATCCCAACCGGAGGTTCAACGACCTCCACAACCTCGTCTGCGACCCGGCCACGCTGATGATGGCGTGGCTCAGGGTCCGGTCGAACCGAGGGTCGCGCTCAGCCGGCGTGGACGGGCAGACCGCCCGCCACGTCGAGCAGCAGGTGGGCGTGCAGCGGTTCTTGGACGGGCTCCGCGAGGAGCTGCGTTCGGGGAGCTTTCGGCCTTTGCCGGTCAAGGAGCGGCTGATACCCAAGCGCGGAGGAAAGCTCCGTCGACTCGGGCTGCCTGCCCTTCGCGATCGCGTGGTTCAGGCTGCCCTCAAGACGGTGCTCGAGCCGATCTTCGAGGCCGACTTCAAACCCTGCTCCTACGGGTTCCGGCCCGGACGCCGCGCCCATGACGCGATCGCCGAGATACACATGCTCGCGACCAACTCCTACGAGTGGGTTCTCGAAGCAGACATCAAGGCGTGCTTCGACGAAATCTCGCAGGTCGCCGTTCAGGACCGGCTGCGGGCCAGAGTCGCGGACAAACGTGTGATGGCGCTGATCAAGGCGTTCCTGAAGGCCGGGATCCTGACCGAGGCTGGGCGGCCAAGAAGAGACGCTCGCTGGCACCCCGCAAGGGTCGTTATGGGTAGCTGCCCATAATCCGCCATATGAGCAGCGCTGGGTTATGCGCAGTGCTGGCTTGTCGTTCCCGTGGCGGGCGGGGTTGACGGTCGAGCGCTGCGCATAACGCGGTAGAGGCTCTGGTCTCGCGGCTCGGGCGTGGTGTCCGGTCGTTGGTGATCGGAGGGACCGTGATGGCTGCTGTTGGTGATCTGGTGTCCGGGCTGGACGCCGAGCTGGTGCGCATGGGGTACAAGCCCTCGACGCTGGTCTGGTACCGCGGATGCTGGCGGCGTCTGGAGAGGTATTTCGCGTCCCGCGGCGTTCAGGAGTTCTCGCTGGATGTCGCGATGGCCTGGGTCGATGAAGCGTGTGGCGGTTTCTTTGCGAAGGAGCAGGCCGGCACGCTGAAGCAGACCGACGTGTATCTGTTCCGGGTCGCGGCGATGCTCGATGACTTCGCCGTTCACGGGGCGGTGTTGCGCCGCTACTCCCGGAGCGTGAGCAAGCTGAGCGCAGAGCAGGCCGACGTCCTGGCCGGGTTTCAGGCGTGGCTGCGGGCGGGTGGTTGCGCGGTCTCGACGGTCCGGGCGTATGGCACGGTCGCCGGGGAGTTCCTTGCGTTCACCGCGAGCCGGGGCGGGCTGGCCGCGCTGGACGGCGCGGTGATCGGCGCGTTCGTCACGACGCTGGCGGGATATCAGGCCAAGACGGTGGAGCACAAGCTGTGCGCGGTGCGGTCGCTGTTGCGGTTCGCCGCAGCAGACGGGCTGACCGACCTGGGTGTGCTGGAGACGGTCCCGGCGGTCAAGTCGACCCGGCAGGCGAGGGTTCCGTCGGTGTGGGATCCGGTCGACGTCGCGAAGGTCTCGCAGGCGATCGATCGCGGCAACCCGTCCGGGAAGCGTGATCACGCGATCGTCCTGTTGATCTGCCGGCTCGGGTTGCGTGCCGTCGACGTCAAGCGATTGCGGTTCGGTGATCTCGACTGGCCCGGGAACCGGGTCTCGGTGGTGCAGGCCAAGACCGGCCGGCGGGTGTGGCTGCCGTTGCTCAAGGATGTCGGCTGGGCGATCATCGACTACGTCCGTGACGGCCGACCGGCGAGCGATTGCCCTGAGGTGTTTCTGCGGCATACCGCTCCGATCGGCCCGTTCTCCGATCAGGACCACCTGCACCAGATCCTGGTCAAGCACGCCCGCGTCGCGCACGTGTCGCTGAGTGAGAACCGTCGTCACGGGATGCACTCGCTCAGGCACACGTTGGCGACGAGGTTGATGGAGGACGGCACGCCGGTCGAGCGGATCGCCGAAATTCTCGGCCACCAGTCCGTCGCGTCGACCGGCGTCTATCTGAAGTCGTCGCTCGGCCTGTTGGCCAGGTGCGCGCTGGACCCGGACAAGCCCGCGCGAGAGGAGGTGACCCAGTGAGCTCGGTCATCACGCTGGCCGGCGCGATCGCTGGGCTGGTCGCGGAGAAGCGTGCGGTCGGCTACAAGTACGTGAGCGAGGAGCGCGCGCTGGCCCGCTTCGAGGTGTTCTGCGCCGGCGAGTTTCCCGGTCTCGAGACGGTCACGCGAGCGTCGGTCGAGGCGTGGATCGCCGCGGCGCGGCGGCGGGCGATGAAGCCCGCGACGCTGCAGAGCCTGGCCGCGCCGGTCAGGGAGCTCGCCCGGTGGTTTCACCGCCGCGGCGTTGATGCGTACGTGCTGCCGGCCGGGGTGCTCGAGAAGCCCGCGCGTTACGTCCCGCACATCTACAGCGACCGGGAGCTGGCGGCGTTGTTTGCGGCGACCGACCGGTGCCACTACTGCCCGGAGGTGCCGTTCCGGCATCTGGTGATGCCGGTCCTGTTCCGCACGATCTACGCGTGCGGGCTGCGTTGCTCGGAAGCGCGGCTGCTGCGCGTCGCCGATGTCGAGATCGACACGGGCGTGCTGCAGATCCGGGATGCGAAAGGCGGCAAGGACCGGCAGTTGCCCGTCTCCGAGCCGTTGCGCGAACGGCTCGCCGGCTACCACGCCAAGCTCGCCGGACAGCCGGGCTGGGAATGGTTCTTCCCCGGCGCCACGCCCGGCGTGCCATTGACGCTCAACAACGTCAACCGCAACTTCCGGCGGTTTCTGTGGCAGGCGCGGATCCCGCACGGCGGCCGCGGGCACGGCCCCCGTGTTCACGATCTGCGTCACGCGATGGCCGTTCACAACCTGCGTTTCTGGTTTGCGCACGGCGAGAACGTCGACGCGCTGCTGCCGGTGCTGCAGACGTATCTGGGGCACTCGTCGATCGGCGATGTCGCCTACTACCTGCACCTGACTGCCGAGTCCTACCCGGACATCACCGCCCGCGTGCAGCAAGCGCTCGGCGACATCGTCCCCTCTGCGACAGGAGGGGTGGATCATGGCGACTGACTTCGCGGTCAGCCTGCGCCGCTATCTGACGGATCACATGGCCGGGCTGCGCGGCTGCTCACCGAACACGATCAGCTCTCCTACCGGGACACGTTCAAACTGCTGATCTACTACTTCCGCGACGAGCGGAACATCCCACCTGAACGGCTCACCCTCGAGCTGATCGACGTCGCCGCGGTCACCGGATTCATCGCCTGGCTACGCACGAGCCGGCACAACAGCCCCTCGACGTGCAACCAGCGACTGGCGGCGATCAGCTCCTATTTCAGCTGGATGCAATCGCAGGATCCGGCGCGGATGGCGTGCTGCCAGGACATCCTTCAGATCCCCTCGAGCAAGCACGACCAGCCGGCGATCGCGCATCTGACCGTCGAGCAGACCCGGCTGCTGCTCTCCCTGCCCGACCGCTCCACCCGCCAAGGCCGGCGTGACGCGACCCTCCTGGCCACCCTCTACGACACCGCCGCCCGAGTCCAAGAGACCGCCGATCTGAGAGTCCGGGACATCCGGCTCGAGGACCCCGCGATGGTCGCGCTGACCGGCAAAGGCCGCAAAACGAGGCACGTCCCGATCGACGCGAACACAGCCGCGCTGCTCGCCGCCTACCTCGCCGAACGACGCCTCCAGGACCCCGGCCACGATGACCGCCCGGTGTTCTTCAACCAACACCACGCGAAACTCAGCCGCGGCGGGATCGCCTGGATCCTCCGCAAATACCAGGCCCAAGCAGCCGACCCGACGCTCGCCAGCGCCCAGCTGAGCCCGCACGTCCTGCGCCACAGCCGGGCGATGCACCTCTACGACGCGGGCGTGCCGCTGCCCTACATCCGCGACATCCTCGGCCATGTCGACCTCTCCACCACCGAGATCTACGCACGGGCCTCGACCGAGGCGAAACGCAAAGCCCTCGAAGCCGTCTACGACCAGGTCGTCAGCGCCGACCTGGCCGAATGGAACCAAGACCCCGACCTGCTCAACTGGCTCACCAGTCTCTAACCGACCGCCGTCCCGCGTTATGCGCAGCGCTCGACCGTCAACCCCGCCCGCCACGAGAACGACAAGCCAGCACTGCGCATAACCCAGCGCTGCTCATATGGCGGAATTCTCTCGCCGCTGATCGCCAACGTCGCGCTGTCCGCGCTGGACGAGCACTTCGACCACGCATGGCAGACGACGATGGCGACACGGCCCGAACGGGAGAAGATCAGACGCCGAGGCGGAGCCACATACAAGCTGTGTCGTTACGCGGACGACTTCGTCATCTGCGTCGCGGGCAGCCGTGAGCACGCCGAGGCGCTGAAGGCCGAAGTCGAGCAAGTGATCGCGCCGCTCGGCCTCACGCTCTCCCCGGAGAAGACCCGCGTTGTGTCGATCGATGACGGGTTCGACTTCCTCGGATTCGCGATCAAACGCGTCCGGGGACGTCACGGCCGGATGGTGATCCACACCTACCCGTCGAAGCGGTCACTCCAGGCCGTCAAGGCGAAGGTGCGCCAGATCACCAAGCACACCGGCCCCGACCAGGAACCCGACCAGCTCTTGCATCGCGTCAACCGCGTGCTGCGAGGCTGGTGCAACTACTTCCGCCACGGCGTCTCCTCGGCGACGTTCGGCTATCTGCGCCACTACGCCTATTGGCAAGTGGTCGGCTGGCTGCGCCGAAAGCACCGCAAGCGGAACTGGGGCTGGCTGTTCCGCACCTACCTCAAGGAGCGGTGGCCCGCCCACAACGGCGTCGAACTGTTCAACCCGGCGGCGGTGCACACAACGCGCTACCGCTACCGGGGCGCGCAGATCCCGCTCCCGTGGACGGCCGGCTACATCGCACTACGCGACCACGCCACGGCCATGGACTACCTGGAAGGACTGATCGCCAGATGACCACCGGCATACCCGTGGAGAGCCCGGTGCGGGGGAACTCGCACGCCGGGTGTGCGCGCGACATGACCAGCAGCTCGGGGGTGCGAGTCCCCTGTGGAGGTTGATGGCACCAACCACAAGCCGATGGCAACCGCTCAGTCGTGAGGCTGGGTGGGGAGGAAGCCGGAGTGCGAAGTCGCGACCCTAGGAGCGTGGGTCACTATGCCCGCAGAACGCCGTTTTGGCCCGTTTCAGGGGATCAAATCATCAGCGGCGATCGCTCGGATGGCCGCAGAACGGCTCTCAGAGCCTCGATAATGAGACTGAGTATTACTGGGGCTCCGTGGATGATCGGGGGTGACTCTCGATCGAGATTCCGTCCTGAGCAGGGCTTTTGGTCGTCGGAGCGGCGGGTGGAAGTCGCGTGCGCCTCTGCTGCTGGGTTGTGGACTGCTCGCTGGGCCCCGTGCCCGGCGATCGTGGGCACAGCGGATGCGTGCTCAAGCGGCCAGGGATGGCCGCGCCTGCGCGCAGGCGCATCCGGATGATCATGGCGAGACTCGCCCCATAGGGCGTCGTTGGGGGGCGTCGGGGTCGCTGCCCGCGTTGACGGGGGTCGTGGCGTGCCGGGGAGCTGCCTGCTCCATTCCCTTCTCGTTGCGCCGTTTGCCGTGCGTGCGCACCGGGTCATCCCGGGGTCGAGCGAGCGTCGTGGCGGAATACGGGTGACGCGGTTCGGAGGGCCAGAAAGAAAAGGGTGCAGGTCCCCCAGAGGGACACTGCGGCTTGAATCTACGGGCGATTCGAGGGCGCGGCTTGACCTTAGCGTCGATTTCGTCCGCCAATCCGAGCCGTGAGATTACGAAAGGCCGCGAACACTGGCTTCGCGTTGCTGGTTCTGCAACCGAGTGGCCCCTTGTCGAAGCGGGTCTAGGTTGACCTCAAACTACCAGTTAAGCAGCGTTTTTGTCTCGATCGGACTCTTCAAGCCTGCGTCCCTCCAGGGGACCTGCACCCGAAAGAAAACGCGTGTTCGTGTGTCGTCACCCCCGATCATGCCCGGAGAGCCAGCTAACTGACCCAGGCTCCTAGGAACACATGGCGCGCCGGGATCGTTCGCGGTCTCGTCGCGCTGCGCGTAGAAGGCGGGGCGGTCCGGGCGAGTCTGCACCACGAGACGAAGCCCGATGCCATCAAGGGGCCGTTCCGTAAACGCGGTGGGTGTGCGATGAAGGTTGCTGGTCTTACTCGCGGAGATCTCCGCGGGTGTCCCAGATGCCCCGTCCGTTTGGTTCGCGGGGTGGTGCGGGACGGCGATGCTCGTGAGGGTGTCGCTCGCTGTGGAGAAGTCCGCAGAGGTCGTATTACCGGCGGGATCGCTGATCGCTGGGAAGGGCCGAACGCGAAGCCGAGGCGCAGGACGCTCGTGCTCGTGGGATGGACGCTGAACGCAGCCAACCCCGCAAGGGGCCTGCACGGGAGGGTCCGACGGTGAAGCCCGAAGACGCCCGTTCAGAGCGCAGTCCATCCCCGGCGCCTGGCGATACCGCTCCTCACCCCGCCAAAGCAAGCTTGTGGGAGCAGGTCATGGCCCGCGAGAATCTCGCCGAGGCACTGAAACGCGTCGAGCGGAAAGCCGGTGCCCCAGGCATCGACGGAATGAGCACGAAGGAGCTACGGCCGTGGTTGAAAGACCATTGGCCGCAGATCCGCTCGCAGCTTGACGCGGGCACCTACCGTCCGCAGCCGGTCCGGAGGGTGATGATCCCCAAGCCCTCGGGCGGGATGCGGAAGCTGGGGGTGCCGGCTGTGGTGGATCGGTTGATCTGCCAGGCCATCGCGCAGGTGCTCACGCCCATCTTCGACCCGCAGTTCCATCCCCATAGCTTCGGGTTTCGCCCGGGGCGCTCGCAGCATCACGCTGTTGAGCGGGCACGCCAGTTCATCGTGGATGATGCGGCGTGGTGCGTCGATTTTGATCTCGACTCGTTCTTCGATCGCGTTCAGCACGACGCCTTGATGGCCAGGGTCGCAAGACGGGTGGATGACAAGCAGGTGCTGGGGTTGATCCGGCGCTACCTGGAAGCGGGCGTCATGGAGGGCGGGCTGGTGGCCGCGAGCGAGGAGGGGACCCCTCAGGGGTCGTTATGGGTAGCTGCCCATAATCCGCCATATGAGCAGCGCTGGGTTATGCGCAGTGCTGGCTTGTCGTTCCCGTGGCGGGCGGGGTTGACGGTCGAGCGCTGCGCATAACGCGGTAGAGGCTCTGGTCTCGCGGCTCGGGCGTGGTGTCCGGTCGTTGGTGATCGGAGGGACCGTGATGGCTGCTGTTGGTGATCTGGTGTCCGGGCTGGACGCCGAGCTGGTGCGCATGGGGTACAAGCCCTCGACGCTGGTCTGGTACCGCGGATGCTGGCGGCGTCTGGAGAGGTATTTCGCGTCCCGCGGCGTTCAGGAGTTCTCGCTGGATGTCGCGATGGCCTGGGTCGATGAAGCGTGTGGCGGTTTCTTTGCGAAGGAGCAGGCCGGCACGCTGAAGCAGACCGACGTGTATCTGTTCCGGGTCGCGGCGATGCTCGATGACTTCGCCGTTCACGGGGCGGTGTTGCGCCGCTACTCCCGGAGCGTGAGCAAGCTGAGCGCAGAGCAGGCCGACGTCCTGGCCGGGTTTCAGGCGTGGCTGCGGGCGGGTGGTTGCGCGGTCTCGACGGTCCGGGCGTATGGCACGGTCGCCGGGGAGTTCCTTGCGTTCACCGCGAGCCGGGGCGGGCTGGCCGCGCTGGACGGCGCGGTGATCGGCGCGTTCGTCACGACGCTGGCGGGATATCAGGCCAAGACGGTGGAGCACAAGCTGTGCGCGGTGCGGTCGCTGTTGCGGTTCGCCGCAGCAGACGGGCTGACCGACCTGGGTGTGCTGGAGACGGTCCCGGCGGTCAAGTCGACCCGGCAGGCGAGGGTTCCGTCGGTGTGGGATCCGGTCGACGTCGCGAAGGTCTCGCAGGCGATCGATCGCGGCAACCCGTCCGGGAAGCGTGATCACGCGATCGTCCTGTTGATCTGCCGGCTCGGGTTGCGTGCCGTCGACGTCAAGCGATTGCGGTTCGGTGATCTCGACTGGCCCGGGAACCGGGTCTCGGTGGTGCAGGCCAAGACCGGCCGGCGGGTGTGGCTGCCGTTGCTCAAGGATGTCGGCTGGGCGATCATCGACTACGTCCGTGACGGCCGACCGGCGAGCGATTGCCCTGAGGTGTTTCTGCGGCATACCGCTCCGATCGGCCCGTTCTCCGATCAGGACCACCTGCACCAGATCCTGGTCAAGCACGCCCGCGTCGCGCACGTGTCGCTGAGTGAGAACCGTCGTCACGGGATGCACTCGCTCAGGCACACGTTGGCGACGAGGTTGATGGAGGACGGCACGCCGGTCGAGCGGATCGCCGAAATTCTCGGCCACCAGTCCGTCGCGTCGACCGGCGTCTATCTGAAGTCGTCGCTCGGCCTGTTGGCCAGGTGCGCGCTGGACCCGGACAAGCCCGCGCGAGAGGAGGTGACCCAGTGAGCTCGGTCATCACGCTGGCCGGCGCGATCGCTGGGCTGGTCGCGGAGAAGCGTGCGGTCGGCTACAAGTACGTGAGCGAGGAGCGCGCGCTGGCCCGCTTCGAGGTGTTCTGCGCCGGCGAGTTTCCCGGTCTCGAGACGGTCACGCGAGCGTCGGTCGAGGCGTGGATCGCCGCGGCGCGGCGGCGGGCGATGAAGCCCGCGACGCTGCAGAGCCTGGCCGCGCCGGTCAGGGAGCTCGCCCGGTGGTTTCACCGCCGCGGCGTTGATGCGTACGTGCTGCCGGCCGGGGTGCTCGAGAAGCCCGCGCGTTACGTCCCGCACATCTACAGCGACCGGGAGCTGGCGGCGTTGTTTGCGGCGACCGACCGGTGCCACTACTGCCCGGAGGTGCCGTTCCGGCATCTGGTGATGCCGGTCCTGTTCCGCACGATCTACGCGTGCGGGCTGCGTTGCTCGGAAGCGCGGCTGCTGCGCGTCGCCGATGTCGAGATCGACACGGGCGTGCTGCAGATCCGGGATGCGAAAGGCGGCAAGGACCGGCAGTTGCCCGTCTCCGAGCCGTTGCGCGAACGGCTCGCCGGCTACCACGCCAAGCTCGCCGGACAGCCGGGCTGGGAATGGTTCTTCCCCGGCGCCACGCCCGGCGTGCCATTGACGCTCAACAACGTCAACCGCAACTTCCGGCGGTTTCTGTGGCAGGCGCGGATCCCGCACGGCGGCCGCGGGCACGGCCCCCGTGTTCACGATCTGCGTCACGCGATGGCCGTTCACAACCTGCGTTTCTGGTTTGCGCACGGCGAGAACGTCGACGCGCTGCTGCCGGTGCTGCAGACGTATCTGGGGCACTCGTCGATCGGCGATGTCGCCTACTACCTGCACCTGACTGCCGAGTCCTACCCGGACATCACCGCCCGCGTGCAGCAAGCGCTCGGCGACATCGTCCCCTCTGCGACAGGAGGGGTGGATCATGGCGACTGACTTCGCGGTCAGCCTGCGCCGCTATCTGACGGATCACATGGCCGGGCTGCGCGGCTGCTCACCGAACACGATCAGCTCTCCTACCGGGACACGTTCAAACTGCTGATCTACTACTTCCGCGACGAGCGGAACATCCCACCTGAACGGCTCACCCTCGAGCTGATCGACGTCGCCGCGGTCACCGGATTCATCGCCTGGCTACGCACGAGCCGGCACAACAGCCCCTCGACGTGCAACCAGCGACTGGCGGCGATCAGCTCCTATTTCAGCTGGATGCAATCGCAGGATCCGGCGCGGATGGCGTGCTGCCAGGACATCCTTCAGATCCCCTCGAGCAAGCACGACCAGCCGGCGATCGCGCATCTGACCGTCGAGCAGACCCGGCTGCTGCTCTCCCTGCCCGACCGCTCCACCCGCCAAGGCCGGCGTGACGCGACCCTCCTGGCCACCCTCTACGACACCGCCGCCCGAGTCCAAGAGACCGCCGATCTGAGAGTCCGGGACATCCGGCTCGAGGACCCCGCGATGGTCGCGCTGACCGGCAAAGGCCGCAAAACGAGGCACGTCCCGATCGACGCGAACACAGCCGCGCTGCTCGCCGCCTACCTCGCCGAACGACGCCTCCAGGACCCCGGCCACGATGACCGCCCGGTGTTCTTCAACCAACACCACGCGAAACTCAGCCGCGGCGGGATCGCCTGGATCCTCCGCAAATACCAGGCCCAAGCAGCCGACCCGACGCTCGCCAGCGCCCAGCTGAGCCCGCACGTCCTGCGCCACAGCCGGGCGATGCACCTCTACGACGCGGGCGTGCCGCTGCCCTACATCCGCGACATCCTCGGCCATGTCGACCTCTCCACCACCGAGATCTACGCACGGGCCTCGACCGAGGCGAAACGCAAAGCCCTCGAAGCCGTCTACGACCAGGTCGTCAGCGCCGACCTGGCCGAATGGAACCAAGACCCCGACCTGCTCAACTGGCTCACCAGTCTCTAACCGACCGCCGTCCCGCGTTATGCGCAGCGCTCGACCGTCAACCCCGCCCGCCACGAGAACGACAAGCCAGCACTGCGCATAACCCAGCGCTGCTCATATGGTTCTCCGCTCTCGCCGCTGCTATCGAACGTCATGCTTGACGACCTCGACTGGGAGCTGGATCGCCGCGGTCACCGGTTCGTGCGCTTCGCTGACGACGGACGTATCTACGTCAGCAGCGAGCGCGCGGGACAGCGCGTCATGGCGAGCATCACGCAATACATCGAGCAGCGCCTGAAGCTGCGCGTCAACCGACAGAAGTCGGCGGTCGCCCCCGCGGTCGAACGGCCCCTGCTGGGGTTCCAGTTCTTCCGCTACCGGGACGGCAGGATCGGCGTGACGGTCGCTCCGAAGGCTCTCAAACGAGCCCAGGAGCGGATCCGTCAGCTGACCACGCGCAACTGGGGCGTCTCGATGGAGCGGCGGATCAAGGAGATCAACCGCTTCACGGTCGGATGGACCGGCTACTTCTCGTTTGCCGACACCGTCCTGCCGTTCGAGAAGCTCGAGAAGTGGCTGCGCCGCAGGCTACGGCAGGTGCGCTGGAAGGAGTGGAAGCGCCCACAAACGCGCTACCGGAACCTCCGCGCGCTCGGGATCCCCGACCGCGACGCCCGCTCATGGGCGGCCTCGCAGAAGGGGTACTGGCGCGTCGCGGGGTCCTGGCCACTACAGACCGCCCTACCCAACGCCTACTGGCACAAGACCATGGGCCTGAAAGGATTCACCGCTCCCTACCGCCGTGTCAGGGAATGCTGAGCGAACCGCCCGGTGCGGACCCGCATGCCGGGTGGTGTGGGAGGGGTCAGGGCAAGCCTGGCCTCTACCCGATTCGGCGGGCGGCCCGCGGAAACGGAGCGGCCGAAAGGCCGCCACCGCGCCGCGGGCCGACCCTACCTCGGCTCCAAGGCGACCGACCAGGTCCGCCGTGCCGAATACAACAAGCACGGCCGCTCCGGCAGCGACACCGGCAAGTGGATCAAGGGCGTGCGCTACTCGCTGCTGAAGGACCCCGCCAAGCAGACCGCCAACCAGCTGCTCCGCCTCTGCGAGGTGCAGCAGACCAACAAGCACATGTTCCGCGCCGCGCTGCTCTACGGCGAGCTGCGATACGTCTACAAGGTCCCCAAGGACCAGGCCAAGGAGCGCCTGGACGCGTGGCTGGCGTGGGCGTCCCGATCACGGCTCAAACCGTTCGTCAAGCTCGCGCGGACGATCCGCAAACACAAACAGGGCGTGCTCGCCGCGGTCGAGCTCGGGATCAGCAACGGACGTCTGGAGGCGCTAAACAGCAAGGTCAGGTTGCTCTCCCACCGCGCTTACGGATTCCACTCCGCCGACGCGCTGATCGCGATGATCTACCTCTGCTGCGCCGGCATCCAGATCGCCCTCCCCCACCGATGAGTCACCCCCAAACGGAGAGGAGAGCCGGAAATCCTGGACGAGCTCGCCGAGATTCGACGTCGCATCGACAAGTTAAGGGATCACGGGGAGGTCGACCACGACGTGACGACCGTGATTCGCGGCCTGGATGAGCTGTCGGCTAGCTCAGCAGCGTATCCGTCGATCGAGGCGCTCCTCTTCGGCGCCGCCCGGCTGATCGAGCGCGGTGAGCCCGCCGGGCACCGCCTGGAGAAGCTGTCTGATCACCTCCACGGATACACCGTCGGCTGGGAGGACGCGGCCGAGGCCGGTGCCTCGTAGGCCGTGACACCTGCTACGAGCGGATTCGTCCGCGACGGCCTGGCCGGTCGGGAGGGCAGCATGCGTACTTACGCGGCTTCCGCGTTGGGCTACGAGCACTGCGCAGCGCGCCGGCCCGTGGTGGTGCTCAAGCTGGTCGCGCTCGAGACTGCCGTCGCTCGATCAGAGCGGAAGCGAGACGCGGTCCTCGATCACATCGTCTCCGGGGCGTGTGCGTGGCGCATGCATGCCGGCCAGCGAGCCGATGGGACGCCGTTCATCCTTGGAGTGACGAGTCGACTTGGGGCTACCACCACCGGCCGAGGTGAAGATAGGCTCTTAGCCAGTCACCAAAGGGCCGTTGGCCGGCCAAGCGGAAGGAACGGGAGATGACGGACTCAGCCAGCACCGAGACCATTACGTGCACTGAGCACGAGGTCAAAGAGGTCGCCCAGGCCAATGCGACCGGCAAGCAGCCGGTGGTCTTCGTCCATGGTCTGTGGCTCTTGCCGAGCAGCTGGGACCGTTGGCGCGAGGTGTTCGAGGAAGCGGGCTACGTGACCCTCGCGCCTGGGTGGCCCGACGATCCGGACACCGTCGAGGAGGCCAAGGAGCATCCCGAGGTCTTCGCTCATAAGTCGGTCGGCCAGATCGCCGACCACTTCGCCGAGGTGATCTCGGCGCTCGACCGTAAGCCGGCTGTGCTGGGTCACTCCTTCGGCGGGTTGTTGACTCAGATTCTCGCCGGCCGTGGGCTGTCCGCAGCCTCGGTGGCGATCGATCCGGCGCCGTTTCGCGGCGTGCTGCCGCTGCCCTTCTCGGCGCTCAAGTCCGCTTCGCCGGTGCTGCGTAACCCGGCCAACCGAAACCGGGCCGTGCCCCTCACCTATGAGCAGTTCCGCTACGCGTTCGCCAACGTGGTCAGCGAGGAGGAGGCCAAGCTGCTCCACGAGACTTTCGCCGTCCCGGGTTCGGGGGCGCCGCTGTTCCAAGCTGCGACGGCCAATGTCAACCCCTGGACCGAGGCCAAGGTCGAGACCGAGAACGCCGAGCGCGGACCGCTCCTGATCATCTCGGGCGAGAAGGACCACACCGTGCCCTGGGCGATCGCGAATGCCTCCTTCAAGCGACAGGAGCGCAACGAGGGCGTGACCGAGATCGTTGAGATCCCAAACCGCGGACACTCGCTAACGATCGACAGCGGTTGGCGGGAGGTCTGCGGCAAGGCGCTCGAGTTCGTCCAGCGATTCGTCTAGAGGGGGAGCGTCACGCGATAAGCAGCGGCGACGCTCGGGGGTGCGGTGATGCTGCCCCGACGGATGAGTGTCCCCTTGCCGACCACCTCACTCAGCGGACTTGCGCGTCGGCGTTACCAGGTGTGCATCCGGTGGGTTCACCGACAACAGGAGGGTGCCACGATGACCCGCAGTATTAGTCTCCGTCGCCAGAAGACTGGCGCAGCGATCACCGGTGCGAGCGTCATCGGCGCCTTGGTGGTCGGTCCCCGCGTGATGGGACCGTCAGCGATGGCTCCGCTCGCGATTGCCGCGTCTGCCGTTGGCGCGCTGGCCATTGGTCGGCTGGCGATCGCCGACGCGGTCATCCGCAAGCTCCGCGCTGGGGAGACCGAGATCGGCTCGCTGAAGGTCCGCGAGCTCGAGGTCGCGGGCCAGCGTTGGCCCCAGGGCCCGCCGGCCTCAACCACGGCGTAGCTGACGTAAACGCATCGTCGCGCCGGGTCGGCCTGGTCAATGCCAGGCATCGGCGACGGCTCGGCCAGCGCGCCAGCAGCAGTGGTACCTGATAGCGATGACCCACACTTCCGCATTGGGCTAGGAGCGGCAGCGCGGCGACCTTTGCCATGAGCGTGTCCGAGCCGGTTGCACTCAAGGCTGTCGGAGTTCGATCAAAGCAGCGACGGGTCATTTAGCGACGGCCGCTCCAATCACGCGAAGCCAGCGGCCGGTAGTCCTCTTCGCTCGTGTTTGCATCAAGCCGGCTGCTGTCCCCGCAGCTAGCGCCGAGCGTCGTCTGCCGGGCGTGCTCGGACGGCCGGGCTGACAGCCGCCGGCACGCGTCGCTCTCGCAACCGAAGCACCGCCGTGCCGATGTGAGCCTGGCGTCGCCGAGAAGAGACTTAACGTGGCGGACAAGGATCGCTGCGGGTGTTCGGAAGGAGCCCACGCGTCGAGGTTGTCCCTCTTTGGAGCAACCCCGAAGGGCCTCGAGGCAGCAGGATTCAGTCGCTCGCGCGCCGACCCGAAAAATTGGAATGCCGACCCGGAAGGATCAGCGGTCATCTGGCGTCTATGACGCTAGGTCCTCCGTGGGGTCTCCTTGGTAGCCGAGCGAAAGGGCGCGCCGTGAATAGACTCGCTGGCAAGTCAGCCAAGCTTTTGGTCTGTGCGATTGCGTTGGGAGCTGCCGCCCTGCCGGCAGGCGCCAACGGGAAGACCTTCCTTGGCCGCTTCAGCAAGATCGACACGATCGCCTCGATGGTGCCTGCGAGTGGCCCGGCGAAGGGCGACCAGAACCCGTACGGCGTCGCGGTCGTTCAGCGTAGCTCGGGCGCCCTGGTCCGTGGCGACGTGCTCGTTAGTAACTTCAACAACGAGAAGAATCAGCAGGGAACGGGGTCGAGCATCATCGAGGTCTCACCGAGCGGCAAGGCGCGTGTGTTCGCAGTCGTTCCACGACCCACGCCGACGCGAGCAGTCGGCCTGACAACGGCGCTGGTGGTGCTAAGGAGCGGTTTCGTGATCGTCGGGAGCCTCCCCGCGCCCGGCGGTACCTCAAGCGCCGCTCGAGCGGGGGCGCTGACGATTCTGAACTCCCGCGGTCACGTAGTCAGGACGATCGCGGGCGGCGATATCAACGGCCCATGGGACATGAGTGCGCTCGACAGCGGGAAGCGGGCGGTGCTGTTCGTCACCAACGTGCTCAACGGCACCGTCGCGGCGAACGGCAAGAAAGTGCACCGTGGAACGGTCGTCAGGATCGGGCTGCTGATTCAGAATGGGCGCACTCCTGTGGTGACCTCAAACCAGGTAATCGCGAGTGGCTTTACCGAGCACACCGATCCGAGCGCGTTGGTGGTGGGACCAACCGGGGTTGGTCTCGCTGCAAGCGGAACGCTCTATGTCGCTGACTCGAGCGAGAACCGAGTCGCGGCAGTCCCAAATGCATTGACGCGCACCACCGTGCTCGGTGGCGGCGGCAAGACGGTTGCCAAGGGTGGCAAGCTAAACGATCCCCTCGGCCTAGCGATCGCTCCAAACGGAGACGTGGTCACGATGAACGGCGCCGACGGCAACGCCATCGAGACAACCCCAGGCGGGCGCACAGCAGCTACCAAGACGCTCGTTGCCAACGGAGGCGGGGATCTGTTTGGCCTCGCTACCACCCCCTCCGGCAACGGCATCTACTTCGTCAACGACGCCGGCAGCGGCCCAGCCGCCAACTCGCTCCAGATCCTCCACTGAGCCGCGTGGTGAGTTGGGAGGCCCCGCCGCGGGCGTCCTCGTCCCCGGAGACAACCCAGGGTCGGCCTCGGCAGTCGCCGAACTGCTCGCATCGGCGGCGGGCAAGACTCTGGCACCGTCCCCGGCTCGCGCAAACCTGCAGCGTCGCGGGATAGACGTCGTCAAAGATGACGTCTACCGCCTACACCAGGAGCGACTCGACGCGCTCGGCGGACAGAGGGAAGCAGTCGAAGAGGTCGTACGCGACCTGGTTCGCTGAGCCGAGCACTACAAGCGGCTGATCGACCCCGGCCACGAGCCGGATCCGGAGCTACGAGCCGGCCTGCGCCGGCTGGGGCGGTGGGGCGCCCAGACGACCTACCCGCTGCTCATGTACGCCTACGAGCTGCTCGACCGGGAAGCATGCGGGATCGGGGAGGTGCGCCAGGTCGTCAGCTACGTCGAGGGGTTCCTCATTCGCCGCCACCTCGCGGGGGTTGGCGACCAACGCCCTCAACCGCCTGTTCGTCGCCATGATCGAGCAGCTCCCGCCGAGGTCAGCTTCGCCGACGCCGTGCGACAGGTGCTATCCGGGGAGCGGCGCCACTGGCCGACCGACGCCCAGATCGTGGAGGCGGTCAAGACCAGACCTGCGGCGATTGCCGCGATTCCCGCCGGCCGGTGGACGACGTACGGCGACCTTGCCCAGCTCGGCGGCACCGCTCCCGTTCCGGTTGGTCAGCACGTCGCCAACACACTCGGGCTGCCGAATGCCTACCGGGTGCTCGGTGCCAACGGAGCGCCCCGTCCAAACTTCCACTGGAACGATCCCGATGATGACCGCGACATCGTCGACGTCTTGATGGCCGAGGGAATCATCCTCAGCGACAGCGGCGCGGCTGCTCAACACCAGCGAATCGGCGCGGAGGAGCTGGTCGCGTTGATCGAGACGCCCGACGAGGACGATGACGCTGGTCTCGACCCGGTGGCCATGGACGCTGGCATCGCGGCCTGATCGGTCCGCCACCGCTGCCGAAGCCTGAGAAGCCTGGGTCCTAAAACTCCGTTTTACGGACCCGAGCCACCCCCTCCCCCACGCTGTGATCCTCAGCGCTATTTGGCGGTAGTCTGGCAGCGGTGTTTGGCGGCGTGCTGTGCTCGAAGCGTGGCGCTGAACGCGGAAGCAGCGCTGCAACCCGTGTCATTTACCTGCCAGCCGCTTGTCACGCGACGCCGCTGCGGAGACGTCCGGGGAGCCGGTTTACCGTGACCCGAAGTGCGAGGTTTCGCGAATAGGTGTTGGGTCGGTGAGGGAGCAGCAGCTCCTCCTCGCTCCCGTCGCGCCGGTCCTGGAGCTCGAGCTCGTCGACGGCACGATCGCCGACGAGCTCGCGGATGCTGTGGCGATCGCGGCGGCGGTGCCGTCGGGATTGGAGGGACGGAACCTGTTCGGCGCGGCGGAGCGGATCGCCGCTCGGGCGCCCCCGGTGGGTAACAATTCAACTGGTAGGTGGTTCCGGCATTCAGCCGGTGCCGACAGCCCGAAGGAACTCTCGGAGCCGGACCGCCAGGCCGTCAGGCTCCGAGAGCACGATCTCGATCTCAAGCTCTCGACCGTGCGCTCGCGAAATCGGGTCCCCGACGTGCAAGAAGAGCCTGATTGCATCCTGATTCTCGGCCAGGACCAGACCCCGGAATCGTCCGATTCCCACTTCAAGCGCTCGCGAGGTCAAGCGCTCGAGAAGCACGCTTCCCAAACCCAGCCGCTGCCAGCGGTCCGCCACCACGACAGCCGGCTCAGCAACATCATCACCGAGGCGCACGTAGCGGGCGACCCCTGCACCGGCGCCGCTGACCGACTCGACCGCCACAAGCGCTTCACGGTCGTGGTGGTCAAGCTCTGCCAGGAAGGCGAACCGCGCCTCATCCATCTCACGCACCGCCGCGAAAAAGCGCCGGTAGCGCGTCTCGACGCTCAGCTCCGAGAACAGCCCCGTCAGCAAACCCTTATCCCCCGGAGCGACCGGGCGGATCAGCATCTGCGACCCGTCGCGAAGCTGGACGCCCGACGGTACGGGCACCGCCGGAGGCCCGGTCGTAGGGGACTCACCGCGTCCGGTAGCCATTCCGCTATCACGCTCGCCCGGTTGCGGTCCCGCTCACCGCAGCGGTCGCCCCCGCCTCTGCGTGATCGCAGCCCCGCACCTGCGAAGGTCCCTGGCAACCGCCACGAAAGCGCTCGTGACCTCTTGGGTGAACTGTGCGCCCCTTCATCGGTGTCCTTACGTAAGGATATGTAGGTGGTGCGCGAACCCGGGAGCGCTTTACATTGGCGCGTACACGCCAACCGTTACATATCGGATCCCGTAGGACCTGGGCTCCGCTCACCGGGGGCCGTGGTATCTCGTGAACGAACGTTTGCGGACGCGGGGCTCGACCGGCACACCGACAAACACGAGGCTTCCCTGTGCACCATGTAGCTCGGGCGGAGCGGTCCAGGTACCCAGGTACCGTATGCCGGGAAACTCGAACGCGCTAGGACCTCCAGATCCTCAAGCTGCACGCGAACGCCGCTGCGGCTCGCCCGCTGTCTGAGCCGCGCCGCTGCGGATCGGCTGCGCGCCCACATAGCCGCGTTAAGTGTCGCTCTCGCGCTGTGACGAGATTGCTTTGGTGAGGGGGCGCTGTCGCCCCCGGAACTCGTGGAGGTCGAGGATGGACCGACGAATGGATCGGTAGTCGTTGGCCGACACCTCGACCCAGGTGCCTTGCGTCGTCTCTTCCGAGTCCGCCTCGAAGAGGCCCTCCGGAGCCTTTGCTGTGTTGATGAACTCGACGTAGCAGCCGTAGTCGAGCGCGTATACATCGAAGCGCACGCCCGCGCGATCCTGCGCCGCTACGCCGCGCTTGATCACATGTAGCACCCGAGCGTCGTACAGGGTCGCGATTAGAGGGTCGTCACGATCCGTCTGTGGGAGGAGGAAAGCACGTGCGCGCCGCTCGCCAATCACTTTGTCCACGATCCAGTGCAGGAGTGCGAGCGCCTCAGTGGGCACGTCCTTCTCCTTGTCGCCGAGATACCACCTGCGGGCCGCCGCCCGAATGTGCTCTACAGCGACAGGGTGCGCGTCCGCTCGCTGCGCGGCGATGCGCAGGATGTTGATCGCGTCGCGCGGGACACCCTCTGCCGCCCGTACGAAGTCATCGATCGCCGTTCGCTGCGTGAACGCCTCGCGCTGCAGGTCGGCGGCTGAGGCGGGTGCCTCTCCCAGGTCCTCGTCCTCCATCAGCGCGCGGACGTGACGGTAGAGCAGCTCTCGGAAGAATTCCTTGGCCTTTTCCGCATCGTTCTCGAACACCATGTAGTCGTCCAGGTCTACATCCGCCTGGATGTCGGCCCCTAACTCGAACCCGAGGTATTCGCTACTTGCAGTCTCGACGCGGAAGGATGAGCGCTGCTCGATGGCCGCGATCTTCACCGTGATACCGGGCACCGGCAGCACGGCTCGGCGGAGAAGGTCCGCGAGCAGGGGCTGAAGCTTCAGCGGGACGGCTGCCCACTCGTCCAGCAGCACCCATAAGCGATTAGCGGGAACCGCATCAATGAGCAGCTCCAGGACTGAGGCGACCTGTCCGAAGTGCACGTGGTGCCGCTCGACTCCCGTTACTCGGGTGCGGTTCGACCTCGCGTCTGTCGAGGAGTCGGTGGACGCGACGCCAGCCTGAAGGGCGGGCCCGCGTTGGTCGACGGTCGCGCTGGCTTTGGCGGAGCCCGTGTGCCCGGTCGTGCTCCCGATCGTGCTCTCGGCCTCGTGCTCGCCTACGATCCTGACGTCCACGGCCGCATCCTCGAGTCGGTCGAGGAGTCGCATAGCTGCAGTCACGTTGTGGCCGTTGTCCGACATCTCCACCAGGTATTGCGTGAGCCCCTCGATAAGTTGGGTGAGCACGTCCGACACGAGCCGCGTTCCGCGCTCGGCGATCGACAACCCTTGATCCCCGTAGAGGCCGCCGGAGGACCCGATTGTGCGCAGGTCGATGTACGCGGCGAAGTCCCCGCGCTCATGGACGCGCGCCCGCAGGTACTGCAGGGCGTGTGTCTTGCCGGTTCCGCGCCGTCCGTACAGGACCTGGTGGTCCCGGGAGGTCAGCAGCGTGAATAGTGGGCCGACGTCCACGAAAGTCTGGACGAGGAACGCGGGGTCCCCTTGCTCGGCGCGCCGCTGGAGGCCTAGAAAGGCGCGGTTCATCGGGCTCAGCACGAGGACACCTCAGTCCGCCGTCACGCTGACGAACTTCGTCTTGCGGTTGGGCCACACCGTTGTGATGGTCTGTGATTTGAGAAGTGCGAGCAGGTCGGGCCGCGGTTCAGATGGTAGGAGCACGGCCAGCTCCTTCGGGCCGTCGCCGACGTGGCGCCGGTAGTCGGCGAGCTGTCCAATGGCCATCCGGATGGACTCGCGCTTCACTGACCCTTTCGCCTCGATCAGGGTGCCGGTGGTGCGGTCGTATAGGTCCGTGAACAGGGGCTTGGCCTCCCCCGGCGCGACGATCTTGAGGCGGCAGACGTCGTGGCCCTGCCGCTCGAGGTGCGTCATGTACTCCCGCACGAGCTTCTGCTCGCGACGCTCGGCCTCGAACAGATCGCGTGATGGATTGACGAACGCCTTCTCGGTCCACTGCTCCTCCACGGGGACCTCGGTCACGCCGGGCTCGCCCGCGACGGCGTCCAGCTTCGATTTCGGTGGCTTGGCCGGCACGTCCTTCGGGCGCATGCGGAACACGATCACACTGCGCGTCTGCAGCTGGTCGACCTCCGGCGCGTCGGTTGTGTACCACGGCTGGTTGGTGTCGAGGTCGAACTCGCCTTCGTAACGCACCGTGCCGCGCGCCCCAGTGAAGAGGCGCAGCGCGCGGCCGTCCTGTTCGTGCTGCAGGATCGCCTTGTTGCCGGACTTCATCTGCTGATCGCCGCGCTGCCCCTCGCCCGTGTAATGGAAGCAGCCATCATCACGCCAGGTGTCGATGTAGCCGTATTGCTCGCCGGACGCAGGGTCAGTGAACACGAACACGTTGCCGCTCTTGCTGGACGGACCGATGCCGCCCTGCGTGCGGCCGCCGAACTCCTCATGGAGCGTCACGCGCTCGATCGTGTCGCCAGGCTGCAAATACCAGTCAGGCATGAGTAATGGCCTCCAATGGGCGAATTCGCTGCTCTTAAATGACTAGCTTATCGGATGTCATTTTTCGTCATCCGATGAGAGGCAGGCGGTTGGGGCGTCGTTAGCATCGAGATCACGGCGTCGCCCGCGCCGCGTAGTAAGGGCACCGCCCAGTGGAACCGTGATGCCTTGACGTGCGGATAGTTCTCAGTTTCCGGACACGTGTCCGTCCGAGGTGGGTGGGACACTCGCGACGTGTCGCTTAAGATCCTCACCGAACCGCGACGTCTCGCGCGAGAACCGGAGCGGCGTGTTCCTGTAAAGAGCCCCCGCACCGGGTGGGGCCGGCCGGGGGCAGACGCCGAGGAGGACCCCTCGATGCTCCTTGACCGTAACCAACGCTCCCCTTCCCCGCCGCCTGACGCTCTTCCGGTCGCTGGGCTGGTGCGAACCCATTGGGTGCTTTCGGTCTGTGTCGTGTGCGGCCACGAGCGTCCGCATGGCGAGCGGCATCGCGCGACCTGCCCCACATGCGGCGCGCAGCTGCATAGCTTCTCGCTGTATCGCGACCTGCGTGCCGGACGATGAGCGCGATCGAGGAGCGGATCCGCAAGCTGCTGGCGCTGGCTGACTCGCCGAACGAGAACGAGGCGGCCGTAGCGCCGGAGAAGGCGCAGGCGCTGATGCTGCGCTACGGGATCGAGATGGCGACGATCGCGGTGTCGGGCGGCGAGCGTTTGGCGGTCGATGAGCACGTCTTTGACGGGAAGGTTGATCCGTGGCGGCGGATGCTCGCCGCGGCGGTCGCGCGCAACGCCGGCGGGCAAGTCGTGTGGGCGCCCGACGGCTATGGCCGCGGCCAGGGCAAGATCTTCTTCTACGGGCCCGCGGGGGCGGTCGGCGGGATCGTCGAGCTGTACCGCTACCTCGAAGCGCAGCTGGTCGTGATCTCCGCCGCCGCTACCGCTTCGCGCCGGGAGCGCCGCGTGCACGGCCGGACGTGGCGCAACTCATTCTTGCTCGGCGCGGTCGGCCGAGTCGGGCAGCGGCTCGACGCGCGCCGCGCCGAAACGGCCGCTACCGGTGAGAACGGCCGCGCGCTGGTGTTGGTCAGGACGGCGGTTGACCGCGAGATCGAGCGCCGCCACCCTGAGCTTGGGAGCTCGGGCTATCGGCCGTCGGTCGCCCGCGGCGCGTATGAGGCGGGCAGCCGCGCGGGCAAGCAGGTCGATCTTGGCGAGCGCCGGCTCGGGCACAGTTCGCCGGCGCTACCGGACGCCGCGGCGGGATGAGCGACCGCCGGCTGTGGCTGGCGGAGTCGTGCCCGACGTGTGGGGCGCACGCGGGGCTGCGCTGCCAGACCGGCCGTTACAGCGGCAAGCCCAGCCGGCTGTTGCATTGGGCGCGCGGGTGGCCCCATCGATCCTGCCCGACGTGCAAGGCGCAGCCGGAAGAGCTGTGCCGGACGCCGCGTGGCCGGCGAGCGAGCCGGCCGCATGCCGCGCGGTTGCAGGGCGGACGGCGCGAGCTGCTGGCCGACGATCACGTGTGGGAGGAGCTGGAGCGCTGGGAGGCCGCCATCGTTCTGGTGCGCTTCTCAGGGGGCGGCGGCAACCAGGGCAGCATTGCTGCGGTGACACTCGAGGACGCGAAGAAGCGCGAGCTTGCCCGCTGGAGCAGCGGCGAGGGAGAACTCCCGGAAGCACTCGCCGCGCCAGTTTGGGGGCGCTACGCGCTGTTCCGCGGCCATCCACGAATCAGCGGCCTGTTGATGTGGGACGCGCGAGAGCGCCAGATTGCTGTCGCGGGTGAGCGCGGCGGGCAGAAGTTCGAGGAGCTACTGGCCGCTCCAAGCGTGCGACTGTCACGCCCGTGGCTGTCACTGCGGGGCGATGCGTTGCGGGCGCCGGCTGCCCGGGGGGCGCGCGACACGTCGCCAGCCGCTCGCGCCGGGGAGGTGTCGCGCTCGTGCGAGCGCTGCGGCGAGCCGCTCCCCACAGGGCTGCGAGCGGAGGCGCGGTACTGCTCAAAGCGCTGCCGGCAGGCGTCCTCGCGCGCGCGGCTGAAGGACCGCCCTTCCTCCCCGCCGCCCAGCCCGGCCGAGACGTGCGTGTGGTGTGGCGGGCCGATGCCCGCTGGCCTGCGAGTGGAGGCACGGTTCTGCTCCAAGCGGTGCCGGCAGGCGTCCTCGCGACACGCCCTCAGGCTACGCCGCCGCTCTCGGAGGGCCTCGGGTCTGCGCGACACGTCGCCCCCTCGAGATGCCAAGGCGCTGGGGTAGCGGCGGATGCGGTTGGAGCGTGTGGCGGTGGGCGATGTGATCAAGGCGCGGGTCAAGGGCCGCTCGCTGTGGGGAGAGGTAACCGAGGTCAAAGACGGCATCGTGTACTTCTCCCCGATCTCCCCAGCCACCGGATGGCGGCATGCGAGCGCGCGCGAGATCGTTGGTCACTGGCGAAGGACGGGACGGCGCGCCGCCGGCGGGGACGATGACGACGCGCGGGCCGTCGCGCGCGGGCAGCTCTCGCTGCCGGGGGTGCACGGTTGAGCGGTCGCGACGCGACGTCGACGTGCGACACGTCGCTCGAGGCCTCGCACGTGGTGGTCAGCGGCCGTAGGCGCCGCCCTGCCGGCGGTTGGCCGGAGGCGCGGTTCTGCTCGGTGCGCTGCTGGCAGGCATCCTCACGACAGGCGCTGCGAGCCCGCGAGGTGCCGCGATGAGAGTGTGGCCAGCGCTTCCGATACCGGGGGAGTTCGTGCGTCTGCCGCTTCCCTGTCCGCCGCAGCTGATCGAGCTTTCGGGCTACAGCGGCGGTGCTCGCCTGATCGCGCTGTGGTGGTCGCCGTTTGGTGATGAGCTGATGATCTGCGACGGCACGCTGACCGAGACCGGACGCTGGCGCGGATGGCTGTGCTTCTGTCAGCACCCGCTGGCGCGCCTCTTCGTCGAGCCCTACCGGCTGGGCGACTCAGACGATGAGGGCGGGCATCGGCTGCTCGTCGACCGCTATCTGGGCACGCTCGATGTCGGGCTCGCGCGCGACGTCGAGCAGCTGCTGGCCACTCAGCCGTCGGAGCTTCGCGCGCTGACCGCAGACCTCTCGGCAGGGGCGACGGAGGCGCTGTTGCGGCGACTGTTAGACGTGCAGGGCGAGCGCGAGCGGGCAAAGCGCCCGCAGCAGCTGCACGCCGAGCTGCGTGTCGGCTGGCAGCGGGAAGATGAGCTGCTCGAGGGGCTGACTGCGCTGTTGGATGACGCGCAGAGGGCGCTGTGCGAGGCACTTCCCTCGCTGCCGGGCCCGGATGCCCGGGGCGGGCGGTGGTGATGACCCGCCGATCACGGAGGCGCCGCGGTGATGGCCGTCACTCACGGCGAGGACGAGACGTCGCGGCAGCTTCGCCGGTGCTGGTCTTGCGTTCTCTGCGAAGGCCTCCAGCGAGATGTCACCAGGCGATGGCGGGTCGCCGGGAACCCGTATGTGTTGAGTGGGCCGCTGCCCGCAGCTGTTCGGGCGCCAGGGGTTGGGATGAAGCCGCCGCGGTTCGCGGTGTGGATGTTCGGGCAGCTCGGCGCACGAGCCGGCGATGAGCTCGTCGATCTTTACCCGCACCCGCTCAGCACGACCGCCAGCCGCCCTCTGGGCGGCGGCGGTGGGTCCCGCCCGGGGAGCGGGTCGCTGCGCTGGGCTGTCAAGGCAAGGCTCAGCGCGAGATCGGATCGGTCCGCAGGATCGAGCCCGGACGCTTGAGCGCCGGGCCAGACAGCCGCCCGCTGGGGCGGTCGCGACGCGAGCGCGAGCCAGTCCCCCGGCGGGTGTTTCAGCAGGTGAAGCTGACCGAGACCGAGCAGCAGCAGCTGCGGGCTCGGGCGGCGGCGCTGGGGGTGTCGGTGCCGCGGCTGATGGTCGAGTCGGCGCTGGGCGGCGCGACTGGGATGGCGCCCGATCGTCAGCGTGAGGTCGCCGAGTTGTTCGAGGTCAGGCGGCTGTTGGCGACGGTGGCTAACAACGTGAACCAGCTCGCGCGGTTGGCGAACACGTCGGGCGAGCTCAGGATGCAGGCCCGGCTCGAGGAGGCGCTGGCGGAGGTCGAGGACGTGGTCGGGCGGGTACGGGCGATGACGGGGGCACAGCGGTGATCCCGAAGATTACGCGCGGGGGGAACACGCGCGGGCTGCTGCTGTACCTGATCGGGAAGGGCCGGCGCGAGGAGCATGTGGACCCGCACCTGGTGGCGGGGTCGGCCGAGGCGATGCTGATCGCCGGCGGCCGCGTGCTGGAGGGCGGGGCCCGGGACGCGGCTCAGCTGGCGCGGTTTCTGGACGAGCCGCGCGAGACGTTCGGCACGCAGGTCCGGATCGCCGAGCGCGACCCGGACGGCAAGGTGGTCGGCTCCCGGGACGCGCACGTGTGGCACACCTCCTTGTCGCTTCACCCCGACGAGCCGGCGCTGTCAGACGAGCGTTGGGGCGAGCTCGCCGAGCGGTTCATCGGCGAGATGGGGTTCGCCGGCGAGACTGCGCGGGCGCAGTGCCGATGGCTGGCGGTCCGGCACGGCGAGTCGACGGGCGGGTCTGATCACGTGCACTTGGTCGTCGGGCTGGTGGCCGAGGATGGCAGCAAGGCGAGCGTGCATTTCGAGCGCAAGCGCACCCAACAGGCCGCCCGGTTGCTCGAGCGCGAGTTCGGGCTGCGGGAGCTTGAGTCACGCGGGCGGGGTGCGGGGAGCCGCGGGCTGGAGCCGGGCGAGATCGCGGCTGACCACCGTCGCGGCGTCGGGGTCGGGGAGCGCGGCGAGCATGCCGAGCGCTCCAGTCGCCAGCGGCTTGAGCGGGTGGTGAGGGCGTGCGCCGGCGCGAGCCGCACCGAGGCAGAGTTCGTGAAGCGGTTGCGCGAGCAGGGGATCCACGCCCGTGCGCGGTACGGCACGGGCGGGACGAGCTCGGTGGTCGGCTACTCGGTCCGGCTGGCGGGCCCGAGCGAGGGCCGGGCGCGGACGGTGTGGTACGGCGGCGGTCGCGTCGCGCGTGACCTGTCGCTGCCGGCGCTGCGGCGCGGCTGGGGCCAGGAGCACGGCGAGCAGCAGCGCGCCGTCGCCGAGTGGAGCTCGGGGAGCGGCGCTGGTCAGCGATCGGCGGCTGAGCGCCAGGCGGAGCTCCAGGAGCGGGGCTTGGTGTGGCATCGGTGCACGATGGAGATCGAGCGGGTGCGGCTGGGGTTGCGCGCCGCGGGCACCGATCCCGTGGCGTGCGCGCACGCGGCGCGTGAGGGCGCCGCCGTGCTGGCGGCGTGGTCGATCGACCTGGAGGGCGAGCACCCCGGACCGCTCCCGCGGGCAAGCCGGCAGCTCGCCCGCTCAGCGGAGCTGTCTGCCTCGACGCCGCCGGCGCCGCCGGCGCGGCGGCCGCCGTCGCGGGCGTCGGGGATGGCGTTGTTCATGCTCGCCGCCAGTCGGCCGGACAGTGCGGTCGGCTGGCTGCTGGTGTGCCGCGAGCTGGGGCTGCTGGCCGGGGAGATCGGCCGCGTGCACCGCGTCCGCGGCGAGCTTCAGCGAGCCCACGAGATCGAGACCGACCTGCACGGCGAGCTTGAGCAGATCCGCGCGCGGATCGAAGCCGACCGGCCCGACCCCGGCCCGGTCGAGCTCGACGCGGAGACCGAGGCGGCCAAGCGCGCGCGTGAACCGCTCGGGCCCGCGACACGCCAGGCGCCCGAGCGCACTGCCGCCGACGAGGACGTCGAGGCGATCAAGCGGCTGATCGATCCGACCCGCCGACGACCCCGGCACCGCTGAACACAGCGGGCAGTACACTAGATTTCATGTTGGAGGTGGATGTTGGTGGGTGGCTTCGCGGCTTGCGGGAGCGCCACCGCTTGACGCAGGCGCAGCTCGCCTACCGTGCCGGGACCAGCCAGCAGGCGATCTCGGCGATCGAAGCGGGGCGGACGTCCCCGTCGGCGGGGCTGCTTGACCGTCTGGCGGCGGCGTGTGGTGAGCGGCTGGTGATCTCCTCGGTCGCGCGCGAGGTTCCGTTCGACCCGGAGCAGCTCGCGGCTGAGCTCGCCGATCCGGTGGAGCTGCGGGCCGAGCGGGCGCTGAGCTGGAACCGGCTCGCGGGCGAGCTGGTCAGCGCGGGGGCGAGATTGCGTGGAGAGCTCTAGCCAGCCGCTGGATGCGCTGGAGCTGGCGCGCGCGCTCAATCGTCACGGGGTCGATTGCGTGGTGATCGGCGGGGTCGCGATGCAGGTCCATGGTCACGTGCGCACGACTCGGGATCTCGACACGATCGCGGCGTGGACGCCGGAGAACATGCGGGCGCTAGCCGGCGCGCTGGCCGAGCTGGAGGCCCGGCTGCGCGGCGTCGACGCCGAGCTGCTGGGCATCGACCTGACCGACCCGCGGCAACTGTATGAGGGCGGGAACTTCCTGATGCACACCCGCCATGGCGACCTCGACGTGTCCGGGGCTGACCAGACGGCAGCCTCGCCGCCGTATGAGCGGTTGCGGGCGCGGACGCTCGAGGTCGAGATCCGTGGGGTGATGCTGCGGATCGCTCACCCCGAGGATCTCATTCGAATGAAGACCGCGGCGTCGCGGTTTCGCGACCGGCCGCCCGAGAAGCGCCGCCAGGACCTCGAGGACATCGTCGTGCTGGAGCGGATTCGCCGCTGAGCGCGACGCGGCCGCCGCGGCGCGACTGCTCGACCCTACCCGCGGACAGACCGCGACGCCCGAGGCCACGAGCGAGCGTGACCCGGGCGCGCGACCGCGACCAGCGCGAGGCCCGCGACAGCCACCGCAGGATCGCCGCCGCCGCTCGCGTTGATCCTCACAGCCCGGGTCGACTGACGCCAGTCGCCGGTGCGGCGGCCGTTCGGTGCTGTCAGCGGTTGTGCGGCCAGGGCGCACCGGCGGCGATCTCGCTGAGCAGTTCGCGGGCTCCCTGGTTATCAGCCGGGTTCAGCCACAACAGCGCCCAGCACAGGACCTCGGCTTCATCGTGCTGTCCCATGCGCCAGGTGCTGATCGTCAGACCGTGCAGGCAGCGCAGAAACGGCCGGTTATCGACCCACCCCCAGCCCAGCACACCACCAAACCCGTCAGGCAGCGAGCTCTCCGCGATCCGCACGCCGGTCGCGTAATGAGCCTGCGCCGCCGCCGGATCGTCCTGATCGAAGGCGAGCATCCCGAGGTGCGCGTGCGCGTCGAGGCACCGCGCGTCCCACTCGATCACGCCCTCGAGCAGCGCCCGGGCGCGGGCGGACTGCCCGCGGTCGCGCAGCTCGATCGCGTCGAGGATCGGGTCGGCAGTGCCGGGGTCCTCGCCGCCGGGGAGCACCTGCTCGAACTCGAACTGCAGACGCGGGCCGCCCGTGATCACCTCCACGAGGCACATCTCGAGCACCCCGTCGGGCTCCCCCCAGTACTGCTCGGCGGGATCCCAGATCCCGCGGTCATAGAGTCGCAGCGGGCTGCGCGGCGACGGAATCTCGCCGGGCGGGTCGATCAGCCCCCGCGGATAGGTCCAGCGTGGTGAGCCCTTCATCCCCTATGGTGCGCCCGAAACTATGTTGCGCTGAGGTGGAGCTTGCCTCGTGAGAGCCCACCGGGCCTGGTGACCGCTGTCGCTGGCTGAGCGCGAGCGCAACATATTTCTGGCGGTCTGATCGAGTCGTGCCTTCGTGTCAACTTCCGAGACGGAGGCATTACTGATGTCCGATCAGCCAGCACCCGAGCGTGTCCGGGTGAGTGGGCCGTTGGCGGGTTTCGCCGATGGGTTTCGCGTCGATCTCCTTGAGCAGGGCTATTCGTTGTGGGGCGCGCAGGAGCAGCTGTATTTGCTCGCGCACGTGAGCCGCTGGATGGAGTCCGAGAGGCTCGCGGTCGCGGCGTTGACGTCGGGAAGGCTGGAGCGGTATTTCGTCTGGCGCCGGCGGCAGGGCTACCGTCACAGCCTGTCGCCGTTGAGCTTGCGCCGGCTGCTCGGCTATCTGGACGGGCTCGGCGTGCTGCCGGTCGAGGACGTGGTTCTCTCGCCGGTTGATCGGCTGCTCGGTGAGTTTCGGGACTATCTGATCCAGGAGCGGGGGATGAAGGCGAGCTCGGCCGGGCAGTACCTGCCGACCGCGCGGCTGTTTCTGTGCGAGCGCTCGGAGCCGCTTGAGGAAGACCTGGCGCGTGTGTCTGCCGCCGAGATCAGCACGTTCGTGTTGCGGGAGGGCCGGCGGCGCTCGCGGCGCTCGACCGAAACGGTGATCTACGCACTCCGTGCGTTGCTGCGGTTCTTGCACGTGCACGGGTTGATTGCCGAGCCTCTCGCTTCGGCGGTGCCATCGGTCGCGCGGCGCCGGGAGGATCTCCCGCGCGCGTTGCCGGCCGGGCAGGTGAAGCTCCTGCTGGACAGCTGCGATCGCGCGACACCGACCGGACGTCGCGACTACGCGATCGTTCTCATGCTCGCGAGGCTGGGGTTGCGTCGCTGCGAGGTCGCCGCGTTGTCGCTCGATGATGTCGACTGGCGGGCGGGCGAGATCGTGGTTCATGGCAAGGGATCACGGCTCGACAGGTTGCCGCTGCCCTGTGACGTTGGGGAGGCGATCGTGGACTATCTGCGTGACGGTCGTCCGCGCGTGACGGATCGCGCGCTGTTCATCAACGCGTGCGCGCCGCTGTGCGGCATCACTTCCCCGTGCGTCACCGATGTCGTGCGGTATGCCTGCATGCGGGCCGGGATCGCCCCGGTCGGCGCGCATCGCCTGCGACACACGCTTGCCACCGAGCTTCTGCGCCGTGGCGCTGGCCTGGTCGAGATCGGCCAGGTGCTGCGCCATCAGGACCAGACCACGACCGCGGTCTATGCCAAGGTCGATCGGGCGGCGCTGTCGCCACTGGCGCTGCCGTGGCCAGGGAGCGAGCGATGATCCCCCTCGCTGAGGCCGTCGATGACTACTTGGCGATGCGCCGCGCGCTCGGCTACCAGTTGACCGAGCACGGCCGCGTGCTGCCGCAATTCGTCACGTTCCTCACCCAACGCGGCGAGTCGCTGATCACCACCGAGTTGGCACTCGATTTCGCGACCCAGCCAGCTGACGCGAGCGTCGTGTGGTGGCATCAGCGTCTCGCGATCGTGCGCGGGTTCGCACGGTATCTGGAGGGGTTCGACGCTCAGCACGAGGTACCGCCGGTCAACCTGCTGCCGGCCACAGCCCGGCGCGCGAGACCGTACCTGTTCTCCGAGGCGGAGATCGAAGCGCTGCTCGAGGCGGCGCGGTCGATGCGTCCGCCGCTGCGGGCTGCCAGCTGCGAGGCGCTGATCGGGCTGCTGGCGGTCAGCGGGCTGCGCGTCTCGGAAGCCTGCCGGCTTGACCGCTCAGATGTCGAGCTGGGCGAGGGCAGGCTCACCGTCCGTCACGCGAAGAACGGCCGGTCGCGCGAGATCCCGCTTCACCCGACCACGGTCGCCGCGCTCGGTCGCTACGTCCGCGCGCGCGATGAGCTGTGCCCGCATCCCAAAGACCCGGACGCGTTCTTCCTCTCCGGCGGGGGTGGACGGCTCAGCCGCCACTTCGTGTGGAAGTGGTTCGATCAGCTCCGTCACGCGACCGGCCTCGATCAGGAGACGCTCGGTCGCCGCGCCCGGCTGCATGACGTCCGCCACAGCTATGTGCTGCGCACGCTGCTTGGCTGGTATCAGGAAGGCGGCGACATCGACGCGCGGCTGCCGTTGCTCTCAACAGTGCTCGGGCATGTCCGTCCGGCTGACACGTTCTGGTATATCGAGGGCGCGCCCGAACTGCTGGCGTTGGCGTGCGAGCGGCTTGAGCGAACCTGGGAGGAGGAGTCCTCCACCGACGGACCCTCCAACACGCCAGCGCACACGCCGATGCCGCTCTCCTGGGAGCGCTCCAGACGCAGGCGACCACGCCAGATGCGCCGAGGAAAGGGCCGGCGATGAGCGCTCTCGCGCCGCTGCTGCAGGCGTATTTCACCGAGCGTCTCGCTCGCCAACGCGATGCCAGCCCGCACACGATCGCGTCCTACCGCGACAGCTTCCGGCTGCTCTTGACGTTCCTGCACGAGCAGACCGGCACACCACCATCAAAACTGCAGCTCGAGGATCTCAACCCGGACAGAATCACCGCGTTCCTCTCCTATTTGGAGAACGAACGCGGCAACAGCGTCCGCACCCGCAACGCCAGACTGACCGCAATCCACTCGTTCTTTCACTTCGCAGCATTGAAAGCCCCGGAGTGCTCCGAGCAGATCGCGCGCGTCCTCTCGATCCCCGAGAAGCGCTACCGGTCGACGCTGATCAGCTATCTCACCAAGCCCGAGATCGACGCGCTCCTGGCCGCACCGGACCGCGCCACCCCGACCGGCCGACGCGACCACGCGCTGCTGCTGCTGGCGGTGCAGACCGGGCTCCGGGCCTCCGAGCTCGCCAACCTACGCCGCGAAGACCTCAACCTCGGCACAGGCGCCTGGGTGAGGTACGAAGGCAAAGGCCGCAAGGAGAGATGCACCCCGCTGACCCGCCCCACCATCAAGGTGCTGGAAGTGTGGCTGCGCGAGCTCCCCAAAGACCCCGCCGGCCCGCTGTTCCCCAGCCGCACCGGCGGGCACCTCACCCGCGCCGGGATCTGGCGACTGGTCGCCAAGCACACCACCACCGCCCGCGCCCGATGTCCGTCGCTGACCGCCAAGAACATCACCCCGCACAGCCTGCGGCACACCGCCGCGATGCAGCTCCTCAGCGCCCCAGATCCGGTCGATACCGCCACCATCGCCCTGTGGCTCGGGCACGAAACGCTCGACACCACCAACAAGTATCTGCACGCCGATATGGAACTCAAGCGCCGGGCCGTGGACCGCACCACACCGCCGAACGTCAAGCCCGGACGCTACCGCCCACCCGACCGGCTGCTCGCGTTCCTCGAGAGCCTCTGACAGCGCGAAATATGTTGCGGCAACGAACCCGATCTCCTCCGCAGACCGCTGTGCCAAGCGTCAGCGCAACATAGTTTCGGGCGCACCATAGGCGAGGATATGTTGCGCGCAACATATCCTCGCGCTGCAGGCTATAGCCGGGACCATCGCTGAGCCCGGTAGGCGCCCCGGCGTCGCCCGCGTTTCATAGCCTGAAGCCACGATGCGTATGCGTCCCGAGCACGAGCAGCGTTTCAACCGGATCGTCAACGACTACCTGGAGCGGCCCGGCGGCGACTACGCCGAGCTGCTGCGCCGCGGGCAGGTCAGCTCACCCGAGGGAGTCGATCCCGAGCAATGGCGCACCGAGATCCGCGCCCAAGCACGCAAGGACAAGATCCGCGTCGTCACCAGCCGCCACGGCGCCGGCGCGTTCGCCGCCCGGCACCGTCCCGTGTCACACGCGGAGATGCAGATCGAGCTCGAGCGCGGCGAACTGCTCCGCAGCCTCGCAGCGACCGCCCGCGACCTCGGGCATGAGCCCCGGTCGTGGCTGCGCAACGGTGACGAGAGCACCGTGGTCTGCTTGCGCTGCGACGCTCGCATCTACGTTCGCACCAGCACCGCACCGGTGACCGACGGCGAAGCTCTATTCCGGCCATGCTCAGGCGGGTAACCCGCCGTCTGGCACCGGAGCATCGTTTCTCAAACACCTGCTGGTGTGCGGGTGAGACGTCGTAAAGTAGGTCGCGGTGGTTCAGCGCAGGTGGCCGGCCCGCCGTGTCGAACGACATACGTTGAAGGCGCGCGCGGGTACCAGCCGCGCGGCCGGTTCATTCGAAGCACGAAGGGCCGACCGGTGACCCACGGTATGCGATGGGTCGGGCTGAACGCTGCCCGCGCGTCGAGGTCGACGTGAGGAGCGATGTCATGACGATTGTGATGGGACTGGATCAGCATCGGGCGCAGATCACCGCGGAGTGGATGGACACTGCCACGGGTGAGATCTCCCGGACACGAGTGGCACCAGCGGATCGCGCGGCGGTGCGGCGGTTCCTTGAGCGGTTCTCGGGCCAGTCGCTTGAGGTGGCGTTGGAGGCCACGACGGGGTGGCGGTTCGTGGTCGAGGAGCTGCGGGCGGTCGGCGCGGAGGTGCATCTCGCCGAGCCGGCGGAGACCAGCGCGCTGCGCGGCCCCAAGAAGCACGCCAAGAGCGACCGGGCCGACGCCCGGCATCTGCGCGAGCTGTTAATGGCCGGGCGGCTGCCGGAGTGCTGGATTCCGCCCGATCACATCCTCGATCTGCGCGCCCAGGTCAGGCTGCGTCACACGCTGGTGGATGAGCGCGGTGAGTGGCAGCAGCGGATCCGCGCCGTGCTCTACCACCACGGCCTCCCGCGCCGCAGCGATCTGGACCTGCTCACAGCGGCCGGGCGCGACTGGCTCACGGAGCTCTCGCTGTCCGACGCGGCGCGCGAGCAGATCACGATCGCGCTGCGGATGATCGGCGCGCTCGACACCCAGATCCCGGCGATCGACAAGCAGTTGCGCTCCTACGCCAGGCGCCAGCCAGGCTGTCGGGCGCTGATGAGCCATTACGGGATCGGGGAGCTGACCTCGGTCGCGATCCTCGCCGAGCTCGGCGACTGCCGCCGGTTCAGCTCATCCCGGTATGCCGTGCGTTACGGCGGTCTGGACATCACCGTGCACGCCTCCGACCGCCGGCGTGCGCCCGGTCACCTCTCCCGCCAGGGACCACCGGTCCTGCGCTGGGCGCTGTATGAGGCAGCCCAAGCCGCGACCCGCCCCGGCTCCCCCGACCACGCCTACTACCGCCAAGCCGCGCAGCGACTCGGGCACAACCGCGCTTGCCTCGCGATCGCACGAAACCTCCTCAAACGCAGCTACCACACCCTCAAAGACCTCGGCGACCAGGCGCTCGCGCCCGCATGAGACCTCGTGCGCGCCACGCCCCACGTCAGCCGATGCACCGCGGCCAGCTCCCCGCATTCTGCTGCCGCCACGTTCGCGTGGACGGCCTCCAAAGACCGAGCGGCCGCACCGCAACTTCCCCCAGAGGGAACCCCATCACCATCATGTCGCCGACCACCGGTAGCCAACCCAACGAGTCGCGGACCGAGATAAGCATGGGCACCCGCGCGCACACCAACCAACCTCAACAACTTCAGCCGGGAGGGCTTGACACGGCCGGCCTGCACAGATAAGCAGAAACTTCAGCAGCGCCGCGAACCCCAGCCGCGTCGACCCGGACTTGGTGTGCAGCAGGTCCAGCTCGTCGCCGATCAACGTGAAATGGCCGACGACGTCATCCAGGCCGAGGTCGCGTGCCATCTCAGATCAGCGGGTCGGCCAAAGCGATCGGTTTGTCGGGCCCGCTCGCGATCACGCGCAGCACCTGGCGCGCGAGGAACAGCCAAGCACAATCCGGAGCTATCGGCTGACCGCTGTCGGTTGGCCCGCCGGACGTTTGCCCTTGGTCGCGGCGTCGAGATGGCCGTAGACGGTGGTGCGGGGCACGCTGAAGAGATCCGCGATCTGCTGGACCGTCCGCTCCCCCGCGTCGTAGAGCTGCTGAGCGAGGATGGCTTGCTCCGGGTTGAGCCTCGGTCGCCGTCCGCCCTTGCGTCCCCGTAGGCGCGCGGCGGAGAGCCCGTCACGGGTGTTGGCGATGATCAGCTCGCGCTGCAGTTCCGCGAGCACAGAGAGCATGCCGAACATCGCGCGGCCCTCGGCTGTCGTGGTGTCGATGCCCTGTTCGATGACGTGCAGGCCCACGCCGCGGTCACGTAGCTCAGCACCGAGCGTCACGAGATGCAGGACCGACCGGCCGAGGCGGTCCAGTCGGGTGATCTTTAGCGTGTCGCCATCGCGAAGCACACGCAGAACGTCGTCGAGTCTGGGGCGGCTCGCCTTCGCGCCGCTCGCGTGGTCAACGTAGATGTCCTTCTCTGCTACGCCGGCGCGCCGCAGCGCGTCGACCTGGTGGTCGGGATTCTGGTCAGCGGTCGAGACGCGCGCGTAGCCGAGCAGCACGTGTCGAGAATACCCGACGGGCCGAGATTACCGTCGTAGTTTCTCGACGCGAGTTATCGACGCCGCTGTAGCCGCAAACGCTGGGTTCATCCAGTCGGCGCCTGATGCGTCGGCAAATGGTCGTTTCCCGACACGGCACACACGCCCGATGGCTCCCGGTTGACGACCGCTCACGAATCAGCCGGGACGCACGCGATCGGCAGAGCACGATCCGCTACTTGGCGGCTGGTGCCACGTTCCTTAATGGCAACCCAATGCGCTCTTCACGCACGCCGCGTGGCGGGCGCTTGATTCGCTGGCGTGCTTCGTAGATACCGTTGCTGGCTGTATGTCTTCCAAGTCGGAACGGGCACGGCTAGCCTGGCTGAGGGCGATGGACGCGCGTTTGGAGGCGGCTGAGGCGCATGAAAGGGCCGCGGCGGTGTTCGCGCGTAATGGGGACCTCGCGAGTGCCGAGCAGGCATCTGCGTTCGCCGCCCATGAGCGGGCGATGCACGCTGCGGCGCTTGCGCGCCATCCGGAGTGGACGCCGTAGCCTCGGGGCTTGGCGGGGTTGGTGTTCGCTTGGACGGTTGGAGGCCACGCGCTCGCGTACGGTCGGCGCATGAACGGTCAAGAAATGCGGCTCTCCGGGCATGATCGGGGGTGACGACACACGAACACGCGTTTTCTTTCTGGCCCTCCGAACCGCGTCACCCGTATTCCGCCACGACGCTCGCTCGACCCCGGGATGACCCGGTGCGCACGCACGGCAAACGGCGCAACGAGAAGGGAATGGAGCAGGCAGCTCCCCGGCACGCCACGACCCCCGTCAACGCGGGCAGCGACCCCGACGCCCCCCAACGACGCCCTATGGGGCGAGTCTCGCCATGATCATCCGGATGCGCCTGCGCGCAGGCGCGGCCATCCCTGGCCGCTTGAGCACGCATCCGCTGTGCCCACGATCGCCGGGCACGGGGCCCAGCGAGCAGTCCACAACCCAGCAGCAGAGGCGCACGCGACTTCCACCCGTCGCTCCGACGACCAAAAGCCCTGCTCAGGACGGAATCTCGATCGAGAGTCACCCCCGATCATCCACGGAGCCCCAGAAATGCTCTCAGAGGTGGCATTCTGGTCAGACCTTGCGGCTGGCGCGTCGTTCACAGTTCGCATCGAGGTCAAGGCCATAGCGAGCCGCGAGACGTTCGGCGCTGATGTCTACGCCGAGTCGGGAGTGGCGCTTCCAGACCCGAAGATGGAAGCCAACCGGGTTAGGAAGTACATGCCTATTGGTCAGATCGAGGCCGTGGATGCGGCTTCAGCGTTCGTGGGCGCTGCGTCGTTGGCGGCGTCGTGGGTTGAGCGGATGGACCGGCGTGCTGACGGCCTGCGGCTTCTTGCGGACCATGAGGACGAGTCAGATCCAGCCGAGTAGCCGGACGGGCGCGGGCTGGCAGCGACGATCACCGACTTGTCGCCTGTTACGGCCGGTGTCCGGCGACCTCCCATAGCGCGCGAGCTTCACGATGATCATCCGCCTGGGAACGGTGCTGACGTTTCGGTCGTGGTTCTTAAGGGAGGAGAGGCCCAACCATCAGGTTCAGGATCGGCGATGCGTTCCCGGCCGGTGACCCCGTCGCCCGCTTCATCACCGTGCTGGCGATGATGAGCAACGACTGGCTGCGCTCGAACGCGGAGGATGCAGGCGCTTGATGACGACGCGCTACATGCCGCCGGACATCGGCTGATGCTGTTCCCTCAGCAAAGCGTCGCTTCATCACGAGGCAGCTACGTTCATTGCGAATGCGCGAAAGCGGTTTCCAGAGGTCGATGGATTCATCAAGAGCCTGCCTCAGGAGGCTCAGGACGAATGTGCGAGGGTCGTTGGTGGCGTCGATCCTGCCTCCCCGCACTACCACGGCGATTGGCTCGCGGACCACCGGCACGTGACATTCCATTACGCGAAGATGCATCCGGATGCGGCAGCGCACGATGAGGAGAAGCTCGCGGACGCGTTGGCCGGGCTGCCGACATCGAGGGCAGCATCTCGATGGAGGACGAGTTCGGGAGCGTTCGGTTCGGATTCGCAGATGACGCGGCCGTGCAATGGTTGCCCGCAGAAACCGTGCCAGCCCATTCGCGACTCATCCAGCACGTACTGCGCGCCGGTTAGAAGACGGGCGGACTCCAGCACCCGCTCAAGCACGTGGACGGTCAGCCGTACGGGAACCTCTATCTCACCGACAAGCAGGACGGGCCAGAGTTCACCGAGGACGATAAGGAGGCGGTCGCCCTGCTTGCAGAGTTCGCTGGCGTAGCCGTCGACCGTGCGCGGCGGTACACCGGCTCCGGGAAGCGCCGCGTCGAACCGCGGGGCGTACGGTGCCGCTCGACCGAACGCTGATCTTCAACTCGCGTCCCGGCAGGAGGCACTCGTCACGGCGCTCTTCCCGGAGGAGCGAGCGCGCGTGTCGGCATTACCAGCGCCAGGCCGCCCCTTGGCCGCAGCCTCGCTGAGCACGGCCCCCTATGGCGTCCGTGCCGGTCCCACGACTCAGTAGTCCGCCACCGCACAGCAGCGGATTAACCCCGCGTGTCGGCTCGAACGACCGGCGTAAGGTCTATCGGCTCAGGCTGGGCGCGTATCGAAAGGGGGGCTTGTGCATGACAACCTGTCGTTCCTCGTCTGCACGAGATGTGGTGATCGCATCGGCGTCTTCGAGCCCCTCTGGGTGGAGCTTGCGAATGGCACGATCCACGCCTCCTCCTTCTTGAACCTCGGTAAGCACCTGGGAAACGAGGAGCGTCGTCGCGCGCGGTTCTGGCATGCCGGGTGTCTCGCTCCAGACGCAATCCCCGCTGCCGCTGAGCGCCCCGATGGCGGGACGTGAGCAACCGTTGCCGTCAGACGCGCGTCGATGAACCGATAGTTGCCGTCGTTGAGGCGCGCGAAGGGGTCCTCAGGGTCAGTGCGCGCGCGGGGTTGCGCTCGGCAAGGCGACTTACCCGAACCCGTGGATACCCGGAGCGAGCCGGGCGCCCCCAGTCCCGACTTGCCTCCAATCCGGCCCCCGGATTCGGCTCCGATCCGCCTCGACCCATATAACGGAGGACGCGGCCGTAAGCCCCGATCCGAGGGCGCATCTTCCGCGTCCGCGTCCGCGTCCGCGTCACCGTCGCCCGCGTCCGCGTCCGCGTCACCGTCGCCCGCGTCCGGTCCTAGCCGCTCGGCGCGGCCCTCCAGGCCCGATCCGAGCGCGGATCATCATCACGGTGCTGGAAGCACGAAACCATGCAAGGACGGTCCGCGCGGGGCGCGGCCATGACGCGCTCGTCAGCCTTGAATTGCAGGCATGGGCTAACCCAGACCGCTCCGGTTCCCGCAGGTAATAGGTGCAGCCCCGCCAGGCCCCACGCCTGGCCCCCGGCTGGCCGGTGGCGGGTGACGCTCTCGCTACCCGGGCCGGACGGCTGGACTTGACCCGGGCATGGGAGCGCTCCATAGTGTGGAACGACGGGCCGCAAGTTTGGCCCGGGGTCCGCCGGATCCGTCCGGGGCCCCGGAGAGTCAGGGGAGTGGGGGCGCAATCCCCTAGCCGCTTTCAGACGAGTCATCTCGTCTCAGGCGGAGCGAGATGCCCGGCTGTTGTATCCGATGGTAGTAGCGCTACGAGGCTGAATCGGCTGGCCTTGTCCTCACGGCGGCACGGCCGGACCGCCGCCTCGCGCAGACGGGATGAGCGCGCGCAACGGCGGAGGCCCGACCATCGCTGCCCCGGTCGTGCTAGGCCGGGCGTTCCCGCGTCCCGAGGAGAGGTGGGGCTCGCGGGCGCGTCCACCGTAGGCGTCCTGACACACGACGACAACGGCTAGGTCCGCTACATGACGTCATGTCGGTGCCGATGGCACACGCCGATCGTTCGTTACACCGTAGGGTGGCTCGAAGACGGTCGCTGACCACCGACCTGCCGTCGTCATGACTCGCCGACGATTGGCCTCCGCCTAACGGGCCCGACTTCATCGTGAGGGACCAAGGCCCGTTCCAGCCAAGGGATTCATGCCCAACGGGACTCTGCGCCCGACGGGAGTGACGCCCAAGAGGGAGAGATCGCAATGAGTGCAGCAGCGACTGCCATTGTCGCAACCGCGCCGCGGGTCTCGTACGCGGAGCCTGGGACTGGACGGCAGGATTGGCCGGGGTTCGCCTCGGGCTATTGCGCCGAGCGCGAGGCCAAGCATCTGGCGGCCGTGGCGAGGACGTTGCAATGGGCTGATGAGGCCGCCGAACGCGGAGACTACTTTGACGCCGTCTTGTGGCTAGAAACGCTCGAAGCGATCGGGGACCAGCTTCCCGAGGTCTACGCGAGCAGGCGTGGTTCGTGGTCTGCTCAGATTGCGCGTGCCCGTGTGACCTAGGAAACCGCCCGCCGCCAAACGTCGACGTGAAGCGCGGCAGTCAACGCGCAGGCGCCGCAGCGTGGACCGCCTCTGGCGCGCCACGGGCGCTCCTGGAACGGCCGGACGGCACCGTCAGGGGTTCACCGGGCGCCCTGCGGCCCGAATGGGCCAGGGACTGCCCATGTCCCCATTCGGCGCGGGCGCGGCGGAGGGGCCTCATCCCGGGGAAGCTCGACCGCCCGACGACGCGCCGTCGTGCGCCCGTCTGGGCCGCGCGGGGAGCCCCCACTTGGACCGGGTCCCCCGGAGAGTCAGGGAGATCGGGACGACACCATGACGCGGTTGAGGCGAGTCACCACGTCCCAAGCTGGGCTAGAACGCCGAACACGTTCGGGCACACACTCGTTCAATGCCGCCCGCTTCCGATGTTGCTGCCTGCCGCCAGGCGAACCGAGTTCGAGGGCCGAGCGAGAAACGCAGTAGCTCTTCCGACCTGGGGCGGGGGGTCGGCGGGATCAGGCGGGAATCATCGTGCGACGATCCGTTTGGCTGTTCGGAGCGGGGCAGCGAGCCGCCACGAGGCCGACTCCTGCAGCCTCTGGTTCTCGGCTCGCAAAGACAGTGTCTCGTCATGGAGTTGTCGTACCTGGTGCTCTAGCGCGGTGATCTCCCGGTTCTCTCCGGGTTCGATGCGCTCCAGGTCACCGGCCGAAAGGTGAACATCCTTGCGGCGGGCGAGGATCAGGCCGTGACCCTCAGGCGTGGCTTCGCCTGTGTGGGGCAGCAGAGAGATGATCTCGAATGCGCGCCCCCAGTGCGCGCGCAACCACCATGGCGAGTGGAAGGCGACGGGACCGCCCGCCTCCCAGGATTTTCCGGCCCACAGCACATTCATTCCGATGTGATCCTCGTTCCAGTCCTCGCCGATCAGCGTCTTGATCATCCCCTCGCCGAGGAAGCTCACGAGCAGCAGCCCGTCGTCGGCAAGCACGCGACGGTGCTCTAGGAGCGTGGGTCACAATGCCCGCAGAGCGCCGTTTTGGCCCGTTTCAGGGGATCAATTCATCAGCGGCGATCGCTCGGATGGCCGCAGAACGGCTCTCAGAGCGTCGTTAATGAGACTGAGTATTACTGACCCACGCTCCTAGCAGCCAGCCCGCCCAGTGGCCGGTGAGGTGGGTATACACGCTCATCGCGTAGATCAGGTCGAAATAGCCATCTGGGTGCGGAAGGCCTGGCTCGTCGGAGCAACGGAGAGCTTTGAACGGTGGAGACATGTTGTTCGTGATCCACTCGATGCTGGGGCCGTGGATATCGCATCCCCAGAACTCGGCGTCGCCTGCCTCAGGTGCGAACTGGCGTAGCACGCGACCCGCGCCGCAGCCGAAGTTCGAGCACCCGCTTGCGCGACCAGTTCCAGTCCGTTGGCATCATCGCGCAGATCATCTCCCGCACCCCTCGGCTCAATTGCTCATACGCCTCCTCCGAAGCGTGTTCGCCAAGACACCCTGTGCGATGCACCAACCCCACCGGCGGCGCCGGAAGCCACGACGGCGAGCCGCCACCGCGATCGAGCAGCGCGAGCGTCTGCGTGCCATCGCCCAGCAGATCAAAATCCTCCCACCCGACCAGCGCGCCGCGCTCGTGCTGCGCGAGTTCGAAGGCCTCTCCTACGAGCAGGTCGCCGACGTACTCCAGACCACGTCTCAGCGATCAAAGGCCGCCTCCACCGCGCCCGTCTCACGCTGCTCAAGGAGACGATGGCATGGCGCTAGACCCCAGCCAGGACCGGCTGCCCTGCGGCGTCGAGCTCGACACCCTCCTCGAACAGATCACCGACCACGCCGCTGCTCGCGATCCTGCCCACCAAGCCCACTGCCCCTATTGCCAGACCGCGCTCAGCGGCTTCCGTCAAGGATGGGGCGATCTCCAGACCCTCGCCCGCGCGCCCGTGCCCGTGCCCGCCCGGCCTCACCTCGCGGATCGTGACCCGCGTACGCACCCTCGCCGGCCGCACCGCCGAGAACATCATCCTCGCCGGCTCCCGCGGCCACACCCAGGTCAATCACGCCGTGATCGCGCAAGTCGCCCGTCGCGCAGCCGTCGCGATACCCGGCGTGCTCTTCGCCTCCGCCCAACCCACCCCCACACAGCCCGCAAACCCCGCCCGCCTCAACCTCGCGATCCGACTCGTCACCACCTACGGACCCTCGCTGCGCCCCCTCGCGACCGCCATCCGCGCCGCCCTGCACCAGCGGATACCCACCATCACCGGCGCCACCATCGACAACATCGAGATCACCTTCACCGACATCGCCGAACCAGACTCCTGAGCACAACCCCGCATGCCGCTCGGTTGGACTTCCGCGGCGCCGGGCGCTCAGAACAGCCTTCCCCAAACCCTCACCGCTCTCCACTCCACCATGCCTCCCAGCACGCCCACGGGCGTACGGGAGGTGTGCGCGGAGATGGAAGAGACTTCGTCAGACGAAGGTTGTCCCGGCCAGGCAACTCCTGACGCCGGTGCGCGGACGGAGCTTGTGTGGCTCCGTCCGCGCATGGGGACGCTCAGGCGTTGGCGGTCTCGCGCTCTGCGCTCTTCAGTACTCCGGCGCGGTTCTTGTGGGCCCGCTCGTAGGCAACGACGTCCTTTGCGCGCTGATCGTCGCCCTCGCCGAGAACGGCTTCGATCTCGCCAACCGTGAGCTCGTCATAGCCGGGCCACGGCTCCGCGCGCCGTAGTGCGCTGATCCGGCTCAGCACTGTCGTGCGGTCCTCGTTCTTTCGCTCGTAGGAGTCGACCTTCGCAAGGTCGATCTGCGAGAGCTCCGGCAGCTTGCTCACGATCTCCTCGGCGGTGAGCGAGTCATAGCGCGCGATCGCGAGATCCCCCTCGGAGGCCACAGCACCCCTAATCTGTCCCTCGGCCTGCGCGACACCGGGGACCTTGCGCGCCTGCCGGGCGGTGCGCTTGGCACGCGTCTGTGTCTCGCGCGCCGATTGCTTGACCTCACGCGCGACCTCGCGCGCGGCGTCTGCCGCACCGGTCTTGGTGACATCGTAGGAGGGCTCGCCCTCGACATCCGCTCCGATGACCGCGTCGGTGAGCTTGGGGATCTCGCGCATGATTCGCTTGAGCATGCGCTCCTCGTCGGCGCGGATCGACGCGGCGAGCTTGGCTGTCTGCTCGTCCCCGACCTTGATCGCGAGGCGCTCAAGAGCGGTGTAGGTCGCGATCTCAAGCGCCTCAGTCGCGCACGCGTCCTTGGCGTTCTTCAGCACCTTTTCCTCACCGCCCGTTCCGCGCAGCAGGTCAAACGGCGTCTTGCTCAGAGCAAAAGTCTGGCTAATTAGCGTCTCGGCGAAGCCGACGAATGCCTGCAGCGGGTTGCGGCCCTGCTCGAGCTCGCCCAAGCGCTCCTGGATGCGACGGGCGTGCTCGCGCGTCTCACCGAGGTGCTTCTCCAACCCCTCGCGATAAGAGCCGCGCGGGGTCATCGCGATCTGGGACTGCAGAACGCTCACCAAACCGACCTCGCTGGCGTGCGCTTCGCCCAAGTACTGCACGACCTTCTGGTCTGACTTGCTCATCTAGTTGGCCTCCATCGTCGTTTCTACCGGGCGCACCCCGGCACCACTACCCTCACACAGGCAACTACCCGCTCTACCGCTCCCTTAACGCCCGGCCAGGGCTCCGCGCGGCGCTCATCGCTCATCGCCGTGCACGACGGCGAAGAAGAACAGGTTGGCCGCGATGCCGAATGCTCGTCATCGGCGGTCTCAGCGGGTTCGCCTGCGGAATGCGAGCAGCAAGAACCGACGGCGCACGGCCTAGATGCCGGCGCGGCCGAGTGTTTCGCCGGCGTCATCGCCGGACAGTCCGGCTTCTCGGAGCGCCTCGGTGCGTGTGCTGGCACTGGCGTAGCCGAGAAGCGATCCCTCGCTGTCAGGCGAGTAGACATAGATCGACCAGCCCTCGCCTCGGTCGTGCTGGCGGCCGATGACGCGACGACCATCAAGCAGCGTGACCGCGAACTCGCGGTCACGCATGGCCTCCCATCTACCGCCCGCGTTCGCGCCCAGGCCGATCTGACTGACGTGCGCCTCGCCTGGGTACCGCACGACCTTCTGGTCTGACCGGCTCATCTAACAAGCCTCCACCGTCATTTCGGAAGAATACGCCTCCACTACCGGAGTTCCGTAGAAGTGAGGCGCACGAGCACGCAAGAAAGGGGTTGGTAGCGGGTGTTTTGGCCTTGCGGCGGGGGTGGGGTCGTGTGTCTACAGACTTCGGGTGCTATTCGGCCGGGTCGGCGGCCGGGGTGAAGTCGTTGAACCGCGGCGGTTCGGGTAGTTCGAGCGCTTTGAGGATCCGGCGCTGGCGGTGGGTGAGCTCGGTGCGTTGGGCGACGGTGCCTTGGCTGGTGGCGAGCGTGACGAGGTGGATGCGGTCGAGCTCGTTGCGGAGGTTGCGCCAGGTGTCGCCGGTTTCGGTCTCGGCGACGCGGAGGAGTAGCAGCGCGAGCCAGCACAGTTGGACGTGGGCTTCGATGCGGTCCTCGCGGCGGTGGTAGACGGGGCGCATGTCGATCGTTGACTTCAGATCGCGCCAGCCGCGTTCGGCTTCATATAGCGCCTTGTAGCCGAGCGCGATGTCCTCGGCGGTGAGGCTCTCATCTGAGGTTCTGAGCAGGAACTTGCCATCGAGCTTGGCTTCGGTTGCGACGGCGGCGCGGTCGATCCGCAGCTTCCCGGTCGGGGTCTGGCGCAGCAAGCGGTTGAACGCGGGCTTGGTCGAGAGTGCGCCGTAGAGCTCGCGGCGCTTGGTAGCTGTCAGCTTGTCAGTGCCGGCGATCTGCTCGGCCAGGCGCGCGAGGATCTGCTCGCGGATCGCGTGGTCGCGGCGGGCGCGTTCGGGGTTGTGGCAGATCACGAACCGGTCGCGGTTGACGCCGTCGTCGACGCGGACCTGCTTGACGCGCAGCCCGCCGTCGACAACGTGATAGCGGCCTTGGCGCGCGAGCGCCGCGGTGGCCTCCTGGCTGCCGGCGCGCAGCTTCTCCCCGACGATGTAGTGCCCGCCGCCGCGTTGCAGGTAGCGGCGGTTGCGCTCCGAGGTGAACCCGCGGTCGAGCACCCAGATCACCCTTGAGAGGTTCCAGCCACGCAGGTCGTCGCGGACCTTGCGGATGATCACCTGGTCAGACGCGTTGCCCGGGAATGTCCACACCCTGACCGGGATCCCCTGGCGGGTGACGGCCATCCCGACCACGACTTGCGGCAGGTCGGGGCGGTGATCCTTGGAGTGTTTGGAGAAGGCGCGCCGCCCGCGCTCTGACAGCACCGGCGCCTCGTCGTCCTCAGGCGCGTCGCCGTCCTCGCCGTCGGGCGCGTCGTCCTCGTCCTGGAGCTCCTCGGGCAGCCGGTCGGTCTCCCAGTAGGTCGAGGTGGTGTCGAAGAACAGCAGATCGACCTCGAGGTCCAGCAGGCTCGCGACACTAAAGAACACGCGCTCCTGCAGCGCGGGCAGCGCGGCGTGCAGGAAGTCCATCGCCCGGTAGCACGCATCATCAGAGACCCCGGCCAGTCTCTGTACGAACGCGCGCTCGGCGACCCAGTCACAGCCGGCGAGCTTCGAGAGCGGCTTCACCGACAGGCGATTGGCGACCATCGCGAAGATCGCGCGCTCGACCGCCCCGGCCTCCAGACGACGCCCGCCCGCGGCCGCAACGATCGCGTCGCCGATCCCCAGCCGCTCCCACAACCGGTCAGCCAGCCACGAGGACCCCATCGCCCGCGAGTCCAGCACGCTGACCTCGCCATCAGCGCTGCTGGCGGCGACCGCGTCAGCCGGGTCCAGGAAGCGGCTGATCGAGCGCACCAGTCGCTGCAGCGCCTCGCGGTCGACCTGGTCGGCGCGACCGAAGCGATGCACGATCTGTGCGCGCGGGACGCCCGTGACCGGGTCGCGCTCGTTCTGCGCCAGCGCCAGGTACGACACCTCGCTCCCGTCCGCGTTGCGACGCTTCGTCTCCCGCAGGTACATGTGCCTACAAGACTAACGCTTGACGCAGAGCCGTTCAATAGATCAGCACGAGCGCGTGTGCCTACAGCCTCTGCGGGTCAGCGGCAGTCAATACCACCGATTTCCAGGCAAAACGCTCCCCGAGACACCCGTCCCGTGCCTACGAACTGCGGAACTCCGGCACTACGGGCACCCCGACACCGACCCTCATCCACGGCACCACCCGCCCACGACCGACGTCACACCCGGTCAAAGACCCGACGCTGCTGGGCGATCGTCGGAGTGGCATCAAGCCAGCGGGTGGCGGGCGAGACTACACGTGTGCCGAGCGCCTGGCGGGCCCTGGCCGCCCGCGCCACAGGCGCGTTGTCAAGCGGTCGTACGGGGCGTGTAGGAGCCCCTCAGAGCCCCGCGCCCAGCCAGCGAGGAAAGCGAACGAGAGGTGTGGTCAGCGTTGGCGCGGGCGTGGGATCGACGTCATCCTCCCAGCGCCACTACGCGACCGCGCCCTCAACACGCCAGAAGACGCCGCCGCTGCCTGAACCCGGTTTTCCGAACGAGACTTCTCGCCGGCCCGGAGGGTGCTCGGCCGCGCTTGCGCGTAGCTCAGGCGAGACCGGCGATCACTGGAGCTGTGTGGCTGTGGTCCTCGATCAGTCGCCGGGCCATCGCTTTGGCTCGTTGTGCCGCGTTGGGGTCGCCCTCGGCAGCGGAAACGATCGAGCCTTTCATCAGGATGTGCCAGGAGCGGGCGAACGCGTCAGGGTCGCTCAAGCTCGCTTCCTCGGCGAGTTGGCGCACGACCGAGCGGATGTTCTCCAGGTGCTCGATGCTCGCTCTGCCGGCTGGGTGAGCAGCTCCGAGCTCGAGCAGCACGTTGATGAACGAGCAGGCTTCGAAGTCCTCGCGGTGAAACCACTCGTCGAACAGGTCGAAGATCGCCAGCAGCTGCTCCTCGGGGGTGCTGCCGCGGCGTCTGGCCTCGGCCTCGACCCAGCCCCGGGTCCAGCGCTGCTCGCGTAGCTCCAGAAAGGCGACGACGAGGTCGTCTTTGGAAGCGAAGTGCCGGTACAGCGTCGCCTTCGTGACACCGGCACGGTCGACCAGCTCGTTGATCCCGACGTCACGCACGCCGCGGCGCGCGAACAGGTCATACGCCGTCCCGAGGATCCGCTCGCGGACGGGTGACTCCCGATTGGCCGCGGCCTCCAAAGTCGCGTTCATGTGCAACAGGGTAACGCTTGACATACCGGTTTGTCTTCTGTAGAAAAACTGGCCGTTCTCTCAACCTTCTAGGAGGCGTCTTGCACGCGCATCCCAGTCGACGGCAGAACGCCAACGACATCACCTTCGCGGCCCACCATCTCTCTGAGCTCGCTCCCTCCGGGCGACCCTCACCGAAGCATTCCCGCGGGAACAGCAAGGGGAGTTCACCGCGACAGATCTCAGCGCCCACTCGAAAGTCGGGCGCCGGACAGCTGCCCCGCGCACGCCAGGTTCGCGCGATGAGCCATCAAGCACCCGCAGGGCTCCTGGAGTCCACACGGCAGCACGGTCGGGCCTCTGGGCCCGCGGCCCGGTCGGCGCTTGCGCGGGCCGAGTCGCGGGAACTGTTCGCGCGCTGGCAGCATGATCGCGATCACGCGGCACGCGATCAGCTCGTCGATCGGTTCTTGCCGCTGGCGCGGAAGCTGGCGCGGCGCTACACCGGGGCCAATGAGCCGCTTGAGGATCTGTTGCAGGTAGCGAGCTACGGGCTGCTCAAGGCGCTGGATCGCTTCGATCTCGATCGCGGGACCGCGTTCTCCTCGTTCGCGGTGCCGACGATCGTCGGCGAGCTCAAGCGCTACTTCCGCGATCTAGGCTGGTCCGCCCACGTCCCCAGAGGAGCGCAAGAACTCGCGCTGAAGGTCCACAGCGCCCAGGAGAAGCTCACAACGCAGACCGGGCGCTCGCCGACCGTGGCCGAGCTAGCGCAGTACCTAGAGCTGAGCATCGAGGACGCGCTCGAGGGGCTCGGGGCCGCAGCAGCGCACCACTCATCCTCGCTTGACGCGCCCCACGATGACGGCGACGGTGAGTCCGGAACGCTGGTCGACACGTTCGGCCAACAGGACGCCGGCTTTCAGCTAGTCGAGGAGCGCACGACGGTCGCCACCGCAATCCAGATGCTGTCAGAGCGCGAGCGGCAGGTGCTTCAACTTCGCTTCTTCCAGGACCGCACGCAAAGCGAGATCGCCAAGGAGATCGGCGTCTCACAAATGCAGATCTCGCGGATCCTGCGACGAGCGATCGCAACACTCAACCAACTAACGCTGACCGAAACCCCCGACGCAAACTACCAAGCGCCTGCTTGACCGCTCCCTGCGCGTCACAATGGAGCCACCACCCCGTCCCGCCATTGTCGATCGCGGCGCGCAGCATGGGGCGCGAGCATAGGAACGACGTTCGGATGAGACCGCTGCTACGCGCGGATCGAGATGCCGCGCGGGCGCCTAACCGCCGTGCACGTCGCCCGCGTGGACGGCTGAACATGTCGCGCTCGATAAGGCTCCCTATGTACGTTCTGCCTGCAAGATCGAAGACTTCTTTGATCAAAAGATGACCTCCTCAAACGGCTGATCGCCGCGCTTGCCGGTGATTGTGATGCGACGATCGGGCACGGTCCAGTGGCCGTCGAGCTGAAAGCTCTCCAGGCGGTCGTACGCAGCGCGAGCTGCCTTGATGTCCGCCAGGCTCGCTGTGCCAGGAGGGTGGAGCTCCGAGCCAGCAACGTGGTCCTGGCCAGCGAACATGGCGCGGTTCGGCGCGCTCAGCTGGGAGAGGGTGTGACTGCAGGGGGAACCCAGTGAGGGTGCCGCTCGAGCAGCTCGGTGTCGTGCCGCTCGAGAATCGCCGCGAGCCGATCGATGTCGCCGGGTGCCACCTGCCCGACTTCCTCGATCGCCGTGACCGCGCGGGCGGGTGACGCGACCACGATCAACTCCACGTCTTCGGTGCCGGCATTGCGGAAGCAGTGGGGAACGCCGGCTGGGACGAGGACTGCGCTGCCTGGGCGTGCCCGGATCTCCTCGACGCCAAGCTGGAACTGGACCTCGCCTTCGACGACGTAGAACGCCTCTTCAAAGCTGCGGTGCAAGTGAAGGAAGGGCATGCCGGTTCCTGGCGGAAAGGACGATCGGAAGATGCCGAAGCTCAGGCCGGCCTCTTCTCCTGCCTTGATTTCCAGCCGGCTGGCCAGGACCCGGACCAGTCGTCCCTCGCCCGGTCTGACATGGATTCCGGCCTCCCGCCCGACGATCGCTTCGCCCACGAGCTCCGCTGCATTTTGGCTTAGCTTCTCAGTTGTCATTACAGTAGTCTGTAGTGAATGGTTGAGCGTGTCAAGCGACGACGGCCATATCGCTCCGCCGTCCGCGCAGAGCAGGCGCAGCGCACGCGAGCGCGGATCCTCGAAGCCGCTCGGGCCTTGTTCCTCGAGCGCGGCTTCTCAGCGACGACGATCGCCGGTGTGGCCCATGCGGCGGGAGTGGCGCCTGAGACGGTGTATGCGACATACCGCAGCAAGGCCGGGCTACTGGAGGCCGTGGTGCTCGCCGCCGTACTGCGCGATGACGAGCGGGATGAGGCGCTTGAGCGCCGATGGGTGCGCGAGGCGCTAGAGCTGCCCGATTTGCGCGCCCAAATCGGGGCGCTCGCGCGCCACACCGCCGAAACGGTCAAGCTCACCAGCCCGATCTACGCAGTCATCCAGGCTGCCGGCGCCGACGTCAGCGAACTCAACGAGCTGCAGCGGCGCCTGCAGGACTACCGCTTCAGCGGACAGGCGAAGTTCATCGCGACGATCGCAAACGAGCACTCACTCCGCCCCGGCGTCACCGTTGAGGAGGCTGCAGCCACCTTCTCAGCGCTCGCCAGTCCCGAACTGCACCACATCCTCACCGCCGATCGCGGCTGGTCCCAAGAGCGCTACGCCCGCTGGCTCGAGCGAACGGCCCTGGCGACCCTGCTCGAAGGCTGAGCGCCGCCCCTCCGCGCGACGACGCTCGTTGATCGACGTACTCGGCAAACGCTGGTGGCCGCGTCTGTGGGCACGATAGTCGTGCCGCCCTGCCAGAGTCTCCCCTCTGGCGGCGATGGCAGCACCCGGCAGTTATCCACCCCCCGGCAGTTATCGCGTAGTTCACCGCTCTTCGCTACTTTGCACTGGCCGGCACCGACCACCCGCTCGCACGCTCAAGAACCGGTTGGTCTGACTGAGCGGGGGTCTCGGTAATCCCCGCTCGATAATATATATGGGTGCAGGTCCCCCAGAGGGACACTGCGGCTTGAATCTACGGGCGATTCGAGGGCGCGGCTTGACCTTAGCGTCGATTTCGTCCGCCAATCCGAGCCGCGAGATTACGAAAGGCCGCGAACACTGGCTTCGCGTTGCTGGTTCTGCAACCGAGTGGCCCCTTGTCGAAGCGGGTCTAGGTTGACCTCAAACTACCAGTTAAGCAGCGTTTTTGTCTCGATCGGACTCTTCAAGCCTGCGTCCCTCCAGGGGACCTGCACCCAATATATATTGTGACTTCTTACCTGCAAAAAGCCCGACTTTCTGAACGCCTCTGTAGCGGATTTACACTCCGGTGTCGGCGGGATTCCCGGTTCGTGCCCTACCGGCAATCACGCAGCGGCGTCGCGGCGGCGTTGCCATCCATAGTCGAGGCCTGCGACCGAGGACGGCCCGGCATACTCGATACCGGTGAGCTCGGGTGTCTCCCACTCCTGCGCAGCTATCAGGATCTTGCACCAGGCGGGGTCACAGCAGCGCTCGCGGGCGGTGTCATCGAGCCACACGTGGCGGCCGGAGCGGCAGCGCAAGTGGTCGTCGGGGCGCCTCTGGTGCTGTGCGGTCATTGGGCAGAGCCTCCTGTGATGGGGAGCAAGCGTGGTGGCCCTCGCCCCCGATATATAGGCCACCACGCCCCAGTCTCGGATTGAAGGATCCCGCAACGAGCGGACAGAGCCCCGAGCAGGTCGCCAAGGCGCGTAGAGCACGAGCAGACCTCTGAAGGCGGGACAGGATGCCCTGCACCGCCGGGGCGACCGCTCGCTGTCCATCGATCACTTCATGTCCGGGGATGGACCTTTCTGGGACGTGCTGACGCGCGGCGCAGCCTTATCGCATCGGGGATCGTGGCCTCCGCCGGGGACGGATTCTTCGCTGTAAGCGAGATCGGGGCGCGGTCACGCAAGGTCCTCGAAGCGGCGCGTCTCGCAATCGGATGGGTGCGAGACCGTTAGACCGTTGATCCGCGTTCCCGCTTCGCCGGCGCAGAAGAGCACGAACCGCCCTCCGTATGCCGGTAACCTCTATCAGCGGCGCCGCGCTGCTGGGAGCCCAACGGGCGTCGGCTCACCGCTCATACCTCGAATAGGATCAGCGCGCGCTGCACCGTCGGACTGCTGCCGATTCGGCCCTACCGCGGCTCGGAGGTCGCGGCTGTCGAGGAGCGGGTCGTATCCATTCGAGCTCACCAGCGTCGTGCGCCACGGTACGCCGCCCGTACCGACGCGTGAACCGCGCGACCCGCCTGCCGGACCTCACGCTACGCAACCATCAAGCCCGCCCCACGTGACATTAACCACACCCGTTCCGAGCTCGTGCACCTACATCCGCCCAAACCGCCGTCGGCCAGCTCGCGCTGCTGCTCGACAGACCCACCCCTGTCAGCGGGGCCTTGATCACCTTCCACGGAAACCTGGGCTGCCCGACGAGTACCCGGCAACCTGGCCGAGCGGCCAGCCTGAGCCGACCCTTCACACCGGTCCGAGCCGCCGGCGCCTAGCCTTGGCGAACGTTTCGGCGCCCGAGCTGCGGCCACCATTCGGCGAGCCGATCACGCGCCTCGCGCGCGATCGGCGCCATGCCCGTCGCCGGAGCTCGTGCCGAGCCAGCGACGCTGGCCGGCGCGGATAACGCCTGAAGCGTCGCCGCCACCGAGCGTCCCAGCGCCCCGAGCGCGTATCCGCCCTCCAACACGCCGCCGACTGGCGCCGACAGCGACTGGCACGCTCCAGCCACCGCATCCGCCATTGCCGCGAACCCCTCCGTGGTCACGGCGCAATCCGCGAGCAGGTCGTCGCGATGCGCGTCGTATCCGGCGGAGACCAGCATCAGCTGTGGCTCGAACGCGTGCGCGAGCGGTACGACGACGTGCTCGAGGAGCGAGACCCAGACCTCGTCACCGGATCCCGCAGGCACCGGCAGGTTGACCGTGAAGCCCCTGCCCTCGCCCTCCCCGACGTCGTCGGCCGGCCCGGTCCCGGGGAACAGCGGCGATTGATGGATCGAGACGAACAGCACTTGGTTGCTTGCGTGGAAGACCTGATTGGTGCTGTTGCCGTGGTGCACGTCCCAGTCGAGGATCATCACTCGCTCGAGGTGCCGCGCGTCGAGCGCGTACCGCGCGGCGACGGCGATGTTGTTGAACAGGCAGAACCCCATCGCATGCGACGGCAAGGCGTGGTGACCGGGGGGCCGCAGCGAGCAGAACGCCGCCGCTGCCTCCCCGTCCAGCAGCAAGTCGACCATCCGCACCGCCCCGCCCGCCGCATGCAGCGCCGCCTCGAACGATCGCTCGCTGACGACGGTGTCGTCGTCGAGGTACGCCCCTCCGGCCGCGCACGCTCGCTCGATCGACGTCACGTAGCGCTCGGGATGCACCGCGGTCAGCACAGACCGATCGACGGCGGGTGCCAGCACCCGCTCAAACCCGAGCCAGTCGCGCGCCGAGAGTTCCCGCTCGATCGCCACGAGCCGGCTGGGCTGTTCGGGATGCATGGTGATCGCCGCCTGCCCGGGATGCGCCGCGGTGTCGTGCTCCAGCGACGTGGGGTGCTCGAGAAACACGTAGGCCATCGCGAGCACCGTACCTCTCCCTGCCGCCCCGGAGCCGCTACACGCCGCTTACGCGGCCGGCGCCAAACCAAATGGGTGCGGCTCTTCTGGAGGGACCTCAGCGTGCCCGGATTTGCTGGTGATTCAGCAATGCAGAGCGGCATACGCACCGGGTTTCCCCAGCGTATGGCGGTCTTGGAGGGTTTGGAGAGGCAACAGCGTGCTCTCAGATGCCCAAGACTGCGCGAACGTCACCGGTCCCTCTGAACGAGGCGGCATGGCAACCGACCCAAACCTAAGGCAAACCTATCCGATTTGCAGGTTATTTATCGCCTCCGATTCCAGCGTCCACAAGTCCCTCCAGAAGAGCCGCACCCAAACCAAATCACGCTGTCCACGGCCAGGGGCAAACTCTCGCTCATCGCACGATCGTCAGAGCGAGCGGCCCACAGGGCGGGATCCATTCATCGCTGTAAGGCTAGGGGGTACCAACGCGCCAACATCGAGGAAACAGCCACTGCAGCAATACCAACCGTTAGGAGTCATGAATGAATTAGTGGGTTGTGGCAGGATGTTGGGTGGTGGCGGCGTATCGCGAAGGCATGATCGATGAATCGCGGATTGCGGAGCGTTATCGGGGGTTGGGGCCGGAGTTGAACGAGCGTCAGCGGCGGTTGTGGGCTGCGTCGGAGGCGCGTGCGTGTGGGCGGGGTGGGATCGCGGCGGTCGTGCGGGCGACGGGGATCGGCAGGAACACGGTGGTGCGTGGGATCGCGGAGTTGCGGGAGGGGACGAGGCTGGAGGCGGGTCGTGTCCGTCGGCCGGGTGCGGGGCGCCCGCGGTTGACGGAGTGTGATCCGGAGCTGGTGGGGGCGTTGGAGGCGTTGGTGGATCCGGATACGCGGGGGGATCCGTGCTCGCCGTTGCGGTGGTCCTCGAAGAGCTTGGCGAAGCTCGCGGGGGCGTTGGTGGCGGCTGGGCATCAGATTTCTGATCGGAGCACGGGGAAGCTGTTGCGGGGGCTCGGGTTTCGGTTGCACGCCAATCAGAAGACCAGGGAGGGGAAGGATCATCCCGACCGTGACGCGCAGTTTCGCCACATCAACGAGACCACGCGGGCGGCGCTGGCGGCGGGCGAGCCGACGATCTCCGTGGATGCCAAGAAGCGGGAGCTTGTCGGGGATTTCAAGGCTGTCGGGCGGGAGTACGAGCCGACCGAGCGGCCGGTCGAGGTTCGCTGCCACGATTTCAAGGACAAGGATCTGGGGCACGCGATCCCCTATGGGGTGCTCGACCTCGCCGCGAATGAGGGGTTCGTGTCGGTCGGTGTGACCAACGACACGAGCGCGTTCGCGGTCAGCTCGATCCGCGCGTGGTGGATGCATCTCGGCCAGAAGCGCTACCCGAACGCCACGACGCTGCTGATCACCGCGGACGGCGGCGGCAGCAACTCCAGCCGCACCCGGCTGTGGAGGACCGAGCTGCAAAAGCTCGCCAACGAGCTACAGATCGCGATCCGCGTCTGCCACTTCCCGCCCGGAACCTCGAAATGGAACAAAATCGAGCACCGCCTGTTCAGCTACGTCAGCCTGAACTGGCGCGGGCGGCCGCTGGAGAGCCTGCAAGTCATCATCGACCTGATCGGATCGACCACGACCAGCACCGGCCTGAAGGTCTACGCGCGCCTTGACCCCCGCGAATACGAGAAAGGGATCAAAGTCACCGACGCGGAGCTGGCCGAGGTGAACATCATCCGCGACGAGTTCCATCCGGACTGGAATTACACGATCCACCCAACCCAAAAGGGCCCACTAATTCATTCGTGACGACTTAGCCCCTGCCCCACGCGAGCGCCACGGCAAGATCAAGAGTCGAGATGATCCCGACCGGACGCGCGGTCGGCGCCGTAGACACGATCAAATGACTGACGCGATGCTCGCTCATCAGCTCCGCCGCCCGCGTCAGCGGCTCAGCCGGTCCGATAAACATCGCACCCGAACCAGCAAGCTCGCCAGCGGTCGCCTGCAACTCGCCGCGCGCCGCCGCGCGCGCAAGCTCGACGTCCGACACGATCCCCCACCCCTGCCCGGGCGCTGCACCCGCTTCCACCCCCCCGTCCACCACCACCGCATGCACGTGATAGCTCGCCATGAGCTCGGCAATCGCACGCAAGCCGGTATCAGCCTGACAGCTGATGATCCCCGTGCGCATCGCGTCCGCGACCGTCGCATGCTCAAGAGCGGGACCGATCAGTCTGGATGTCCTGGAAAAGCTCATCGCCTCTGATTTGTACCGCTCGCGGCCGCGCGGCGCGGCGCCGCGCTGCTGAGAGCCCAACTGGCGTCGGCTCACCGCTCACGCCTAGAATAGGATCAGCGTGTGACGGGCAGGCGCCTTGACGACCTTGCGGTTGAGCTCCCCGATGACCGGCGCTTGGCGTACACGGATGTCGGCGATCCGCAGGGCTCGCTAGTTTTCTATTTCCATGGGAATCCGGGCTCGCGCCTTGAGTGCGCCAGTCCCGTCCATGCCGAGGCGTTCTCCCGTGCTGGGCTGCGCCTGGTATCGGCTGATCGTCCGGGCTTCGGGCGCTCTGACCCCAAGCGTGGGCGGCGAGCTGCGGACTGGCCCTCCGACGTGGTCGCGCTTGCCGATCGACTGGGAATCGACCGGTTTGCCGTTCTGGGTTACTCCCGAGGAGGTCTGTACGCGCTGGCCTGTGCCGCCCTCGTTCCGGACCGCATCACGGCGGTCGGGACCCTCAGCGCGGCAGGGCCGTCGGACATGCCAGGCGGCTTCATCCGCAGTATGCCAACGCGCTACGGCCGGTTGAGCGTGACGCTAGCGAAACGGGCGCCGAGGCTCGCCCGCTCCGTTACCCGCGCGATGCGCCGAGCTGGTCTGCGCGACCCGAGCGTGATCCCTCGCCGCTTCAAGCCGCTGCTGACCGCGCCAGCTGACCGGGAGATCCTGCGCACAGCGGGCACCGACTTCGCCGCTCGCGCCTTGCTTGAAGCAACGCGCCAAGGGCCATACGAGACCGTAGCGGAGCAGCGCACGATGTTGCAGTCCCCAGGTTTCCGCCTCGAGGACGTGACTCTGGCGGTCACCCTCTGGCACGGCGAGCAGGACTCGCTGATCCCGATCTCCCATTCGAAGGAGCTCGCGAGACGTCTACCCACCGCGAAGGTCGTCACTCTCGCAAACGTCGGGCACCTTCACAAACCAGAGGCCATCGCCGAGATCGCCTCTACGTTGGTGCGCCAGTCCTGATGGGCTAGGAGCGTGGGTCACAATGCCCGCAGAACGCCGTTTTGGCCCGTTTCAGGGGATCAATTCATCAGCGGCGATCGCTCGGATGGCCGCAGAACGGCTCTCAGGGCGTCGTTAATGAGACTGAGTATTACTGACCCAGGCTCCTAGCTAGCAATACTTTCGGAGCTGACAAGCAAGCCACCGAGGGGTCTAGAGGCCCCTGGGACTGTGAAGGCAATCGCTCTCGCGGTCGGCTCAATGCTCGACCGGCTATCAAACCCAGAAGCGGTCGCTGCTGCGTGGGTGGACGTTGTAAGTACGTTCGCTGATCTCAAGAGTTCAGCCGAAGCGTGTGAGCTGCGATTGATGCAGTTGGTAGACCTTGCCGAGAATCGTGGCGTTGATTACTCCTCCTGGGCGCAACGCGCGGTCATGATCCTCAGGGACGATCCGCGCACGCTCGCGCATCTCGGTGAGCTTGATCTCAAGGATGTGAAGGATGACCAGCGTCTTGCCGGGATCAGCGAAGACAGACGGATCGAGCTCTGCGCCAACACTCTTGGCGAACTGCCCGCGAAGTCAAGAGTCGTCGTCTGGCTGGCCGTAGGCGACGCGATTCTGAATGCAGATTGGATCAGCAACGGTCCTGTCCAGATCTTCGACGCGAAGCTCTGGCCGACAAAGATCTTGTCGGGATCGGTTCGCTCGGCGGGAGGTGGAGTCGTGCTCCCGCTGCCGCCAGAGCTCAGTGACGCGGAGTTCGCGAACAGACTTGAGCAAGCGACCGACCGGATACGGGATCAAGACGGGACAGCGCTTGCGCGAGTCTCGTTTGAGAACTCAACGCCGACCGCTGCGCGAGCACAGGCCCAGACGGTGGTTCGAGGTCTCATCGATCTCTCCAACGCCGATACGACCTGGCGAGTCCTCGAAGGGCATATGACGTGGACACCGACCAGCTGGGCCGGGGTTGGGTTCAACGACCCGTCCACGGACGAGCACAGGAAGCTGAGCAAGCTCGCGACAGACGTTACGCACGACACCATCCAGCAGTTCGACTCAGAGTTGCTCACTAGATGGCTGGCGGGCGAGCAGCAGGTGCGGCGCGGCGTTGACGACGCCCTCTGGGTAGCGACGCTGAAGCGCACCCAGTCGTTCGAGCAGCGGGTCATCCTCGCCGTACGCGGTGTTGAACACGCGCTTGGGCATCTTGATCTCGGTGATGACGCCGATTGGGTTGGTGCTGCCCGGCGCTACCTCAGGTCAACCATGGTGAACCACTATCTGCTCAACGAGCTCGTGGACGCTCTGTTTTGCGCGGCCAACGCTGCCGAGCGGACCTCAGGAGTCTCGAGCGAGATCAGTACCGGTATCAAGGAGACGTTCTCACAGCCCGGCACACGGGATTACACGCTGCCCGAGCAAACCAAGAAGATGGCTAGCACCTTGCCACCTCTCGTGCCCCTCCTAGCGCCCGGATCCATGGAGGAGAGAATCGTGAGAGAGGCCGTAGAGGTTCTAACTGAGGCCGATGCCGCTTTGAAGCGCCTGTTCGTCCTTGGTCAGCGCGCGGACCGGATGCTTGATCGGGCGAATCGTCAGAGGAACGCCATCGTGCATGGGACGGGTTCGACAGAAGCGGTGATACAGAACGTCGAGCCGTTCATTGTGCGGCTCGCTGATTACGCCGCCGACGAGCCCCTCCGACGAGCGAAAGATGGGCGTGAACTCCTATCCGACTTCGAGAAGGATCGGGTTCAGACCCTGGAACGCGAGCGCAATCTTAAGGCTGGGGCAAAGCCGGCTGACGTCCTCTGGTCCGACGAACATAGCGACGTTTAGGAAGGGCGGTGCGGTCGATCTCAGGAATCGCCCGTGCGCGAGCCCGAAGCCCGCGATTCTTCTGGCCAAGGCGCAATACCGTTTCCTTAGGCGGCTAGGATCGTGATGGCGTCGCTGGGTGGCTTGGTCGGCTTGGGCGGGTTTCGATGCTCGGGGCGTTTGACGGCCCAGTTGCTCATCTTGCGCTTGATGACTCTTGGGTTGCTGCGCAAGCGACGTGGTCGGAGTCGTTCGGAGAGGATCTCGGCGATCGCGTGCTCATGGGCGGTGGCGATCGTCAGGGGGGGAAAATCCCGGCTTGGTGCGGGCGCTGCGACGGGCGGCCCTGAGGCTGCGGGTGAACGACAATCGGTCGGGGTCGAGGTCGCCGTGTAGGGCGGCGTCGTGCATCAGCCGGCGGATCGCGTAATGGGTGCAGAGGTATCCGTAGGCTTCTTGGTAGACGCCGTCGGGCTGTTTGGAGCGCAGCACCACGCGCGGTCCGCGCTGGTGGACCTTGAGCTCGTCGAGCGCGTTTTCGATCTCCCAGCGCTCGTGATAGAGGACGCCGAGCTCGGCGGCGGGCGCGTGCTCGGGCTCGTGGATTGTCGTCAGCAGCCGGTAGCGCTGCTCGGGGTCGCTTGTGCCGTCATCGAGCTGGTACTCGACGACACGCACCTGCTCACCGTCGCGCTGGGCGCGCTGATCGGGCTGGTTGGTGTAGATGCGGGTCAGGTACGAGCCGTCCGGGAGTTGCTGCTCGCGCGGGAGGACCATGTTCGTCTTCACACGCCAGAGCAGCTGCGCCCCGGTCTGGCGGGCCGTTTGGAAGCGCTGGAAGCTGTAGAAGCCACGATCGGCAAGGCACAGCATCCCCGGCTGAAGCGCACCGAGCAGCTCGTCGGCCAGCTCGTTCTCACCGCGGCTCAGCGGCCCCATCGCCGCGGCGCATATCGCGTGCGTACCGGTCTCTGAGAGCGCCACCAGCCGCAGTTGCGGAAACGCACCAACACCCTGTCCACGACCCGTCCCTGGCCGCCCGAACTCCTGCTCGTTCGCCGGCGTATCCGCGACATCCAAGCACGTGCCATCCAGGCTCATCAGCCGCCACTGGCGATAGAACGCGCCGCGCGTTGCCTCCGTCGCCAACGGCCCCGCGACCGCCTCAAAGAGCAGCTCAAGCGGCTCGCGCCCCAGCCGCGAACGCGCCTTGAAGATCGACCCCTTCGCCGGCACCTCCCACACCTGCCGCCACCCCGACACCCACGCCAGTCCCTCCACCAGCGCGCGCATCACCTCCTCATACGAAGCGTCCGCGAACAACGCCATCGCCAACACGTAATACACAACGACACGCGCCGGCAGCAGCCGATGCCGGCGCTCCACCCGCCCCGCCTCGAGCACCACCCGATCCACCAGCTCCGGCGGGAACACCCGCGTCAGAACACCGATCGAGATGTGATCAGACAACCGCTGATCAGTCTCAGGCTTGACCCAACCAGACCGAGGCACGCCGCAACCATAATCATCCCATCGGACGCTAAGGAAACGGTATTGGGCCAAGGCGCGATTAGCTCAGCGCGGTAGTCTCGGTCCGGCTGCCGCGGATGGCACGAAGACGCGGTGCATGCGTCCTGCAAACGCAGGCGCGGCATGTTCGAGAGCCCCTCAAGCCGCGTCAACCATCGAACGAGTTCCTCCACAAGCCTTGCCGCGCGATCATATGGCCAGACTCGCTCGGGTTCGAGCGCGTGCATATGCCGCGGGCCAAAGGGGGTCCCAGCGGTCGGAAGAAAGAGAGTGCCGTCGTCCTGACCAGTCGGAATACGCGGACGATCGCTCTTGTCGGCGGGCAGTCTCTCGGTTCGCCGGCCAGCGCTTTGGCGACACGGGGATCATTCCGAGCGGACGTCATCGAGCTTGAGGGCGGACGAGCCGGTCAGGCTCTGGATCTCTGGCGGGTCGTCCCCACGGATCATATTGAGGCCGACAGGCGGCGATCACTCTTTGGGGATGATCTTCACCTCGAACTCTTCCGTCTTCGATTCAGGCGTGTCCGTTTGTGGCCACCAGCTCCCGGGACGCCGTGCGATGACGCCACTGAGGTCCATCGGGAACGCGCCGTACTCATCGAGGATGGTGCCGTACGTCACCGGTGTCGTTCCCTGCACGATGAAGGCACCTCCTCTGGGATTTGTTGACCCCGCGGTAGGGGCCCAGACGTTTCGGCGATCGGTCGACGGGTCGCGCCACAACACCTTATTAAGCAGCACGTCGAACGCAGCCTGCTCCATCCGGTCAATCACGGGTCGAACGTCTGCCTCAAGCAGGAACTCCGTTCGCGCATCGGCGTGTGTAGCGGGGTCGCGGAGCTCTTCGAACCATCTGCTCAGTTCCGCCGTGGTGTAGCCGAACCTAGGAGCGTGGGTCAGTAATACTCAGTCTCATTAACGACGCTCTGAGAGCCGTTCTGCGGCCATCCGAGCGATCGCCGCTGATGAATTGATCCCCTGAAACGGGCCAAAACGGCGCTCTGCGGGCATTGTGACCCACGCTCCTAGGCGACAAGAACTCGTTGAGTGGGCTGGTAAGAGTTTTCGCCGGTCTTGCGAAGGCTCGCTCGAACAGCCTGATGAGTTGTTCGTGGAAGCGGCCCATGGCGTGGTCGTGGGAGAGTGCCTCGACAAGGAGCGCTACGCCGTCCTCGCGATCGCTTAGCTTGCTTAGGACGGAAGCGTCGAGATCGATCCGCTCGGTGGTACGTGATTTGCCCTGAAGCCGCCGGTGCTGAATACCCGATCTCTCCGCGAGCCAGCTTCGGCCTTCCTCACCGGTCGCGATGAACACCACGGGTGGCCACGGAGATGCGATGTGGCGCCGACAGCCCTGAGCAACCGCGACGAGGTTCGCAGCCAACTCGATTGCACGCTCGGCAGCGACACGCTGTTTGGCAGGCACGACGACCTCTCCTGCGGTCATCACCTTCGGCCGATACTCGAGCTGCGTCGCCGCAGCAACGAGGAGCTTCAGATTCTCCGCCGACTCATATGCCGACACGGGACTGACATCGACGTCGCCAATCCGCATCGTCCAGTCGCGCCATCCGTTGGGTTTCGGCGTCAAGACCACCAACGCCAGTCGCACAAGCACGAGATCTCTTGGCGGCAACCCCATGCTGCTTCAGCGTAGTGCGCGCCAGAAGAAGCCGCACGAGCGCATTCGCGATCTGCGAGCTCTTAGAGCACACGATTCCTATGGCGACCCACGGATCGCAAGCCAAGCCGCCAGGCTAGGGCTGCTTCAAGATCTTAATCGCGAGCGCCTGCGCTTCGGGCGTTCCGAGCTGTTGAAGCGCTGACGCGATCTTGTCGGCGCTATTGAGTTTCGTACGAATCAGGCTTTGCTCTGAGGTGGAGATCCCGACGGCAATCTGGTCGGAGAGCGGGTCGTCAGCCAGCTTGTCACGAAACTCCTTGCTCATGAGGAGTTCGGACTCGTTCGCGGTCAGCATGATGGATAGCTGCATCCGTCAGATCGTAGCCCGAGGGCAAGGCTGTCGTGCCCACCCCAGTCTGGCCCTGCGCTGAGCTCGTGACAGGACCTCTGATCACGACCGCTTTCGCCTATCGACCGGTCCGCCGTGTGCGACCGCTTCGGCGACATCTCGGTCGTTGGGCGAGGCGACCGCCAAGCGTCGATGCGGAGCCGCAACACCGTCGACGCCAACCCGCCGTGCGTAGGTAGGCAGCGCCGCGATTCCGCACGCCGTCGCGCAGGCGTGGGATAGTTTCCCTGAGGCTGCGACGTCGAGCGCAGCTGGCGTCCGTCCGTACGACCGCGTAAGCGATCATGGCGCACGTCCCGCAAGCTCCCTGCCGAGCGTCAGTTCGCCGTGCAGGACCGGGTTCGGTTGCCAGCGCCTCAGAACGTCCTTTATGGCCACGCGGGTGCCGGCGACACCGGCGCCACCCCGTGCCGACGGCGGTGTGCTCGGTGCCACGTGCTCATACCGCCGTCTCGGACCGGCACTCGTCGCGTGCGGCGGCGAGCTCCCGAGCGGGGATCCCGAATGCCTGCGCAACGCGCTCGACGTCCAGGCCGGGTTGGTGCAGCAGGCGCTCAGGGATCAGCGCGGCGCGCGCGTAGCGGACGGCGTCGCGGTCGCTGTACGGGCCGGGAAGCTCGCCGCGGAGCACATCCCCGGCGTATGCGCACATGTAGATCACGAACGTCCGCTCCGGGTCCCCGGCGGGGCGGCGGGCAAGCTCGGGCGCGAGCCAGAACCGCCCGTGCCCGGCGGCCGCGACCGTGCGGCCCCGGTAGGTGATCAGCTGCAGGTCTATGTGCTCTCAGAGCTTCGAGAGGAGGGTGTTTCACCCCCCTTGCGCGCGTCGAGCTTCGCGCGTGCGCGGAGGACCTGGCGCTCCACGGTCCTGCGGGATGCCGACGTGCTCTGCGCCATCTCGGTGTAGCTGTAGCCCAGCCCCTGGAGGTAGAGGTAGAGCCGTTCGCGGTCGCTCAGCGTGCGCAGCTGCTCGACACGCTGGGCGTGTTCGGCGTGGGCGATCGCGACCTCGCACGGATCCGGGCTCTCGCCGGCGGGCTCTGGCAGCTCGAGCGCGACGCCGTCCGCGGTGGGGAGGAACCCGCCAGCGGGCGACTCTTTGCGGGTCATGAGCCTTGAGCGCTTCCATGCTTCGCGGGTTGCCGTGGTAAGGAGTCATGAATGAATTAGTGGGTTGTGGCAGGATGTTGGGTGGTGGCGGCGTATCGCGAAGGCATGATCGATGAATCGCGGATTGCGGAGCGTTATCGGGGGTTGGGGCCGGAGTTGAACGAGCGTCAGCGGCGGTTGTGGGCTGCGTCGGAGGCGCGTGCGTGTGGGCGGGGTGGGATCGCGGCGGTTGTGCGGGCGACGGGGATCGGCAGGAACACGGTGGTGCGTGGGATCGCGGAGTTGCGGGAGGGGACGAGGCTGGAGGCGGGTCGTGTCCGTCGGCCGGGTGCGGGGCGCCCGCGGTTGACGGAGTGTGATCCGGAGCTGGTGGGGGCGTTGGAGGCGTTGGTGGATCCGGATACGCGGGGGGATCCGTGCTCGCCGTTGCGGTGGTCCTCGAAGAGCTTGGCGAAGCTCGCGGGGGCGTTGGTGGCGGCTGGGCATCAGATTTCTGATCGGAGCACGGGGAAGCTGTTGCGGGGGCTCGGGTTTCGGTTGCACGCCAATCAGAAGACCAGGGAGGGGAAGGATCATCCCGACCGTGACGCGCAGTTTCGCCACATCAACGAGACCACGCGGGCGGCGCTGGCGGCGGGCGAGCCGACGATCTCCGTGGATGCCAAGAAGCGGGAGCTTGTCGGGGATTTCAAGGCTGTCGGGCGGGAGTACGAGCCGACCGAGCGGCCGGTCGAGGTTCGCTGCCACGATTTCAAGGACAAGGATCTGGGGCACGCGATCCCCTATGGGGTGCTCGACCTCGCCGCGAATGAGGGGTTCGTGTCGGTCGGTGTGACCAACGACACGAGCGCGTTCGCGGTCAGCTCGATCCGCGCGTGGTGGATGCATCTCGGCCAGAAGCGCTACCCGAACGCCACGACGCTGCTGATCACCGCGGACGGCGGCGGCAGCAACTCCAGCCGCACCCGGCTGTGGAGGACCGAGCTGCAAAAGCTCGCCAACGAGCTACAGATCGCGATCCGCGTCTGCCACTTCCCGCCCGGAACCTCGAAATGGAACAAAATCGAGCACCGCCTGTTCAGCTACGTCAGCCTGAACTGGCGCGGGCGGCCGCTGGAGAGCCTGCAAGTCATCATCGACCTGATCGGATCGACCACGACCAGCACCGGCCTGAAGGTCTACGCGCGCCTTGACCCCCGCGAATACGAGAAAGGGATCAAAGTCACCGACGCGGAGCTGGCCGAGGTGAACATCATCCGCGACGAGTTCCATCCGGACTGGAATTACACGATCCACCCAACCCAAAAGGGCCCACTAATTCATTCGTGACGACTAACGAGCCAGCTCAGCGTCCCCTGCTCGTGCAAGGCGACCTCTGGGTGGGCGCATAGGATGGTCCAGGCGGTCTGGCAGGCGTCCTCGATGATCGTTCCGTTCGAGTGGACTTGGCGTGCGACGATCCGCTCGAGCGTGGTGTGGTGGCTTGCGTAGAACGCGGCGAGCTCGGAGCGACGTGGTGGCGACTGCTGCTCGCTCATCACTCGCCCTCGCCTGCGTCGAGGGGCTCAAGATCTGACCGAGCTGGCGGGAGCAACATGGGCACGTGGTCGTGTACGCGAGCCTGTTGTAGGTAGTCGGCGAGTAGCGCTTGCAGCGCAGCGTTGCCGTCCTGCTCGAGCTCGCGCTCGACGAGGTATGAGCGGCCTTGGCCGGACGCGGGCAGGTCGGTCACGCGGACCCCGCCGACCCGTTGGCCGTACACGATTCTTTCGCCGGAGCTGATCGTGTACCGCGCGAGCTCCACGCGCTCGCCGACTATCGGCTGGCCGTGTCGGTGGGTTTCGGTGACGGTCGGTGTGGTCATCGTGCGCTCCCTTCTCAGCGCCAGGTGGCAGAGCTGCCGTAGCCGGTGACGTCACGCTCGACGTCGACCCCGCAGGCCTCTTCGGGGCCGCGAGCGATCGCGTCGGCGATCTCTCGACGCTCCAGGCTTCGCTCAACGCGGCTGGTGGGCTTCTGGGCCCGCAGCCGGCGGATTTCCGCGCTCGCCTGTCGAGCGGTTCGTGGGTACGCGAACGTCTGGCCGGCGCGATCCGCCAGCGCGCGTAGGTACGCGAGCTGCTTGACGGTGGGGCGATCGTCGTGATCGTCCGGGACCCGGGACCCGGGACTCGGCGGGCGGGACGTTCTCTCCGTCGGCTGGGCGCGACGGCTCGTTGGTGGTGTGGTTCATGCGGCTGCTCCTGTGGTGGTCGGGTGCGGGCATGCCCCGGCCGTGGCGCAGTCGCAGGGAGCTGTCAAGCCGAAGAACTGCACTCTCGACCTACCGCCCGCAGGGCGGGGCCGTCTTCGGCTTGACAGCGAGCAAGACAAGCCAGGCTTCACGGGGCTGTCCCGCGCCCGACCATCAGGAAGCCTCACATCCCGATCACCAGTAGTCGAACACCTGTTCGCTCCCGGGTAGTGTCTGCGGTCGTGACCGCACAACCGAACGCTGTCGTTCGTCTACGCAGGGCGCTCGAGAACGAGCGGTGCACTGTCACCCAGATTCGCGCGATCGTTGCTGAGCTCCCGCAGCCGCCGGGGCTCGAGGATGCGCTCGCCATCCTTCTCGCCTTGCTCGACCGCGAGCCAGGCACCTACCGCGCGCCGCGGCGAGGTGGGGGAGCCGGTTCGCGCTCGAGCGCCGCCTGACGTTGGTCGACGCGCAGCTGACGCTCGCGGCGCTCGCCGTTCTACCGGAGCCCGGCGCCCTGGCAGGAGTCGAGACGCTCGCGGAGATAACGGACCGCTACGGGCTCAGGCGCCTCGACGAGCTGCTCCTCGCATGGGCCGACCGGCGCGGCCTCGGCAAATGATCCGAACCCACGCCGGTGCTGTCGTTTGCGCCGACGACAGGCTGGTCGATGCCTAGCGACTCGCCGCCGCGGCTATGCGGCCGCCGTGAGGTCCTCGTCCCCGACCGCAACCCAGTAGCGGCGCAGCCACGTGTCCGGTACCCAGTCGAGCGGGTGTGGGTCTTCGCCCACAGGGGTTAGCGAGCACGAGGTGGCGAGCGCCCCACGCTGGGCATCCCGGCTCGATCGGCCTCAGCACCCGGACCTCGTATACGAGCTCGCCGTGCCGCCATCGCGATCCGATCCTGACCTCCTCGCCGGCGGGCATCACGCAGCCCGCTCGAGCTCGCTGGCACGGTCGGCCGGGACCGGCACGGCGGCGGGCGCGATCGCGTCCTCGATCCGCCGCGCGATCAGGTCGATCGTTTCGGCGTACTGGCGGATCGCATCAAGCGCGCCCGCCTCGCCCCACCCGGCGACGTACGGGATGCTCTCACCGCCAACGTCGAGACCGACTTGCCCGGCGAGCACGACATAGGTCACGGTGTCGACAAGCACTTCGGCCCGCTCCCGGCCGTACTGGGTGTACCCCACCCCGAATGCGTGAGCGGCTTCGTGTACCAGGACCCTGACCTTCGCATTGGCGGGCAGCTGCTCGTCGACGACGATCTCACGCCGCTGCGAGTCGCACCAGCCGCCAGTCGGCCCGTCGATCTGCCGGTAGTGCACCCGGTAGCCCAGCTCGCCGGCGAGCCCCTCGAGCGGCGCGAGAAGGTGCGCGTGGCTCTCGCCGCTGATCGGCTCGCGCGGCGCTGATAGCGGCACCGGCTCCATCCCAGGGAGCACCTCGGTCATCAAGACGTCGAACACCGGGACGGACCTGAAGAACGTTCGCTTCTCGCCGGTCTCCTCGCCCTGCCCGTCGCGGTCCTTCACGCTGACCGGCGCGAGGATGTAAATCGCCTTCGAGCCCTTGGCCACGACCCTGTTGAACGACAGCCACGCGCGGAACCCCGCGACATAGGTCGGGGTGATCCCACGCTTCGCGCCCTCGGCAGCGATCAACCACTGGTTACGCGGGCTGAACCGGCCCAAACCGACCGAGGAACGCACTCGGACCCAGCGCGCCCACCCCTCGGACGAGAGCAGCTCCCGTGCCGCGTTCTCGAGCCGGTCGCGGTCGGCCTGGCGGCGTTCGTCGCGCTCCTTCTCTGAGAGCTTGCGAGACCTTGACATGCGTCCTCCTGAACTCCGGGGGCCCGCCGGGTGCGGGCCCGATCCCCGACCCCTACGCACCCGCAGGGTGCGAAAATCGGGGAGGGGTCGGACCGCACCCGGGTGCGACAGAAGCGCTCTTCTCTGATGACCGATCGCCAGCTCGCGCCTGGCACTTCCGCGTGATCGCTCGCGCTGCAACTGCGCGTGCCCCGCGGCATCGATCAGGTGCGGCTGGGGACGGTCGACCGTGCCGGTGTTACGGGGCCTGCGTATCTGGCCAAGCGCTGGTCGTTCGCGTCACCTCAGCGGCGCTGAGCAGCGCGACCTTTGCTGCCCGCGGCAGGCGCTTGATGCGTGCCTCCTCGCGGCGAGCAGCCGCGCGGTCGCGCATCGGCATCGCAAGCTCGAGCTCGACGGGCAGCCGGCTGGCCGTGTAGCGGCTGGCGACGCCGGCACGGTGGCGTGCCAGCCTGCGCTCGAGATCGACGGTCCAACCCGTGTAGAGCGAGCCGTCGCGGCAGCGCAGCAGATACACCCAGGCCTCGGGCATCGGGCTACAGCTTCGCCGCGGCGACGGCGGGGCCTGCGCATGCGCGTGCGAACCACCGTCTCCGTCCGTCGTTGGCACGCACCCGCTTCCGTTGCAATGCGGGTTTGGCCGTGGTGCCGGTGGCGGTCTGCTCGGACAAAAGCGGGTGCGGAGCCGCGGCGGTGGGACGCTGGCGGAGGCGTCCGTGACGTCGAGGCCGACGGCGAGTCGGTGACCCTCCACCGTGGCCACGGCGCCGAAGCCGGGAGCCGCCTGGACTTCCTTGACGGACCGACGCTGTAGACCGCGCTGGCGCGCGGCATTGACGCTCGCCAGGTGATCATCGTTCCGTCGCCCGAGGTCGCCGCCGAGCACGCCGAGCACACCGAGCACACCGAGCACACCGAGCACCGACGATAAGCGTCGGCGCCGCGGCGCTCACCTGATGGGGGTTTTCCGCGCGTCCTCACGGTGTACTCCGGATGGCGCGCGCGGATCGGTGGTTGAGTTGATCGCGAACCGTTTTCACCGCAAGGGAGGCCAACCATGGCGATCGTCGAGTCAACCACCTACGAGGCGCCGGGCCAGTCGGGCAGTCCGGTCGAGTTGCAGAAGCGCTACGAGAACTTCATCGGCGGCGAGTGGATCGCCCCGACGACGGGCGAATACCGCGAGAATCTGACCCCGTCGACTGGCGAGCCGTTCTGCGAAGTCGGGCATTCGGGCGCGCAGGACATCGAGCTGGCGCTCGACGCTGCGCACGCTGCGAAGGAGGATTGGGGCAAGCGTTCGCCGGCCGACCGCGCCGCCGTCCTGAACGCTGTTGCGGACGCTATCGAGGCCAACATTGAGATGCTCGCGGTAGCGGAGAGCTACGAGAACGGCAAGCCGGTGCGCGAGACACTCGCCGCCGACATTCCGCTCGCGGCCGATCACTTCCGCTACTTCGCCGGAGCGATCCGCTCCAAGGAGGGCCGGATCTCCGAGATCGACGAGCAGACCTACGCGTACCACTTCCAGGAGCCGCTCGGTGTCGTCGGGCAGATCATCCCGTTCAACTTCCCGATCCTGATGGCCGCGTGGAAGATCGCGCCGGCGCTGGCGGCCGGTAACTGCACGGTGATCAAGCCGGCCAGCCCGACGCCGTGGTCGCTCCTCAAGCTCGCCGAGGTGATCGGCGAGATCGTCCCGCCCGGGGTCCTGAACATCGTCAACGGTCCCGGGGCGGAGATCGGCAAGGCGCTCGCGTCGAACAAGCGAATCGCCAAGGTGGCGTTCACCGGCGAGACCGTCACCGGCCGGCTGATCATGTCCTACGCCGCGCAGAACCTGATCCCGTCGACGACCGAGCTCGGCGGCAAGTCGCCGAACATCTTCTTCGAGGACGTGACGGCGGCCGACGACGCGTTCCTCGACAAGGCGATCGAGGGTCTCGTGCTGTACGCGTTCAACAAGGGCGAGGTCTGCACGTGTCCGTCGCGAGCGTTGATCCACGAGTCGATCTATGACGAGTTCATGGAGCGTTGCCTGGAGCGCATCGCAGCGATCAAGCAGGGCGACCCGCTCGACCGCGAGACGATGATCGGACCGCAGGTCTCGGTTGCGCAGCTCGAGAAGATCGAGAGCTACGTGAAGATCGGTCGCGACGAGGGCGCCGAGCTGTTGATCGGCGGCAAGCGTCCCGATCTGAACGGCGAGCTCGCGGGCGGCTACTACTTTGAGCCGACCGTGCTCAAGGGCCACAACAAGATGCGGGTCTTCCAGGAGGAGATCTTCGGACCGGTGCTTGCCGTGACGACGTTCAAGGACGAGGCAGAGGCACTGGAGATCGCCAACGACACGATGTATGGGCTCGGTGCCGGCGTCTGGACCCGTGACGGCAGCCGGGCGTTCCGGATGGGCCGCGCGATCAAGGCCGGTCGGGTGTGGACCAACTGCTACCACCAGTACCCCGCGCACGCCGCGTTCGGCGGCTACAAGAGCTCCGGCGTCGGTCGCGAGAACCATCGGATGATGCTCGAGCACTACTCGCAGACCAAGTGCCTGCTGGTCAGCTACGACCAGAACCCGATGGGGTTCTTTTAGACATGGGGGCTGCGGCTCGCGATAGTGGGCCTGCTGTTGGGGCTACCCCGGCGGCTCTCGAGGTGATTCGTCGCCTCGAGAGCGCCCATGGGCCGCTCGCGTTCTTCCAGTCGGGCGGCTGCTGCGATGGCAGCTCGGCGATCTGCCTCAAGGACGGCGAGCTGCCGCTCGGGCCGTATGACGTGCGACTCGGCGAGATCGGCGGCGCGCCGTTCTACATCGACGCCGACCAGCACGAGCGGTGGGGTCACCCCAAGTTCCTGATCGACGTCTCGCCCGGCGCCACCATGGGCTTCTCGCTCGAGGGACTTGAAGGTGTGCATTTCATCTCTCGCACACCGTGACGATGGGCGGCGCTTATGGCTCCGTTCATGATGGGCGGCTACGGCTCGAATCAGACGGCCGGCAACGGCGGCATGAGTGTCGTCGCGATCGTGCTCGGCTCGCTCGTCCTACTCGCACTGATCGTCTTGCTTGCGACGCGCAAATCCCCGCGCCGCCGAACCCAACCTAGAACGACCTGACAATGGTCGACTACCCAGAAGAAAGAAGGACACAACCATGGCCACCGGATCCGTCATCGAGCCCCAGACCTCCGAGGCTCCACCCACTAGCTACCGCGCCGCGGTCGTGCATGACTTCGAGAGCCCACTGACCGTCGAGCAGGTCCCGATGCCAGAGCTCGGTCCGGGACAGGTGCGCGTGAAGGTCGAGGCGTGCGGACTGTGCCACACCGACATCCACGCCGCCAGCGGCGACTGGCCGATCAAGCCCTCGCCGCCGTTCATCCCCGGCCACGAGGGCGTCGGCCTCGTCACGCAGACCGGACCTGGCGTGAGCGAGGTCGCTGTCGGTGACCGCGTCGCGATGCCGTGGCTCGGCTACGCGTGCGGCAACTGTGACTACTGCGTGTCGGGCCGGGAGACGCTTTGCCTCACGCAGAAGATGATGGCTACACGATCGACGGCGGCTTCGGCGAGTACGCCACCGCCTACGCCGGCTACGTCGTCAAGGTCCCCGAGGGCGTCGACTCGTTCGATGCCGCGCCGCTCACCTGCGCCGGTGTGACCACCTACAAGGCGGTCAAGGTTGCGGGCACCCGCTCCTCTGATTTCGTTGCCGTGTTCGGCGTCGGCGGCCTGGGACACCTCGCGATCCAGTATGCGGCGATCGCCGGCGGTCGGGTCGTCGCGGTCGACGTGATCGATGAGAAGCTCGAGCTCGCGCGTGAGCTGGGCGCCGAGTTCACGATCAACGCCAAGAAGGAAGACCCGGTCGAGGCGATCCAGCGGCTCGGCGGCGTCGACCAGGCGATCGCGCTTGCCGTCTCGCCCCGCGCGTTCGAGCAGGCCTATGCGTCGCTGCGACGCGGCGGGAAGCTCGTGTTCGTCGCGCTGCCGGCCGACAACGAGATCAAGCTCCCGATCTTCGAAACCGTGCTCAACGGGATCACGATCATCGGCTCGATCGTCGGCACACGAAAAGACCTACGCGAGGTGTTCGAGCTGCACGCCGCCGGCAAGACACGCGTGATCCGCGAAACACGACCGCTGGACCAAGTAAACGAGGCGATCGCTGACGTCGAGGCCGGCCGAGTCGCCGCGCGGATCGTGCTCCAGCCCTAGACGACAGCGGCCAATGGGGATCCCGCAGGCGGCCATCGAAACTCCCCCGCTGGTGGCCATCGGGATCTCCCCATCGGTTCGTACAGCACGACCCAGCATGCGGTCGCTGCGGCGAAGCGGGCGTGGGTTCAGAAGCACGGTTGGCACACGTGGCTGTGGGTCACGGAGCCGGAGCTGTGGGCGCAGTGGGACTTTGGCGACGGGCCTGACCGGCGAGACCGCCAGGGGGTCGAGTCGCAGACCCGGTTCGCAACGGAAGCGGGGCGATGTGCCGGTCTCGGCGTGGCGCCCTTGGCGGCGCCGTTGCTCGGAAACGCCGGCGTGCCACGTGGCACACTTGGGTTCGCGCCTCACGGGCTGTCGCGGCCGAGGATCCGGGCGAGGCTGTCGGCGGCGTCCTGATCCAGAATGACCTAGTAGCCGTGGGGGTGTGGCCGCGCTCGGGCGTCGCAGCCCGTCGCCTTGATGATCGCGTCCTGGAGCGTCGCCGCTGCGGCGCAAGCGTCGGGATGCGGCGCGCGAGGCGGTTCGCGCGGATCAGCCGGACGGGCGATCTCGGCCTCGAGAGTTCGTACCGACCAGCATCCTTCGGCGGCACGCCGAGCGAGCGTGCGTCGGCGGTGATGGTCTGCCTCGGTGAGCAGCGCCTTGCCGTGGCCTTTGGTGAGGGCGCCGGCGTCGATCAGCTGGATGGCTTCGTCGGGTAGCTCGAGCAGGCGGACGGTGTGCGCGATGTCGGTGCGGCTGCGTCCGAGCCGTTTCGCTAGGAGGGTCGCTGTGACCCGGAGGTCCTCGAGCAGCACGGCGATCGTTCTGGCCTGTTCGATCGGGGACAGGTCTTCGCGGGCGACGTTCTCGATCAGCGCAACTTCTAGCGATCCAGATCCGTCGAGCCCGTCGTCGATCAGCGCCGGAATGGTGGAACACCCAGCGAGTTGTGCTGCTCGCCACCGCCGCTCGCCGGCGACCAGCTCGTACCCGCTGGTGGCGCTAGGCCGGACGATGATTGGCTGCAGCACACCCCGCTCGCGAATCGACTCGGACAGCGAGCAGAGCGAGTTCTGTTCGAAATGCTTGCGGGGCTGGTCGGGGTTGGAGTGGATCTCTTGGAGCGCGAGCTCCCGCAGGCGGTTGACGCCGACGCCTCCCGCGGATGGTTCGCCCTCGGCATTCACAGCGTCGCGTTGCGGTGCTGCGCCGGCGGCTACCGGGTCGTCGATCCTCAGTCCACGTTTCTGTGTCGCGCTCATCGGGCGCTCACCCCTGCGAGCTGCTCGACCAGCAGTTGGTAGGCCAGTGCTGGGGAACTGTCCGGGGCACTCAGCGCGAGCGGCACGCGCTCGGTAGCGGCGCGCGCGACGGCCGCCGAGCGTAGGCGCACCCGCGCTGCCGGCGCGAGGTCGTAGCCGATCAGGGCGTCCTCGATGCGCCGGCTGCTGATTCTCTGCGGCTGCCAGCGGGTCAGCACGACGATCAGTCCGGGCGCCGTCGCGGCGAGGCGCTCGACGAGCCTTGTGATCGTGACGCGCAGCTCGAGGATTCCGTGCAGCGATGCCTCGTCCTCGGCGCTCACCGGGGCGAGCACCCGGTCGGCGCACACGAGCGCGTTGACCGTCAGTAGCCCTAGGTTCGGTGGCGTATCGATCACTACGTGGTCGTAGCCGCCGAGCACCGGGTCGAGCGCGTCGCGTAGGAACCGCTCACGCCCCATCTCCCCGACAAGGCTCATCTCGACTCCGGTAAGCTCCCGCGCCCCCGGGATCACGTCGACGCCGTGAACGTCGGCGACGATCGCCTCGTCGACACCGCGCGACCGGCGAGCACGTCGACAAGATTCACGCCCAGGGAGCGCACCTCGAGCCCGAGCTGGCGGGTAAGTGCGAACTGGGGATCGGTATCGACGACCAGCACGCGCTGCCCCTCGCGAGCGAGCAGCACGCCGACGTTGATCGCGGTGGTCGTTTTGCCGACCCCGCCCTTTTGCTGCGCAACGACAGTGACCATCACGACACCTCCATGGGGTTGGTTCCAAAACTGGACACGCATGACAACGAGGCGAGTCATCGCGCTCCGATCGCCCGGCGCTCGGGCTCATCGGCGATCCGCAGCACCCGCCCGACGCGCTGCGCACTACCAGCGAGCAGCTGCCCGTACCGCTCACGGACCCAGGTGAGCGTCTCGGCCGGCCCCGCGACCAGCAACGCCCCGCTGTTGCCGATCGCAATCAGCTCTAACGGATCGAGCCAAATCTCGAACGTGCTCTCCCCGACCTTCTCGCGCAGCAGCGTTCGGATGCTTTGCCAGTCGCCGCGGTCCTCGGGCGACGGCAGCCCAAGGTTGTGACGCACCGCCCCAAGGTCGATGCGCACCGACCGGCGGCGTTCGCGGCCTCGCTCGGTCACGTACGTCTCCTGGACGACCACGCAGTCATCGCCCTGCCCCCCTTCAGGGGGGCAGGGGGGGTGTTCTTTTGGTTCTGGGGTTCTGGGGTTCCTTCCCGCGCGCGCGTTGGGCGCCGGGGTTTCTGCCGGGGTTTCTGCCGGGGTTTCTGCCGGGGTTTCTGCCGGGGTTTTCGCCCCGTCCGGGTCGAAAAGTGTCCGGTCCTGACCGCCCTTTACGTCGGAAACCCCGGTCAGGACCGGACGGTTTACGGGAGAAAGTGTCCGATCCTGACCGCCCTTTACCGACACGACCTCGTCGTTCCCGCCGACCTCGGCGACGCCACTCACGAGCGCCTCAACGTCGGTCGGCGCCTCTTCCAGCTCGGGCTCGGCGAGCGACACGACGAGTGGCCGCGCACCGGCCGGCGGAGCGACACGCCGCCCCGACGACGGACGCCTCGGCTCGCCCGCCACCAGCCGCGGGTCCGGAACCTGCCAACGGTTTGTGTTCCCACGTCCGCCGACCCCGCTGAGCAAGATCAACTCGCCCGACGCGAGCAGCGCCTGCCGGGCGCGGCGATAGGTCCTGTCCGCGAGTCCCGCCGCAGCGCACAGCTGCTCAGTCGAGAGATCCTCGACGACGCATTCCCCGTCGGCGAGAGCGGCCATCGCCGCCAACAGCACACGCGCAGGGCCGCGAGCAGAGCTGTACCCGAGCACGGCCTCGAACAGCCCAGCGTTGATCTCGCCCTCGTACCACGGACCTTCGTTCGCGAACCGCAACGCGAGCGTGCTCGAACGCCCGCGACCAGTGGCAGCCTCTTCAACGATGACGAGACCGCGGCGCACGAGCTGCTCGCGCGCCTCGAGGTAGCGACTCCGCCTCAGCCCTGCACGCGCGGCGGCCGCCGGCGCGCCCGGCCAAGCGCGGTTCTCGCGGTCGGCGAAGCTCGCAAGCGAGAATGCCACCAACCGCTCACCTGACGAGAGGTCGTCGCGCGCGAGACCTGCGGCGATCGCGTGCCGGCTCACAGCGAGCCTCCCGCCGCCCCATGTGATCCGCGGCGAAAAGCAGCGAGCCAGAGCGCAGCCGGTCCGGGGCAGCCGCGATCGCACGCGCTCGTGGATCCGTCCACGGCGTGGCTAAACTGTGCTCTCGTCCTGCCACGGACTCAGAGCCTTTGTTGTTGGTTCGATCCCCCTCAGCTGTTGTCGCAGCTGGCCAGGGGGTCGAAGCCGTTAAGGGGGGAATACCCCGCCGCGACGGTCGCCCGCGCGGCGGAGGCCCCGACTGTGAGGAACTCAACTGCTAGTGATCACCTCCTCGGAGCGTCGGTGCTCCGAGGAGGGGGCGACGCCGCCATGATCGGCACGTCACCGCTGGTCCGCGCACGCGTTTGCGCGGACCAGACTCCCGACAAACCCCTGCAAACGGTTACAGAAATCTGAACCGGCCACCGGGTCGAGAGTCGATAAACGCCCAGCAAATCAGCACAATTGGTGCGAAAACAGCTTCTGGATCGCACCCAGGAGGTCGCCGGTTCGAGCCCGGCTAGCTCCACTCGCAGGAAGCCTTGCAAAAGGCCGCCTTTCGCGTTCACGGGCTGACCTCGTCGAGTGCCGCGGGCGCGGGCGCGGCGGCCTTGGTCCCCGTTAGTCCCCGATGCGCGCGCCGCCGCTTGGAGCGCAGCGCCTTCGCGTATAGGCCCAGTGTCATCGCCGGATCGGTGTGCCCTAGCTGCTGCATGACGTAGGCCGGATCCTCGCCCTCGGCGACAAGCCACGAGGCGAACGAGCGGCGCAGCGCGTGTGGGGACAAGCCCTCGGGCAGCGGCTCGCAGGCGCCGTTCTTGGCGATTCGCTCGTTCGCCCGCTCGACTGCCCGGACGAGCACGCGGCGACGGATGTTGTTGCGGTTGTCGGGCTTGCCCTTCGCGGTGGCGAACACGAGGTCCGCCGGCTCGGGGTGCCGCGTCGTCGCCCGCCACAACGCCAACTCTTCGCGCAGCTCGGGCTGCAAGTCGACGTCGCGCACGCCGGCCTCCGTCTTGGCGGCCCGGACGCGAATCCGCCCGGCGGCGAGGTCGACGTCCGACCATCGCAACGCGAGCAGCTCGCCGATGCGCAACCCGGTGAAGGCCAGCGTCGCGAGCAGCGGGCGTCTGATGCGCCGCCCGCAGCGGTCGGCGTCGTCGAGTTCGCCGGCGGCAGCGAGCAGCGCCGTGACCTGCTCAGGTTCGAGTGAAAGCCGCGCCGGCTTCGTCACGGGCAGGCGCCGCCGCCGGCCCCTCGCCGGATTAGCGGTCAGGTGACCGTATTCGATCGCGACGTCGAGCACGGTCGCGAGCACCTGCACGGTGGTGTTGATTGAGACCGGGCCGAGTCTGCCCTCGCGGACCTTCGCCGAGACGTAGGCGTCGACCGCGGCGACGTCGATGCGGTCTAGCGGAAAGGCGCGGAAGTGCGGCAAGAGGTGATCGGTCAGCGTCCAGCGCAGGTGCTCAAGCGTCCGGGGCCGCAACCCCTCGTGCTCGCGGCGCTCGAACCACTCGCTGGCGAACTCGTGGAACGTGGGCATCTGGCGCGGCGCCTCCACCTCGGCGGGCGGCCGCCACTCGCCACGGCGCACCTGTTCGAGCGCGTAGGCCAGCTCGCGCTCGGCGTCGGCGCGAGTCACGCCGTCGGCCGTGTAGCCAACGTGCTGGAAGACACGCCGGCCGCCGACCACGAAGCGGATCGCGAAGCTCGTACCTCGCGACGTCGCCCTCTCGCGAACGCCGCCTGTTGATTGCCGTGCCATCACGACTCCTCTCGGTCGAGGCGCCGAGGGGAGAACGACTTGGCGAGGAAGGCACGACTATCGTGCCGTCTGCGCCGACGGTCCTCCCGTCTGCGCCATGGGCCGGGCTGTTCGAGCAGCGCCGGCCCACCTACATTGACAACCCTCATCTTAGCCCCTTTACGGGGAGCAATCGGGGACCGGACGACGTCGTCGCGGGGGCCCGCCGCCGCGAGCGCCGACGCGGCGGGGCATTTGGCGGCTCGGACCCCCTGCCTGTCGAGCAGGCATCCAGCCAGGCGGCGACCGTTTCCGTGCGGAAACGCACGGCGGCTTTTGAGCCTCTGCCGAGCCGAATCGCACCGAGTTCGCGCTCCATCCTGTACACCTGATCGCGGCTGAGCGCAAGCCAGTCTGCGACCTCGCCTACGGTGAGCAGCCGGGCGGGCACAGAAGCAGACTCGGCGTTGCGGAGTTCGGTCATGACGACTCCGGCGACGAGTTGCCCGAGTGCGACGAGGTCGTCCGGGTGAAGCCGCGTCGGCTCGCTCACGCCGCGCCTCCTCCAGGCGGCAGCCCGAGTAGCTCGGCATCCTCCGCGCTGGTGCGGTGCTCGATCTCGAGCCCGTCGGCGGGGGGGTGGCAGAGTGCGCATGTCCACGCGCCGCCGGTCGCGAGCCGCCACTCCCGGGATCGCTGGTCGCATCGGCATTCCGCAGTCCGCTCGATGGCGGGGCGGGGGAGCTCGGGGACGCGTGCGAGTCGCCAGCGGGCGCCGGTCGCGCCCTGCTTTCGCACCTGCACCTGGGGCATTTGCAGTGCCGCGTCGATTACGGTCTCGTCGGTGATCCCGTACACCCGGAGCCCGCGCCGGATCGGCGCCGACGGCCACCACTGGCCGATCACGTACTTACTGCCGGCGAGCGAGCAGGCGATCACCTCGGCCGCGCGGTCGACGTCGGTTCGCTCGAGCTCCGCACCCGGGAAGGTCTCGAGCAGTTGCTCGGCGGTGAGCTCGGCGAGTGTCGGCGCGCCGGTTTCGAGCTCGCGCTGATGCTGCTCGCGGCGAGCTCGCCAGTGCTCGAGGCGCTGCTCGTGTGTGAGCTTGACGAGCACTGCGCGACCCTTCGCGGTCGGTGCCGAAAGCACGTCGATACGTGTTTCGGTCCCGGGTTGGCCGTTTTGATCCGCAACAGTGCAACATGCCCCGTGTCCAGTGGGGTTTTCGGCCGTTTCGCGATCCGCAACATCGGCGCCTTGTTGCGGATCGCTGAACGCCCCAGATCGCCGGTCGTTGCTTGGGTTGTTGCGTTGTTGCGGATCGGGGTCGCGATCCCGGGGCGAAAACGTGCGTGTGCGTGTTTCTGGCGCCTCCTGGAGCGGCCCGGGGTAGCGCTCCCACGCGTCGACGAACTGCTCGCGGTGATAGCCCCGTGGTGTCTGCTCCGCGATCCTGACCACGTGCGGCGCGATGCCGAACGGCCGCAGCAGCCGCGCCAGTCCGCGAGCGTCGATCCCCGCGCCCTTGCGCCAGCCGCCAAACGGAAGCTCCTCGTTGTCGTTCAGGGCCTCGACGATCGCTCCCGAGCCCAGCGCCTCGACGCGCTCGGCGTCGAACAGTCGACGAATCGCCGCGAGTGCCGCGACTGGATCGCCGTCGGCATCTGCGGGTCTTTCCCCGGCGAGGACCAGCGCAGCCTTGCGCGCGTTCTGCTTCCAGCCTGCGCCGCCCTCGAGTTCGGCGAGCTCGGCGATCGCGAGCAGCGGCTCCCACGCCTCGAACGCACGGTCATCGAGCCCAGGGACGAACTCGGGCTCGAGCTCGCGGAGCTCCTCGAGGTGCTCGGCTGCCCATCGTGCGAGCTCCGCGCGTAGCTGCTCGAGTTCCGCGCGCAGCTTGCGCGGCCGGAGCCGCTCGAGCTCCTCGCCTGGCTTTTTGCGCCGTAGTTGCACGACGATCGCGCGGTCGAGCACGGTGTCCGGCCAGCGCGAGGTATTGATGCCCGCGAGCACCTTTGGGCAGTAGACGGAGAAGTCGGCGACCGTCATCGAGGCGCCCTCGCCGACGACCCGGGAGACCGCCGCGCCGGGGCGGTTGCCGGCGTTCAGGATCGCGCGGATCGGCTCGGTGCCCTCGGTCCTGGAGCCGAACAGCGCGTCGACCTCGTCCATCAGTAGTGTCGGCTGCTCGGCGTCGATCTTGCGGAACATCGCCGCCTCGCTGGTGGCGGCGATCCGCCACGGCGCGCGCACGAGTAGCTCGAGCACCTCCTCTACGCGCGACTTGCCCGACCGCTTGACCGCGCTCTGCAGCACCAGGTACGGGGTCGCGTGTGCGGCGTCGAACGCCCAGCTGTGGAGCACGAACAGCGCGATCGTCAGCGCGGCGGCGCGGCTTGGCAGCACCACGAACCGATCGAGCACCCGTCCGACCTCATGCGCGAACTCGTAGGTCGGGCGCAGCCGCGCTACCGGCGCGCTGCTCGAGCTCCGCTTCTGACCGCCGGGCTCGCGGAGCTCGTCGGACGCGAGCGCCAGCACGTCGTCGCGGGAGTGGCCGGCGGCAAGGTAGTCGTCCAGCCCAACCTTCGCCCCGCCCTCCCCGTTGGGCAGATAGATGATGCGCACCTCGGCCTCGAGCCGCGCCAGGAACGCGCGGTAGCGCTCCAGCGCCGCCCACACCTCGCGTTTGACCAGCGCGTCGGAGTCGAAGCAGAGGTAGAGAATGCGGCCGTTCCACGCGATCAGCTCGTGGTCGGGCAGCGCCGTCTTGCCGCCGTGCTCGTTGCGGCCGCGCCAGGTCGTCACGCCCGGGATCGCGATCGCGTTCAGACCCGCGCTGACCGCCGCGTCGGCCTTCCGCGCGCCCTCGGTGATGAGCAGCGGGATCGCCGGGTCGGGGAGCGCCGGCCGCACGCGCGGCGGGACGTCGAGCACCAGCCGGCAGCCGCTCGGGAGCTCGTACTTCCGGGACTTGCCCTTGACGACGCGCGGCTCATCGGGCCGGATCTGCACGAGCTCGAGCTCCCCGCGGACGGAGTAGACCGGGAGCACCAACGCGGGCACGAGCCTGCACTGCGTCCGTCCGAACCACCGCTCGAGCTCGGCCGGCCGGGTCGCGCTCCAGTAACCCCGCTCGGCCGCGACCTCGTCGCTGATCGCCGATTCACGAATCAGCCGCTGATGCTGCGCGAGCAGGCTCATCCCGCACCCCCAGCGCGACCAGGGCGACGGTGAACAGCGGACTCACCATCACCATCGGGATCGCCTCGCGCTGGGGTGGACCGCCGAGACCGGCGGGAGCGTGGACGACGAGACCGGAACGCGCGCGGACGGCGTACTCGTGAAGCTGCTCCGCGTGCTGGCGGGTACCACCGGCGGACGCGCTCGCCCGCCTTCGCCGCGAACGCGGCGTCACCAGCGTCGAAGATCAAGCAGTCGCCGTGATCGGTCGTGGCGACCCACACATCCGGTAGGCGAGCCGCCGACCGCATAGGTACATTCATGTGTGCGTTCATGTGTGCGTTCATATGTGCGTTTCTTCCTGCGGCCCGGCTAGCTCCCGGGCCGCGCTCGTTCACCGGTCAGGTCAGAGGCGGCAGCGGCGTAGGCGTCAGCGCCTCGGCGATTTCGGCCAGGCGACGAGTAGCGAGCCGCTTCGTCTCCCATGCCTCGGGGGCCAGCGGGCCGTCACCTTCAGGGGCACTTAGCTCGGCGAGGGCCATGGTGGCGTCGGCCAGCGCGATCGAAGTTCGGATGAACTGGCTTCGACCTTGCCCGCAGTGCGCCGCGAGGATGTCGATGCGGGCGGCAAGCTGGGGCGCCACGCGGACGCTCATGCGAATGTGGCGAGACGACGAATTGGGGCGGGGATATGACATGTCCGCCATCGTGACGGCTCCCAGAACCACCCCTACAGATGCATTTTGCTTATGAATCAATGGGATCCGTAAGCAATTCTGGTGCGAATGCCGGGCATGCGGCGCTGGCCGTCGCCGTCACGCTCGCCGAGGCCGTCTTGACCACGCTCGGAGCAGCCACCGGGCCTCTGGCCCAGGGCGATCGCGCGTAGGTGCCTCGTCCCTCCAGGGGTAAGGGGGGATGCCTTGATGGCCGCCGCTGACCGGTAGCGCGGCGGGCGGCGGAGCTTGCCACCCCCCCCATTACCGGTCAGTTCCGTCCGGGCCCTGGGCTAGGTTGGCGCATCCGCGCATCGTGTTCCAGACATCGTCGGTGTCTTACCCGCCGCGATGACGCTGGGTGGTGCAACGGCCCTTACGGCGGGCGGGGCGGGCGCTGGTCTGTCAGCACGGCTCACTGGCGGTCAGTAGACTCGGCGACCGTCGGCGTTACGGGCGACGCACGCTTGAGGGTGGCGGCCGTGCCGGCCTTTTCAGCAACCAACCCGCTTGTCCACACCAGACCGTCCGACGATAATGCGGAGTATCGGGTCACCGACGCCATCCTTGCGCGTGTGGCGCAGCTCACCGACCCACCGTCCCTCCCGTGCCAGCGCGTCATCGACCGCCTCCCTAGACTTCGGGAAGACCGTCGCGAGCAGCTCATGCGTGACCCGTCCAAGGACTTCTTCTCGGCTGTAGCCGTAGATGTCCTGCGCCTCGCGGTTCCAGGACGTCACACGATTCTCAGCCGGATCACGCACGATCACCGCATCATGGGCCAGATCGAGCAGCTCGGCTCGTAGCTGCAGCTCTTCCCTCGCTCGCCTCTGCTCGGTGATATCGCGGTGGATCGACGACGCGCCTATCACCTGTCCAGAGGTGCCGCATATCGGCGACACGGTTATCGAGACGTCGATCACTAATCCGTCCTTCGCGAGCCGTTGCGTTTCGTAGCGCCCGACGTCCTCGCCCCGCAGCACGCGATCGAGGATCGCCTGCTCCTCACCCGCATGGTCGGCGGGCACCAGAACACTGACGAGCTGCCCGACGATCTCGCTCGCCGTGTACCCGTAGAGGCCCTCTGCCCCGCGGTTCCAGCTCGTGATCCTGCCGTCGCGCTCCTTGGACATGATCGCGTCTGCCGAGGAATCGACCACGGCGGCCAGCCGGCGAAGCTCGACCTCCTCAGCTGCGATCCGCGGAGCGGGGGCGCCGTCTGCGCGAGCGGACGTTCCGTCGGAGGACGATTGACCCATCGGCGGTCGTGTGAAAGGCGGAGCCATCATCGCCTCCCAGCGTCGCGAGCCAAGCGGCCCTTCGAACCAGGTCGCCGCGCCAAGCCGGTCTCAGCCTCGGAGCTGGGCGCCACCGGGCCACGCCGGTCTACCGCCGATCGAGAACTGCTCATCACATCCTCAACATCGCTGAACGTCCCTTCCTCAGGACGCCTGCCCAATCGTCCACAGTTTTCGACCCGTGTCATCCGCCATCCGTACGGAGACCCGCACGTAGTCAACGCAGCGGCGATGACCGCGGCGAGTTCTAGTGAGAGTACCGCGTGACTGCGCCACGTTCCGCGCGGGACCTTCGCCCGGTCGAGCCAGCGATGAGATTCGCCCCATCTACGGCCAGCAGATCTGGACCGGATGGGAATCTTCGCCTACAACGCTGACACCTTGGTCGTCCGAACTCAGCGAAACAGTCCCCAGGATCCTTCGATCAGAGCAACCATTCACTGTGAACGGCCGCGCGAGATCACTCCGACTCCGTTTCGTAGCTCAACAGTGTTTCCTCGGCAAAGCAGCTCGCCATCTCTAAGTCTAAGCCCGACTCGGTGATCTTCTTGGCCACGTCGGACGTGCCGCGACCTCTTGCGGCAACGCCTCCTCAGCCCGAGTCGTGTTTCCGTTGCTCCCCAAACCGACGCCAAGCCCATCCGCCTGCTGATCAGGCTCGCAGCCGGCCGTCAAACGGCGGGCTTGTGGACATCCGGATCGGTGTGACCGAACACGACCTCGAGCCGCCACTACCACGTCCAGCTGAGAAACGGCGCGCGGAACAGCTGGCCCGAGAGAGCCTGTGAGCAAACGGCGTCGGTGTCACGGCCGTGGCGCTGCCGTCCGGCCGCGGTCGTACGTTGAGCTAGAACAGCCGAAAAGCGGCTTTGCCCACGCAGCGAGCGGCCGGTGTCAGGAGACCGCGTCGCGGGGGGATTTCGTGAGCCGCGCGTGATCGCGGTAGGATCGATCGCATCCTGCTCGTGGCTGCTGCTGGCATGATCGGATCGCGCCGCCTAACGGGAGGGCTCGGCTGCTTGAGCTCGCCGCGGGCCGTGGGTGTTAGACGTTTGGAGCGCGCGTGAGGACAGGGTCGGCGTGTTGGGATCGAGGGCGTGTCGTGAGATTTGGCTGGGCATCGCTACGTTTCGCGGGGGCGCTCGCAGGCGGACTAGGCGGCGCGATCAGGACTGTGGTGGCTCGTGAAAGAAGGGGACTGCTGGCCACGGGGGAGCCGAAGGGCTGGTTGGGGCGGCTCGGCGTGGTGGCGAGCGATTGTATAGCTCGTGTGCGCGGCGGGCTGCCGGTAATCACCGGTCAGCTGTTGGCGGTCGATCGCGGCCGGGGGGTGTGATGTTCGCTTCGGCTGGTGAATCGGAAGGGCTGGTGCGGGATGTGTTGTTGCGCGATGGGCTGACCTTGCGTCTGCGGGCTCCGACTCCGGCGGATTTCGAGGACATCAAGGAGTTCTTCGACGGCTTGTCCGAGGAGAGCCGTTACATGCGCTTTCACGGCGGTGGGGGGAGCGATATCGCGGCGCGTGCTGCCGTGCGGGCCGGTGGTGTTGATCGGGTCACGCTGATTGCCCGGCTTGACGGCCGGGTGGTGGCGGTCGCCGGCTTCGATGGGCTGCGCGAGCCGCGCGCCGCTGAGGCTTCGTTTGCGGTGGCCGACGATTTTCAGCGCCGCGGCGCGGGAACGCGGATGCTCGAGCAGCTCGCGGAGATCGCGGCGGACCGTGGGATCCGCCGGTTCGATGCGGAGGTGATGTTCGGCAATCAGGCGATGTTGGGTGTGTTCGAGGGCGCCGGGTTCGCGGTGCGACGCCAGGCTTCGTTTGGTGAGGTGACGGTCTCGCTCGATATCACGCTGTCGGAGGCGGTGCGGGAGCGGATCGATGAGCGTGATCATTTCGCCGCGGTCGCTTCGTTGCAGTCGCTGCTCGCGCCGTCGTCGATAGCTGTCGTGGGTGCTGCGGAGACGCCGGGGAATGTGGGCCGCGCGGTGCTGGGGAACATCGTCGCCGGTGGCTTTAATGGGGTTGTGATGCCGGTCAACCGCGCGGGGGGTGTGGTGCGCTCGAGGCGGGCCGCTCGCAGCCTTGCCGAGCTGGAGCCGGCGGCGGAGCTGGTGATCATCGCCGTCGCGGGTGAGGAGGTGCTCGAGTTCGCCGCGGAGGCGGCCGCGAATGGAGCCAGGGCGCTGCTGGTGCTCCCTTCCGGTCTCGAAGACGACGGCGTGGCATCTGTGGAGCGCGATGAGCGGCTGTTGGAGATCGTCCGGGGCTCGGGCTTGCGGATCGTCGGGCCGAGCTCGGTGGGGGTGATCAACACGGCCGCTGAGGTGAGTTTGAACGCCACTTTCAGCGGCGCAAAGGTGAGCCCCGGCGCGCTGGCGATCGGCGCGCAGGCTGTAGCGCCCGGGATCGGGCTGCTTGGACATGCGCAGGCCCGGCAGATGGGAATCTCGATCTTGGTCTCGGTCGGCGGTCGTGCTGATGTCTCGACCAACGATCTGCTGGAGTGGTGCGAGGCGGATGACCGGACGGCCGTGGTGATGCTGTACGTGGAGTCGTTCGGTAATCCTGAGCGCTTCACCCGGGTCGCGCAGCGGATCTCGCGCCGCAAGCCGATCCTCGTTATCAAGGGGCGTCGCAGCGCCGAGCGGGCGCGCAGCCAGGCGCGCTCTGACACGGCTGCGGCGCTGCGCGGCGACGCGGTGATCGACGCGGTGTTGCGCCAGGCAGGGGTGCTGCGGTTTCACAGCAGCGAGGAGCTGTTCCAGGTCGCGCAGCTGTTCGAGAGCCAGCCGTTGCCGAGCGGACGCCGGGTCGGGATCGTGAGCAACTCGGCGAGTGTGGCGACGCTCGCTGCCGACGCATGCGCCACGCACGGGCTGGAGGCCAGCGACGCGCGCGGAGCGCCGTATCCGGTGCTGTTGAGGCTCGGCGCCGGAGCGGACGACTACGCCGTGCGGGTGCGCGAGTTGCTCGCCAACGCGGGGATCGATGCGCTGATGGTCTGCTACGTCGATCGTCTTGAGGGCGACCCGGACGGCGTTCTGGACGCGATCTCCGCGGTCTCGGACGGGCAGCCAAAGCCGGTTGTGGCATCTGTCGTGCGCTCCGACGGCCGGCTGCCGGCGAGTACTGGTGTGGGCGTGCCGAACTATCTGTTCCCGGACTCCTGTGTGGCTGTGCTTGCGCGCGCGGCCGAACGTCGCGCATGGCTGTCGCGCCCGCTCGGCGTGCGCCCGGACTACCCGGGCCTGGACGGGAGCGCGGCACGCGCGCTGATCGCTTCGGTGCTCGATCGCGAGCCTGCAGGCGGCTGGCTTTCGCTGGGTCACGCGGAGGCTGTGCTGGCCACGCACGGAATCCCGGTTGCCGCCTCGCATCGATGCCGCGAGCTCGAGCGCGCGCTCGCGGTGGCCCTGGAAATCGGCGGTCCGGTGGTACTGAAGGCGGACTTTGCCGCGCCCGCGCGTGCGAGCGAGATCGACGCCGTGCTGCTCGGACTGGAGGGCGAGTCGGCAGTCCGATCCGGCTGGCGCGAGCTCCAACGACGGGTCAAGACGGCCGGACGAGAATGGACTGGCGCGATCGCCCAGCCGCTCGTGGCGACCGGCGTCGATGTGCTGGTGGGCGCGTTCAGCGATCCCGATCTGGGCCCCGTGATCGCGGTCGGCCTCGGCGGCAGCCAAGCCGGCCTTGGCGAAACCGTCGCGTTCCGGCTGCCGCCCGCGACGGACGTCGAAGCCGACGAGCTGATCGACGCCTGCCACGGCCTCGCAACCGAGCTGTACCGGTTCCCGGACGCCGCCGCGCTCGCACGCGAAGCGCTGCGCGAGCTGATTCTGCGATTCGCGCTCCTGCTCCGGGAAGTCCCCGAGATGGTCGAGGCTGACCTCAACCCGGTCCGCTGCACAAGCGAGGGCAGCCTCGTCCTCGACATGCGGGTGCGAATCGAGCGCCGGCGCCCGAGCAAACGCGTCAAGACGTGGTGACCGGCTTCGTTACGCCGGCCTTCACACTCGCCGCGCTGAAGGAAATCCCGCAACCGAGCCGCGTACGATCCGAAGCCGGCGAGAGCTGACCCTGCCCCTGGGTGCGACGCCCCAACATCGATAGAACCAGGTGACCTGATGCCGAATCCCGTAACGATCCTGCTGGTCGAGGACAACCCAGATGACGAGTCGCTGACGGTCCGTGCGCTGCGCATGGGCACGACCGCGAACATCGAGCTCGCGCGCGACGGCCGGGAGGCACTCGACTACCTGTTCAACGACGCCAATAGCATGCCGCGGCTGGTGCTGCTGGACCTCAACCTCCCGGAACTCGACGGGCTCAAGGTGCTGCAGCGCATCCGCGAAGACGAGCGCACATGCCTGACACCGGTGGTGATCCTGACGGGCTTCGCCGCGCCGATCGATGTCATCGCAGCGTATCGATACGGGGCCAACAGCTACGTCCGCAAGCCGGTCGACTTCAACCAGTTCGCCGAAATGATCCATCATCTCGGCTTGTACTGGCTCGTGGTCAACGAGCCGCCGCCAAATGCCCGCGACCAGTGACCCGTGGGCTCCAGGGACATTTGGGGTGCCGCCAGTTGCGGGGGCGCGACCGTGCGCCATCCTGCCCGGCCATTCATCTCAGCAAGCGGGACACACGCGTAGCAACCCGCTGGCTCGCTGCAGTTTCCGGTCTTACCTTGGCTGTACCCACGATTGCCCTGACGCTGGCGTGAGCATGGCCCCGACGCTCGCCCGGTTCTCCCGAATCACCAATCGTCCTAGCCTACGCGCGTTGCGAGGGCTCGTGCAGGATGGCGCGGTCGGCGCCTGCGGCCTTGGCCTCATAGAGGGCGGTGTCGGCTGCGACCAGCGCATCGTGGTGCGTCGCGGTGCGCGGGTCGAGGAAGACGCCACCGATGCTGACGGTGGCACGAACCTGACCGGAACCGACGGCGTGTGACTGCTCGCGCACGGCCGTGCAGAGGTCGTCGGCCAGGCTCTGTACGAGCTGAGGCGTCGCCCCGGGGATCACGGCGGCGAACTCGTCGCCTCCGATGCGGGCCAGTGTCTTGTTTGGTCCAAGGCGCTTCGCGAGTACCTGCGAGATGCTCCGGATCAGTCCCTCCGCGGCGCGCGCACCGTGCCGCCTGATCACATCGCGGTACCCGTCCACGTCGATCGAAAGAAGCGCCAGGCGCTCACCGTCTCGCAGTGAGCCGGCGATGCGCCGGTCGAACTCCTCCTCGAAGCGCTGGCGGTTCCACAGGCCAGTCAGATGATCGTGGTCGGCTGGATCGAGCGCTCCTCGATCGAGCGATGCTTGCCCCGGCACCCCGTCACGCGGACGCATTTCGGCCTTCGTTGTCTCCCGGGACCTCGGCTGGGAGCCTTGATTGCATGCGATTGCCGACGATTTCGAGTTTCGGGTAGCTGGCCGACCGTTTCGCGCTCGTTGTCTCAGTCAGGGCGGCGAGCAGCTCGTCCCATTCGGCGAGCTGCCGGCTGTCCAGGTAGAGCTGTTTGACGGTTTCGTGTCCGGCGTCGCCAAACGCGCTCGCCCGCGCTGGGTTGGCGAGGAGTTCGGCGATCGCGTTACCGAAGCTGCACGCGTCGGCCGGATCGACCAGCAGGCCACTGTGCTGGTGGCGAATCTGGTCACGATGACCGCCGACATCGCTGGCTACGACGGCGCGTCGCTTCCACAGCGCCTCGGTAACTCCAAGCCCGAAGCCCTCCTCCAGGCTCTTCTTGACGATCACGTCGGCGTGGCGCTGGAGCGCGTTCACGATCGCGGCATTCTCCTCGACATCGTGCATCGGCAGGCATGCGACGCTCACCCGGGCGCGCTGCTGGTGACCCAACGCGCGCCAGGCTGCTTGCACCTCGTCGAGCGTTCCCGGCTCCTCGGGGTCGTCAGTGATCGCATGGACGGTAGATCCGGCGAGGATCAGGTGAGCCTGAACGTGCGCGAGCGTGTGCTCGACGAAGCCGCGCATCACACCAACCGGGTCCTTGATGCGATCCCAGCGGCAGACGTGCACGACCAACTGATCGCAACCGAGCCTCGGCGCCGGACCGGCGCGCAGGACGTCACATCGGTGGCGCACACGCAAGGGCGAGCCGTCGGCGCGGTGAAACGCCGGTGCCTCGGACAGCTCGCCCTCGCAAGCAACCAGCCCGGTGTGCTCGAGGATTGCCGCCGCCAGCTCCATCGGCATGTCCGCGTTCTTCACCGAGCACGGATCGATCGACGGCGCGATCAGCCTGAGGAGTCATGAATGAATTAGTGGGTTGTGGCAGGATGTTGGGTGGTGGCGTATCGCGAAGGGATGATCGATGAATCGCGGATTGCGGAGCGTTATCGGGTCGGGGGTTGGGGCCGGAGTTGAACGAGCGTCAGCGGCGGTTGTGGGCTGCGTCGGAGGCGCGTGCGTGTGGGCGGGGTGGGATCGCGGCGGTCGTGCGGGCGACGGGGATCGGCAGGAACACGGTGGTGCGTGGGATCGCGGAGTTGCGGGAGGGGACGAGGCTGGAGGCGGGTCGTGTCCGTCGGCCGGGTGCGGGGCGCCCGCGGTTGACGGAGTGTGATCCGGAGCTGGTGGGGGCGTTGGAGGCGTTGGTGGATCCGGATACGCGGGGGGATCCGTGCTCGCCGTTGCGGTGGTCCTCGAAGAGCTTGGCGAAGCTCGCGGGGGCGTTGGTGGCGGCTGGGCATCAGATTTCTGATCGGAGCACGGGGAAGCTGTTGCGGGGGCTCGGGTTTCGGTTGCACGCCAATCAGAAGACCAGGGAGGGGAAGGATCATCCCGACCGTGACGCGCAGTTTCGCCACATCAACGAGACCACGCGGGCGGCGCTGGCGGCGGGCGAGCCGACGATCTCCGTGGATGCCAAGAAGCGGGAGCTTGTCGGGGATTTCAAGGCTGTCGGGCGGGAGTACGAGCCGACCGAGCGGCCGGTCGAGGTTCGCTGCCACGATTTCAAGGACAAGGATCTGGGGCACGCGATCCCCTATGGGGTGCTCGACCTCGCCGCGAATGAGGGGTTCGTGTCGGTCGGTGTGACCAACGACACGAGCGCGTTCGCGGTCAGCTCGATCCGCGCGTGGTGGATGCATCTCGGCCAGAAGCGCTACCCGAACGCCACGACGCTGCTGATCACCGCGGATGGCGGCGGCAGCAACTCCAGCCGCACCCGGCTGTGGAGGACCGAGCTGCAAAAGCTCGCCAACGAGCTACAGATCGCGATCCGCGTCTGCCACTTCCCGCCCGGAACCTCGAAATGGAACAAAATCGAGCACCGCCTGTTCAGCTACGTCAGCCTGAACTGGCGCGGGCGGCCGCTGGAGAGCCTGCAAGTCATCATCGACCTGATCGGATCGACCACGACCAGCACCGGCCTGAAGGTCTACGCGCGCCTTGACCCCCGCGAATACGAGAAAGGGATCAAAGTCACCGACGCGGAGCTGGCCGAGGTGAACATCATCCGCGACGAGTTCCATCCGGACTGGAATTACACGATCCACCCAACCCAAAAGGGCCCACTAATTCATTCGTGACTACTGACCGACTGCCGCGGCAATCGCGAGGGCACGCTCCCGCGCCGCGAGAACACCACCACGTCCGGCTCTTGAACATAGGGCCAGAGGAAGTCCCACGCCGCTTCTGAGAGCCCACCCGGCTTATTCGTGCCGATGTGGCAGCGCCAAATCACCGTCGCGCCAAGCCGCTCGAGTTCACATACGAGGCCGACCGTCTGCGGGTCGTGCAAAACCACGACGTCCCCGGGGCGGATCACGTCGCGCAGAGCCCAGCCAGCGTCCTCGATCACACGCTCATAGGCGCCTCGCTCCGCCTCGCCCAACGGGCCACTGTCCCCAAGATGCCCGTGAAGGAAGTTGTGGATCCGTTTGGTCACACAAAAGAACTCAGCGCTTCCCCCCACGACCAGCCAACGGGCGTCGACGCCACCCGCTCGCGTGTACGGCAGCAGCGTGCGCAGCATCTCGGAGACACCGCCGCCGATCGCCGTCGAGCTGATCGACCACAACGACCGGCCCGCGAGCAACTCCTCGGCGCGAGCTTGAGCGTCGGTCAAGCGCTCCCACGCTCTCGGCCCCGCCGTCTCGCGCAGACGCCCAACCGGCGCAGCGGCCAACGCCACCTCCTTCAGCGCGCCGGTCATCCGAGCGCCCGACCGGCCAGAGCGATCACGGGTGCACCCTCGCGGCAGCCGTCCGAAACGGCAAACGCCATGCTGTCAACCAACGGCTGGGACTCGGGCGCCGAAGCGAGCATTGTCACATCTCGCCCTCACCCCAACCAATGCTCGGCCCCGGGCAGCGAATCATCGGCGTACACGAACTCCCGGAAACCGGGGACTGCAGGAAAACGGGGAGCTGAAACAACTGAATCTCCTTGTGGAGAGACCGCTTCACGAATCCGCGCACGGACCCGAGCGCGCAACCACACCATACGCCGGCCGAGCGCCATGGGACATCGGGGCACACACCGATCCGCTCTGGGCGTAACTACCCACTCGAAGGACCGGCCGAGGTCGAGCTTGGTCACGACCAGCTAATCGCCGGCTCTGTTCGCTGACAGCAACGCCTTGTCGAGCTCGAGGCGCCGTAGCGAGCTTCCAGGACGCCTTGTCGGGGAAGATCTCATCGCAGCTGCCCCTGATCAGCGCGTCGCATTGCAGCCGGTGACCACGGTCGCGGTTGCGATCGCGGTGAGCGTGCTCGCACGCCGCGGCGCTCCATTCAAGCGCTTGACCCACTCGAAGCGGATGATCCAGTGACGGTCGCCCGCGCGCACCTATCGTGCGAACGCGCTGCTCGGCACCATGAAATTCCTGCGATACGAGCCAATGGAGCCAGCCACGCTCGCGGCCGAGAGATCGCCGGTGTCATACGCTTGGGTCCCGTCACCGGGACCAGTCGTCGCCGGCGCTACGTCGCGCCACCACCCCCGCGCGACGCCGAACGCCACGCAAACCCGCATTGAGCGACTTCACCGACACCAGTGCCCGAGCGTGCGTATGCACCGCCGTGGCGTTGCTTGCTCGACTGCATCGATCGAACAAGCTCCCGCGCGTCCTCGTTTCGCTTGCAGGGGGAAGCCCGCGCAGGGGCGGGTGCTTGCCCGGATCCAGCTAATCGACGCGCTGGCGATCACGAGAGCGGCAGTCACGAGCGCCGAGACCCAGTGCCGGTTTGGGCTGTGCAGAAGTGATGGCCATCACTTCTGCTTCCAGCCGAGCGGAAGTCGGCGGCGTCAGCCACGACACGACTGCGAGGGAACGGAAGCAGCCACCTGGCGGCAACTCCGCAGGGGCTCCGACGAGAGTTCTCCTCTCGTTCCCTTGCAGGAGCGGCGAGTCCGCCCGCCAGCGCTTCCGCTTCGGCCCGAGTGCCTGCTCATATGCGAGCACCCGGTGCCCGAGTTTGGCGATGAGCAGGGCTTGCGACCGGTCCGCGGCTGAGCCCTGCATTTGAGCTGCCGCGGGTGTGCGGACAAGCGTCCGCATAGCCCCCCGGGGGTGTGCGAGAAATTTGCGGACACCGGATGTGCGACGCGCACCGTCGCGCCGGCGCCGGCGATCGGACTCAACCCGCCCCCCCTAACGCATCTCCGGGTCCACTCTGAGGACGAAGATGGACCCGGAGATGCGTTACTGCCGGATGTCAGCGCAGCGACGCGCCGCCGCCGGCATCGATGATCGCGCGGCGCATGATGTTGGGTCGGCCCTGGTTGGCCTCGAGGATCTCGCGGATCTGCCGGACGTAGGCGCGCTCGTCGTCGTGGCGGTTGGCGTGCAGCTGCATGAGCATCAACAGCCGGTTGGTGCGCTCGCGGTTCTTCAACCCGTACGCACGCGGTTGGATCGACGCGCGGACCGGGTTGATGAACGCGTCCAGCGGCGAGGTTGTCAGCGGTATGTCCGCGGGCCGCTTCCAGCGCGGTCCGCGCCGTTGGAACTGCTCCTCGACAATCCGCCCGGTGCTGTTCAGCCAGTCGCTCAGGCGGGGAATGCCGGCGGCGTGTGCGCGCTTGAGGAACGGCGCCCAGAACGAGGGGCCGGTGAACGCCGCCTCGACCTGCTCCAGCAGCTCATCGATCGCGTCCTTGTGCTGGCCGTCCTCGGCTCGGATCTTGCCCATCAGCCGCTCCAGCGCGCGGCGCAAGTGCCACTCGCACAGGTACAGCTCGGCGTCGGGGAAGCGAGCGCGAACCGCGTTTGTGAGGCCATGGTCGTTGTCGCACACCACCCGCGGCGGCGCGCCCCCCAGGACGCCTAGGAACGCCTCCCAGTCAGGCTGCGACTTGCTTGTGAAGGCCTCCAAGCGCCACAGTTTCGGGCGCCCTTCCTCATAGCCCATCGCGCAGAAGATCCGGAACGCGATCCGGTGGCGGCCACTGTCTGGGTCGCGGACCCTGAACGGCAAGTCGTCCAGCAGCAGCGACCCACTCGCCGGCCACTCGCTCGGGCGGTAGGGCTCAAAGACGACCGGGGCGAACACCTCCACCCAGTCCATCACCAGCGATCCGTGCCGCGAGAACCGCAGCTCGCCGCTACCGGGGTCGGACTGGCCTGACCCCGGAGGATCGGTCCGACCCTTGTGAGAGTTTCTCGCGCCCACGATCATGGGCGAGGAAGGAACTCCACGATGAAGCGACGCAGGCACACGCCGGAGCAGATCATCCGCAAGCTGCGAGAAGCGGAGAAGCTGATCGGCGAGGGGAAGACGATCCCCGAAGCGGCGAAGGAGCTGGGGATCAGCGAGCAGACCTATCACCGGTGGCGCAACCAGTACGGCGGGATGAAGGCCAACGACGCGAAGCGGCTGAAGGCGCTCGAGCGCGAGAACGCGACGCTGAAGCGGATCGTGGCCGACAAGGAGCTCGAGGTCGTCGCGCTGAAGGAGGTCGCGAAGGGAAACTGGTGAGCCCAGCCCGTCGGCGCCGGGCGATCGCGACGCTCCGCGATCGTCTCGGCGTCAGCGAGCGCTGGGCATGCCGGGTGGTGGGGCAGCATCGCTCCACGCAGCGTCACGAGCCGAAGACGGCCGAGGATGACGCGGTGTTGCGCGCGGAGTTGCGGAGGTTCTCGGTGAAGCGGCCGCGGTGGGGGTACCGCCGCGCGCACCATCACCTGCGGGAGCTGGGTTGGTCGGTGAATCGCAAGCGGGTGCAGCGTTTGTGGCGTGAGGAGGGGCTGCGGGTGCCGCAGCGCAAGCGCAAGCGCCGCCGGCTCGGCGAGTCGACGGTCCCGGCCGAGCGGCTCCGCGCGGAGCGGCCGAATCACGTGTGGGCGTTCGACTTCCAGTTCGACCAGACCGCCGACGGGCGGGCGTTGAAGCTGCTCAACATCGTTGATGAGTTCACGCGCGAGGCGCTGGTGATGCTGGTCGCGCGTAACATCGACGCGGACACGGTCGTGGAGACGCTGGAGCGCTTGGTCGCCGCGCGCGGCGCGCCAGAGCTGCTGAGGTGTGACAACGGTCCGGAGATGACCGCACATGCGCTCAGGGACTGGTGCGTACTGTCGAAGGCCGGGACCGTGTTCATCGAGCCCGGCTCGCCGTGGCAGAACCCGTTCGTGGAGTCGTTCCACTCCCGGGTGCGGGACGAGCTGCTCGACGTCGAGGAATTCTCCTGCCTGGCCGAGGCGCGTGTCGTGATCGGCGACTGGCGCGAGGACTACAACCGGCACAGGCCGCACAGCTCGCTCGGGATGCGCGCCCCGGCCATGTTCGCCGCCGAGTGGACCGCCGAAGGCGACGCAGCGCTGGCAGCCTGACCGGCCGCAGGGGGTGTGTCGGGCGGCGCGCGCCGCGGCCATCGCCGCTCGGCACTCGCTACGCTCGCGCCTTCGCGACGACGGTCGCGGGAACCTTGAGCGCAGAGTTCCTCTGTCCGTCCGGCCAGGGCGCTACCTTCTCGCCCCTCACATCCACCACCCTCTCACTCGTGGTGGACCGACAAACGGGGTCCGGTCAGGACCGCAGTCGCTTCGCCCGCTCCCGCGCGACCAGCGCCGCGTCGCGGTAGGTCGAGCCGGCCCCGACCATCTTCAACGCCTCGGCGATCCCCCGAGCGACGAACTGATACCTACTTGCGCGCCGCGTGTGGACCCTCGTGGAGGTCGACGTCGCGCTCGCAGGCCTCGCAAGCATCCGCCCAGGACTCCTCGCGCGGCAAACGCTCGGTGAAGCGGTGCGGGCGATCGCTGTTCGCCGGGACGCACATGTAGCGCTGTCGACGGTGCTCCGGCGGACCGTGACGACCAGCAAACCGCACCCGCGACCCGGCGTGCTCCGGCCTCGGACAGACCGCCTCGGCCTGGCTCCAGCTCTTCCCACGTGACGACATCGCTCACGCCAACATAGCCCCACCACCAGACGACTAACGCATCTACGGGATCACTCTGCGAGCGAGAATGATCCCGAAGATGCGTTAGGGGGAACCCGCCTATTGCCGCGGGCGTTACCTGGTGGATCGCTGAGCGCAACGCCCGGTTCGGCGCAGGTCAGTACCGCCTTCTAGTCCTAAACCAAGCGTAGGTTAGGTCGGAGGACTCGGGGGCGGGCCCTGCAAGGCCGTTTGTTCCGGGGTTTTGTGGGCCGACTGCGAGCCGATGCCTGATCGTCTGCGTGCGTGTTGAGGTGAAGCGTGCCCGGCTACGGATTGGGCTGCAACCTGAAGGACGAGATCGTGCGCGAGCGCAACTACAAGACGCTGCGCCAGAAGGCCGAGGACGTCGTCGAGTTCTCCTACCGTCCCGGCAAGTGCAAGCGCGACTACCGAGTCGTCGCGCTACGCAAGAACATCTCCGTCGAGCGCGGCGAGAACGTCCTGTTCAGCGAGTACCGATACTTCTTCTACATCACCAACGACTGGGACATGACCGCCGACGAAGTGATCGACCAAGCCCGGCAACGCTGCAACCAGGAGAACCTCATCAGCCAGCTGAAGTCCGGCGTGCGCGCCCTGCACGCCCCAGTGAACACCCTGTGCGCGAACTGGGCCTACATGACCATGGCCGCGCTCGCTTGGAGCCTGAAGGCCTGGTGCGCCCTCCTACTACCAGTCAGCCCGCGCTGGGCCGAGCGCCACAACGAGCAACGCCGGCGCCTGCTCACCATGGACTTCCGCACCTTCCTCGCAGCCTTCATCGAGATCCCCTCCCAGATCATCACCACTGGCCGGCGCGTGCGATGGCGCATCCTCACCTACAACCCATGGCTGGGCGCGTTCTTCCGCCTCCTCGACACCCTCTGACGCTCTTTCCGCACCTCAGACGTGCGGAAAGAACGCCCTGACGAACCGCGACCCGCCATACCGACCGCCGGCCACACCAGGCCGGCACACCAGCAACCCCGAACAGGGGACAGACCGCGTCATGTGACACCCACCCACACCGAGCGCGAGTCCGATCGCCACCCAGATCCGTTCCTCACCCTGGCCTGACCCCCCGAGTTCGGTCCGACCCTTGTGAGAGTTTCTCGCGCCCTGGATCATGGGCGAGGAAGGAACGATCACGTGAAGCGACGCAGGCACACGCCGGAGCAGATCATCCGCAAGCTGCGCGAGGCCGAGCGGATGCTCGGTGAGGGCAAGACGATCCCTGAGGCGGCGAAGGAGCTGGGGATCAGCGAGCAGACGTATCACCGCTGGCGCAACCAGTACGGCGGGATGAAGGCCAATGATGCGAAGCGGCTGAAGGAGCTCGAGCGTGAGAACGTGACGTTGAAGGCGATCGTCGCCGATCAGGCGCTCGAGGTGCGGGCGCTGAAGGAGGTCGCGAAGGGAAACTGGTGAGCCCAGCCCGTCGGCGCCGGGCGGTCGCGATGGTTCGTGACCGTCTCGGCGTCAGCGAGCGCTGGGCGTGCCGGGTGCTGGGCCAGCACCGCTCCACGGAGCGCTATGAGCCCAAGCGCGCTGAGGATGACGCGGTGTTGCGCGCCGAGTTGCGGCAGTTCTCCAAGGACCGTCCGCGGTGGGGGTATCGCCGTGCGCATCATCACCTGCGCGAGCTGGGCTGGGATGTGAACCGCAAGCGTGTGCAGCGCTTGTGGCGGGAGGAAGGGCTGCGGGTGCCGCAGCGGCGGCGCAAGCGCCGGCGGCTGGGGGACTCGACCGTCCCTGCGCAGCGCCTGCGCGCCGAGCGGCCCAACCAGGTGTGGGCGTTCGACTTCCAGTTCGACCAGACCGCCGACGGCAGGGTGCTGAAGCTGCTCAACGTGGTCGACGAGTTCACCCGTGAGTCGCTGGTGATGCTGGTCGAGCGCAGCATCGACGCCGACCGGACCGTCGGCGTGCTGGAGCGCCTGGTCGCCGAGCGGGGCGCCCCGGAGTTTCTGAGGTGCGACAACGGCCCGGAGATGACCGCGCACGCGCTCCAGGACTGGTGCGAGCTGAGCGGGACGGGAACCGCGTACATCGAGCCGGGCTCGCCGTGGCAGAACCCGTACGTCGAGAGCTTCCACTCCCGCGTGCGCGACGAGCTGCTCGATGTCGAGGAGTTCTCCTGCCTGGCCGAGGCGCGCGTCGTGATCGGTGACTGGCGTGAGGACTACAACCACCGCCGGCCACACTCATCGCTCGGGATGCGCGCCCCGGCCGTGTTCGCCGCGCAGTGGACCGAGCCGGTCGAGATCGCCGCATGAGGCGACCCGACCGCTCGACCTCAACGATCAGGCCGAGCAAGCGATGAGAAGAGGGGTGGGGCCCTCCCCGGGGCGGCGCGCCCGCGACCATCGCCGCTACGCCTCGCTCCGCTCGGCTCCGCGACGACGGTCGCGGCACCAGGGGGCGTGATCCGTCCGAGCAGGCCGCTACCTTGCCCCCACTACATTCACCACCCTCTCACTCGCGGTGGACCGAAAAGCGGGGGCCGCCCAACCCCCCACAACCGCGCTCAAACCTCAGCCGGTCGAGCCCAGAACCGTGAACCAGCCTCGCACGCCCGAGATCGCTTGTTTTAGGTCTAGTTGGGCCCCGGCAGGAGCGGATCTGGCGGATCGCGGACCCGTCCTTGTCAGCTGGTCGTCGCTCAGGCGCCCACGGATGACTGTTGCGGCTGTTGGCGATCGGCTCGTCGATCCAGCCTCGAGAGCCCCGATGGGGACGGCTGAGCCGTGCGGACGCCAGGGGATCCCAGCGTCCTGCCAGGGGCCGCGACGCCGAGTGCCGCGGCGTGACGCGCCCTCCGCGGCGCGCCCTCTTGCGCTCGGGGCCGCGTTGCTGGCGCCGCTCAACAGCCGTGCAGCCGACCGCGAGCAGCGTGCCTGTGATCACTCGCTCGTTTCGTACGGCGATCAGCTGGCCGTGGTCCTTGGCCCGCGTGATCGCGTGCGTGGAGCCCAGGGCTCGCTGAGGACCGCGTCAGAGACAGTAGATCCCGCTCCGGGGTCAACGACAGCTCAAGCTACAGCGTCTGGCAGGCTCGCGCCGGCAGGCCCGGGCCTGCGTTCACGTACTGGAGCGTGCTGACTACAGTTCCCAGTGGTGCCCGACGTACGAGGCTGCTTGTCGGGTGTAGATGAGGTCGGGCGCGATTGACTCGGCCGCGTCGTCTTCGCCGAGCGCGCGCATCGTGGCGATCACGGACTCGGCGAGTGCCGGCGGGTCATAGCCACCCTCAAGCACGGCGCCGATCGGGGCGTGTGTGCGTCGTGAGAGATCGCGGACGTGGCGGGCCATGCGTGCGAAGTCCGAGCTCTCAAGCTGACAGCCGCCCAGCGGGTCGGCGCGGTGGGCGTCAAAGCCGGCCGAGATCAGCACGAGCTCGGGACGAAAAGCGGTTGCCGCGGGTAGCACGACGTGCTCCAGCAGCGAGACCCACCGCTCGCCATCGGAGCCGGCGGGGACGGGTAGGTTGATCGTGTAGCCCAACCCCCGGCCGGACCCGGCGTCTCGCAGTGGGCCGCTGTGGGGGTAGGTGTTGGCCTGGTGGATGCTGGCGTACAGCACGTTGTCGCGGCGGCGGAAGATCTCGGCGGTCCCGTTGCCGTGGTGGACGTCCCAGTCGAGGATGAACACGCGCCGCACCCCCAGCTGGTCAATCGCGAGCTGCGCCGCGACGGCGATGTTGTTAAACAGGCAGAAGCCCATCGCGCGCGATCGTTCGGCGTGGTGTCCTGATGGACGCAGCGCCGCGAACGCGATCCGTGCCTCCCCGGCCATCAGCGCTCTGACCATCGCGCACGCAGCGCCGCTGGCATTGCGCGCGGCGCGATAGCCCGCCGCGTCAACGTGGGTGTCGGCGTCGATCAGCCCGCCGCCGCCGGCGACGAGCTGCTCGATCATGTCGACCAGGTCCGCGTCGTGGACAGCCTCCAGCTCGGCGCGCGTGGCCATCGGCGCCACACGCCGCTCCCAGCCCAGCCAGTCCAGCGCAGCGAGCGCGCCGTCAATCGCATCAATCCGCTCAGGCGTATCGGGGTGCTCAGCGATCTGCCCGCGCGGATCGTAATCGCGCGAGCCGGGATGCTCGAACAGCAAACCAGTATGTGCGATCGCCTGCGCAGACTCGACCGCGAGATCACCAAACTCGCCAACCCCAGCTGCACTGCGCGACCGACGTCGATAGTCAACCCGGACATCTCCGGCCACGGGACTCACGACCCGGACCCAGCCCCGGCCACGACGCTCGCGCCGAGGCCGAATCCGATCACGGCAACGATGGACGACAGCACGATCACAGCAAACATCAGACACCGCCCTTCCTGTTGGCCTTCAATCACGCGAGCAAAGCCCACGACGGCCGCAAACCCACACAGCGGGTCTACGCGGGCGGAGGTCAATCGCGTCGGCTAGCCGCAGCGACGGCAAAGGTCAACTGCAGCAACGTCTGGTCGGCTTGGTCAGCGACCGCTTCATGCGGAGCCTACTCGCTTGTAACAATAGGCGCAAGCGCCCCTGATCCCCACGCGACATCAAGTACCGCTAAGGCGAGCGGCTCCGGTCTTCGGTCGCTACGGTTGGTCACCCTCGAGCACGTGATCGACATCACGCCGGTGCGCTCGCCGCTCGGACCAGGCCGGGACCGCGTGTCATGCGTCCGGAAACGCCGCCGTGTTGGTCGTTAGCCGTGCTCGCGATTGAGCTCTTCCGGGGACGGAGTGCGGTGGGCGTCCTCGACGGCGCAGCGCAGACGCTCGACCAGATGCGCACAATAGAGTTCGCTCTCCAACACAGACGAAGGCCTCAACACGTTGCAGGAGCGCTTGGCGCCCAGCGACATGGGTGAGGCCGGCTTGTGGGGGTGGAGGAGCAGTCAGGCGAATGATCTGTGCGCCTGCCACTCATCCGGATCAGCGATCAGTCGAACTTCGCGGACGGTTTCGCATTCGAGCGGGAAGCTAACGATCTCGATCGTCTGGCTGCTGCGCCCGCTCTTCCGCGGTGTCTCGATCCCGTTCTGCGCGCGCCGCTCGCGCGTTGGTCTCAGCTACTTCTTGCCGGTTTTCAGCACGCCGCGTCGCCGCTCGCTTCTGACGGCCGCGCATCGACACGGTGATGATCAGCACCACGAGCACGACTGCGATCGCGACGACGATTACGACGACTCCCGTTGCTACGGCCATTGGTGTCAGTAAGGCGTCGCTCATTTCACCCGCCTTTCCCGGACGCTCGAGTTCCGATGGGTCCAATGGTGCTGTCGGGTACTTGCGCGACCGCGTTGCGCCCGGCGGAGGGCTGGACGAGCGATGCCGCTGCCGGCGCGTCACGGGGCCGACGGCGTGCTCCCTGCGAGCACGCGTGGTCGTTCACTTCCTGTTGACCTTGTGCTTCAGGTCCTCGAGCGCATGCTGCGCCTTGTCGAAGGCTGAGTCGAGCTTGCCCTTGAGCTTGCCCTTGTCCTCTTGGCGCTGCCCTTCGCGCTTGGTCTCCTCATCGCCGGTCACGGCGCCGACGGCCTGCTTCGCGCGGCCGACGGCCTGATCGATCTTTGCGCCCACGATGTGGCCTCCTGGTTTCTAGAGGTTCGTTGCGAGCTTACGCCCGAGCTGCGCCACGATCATCCGTGCCGCCCACTGAGGAGCCCCGGGGGAAAACCGTGGCGCGAACGGGAGGGACTAGCGGCCCGCGTCACCAAAGACCTGCAACCGAGCCGAGTTGGGCCTCCTGGCGGTTCGACTCGCGCACCCGGATTGCGCGGGGACGGAGGCTGTGGAGGCCCCTTCTACTTGCAGGCTCCTTGCAAGCAATCGGGTCGAAGCAGAAGCGCCCGTCGAAGGCGGAATCTGTGTCACTTCTGAGGAATCTCAGCAGCCTGCGAGTCCGCCCCGGCGACACTGCCGCTCCGCCCGGATTGCACGAGTGCACACCTGTTCGCGTCAGCTTCCATGGCGCTTTCCAGCAAGCGCTGGCGGAGGTCGAGCGAGATCACCGACCGCTTGCTGACGACCGGTTCCGACCGCAGTCAGCTAGCAAACACCGCCAATCGCCAGACGACCGCTTTCGCCCAGCAGCAGGCGCCCGCCGCTTGGCGTCCGGGACGCCCGCTTCGCACCCGAATGCGACAGCGGCTGGGCGCTTGCTGAAGATCGATTCAGCGCGATCGTTGCAAGCGGCGCCGCGGAAGCCGCCGCTTCGCCGCTCGCGTGGCCCCGACGGGACCGGCCGCCGCCGCCGGATGATCGCTTTCGACGGAACGCGATCGCGGTGCGCCAAGCAGCGCGACGATCGCTTTCCTTCTCGCGCGAGCGGGCGTCGGACGATCGCAAAGGCGACGAAGCGCAAGTCCGCAACCGGGCGGTGTTAGCCGCGACCCGATGGCCAGCAAGCGGCTGGAGGCGTGGAAGCAGAAGACTCGATCGGTGCGGAAATCTGTGATGCTTCGGACGAATCTCAGACTCCGCGGTCCTCATGAGCTCGCTGCCGCTTCCCCGCGAAATGGGTCACCTCCCGCGCCCGACTGACGCAGCTCCTATCGGACACAGGCAGTCACGGGGTCTGGGGACGAACGGAACAGAATTTGGCGCTAAGACCGGCTTGGCCGCCAGACAGGCGACCCCAAAGCGAACGGCTTAGCGTGGTTTTCTGCTCCATTCCTACCCTGACCCCGGTGCGGTGGATCTCGGGCTGGTGGGCCCAGCGTCGACCCGCCACCCGGTCCACGCACCCGAGCCGGCAGCGCTGGCGCCCCCCAAAGGGGAGAGCAGCACGTGCCGGCCCTAGCAGCACGTGCCGGCCCTGGTACGCGCGCGCCATGTAGCCGCCGAGCAGCGGCGTCAATGCCGTCAACACGACGAGGAAGATGACGATCTGTGCCCACCCTGCGACCGTCATCCGGATCCCTCTGGCCCAGGCTCGCCACCGCCGGGCGGAGCATCGACGATGCCGCCCGAAGGCCCCCGATGTGATGCCTCGGAAACCGTCGCGGTCCTACACGTGACACCTCGGACAACATGACCTCACCATATTTGTGCGGTCATCAAGATCTCGTGCTGCTTCTGCCTCGCGTCACGAAGATTGTGTGAAGGGCCGTGCGAGGCACGCCGACATGGAGCTCAGACCGCGGCCCGTGCCGCCCGAGCCCGCGCGCGCGATCCCCGCGATCCGCGTGACCGTCGTGCGCGCCGTGGCGGCGGCGGTCCGAGGTGCTCGTCCTTGTCGGGGCGCAGCACGACGATCTCGCCCGGGGCGTTGGCCAGCAGCCAGGCGACGTCCTCGGGGTCGAAGCCGGCCCCGCCGTGCTGGGCGGCGGCGATCACGATCCGGTCGAAGCGCTCGTGGTCGATCGTCAGCCGCAGCGCGTGGCGGTATGTGCGGCCGCGCTCGATCCGAGCGTCGACGGGGATCCCGAACGTGGTCGCCCGGTGCTCGATCGCCTCCTGGAGCGGGATCGCGATGGCCGACTGGCGGGGGAGGGGGGTGTCGAGCGGGAGGTGGAGCGAGACCCGGGCCAGGAACACGGGCACGAGCGTCGCGTCCTCGGCGGCGCACAGGCGCAGCGCGGCGTCGAGCGCCTGTTGGGAGAGCGCGTAGGCCACGAACGGGAACAGAATCCGGCGCCGGCCGCCGTTCGTGCTCGTCGAGCGCGACGGTCGCCGCTGGCGGTAGCTCAGATGCACCCAGGCGAGCACGGCAAGTGCGACCACGAGCACGACGACGATCAGGATCAGTGGGAGTGTCATCCGTCTTCCTCCTTGGTCATCCGCGTGCGGTCGGCGACGATCCGGAGATCGACGCCGGGCAGCAGCCCGAGCAGGCGGAACGGCAGCGCCGGCTCGATCAGCCGGCGCATGGCGTTGCGCGGCTTGGGGGTGCCCATCAGGATGTAAGTGGTACCGCGCTCGATCGCCACGCGCTGGGCGGTGAGCGCGACGTCGTCGCCGTGCTCGATGAGCAGATGAGCCCCGAGCACGCTGGCCAGTCGCCGCAGCGCGTCGATCTGTTCCTGCTCCTCCGGCTTGGGGTCGCGGTCGGTCACCCACAGCAGGTCGAGCTCGCTGCCCAGGCGCTGGGCCGAGCGCCAGGCCCGCCGCACGACGCGCTGGGACTTCGGTCGCGGCGTGATCAGGGCCAGCAGGCGCTCGCCGATCGCCTGCGGTGCTGCGATGTCGATCAGGCGCTCCTCGCGCCCGCGGCCGCCGGTGCCCGACTCGGCTGGGATCCGCTTGGCCTCGACCTCCTCGGCGACCTGGCGCAGGGCCACCTCGCGCAGGGCCGAGAGGTTCTCGAGCTTGAAGAAGTTGTTCAGCGCCGCCTCGACGCGCTCGCCGGGATAGACCTTGCCCGCGAGCAGCCGCTCGATCAGCGACTGGGGTGTGATGTCGATCAGGACGACGTCGTCGGCCGACCCGAGCACGGCGTCGGGCACCGTCTCGCGGACGCGGATCCCCGTCAGCTCGGCGACCTGGTCGTTGAGGGTCTCGAGGTGCTGGACGTTGACCGTGGAGTACACGTCGATCCCGGCCGCCAGCACGTCCTCGATGTCCTGGTAGCGCTTCTCGTGCTCGACCCCCGGCGCGTTGGTGTGCGCGAGCTCGTCGATCAGCGCCAACTCCGGTGCGCGGCGCAGGAGCGCGGGGAGGTCCATCTCCTCGAGCGTCGAGTCGCGATAGGTGACCCGCCGCCGCGGGATCATCTCGAGACGCGCCGCCTGGTCGACCGTGTCCTGGCGGTCATGGGGCTCGAGGTAGCCGACCACCACGTCGCGACCCGACTCGGCCTCCGCCTGGCCCTCCTGGAGCATCCGGTACGTCTTGCCGACGCCGGCGGCCATGCCGAGGAAGATCTTGTAGCGCCCACGGGTCTGGCTCACGCCTTTGGCGCTGGAGCTTGCACCAACGCTGGTTGTTGCGTCGCGGGTCGGCGTGACGCGTCCTTTTCAGTCCAGTGCTTCGAGCCGCGGAGAGATGTTCCGCAGTGCCACCAGCAGCGCCTCTGGATGGCTCGGCGCGTAGCACGGCGCGGTGCCGTCGGATAGCAATGCCCGCAACAGGACGACTCCACTGGCATCGACGGGTGTGTTGGCGCGTAGCCGAGCGGCGATGGCGAGGATCAGCGGCCGTGCCTCGCGCACTTGTTCGCGGCACGGCGGAACGACCGAGCTCCTGGCTGGCAGGCGTCGCTCGGCGTCCTCGACCAGCCGCTCCAGCGAGCGTGCCAGCGCTCGGCGGCCTCGGTCATTGGTCAGCTGGAGTGCCCTGGCAGCATGGGCTCGCGAGCGCCAGGATGCGGTGCCGGCCGCGAGCTGCCGATCGAGCCATGGGGCACGCAGATGTGCCAGCAGAAACGTGGCCCTGGAGGGTGGCCGACGCGAGCGGCTCGCGGAGAGCGCATTCATAGCGAGTGCCTGAGCTTGTCTCATGCCCCGAGGAGGTTGTGGATGATCAGGTCGATCAGTTTGATCCCGATGAACGGTGCGATGATGCCGCCGAGGCCGTAGATCAGGAGGTTGCGGCGCAGCAGCGCGCTGGCGCCGATCGGGCGGTAGCTGACTCCCCTGAGCGCGATCGGGATCAGCAGCGGGATCACGAGCGCGTTGAAGATGATCGCTGAGATCACGGCCGACTCGGGCGTGCCCAGGTGCATGATGTTGAGCACGTTGAGGGGGCCCTTGCCGCCGGGCGAGGTGGCCCATGTGGCGACGAAGATGGCGGGCAGGATCGCGAAGTACTTGGCGACGTCGTTGGCGATCGAGAAGGTGGTCAGCGCGCCGCGGGTGATCAGTAGCTGTTTGCCGACCTCGACGATCTCGATCAGTTTCGTCGGGTTGGAGTCGAGGTCGACCATGTTGCCCGCTTCGCGCGCGGCCTGGGTGCCGGTGTTCATGGCCACGCCGACGTCGGCCTGGGCCAGGGCGGGAGCGTCGTTGGTGCCGTCGCCGGTCATCGCCACCAGGCGGCCGGAGGACTGCTGCTCCTTGATCAGGGCCAGCTTCGCCTCGGGTGTGGCTTCGGCGAGGAAGTCATCGACGCCGGACTCCTCGGCGATCTTGGCGGCGGTGAGGCGGTTGTCGCCGGTGATCATGATCGTGCGGATGCCCATCGCGCGGAGTTGGTCGAAGCGCTGGCGCATCCCCTCCTTGATCGTGTCCTTGAGGTAGATGACGCCGAGCACCTGGGAGTTGCGGGCGACGGCCAGCGGTGTGCCGCCCTCGCGTCCGATCCGGTCGAGCTCGGCCTGCAGTTCGGCCGGGGGACGGCCGCCCTCGCTCGTGACCCACGCGATCACGGCGTCGCCGGCGCCCTTGCGGAGTTGGCTGCCGTCGAGGTCGACGCCGCTCATTCTGGTTTGTGCGGTGAACGGCACGAAGGTGGCGTGTAGCGTTGCCATGTCGTGTTCGCGGATCCCGAACTTCTTCGCCAGGACGACGATTGAGCGGCCTTCGGGGGTCTCGTCGGCGAGCGAGGAGAGCTGCGCGACCTCGGCCAGCTCGACCTCGCTCACGCCGGGCATCGGGATGAACTCTGAGGCGAGGCGGTTGCCGATCGTGATCGTGCCCGTCTTGTCGAGCAGCAGCACGTCGACGTCACCGGAGGCCTCGACCGCGCGGCCCGACAGCGCCAGCACGTTGCGGCGGACCATGCGGTCCATGCCGGCGATGCCGATCGCCGACAGCAGCGCGCCAATCGTGGTCGGGATCAGCGCGACGAGCAGCGAGATCAGCGTCGTCTCGGAGATCGGGGTGTGGGCGAACAGGCCGAACGGGCGCAGCGTGACCACGACGATCATGAAGATCAGAGTCAGGCCGGCGAGCAGGATGTTGAGCGCGATCTCGTTCGGGGTCTTGCGCCGCTCCGCGCCCTCGACCAGGGAGATCATGCGATCCAGGAACGAGTGACCCGGCTCCTGGGTGATCTCGACGATGATCTGGTCGGAGAGCACGCGCGTGCCGCCGGTGACGGCGCTGCGGTCACCGCCCGACTCGCGGATCACGGGTGCCGACTCGCCGGTGATGGCCGATTCGTCGACTGAGGCGATGCCCTCGATCACGGTGCCGTCGCCGGGGATCAGCTCGCCGGCATCGACGACCACGACATCGCCCTTGGCCAGGTCCGAGGCGCGCTTGGTGGTGCCGTCACGGAGCGTGGCCACGGTCTCCTGGCGCATCGCGCGCAGAGTGTCGGCCTGGGCCCGTCCGCGGCCCTCGGCGAACGCCTCGGCCATGTTGGCGAACACGACCGTCAGCCACAGCCAGAAGGAGATCGTGAACGTGTACCAGGAAGGCTCGTGGCCGCCGCCGAGCGGCTTGCCGCCGAACACCTGGATCAGCCACGTGACCGTGGTGATCACGGCGCCGATCTCGACCACAAACATGACCGGATTGCGGACCTGGACGCGGGGATCGAGCTTGACGAGGCTCTCGATCAGGGCGCGGCGCACGATGTCGCGCCGGAACAGGGACACGGCCTGGCGCTCGTGCGGAGCGGCCGGGGGGGTCGGGGCTTGGCTGATGGCGCTCATCTAGTGGCCTCCGGGGCTCAGGCGGTCGAGGGCGAGGTTGAGCTGCAGCACGTTGACCCCCGGCTCACCCGAGAACCCGAGCCCGCGGCCGTGCGTGTACGTCGAGATCAGCGACATCACCTGCGAGAGCGAGAGCCTGCGCACCGACGCCACGCGATGAGCCTGGATGTCGGCGTTCGCGGTCGAGATGTCCGGGTCGATTCCGGAGGCGGAGGTGTTGGCGGCGTCGACCGGGACCGTGGCCGCGGTCAGGCCGCCAGGAAAGTACGGCGTGCCATTCGGGGCCTTGTCGAGCGCGATGTAGGCCTGGATGTTGGCCGCGATCGCCTGCTCGGTCGCCGTATTGTTCGGCCCCAGGTTCGAGAACGTGCTCGCGGCCGCGTTGTTCGGCGGCACCGTCGCCGACGGACGGCCCTGGAAGTACTTCGGATCCGGATTGGTGACCGGGTTACCGTTCTTGTCCACCTGCGGCTTGCCGTTCTTCACGACCTGGTCGGCGAAGTTCTGGCCGATGATCTTCGAGCCCACGAGCTTGCCGTTGACCTTGACCTGCTGGCCGTTGGCGTTACCCGGGAACGCCACCTGGCTGACGCCGGTGATCACGAGCGGATAGAGGATCCCGAGCAGCAGCGTCAGGAGGACGATGCCGATGGCGGAGGTGACGAGGTCTCGCTTCATTCTCAATACAGGTGGGAGGTGAGCCCCTGCACGATCGGACCGAGCAGGAGGGCGGGGAAGAAGGTCAGCGCGCCGACGAGCACGATCACGCCGATCAGCAGCACCACGAAGGTGGGGTTGTCGGTGCGCATCGTCCCGAGGCCGGCCGGGCTGATCCGCTTCCCGGCCAGCGAGCCGGCGACCGCGAGCGCGAACAGAATCGGCGCGAAGCGCGCGAACAGCATCGTGAAGCCGCCGAGCAAATCCGCGAGCTTGATCCCGTGCGCGCCGAGGTTTCCCGCGTTGGGCTGGATGTAACCCGTGTACCCGGCGAACGCCGAGCCGTTGTTGTTGGCCTGCGACAGGTACGCATAGAAGGTCTCCGAGAACCCCTGTGGGCTCCCGGCCGCATTGGCCGAGATCGACAGCGTGCGCGCGGAGCGGCTCGCGGTGGCCAGTGCCGTCGCGAACAACGCCGCCAGCGGCGTGATCAGGATGCCGAGCGTCACCAGCTTGATCTCGCGCGCCTCGATCTTCTTGCCCAGATACTCCGGCGTGCGACCCACCATCAGACCGCCGATGAACACCGCCAGCAGCACGTACAGCAGGATCGAGTACAGCCCTGTGCCGACGCCGCCGAAAATGACCTCGCTGGCCGACAGGTTTGCCATCGGGATTGCGCCGCCGATGCCGGTGAAGGACTCGATCGCACTGTTCACGGCACCGCACGAGGTTACGGTCGTGACGACGTCGAACAGGGCCGAGCCGGCGATCCCGAACCGCTGCTCCTTGCCCTCCATGTTGCCACCGCCCGAGCCGGCGATCACGCCCGTGTGTAGACCGGCGGCGTGCTGGGCCGGGGAGCCGTGCGCCTCGGCGATGTAGGCGACGATCGCCGCGCCGAGGAACATGATCATCATCGTGGTGTAGATCGCGTAGCCCTGCCTGCGCTTGTCGGCCATCTTCCCGTAGCAGAACACGATCGCGGCGGGGATGATCAGCACCAGCAGCATCTCGACGAGGTTCGAGAACCCGGACGGGTTCTCGAACGGATGCGCCGAGTTGACGTTGAAGAAGCCGCCGCCGTTGGTCCCGAGCTCCTTGATGACCTCTTGCGAGGCCACCGGCCCCATCGCGATCGTGTTCGCAAGCCCAGTCGGGCCGTTGAAGCTCAAGTAATGAGAGAAGTTCTGGATCGAGCCCTGGAACACCAGCACCAGCGCGAACACGAACGAGATCGGCAGCAACACGTACAGGACCGTGCGCACGAGGTCGTGCCAGAAGTTGCCAAGGCTCTTACCGCTGCGCCCGATGATCCCGCGGATCACGGCGATCGCGACACAGATCCCCACACCCGCTGAGAGGAAGTTCTGGACGGTGAGCCCCGCCATCTGGCTGAAGTAGCTCATCGTCGTCTCGCCGCCGTAGTACTGCCAGTTCGTGTTCGTCACGAACGACGAGGTCGTGTTGAACGTCACATCCCACGTGCCCGAATGGAACCCCTGCGGATTCAGCCCCGTCCAGTTCCACAGCGTCTGCGTGCGCAGGATGAAATACAGCAGCAGCCAGCCGGCGAGCGAGAAGATGATCACGCTCTTGGCGTAGGCCTTCCAGTCCTGCCCCCTCGTCGGATCGACCCGAATGACCTTGTAGAGCAGGCGCTCGGGCCCGCCCATCACCCGGTCCATGAACGTCCGCTCGCCCGTGTAGACGGCCGCCATGTAGCCGCCGAGCGGGATCGCGAGCGCGGTCAGGATGCCCGCGAAGGCGAAGATGGTCAGCCAGCCGAGAAACGTCATGGGCTTTAGAACTTCTCCCCGCGCAGGAGCGCGTAGAGCAGGTAGATGCAGACCAGGACCGACACGACGAGCCCGAACAGGTCCGCGCCACTCATGTGGCTGAACACGAATGCGCCGAACGCCGGACTCATATCCGGTCGATCCCGTAGATCAGCGCGTACAGGATCGCGAACATCACGAGCCCGAGGACGACGGCAAGAACATCGACTAAACCCATGGCCGCATGATCGGTGCGCTGCCGTCAAGCCGGCGTACAGAAACCCTGGGCCGCCGTGAAGATCGTGTGAAGACGCGCTCGGAAGGACTCACGGACCGAACGGCCGCACATGCGGCTCGCCAGCGAAGCCCCGATGCCGCAGGACGCCCGCCTCGCCGTCGACGTGCGTGACCGCGCTGCGGCAGGCGGCGGTGTTGGTGAGACCAAGATCGAAGGACACCAACCCCTCGCCACCATCGAGCGCAATCTGATGGAGGTCCTCCGCGCGCACGGCTCTGTCCTCGATCGCGAGCTCACGGCTGCGACCCGTGCGGTTGTCGATCACCGTGAGCGTGTTTCGGCTCATCCGGCCGGGAGGGACGGCTGCGGCCGCGACGGGCGCTCGCCATAACCCCAGGCATAGAGCCAAACGGCCGACTGCGCTTCTTCGTCGAGTCCGGATGAGCCGAGGATCTCGGCCTCGATCTGATCCAGGTTCCGACCCGCGAGCACCGCGAGCTCGACCTCGATCACAAGCTCCCGCGCGCTCATTGATCGTGTCATGTCGATGCTCCCAGTCAAATCAGGTGCACAGGTGCACGTGCTGAAGCAGTTGGTGGACAGTCGTGGCCTCGGCGCCCACGTCTCCGAGCGAGCGCTCCAGCTCAGCCAGGCGCGTGATGGCGTCGCGCACACGCGAATCGTCGCTGCGCCGATCGTGCGCGCGTTGCCCACGCGTCTCGATGAGCAGATCAGCCATGCATTCCAACAACTCCGCGAATCGATCAGGCCTCTGCTCCCGCTCGGGGATCGTCCTCACTGGCATACACGTTGCGTCGGTCATCGCTCGGTCCCGGTCGGGTGGCGTCCGATATGCCGCAACGCCTGTCGTCCCAAGCCACGTTTCCGCACCAATCGGGGACCGGATGCCGACCCTCCGGCTGGAGCTATACCCAGAAGTTGTGGATGCGCGTGAAGAGGAAGGCGGCGTACCTTCCCGGTTGATTGAAGACCGAAGCCGGCGATGGCCGGCAGGAAGGCACGCCATGGTGGATGTTCGCAGGCTCCCCGTCGGGGAGGACAACGAGGTGCGGGTCACGCTCGATGATCTCGCGCGGGAGGGCGCGCTTCGGATGATCGCGGCGGCGCTTGAGGCCGAGGTTGACGAGTACGTTGCGTCGTTCGTCGAGGAGCGCGGCGAGGACGGCCAGCGTCTGGTGGTTCGCAACGGGAAGGCGAAGGAGCGCAAGCTGACGGTCGGGTCGGGCACGGTGCCGATCCGGGCGCCGCGGGTGAACGACAAGCGGGTCGATGAGCAGACCGGGGAGCGCCAGCGGTTCAGCTCGCGGATCCTGCCGGCGTACGCGCGGCGGTCGCCGAAGGTGACCGAGGTGCTGCCGATCCTCTACCTGCACGGGCTCTCGACCGGCGATTTCGCGCCCGCGCTCAGAGATTTGCTGGGCGAGGACGCGTCAGGGCTGTCGTCGAGCTCGATCCAGCGGCTGACCGAGCAGTGGCAGGCCGAGCACGCCGCGTTCCGCACCCGAGAGCTGCGTTTTCACCGCTACGCCTACCTGTTCGTCGACGGCGTGAACGTGGCTGTCCGCCTCGGTGAGGACTCCAAGCTGTGTCTGCTGGTGGTGATCGGCGTCCGTGAGGACGGCTGCAAGGAGCTGCTTGCCGTGGAGGATGGCTACCGCGAGAGTGAGGACTCGTGGGCGGCGGTGTTCCGCGATCTGCGCGACCGGGGGATGAACGAGCCGAAGCTCGTGACTGGCGACGGGGCGCTCGGCGCGTGGGCGGCGCTGCGCTGCGTGTTTCCCGGCGCGCGAGAGCAGCGCTGCTGGGTGCACAAGACAGCGAACGTGCTCGATGCGCTCCCGAAGCGGCTGCAGCCGCGCGCGAAGAGCCTGCTGCACGAGATGGCCGAGGCGCCCACCCGCGCCGACGCGTGCAAGGCGCTGGAGCGGTTCCGGGCCGAGCTCGACGCCAAGTACCCGAAGGCAGTCGCGAAGCTCGACAAGGACTGGGACGCGCTCACCGCGTTCTACGACTTCCCCGCCGAGCACTGGCGGCACCTGCGCACGACGAATCCGATCGAGAGCAGCTTCGCGACCGTCAAGCTGCGCACCAAGGTCACCAAGGGCGCCGGCTCCAAGAAGGCCGCGCTCGCGATGGCCTACAAGCTCTTGGACGCCGCCCAGGAGCGCCGGCGGCGGTGCAACGGCCACGAGCTCGTCGGCGACGTGCTCGACGGCATCACGTTCAAGGACGGGATCAAGGTCACTGACGACGAAACCACGACGGACGAGAGGGTCGCCGCCTGATCATTCTTCATTGCCGAATCCACAACATTTGACAATTGCTCCCTTGCGGCGCAATACCGAGTCGCTTTGCGGCGGTTCCTATTGGTGGTCTCGTAGGGCGCCCCGATGCAATGCGCTCGTGGTGCTGAGACCGTCTACAGATACCGCCGTCCCGCGCGGCGATAACTCTCAAATGGAGTCGAGGCTCGCTATGACGGTCATTTGGTTCATCGTCTGGCTGATCGCTAACAACGTCGGTGGCCACGAGCCACTGCTGTTCAATCCGGTCAACGCCTGGACGGCCACGCTGATCCTCGCGATCGCGCTTGATCTGAGCGCCTCGCATGTCCGTGCAGGGCAGAAGACCCGACGATAGGGAGCCCGGGCGTGAGCACGACTCAGCCCGCGCCCGCGCGGCTCAGCCCGCGATGTCAGCAACCTGCGAGTCGAGAGGCATGGACTACCGATCAACGTGGCAGCGGCGCGACCCTTGGCCGAGCGTGCCGCTGGTCCTCAAAAGCGGCAGCCAGGATCGAGACTGCTCCCTTGCCGGGCGAGAGGAGCAGTGTGGGGACCGCCACGTCGGACAGCTGCTGCCCGTCCAGACCAGCACAGCCGTCGTTGAGCGTGACTTCCCCTTCGTCGTCCGTGGCGTTTTCTGATGTCCGGTTGACTGCACTAGTAGCGCGACGGACTGCCGCCTGCCTTGACAATGCGACAATCCGGATCCAGCCGGGATCACGCAGGACACAGGAGGAAGCGATGACTGATCGCGTAGCGAGTGCGCGAGAAGTCGAACACACGGGAGCACCGGGGCATCGTTCCCCGGGATACGAGAGGATGGTTGTTCATGGCCGGAGAGCAGAACGTTGAGACCGCCAAGCAGGCGTACGCCGCGTTCTCCGCGGGTGACGCCGATGGCGCGATGGCGGCGATCGCGGACGAGATCGAGTGGATAACGCCTGGCAACAGCGCGATCAGCGGCACGGTGCACGGCAAGCAAGAGGTCGGAGCCTTGTGGGCCAAGCTCGCCGAGAAGGGCTTCACGACCTCGCCGCAATACTGGTTCTCCGACGAGGACCGTGTCGTGGTGCTCACACAGATCAGCATCGGTGGCGAGCAAGCCGACCAGGCGGACGTGCTCACGTATCGAGACGGCAAGCTGGTCAAGTTCCAGAATGCGGGAGACACCGCCCTGTTCGAGCGCGTGTTCGGTTCAAAGTAGCGCTCAAGAGCACTCGCCCGCTCGATCCATCCGCCTCCGGGATGGGCCCGGAGCGGTGTGTTCGGCTGCTCATCCCTGAGCTGAACAGGCCGCGACGCAGGCCAGCCGGCAACTCTGCACCAAGCGGCGTCGACGGCTCTTCCGGCTCGGCGAGCTCGGGTAGCCTTCCGGTTTCGGCGCGAAGCGAGAGGACAGGTGCTTGCAGATTTGCTGGCTCTAGGCGAGCAAGCTAGCGCCGAGACTGCTACTCGGCGCGGATAGGGCAGGCGCGGCCGCCGACTGCCTCACGCAGGGTCGGCGGCGAGGAAACCACCGACCGGAAGGTTGGCACCGGCGCCTCGCCGCCGACCCTGCGCGACGCGGGGCGATCATCGACGCCGCCTACCGTGGGCGAGCGGCAGTCAGAGCGTTTGCTGGGGACCGGCTCCGGGCACACCGAGCAAGCACTTGGTGCCGCCGAACGTGTCGCTGCCCTACACCAATCTGAGCGACGCCGTCCTGATCGCCAACGTGGCCCCTCTTGTCCGATAGGAGCCGTCTGGCGACGGCCGGAGAGACTGCTGCTCGGTCACGGATGGAGCCGTTGTCAACCGGGGCCCGCGGGCTGCCGCTGCTCGTCCTTCTCAACACTGACGCCGAGGTCGCGGCGAGCTTCCGCAACCCCTGCGCGAGCAGCACTCGCGTTGGCGGGCCTCGCGACGGCCGGCGTTTGTCGTGTTGTCACAACACCCGGCTCGGCGCGTGCTACCGGCAGCCCCCGTTTCGTCACCGAGCAGGTGCGCGCCCTCGATCACCCGGCGCCCCGCTGGTGTCAGGTAAGCCGGGCACATTGCTGTGCCCGGCTCCCTTAAGAACCGGACGTGCCAGTGTCGAGATAGAAATCAGGCGCGCGCGCCGCGTGGAGATCATGCTCCAACTGGCCACGTTTCCTGAAGCCCCTCTACGATCCCGGACGGTCGGATTTCCCGAGTCCGGTTCTGGCCTCGGTTCTGCACGCCATTTCTCAGGGCGGGCCTTCCCCCATCGCGCGAAACTGCGGTGCTGGCGCACCCTTCGCCCCGACGCGGTGGAGTTTGCATCGCCCCTTCGCCACGACGCAGGCCCAGCAGAATCCAGCTCAGTGTCTGGTTGCCTACCCACTGTCGTGGCCACCGAGTGCCCAGAGCCCCTTTGCCCGGAGCGGGCGTTATCCGCGCCGGGGCGGCCTCGCAAGCCGCCTGGAGGGGCGTTACCCCCTCGTCTTCGCTCATACGGGCTCATGCGCCAGACCATCCCCCTCCCCGCGCCTCCGGTGTTCCCGTTGCGCGCAGGGTCTTTGCAGGTTGTCGCCAGTCCCTGCTGGCGGGTGGCCCTTCCCGACATTATCTCTGCGACCCTTGTGCAGGTGCTCGGACCCATACCCCGCCGCGCTCCTCGGCTGCACTTGTCCATTCCTTCACCGAGGACACCGGCCTCACCCCACGGGAAACGGGTTCGGCGCGCGGATCTATCCCCACATGGCAGCTTCCGTGGGGAGCCGTATTTCGGGGACTCCGGTCGATTTGGGGGTGACGTGGTGTCGGGGTGGCTGGGTTGTTGAGCTGATGGGGTGCCGGGCTCTGCTCGGCGATCGTTGCGAGATGGCGGGGCCGAAGCGCGGGTCAAGCGGCCGAATCTCCTGCAAGTATCGGGTTCGTCGGGACGCTGGAGCTGGGCGGGGCTGCCGCTTGACGCGCGGCGCGCGGCTCCGCTACCTCGGCCAGCGAGGCGGGTGGGGGCGAGGGCTTGCAAGTTGCGCACGTGTTGGGCGACCCGCCGCCGCTCTTCTGCGGCAGGCTGCTGGCTGTTCGAAGGTCAGCAACTACGAGGAGGGCGACGTGCGGGTCACCACCGCATTCAATCGGATGCTCGGGCTTGCGGGTGCATGGGTCAGGGATGTGGCGTTCGGATCGGAGGCGGTGATCGTGACCGTCGTCTTGCGCTCACACAAGCCGGTCTGCTCGGGCTGCGGCGCGCGCGGGCTGGGCGTCAAGGAGCATCGCACCAAGCGCTGGCGGGCGCTGGATCTCGGCGCCTGTCGGTGCGTGATCGAGTGCCGGCTCAGACGGGTTTACTGCCCGGGCTGCGGTGACGTGTACGAGGCGGTCCCATGGGCCAGGGCCGGCGCGAAGTACACGCGCGAGTTCGACGATCTGGCTGCGTGGCTGGCGCAGCAGATGTCCCAGACGCAGCTCACCCGGCTGATGCGGATCGGCTGGAAGTCGGTCGGCAGCATCCTCGAGCGGGTCGTCGCCGAGAAGCTCCCGGCGGGCCGGCTTGACGGCCTGGTGTGGATCGGGTGCGATGAGGTCTCATACGGCGCCGAGCACAAGTTCCTGACTTGCGTCGCCGACCACCAGCAGGGCGGGATCGTGTGGGCCGCGCCGGGCCGCAACGCCGCCGCCCTGCAGGCGTTCTTCGACGGACTCACAGACGAGCAGCGCTCCTCGATCAAGGCCGTCTCGATCGACATGTCCGCCGGGTATGAGAAAGCGATCCGCGACTCGGTCCCTGACGCCCGGGTGTGCTTCGACCCGTTCCATGTGGTGCAGTTGGGCTCCCGCGCGACCGACCAGGTCCGCCGCGCCGAGTACAACAAGCACGGCCGCTCCGGCAGCGACACGGGCAAGTGGATCAAGGGCATGCGCTACAGCCTGCTGAAGGACCCCGCCAAGCAGACCACTGAGCAGCTACTCAGGCTCTGCGAGGTGCAGCAGACCAACAAGGCCATGTTCCGCGCCGCGCTGCTCTACGGCGAGCTGCGATACGTCTACAAAGTCCCCAAGGACCAGGCCACCGAGCGCCTGGACGCGTGGCTGGCGTGGGCGTCACGATCGCGGCTCAAACCGTTCGTCAAGCTCGCGCGCACGATCCGCAAACACAAACAGGGCGTGCTCGCCGCGGTCGAGCTCGGGATCAGCAACGGACGCCTGGAGGCGCTAAACAGCAAGGTGCGGCTGCTCTCCCACCGCGCCTACGGATTCCACTCCGCCGACGCGCTGATCGCGATGATCTACCTCTGCTGCGCCGGCATCCAGATCGCGCTCCCTCAACGATGAGTCACCCCCAAACCGAGAGGAGAGCCGTATTTCGTGGCTGCAGTCATTCGATCACCTTCGGGCTCCTGCACTCGCTCGGCCTCCAGACTGCTCCGACCGCAGCGCTGACGCGCTGGGCCGCCAGGCCTTTCACACCACGCATCGCCCGGCCGGTCACCCGGACCGGGATGTGGCGTCGCTTCACGTCCGACATGGACAACTGACGTGGCTGGACTCTCACCAGCTGGGTCGCAGCCTTGTCGGCTGCTCCTTCCCGGCATCCGGCTCAAGCAAGCCCTGATGGCTGGTAGGCGGGCAGAAGTGCCGGGCCGTTGCAAGCGGCGTGTATCAGACGGTGGTCAGCCTCGGCCGACGTGCCGGTCACGGGCTTGACGATCGTGATCGTCGTGCGGGTGCTCGTCAGCCACTGCTCCCAATCGCTCGGGGTTTGTGGTTGCTCGGCGAAGAGCGGGGTCTTGCAGATCGGACAGCATCCGTTCTGGGCTTTCAGGAGCCGCAGGCTGGTGTTGTTGATCGGCAGGACGGGTTTGCGTCTTCGCTCGGCCCAGTACTCGACAAGCACGGGGTCGTCGGGGGACGCTCCCTGCTTGACGAGCTGGTGTCGGACGATGCCAGTCCAGGAGAAGCGGTGCATGTAGGAGCCGCTGTAGTGGTCACCGAACACCCACCGGTCTTGCCTGGCCTTATTGAACTTGCCGAAGTACCGGGCGGTCACCCAGGACGCCGACTTGTTCGCATGACTGAACCTGGCCCACTTGTAGGTGAGCCGCCACAGGTATTGGTCGAGCTTGTCGAAGATCTCGGCCGCCACGTGTGTCCGGTAATAGTTGGCCCATCCCCGGATGATCGGGTTGAGCCGTTTGATCACCGCGACGGCGTTGCTCCCGCGCAGGGAGCGCAGCTCGTCTCGGAGTCGTTCCCGGATCCGTCTGAGCGCCGCCTTGCTCGGTTTGATCAGCAGCTTGCCGTGGTAGCGGCGGACGTTGAACCCCAGGAAGTCCAAGCCCTCCGCGAGGGAGACGACGCGCGTCTTATCCTCGTTGAACGCCAGGCCCCTGGGCGCCAGCCAGGCGGCGAGCTGCGCTTTGACCTCAAGCGCCTGCTGCCTGGTGTGGCAGAGGCAAAGGAGGTCGTCGGCGTATCTGATCAGCACGGGCGAGTCCTTCATCGTCCTTCCGGCCATGGAGCCGGTCGGGTGGTATCGGACTCCGGCGGCGTGCTCCATCCCGTGCAGAGCGACGTTCAAGAGCAACGGGCTGATCACACCGCCCTGAGGAACGCCGTCCTCGGTGCGATGCAGTCGACCTTGCTCGACCACGCCAGCCTTCAGCCATGCGCGGATCATTTCCCTGGCGGGGAACGAGCCGAGCTGGTTGAGGATGTGGTCGTGGGCGATGAGGTCGAACGCCGATGCCAGGTCCGCGTCCAGCGCCCACAGTCGCTTCGCGCTCTTGCCCTTGGCGACCGTGTAGATGGCCTGGATCGCGTCTTGGCATCCGCGGCCGGGCCGGAATCCGTAGGACTTCGGCTCGAACCGCGCCTCCCACTCGGGCTCCAACGCGCTGAGGACCCGTGCCTGATGGCACCGATCGACAATCACGGGAATCCCTAATGGCCTGCGCTTGGTGCTGCCCCGCTTCGGGATGTACACCCGCCTGACCGGCGCGGCCTTGAACGGCTCGGCGTTCTGCTGCACCCTGTCGACCAACTGCATCTTGGCCTCCGGGGTCAGCACGACCTCGCCGTCCACGCCTGCCGTCAGACGACCGGCGTTGCGCTCCGTCACCCGCCGCACGCCGATCAGCGTGTTGGCGCGCGAGCGGAGCATCAACTTCTGCAACCGGCGGACCCTTGGAAGGTCCCCCGCCTTCGATGCCGTGAAGATCCGCTGCCGCAACCGCCGTACGTCCGCCTCCGCACGCCGCCAGTCAACCTGGCGCCAACGCTCAGCGTCGTCCTCTGGTCCACTCACCACCACGGCCGGGGCCGTCGCGGCGTCCAGCTTGTCCTTCGGTTCCGGGGCTTCGGTCATCTTCTTCTCCACAGGCTCACCTGACCGCGTCAGCGCCCTTTCGGGTCCGGGCACCAGGCCCGGTATCCGGCCAGTTATCCGGGACGACCGACCGGGAGGGGCCAGCCATTCGCGTCCCGGTTTCCTGCTGCCTTTCGGCCGCCGGCATTCGCTTCTCGATCATCCGATTCCCGCCGAGGAATTGGGCCTTCCTCGCGGTTGGCTTACCGGGCAAGACCTTCCGCCCGGACCTCGACGGGGTTACCGCGTTCCGCACGCACGAGCTGCGACCGGGGTGGGTGCCCCCTATAACCCGAGGACAAGTGGTGCTCGCCCGGCCGGGTCGCCTCCCCGACCGGCACCCGCCGCTTCCCAGCGGCAGTCCCTAAACCCCGCCACGACATCCCACCACGCGAGGCTCTCCTTCACGGGCCATCAACAGGGGTTTACTCACGTTCACCCGTCCGGTCTTCCCCTCGCCCACGCCCCCGGGGTGGAACCGGCAGCGCTTCGGCTTTCCCCTGAGCTTCGCACCCCGCCGTCACCGGCAGCGCACGTCAGGGGTGGGGACAGGCCATCGAGCACGGACCTGGAACTACCGCTCAACTCACATCCGTCGATCTCCAATCCGGTAGTTCACTCAATGCGTGCGACCTCGCGTCGCACGGCGAAAGGGAGGGCCGCTGGAGGCGATCGTGCGCGTGCGTGCGCGCCCTGCTGCGAGCACAAAGTAAGGCGCACCCCAGGTGCGGGTTGCTTCATGCAAAGTCGGGAAAGCAGGTCCGCGCGCTGATCCGCTGCAGCCGTCGAGGTCGTCGACTACGCGAGCTGCGAGATTGGCGATGAGCGCCACTGTCCGGGATGTCCAACACACACTCGGAGGCGCCGCCGAGGTTTGGGGGCGTACGCGCTTGGCCTGGCTTGCGGGTCAAGGCGGCCCGGTGACGGTCCTTCGTCGACGACGCTCGGCGTGGAACTCGGGGCCCGCGTCGATCGAGCTGGCCGTCGTTGAATATCGCATGGTCGACGCTGGGCCAAGGTACAGGTAATAGTCAAACAGCTCATCCCATCGCCACGGTTGAAACGGCAGCGACTCGCCGGTCGCGATCATGATCGGCCGTGGATTGAGGTGGTCCAAGCTGAACGCGGCAAGGGCGGTGCCGGCGACGGGTGAAAGCGACGGGATCGGCCAGTCCTGCAGGACCGCTTCGACCTCATCGTTGAGAGCGCCGTTGCCGACATGCGGCAAGATGGTCGGCATGTCGGGAAATCGATCACCGACGCTCTGTCGCCTGTGTTGGTCGGGGCTACGGATGGGATCGCGCCGGACCAGATGCATGCCGCCCCATAGCAACAGGCCCCTCCTCCCCGGGCTCACGACTTCTCTCTGCACCACGGACTCGTAGTGCTCGTCGCGGTCTAACCGCCAGACATCATCGCTGTTCTCGACCTTCGACCAGTCAACCGGCGGATCGCCGGCAAGCACACGCAAAGATCGGCCGGCTCGATTGACGTCCCGGACCGTGGCGAGCAGCCGGGGGTAGATCACAGCGTCCCACGGGTCACCCCCTCGATTGGCGGACTGTGTGGTGTTCAGCCAGACCTGTCGGAGCTCCGCGGGCGGGACCTGTTCGCCACCAATGTAGGCGTCCAGTAATTCCTGGTAGAGGGCATTGCCGAACTCGATCACCAGGCAATCAGCCGCGAACTCAGGATGGGAGACCAGCTCACGGATGAACTCGTGCTCGGTGGCTGACCGGTGCATCTCGCCTAGGCCGACCAGCCGGTTTGTCTGGATGAGCTCCAGAACCACCTGAAGGGCGAGCATTCTTTCCTTGACCATTGGTAGCTCCTGTCTCTCGTATCTCGAGAGTGGCGATCGAGAGCGCGTGAGCGTTGCGGCTGTCGGCGCTTCAACCGCTGTGCGCGCTGCGCCCGTTGATTGTGAGCAGTCTGAGGTGCACCGGCAGCGGGCCTAGTCGCAGCTCCTCGGCCAGCTGCCGCGCCGAGGTGCGGGTGAGCCCACCGGTGATGTCCGCGCCGCTCTCTCCCGAGATGCCGTTGGGATAGGCCTTGAAGTCGATGAGTGGAACGGTGAGCAGCTGGGTGTCGAGCGCAAACGCGAAGTGCTGGTCTAGCGTCTGACCGAAGCCTGAGACGAGGGCACCGCGATGCGTGATCTGCGCCGTCACGGTCTGGTATGCGTTGCTGCCTGCTCGCGTGAAGCCAAACGTCACGTTCGGTGAACCCGACGGGTCGGTGCTCTGCTGCGGGTTGGTGATCTCGTTGCCAAACAGGGCGGGACGGTCACGCAGCAAGTAGTACTGGGCCGACGGGTTGCTCCAGGGAAGCTCTTGGTTGACGCCACCTGAGGGGAGCGCTTGGAGGACCGTCCAGCCCTGCTGGACGGTCAGAGTCTGAATACCGTTGCTCGACGTGCTTACGCCGGTCGGCATGGCGGCGTGGAGGTCGGAGAGGTTGTCCTGGGGCCCGGCTAGATAGCAGTGCTGGCCGACGATCTGGTTGCCGTGGTAGGCGCGGGCGCAGGCGGAACTGCCCGGGGTACCGAAGGCGAAGTACTCGGGACCGAGGCGCGCGTTCTTCTGGCTTGCCTGCGTGGGCTGCTTGGCCGCGAGCTTGACCGCCTGATACAGCGTCATGCTCCCTGCGCCCGGCGATCCCGGCGCTGGTGTTCCTGCGCCCTGGCTGATCGCGACCGCGCTTGGATCCCTGGTCAAGAGCAGGCCGGCCACCGGCTTGCCGCTCGCGGTGAGCGCGTTGGCCTCCCAGTCGTAGAGCAACAGCCGTCCGGGCGCGCTCGCGAGCGACACCACCTCCGCGACCGAGGGCGACGTCTGAGTAACACCGGTCCGCGCCTGGCCCCCGACCCGCACGATGAGCTCGTGTCCCCGGGTTGACACGTGCGCCCCGGGTGCCACCGCGTCCAGACGCCCCCGCACTACTGACGCGGCCTGCTGCATCACTGTCGAATCGATCCCTGGCGCCTGAGGGGTGGGTTCTGCCTGGAAGGTGAGCAGCACAGCGGTTGCCACGCTGCGGTGCCCTCCCGCCGGCTCCGCGCGTGTCTTTCCGCTGCCGCCGCACGCAGCCGCCATCACGGCCGCAGCCGTCAAGACGAACATGAGCAGCGCGCCGGAGCTCCGTGGCCGCGTGATCGGCGAAGTCATATCCGGTCCCTTCTCGTCTTGTGCCCCCCGCGCCAGCCCGGTGCTGCGGACGTTATCGCCTCTGGCTTTAGCCGAAGCCGGGTGGCCCGTAGGGCGGAATCTGGCGGATGATGAATGGGCGTTGGTCCTCGGGCACATCCGCTGGCTCCCCCCGCTCGGCCACGACATGCGAGGTCGGGCGTGGAATATTGATCCTCACGACCTCCCACTCTCCGACTGGTTGCTCGCGCACGACATACGTGTGCTGATGATCTTCTCGCTGCAGCCTCTCTCGTTCCGCTTCGGCCTCTTCACGTCTCATGGCCGCAGTGTCTCAAGCTGGTGCTTGTTCATGTTCGACTCCTCAGATTCCTTGGGTTAGTGAGGCGCTCGTCCCGGAGTGGGGTGATGCAGGTCGAGCGTGCTGATACGCAGGGCGTTGAGCACCTGCAGTCGTTGCGCTAGTCCGGAGCCGCCCTGTACGACCAGCCAGGCATTACCAACTCGTTTGGCTGTCACACCGAAGTTGCGGGTGAACCGCGAACTGGGGAATTGCCCCGTCGCGAGGTCGACGATTCCCGGCTGGCCTGGTACAGGTTGCGCGCCGGGAATCGGCCCCAGGACCTGCCCCGGCCGGTGGCCATCGAGCAGCACGGCGACATCGAACGGCCATCCGTGCAGGTAGTACGCAGCATCGATGCAGGACAGGAACACCTCGCCGAGCGCGTCGTGGACCGGCGAGATCCAGGCGACAGTGTGGCCCCACTGCGCGTGAAGTGCCGGGAGGCCGTGTTGCGCCAGCTCGCAGACGCCCGGACCCGGACGGGTCCGTCCGTGGTAGCCCGGGTGGTGGTAGGGCACTGTCCCGAACGGCAACGGCCACCAGCGCGTCACAGCGTCAGGTGACATCCAGGTCACCGTCGGCGGTCCCGCGGGCGGCGGTCCCGGGGGCGGCGGCACCGTGAGCTTGATGGGGATCACCCGCCCGAAGCGGTCGAGCAGCAAGAGGGCGGGGACGTTCGTCATCGGCGGCGGATGCGGGGCGCCCGGCGGCGGTCCCGGGAGGCCGGGAATGAACAACCCGCGTCCTTGGGCGGGGATGAAGAACACCGCGGCGCGATCGCCGGTCGGCAGCGCGGGCGAACTGATGGTCCGGATCGTCCGGCTCCCGATCCGGACGGCCCAGACCTGTGGGCCGGTAAGGACGTACGCGACGGTCTCGCCACGCGCGACCCTGGTCGGGCCGCCAACGGCGAAGATCGGGCTCGTGGGAAGCGGCGTCCCCCGCTCGCCATAACCGTTGGTGCCCGGGCTGTTGTAGACGATCCACGGCTGCCATCCCGCCGTCCCGGCGAACAGAACCGGGGTCACCGCGATCCGGTAGTGGTAGCCCGCCAGCGAGGCAGGGGTAATCGCTCCCGGGACCCTCCCGACAAGCGGCTTTGACTCGCTGAGCGAGAGGACCGCCGCCGCAGCCGACCCGGTGATCACCAGCGCGGCCAGCAAGATAGCCACCGGGCGCGACGGGCGGCGCAACCAGCCCCACCGTTCGCGCCGCGCCGGCAACGCCGCCCGCTCGGCGATCGCGCTATCAAGCGCCCGGCGCGCCGCGTCCCTGACCTCCCCGCCGGGGGACGGTACCTCCGGCCGGGCCTGTCTTACCAGCTCAAGTTCGTCGATCATCCACTCGTCTCTCGTGCATCGGGTATCCACCCCTGATCGAGCGCGGCGCGCAGGTGAGCTCTGGCGCGCGCAAGCCGCGACCGCACCGTCCCGACCGGCACCCGCAGCGCCGCCGCGATCTCCTCATACGAGAGCTCCTCCCACGCGTACAGCAGCATCACGTCACGCTGACCGGAATCCATTCCGGCGAGCGCATCCGCGAGTCCAGCAACGCTCTCGCCATCCTCGCCCCCAACCACCGAAAGGCTCGGGCGGATCCGCGCGAGCGACTCCATCGCGCGCTGTTCAGCCCGGCGCTCGTTACGAAGCAGGTTGGTGGCGATCCCGAACAGCCACGGCCTGGCTGTCGTCGCCTCGCGGCGAAAGCTTCCTCTTCGCTCAAACGCAACCGTGAACGTCGATGCCGCCAGATCGTCAGCCACGTTACGACCAACCCGCCTGGCCAGATACGCATGGACAGCATAGAAGTGCCGGTCAAAGATGACGCCAAATGCGCTCGGATCAGACAGCGAGCGTGCGACCGCCGCAGCGTCGGATGAGTCCTCTGAAACCGATGGTTCACTTCCCACTGCTGTCTATTGTCGCGACGACCGCGAATAGTTCCCGCACCCGTCCACCCGCCGCGTTGCCAGCGGCGAACGAGCCTCGCCTGGACCGGATCGCGTCGAGCCCGCTCGCGCGTCCTTTACGCAACCGAGCCGGGCTTCCGCTCAGACTGGTGTCTCCTCGCGGGGAGGTGTCGCTTCGGGCTTACAACCGGAAGGCGGCGGCTACCCGTCGGATGAGCGAAGCATGGCAGCGACCAGTCATCGGGGGCGGCCCCGCATCTCGCCCAGCAGCGAGGCCCGCCGCGAGCTCGGCGGACTGGTCGCCGTCGCCGACGATCCCCGAAAACCTGCACAGTCGCGGATGCAGGGCTCTCGCATCTGCCCTCCTTTGCCGGCTGACCGGGGCGCGGAGCCCCCGTCCCTGGTTTGCGCGGTAAGGGCGTCTCAGCCGTCGCTCCAGGCGTCTCCGACGTCATGAAGCCTCGCCGGGCGCCGAGTTCCGCGCATAGGAGGTCTGGGCGGACCCGCGGGTTCAGACCTGGACCTGAAATTTGCGGGTCTCCGGATCGGTCCGGCAAGTGCCGATTGCGCGTGCCCTGCATTCATGAGAACGCGCTACTCCTGGTCGACGGTCTCGACAACCGCAGAGCCGAAGACGCGGCCGGACTCGCTATGGCGAGTTGCGGGACTCGACGGGCGGTGAGGGTCGGTCCTGCTTTGTCGGAGCGACGGATGCGCGGTCGACGATCCGCTCGAGTGCCTCCGTCTTTGGACGAAAGCCCTGAGATGTCCTCGAAGCCGGGGTAGTCTGGTCCACTTGCGGGTGATCGTGCTCGGGCGGTTTGGGGCTCGTGGGCTAGGGGTGGTCGAGGGGGTGGCCGTGGTCGTGGAGGTGTCGGTGCGCGGCCAGGAGCCCGGATTGGAGATCGGTCAGGCTGTGTGCGGTTGCTTTGCGCAGCACGCCGGCTGGATCCTCGAGTAGCCGTCTGGCGCGTGCGGCTTGCTCGTTGGCGAACCAGTCCACCAGGTGGCTGCGCTCCGGCGCGGGCCGCGGCTCATTGAGGGTCAGGAGCTGGCCGAGGTCGGCGGCGTCGGCGACTCGAGTGCTGAGAGCGTGCGGATGGCTCGTCTGGCGCCGGTGGGCGACCGCGCTGGCGGGCGATCGCGCCTCGAGCTCGGTCGGGCAGAAACGACGCAGGATCGTCTTGGGGATGCTGGCGTGATCAAACAGGGTGTGAGAGACCGAGCCGGGCTTTACCCATGGCGAGATCACGAATGCTGGCACCCGCACCCCGTAGCGGGTGAACGTCGCGGGCTCGTCATCGGGCGGGTGCTCGGGAGGCGCGACGTGGTCAAAGAACCCCCCGTGCTCGTCGTAGAAGACCAGCAGCAGCGTCTTGTCCCACTTTGGACCAGTGGCCAGCGCGTTGTAGATGAGCAGCGCGAGCTCTTGCCCGTGAGTGACGTCTGATGGCGGGTGGTCGTCGTTTGGAGGAGACCCGATCAGGTTGAAGTCCTTGAAGTTCGGGTCGATCCACGAGACAGCCGGCAGCTGACCGTACGCGGCATCCTCGAGGAAGCTCGCAGCATCCTCATTGAGGTACAGCAGACCTCGGCCTCGCGTTTTGAAGACCAGTTTGAGTTTCTGCACATAGGCGAAATGCTCGCGGTGTCCGACGCGGTACTTGGCATCAGCGAGGCGAAGCGTCGCGACGTCGTGGGAATACCAGCGCCACGAGACGCCGGCGGCTTCCAGGTAGCGCACGAATGAGTGCTGGTGGTAGATCGGCACTTTGGGATCGTCACGGCTGCCGGCGCCCCTCCCGGCGATCGCGTACAGCCGGTTCGGCCAGGTCGCTCCCGCGATCGAGCTGTACCACCGGTCACAGACACAGAACTGCTGCGCGAAGTGGTCGAAGACGGGCAGGTCGGAGGCGTTGTAGTAGCCCATCACGACCCCCGGATCGGCATCCTCGACGCCGCGAGCGGCAAGCGTCTCCGCATAGCTCGCGGCGAACCCATCCATCGCGCCGCCGTCGATCTGCCGATCGACCGCCGCCGCGGTGTGCTCAGGATCCCAGCGCTCGTTGGGGAAGTACCTCGCGCCGAGATGGTGGATCGGATAGCGCCGGCCACCCAGGCCGTTTGCCATCCCTGGCCGCAGACCATCAATCTCGGTGCGGCCACCCTCGAGCGAGAGGTAGCCGAGCATGTGATCAAAGGAGCGGTTCTCCAACATCAGCACGACGATGTGCTCGATCCGCTCAAGACCGTTGCTCTCAGCGACAGCCACAGACCGCCTCGTTCACTCAATCGGCGCCGGATCTGAACCGATCAGGCGCTCAGGATCTGTGCCTTCTGGGCAGCGAACTCGGCGTCGGTCAACACGCCCGCCTAGGAGCGTGGGTCACTATGCCCGCAGAACGCCGTTTTGGCCCGTTTCAGGGGATCAAATCATCAGCGGCGATCGCTCGGATGGCCGCAGAACGGCTCTCAGAGCCTCGATAATGAGACTGAGTATTACTGACCCAGGCTCCTAGCGCAGCTCACCGAGCTGCTTAAGCTGCGCAAGCCGGTCACCCATATCCGGCGAAGCCGAAGCCGCAGCCGGCGCCGGTGCCGGTGCGGCGGCGATCGGAGAGGGCCAGGCTGCATCACCTGTCCCGCCGGCGCTGGGTGGCCCTGGGCCGCCGCATGTTCCTGCTGACGTGCGAGAACACGCTCATGGATGACGTCAGCCGTCTTCACCGCCACGGCCGCTTTCAACCCCGTCTTCAACAGTCCCATTTACGTGTCCTTTCGTGGCAGTTCACGCGGGGTCGGTCGCATCCAGCTCGGCGATCAAGTCGCCAGCCGGAATCCGCCCCGCACCGACAAGCCGCGCGCTGCTGCGGTCAAGCGCCGTCCACATCGGCACCGCCCAAACGTTCTCATACACCAGGATCCCGGCCAAGCTGCCGGGCTCGATCGCCGCGGCGACCTGATCGATGTCCGACTGGTCAAGCAGACCGGACGACAGGCCCCACAGCCGCTCATCGAGCGCATCCGAATGCTCGACATCAGCGACCTCGATCTTCGACACCGTCCCGTCAGCGTCCTTGCCGATGAACAGGATGTCGAGCACGCGGACGATCCCGCGGTCGACAAGATCCATCAGCAGCCGAAACCCCTCACCGGTCACATGCCTCTCGGGCCACTCGACCGCCAGATAGTCGATCGGTCCCAGAACCGTATCTCCCAAACTCTCACTCCTCTCATGTCGATAAGCGCGCGGGCAGCCGCGCGCAGTCTACTCCGGCGCGTCTCGCAGCCCGAGGCCACTCGACGGACAAACCATCCAGAGCATCCGGGTGTCGACGGCACGGAACCTGCTCCGCTCCTGCCGCGCCAATCGTCGGTAATCCGCTCACGCACCCGCCCAGCGCGGATCTCGAGCATCCTGCGGCTCCAGCGCAGCCACGAAGCGTCAGACTAACCTCCGAGGCGCGCTTGCCGCGCGTTGCAGGTCTGAGCGGCGCAGAGCGCCGAGACGTGCTTTCGAAAGTTGCGGGTCTCCTGATGGGTCCGGTAACCGCCGGTAACGCCTTCCCTGCATTCATCAAATCGCGCTACTCCGGGTCGGCGGTCTCGACGACGCGCGGGCCGACGACGGGACGCGCCCCGCAGGTGGCGACAAGCGCGTCTCTTGCGATTTCGGCCGAGAGACCCGCAATCTCTGAATGCAGGTGCGCGACGCTCGCCGGTGCCGGCCTCGTGAGCGTGCCCACGCGTGAACGAAATCAGGGCTTTTGGCCTCAGCGGTCGCGGCGACGGACGGCCCGCACGCGCGGCTGGCCTCGCTGCTGGCGACGAGCAGGACCGCGCCCGTCGGCCCGGCAGCGTCCTGCTTCCGTGATTGCGCGGTTACCCCGCCGGGCGGTTGGCGGGCGTCCCCGGACGACCCGCCTTCCTAGCGAAGCACGCGCCCGCCGGTGACGGCAGCGACGATCCCTCCAGGGCGATAGGAGAAGCGGGGACCGGACGCCCCCTCGCGGACGCGACGGGGAGCGAGGAGGGTGCCAGAGTCGGTCGGCCGATCGTGAAAGCGGTCGTCCGCGCACTCGTGGCCGAACGCGCTTCTCGCCGATTGCGGGGCTCGCGCGCTGGCGTGCAGAATGCCCCATTTGCCTATGTAGACTCGGCTCGGTCGCTCCAGTGCCGAGGCCCCGTCCGCGCAGCTCGGAACCTTCGTCAGCGGCGATCGAAACGTCGCCAAGGCAGTCGCGAGGCACGCGCCGGCGGCTGGGAGCAAAGCGATCATCCGGAGAGGCGCGTTCCCTGCTGAGCCGGACGCTCCCCGGCCGGGCGAGAAGGTCGTTGGACGAGAAGGCACGTGCGGTGAGTCTCTCCGCCGTCGTGGGCAAGGTTGGGCCCGTCGCGACGGATGGCTGATCCAGCTGTCCGCCGCGGCTTGCCGAGTTATTCTCCTGCCGAGCTCCAGGCCGGCGGCTCGTAGGTGCCCCCGGGTACGCCGCCGATGCAGAGGACTCGCAGCCCATCGGGACCGGAGGACAGCACCCGCGCGGTGCCGGCGTCGACCCGCACGAGGTGGTCGGGATCGAGCGGCAGACGGGCTCCGTCGACGTCGACGGTGCCCGAGCCGCGCAGCGAGACGTACAGCTCCTGCTGCCCCGACTCGGTCTCGTCGTGGGACCTGGTTGAGTAGTCGGGCGGCAGGTCCATGATGTTGGCGCCGAACGCGCTGATGTCGAGGCCGGCGCGGACGAGCTTCGCGAACCCGTCCCAGAGGGTCGGCAGATCGTCAATGGACTTCGCGGAGTAACCGGTCATCGTGCGCATAATGACACCACGAGTCCGATGTTCTTCGCAACGGTCGCCATCGTGCGCGTGCGCTCGTCCGCATTGGACTCGAGGCGGGGTCAGGACGCCTCGTATGTTGCCTTAAGAGTTGCGCGTCCCCGGCCGTGCCAAAGCGATCGTGCCGATGCGATCGGTCGGACGCTCCACACTCGGGCGATACCACGAGCGAGACCAGGTGCGAGGGTCCACGACGCCATCATGCGAGCGCTCGTGAGACCAGCGCGGCGTCGGACCGCGATAGCGAGATTGCGGTTGTTTGGGCGATGCAATCAGTGCAGAAGATCGAGCCCTCTGCTGCGCCTGAGCGGTGCGCGGGCCCGGCCGCGGGTTCGGGCAAGTAGGCTTGTGGCTCTCGCTCGCTGATGGGACGACGATGATGCTGAGGGTTGTCGGGGCCGGGCTCGGTCGAACTGGGACAAACTCGCTGAAGGTCGCGCTTGAGCGGCTGCTCGGGGGCCGCTGCTACCACATGCTCGAGTTGATCGAGCGGCCCGGCGACACCGAGCAATGGGAGCGGGCCGTCTCCGGGGACGCCGTCGAGTGGGGCTGGCTACGCCAGGAGTTCGTGGCGACGGTCGACTTTCCGGCGGCGATGTTCTGGCGTGACCTGCTCGCCGACAGTCCGCACGCGGTCGTGCTGTTGTCCACGCGCGAATCCGCGCAGGTCTGGTGCGACAGCTTCCAGCGGACGATCGTGCCGTCGCTGAGTGGGGACGTGCCGGCGGACCAGCCCGAATGGGCCCGGCGTCGGGCGATGAACCTGTCGGTGCTCTCCCGGCTCACGCCGCGCTGGCGTGAGCCGGGAGCCGCGGTCGAGGCATACGAGCGCCACAACGACGCAGTCCGGCGGACCGTGCCGCCCGAGCACCTGATCGACTGGCAACCCGGCGATGGCTGGGGACCGATCTGCTCGGTGCTCGGGCTTGCCGTTCCGGAGGAACCGTTCCCGCACGAGAACACGGCCGCCGATTTCCAAGCGCGGATCAGAGTCTCGCAGCTCGAAGCGGGCGGGGCGAGTTGACGCATTTCTGTCGCCACAGCTCGCGGACAGCGAGCGTTTCTGAGGTCGTAGTCCTGCGCGTCTGATCACGACCATCGCCGCGCAAGGGTCCGAGCAGTCCCCGGCGCGCATCGCGTTGATCGATCTCGGGACGCTCCGCCTTGGGCGATACTGTGGCGAGCGGCCGCGGGTCAACCGCTGCATCCGGACAAGCGCTCGGTCGCCAAACCGTTCGTGCGGATCCGAGCGGCCACGACGCTCAAAGCGATCGTCGACTGTTGGAGCGCCGGCAGGATCGGGTACGGTCGCACGATGGCCGTTGACTTCACGCAGCCCAGCTGGGAGCCGGACAGATTCCCTGGTCGCCACCTCGCCCCTGTCGGTGCCCAGGCCGGGAGCGAGGAGCTCGCCGTGAACGTCTACGAGCTCGACCCGGGCGTCGTCGGGTCGCCGTTGCACGTCCACCACGCCAATGAGGAGCTGCTGCTCGTCCTGGCTGGGACGCTCTCGCTGCGCGGTCCGGAGGGGACAAGGTTCCTTTCCGGCGGCGCGGTGGTCGCGTTCCCTCGGGGCCAGGCAGGTGCCCATAGCCTGGTCAACCGCTCCGATGCGTCCGCTCGCTACCTCGTCGTTTCCACCACCAACCGCCCCGACGTGGTCGAGTACCCCGACGTCGGCGCGACACTTGTCGTCCTCGCCGAGCAACGCCGGGTCTATCCGCCCGGCGCCGACGCGGATCAACAGCTCGTCATCGCCGAAGCGATGCGGGCGGCGGCCCACCCAGACGCCTGACCTGCCGACGGCGCAGCAGCAAAGACGCTGACCGGACGCGCGCCGTTCAGGTCTGCCCAGTTCACGAAACCGAGCACCGAGACCGAATCGTGCCGGACGGCGTGATCCCGACGCACAGCCTCAAGCGACCTGAGGTCGCCGATGCGCTCGCAGGCTCGGAGACCTGCCGACAGACGACAGCGGTCGTCGGCGATGCACGCTTCCCCCAGGGAGTTGCCGCGTCGAGGCGCGCGGGAAGCTCCTGTTGCGTTTTGATGGAGCTCTGCGGGAGCGCTACCTCGGAGCGGCTCGAAACCGCTGCGGCGCCTCGTTACCGGGATGAGGCCGGCTTGCGCCCCGAGACGACCCAGACTGAGGCCGGACCGCGCACGGAGCCGTCCTCGGTAACGAACTGGGACAGCGCTTCACGAATGTCAGCCGCGATCGTCCGGCGGATCTCGTCGATCCGGTCGCCCCATTGACGAAGGATCTCCGCCGCTGGGCCAAGCGCCATGTTGAACTCGACCGCCTCGTCGAGATCGCCGCCGATCCTGTAGAGGATGTCGCGACGCGCGAGGCGAATGTCCTCGAAGCCGCCGTACTTGAGCTGCTCGGTGATGACATCGGCGTTGGCCATCGCGAACGGGCCCGGCCCGCAGGTTGGAACGTCCGACTCCTCGGGGTGGTCGAGATACCTCTGGACGGCCAGCTCGGACGTGTGCAGCCACTCGTTGTCGATCTTCCGTCGCCAGACGATCAGGTTGATGATCGAGCCCGGCGCAAGGTGGCAGCAGACGTTGCGGAAGGCCGGCACCGGATGGGCGAAGAACATCACGCCGCAGCGACCGAAGGCATAGTCATAGGTGCCGCCGAGATCGTCGGCCTCGACGTCCGCGATGGCGAAGCTGACGTTGGCTGTAGCCTCGCGCTCAAGGTCGGCCTTGGCGACGGCGATCATGCGTGGCGCGACGTCGACCCCGTGGGCGCTGCCCCCGGGCCCGACCAACTCCGCCAGCCGAAAGGTCGTGTCACCGAGGCCGCAGCCGATGTCGAGGCAGCGACCCCCGGGCGGCGGGGGGTGGAGCGTGAACGCGGCTTCGCCGACCGGCCGCATAGCCGATTCGATCATGTTGCGGTAGCGGAGCCAGACGTCGAACAGCGGCCCGTCCCAAGCCGCGGTCTGCTCGACGTTGTCCTCCATCGCGCGAACCTGCTCGTCTACCACGTTCAACCTGTCGGCCATCGCCCCTCAGTCGTCCGCTGTCGGCCCAGTCTTGCAGGCCGCCCGCCCACATCGCAAGCGGCCGCGTCGCCTCACGGGCCCCGTTCAAGTCGTGCGATGAGAACGCCCGCGCGCAGCCTGCCGCTCCGCCCCGCTCTCCTCGGGCGCCAGTGTGATCGTCGTCGCACCGGTTGCCTTGGCTCGTCCGCGCGGACAACCAGGGCTGTGGAGTCACCTCGGAACGTGCGGAGCGATTCACAAGCTCCGCTGATCGCCAGAATCGATCAGCGCGACGATTGCACCCCTCATGCCCGACTCTCCGGATCGCACGAGTGCTCGGCGACGATCCAGGTGATCGCTGAAGATCGCCCTCAAGTTCTCCCGTGCTGTGGCCGCGCCCGCACGGTCACCCGCACCATCACTCCGCCCGCGGCGCTGCCGCCGATGCCGGCCGGTCAACCCGATCTCCATCCGCTCCAGCGCGCGACGTCGATCGCCAGCACCGCGCCCACCGCGCGCTGCTGGGGATAGCGCTCGGCCAGCGGCGTGATTGCGTGCTCGGCCTCGGCCGTTGCGGCTTCGAGCACGCGTCCGGTTCCGTCCGCCCTCACCCACCACAGCTTCGACCAATCTTCGTCGTAGTGGTCGACGAGCAGAGAGACCCAAGGGTTGGCACGGACGTTGCCGAGCCGCCGCAGCTCGGTCGTGCGCTTGGGCTTGTCGTCGATAGCGCTGTAGACCGTGTCGCCGTCCACCGCGAAAACGATCGGCACGAGATGCGGGCGCCCGCTCGGATCGATCGTGGCCAGCCGGGCCACGCGCGCGGCGGCGAACCGCTCCCGCGCCTGCTGAGGGGTCACGCCTCGCCGGTGAACTGCGCGATCGCGGACTCCCAGCGCTCGAGTGCCGGCACGACGGCGTCAAGGCCTCCGGAGGGGAGCCAGCGAATCGCGCGCCGGCAGCCCGCGCCGGCCAGCCGTTCAAGCACGCCTGGGTCGGCGGGCACGCCGATCGGGATCACGTCGATATGCCGGTCGGCCCTGGCGCGCAGCTCAGCCGCCCGCTCGGCGATGTCGCCACCACCACGGCCGTAGTTTGGAAACCAGGCGTCGCCGAAGGCGAGCACGCGGTCCAGCACGGTGGGACCGTTGCCGCCCACGAGCACCGGCGGTGCGGGCGCTGGGCGGGCTTGGGCCAGGACCAGATGCGCTCGAAGCTCACGAACTCGCCGCTGTAGCTCGCCTCTTCATGGGTCCAGATCGCCTTCATTGCCTCGACCCGCTCGGCCATCAAGCGCATGCGGGTCCGGGGGTCGGTGCCGTGGTTGCGCATCTCCTCGCGATTCCAGCCTGCGCCGATGCCGAACTCGAGACGCCCGCCGGACAGATGATCGACCGAGGCGACCTCCTTGGCGGTGGTGATCGGGTCGCGCTCCACGATCAGGCAGATACCGCTGCCGACACGCAGCCGCGACGTCGCAGCGGCGGCGGCGGTGAGGGCGACGAACAGGTCGTAGGTGTGGAAGTACTTCGGGGGGAGCTTTTCGCCCCCGGGCCAGGGCGACTCGCGGCTGGCCGGGATGTGCGTGTGCTCGGCGAAGAACAGCGACTCGTGTCCGCGCTCCTCCACCAGTCGTGCGATCGCGCCCGGGCTGAGTCCATCGTGGGTGGGGAAGTAGCCGACTCCGAAGTCCATGCCCCCGAGTCTAAAGTCAGCCGTCCTGCCCCTGCTGCTGAGCGTTCGACCGCGAGGATTGGCACCAGCTCGTACGCCAACGGGATCGGCGCAGCGAACTGGCGTCAGCCCGGCCCGGCGCTGGGCTCGCGAGACCGTGGCCACGCTCGAGGCCCTCGGACACTTTCGTGATCCCGGAGCGCGTGGCGGTTACGCCAGGCCCGCACACCCTGGCCGGCGGCCGGCTGTGGGAGTTCCCGATCGCCAGCTGGCAGGCTGGCAGCCGGTCCGCGTGCCGATCGGCGGTGCCTCGTACTGGAGCCTGACGCCGACGCCGGGTTTGGGTCCTCAGACACCTCATTCGCGCCGCGACGCGAACGTCGCACGACTGAACGACCGACGCGTGTCGCGCGGAAACCGCGCATGCCGGGAGCGAGTGCTTTCGCTGCTGCGCCGCCTTGGATCGGACGATGCCTATGGCGACAATGCGAGCGTCCCGATCCGGCCGCGCGCACGCCGCGGCGCGCTATCGAGTTCGCCCCAAGAGCCAAGAGCGGCTTGCGCGCTCGCCGGTCAGATCGGACCTCGATCGAGCGCCAGCGCTGGGCCCGACTCGGAGTCGCAGACGGCTACCCCAGCGGGAACAGGTATCGCGCCACGGTCGTACGGCGGGCTCTCCGTTCTCCTCAGGCGGACGGCCGCTCACTTAAAGCGCAATGGGTCCGTGGAGTACGGTCCGCCCGGGCGCCTTGGTCGACCGAGTGGGTTGTAGCGTGATCAGAATCTCGGAAGAGCTGCTCGCGTCTTGCGGCAGCAGAGCTTCGGCCGCGACCTTACCGTCACGGCCGACCGAGGGGCTGATCAGGCCAACCAGCTCTGGCCCGTGAGGCTGGTAAGAGCCTGATGGGGTGTGTACGACCGGCACAAGCCAAACCGCGTAAGCATCTCCCGGGCCGTTGGGCTTCAGGCCCGAGGCGGTGATCAAGATCTCGTACCGGTTCGGTGGTTTGATGTACACCCAGACCTTCCCAGCGACGGACTTCCCGGTCTCAGCCGGCGTGAGGTTGGTGCTGTCCACCAGCAGTCCGGACGGCGCCGGCGTCGGCGCCGGCGCGACGTTCTGGATCGACGACGGCCCCGTCCCACCGGCGGCCACATGATGCGGGAGCCGCTGTGTGGTCCCAGCGGTCAGGAACGCCGCGCCGACCGCAACGACGACCAACATTCCCGCCGTGACCCCGACGAACCGTGCCTTGGGGCGAGGTAGAGCCAGTCGCCACGCGCTCCGCCGCCGGTGAACCCCGTGTTCAGTGAGCCGCGCCAGCTGAGCCTCCAAGCGATCGTAGTAGTCCGCCATCAGCTCTCCCTCATTCCCCGGCGCAGTCGTGCCAGTCCGCGGCTGACCCGCTTGCGCACGACAAGCTCCGAGCAGCGAAGCTCCGCAGCGATCTCCCCGTAACTGCGCTCATCAACGATCCGGGCATTGACCGCATGACGCTCGTCGCGGGGGAGGGACTCGACCAATTCGCTCACCCTGCCCGCACCCTGCTCGGCAATCGCCTCGGTGCGCTCTAGATCTGAGTCCTCCAGCGTGATCGGCTCAAAGCGTAAACGCTGCCGGGCCCGCTCCTCAACCCGGCCTCGCCGCCGACTCGCCCCGAGCGTGTTGCGGGCGATCCCAATCACCCACGGCACCGCCGAGTCCCTCTCCGGCTGGTACCGGCGAGCGCCCAGGATGACCGCCGCGAACACCTCGGCCGTGAGATCGGCAGCAGCCTCCCGATCGCGCGTCTCTCGCAACAGAAAGGCCACGGTACCCGGCAGATGACGGCGATAGAACACGCTGAAAGCTTCATGATCACGGTCGGCGATGGCCGAGAGCAACTCCCGATCTGACCAACGCTCACGACCACCAAGCAGCACCATCACGGCTACATATCCTCCTGGTCGCGGGGGAGAATTCTCCATCCGTCCACGACCATCTCGCAGCACCGTCACCACTACATAGCCCGACGCTCGAATTTGTGACCAGCCGAACCCACACTGCAGCGCATAGGCCGCCGCCTGCCCGACTAGTCGAGCCGGACTAGCGCCTCACATCGGTATACCGACCTTTCCCCCCCTTATCGCGCGGATAGCGGGACGCTCGCCTTTACCTCGCCGCATTCTCACGCCTGCAAGCGCTCCCAGCCCCGACAGGCTGACCGGGGCACCGCCGGCGCCGCCACCGACGGCCATCCATGGGACACCCGGGCGTCAGCCTGCCCACAAACCGCTCACAGACCACCAACTGAACGTGCCAGAACCGCCGGCGCCACCGTCAACACGCCAATCGCCACCCGCCACGCCCCGACACACCCCATCTCAACCGCTCGGAGAGCCCCGCGCGATCGTTACTGCAAGCGACGCGATTCCGCGCCTGCTGCAAGATCGAGGCAGGATGCCCTGGCTCGCTTGCCCAGCGGCCAGGTGAATCTCGTGTGGGCTCCGGGCGATAGATGGTCGACGGTGCAGCACCTGCTCATGGACGGCCCGTGGCACATCGTCCATTTGGTCGGCCACGGCGGAATTGGCGGTGTAAGCAATCTTACTTTTGGAGGACGAGAAGACGCGCCAGAAAGCGCTCGTGTCTGCGCGCCGCTTCGCTGAGCTGCTGCACAGATGCCACCCGGTTCCACGGCTCGTAGTGCTCAACTCATGTCAGTCTGGCGGGGCTGCCGGCGACGACATCCTGTCATCAAGTGCCGGAACAGCCTTGGTGTACAGCGGCATCTTAGGCTATGCAGGCTCACAACAAACGAGTGGACGAGGCGGTGCGTACATTGGTACACAGTCGAGAAGGGAGAAGAACGTGGAGTCTGATGCATCGGCCAAAAACCTGGAAGCAGCCAAGATGATCAATGATTGGGCTAAGTGGCTTGTCACGATTGAGACCGCCGCCATCGCGTTGATCGGCGCGTTCTTCACCCGACGCGGATCACCGATCAACGAATTGGCGCAGGTCCTCGCCACCCTGGCAATAATCAGCTTCGTAATCTCGATAGCTGGAGCCGCCAGCTTGCTCCTGACCCTGCCCGAGATCATTCAAAATCTCGAAGCGGGCCAAAACATCTGGCTCACGCGAGACAGCGTGGCCGGGTCGTTGCTGCGATTGGACACACAGAGGCTAGCGATGATCGAGGCGGTCTTCTTCGGGATCGGGTTAGTCCTGCTAGGTTCCATGATGTTGGTTCTCATATGGGGATAACGTAAGCGCGGCGCTGCTGCTGGCCCCTACCACAGGCGGAAGACATCCTCATCTTCACCATCGCCAGCTCCACCATAATGCAGAAGGTCGAACCCCGGCTCCTCCCCAGGAGGGCCGGGGTTCCTCGTGTTCGAGCCGGGTCCAGGCCCTCCTTGCCGCTCTTCAGGATGGCGCGCACAGGTCGGCTAAACGTGTGGGGCAGTGATTGCGTTCAAGGAGAGCCTCGCCAAGAACTGCGCACGAAGATGCTTCGGGGCGAGGAGCCGGAGTGGCCGCAGGCACCTCGCTGCTCGCGCTCAGGGGATGGTCGCGACCTGGACCCCGCCGCTGCCCTTCCCGACGCGGAGCTTCACCGTCAACGGCGGCGTGTTCGACCCTCGGACGGTCAAGGTCACGATGAAGTCGTCAGCGTCGATCCGGTACTGGGGGTCGGCGAGCATGAGCATGCTTTGGTTCGTCCACAGCCGAAAGCCGCCGAGCTCGTCTGCCAAGGCCACCACGTCCAGGTGCCGGGTGGATCCCGCAGGGATCCGCATCCCGCAGGGATCCGCACCTCGTTTAGCGCAGGATCGTCAAGTCGCCCGAACTGGCTGCGGTCCGGTGCCTGCTCCGTGTGCGCCCAGCGCGCCTGCACGCGTTCGGCCAGACCCTCCCCGTTGGTGCGTTCGAAGTCGAGCCACCCCTGCACGTCCTCGGCGACCACAGGCGCGTGGTGGTCGTTGGAGACTGGGACCTTGACGAACTCCGCGGCGACGGGACTCACTCCGATTCCCACCGGCGTGCTCGCCCGGGCGGCCACAACGGCCGCTCGCTGGATGATCACCGGGTCGAGCTTGAGGTGGGGCCGCGCAGCAGACCCAGGCAGTCGGCCGAGGGCCAGGAACCGGGCCGTCGCGGACTCCTCGGTCAGCAGCCAGTAGGCGAGCACGATGGCAAACGCGATGCCGACGGCGACAATTAGGCCAGCACTCGCCTTGCCCGCGACCACCAGGCCGACGAGCGCGACCAACAGGGCGGTCCAAATCGCTTGAACGAGCACGCGCACACCACGCGAGGGTAACCAGCCGGCAGGATCAACACTGAATGTTGACGATCTTGCAGAGGCTGCATTCGCTCCGAGAAGCCCGCCAAGTCGGCGGCAGTCATACGCACGGGACTCCGCCAAGGACGTCTCCTTCGCTTGCTCGCTAGCGCGCCGTCGGAGGGGAACTGCTCGCAACCCCGACGGGCGCGGCATTGATCCGAAGGCGACATGCACGCGGGTATCTGTTCAGCGCGTCGCGCTGAGTGTGAGCGGTGAGTCATCGGCAGCGGTATGGCACCAGCCATACCCAGGCTTTCGTCTCAGTACTCAGTCGGCGCCGTTGCTTTCGGGGGTCCGTCCAAACCTCTCGTCCGGGGACAGACCCGTAACCGACATGACCTCGCCAGTGGCCTGCATGAAGAGGCTGACCGGGGACGACCAGGTACCGCCAATGAGCTGCGCCGCACTGCGGCCACCACCGGCGTCGGGAATGAACATCTGCACGCGGCCGCTCACCTCGATGGGACCCTGTAGGCAAGTCCACACCTGTGGTTCATCAGCGTCGAGGTCCTGAAAGCACGCGAGCGCTTGGAGCCGCCAATCAGCGTCAACTAGGAGCACCGCGTCGTCGTCCCGCTCGTAGCGGCGGACCTGCCTCAGCCGCAGCGGTTCTGCCGATTGCACCCGCGTTCGGTAGCGAAGACCTGGCTCAAGGCGACCCCAGTAAGCCTGCGACACTTCGGGGGGTTCTTCCAACGCACTCTTAAGCATTGGCTCGCCTAGGCTCCGCAGATCTGCAAGTGTCAGCTGCGGCGCGTCCGTCGCCACTCCGAGCGTCTCGATTAGACCTTTCAGCGACAGATATAGCGTGAGCGGATGCTCGAATCCTTCGAGCTCCGCGGCCAGCTCGGGCTTCAGCTGGCCATCCACTGCGAAATCGTCTTTGTTCTCGGTGACGAAGACGCCGGGTTCACCGCTGGCCCGGTGGTGATGAAGAATCGTGAGCCAAATTGCTGCGTCGCGCGCGCCGGCACCCGGCTTGCGCCCGACCCGCGCCTTCGTTGGCGGCTTACCGATAATCTCCCGGTTCAGCGCCTCAACCGCATCGGAGGCCTCGGTGGGTACGGTCTCTGCGACGAGCTCAAGCCGGGACCTCCACGTTGCGACGGCGTCCGGCGTCCAAGGCACCGGCTCTACGGCTACGTTGAAGTCTTCACCGAACTTCCTCTTGAGTTCCGCCACGGCTGCATCGTGACGGTCGACCGCTTCCTCCAGCGATCGGCGGTACGTCTCCTGCGCCTCGCGTGCGGCTATCTCCGGGATGAAGATCCTTTGCCCAGTCTGGTGGGCAACGATCAACAGTGCTAGGCGCTCGACCTCGTCGAACGTTCGCCAGGACCAAAGAATGTTCGCATCGAGATAAATGGCCACGCCCAGATCCTCTCATCTGCGCACGGTCGCCCGCGTGTCTTTTTAGACGCCGCATCCGGCGCTCGGTTTCCCCCAGAAGGAGGCGTCCCACTCAGGGCCCGGCGACAGGCTCGGTCCGGAGCGCCATCGAACTCCAGGAGCATGGTGAGGAGACGCAGAAGCACCAGCTTGCAGTCGGCCTCAGTGGCGTACTGGGGGTCGAGTGGGATGAGGCTCCAACGAGACCCTCGGTTGCTCCGATGAGCTCCAGTCTGGCGCCGGCCGGAATCGCAGGGCGCGGGTGTCCGTGTTCGACACTAGCTTCTTCGAAACGCCGGCTTCGCGAAGCACCTTACGTGACAGCACGCACGTCCTATCGAGCTGCGCGATGTCCGGCATCGTCCCGGATCCTACGACGTACTCCTCATTGCTGCCCCTTGGGAAGCAGCTTACCGACGCACAGACGAGATGGACTCGTCGCTTCCGTGCAGAATGTTCCCAGGGCCGTCCGACTATTTCCGCTGAGGGGGGTCGATACTGTTTGTGATGCCGCGCGTTCCCCGAGCAACGGGAGTCAAGCCAGATGGCGCGATCGCTCGGTCCTCCACACCTTGGAGGCCCGGGATCCCGGTGGTAAAATTGGCAGGGTGCAGGTCTTCTGGAGGGACTTTATGCGGGTTGGGGGATGACGCTGAGGGCGTAGCGTGGTGTGTGGACGCGGTGGTGTTCTTGGGTGAGGTGAAAGTCCCAGTAGGTGTCGAAGTCGCCGTTGCTGATCAGGGCGCGTAGCTTCAGGACGGCTTCGGCTGTTTGCAGGCCCCAGCGGGCGCCGGTGATGTCCATGCGGTCTTTGATCAGGTGCCGGCAGGCGCCTTCGATCACGCCGGTCGCGATCGGCCAGCCGTTTGCGAGCGCGGTGGGGTAGTCGAGGTAGGGCGCCTTGTTGTGCAGGTAGTCGGCGGCGCGGTCGGCTTTTGCGCGCTGCTCGGGGTCGAGGCCGAGGCGGGTGGCTTTGCGGCGGATCGCGGCGGCGACGAGGCCTGCCTTGCCTTCCAGCATGGCGAGGGCTTTCTGGTGCACCCAGGTCTCGGCGGCGGGGTCGCCCTCGGTGAAGAAGCACCACGCCGAGCCCCACAGGTATTCCAGTACGTGAACGACATCGACCAGGATCGTGACCTTGACCTTGCGGGCTTTGGCCTCGGCGTTGATCCGGTCGATCTGGTGGTTGTTGCCGTCCACCAGCGCGACCCAGGCTCGCTTGTGCTCAGGGTCGCGTCGCTGTGCCTCGTCGAAGACGTTGGCCACAACCGCCGCCGCGTCCTCGACCACTGAGGCGCACAACCACTTGCGCTTGGCCTTCGGCGCGGGCATCGTCTTCTCCTCGGCGCTCGCGAGCACGTCGGCCGCGGTGCGCGGCGCGGGCTGAAGCTCGTACACGGCGCCGAACTCGGCGATCCGCTTGCGATTGCGTTTCTCCCCCCGCGAGAGCCGCGTCTTGAGCTTCGGCGAGGCGCGCTGCGCCGCCTGGGCGGTGGCCGGACGCAGCGCGTCGGGGCGCATCACGATCCCCTTGCCGTCGGCCGAGAGCACCAGCACCTCGTCGTCATCGTCGTTGCTCCTCGCCGGCGCAGCGCGCCTGGGTGGCGTAGAACTCCTCGAAGTCAGCGGCCGCCAGGCGAGCCAGCTCCTCGACCTGGCGCTTGCCGATCCGAAGCCCCGTCCGCTCGCGAACCTGGTCGGTGGCATCGTCAAATGAGCCGCGGGAAGACTCGACAGCCACCAGCCGCCTGACCCCGTGCGAGGCACGCTCGGGCGCCAGGTTCAACACGCCGTCTGCCGGATACAGGTTCTCCTGGCCACGGCGCCGGTACGCCAGCCGCCTCACGGTGACCTCCCCGAACACGCTCGCAAGCGGACGCTGATGCCCCGACTCAACCGCCCCACGCGCGACACCCTGATCATCCTCGACGCCCTCCACACGCAGCTCCCGCTCAGCACGAACATCGAGATGGTCCTGAAGCAACGCGCACAACAACTCGCGACCCTCCACTGCCAGCCGAGACTCCAGCTCTGAATGCTCAAGCCCGGCGGCGCGCTCGCCGCCAAGCCAACCGATGATCCCCTCCAACCGCTCCCGGGAACCAGCGAACCGATCGCCACTGGACCCCCCGCCCGACACGCCCTCCGCGCACTGCTCAAGATTCGCTGCATCACCCCCGTCAGCCTCAACGGACAGCAGGACTTCACCGGCCGGCGCGTAAAGTTCGCCATAACGGGTGCCGAGGTCGGCGATCATCGTTGGCCACCTCCAAGTGGTCGACGTTGGTGTTAGCAACGCCGACCTTCGGCACCCTTTCCACGCCTTCCTGCCGACTATCGCCCCGCCCACCCCCGAAACCAGGCGAAAGTCGCCCTCACCGCCGCCCCCAACCCCCAATCACGAACAAACGCGGGCGGTCAACGTCCCTCTACGCGAGCCGCACCCAATACAAACCGTTGCCTCTCGCGAGTTTACCCTCGGAGGTCCACTCTGTGGTGCTTGTGAGCCCGTGACTACCTTGGCCTGGGGGCCTGCCCGGGATCCCAGGAGTTGCCTTGAGCACGCTCTTCAGACTCGTCTGTTTTGGAGGTTCCCGGCGGGCGACGGTCGCTGTTGCGGCGACGCCCGACAGAGCGCTATATTGCCCTGCGTGGACTCGGAAGTATCGAGCAAGCACACGGGCAGGCGCCGCAAATTGACTGTCTGTGCGGTTTGCGCCGTGCTTAACGGGCTGCTTGCCGCGAGCTCCCTCGTGCTGTTCGCGACCGAAACCGGACCACCCGACGGTGAGTCGCGCGTTCTCGCAATCCTACCTCCCGTGCTGGTGCTGACGTCCTTAATACTGCTGGTCGCCTGTTATGTAATGCACCTCGACCTGGGCAAGGGGCAGGACGACGACGACAGTCCCGGAGACGGCGGCAACGGAGACGACGAGGACCCCTTATCGGGAGGCGGCCTCGACGTCGACTGGGAGCGCTTCGAGGCGGAGTTCCGCGCCTACGAGCAGCGCCTTCGAGTGCCTGAGTAAGTAAGGCAGGGACCGTCTGCGCACCCGACGAGCGCGAGGCCTGGGGCTCGCTGGGAGAAATGCGCCCTTAAGAATGCGGCCGAGGAAGCCCGTGGGGCTCGGCGTCTTGCTTCTGAACGGGCATGGGTTTAGGCTGGCCGCTGGAGCAGTCGACCAAGAAATGGGGGCGCCATGGCAGAGCTTGTCGGGAAGCGTTTCGAAAGCCCGGATGAGGTTCGGGAGTTCACCGATGGGAAGGGTCGCGTGGAGCTCGTGGACCTGAATGGGCACGCAGTCGGCCTGGGAACGTTCGAGGCTGGTTGGCGCTGGTCAGAGAATGTGAAGCCGCTCGCGGGCACCGACTCGTGCCAGGTCGAGCACATCGGCTATATCCTGCAAGGCCGTATGGCGCTGAAGATGGACGATGGAACGGAGCGCGAGTTTGGTCCCGGCGATACCTTCCATATGCCGCCCGGGCACGATGCGTGGATCGTTGGCGATGAGACCTGCGTGCTGCTCGACTTCGGTGGCCTGAAGGGTTACGCGCAGGCGCATTGACGCCGTGGGGAGCATCGCTCCGGGTGGTCGGTGCGGAGTCCGGAGAGAGGTGAAGCGGTGAGCTGGCGGATTCGGGGCACGTATTTTGAGTTGTGTAACTGCGATGTGATCTGTCCGTGCCGCCGGATCGGCGGCGCGGCGGGCGGGCGCTCGACCCATGGTGTCTGCATGGGGGTCCTGTCGTGGCTGATCGAGGATGGCGCGGTGGACGGAACCGAGCTCTCCGGGCTCCCCGTTGCGCTGGCGTGCCGCTACAGCGATGACGAGTCGGGCTCGCCGTGGACGTGGGTGCTGTATCTGGATGCGGGCGCGTCGAGGGCACAGCGGGCTGCGCTTGAGGGAATCTTCACCGGTCGTCTCGGTGGCGACGCTGAGCGTCACTTCCCGTGGGCGTGGAAGGCCAGCGAGCTGGTGGCAGTGCGAGCGGTCGAGATCAGGGTCGATCACACGCGGCGTCATCAGCGATTGCGGATACGCGATCGCGTCAGCGTTCGTGAGCTTCTCGACCACGTGGACGGGGATCCGGATCGTGCGCGCATTGTCAGCGAGCGCACGCGCGACCGCCTGGCGAATCCACCAGGTCGCGTAGGTCGACGGGCGTTGCTCAGTTTCAGCCGGCGGGCGGCGAGGATCCCATCACGGTGTTTGCGGATTGTGCGTCCGGGGCGGATGAACGGTTTCGGGCGGCTGCGGGACAGGCGAGCGAGGAGCCGGTCGATCAGCTCATCGACGGTGTCGAGGGTGAGGTTGGGGGCGAAGATCGCGCGGACCATCTCCTTCATCGCCCAGGCGCGCGGGACCTTCCCGCCGGTGGCGTGGATCGCGGCGAGCGTGTCCACCTGGGTGTCGGTCAGGTCCGCGGGGTTCTTCAGCAGCGACCAGCGGCTGTCCTTGAACGCCTTCGCTGCGCCCGTGTCACCGGTTGCGCGCAGCACGTTCCAGTGCTCGCGGCGGACCTCGTCCAGCGCCTTGGTGGCCAGCTGCACGACGTGAAAGTTGTCGATACAGATCACGGCCTGCGGGGCGTGCTCACGGACCGATTTGGCGTACCCCTCGCCCATGTCCATCGAGACCGCGGTGAGCTGCCCGGCGCGCTCACCGACCGGCCGGTCGCTGTCGGCTGCGGTTCGCTTCGGGGCCGGCGGATCGGGCGGTTCTTCCAGGATTTCGGCTGGTTCTGGCGGTTCTGGCTGGGGAAGGGAGAGGTGCAGATCGGGGTCGAGCTCTGCGAAGAACTCATCGGCAGCGGCCTGCCCCTTGCCCTCGCGGCCCCACACCACGCACCGGCGGCGGTGATCGCCGACCAACGTGAGGTACCTGTGTCCCTTTCGCCACGCGACCTCGTCGATCGAGATCTCGAAAAGATCCGTGAGCCGGTCCTCGGCGGCGAGCATCTCCTCGCCGACGCGCGTGATGATCCGTCCGATCGTTTTCCAGTCGATCCTCGTCAGCCGGCAGGTCGCGGTCTTATCGGTCGTTGTCGCCAACCACGCCACGAGGTCATCGAAATCGCGGGTGAACCTCGCGCTGTCACGGGCGAACGGGACGCCCTCGACCAGCACCCCATGCTCGGGGCACCGCAGCCGCCTGAGCCGGGCGTGGACCTCCAAGCGCCAGACCCCAAGATCCAAGTGCCGCCAGACCGAGTCGTAATGCTGCAGGCTCTCGCGCTACTGGGCGGTCCTGGAGGACGGGTTTGAGTGCGTGCTGTGCAACGCTCGTGACGTTAACCCGGAGCGTGCAGTAAGCGCGTGAGGGTGACGGCGGGTCGCTGTTTGACGGGTCAGTGGCTTGGTCATCGGCGATCCGGTTGGGCGGAGTTGTCTATGACGCGTTCCCGCGGGAAGGTTGGCGTGCGCTGGACCGGTTTCGGGGCAGCGGTGATCGCGGCCGAGTGGCCGAGCGGTCGGCTGGGTGGTGGTGTGTCTGCCTGCGACGGTCGTCAGCCGGTCGCGGCCGCGATCGTCTTGAGTTTCGCGAACGCGGCCACGAGCTCGGCGGCCCATGGCCATGTGTCCTGTAGATGGAGCTTGCAGCGTCGTCCGGAGAACGCGAGCCGGCCAGCCACGTGCAGCAGCCGGTAACGCAGCCGCTTGGGCTCGGCCTTGGCCAACCCCTCTCTGTCAACGTCCGGCGAGACGCTCACCATCGAGGAATCAATGACCTTGAGGGCGAGAACGGAGACTGCCGGACATGTTGGAGACGAGCACGTCACGCGCGTATCGGTGCGGAGAATCACGTCCGTCAACCGGGACACGTAGTCGCGGATCTGCGAGGCCTTGATCGAGAGGGTCGATGCCCAGGCCGCCGCCTTGCTCGGGTTCTGCTCGAGGAAGTTCACGAGCTTTCCGGCATCGCAGGTCGTGTAGTTCCGCGTGCCGCCGTAGAGACCGGGCAAGTCAGCGTTGTAGGTGGCCGGGCCCCCGCTTGAGCTCGCCGCTGCAGCGGGTGGCAACAGGCCGGGCGTGTCCGTCCCACCGCCGCGGTGAACGGGTTGGCTCCCCGCGTCGACACCGGCGCGGCAGTGACCTCGCTGGGGCCCTTCACGCCAGTCGCGGACGACGAACCGCCGCCGCATCCGGCCAGGCCGACGAAGGCGAGCGCCGCAGCAACCACCCCGACAACCGGCGCGCGCCGGCCGGCACGCGTCACCACACGAACTGAAGCTACGCAGCTCCCAGCCATGGAATCCCCGGAAGGCGACTATACGCCGGTAGATAGACCAATGGCAAGCCGAAATCAGCAACGCCGGGAAGGGCCTTGTGCCTCAGCCGTTGGGGGTAGCCGGCTCCGTGCTAGGCCGCTTCCGCATCCAGATTGAAGAGCATCAATGCCCACGACGCCGTGCGTGTGCTCAAGCTGGTCGCGATCGACACCTGTTCGGATCTCGATCGCGCCGAGCGCGCGAACTCCGACTCGAGGGCGATCAGTTCGGCGGAACGCAAGCGAACGACTTCGCGGGTCACCACATGCTGTCAGACGTGTGCTACGACCTCGCGCACTTCGACGTCCTCGATCGTGACCGAGCCATTGACCATGGTTCTGACCTGCTCGCTCATGCCGTTGGCAGCATCTTCTAACTCGAAGATGACCATCGACACTCCGGTGTCGTCCCTCCGCGTCCAGTACCCGGCCACGAACCCAGGGGATTGCGAGACCCGCGGCACAACCTGCGCGTCGAGCATGCTCTGGGCGGCCTCTCGATCGTGGAGCATGACGTAGGCGCTGTTGTCAACGCGATTCCCTGTCTGCTGTAGGCCGGGGAACCTAGGTGTTCGACCTTGCCGTGGCGACCTTCGCCCAACAGCCCGGGCGGGCTGGTACCGCCGAGCGCCTGCAGCCGCGGCAGGCTGAAGCGACCTCGTTGCGGGGGGCTCGCGCATCCCGAACGACGCTTCGGGGTCGAGGGTTTCGACCGAGGGCTGACCGCCGAACTCAGCTCCGAGCGGATCGCAAACGCGCGACACCGCGGACCGGCTGCCACCGCTCGACGCCCACGCCGGGCGCGTGCTGGCGTCGCGCAGAGTGGGCGTCCGGCGATGGTCGGTCGCACCGACCCCCGGCTGGCGAGATGGAGCGTGAGCCGGGATCCGACGACGTCGATTCGGCCGATCTCTCGTGCACGCCCAGACGCGGGTGGTTATGGTCGCGGCACAGCGAATGAGAGGTGGTTGCCGTGTACGTACGTGTCGTCAGGTTCACCGATGTAAGCGCCGAGCGGATCGAGGGGGCTCTCTCCCGGATCACGAAGTCCGGCGGGGCCCCTCCCGGGGTCTCCAGCATGCGACTCGAGATGCTCTTCGACGCGAGCCAGGGAACGGCCGTGGCCCTGCAGTACTTCGAAACACTCGAGGACATGCAGGCCGGCGCACAGGTCCTCAGCGCGATGGACGCATCCGAGACACCAGGCGTGCGTGCCTCGGTGGACATGTGCGAAGTGAAGCTCGAGCTCACGCCGTCCTGAGCGAGCGGCGGAGCGTTCGCGTGACGTCCCGACGACACGAGGCAGGGCAGCTCGGTCCGATCCGCGTCTGACGGGAAGCCACGGCGAGGCACGCCGTCGTCGTTCGAGGCTGACCTCGTCGGTCGGTCGTGGCCGCGGCCGGCACGGTAGGTGGTGAAGACGGGGGGGAGTGTCTCGGCGGCCTCCATGCTTGGCAAGCGCTCGGGAGTGCATGCTCGACGATCTCGGTCGATAGCTGTCGGCGAAGCAATTGCTCTCCACGCCGGAGCTTCAGGCGCTTTCCGAAAACGCGAATGGGCGGAACTGCGCCGTGCGCCTTGGCTGCAGGGCCTGCGGATAGTCGTTCTTGAGAACCGATCTCCGAGTCGGTCTCGAACGTGTCCGGAACCCTCGATCGAAAACGCGAATGCCGCTCTCGAAAGATCCTGACCTCCGCGCCAAGCAGCTCGGCAACCTGCGGCCGGTGGGTGCCGTCACGCATGGCGCCACGTCGGAGCGGAAGCTAGCCCCGTTGCGCGACCAGCATCGCGGCGAGCTGATGCGGCGGTTCCCGCAGCTCGACGAGCATCGGCTGTCGCTGCTGGCGGATCTTCTGGCCCGGTGCGAGCTGGCGCGCGACTTCATCGACGTGCGCGGGCTGATGCGCAACACCCGTGAGCCGCATCCGGTGCTTGAGCTGCTGTCCAGGTGGGAGCGGCGCGCGTGGGAGATGCTCGGCGAGTTGCAGCCGGTCCGCCAGTCGGTCGACCCGCCCGAGAGGATGGCCATTCCGGACATTGGCGATCCGGAGGTCCAGGCGGCATCCCGGAAGTTCCTCCAGGCCGTGAACAACGCGCGTCAGCGACGTTTGGCCGACGAGAAGCCCGAGCGACGGGGCACGTAACCCTATAGTTGCACGTCGCGCCGACCTTTAGGTTTCGACGAAACCGCCGATAGCACCCGAAACGGTCGATGGGCTGCTTGCACTCCACGCACAAGGAGCAGCGAAGCGAGGTCTCGGCTCTCGACGCGACCCGCCGAGGCGGTGGGCGCCGTGCTTCGTGGCAGGCGGGAGACCGGCAAGCATCGCACAGTTCCGTTTGCCGCCATCCCAGGGCAGCGGGGCGAGAGGTTCACGTCAGTGGCGCAGCCTCACCCGGTCGCCGGGCTGCAGCGTGGTGGGCTTCAGCTGCGGGTTCAGTTGTTCGAGCTTCGCGAGGTTGATCGCGGTCGCGGCGGCGATCGAGCCAAACGACTCGCCAGGTCGTACCGTCCAGAAGCGTGGCCCTAGGAGCCTGGGTCAGTAATACTCAGTCTCATTAACGACGCCCTGAGAGCCGTTCTGCGGCCATCCGAGCGATCGCCGCTGATGAATTGATCCCCTGAAACGGGCCAAAACGGCGTTCTGCGGGCATTGTGACCCACGCTCCTAGGGGCTTTGCCGGCGGCGGGGTCGGCGGGGGCGGATGTTGCCACAGGTTCAGGCGCTGTCCGGAGGCGAGGCCATACGGATCGGTGTGCGGGTTGAATGCTTCAAGCTGATCGATGGTCAGGCCGGTTTTCTCGGAGATCTGCGCGAACGTGTCGCCGGGACGGACGGTCCAGTAGGGAGGGATGCTGTGGCGAGTCGCACGGGGGTGGCTCGCGTGCGTGCCAGAGCTACCGGCAGAGGTCACGACCACGATAACGATGGCGGCCAACAGAATCGCGAACGCAGCGGGAGCGAGGTAGCGCGCTGTCCGTAGGCGTTCACCGGGTGTCGGAACGTGATAGCGGATTCCTTGTGTAACTCGCCGATCGCGAGAGCTTGGTCGGGCGGTCCGGTTCATGTCGGCGCCAGCGACGGGATCGGCTGGCGGTGTTGTGCTGCGGTTGCGGCGTCCTGGAGGTAGCGGGAGGCAGCAGTCAACCTTGGTCGGTGGAGGATTGTGCGATCGCGTGATCTGAGAAGCCAGCAAGTCGGCGCTGGCCAGACGGCGTTCGGCGCGACACGGGCAACCCAAGCCGGCCGCCTGACGGTGGCTGTGAGCGCGGACCGGCGGCGCTGAGCCGGGTGTCAGGCGGCGAGTCGCCGGCGTGCCTTCTGCACCGATGGCAGCGCGGCCTTGGCCCGTGCGAGCGGTCGGGCGCGCAGGTCGACGCTCGCCGGCTTGGCGGCGATCGTGATCTCCTCGCCGGTAGCCGGGTTGCGGCCCTTGCGCGCCTTCTGCGCCGGCTTCACACGAACGGTCAGCTGCACGAGACCACCGACACGCACCTTCTGCGCGTTCCCGAGCTCCTCCAGCACGACCTCCTCGAGTGCTGCGAGTACCCGCTTGGCCTCGTTGCGGTTGATCTCGGCGCGGTCAGCGACCGCGCTGGCGAGTTGTGTCTGGGTCAGCGGCACGGGAACTCCTTCACGGTCGAATACTGCGAATACCCGGTATTGAACCTCCGGTGGCGGACACGCCGCGCCGACGAAGCAGCGCACTTGCCCCAGCCCCGCATCCCCGGGACCGAGATCTGAACGTAGCGGAGCCAATCGGGACGGCGACCGTTTGGTCAGAGCCCCAACGAGCGCCCGAGGATCTCCTTCCTGATCTACGGTGTCCGCGCCAGGGACGCGATCCCCCGTAAACACGGAGGATTCGATGCTCGGCTGTGCCCCGTTGGGGACATCTGATGTGTCCTCGATGTGTCCCGCTGACGTTCGCGCTTCGACCGCACCGACTGGCAGCATTCGCCTGAGCGAGAATCGCCGCGTACAGCGCTCGCGGCAGGTCCGCGCTACGGCTGGGCGCCCCGCCGGTGTGGGTGAGCTCCGCTGTGAATCCGCAGCCGTCGACTTCCATCTCGGTCGCGAAAGGTGTCCGAGAACGGCCGGCCTACTGCAGGAGGATCCCAGGACAGGATCTGCACGAACGTCCTGGGTGGCAAGGTCTTGGCGAGTTCAGCGGTCGATCGACAGCAGCTCGACGGGCGCGCCGTTCACCTCGATGAAGGCGACGACGACACCCGCGCTGGGGCTGTTCGGCTCGATAATGACCCTCCGTCCCTCGATCGCCGCGGCCAGGTCGTCGACCTCGAACGCGACGTGGGCGACCGTCCTCACGAGCTCGGGGTAGGGCGCGTCTTCGTCGTAGCGCTGCCACTGCAGCCCATACGGGTTGTCCGTGTGGTCGCTGACGGTCATCTTCAAGTGTTCCAGTCGTATCTCCCCGGGAAACGAAGAGGTGGTCGGCAGACCGATGTGGCTATATCTCATGGCTCCGCACGCTGGAGGGAAGTTGTCCGATTGGGACGAAGACCGATCACGATCTTCGCGATCATCGCCACGAGCGTGGCAACCATCGCCTGCTTCGCCGAGTTGCTGGCGCAGGAACGGAACGACCAGCGACGCCACGCGGTCGGGATCTTCGAGAAATGCCCAGTGACCGTGTCCTTCCAGGAGTTCAGCGCGGGCCGACGCGAATGATTGCCGTTGGCGCTCGGCCTGCTCGGGCGGCAGGTACGCGTCCTCGGTTGCCCACAGGACGAGTGTGGAGTGCCCTGGGTTTGACGGAGACCGGGTTTGTAGGTCTTTCAAGTAATTGTACTGAGTTAGTGCGATGATCTACTACCGTACGTCGGAGACGACCCCGAAGGGGCGCGCTCGCAGCCGGCGTTCCCGATGATGCCGGGGATGCCGGAGAGGCGAACCCACGACTACCTGCGCCACGGCACGACCAGCCTGTTCGCCGCGTTCAACACCGCCGACGGCACCGTGATCAGCTCGACCCACCGGCGCCACCGCACGATCGAGTTCAAGAAGTTCCTGACCAAGATCGACGGCGAGGTACCCGAGCATCTCGACGTGCACCTTGTCTGTGACAACTACGGCACCCACAAGAGCCCGGCGATCGTCCGCTGGCTCGAGCAGCATCCCCGCTTCCAGATGCACTACACGCCGACGTACTCCAGCTGGATCAACCAGGTCGAGCGATGGTTCGCCTATCTCACCGACGACCTACTCCGCCGCTCCGATCACCGCTCAGTCCAAGCACTCGAGAAAGACATCCGCAACTGGGTAGAGGAGTGGAACGAGAACCCCAAGCCGTTCATCTGGACCAAGACCGCCGAGCAGATCCTCGAGTCACTCTCACGACTTCTTCAACGAATTAAACGGCGGAGGACACTAGTGCAGCGCTCCGTAAGTCGCTTGATGATCTGGCGAGTGGCTGGGCGTGCCTGGGCGTTATCCGCCGGCCCAGCTCGTACCGTGCGTACGTGCCGGGCCGGCGGACACGGCCAGGCGCGTCCACACGCCGTCAGAGCGCAAGAGACTTCAGGAGCGGTGCGCTAGCTCGGAAGTCGGGGGGTTGTGTTGTCGCGATCGCCTTTGGGATCGCTGTCGCCTGATCGGCGGCGGGTGAGGATGCGTGCCCAGTCGATCCTGACCAGGGCGACCAGCCCGCAGAGCATCAGCACTTGAAGCGCGATGCCGAGCGGGGAGGTGAATGCGCCCTTGAGGATTGTTCCGAGGCTCTCTTTGGCTGCGGACGCGGCCGTGACGCAGAGCGTGTAGCTCACGATCCGGCCGGCGAAGAATGCCGCGGTCAGTGGCAGCAGCGGTGCGTCGACGAGCCCGGCGGCGACGAACAGTTGCGCTGAGGGGAGTGGCGAGAGCGCGAACAGAGCGAGCCCGGCAGCCGCGCGTTTAGGGCCGCCGGCGATCGCGTCGCGCGCGGCCTCGAGGCTGGCGATCCGCTTCGGTGAGAGACGGGTGCGAAACCGCGGCTGCCGTAGGCGAGCGCGAGCCGTCCGCCCGCGGCAGCCGCCGTGGCGCGACGCCTACGTGAGGGGGATCGCCGCGAGGTCTGATTGGAGGCGGAAGAAGACGAGAACGGCCCACGTCGGCGGCCCGAAGGCGGGGAGCAGGTTGACGCCGAACACGACTCCGGCGAGAACCAGATACCCCATGAGACCCAGTCAACAACCGCCTCTCTGAGAGGTCATCGGTGGCCTGCCCCATGGGGGACTCAGCAGTTCGCCGCACTCGAGGGGACTCGCGGGGGCTGCGGGGTTCTACCGCGACGCTGTCGGCGCGATTACGGATGCGCACAAACGCGCGCGTGGCAATGCTGGGGACATGACGTCGGCTCAGGCATCGTCGGCTCCGGCGGCGGTGGCTCGCGGGCCACGACGACGCTCCCGGGTTCACGGCGCGCTCGGTTGGCTGGTCGAGCATCGCTATCGGCTCCTGTCGGGGATCGCGGCCGGCTCGATCCTCGTCGGTGGCGCGTTGTATCTCGCCGGGGAACAGACGGCCGGTCAGGATGTGTGTGCGGCTGCGGTGGCGCTGTTGGCGGCCGAGCTTGCGGTCGAGGTGGTGCGCACGGTGATCGTCGACCATCACATGGGGGTCGACACGATCGCCCTGGTGGCGATGGTCGGGGCGCTGGCGCTGGGGGAGGAGTTCGCGGGGATCATCATCGGCCTGATGTTCTCCGGCGGGGCGACGCTCGAGGACATCGCCTCGGCCCGCGCCCGCCGGGAGCTGACGGCACTGATCCAGCGCGCTCCGAAGGTCGCGCAGCTGCGGGTCGGTGAGCAGATCGAGCAGGTGCCCGTCGCCCAGGTGAAGACGGACGACGTCGTCGTCGTGAGGACGGGGGAGGTTGTGCCGGTCGACGGCACGGTGGTCGGCTCGGAGGCGGTCGTTGACACGAGCACGCTGAGCGGCGAGCCGCTGCCGGTGACGATCGGGCCGGGGATGGCGGTCCTGAGTGGGTCAGCGAACGCCGGTTCCCCGTTTGACGTGCGCGCCGAGAAGCCCGCGGCCGAGAGTGCCTATGCGGCGCTCGTGCGCCTGGTCGAGCAGGCGCAGGCGCACCGGGCGCCGTTCGTGCGGATGGCCGACCGCTACGCCGGGTTCTTCCTCCCCGCGACGCTGATCATCGCCGGCCTCGCCTGGGCGATCAGCGGCGACCCGGTCCGCGCGCTGGCCGTCGTCGTGGTCGCCACGCCGTGCCCGTTGATCCTCGCCGCGCCGATCGCGCTCGTCTCCGGGCTCTCGCGCGCCGCCCGCTACGGCGTCATCGTCAAGGGTGCCGGCGCGATCGAGACGCTCGGCGAAGCGCGCACCGTGCTGTTCGACAAGACCGGCACACTCACCGTCGGAACGCCCGACGTACGCGACCTCATCCCCTACGGCGATCACCAGTCGGCCGAGCTGCTCGCGCTCGCCGCTTCGGTTGACCGCATGTCCGCGCACGTGCTCGGCGAAGCGCTGGTGCGCGCCGCCACCGAGGCCGGGCTCCCGCTCCAGACCCCGACCCATGTTCGCGAGGAACCCGGCCAGGGCATTCAGGGAGTGATCGACGGTCGCACGGTGACGGTCGGGAGCCGCGCGTTCATCCGTTCCGTCGGGATCCCCGAGGACGAGATCACCTCCGCCGCCGTCGTGCGCGGCCACGGCTCCGGCGAGGCCCACGTGCTCGTCGGCATCGACGGCCACATCGGCGGCGTGATCGTGATGGCCGACGAGCTCCGACCCGACGCCGACCGGATCGTCGAACGACTCCGCGCCGAAGGCATCCGCCACGTCGCGATGGCCTCCGGGGACCGTCGATCCGTGGCCGAGCGGATCGGCCGAGAACTCGGAGTCGACCGCGTCTACTCCGAACAGTCGCCCGAGCAGAAGCTCGAGGTCGTCCGCCGCCTCCGCGCCGACCCTGAACTGCGCCCCGTGATCATGGTCGGCGACGGGGTCAACGACGCCCCCGCGCTCGCGCTCGCAGACCTCGGGATCGCAATGGGCGTCGCCGGCGCAACCGTGTCCTCGGAGACCGCCGACGCCGTGATCACGATCGACCGGATCGACCGCGTGGCCGACGCCGTGCACACCGGACGGCGGTCCCTGCACATCGCCCGACAGAGCGTGCTCGCCGGCATGGGCTTCAGCCTCGCCGCGATGGCGGTCGCAGCCGCCGGCTACCTCCAGCCGGTCGCCGGCGCCCTGTTCCAAGAGGTCATCGACCTCGCCGTGATCCTCAACGCCCTGCGCGCACTGCGCGGCTGAACGCCAGCTCCATATCGAAGCGCTCGTAGCTACTACGGATCAGTCGTGTGGCGTGGCCTCGTTGCCGGACATGTCGCAGTCGTCCACGCTTGCTCCATGGATGCGAACCAGCCGAAGCGAGGTCGCGATGTTCACCACAATCGTGTGGGCGACGGACGGATCGGAGAACGCCGCCCGAGCGCTCCCATACGCCCAAGCGCTGGCGACGGGCGAAGGAGCGATGCTCGTCGCCGTTCACATCGTCCAGGAGACAGCCGACAGTAACGGCGCTGACCGGGGATCAGCTGCTCGAGCCGGCACTGAGGATGCGGCCGAGTCGGTGCGCACGTTGGTCGACGGACTCTCACACGATGGGTTGAACGCGATCCACACGCTGGTGGACCTCATCGGACCTCAACCGGCGCAAGGGATCGCGGATATCGCCGCAGAGGTCGGCGCGGACGTGATCGTCGTGGGCACGCGCGGCCACTCGGCCATCGGCGGGCTCATCGGAGGCGTGACGCAGCGTCTCATTCAGATCGCGCCGTGCCCGGTCCTGTCTGTACCGCCCGCGCCCGTGACGGTCGTCTAATCGCGCGCTGCGCCTGACAAGTCGGGTTAGTGGTGGATGTCGCGTCGCTCGATCAGTACCGCGCCGGCGATCAGGAGCAGGACTCCGGCGGCGGCGAGGCCGATGAATGAGGCGGGGTCGATGCCGTCGCGTAGCGGAGCTCCGTAGTACCGGAAGGCGGATATCCAGCGCAGCGGCTCAAGCCCGTGGGCGAGTCGTCCGGCGAGGTCCGAGGTCGATCGCGTACATCGCCACGAGCACGGCGAGCGCGATGCCGGTGACCGTCCTGGAGCCGTGGAGGGCTCCGCACGCGAGCGCAGTCACGCCGGCGAAGAACAGCGCCAGCGGCCACACGCCGATCGCGCCCGCGATGATCAGCCCGAGCGAGATGTGTGTTCCCGGCGATCCGTCCGGCGATGAACGTCATCGCCCCGGTGATCGCGAGGATCGTGACCGATACGACCGCAGCGACGATGAAAGAGCCGACCACCAGCACCGAACGGGACAGCGGAAGCGTGAGGATCGTGTCGAGGTCGCCGCGCTCCTCGGCGCCGACGATCGGGCCGGCGACGGCGCGGATCGCGAAGTAACCGATCGCCAGCGGCACGATCAGGCTGAACATCTCCGCATGGACGTAGCCCTCGACGGTGTTCATCGCCTGGACGCCGAACGCCTACTTCAGCCCGGCCGGGTAGTTCCTGGAGATGTCCTCGATGGAGCTCTGCACGGAGGGGTAGATCGCAGGCATGAACGCTCCCAGCGCGCCGAGCGAGCCGCCCCACACCAGTGCTGAACGCCGACGGTCGAGCAGGCCGCGCCGCACAACCGCGCGCAGACCCGTCGGCCAGCCAGGCGCCTGGCAGCGGCGCTCGGGCGCGAGCGACACCGGTTCGCGGACGCCCGTGGTCATGAGGCCTCGTCCCGGCCGTAGAAGGTGAGGAAGATCTCCTCCAGCGTGGGCTCGGTGAGCTCGATATCTTCAACGGTATGCCGGGCGGCGGTCTTGACCACCGCGTCCAATGCACCCGTCGCCTTGAACGACACGTGAGAACCGGTGACCTCGAGCTCGCTGACGCCCGGGATGCGGGCGAACTCGGCCGCCTCGATCGGTGACGCGAAGTCGATCGAGACGTGGTGGTAGGCGCGGCCGCGCAGGTCTGCGACCCGCTCCACCGCCGCGAGCCGGCCCTCGCGGATGATCGCGACCCGGTCGCACACCCGCTCCACTTCGTCGAGGTCGTGCGAGGACAGGAAGACCGTCCCGCCACGGTCGCGGTACTCGGTGACGACGGCGAGGAACTCTTCCTGCATCAACGGATCGAGGCCCGTCGTCGGTTCGTCGAGCACGAGCAGCTCAGGGTCGTGGAACAGCGCCTGGATCAGACCGATCTTCTGACGGTTGCCGGTGGAGAGCTCCCCGATCCGCCGGTCCAGATCGGCCTCGAATCGCTCCGCCAGCAGCGACGCCGACCCCAGATCAGCTCGGCGGCCGAGAACACCCACCCGACGGCGTGACGTCCGCCGGCCAGGTCGCTGCGCAGTCCGGCCGTGGTGAAATCGACACGGGCCAGGATCGCGTTGGCGCGCCGCAGCTGGCGTGAGACGAGCAGCAGCATGGTCGCGTTCTGCCAGTCATGGGCGATGATGCTGTGGCGTTCGGGCGGCTGGCGCCCGGGCGGATGGCAAGCGAGCTCGCCGACGTGGTCGACGAGCTCGAACGGTCAGCCGTCACGCCCTAAGAGGTGCGCTTCCTCGGGATGGATCTCGTGTGGGGGGAGCCGTCACGCCCTAAGAGGTGCGCTTCCTCGGGATGGATCTCGTGTGGGGGGGGCAGTACGCAGCGGTCGGCCAATCGCAGCGGGGTCGTCGCGCTTGAGGTCGACGGCACGATCTCCGCGGCCGGATGGACGATCGGGTCTCGGTGGCACGCTCGCCAGGATCGAGCGCGAAGGCGCCAGCGAAGACACATTGGCGTTCATCGACGCCCCGCTCGCGATCGCGAACCCGGCCCGACAGCGGCCGTGCGAGAAGCAGGTCGGGCAGCGGCACTGGCAGTTCAAAGTATCGGCCAACTCGACCAACCTCGCTTCACCGCGCCAGGCCGGTGTCCGCCTGCGCCAGGCGCTCGAGGTTGCCGAATGGCGGTACGACGGTGGCATCGACGGGCCGCGCAGCCACGGGCGAACCGTCAGCGAGTCGAGCGCCGTCTCCCTCCCGACCGGATCCTGCGATCGAACTGTGGCCACCCCGCGCTGGCGCTCTACGCTTGGCGAAGTTGAACTTCGCACCCAGAGGGGCCATGGACGCACTCGCCTCGCCAAAGCCAGGACCACGTATGAACGCGCGCGAGAAGACGGCTCGCGATAACGAGATCGTCGCCGCACGGATGCGCGGGCTGTCGTGGACCACGATCGCCGGGTCGTTCGGACTCACTGAGCGCCAATGCCAAAACATCCTTGCCGACTACCGGGCAAGCCACCCGCGCCTACGCGAGCGCGACCCGATCGAGATCGTGGACGAGATGCTCGATCGCTACGAGGCGGCGCAGGAGGAGCTTGCGCTCGTGTCCGCGACCACCAAGCACGACGCGACGCGTGTCGGAGCGATCAGGACCAGGCTGGGCGCGCTCGAAGCGCAGGCGAACCTGTTGATGTTGGTCGGCGTGCTCCCGCGCGACCTCGGGGTGCTCAGGACCGACATCGACGCGCAGGCGATGGCAGGGCAGGCGATCGATGTCTTGAATCGGTTCGGCGTGCCTCTGGAAGCTCGGCGAGCCCTGATCGACGCGGTCAGGACCCGCAAGAACGGGCTCGGTTGACCGTCCCTGCCGAGGTCGTCGTGGAGATGATCAGCGCACCGTTGCCGTCGGCGGGAGCGGCGTGCCGATCCCGCCCATCACGTGGTGCTGTTCAGCATCCCGGTGATCGCGGTGGTGGCGCACGACGGGCTGCGAGCGCGGAGACGACTGACGACGTTCCCGGTGAGACGATGCGGGTAGTGGAACGACGAAGCGCACCCGATCTGTTCGGGGATGGCGCGGCGGGAGCGGAGGTTTGCCCGGGCCGCTCAAGCTTCTCGTCGGCTGCTTCGCTATTCTGCGCCGCAGCTTGAAACGCCGAATCTCCGTCCTGTCCTCAGGGCAGAGACCGGGGGACCCATTGCGGCTTCGGTCGTGGGGGCGAATCGCCGCCTGAGTGCGGCGTAGCGTGATCGGTTCACGCGAGCCCGACAGCTCACCTCGGAGGCGACCAACCGAAAGGAGCACCGAGTGTCGACTGCGCGGTTCGACGTAGGGCGAGATATGCATCCCGCACGCGATCTTGGGTCCATCGAGCTGTGGGAGCGCTCGCTCGCACGCGCGCGGCAGCGCCGGCGGCTGGCCGAGGTGGACCGCCGTGCCCGACGCAAGCGTAAGAGCGCCTCGTTGGCGGTCAGCGCTGCGCTGGTCGCCGCTCCGGTGCTTCCCCGATTGAGCGCCGCCGCCGCAGCCGGCTCGGGGTCCGCGGTGTCGGGAAGCGTCGATAGTGGCTCGCGCAGCCTGCTCGACGCGAGCGGTGGCCCGGTGGTGCTACGAGTGGGCAGCGAAGGAGGCCTCGTGGTGGCCGCGCAGCGCCGGTTGAACGAGGTGGTCCCGCTTACCTACGTGAGGGTGGACGGGATGTTCGGCGCGCTCACGCGCGTGGCCGTGGTCGACTTCCAGCGTCGCCACGGGCTTCCTCCAACCGGCTCGATCGACGCAAGGACGTGGGCGCTGTTGTTCGATGCCCCCGTGCTGCTGCTCTCGCAGGGTGGCGCGCCGGCAGCCGGCGGCCCCGGCGCTTCGGTCGCCGAGGACAACTCCGCGGTCGTTCCGCGATCGTCATCGGGCTCCTCGGCGGGTGTGCGCTTGGGCACGCCTGCGGTGCCAGTCGTCGGTGGCTTGGCCCCGGCCGTCAGGGTCTCTAAGCCCGCTGGCACAGGGTCGGCTGCTGCCGGTGCGGACGGCGCGGCGGCAGCGCCGAGCTCGCAGGGCAGCGACTCGCAGGCGGGGCAGGGCAGCGGCTCCGGGACCGGTCAGGGTAGCGCCTCGGGGACCGGTCAGGGCAGCGCGGCCAACAATGGTGCGAGCAACCCCCCTTCCGGCCCGGTCGGCGGCGCGCCCGCGGGCGCGGGCGGTTCCCCGAGTGTCGGGGTTGTGGCCCCCAGCACGCCAAGCTCTCAGCCCTCGACGTATGTCCTCACCAACGGTGTCGCGTTGCCGCTCCCGCGCAACTACATCGTCAACGGCTACGTTGATCAGGGCGTCGATTACTCGGCTCCCGGTGGCACGCCGCTGTACGCGATGGGTGACGGCGTGATTATCGGCGAGGGGATTAGCGGCTTCGGTCCCAACGCGCCGATCCTCCAGATCACCTCTGGTCCGCTCAAGGGACTCGAGGTCTACTACGGCCATGCGGGCCCCGACACCGTGCAGGTCGGCCAGCGCGTCCACGCAGGCCAGCAGATCAGCGAGGTCGGTTACGGGATCGTCGGCATCTCGACCGGCCCGCACCTGGAGATCGGCGTCTATCCGCCGGGCCCGATGGGAGCAGGGTCGCGCATGCTCGCAATCATCAACGGCCTGCTGAGCGCCCATCCGACTGGGAGGGCCTGGGGCACGACGGCGTCCGCCGCGCGGGTCTCGTCGCGCTCCGGGTCCACCGCTGCGGCTACCGCGACGGCGCGGGCGCGGGCTCGAGCGAGTGCGACGGTCGCATCGAAGGCCACCTCCTCGAAGACCAGCACCGGCGGCGCGGCGACGGACGGCGCGGCGACGGGCGGCGCCTCGGGCCGCCCTCAAGAGGTCGGTCCAAGAGCCGCAGGCAGGCACCGCCACGGCGGTGACCACCACGCACGTCAGCACCCCGCGCCGATTGCGACAAGCAATGCACCCGCTCCGCAGCCGAGCGCTCCGGCTCCCGCAGCTGCGTCGGCGGCTCCGGCTGCTCCGGCTCCGGCTCCGGCGGCGGCTCCGGCTCAGCCCGCTCCGGCGGCTCCGGCTCAGCCCGCTCCGGCGGCTCCGGCTGCGTCGGCGGCTCCGGCTCAGCCCGCTCCGGCGGCTCCGGCTGCGTCGGCGGCTCCGGCTCAGCCCGCTCCGGCGGCTCCGGCTGCGTCGGCGGCTCCGGCTCAGCCCGCTCCGGCGGCTCCGGCTGCGTCGGCGGCTCCGGCTCGCTCCGGCTCGCGGCTCCGGCTCCGGCTGCTCCGGCTCCGGCTGCTCCGGCTCCTCCGGCGGCGGCTCCGGCTGCGTCGGCGGCTCCGGCTGCTCCGGCTCAGTCCGCTCCGGCTGCGTCGGCGGCTCCGGCTGCTCCGGCTCAGCCCGCTCCGGCTCCGGCTGCTCCGGCTCCGGCTCCCTCCGCAGGCGCCACGGCCGCGCCCAACAGCGGGTCGGCGAACGCCGCGTCGGGCAACCCCGTCGGGCAGGCTCCAAGGGCCTCGACCGGGCAGAGCGTGCCAGCAGCAGTGAGCTCGGGCACGGCGACCGGTGAGAGCTCGGCGCCCGCTGCCCGTTCGCTGCCCGCGAGCGGCAGCGGACCCGGCCCCGTCCCATCGGACACGGCCACCTCCGGGACGGTGGGCTCAGCCGGTAGCGACGGCCGCACGGCATCGACGGGCTGATCGCGGCGTCGCCTCGAGAGCGCGACGTGAGCAAGAGGCTGCGCTCGGACGGTGACGCGTTCGAACGACCCTGCCGGCTTCGGGTTGGGGTTGGCTTGAACGATGCGGCGGCGCCTCATTGTGCGGCCCTCGGCTTCTCGCCGGCCAGACGGCGCCGACGCGCGTTGTTCACGGCCTCGAAGAACTTCCGGGTTGCCGCCCCGACCTCCGGGTCGCCAATGTCCGGGATGTCTGGCCGCTCGGGCGGGTCGACCGACTGGTGGACCGGCTGCAACTCACCGAGCATCTCCCACGCGCGCCGCTCCCACCTGGACAGCAGCTCAAGCACCGGATGCGGCTCACGGGTGTTGCGCATCAGACCGCGCACGTCGATGAAGTCGCGCGCCAGCTCGCAGCGGGCGAGAAGGTCCGCCAGCAGCGACAGCCGATGCTCGTCGAGCTGCGGGAACCGCAGCATCAGCTCGCCGCGATGGTGGTCGCGCAACGGGGCTAGCTTCCGCTCCGACGTAACGCCAGGAGCTGCTGGACACGGCCAACTCCGCCAAAGCGCTCGCGATGCTCAACATCGGGGACCGCGTCCGGTTCACCCGCCACACCAGACCGCAATACCTACGTGGCGTCGAAGGCATCGTCATCGAGCTTGACCAGCACACCGCGACCGTCTGCGTGCACCAGCCGATCGGGCGGTTCAAAAGCGGCGAGGTCCACCGCTGCCCGCCGCTGCTGCTGGACCGCCTGCACCCAGCGGCCTAACCCACAGGGAGACACCGATGAGCACAGCCCGCCAAGCCGACCCCGAGCTCGACAACCTGATCGATGAGATCACGATCGGCTGCCACGACGAATACGAGCAGCTCACCGCGTTCCAAACAACCTTCGAGAACGACGCGACCTTCCCGTGCCCGGGAACCGTCATCGGCGAACAAGTCGAGGTGCTATCCGTCACCGGCGAGGACGAACGACACGAGCTGATCGCGACCTGCCAACACAACGGACGCCGCTACAAGATCGCGCTGCTCGACATCGAACTCGATGCAGACCCAGACACCACACGCCTGATCGCAGCGTACCGCCGCTGGATCAGAGCCTGAGCCCCATCCACCACCTGAACAGTTACTCGGAACCGTAGGGAAGGCGGAAGCGCCGCAGCGGGGACTAGGCCCGCTACGGCGCTTTGCGGCTCAACACTCGGGAAAGAAAGGACTAGGAACCCTCGTGGAGCTGACAGCGAAAGTTACCCTGCCTCACATACTCAGCCGCCAGCGGGAGGGCCATGGCGCCTGTGCCTGCTCCAGGTGCGCGATATGTGCACGAGCACGATCCCCAAGACCGGCCCTGTCGAGCTCGCGTTCAAGTTCGGGCAGATCACCGCAGCGCAACAGCTCACCGATGCGATCATCCGACAGCCCGAGCTCGCACAATTCTAGCCAACGCCGCAGGCTGCGAAAGCGATGCGCGGACGCGGCAGTGCTTCTCACCGCGGTGGGCTCCGGCATCGGCTGGGCATGCAGACGGGTCATGATGCCGACAGGTTCCGGCGCGATTGGCCTTGACCTTGCCAGCGGGCCTGAGCGGCGGCGCGAGCCCTGCGCGACTTTGCGGTCTGACTGACAGCATCGGGCTCGATGTCGATCAGACCGAGCAGTCGTGCGAGCGCCTGCTCGGATTGGCGCAGTTCGCTCACCGCGGGATTCAGCCGCGTTCCCGCCCGGCCCTTGATCATCACACCGTCGCTCACGACGTGGTCGAGCTCGGCGAAGCGAAGTCATCCACGGTGTAGCTGCCGAGGGAACGCACGTCCTGATCTCCGTCGGCGGTCGGCGGCGGGCGGTACAGGTAGCGGGCAAGGTTGAGCACGCGTGCGAGCTCCTGCTGGGTTGAAGCGAGCGCACCGAGGCTGACGCCCAGGTCGTCGGCGACCCACTGCGCGCTCACCGACTCGCCGCCGGGGCGCAGGAGATGGTTGGCGCGGGCCAGGAGGATGATGCCGCCGGCGGCCCATGCCTCCGAGCTGCCATGGCGCATCAGCCCGTGGCGGGCGGCGTCGGCGAGCAGTCGCCACACTAGCTCGACGTACGGCTGTCCGAGCTCGCGCCAGCACCAGGGCGCTGGCGATGGTGGCGGCGCGCTGTCCCGGCGGCCCGGAGTCGATCGTCGGCGCTTGTGGGGCGCTCATCTGCGCGAGCTTATCGCCACCGCCCGCGCCGCGTCTGTCAGACGAGCTGGCTAAGCAATGCACGAATCGCGGCTTGCTGCACTCGTCGGTCCCATGAAACGGTGCATCGGGGGTACCCGCCCAGGGTAGTTACGATCGTGGACACCGGACAAGGGGGGGTAGGTCCAAGGTGACACGCCGCAAGGCTCACGACGCCGCGGGCGTTGTCACAGCACCCACGATACGCCGGGCGCAGCGGCCCCGTCGAGTGAGGACCCCCCGCCGCCCGCAAGGAGGGGGAAGGCGGCGGGGGAACTCCTCCGATACAGTCCACGCACACAAGCAAGACAAAAGTGCGAGACCGTGAGCTGGCCGGCGGTCGGGGCCGGCCGGCGCTTGGCCGGCGAACGGGTAACACCGCCAGCCAATGGGTGAGACAGGTTTACACCGGCCGGCTAAGCGGTGCTTCAAGGTTCGGCTCGTTTACGCTAAGTGCTCCTCTTCGTAAATAAGGCAACGTATTAGTATCCGGCTTGGGCCGTAGCTTGCGTGGCATCCTGTCCTCTCGTGAAGGGACGTTGATGCCGCGGCACAGTCCGTATCGGATCGAGTTGACCGACGAGGAACGCGCGGCGCTTGAGTCGTTGGCGCGCTCGTATACGTTGCCGTATTGGCAGGTGACGAGGGCTCAGATGGTGCTCATGGCCGCAGCGGGGATGCGCAACGATCAGATCGCCGCGCGGCTGCGGTGCGGTCGTGACGTCGTTTCGCTGTGGCGAAAGCGGTTCTTCGAGCAACGCCTGGCTGGCCTGGAGGACCGGCCCCGGCGCGGCAGACCGCCGACTTTTCCCCCCTCACGTCCGCGCTGAGGTGATCCGCCTGGCGTGCGAGCGGCCCGCCGACAGCGACGTTCCACTCGCGCGCTGGTCCTCCACCGAGCTCGCCGCCGAGGTCGTTACCCGCGGGATCTGCGAGCAGATCTCCGGCGTGACGGTCTGGCGCTGGCTCTGTGAGGACGCGATCAAGCCCTGGCAGCACCGCTCCTGGATCTTCCCGCGCGACCCCAAGTTCACCACCAAGGCCGGTTGCATCCTCGACCTGTACGGCGGCCGCTGGGAAGGCGAATTGCTGCATCCCGGCGACTACGTCGTCTGCTGCGATGAGAAACCGTCGATCCAAGCGCGACACCGCAAGCACGCGACGCTGCCCGCCGCCCGCGGCGTCAAGCGCGGGCAGCGCGTCGAGCACGAGTACGAACGCAAAGGAGCGCTGTGCTACCTGGCTGCCTGGGACGCCAAGCGCGCGAAGCTGTTCGACCGCTGCGCCCCCAAGGACGGGATCGTCCCGTTCGATCAGCTCGTCGATCAGTTCATGAGCACCGAGCCGTACCGCACGGCGCAGCGCGTGTTCGTGATCGTCGACAACGGCTCCGCGCACCGCGGCCAGCGCTCGATCGACCGCCTCCAAGGCGCATGGCCGAACCTGATCCTCGTCCACACCCCAGTCCACGCCAGCTGGCTCAACCAAGCCGAGATCTACTTCTCCGTCGTCCAGCGCAAAGCCTTGACCCCCAACGACTTCCCCGACCTCGACGCGCTCGAACACCACCTACTCGCGTTCGGCCGCCGCTACGAACAGATCGCCACACCGTTCGAGTGGAAGTTCACCCGCGCCGACCTCGACCGTCTCGCCCAACGACTCGACCTACCCACCGCCCACGCAGCCTGACCGAATACGTCGGCGAACTTCCGAGCCAGAGCACTAAGAGCCAGGCTGCCTGACGCCGTACGCAGGGCCCACGATCGTAACTACCCACCCGGGTACCCCCCCAAGTCCGACGTCTCGGTGGCCATGGCAGCGCTGAGGAGTGCTCGGCGTGGGCGCACGCGCCCAGGCTGGAGGACCGGAGCCCGCGGGTGCGAAAACCCCCGCTGGGTACAATCCCGGGTCCACTCGCGGCGCCGCGAGGGCCGACCCGGACAGAGCAGCTCGGCGCCGACACACCGTATGAGCAGACGCGGACGACAACGGCGCCGACAGCGCCAACGTGGGCACCCCGTCGGGCGCGTGTTGGTGATGGTGTTCGTTCTGGGGGTGTGCGCGGTCGTGTTGGCGGGCCTGGCGGTCGTGGGCTGGGTCGTGGGCGTGGCGGAGTCGGCGCCCAATATCGATCAGCTCAAGCCGCGGGATCCGGGCCAGGTGTCGGAGGTGTTCGCGGCCGACGGCACGTCGCTCGGCTACATCCAGTCCGACATCTTGCGGACCTATGTCTACAACGACCAGATCCCGGCCGTGCTCAAGCAGGCTACGGTGGCGATCGAGGATCGTCGCTTCTACCAGCACGGCGGTGTCGACTACCAGGGCATCGTGCGCGCCGCGATCAAGGACGTGTTCGGCGGCGGCAAGTCGATCCAGGGCGATCCCGCGCTGACGATGCAGCTCG
>CAWFKF010000061.1:0-25368 GCA_963816005.1 uncultured Solirubrobacteraceae bacterium | reverse complement strand
ACCGGCTCGTCGCGCGCGGTCTTGAGCGCGACTGGGAGAAGGCGCTCGGCGCGCTCGCGCAGGCCGAGGCCGAGCTCAGCCTGCGCGAACGTCAGCGCCCCCGCACGCTCACTGACACCGAGCGCGAGCGGCTGCTGGCGCTCGGCTCAGACCTCGGCCGGGTGTGGTCAGCGCCGATCACCACCGACCGCGACCGCAAACAGCTCCTACGATCGGTGATCGAGGAAGTGATCCTCAACGTCAACCGCCCCGAGCGCCGCGCGAGCGTCACGATCCGCTGGCAAGGCGGCGCGCTCACCGAGCTGGCGGTCTCGCTCCCCAAGCCACAGCCCTCGGTTCGCACCGACGAGGACACCAGCGCGCTGCTGGAGCGCCTCGCGGCCCACTACGACGACGCGACGATCGCTGCGATCCTCAACCGCCAGGGCCGCCGCTCCGCCAAAGGCGAGCGGTTCACCCGCAGCATCGTCAAGGGTCTGCGCCAGTACCGCAACATTCCCGCCCACCAGCCGTCCGAGCAGCCGCTCGACGGCGAGCTGCTCTCCGTCCATCAGGCCGCCGAGCAGCTCGGCGTCGCCCCGTCCACCCTGTTCCGCTGGCTGCAAGCCGGATTCATCACCGGCGAGCAAGACACCCCCGGCGCCCCCTGGCGGATCCGCGTCAACGACCAGCTGCACGCCCTGTTCGTCCACGAAGCACCCGCCGGCTACGTCCCGATCCTCGACGCGATGCGCACCCTCGGCGTCTCCCGCCAGACCGTGTTGCAGCGTGTCAAGCGCGGCGAGCTGCAAGCCCTCCACATCCGCAACGGACGCCGAAAAGGCCTACGAATACTGGTCCCACAGCCCGAACACACCCTATTCGACACCACCACGATGAACGGAAAGGCAGTATGACGATGGCACCAGGGCGCCTGCCGCCACCTCGTCAAAGACCGCATGGACATCACCGGCGCCCGCTGGGGCCTGGCCGGCGCCGAGGCGATCCTCACACTCCGCGCGCTGATCAGCAACGGCGACTTCGACCAATACTGGACCTTCCACCTCGCCCAAGAACACTGCCGCGTTCACGCATCACGCTACGCCCTCGGCGTCATCCCGGCACCCGCGTAACTCCCTCCAATGGACCTGCACCCGTTTCAGTTTGGACTACACCGCAGCTTGTGGACTACACCGCAGCTTGATTTGTCGCGGTCGAGGTCCTCGACGTTACCGCCGGCGCCGTCGTCTGTCTCGGTCGATCCCTCGTCCTGCTCATCGAGTTCCGGCCCCTCGAGCGCCTCGGTCGCGACCGAGGCGTCGGCCTGTCCCGAGACGGGAGCCCCGGCGGTCTCGCGCCGGTGGCGATTCTTTCCACCCCAGCCCTTGCCGCCCAACGGGACCTCGCGGCCGACGACCACCATTTGCGGGGAACCGGACAGGGGCAGCAGCTACGGCGCCTCCTCATGAAGCGCCGCCTCATCGAGACAGCCACCCGGGGGCAGCAGCCCCCAGCCGGAGCGGTCGTTACGCCACAGTGCCGTCACGCCGGGCGGGAGCCTATCGCTCAAAGAGCAGGACCTCCGCCGTGCGCCGACATTACGCTCAGCCGATTGACTGTCTACGTAACGGTTGCGTTGCCGTCGGCGTCGAAGTAGTCGCTGGTTCAATGCCACTGGGAAGCGACTCTACTGCGGCGTGACCTGCTCTCCGGGACCGGCGACCCGGCTTGATCACGCGAACAGCCGGTCGCCGACCTCGACATCCGGCCAGCAGCGGTACAGCGCGCTAGGTTTCCGCCATGAACTCGTATGGCAAGACCATGGTCGTTGGCCCGACCCCCGCTTCCGACCTCGCGGCGGGCGTCAGACGCGCGCTGGAGGGCATCCCGCGAGACAAGATCGTCTCGGTTTCCTGCGCGTCCGACACGAGCAAGCCGGGTTCGTTCCTCGCGCCCATCGTCATCGAGCACTAGCGAAGTCCCTGCTCGCACCGATGCCAGTCGGGCTGTCACGGCTTGGCGTTGCTGGGCGCTACGACGCCGGGCGTGAATTACACGTAGATGGTTGACGACGCGGACGGTGGGATCGGTCGCGCAACGCAAGGTGGTTCGCGCGTGCGGCCTGCTCGACTGCGGGGGACGGCGTCAGCGTGATGGTGACGGTCGCCGGTCAGCACGCGCGACCGACGCAGAGGGGACTGTCGGGGCGCGGACCGCTTAATGGTTCGCTGGGCCATGCGGGACGACCTGAGAGGCTCGCGGCTTCGAGGGCGCAACGCTCCACCAGGACGAGCCACCGCGCGGCTGGACCGTCACGCATCCTCCGGTCCGGCAGCGAGCCGCACCCGGCTCGTCCACTTTCCAGCCCGCTGGAAATCCTGGTCCGCCGTCTTCAGCGGCTTCCGCGGACACTGCCCGAGCCGACGGCGCAAAAACGATCGACAGCGATCGGTGCCTGCGCAACTATGGCAGTGCAGCCGTGTTGTTAGTTGGCTCGGGGGGAACCGCTCCCCCACGACCGATTCGGGAGAGCGCACAATGCGTAGGCGAGTAGGAGCAGTAGCAGCAGTCATCGGATTGGTCGCCGCGGTCGGAGTCACGGGCTCTGCGGTGGCCGCCAAGAGCCGCGCAGTCACCCTGACCCAGCTGGGAGCGCACATCATCCAGCGAGGCACTTCCTTCCAAGCGGTGTACAAGGTCACAAGCTCCCTGGACGGGAGCGGAGCGTCGGTGCAGGTCAGCAACGTCAAGGCCACGGACTTCCCGCTCAGCGGCAGCGATACGACCACCACCTACTTCGCGAACGGAGTCTTGGTCACGAAGAACACGTTTACGCTGAGCACGCCGAATGCCAAGGGAATCAGCTCGCTCACCGGAACCGGCAAGTGCGCAGGGGGCGGAACCGGCGTCCACAAGCACGAGAAGTGCACCTACACCTTCAAGGGCAGCTACAACAATTTGACCACCCTGACCGCGGTCAAAGCCACCGGGACTGATACGCGCTAACCGCTTCCGGCTTGGGGTCCGGTCGCACGGCTGGACCCCAAGCCGAACGGGTTCTGCGCCATGGTTTGCGGCTGATTGACAGTGGTTCGGTAGTTCTCCCGGATGGCGGCCCGAGGCGGACCACGCGAGAGTTCGACAGGTCGATCAACCTAGCGAGGAGAGGGCGCCGTGATCTTCATCACGACCTACAGGATCAAGCAGCTCAGCAAGGACGAGACCAAGAAGCTGATGGGCGTCTTTTCCGAAAAGGGTGTGCCGTCCACCGTAAGAGCGCACTATGTGGCCGCCGACGGCAGCCAGGGCTTGGTGATCTCGGAAGCTAATGATCTGGAGGAGGCCTATCGGAACATCCTGAACTATTCGGAGTGGATCGAGTACGACACCAAGCCGTTCCTGACGATCGAGCAGGCCGTGCCCCACATCATGGACTACATTGGTTGATGCGGCACGTCGCGACCTGGGTAATCCATGCCGTTCCGCTAGGGACCGGCGCTAGGTCGCGTTCGATCGGTTGTAGCGCGTGCAGGTGGCTCTGAGGTTGGCTGGGGAGTCGCTACCGCCGTCCGCGACCGGCACGATGTGATCAACGTCGGTTGCTGGCGCTCCGCAGCCTATCCAGGTCAGTCGAATGTGCCTTGCGGCGGTCGCTGGAATGCAGCCAACTGCGCCTCGATCATCCGACGAGTGCGCGGGTCGGTCTCGACGGCCAGCCGCTCGCGCAGGCGTTCGACACGGCGCTTGGTCGAGTACTGCGCACGGTGGCCGGTCTGGCCCCACATGAGTTTCACGGCGCTGCCCATCGGGCGGAGATCCTATGCCGCTGGCGGGACGGCCTTGAGTGAGGTGCGCCACAGTTGCCCGGCTGGTTTTACCCGCTTGCGGTCGCTTGGCGGCAATGCGACGAGCGCGATGATCTCGAATCGTGGCTGCCGCAATGAGCCCGAGCCAGCCGTCTGGCTCGTTGTGGCTCAGAGTGCTCCTTTGCTCACGAGCGGCAGACCGCGCCGTCAGTGTTTCATTGCTGGGTGACCAGCAGTGCGGAGGCTGGGGCTGCCCTGCCCGTCACGCTATCGCAGGTCGGTCCGCCTGGGCGGGTGGATTGTCGGATTGCGCGCGACCGCACCGTCGGACTGTGCGCTAGCGTGTTGTCATGAGCGAGGCAGCCCACTTCACGACCGAGGAGGCCCGTGCCGCTGGCGAGCAGATCGGGATCGACTGGGCGACATCCCGGTTCGAGGTCGAGCAGTTCCGGATGGGGATGGACGTCGAACTCGAGCACGGTACCCATGATCTCGAGACCAACGTCACCGACGACGACGTAGTGGTGACGGCGAAGATCGCCCGAGCGCACCTCAACGAGTTCCCAGACTACTATTCCCGCCTCGCCGTGATGGAGGCGGAGGCGGAGGCCTACTGGGAAGCGCAGGACGAGTAGCGCCTGGCGCCGAAATCTATCATCGGCACGCCCCGGCCCAGAGTGTCGCGCGGGTGAGAAGCAGAAGCCTCGGGCGGTCGGCACGATCACATCGCCCTTGCGCACCCGAGGCGGCTTGGGGGCCACCCACACCCGCTCATCGGCGTCACGCATCTACCGCCGAGGGCTGAGCCCAGTGGGGCGCTCCGAGTGCCCGAGTGAGCGCTCAGGGAACCTCTGGCGGCGGTATCTCGCCGTCCCAAACGCCCGCGCCGCTAGCGCTCTCGGGCGGAGTAGAGCTTCCGCTGGCGCCCTCCTCAATCAGGCGGTCGAAGTCCGACCGCTTGATCCGCACGCGCCGCCCGACGTGAACCGCAGGCAGCCTGCCCGCGTCGATCCATTATCCGAACTTCCGGGTTATGCGGACTGCGCTGCTGGGCTGGTGCCTGGGCCGCTTCGGGGCTCACGGATGTTCGGATAATCCTGCGCGTCTGAGCTGAGTCTGCGTGTCCTTTCTCGGGCAATCGAGAAAGGAGGTGGTGATGGGTCATCGGGTGTCGGTGGCGGTGGCGGGGGCGGTGGCGGGGGCGCGCGTGAGTGGCCCGCTGGCGGACTACGCGGCCGGGTTCGCCGAGTTCTTGACCGGTCAGGGCTACGTGGCAGGGTCCGTCCGTCTGCAGGTGTGCAGTTCGTGGCGCAGCTCAGCCGCTGGCTGGGCGCCGAGGGTCTTGGTGTTGGCGGGTTGACGGAGTTGGCGGCAGAGCGGTTCATCGCCGCTCGCCGGGCGTGGAGCGCCTGTTCCGCTCGCGGCAGGCGCTTGAGCCGGTGATCGGCTATCTGCGCGATCTGGGTGTGCTGCCCGCGCTCGTGGCGCCGGACGGGGCCGCACAATCCTCCACGCGACGTCCGCGACCGCACGCATAAGATTCGGCTGCCGGTAGCCGGCCGTATGAACCCTCGCTTTGAACACCGCCCAGTCGATGAGCGCTCCGGCGACCTGTCGCCTTGACAGACGAGGTCGCGCGGAAGGCATGCTGCGAACGTCCGCGCGCTGATCCAGCCAGGCACGGGGTCGCCAGCGACGATCCAGCCCTTGCTTAGGGCGGGATGGCCGACGACGGTCCCGGCGCCGGCGGGATCGAACGTCGGGTCGGCGAGCAGCACGACCGGGGCGATGTTCGACCGGTCTGACCCGGATGCGCCGACCGGCGCCGGCGGGGTCGGAGCGGGCGGCGGGGACGGCGGTGCGGTCGCGGGGATGGGAGGCGGCGCGAATGACCGTTCCGTCCCTTCGGGCCGACCGGCGAGCGGCCGTGGATGCGGTCACGGCGAGCGAGATCCGTCCCCTGGCGCGCAGGCGAACACAGGCGCGCCAGGCGCCGTCGGCGCCGGCCCTCCACGGTCGCGCCGGCCACCCGGATGCGCGCGCCCGAGGTGGCGGTCCCGGTCAATGTGACGGCGGCGCCCTGCACCGTGCCGGACGGACGGTCGAGCCTCAGGCGCACGGGCGCCGAGGACACCGCCGCGCCGCTCGCCGTCGCGGGCGTCGTCGTTGTGTGGGAGTGCGAGGACGCGCTGCGGCGCGGGGCGCTTGAGAGCGCGCCGAAAGCGAAGAAGATCAGCAGGCTGGTCCGGATCGCCGGCCACATCCGGCGGTTCCCGCCAGGCGGCCGTCCAGTGGAGGGCGGCTCACCGGCCAGCTGCGGAGATGTCCGCTCCGGCGTCGGCGAAGCGGTCCCCGACATGTATCAGCGGTCACCGACATGTGTCGGTCCCGCTCGATCGCTCTGCGCTGACCTTACGCCGATCGGTCCGTGCGCGGTCGTGGTCGCGCGCGTCTGCCTCGCGCTGCAGGGCCATGGCTACGACTACACCGAGATGGCACACCTGACCTCCGCGACCATCAGGACGGTCGAACGGCAAGTGCTGCGCGCAAGAAGCAAGCTCGCCGCCACGGATGGGTAGGCACAAGAACCTACTCACGCCCGGGTGCAAGAGGGACAGTCGTGCCCAACCCATCCACCACTCAGGCGCGCACCGTCGTCCGGTCGTACACGCCCGTTGGATCCCTGCTCGTGGCTGGCGCCGTCGCGCCGGCAGCCGATAGTTCGACCTGCGCCAGCTTCACATAATGGCTAATGAGCGTTATCGAGCGTAAGAAGCACGCATTCGCTCGTGCCGTTCCCGCGTACCAGAAGCCGTCTCGTGGTGTATTAGGTGGTATACGAACATACGTTCTGAAAGGAGCCCACAATGGCCACCATCACCGAAATGGCTGACGCGACCAAGCCCAGCCCGACCGTGAACAGCCCAGCGACCCAGCAGCGCCCGGTGGCTGAGGCTGAGGTTGCACCGAAGCCGCACACGGTGGCGAAGCCGCCGTCGAGCGATCTGCGGAGACGTCCAGCTGACCGTCTGTCAAACGTCGTCGAGCGGACGGCCGACATGTCGGTCGAGCTGTTGAAGTCGCTCGAGACCGGAGAGCTCGCCGCGATCGACGCAGTGGGCACGTTCGCGATCTCCATCGAGGACGGCCTGGCCGAGCAGGTCAACAGCACTTCTGCTGTGGTGAAGACGTTCGTGATCGCCATCGAGGGGAGCCTGAGCGAGCAGGTCGCCGGCACTTCCGCTGTGGTGAAGAAGCTCGTGGTCGCGCTCCCCGACGCCCTGACCGAGCAGGTCACCGGCACCTCCGCTGTGGTGAAGAAGCTCGTGGTCGCGCTCCCCGACGCCCTGACCGAGCAGGTCACCAGCACCTCCGCTGTGGCGAAGAAGCTCGTGATCGCGATGGAGGACGCCGTCAGCGACGAAATCACAGCGACGACCACGGGCGCGAAGAAGATCACGGTCTCCGGCTTTGAGATGGCCGACCGGTTCGTTCGCTTGGAGCACGATGTGCTCCGCGGTCTCATCCAGGGAGCCGCCCGGCCGCTGGTGGTCCAGAACGGCACGAAGTACCGGGCCGCCAAGTAGCCCGACCCTCACGGTCGCCAGCTACGCCGACCCGGCGGGTCGGCGGGGCCGGCATGTCGACTCGACCACGTAGACCAGCGCGAAGGGCACGTCCGTCAATCCGGCAGGCGTGCCCCGCGCCGTTTCATCCTCCCGGCCGGGCTGGCTACGACTTCCGGTGATGGCGCACGTCAGCGATCCGTCCCTTCCGCACGAGGTCGCTGCGTGCACCACGCTCGAGGTCGTCTACGAAGGCTGCACGGCCGCCCTGGCGTGCCAGCCCATCAGCTCCTCGGTGGCCCGGTGGGCTTCCAGTAGCAACGGCGCAGATTTGCACGGTAAGTGTTAGACGCGGTTCGGCGGTGGCGGATGCTGGCGTTCCGAAGTCGTCGACGCAGGCCAGCTTGTTAACGCGGCCGGATCGCGGTGCTGAAGGCCGGCCAGCGGCGCGTTAGATGCGGTGGACCGGAGGGAAAGCCGCTCCTAAGCGGCATTAGAAGCGGCGCGGCCTGGAGGCCGCACGCCTGCCGCTGCCCGCCGCCCGAGCAGGCGCGAACCATGCGGCGGTTCGCCGGCTCGTTTCGGCGGCCGGCGGTCAGCCCGCCACACCCCTTCGCGCACGAGCGCAACTCTGCCCGGCATTGCCTGTTATGACTGGCGGCGTCTGAGCGGACGCCCAACAACCACAGGAGGTAAGGAGGTAGGAGGATGAAGCGATTTTGTGTGAACCGCACACGGCTTGCTGTGGGGGTCGTCGCCGTTACAGGGCTTGGGCTGGCCAGCGGGGGTGTCGCAACCGCGGTCACGACACAGACGAGCTCCCGGTCGCTGGCCAGCACGCTGGCGGCGCTCGTCGCCAAGCACAACATCCCCATGCCGGTCGCCGGGAAACAGGGGATCACTCTGGTCAAGGTCAACCCGAATGGCACGCTGGATCCATCTGCGACCTCGCCGGCGCATTGTCACTTCGCGCCGAGCACCAAGTCGTCGGCCAAGGCAGGAACGATCAGCGACGCGCACCCGTCGACCTCGGTGCCGGGCGCCATCAAGGTCAACTCGTACATCGTCTGCGATCACGCAGTGCGGGCGCTGAGCAACAAAACCCAGCTGTGGAAGACCGGGTTTCTGTTCAACCACCTGCAGGGCCAGACAACCACTAAGAACACGGGCAAGGCCGTGCTTCCCAACCTGGGAACGTACAGGCGCTGCACCAACAAGAAGAGCACGACGTGGTACGGAGTCGCTTACGGCATCTCCGAGGAGGGCGGCCAGCTCTACTACGGCTACGGCGCCTCACCGCACAACTCGACGTTTGACTGCGGCACCTAGCCGGCCGCGCTCCACAGACCAGCGCAGGCGGCCTGGCACCAATACCATGCTTTGGCGATGAGTGACCAGGCCGCCAGGCGCAGCGACGACATCGCCGCGGCGGACTGGGTCGTCGGGCGCTTGGCCTCGGACAGCTACCGGGTGGATATGCTCCTGCCGGACGGCTTCGCCGCCTACGTCCGGGTGCTCCACGCGATCGTCCTCGAGACCGACCACGGCAGGCAGTTGATCCGCTGGCGCGACGTCGCCGCTGCGGCAGGGCTGACGGAACTCGACCGGTGCGTGCAATTTGCCACGCTGGCCTCCCACCCGGAGGTCGACGCCGGGCATCCGCCCCTGCCGGGTGAGCTGCCCGACGAGCAACTCGCCACGCTAACCGCGGTCCTGGCCAACCACACAGCTACCCCCAAGCGGTGCTGGTTCTGTGTCTGGAACGGGTATGGAGAGCCCGCCGACCGCACCCCAGGCTCTGCTGGCGAACGCACTGGCCTGTTCACGCACCCCGCCGAGCCGCCCACGCGACCGGCCTCCATCCGCGAGGCCGACCGAGGCGCGACGGTCCGCGGCGTACTCGAGCGGCGCTACCACCTCTATACAGGGCCGCTCGGCGCGGTCACGACGCTCGGGCTTCCGGCGAACCTGTGGTGGCCCGAAGATCACGCGTGGTGCGTGGCCAGCGACGTCGATCTGGACTCAACGTACATCGGAGGTAGCGAAGCGCTCGCCCGCGCCCTCATTCACCACCCCCGCCTGGAGGCGCTACCCGCACAACTCCACGACCCTATCACCCGACGCCGACTGCCCTCGGAGCCCGCGTCAGAATTAATTTAGTTCTTTTAGTTATAGTAGTTTGTGACGGAATTTGACGAGGTGGGCGGCCGGCCTGAGAGACGACACGGCGCGTCCCGGGGTCCAGCCAAGATAAGGCCAAAAGGTCTAACAGCGCTCCTGAGGTAACCGTTCAGCGGGTTCGGTCAGGATGGGGCTGCCAGGACCGGCGGGATCGGGTGGCCGTGTAGTTCGGCGGTGATCGCGGTGGTGAGGTATTCGTGAAGGCGGCGGCCTTGGAGGCGGCAGGTCTCGCGGAGGGTGAGGAGCCGTTCGACGATCCGGTTGCCGGTGGCGGTTTGGGTGCCGTAGCTGGTGCGTCGCCAGTGCACGGCGTGACGCAGCGCGCGCTCGGATGCGTTGTTGGTCGCGGGCACGCCGGGGGTGCTGGTGAAGGTCCACAGCGCGGTCTCGTGAGCGAGCAGCCGTTCGCAGAACCGGCGGGTCTGTGTGTCACGAACGCAGAAGGAGGCTGATGTAGGAACAGTTTTCTGAAATGCGGTGCTATGCGAGAGATGGAGGATTGCTGGCCCTCCGGCGTCGGCCCCGCGGGGGTAGGCGTCAAACCGCCCTGGAGCTGCGTTAGCTGACGACTGTCGTGGTGAGCGTTCAGGGAGAAGGCGAGGCGTTGATCTCGTCAGGTGGGGATCAGGAAGACGTTCCAGAATCGTCCGGTCTGGGCTGGTGCTCGGTCGGGCGTCGTCGTTGAGGCGTCGAAACCGGTTGAGATGACATCGAAACCGAGGAGCGGATCTGTCCTCGGGATGAGCTTGGCGGCTGCCCGCGTTGCTGGCCAGGCGGTGTCCGGCGTAGAGGCGGCGTGATCCTGGTCTGCGGCTCTTGCATGGAACGTGAGAAGGCGAGCGTCGAAAGTGGCCGTCCGGGCCTGCGGGTCAGTACGACGGGCGGCGAGAGGGAGCGTGCCAACGGCAGAAACCGGAGGCATTGAGTACCGGTCGCGGCGCTCGCTGGCGGACCGGCCCGTAGTAGCTGGGAAGCGCCTGCTCGCTGGGGTGGGGGTGGAGCGAAGGGGCCGGCTCACCAGGGATGTCCAATCGATCAACCGGGGCGATGCCCTGGGAGGAAGCGAGAAGAGATATGCCAAAGCCTGATGGCAAGTCGTTTGCGATTCCCGAGCAGCTGGTGTGGGAGGCGTGGCGGCGGGTCAAGGCCAACAAGGGCGCCCCGGGCGTGGACGGGCAGGATCTCGATCAGTTCGAGGCCGATCTGGAGGGCAACCTCTACAGAATCTGGAATCGGATGAGTTCGGGGACCTGGTTTCCACCGCCGGTCAGGGCGGTCGAGATCCCTAAGCCGCACAGCCGAGGGGTTCGTGTGCTCGGTGTGCCGACGATCGCGGATAGGGTCGCGCAGACGGTCGTAGCGGTGTATATGGAGCCGCTGGTGGAACCTCGGTTTCATCAGGATTCCTATGGCTATCGGCCGGGTAAGTCGGCCCATGATGCGCTCGCGGTGTGCCGGGAGCGGTGCTGGAAGTTCGACTGGGCGATCGATCTTGACGTCCAGAAGTTCTTCGATGAGGTGCCGTGGGACCTGGTGGTTCGTGCGGTCGAGGCGGTCACCGACTGCCGCTGGGTGTTGTTGTATGTCAAGCGGTGGCTGCAAGCGCCGCTACAGCGCCCAGACGGCGCCCTTCAGAAGCGAACCAGAGGAACTCCGCAGGGTTCGGCGATCTCGCCGACCCTCACGAACCTGTTCATGAACTATGCATTCGACCAGTGGATGGTCCGGAACTATCCGGCCTGTCCGTTTGAGCGCTTTGCGGATGATGGTGTGCCGAGAGCGTGGAGGGGGTCGCTGATGTAGACGGTGATCTTTGAAGCGGTGCTGCACGAGAGATGGAGGAGCCAGGCCGATGGTCTGGTGGCCCTCCGCGGTCGCCCTGCAGGGGGAGGCCGTAAACCACCGCGAGGTGCGTCGGTCAAGAGCCGGGGTGCTGAGCGTCGCGGAAAAGGCGTGCTGTCAGCGCGTCAGGTGTGGATCACGAAGGCGAGCGAAAGCGATACCACCGTTGAAGTGTCGAAAGCGTATCGGTGACATTCAAAACCGGGGTCGAGTCATTGCCCCGGGAAGAGCCTGGCGGGAGCCTGCTGATTGGCCAGGTGGGTGTCCGGCATGGATGGTGGCGCGAGCGTGGTCTGGGCTCTTGTGTGGAACTCGGGAACCTGTCGCCCCGATGGGACGGCCGGCCAGTGGAGCGGTCGTGGCCTGCGGCTGGTTGTCTGGAGCGAGAACCCCAAGCAGCAGATCTGTGAGGGGGAGAGTAGTGATGCGGGGCACAGGGGCGGACCTGACCGTAGTAGCGATGAAGGTGTGTGTCACGAACGTTGGAGGAAGACTATGTAGGTAGAACTCCATAAAACGGTGCTGTGCGAGAGATGGAGGCTTGTTGGCCCTCCGGCGTCGGCCCTGCGGGGGTGGGCGTCAAACCGCCCCGATGCTGCGTTGGCTGAAGACCGTCGTGGCGAGCGTTCGGGGAAAAGGCTGGGCTTGACCCGGTCAGGTGGGGACCAGGAAGACGTTCCAGAAAGCGCTCGGTCTCTGTTCTGGGTCGAGCGTGCGTTGTTGAGGCGTCGAAAAGGTTTAGACGGCATCAAAATCGGAGGTCCTGCTTCATCCTCCGAGACGAGTCTGGCGGGGTCCCGTGTTCCTGGCCAGGTGGTGCCCGGCGTGGAGGCGGCGTGAGCCTGGTCTGCGGCTCTTGCACGGAACGTGAGAAGGCGAGCGTCGAAAGCGGCCGTCCGGGCCTGCGGGTCAGTACGACGGGCGGCGAGAGGGAGCGTGCCAACGGCAGAAACCGGAGGCATTGAGTACCGGTCGCGGCGCTCGCTGGCGGACCGGCTCGTATTAGCTGTGAAGCTGCTGCTCGCTGGGGTGGTGGTGGAGCGAAGGGGCCGGCTCATCGGTGATGTCGATTCGATCAACCAGCGCCCTGGGGTGCTGGGAGGAAGCGAGGACGCATGACAAGGCCGAAGGACAAGTCGTTTGCGATTCCCAAGCTGTTGGTGTGGGAGGCGTGGCGGCAGGTCAAGGCCAACAAGGGCGCTCCCGGCGTCGATGGGCAGGATCTGGACGCGTTCGAGAAGGACCTGGAGGGCAACCTCTACAAGGTCTGGAATCGCATGTCGTCCGGGACCTGGTTCGCGGCGCCGGTCAGGGCGGTCGAGATCCCCAAGCCGCACGGCGGCGGGACCCGAATGCTCGGTGTGCCGACGATCGCAGACAGGGTTGCGCAGACGACCGTGGCCATGTTCCTGGAGCCGCTGGTGGAACCCCGGTTCCATCAGGATTCCTATGGCTATCGGCCGGGACGCTCGCCCCATGACGCGCTCGCGGTATGTCGGGAGCGGTGCTGGAGGTACGACTGGGCGATCGATTTGGACGTCCAGAAGTTCTTCGACGAGGTGCCGTGGGACCTGATCGTTCGGGCGGTGGAGGCGGTCACCGACTGCCGCTGGGTGCTGCTTTACGTGAAACGGTGGCTGCATGCACCGTTGCAGCATCCTGACGGGACCCTTGAGCAGCGCAGCAGAGGAACTCCGCAAGGGTCGGCGATCTCGCCGTGCTTGGTGAACCTGTTCATGCACTACGCGTTCGATTCTTGGATGGCTCGGGAGATTCCGGGCTGTCCGTTTGAGCGCTTCGCTGACGATGTCATCGTGCACTGCAAGAGCAGGGCACAGGCGGAGGCGGTGCTGGCCAGGATCGCCCAGCGGATGAACGAGGTTGGGCTACGGCTCCATCCCGACAAGACACGGATCGTCTATTGCAAGGACGGCAAGCGTCGGGGAGAGCATGAGCACACCAGCTTCACCTTTCTCGGGTTCACCTTCCGAGCACGGAAGGCGCGAGCGACAGGAGGCGGGTACTTCACCAGCTTCCAGCCCGCGATCAGTACCGAGGCGCTGCAGGCCAAGAGCGTCGAGCTCCGCAGGATGCGGATCCACCGGCGCACCAACCTGTCGTTGGACGACCTGGCGAGATGGCTGAATCCCATCGTCGCCGGATGGATGAACTATTACGGCCGCTATTACTGGACCGTGATGGATGCCCTCCTGCAGCGCGTCAACACCTACCTGAGGCGCTGGGCTGGGAAGAAGTATCGGCGGTTACGGACCTACAAACCGCCCTTTCCGCACGTCTGGTGGTCGATATCCGTCCCCCATCGCGGGCGCCGGTGGGGTCAGCGGTCGGGGTCGGTGGTGTAGGCGCTGGCGGGTACGCCGAGCAGCTCGAGTAGCTGGTGTTGCAGCGGGGTGAGCTGGGGGTCGAAGGTCTGGATGCGTTGGCCGTCGCGGGTGAGGTGGTGGCGTTGGACGTTGGTGAAGGCGTCGAGGATGCGGGCGGCGGTCGGGGCGGTGCAGGCGCGTTGCTCGTGGTAGAGCGCCAGCTCGGGGATGTTGTGATGGGTCATCGTCCGACGTAGCTCGCGTTCGATCAGGCAGTTGGTGAGCAGCGCGATGAACTGGCAGGCGAACAGCGCCTCGATCCGGAACGGGCTCTTGAGTGTCACGGGCGCGGCGTCCTGGACGGATTTCAGTTCGTGGTGGCGCTTCTCGAGGTTCGGCTGGTAGCGGTAGGCGGCGAGCACCTGAGTGTCGGTCAGCTCCGAGTCGTTGGACGTGAGCGGGAAGCAACCGTCAGAAGCGGCGTCGTAGCGGACCTGCTCGGCATCGACGCTCACCTCGAGCGCGTAGCGGGTCTTGGCGATCTTGCGGTAGCGGGTGTCGTTGCCGGGTCGGCCGCGTTTCTCCTGGCGGTAGCGCTCCTCGACGGTCTCGATGACCGTGACCGACACCCAGCGCTCGCCGCCGCTTGTGGTCAGCAGCGCGGCGGCGGCCTCCTCGGCGGCGACGCGGGTGGTGATCCTGGCGCGCGGGCCGGCCAAGCGCTCCGATAGCTCCCCGAGGGCGTGGCCGGCGCGGTCGATCCGCTCGGCGCGGGCGCTCTCGTCGTGGTGCTGTTTGGCGCTTGAGTGCACCCAGGTGATGCGGTATCCCTCCGTGGTCGGGAACGGCGCCGGGCAGACCCGCCAGACCAGGTCGGGATCACCGTTGCGCTTGCCGGGCCGCCGACACGCCTCGACCCAATCGGGCGCCTGCGTGCTCATCCACTCGCGCAGCCGCCCGTCCTCTGAGCGTGAGCGCGGCAGCACCGTGATGAACCGTCCGCCGTGGCGCTCGATGTGGCCCATCTGCTCGCGCGTGCACAACTTGCTGTCGGCGACATACAGGAAGTCATGGCGGCCAACCAGCACACACAGCCCGTCCCACGTCTCGATGTGCGTCTGATCGTCGGTCACGTTGCCGTCCGCGAGGCGGTGCGCGAGTGGCACCGCCCCGTCGGCCGACACTGTCAGGATCAGCAGCAGCTGCTTCAGATCGCCGCGATGCTCCTTGTTGTGACCGCGCTTCGCGGCGGCCGTTGACTGGCCGCCCCGCTCGCGCCCATCGGCCTGCAGGTACTCGCCGTGCAGAGTGATCGAGGTCGAGTCGTTGTGCAGCTGCGAGCAGTCAACACCGAACTCCCTGATTGCCCCCAGCGTCAGTTCCGTCAACAGCGACGCGCGATCTGCGTCGAACAACCGATCCAACGCCCGGCCGACGCGGTCATCGCACAACAGCGCCACCTCGCCTGGCTCAAGTGACAGCGCGTCCGCCTCAAAGCGGCAGGCCCACTCCCCGATCCCGTATAGCGGCTCACGCTCCACGCACAGGTTCAGCACCAGCACCTTGATCGTCCGGCGGCCGCCATCAGCACGCGCTGATCGTCGTCGGGCAGATGCCGCTCGAGGACATGCTCGAGCCCGAGCCGATCGAGGAAGTGGCCGAGGATCGGCAGCGCTCCCAGCGCCTGCGAGGCCAGTTCGAACGGTTGCTCTGCGCTGATCGTCATGAATCATCCATCCGGTAGCTACGGTATTAGTACCGTAGCTACCGGACGAACCCGACCACGATGCCCGACCAGCACCCCCAACCCCACCCCGACGACGAGCAGCAGCCGATCGCGCCCGAGCACCAACGGCGCCTCCAACAGATCCTCGAACAGCTCGCGACGCTCGGGTTCTGCCTCCCCGGAACGGTCGCCGAGCGCCACATCCGCTGCCCCAACCCAGCTGCCACTGCCACCACGACCCGCCCCAGCTGCACGGGCCCTACCTCGCGTGTACGCGCAAGGTCAGCCAGAAGACCGTCACCCGCAACCTCACGGCCGAGCAGGCGCGGCGCTACCGCGCCTGGTTCCAGAACAACCGGCGCCTACGCCAGCTCACCTCAGAACTTCAGGCACTGTCACTCACTGCCGCGGCCGAGGCCGAAGGGTGGGGGGAGAATAGACGACCAGACGTGCGGAAAGAGCACAAACGGTTCAAGCGGTGGTGGACTGGGCTGCACGAACGCGAGCCCGGCCTGTTCGCCCACTGGAAGTGGGTCCGCGCGTACTGACGGCTGGTGAGAAGAGCCCGGTGACGGGAGACTGTCACGCCGGGATCCGTGGGAGCCGGGAGCTGCGACGCTCCCGGCGACCCGACTCCTGTAATGGGGCTGGAGCGAAGGGGAAGGGTCGTCCTGGCTGGCTTTCGGGTCAACCGCCTTCGGGTGGAAGGAGCCGGGTGAGCGAGCCGAAACCGAAGTCGTTTGTGATCTCCAAACGGGCTGTTTGGGAGGCCTATCGGAGGGTCAAGGCGAACAAGGGCGGCGCCGGCGTTGACGGTGAGTCGATGGCGGAGTTCGAGGTTGACCTCAAGGACAACCTGTACAAACTCTGGAATCGGCTGTCGTCGGGAAGCTATTTCCCGCCGCCGGTGCGTGCGGTTGAGATACCGAAGCGGGACGGCAGCTCTAGAACGTTAGGGGTGCCGACCGTGGCGGACAGGATCGCCCAGACGGTCGTGCGCTCATACCTGGAGCCCTGCGTGGAGCCTGTGTTCCACGAGGACTCTTACGGGTATCGGCCGGGCCGTTCGGCGCATCAGGCGTTGCGGGTGTGCCGGGAGCGCTGCTGGCGGAACGACTGGGTTCTAGATATGGACATCAAGTCGTTCTTCGACAGCGTTTCATGGGACCTCACGCTCAAGGCGGTAGCTCATCACACCGACCTGCGCTGGGTCCTGTTGTACGTGGAGCGGTGGCTCAAAGCGCCGCTGCAGCGCGAGGACGGCAGCCTGGTCTGGCGGGATCGCGGAACCCCTCAGGGTTCGGCGATTTCACCTTTGCTCGTCAACATGTTCATGCATTACGCGCTGGATGCGTGGATGGTCAGGGAGTACCCGGCCGTCCAGTTCGAGCGCTACAGCGATGACGTGATTGTCCACGCTCGAAGCGAACGCCACGCCCGATTGTTGTGGGCGGTGATCGCGAAGCGGTTGGCGGAGTGCGGGCTTGAGCTCAACGAGCGCAAGACTCGCGTCGTGTACTGCAAGGATGCCGACCGGCGTGGCTCCTACGAGCACACGTCGTTTGACTTCCTGTCGTACACGTTCCGGCCGCGGCTGTCGAAGAACAGGTTCGGGAAGCACTTCGTGAACTTCTCTCCGGCGGTGTCGAGCGAGACGAAGACGCGGTTGCGGCGCGAGATGCGCCGCTGGGGCGTCGCTCGCCGATCGGACAAGACCCTCACGGACCTGGCGCTGATGTTCAACCGCCAGCTCCAGGGCTGGATCAACTACTACGGAAAGTTCTACAAGTCCATGTTGTATCCGGTCTTCCGCCACTTCAACGAGACGCTCGTGAGGTGGGCCATGCGGAAATACAAACGACTGCGCCGCCGTCCCCGGCGAGCACGCAGGTTCCTTGCCGACGTCGCGAGACGCCAGCCGGGCCTGTTCGCTCACTGGCGGTTCGGTGTGCGCCCTGACGGTTGGACGATGGGAGCCCGGTGAGCTGAGAGGTTCACGCCGGGTTCTGCGAGCGCCGGAGGGTGAGATTCCCTCCGGCGACTCTCCCCATCGTGCATTGCCGCAGTAGAGCGCAGGCCGAGCTGGTGCTGGCCGGGATCGCGAAGCGGATGGTAGAGGTGGGCCTGCGGCTTCACCCCGACAAGACGAAGATCGTCTATTGCAAGGACAGCAACCGTCGGGGCGACCACGAGCACACCTCGTTTACCTTCCTTGGGTACGCCTTCCGACCTCGGGAGGCACGCAGCCGACATGGCGTGACTTTCACGTCGTTTCTACCGGCGATGAGTCCCGAGGCGCTGATGGCCAAGTGCGATCGGCTCCGCGAGATGCGGATACCGAAGCGCACCGACCTGACGCTCGACGACCTGGCGAGATGGCTGAATCCCATCGTCGCCGGGTGGATCAACTACTACGCTCGGTATTACCGGGTAGGGGTCGATCCACTCCTACAGCGTGTCAGCTCCTACCTGAGGCGCTGGGCTGCGAAGAAGTACAAGCGATTGCGGGGCGCCAAGCGGTTTGACCGCTGGTGGACGGGGCTGGTGGGCAGGCAGCCCACGCTCTTCGTTCACTGGCGCCTGATGCGCAACTACTGACGGCTGGTGAGAAGAGCCCGGTGACGGGAGACTGTCACGCCGGGATCCGTGGGAGCCCGGGGGTGAGATTCCCCCGGGCGACCCGACTGGGGTCCCGGCAGCGGGTGCCTTTGGCGAGCAGATCGTGGATCGCGTGGCGCAGTGGGGCGATCTGTTGGCGGAGGTCTTCGAGGTTCGAAGGGTCGCGGCCAGGAGCGTGCAGCGCGGTGAACACGCGGCCGAGTTCCCGCCCGAGCGCGCGACCGAGCCGGGCTGGGGCACCGTCGCGCTCGGAGAGGGCGATCAGGTCACGAGCCAAGTGAGCGAGGCACAACTGCCGGTTGGTGTCATCAACGAACAGATAGACGGCGTACCGATCGGTCACGATCACCCCGCCGGGCTGCTCGCCCAGCAGCGCCTTCGCCGCGTCACGGTCGCGCCGCTTGGCGATCTGAAAGAGCGCCATCCGCTCAGCGATCGAGACCGACAGCCACTGGCCTTTCCCGGCCTGCGGCCAGCTGGTCTCGTCCGCGCCGCGGACCGGTTCGCGGTCCAGCGCGTACAGGATCTCGGTGTAGGGCGCCTCCAACGTGAGCGAGGTCTGCTCAAGCAGCGATTGCAACGACGCCGTGCTGATCGTCAGGCCGAACAGATCGCTGAAGATCCGGACCGTTTCACGACGCCCGACCCGCGCGGCGGTCAACGTCGCCGCAGCGGCCGCGACCCCCGGCCCGAACGCTCCGGCTGGCACCCCGTCGGGCAGCCCGGCAAGCGTGCACGCCCCGCAGTCGCAGCGGACCCGCATTCGCCGATGCTCGGTCACCTCGACCCGCGTGAGGATCTCTGAGACCTGATGGGCGACCGGATCACCCGCCAGCGTCTCATCCTGGCGCAGCTGCCCGCCGCACCCCCGGCACGACAGCGGCCAGTGCTCAACAACCCGATCCGGGTCAGCGACCAGCTTGCGATGACGGCCCTTATGGCCAGGCTGCCCACCCTGCTTCTTGCCCGACGAACGCTTCTTCGGGCGCTCCTCCCGCGCCTCACGCGAGTCCCGCGACGGCGGCAAGCTGCTGTTCTTCGAGCTCCGGTCAATCAGCCGCCTGAACTCGGCGATCTCCGCCTCCAACGCGGCGATCCGCTCAGCCTGCGCGGCGAACAGAACCCTCACTGCATCCCGGCCAGCATCGAACGCTTCATCCGCGATGTCGGGCGCCACGAACGCAACATTTCCTCGACTTTTGCAGTTCATAGTCCGGCGGACGCCCACGCTTGCTGGACGCTGGTGATTTCTCGGGGTGTGGGCGCGCACCCCCGTCCTGGGTGAAATTGGTTGGCGATGATCACGCGGCGGAGCTTGGCGAGCATGTCGGTGAATGAGGGGGTGGTCTTGGTGAGATACCAGGGGTGGCGTTCGCGGCGTTCTTTGACGTCGTCGGGGTGGTGGCCTGAGAGCGCGTACCAGGTGATCGTCAGTGACATCGCGAGGAACTGGAACGGGACGGGTCCGTTGGACGGCCTTCTCGGCGCGGTTGCGAGCCTGTCCGACGCCGGCCAGCTCCTTGCCTTCTTCGTAGGCGACCTCGGTCGGCCAGCGCTCGGCGTAGCGTTCGATCAGTTGCGCGGCGCTCGCGTCGAGGTCGGTGGAGACGAGCGCCAGTTCGTAGCCGGAGGGCTTGGTGGTGTCCTGGATCAGCACTACCTGGAGGGGCTGGGATCCGAACGCCTCGTACCACAGGCATTGGAACGGGTGGGCCATCACCTGCTCGGTCTTGCCGTAGCGGCGGACGGTCGTGTTGACCCAATCGGTGGCGGGATCGGCGGCGATCTGCGCCAGCTTTGGCAGCTGCGCTCCTTTCTTGGGCGGCCGGCCGCGCTTGCGCTGCCCTGTGGGCGGGCGGGGCGCCGCCAGCCGGTGCAGCGCGGCGTCTGAGCGCAGGCGGGAGGTCATCGTGACGTTCTCCGGCAGGCCCGCAAACGCGCCGTTCGCGTAGGCGGCATCGCCGACGCCGTGGATCTTGCGTGCCGGGAACCGCTTGGCGAGCAGGCACAGGATCTCCCTGGCCAACCGGGGTTTTGAGGGCCGCTCGGGGTCTGGCTTGTGCTTGGGGTCTCCTGCGCCGCGGGCGCCAGAGGCGCGAGAGCACCAGCAGGCAGACGGTCCGCTCAAGGAACGGCAGCTTGACGTTGATCCCGGCAGTGACCCAGTTGTTGCCCCACGCGAGCGATCCCTTGTTGCTGTTGGCGGTCGCGTCGTGATGCCAGAAGCAGCCGAACACCTTGCGCCCCCGCCGCTTCACCAACGTGTCATCGACCGGCACAACCAGCGACTCCTGCGCTCCCACCAAACGGGAGACGATCAGCTCCGCAACCATCAGCCCGAGCTCATCGACCGACCACTCCGCCGAGCTGAAGAACCGGTGCGCGCGAGCGTGATGCCAGACCCCGGAGAGCCTCGAGCCGACCAGCATCCCGCAGACGGTGCGCAGCGACGTCTGCGAGACCTGCCCCACGACCATCGCTCTGAAGGTCTCAAACGTCGGGCGAGAGAAACATGGCGCGAACAGGAGCAGAAGCTCCTCCAGCGAAGATGGGACGCAGAGCATCGGCGGCAACCCCCATGGGCAGCCGCGAACGGGCCTCCCGCCCGACCGCGGAAATGGCGTGAACAACCACCGCTTCGGGGAAGCCGCCGGTGCTCCTCCCTACCAGCGTCCGGTCAGGCGCTCAAACCATCAGCCCGACAGCCACGACCGAGGCGCCGCCCCCGCACCCGTCCACCCACCGAAAACTGCGAAAGTCGAGTTTCTGCAACACCAGGAAATCCTTCAAACCAACCCGACGTCCCCCTGAACGGCTACGGCGGCCCACCCTGAGCCGGGCCGAGACATCAAAATGGCGGACCGCCAGCGAACCCGTGCCGATGCCAAAGCAGCACTCCCAGCTACCACGGCACGGGACCCGCTCCTCGCCAGATGCGCGACCGGCGCGAGCACGCCATTGCTACTGGGCCCCCGCCCAGGTCGCCAGCGGTAGTTATCCGAACAGAGACGGCAGCGCCCCCTTTGAACCCTGGCCTCCGGCCAGGAACTTCAGATAACGCGCGGCTTCGCATAAAAGGCGATGCTGGAGAAGGGCTTGAGCGAGGACGGCGCGGCGCTGGCGCTCGGGTGGCCGAAGGTCAGGGTCAGCGCCCGCGTGAAGATACTCGAGCTCCCGGAGCCGGCGCAGCAGATGATCGGCGCTGGGCTGATCGCGCTGAGCGCTGTCGATCAGTTGCGGGCGATCGGCAGGGTGTCGCCTGGGCTGTTGGACGCGGTGATCGCGTTCCTGGCGGACGGGAACGAGTGGGCCGCGGAGCGGCTCGCGCGCGAACCGGGGTGGGTGCTCGACTCGGCGCTGCGCGACGGGAACGTCAAGGCGTTCGCGGCCTACATGAACCAGGCCAGCGCGCACGAGATCTCCGAGCTGCGGCTGGGGAAGAAGACCGAGGAGCTGTACGTCGAGGCGGAGAAGCTGCACCAACAGGTGACGCCCCACTCCTATGGGGGTCCGCCGATCCGGTTCACCGGGGAGGACGTCGATCAGGCGCGTGCTGCGGGGGTGCTGATCGAGTTCGAGCGGGGCGCCGCGATCATCGTCGACCGTCCGCTTTACCGCGAGCTCGTCAAGCGCGCGGTGAAGCGAACCGTCGAGCAGCTGCGGTCAAAGGCGGCGGAGCTCGCGGAGCAGAGGAGGCAGGACCGCAAGCGGACCGGCGGCGCGCCGGTCGATCCGGTAGCCAAGGCTCACCGGGAGCGCGACCGGCAGCTGCGGGAGCTCGCCGAACAGGCGCACGGCGTGAACCTCGATCTCGGCGACAGCCTGATGAACAACCTCTCCACGGTCGACCCAGCATCGATGGACGTGGTTATCTGGGGCCGCTTCTCGCGTGTAATTGATGTCAAGGAACGGCCTCTGGATCGTCTCGTTGGGGGTGTTATCTGTGGTTGTTGCTGATGTCAGCGGTGTCGTTGCGGCCGCGGCGGGGTGGGTCCGTCCGAGTGGGGGCCTATGTTGGGCGTCGTCATGGATGACGGTCAGGTCGATGGGGTGCGGCAGCGGGGGTTTGCGGCGCGGCGGGTGGTGATGCCGGCGACGGGCATGGTGTCGTGGACGGTGATCGGCCCTGGCCGGCGGCCGGTGGAGCCGGTTGAGGCGTTTCTTCGCTGGTTGACGGATACGGAGCGCTCGCCGAACACGGTGCGCGCGTATGCGGGTGACCTGCGTCAGTTCTGGGAGTTCCTCGGGGTTCGCGGCTACGCCTGGGCTGATCTCGGGGTCGAGGAGCTCGGCGATTTCGCGAGCTGGTTGCGCAGCCCGGCTGAGAACGTCGTCGTGCTGGCGAGTGGCGTGCCGGCGCTGGGCGCGTCGACGGTGAACCGGAAGCTGGCGGCGGTCGCAGCGTTCTACGACTTTCATCATCGGCAGAGCGGGGTGGTGGTCGCGGAGCGGTTGCATCCGCCGTGGCATCGCTCGGGCAGGGGGTCGTTCAAGCCGATGCTGCAGGGGTTCGCGCCGCAACGGCGTCGGGGGCGGCCGGGTCGGTTGCCGGAGCGGCGTCAGCTGCCGCAAGTCCTGCAGCTCTCGCAGGTCGAGGCGATCCTGCGCGCGCAGCGGCGAGTGCGCGATCGGTTCTTGTTCGCCCTGCTGTTCGAGACGGGGATGCGGGTCGGGCAGGCACTCGGATTGCGGCACGAAGATCTTGTGACGTGGGAGAACCGGATCGAGATCGTCTCCCGCGAGGACAACGTGAACGGTGCTCGCGGGAAGGGCGGGGAGGGGAGCGTTCCGGTCGGCGCCGAGTTGATGCGTCTCTATGCGCAGTACATGCACGTTGAGTACGGCTCGCTGGATTCGGACTATGTGTTCGTGAACTTGTGGGGCGGCCGGGTCGGCGGGCCGATGACCTATGCGACGGTCAACGATGTCGTGCTCCGCACGCGCCGCGATGTGGGGTTCCGGTTCACGCCGCACTGGTTCCGGCATACGTACGCGACGCTCGCTCGTCGCAGTGGCGTGCCGATTGATGTGATCAGCCAGCTGATCACCCACCGCTCGGTTCAGACGACGCAGCAGACTTACACGCACCTTGACGTTGAGGATCTCCGCGGCGAGCTGCAGCGCGCTGGTGTGCTCGGGATGGTCGAGGACCTGTTGTGAGCGCGGCACGCCGGCTCGCTGTCGCGGCGTCGGAGCGGCCGGGGTCGTGGCGTGCGGCGCTCGAGGCGGCCGTTCGGGACGAGTTTCGGGGAACGCCGCTGGTCCCGCCGGCGGGAAGCCCGTTGCTGCCGCCGGCGTGTGCGGTGCCGGGCTGCGTGCGGACCGGGTTCACGGCTCCGTGGGGTCGGTTCCAGGCTCGTCTATGCCACGGCCACGCGGATCGGTGGATCGTCGACGGCCGGCCGCCGGACAGCGCTGGCTGGGTTGCGGCGCAGGCGGCGCTGCTGGTGATGGCGCCGACCGTCGCGTGCGCTGTTTCCGCCTGCCCGCGTGCGGCGGCGAAGGGTGGCTTGTGCCGCGCGCACGATCGGCGCTGGCGTGGTCAGGGCAAGCCGCCGCTGGAGGAGTTCGTGCGCTCCGCGCCGCAGCCTCGCCGTGTTTGGAGTCGGATCTGTCGGGCGCCTGACTGCGAGTTCCCGGCCGGTGTGCTCGCAACGCCGCGGTCGCGGCCGCAGCGCCGGCAAACCCCGATATCCGCTCTTGTTTCTCGCATACCCGCAGTGCGGGAACCACTTCGAGGCGACCGGGTCCGCGGCGCGCCGCAGCGGCACGATCGCGACCATGATCCTGATCACCGCGATGATGATCAGGATGTCCCCGGCCTCGCCGATCGAGCCCCACCGGCCGTCCACCGGCGATGTCCTGCGCTCATCCGAGAATTACCTCTCCCCCGCGCCCGACCGGGGCACGCTCGCCAGCGCCAGCGGCGATGGCACGATGCGGCTGTGGAACCCGGCGGCGACCAGCCGCCCCACATCGTGAAAGGCCATCGCAACGGGGTGGGGGCGGTTGCGTTCGCGCTCGACGGGCGCACGCTCGCGAGCGCCGGCGAACAATTCGCGGGAATGGAGGCTGATCGTCCGGCGGATTCTCGGGACGTTCCTTGGTTGTGAGCGAAGCGAGATCGGCGCCGGCACAATGCTGGGGTCGCTTCCCGGATCGACCCGCGCCGTACAGGATTGCTACGTTGCCCGGACGCGGGTCATTGTCGATAACAGCAAGGGCGCCGAGGCCCAGTTCGTCTCCAATCTGCGGGGAGCCTTGAGCGCTGCGGGGTTCGAGGTCGAGATGCGCGAGCCATCGCCGCAAGCGATGTACGACACGACCGTTCACTTTGTTGTCGAGGGGGTGTCCGTCCGGGTCCCGAAGGAGCTCGGACGGCACGACCTGCAGCTCGTCGCAGCGGCGGTGCGGGATGCCGAGGCACGCCGGAATGAGCGCCGCCGCGTCCGAGCCGTGCCCATCTACCAGGGCGAGACGAGCCGCGTGCTGGCATGGGTTGACATCTTCGCCTCAGAGGGGCTCTGAGCAGGGTCGCTTGGCACGGCAGCCCCGCGTCCTCTGACAGACATTTGTTTCTTGCGGCTTCTCGGTGCGCGGTCGGCCTGAACATCACACTTCGTCCGCGTCATGGCTTCCCCGCTGTCGGCGCCGATGATCAGCGCCGCTGCCGGCTACGCCGCATGACCGATGACTAGTCGAGACGCGACAATAGGATTCAACGCATTAACCTCGAAGCCTTGCAGCGGAGCTCGCTGACGAAGCCCGTACAAACTCAGGTAACCCTTCGGCTTGAAGGCTCGCGCGCGGCGCGCGGCGTTAGCCTTTCTGACCTCGAGAGCTTCATCGACGAGCTTCCTCTGGGGCACTCCGCGACTTCTACCGCGACCGCCGAGAGGCGCCGACCCGCAAGTCAGGCCGTCCCAAGCGGCGCGCAGAGGCCGTGACCGCTTTCCGCTTGGTCCGTTTCGAGTCCGGCAGCGGGATCGCGACGATTGAGCCGGAAGCGGTCTCTCTCGTCGAGCAGGAACAGCTCCCGCTCGACGAGATCCCGCTCCCCTTGAGAACCTCCTTGCCCTGACCGACGGGCTCGACGCGGGCGTCGTGCTACCCGAGCCCGTCACTGGCGCGCTCGCGAAAGCCTCCGAGCGTCGGGGCCCGACGGATCGATTGCGATTGACTTGCCCGAGGGCCACCGCCCCCGACAAATACAAAGCGTTGCCTCTCGCGCGTTTACTCTCGGACGCCCACGTCGCCGCCAGGCGCCGAGCTCTGCGCGACACGTCGCCACCGCCCGGCGCTCAGGAACTCAAGGCATGCATCCA
>CAWFKF010000060.1:0-242373 GCA_963816005.1 uncultured Solirubrobacteraceae bacterium | reverse complement strand
GCACGGTTGCTCGCGGAGGTCCTAGATGGGGTAGCTCGCGGCAGCTCCACGCGAGCTGCTCGACCCGCGTTCGCGCTCGTAGGCACTGCGTCCCAAGCATCGCTGGGAGGGCCTATAGCACTGGGCCAGTTAGGCTGCGACGGGCCGAAGTACGGCCCGAGCATCCAGTCGCTGCTGGAGATTCGTAAGCAGCCTCGCGAGTGTGTTCCCGCATGTTTCCGGCTCGAGCAAAACCCTCACCCGGTCGCTGAGGATGTCCATCCGCAACGGATGGCCGATGTGCAGGTCGACGGCGTCCGCGAACCATCCGCCAGGCGTGCGTTCGGGCACGCCCCAGAGCCGGAAGGGCTCCTTGGCAGTGAACAAGCCATCAACGAGCCGGTCGAGGTTCTCGACCTCGCGACCGAAGGCAATCGTGGCCACGTCGCCGTCAACCGTCACGCCGCTGCGTTCTAGGGCTCGTGACGAGAGGCGGTGGCGATCTTCGAGCGCGCGCACCCACTGTTCGTAGCGGCGCATCATGTTCCACACCGCACTGGCGGCGACCGAGAAGTCCCCTTGGCCCATCACGAACGCGCCTTGGAATTCGGCGACCACGATCGCCTCGCCGATACCGGACTCACGCACGAGCGAGCCGAGTCCCGTGAGCGTGGCGGCTCGTTCGTACTCGGTGTCACGCAGCAGGTCCAGCAAGCCCTCGGGTGAGTCGCCCTCGAACCGCGCGCGCCAACGCCGAGCAGACACGTCGGCGCCAAGTAGCTCATCGGCCTCGAAAGCCGACTTCACCCAGAGATGCTCTCCGTCGAGATCGCGGAGCAAGCTCTTCGGCAGCCAGGCCGTATCTAGCCGCGGATCGCTGCCGACGACGGCTCGCACAACACGCGCCACTTCGCCAGCGGGTGAGGTCGAGTGCAGCTGCCAGAACCTCGGATTCAAAGTGTCGAGGAAGCCGACCATCGCGCCGCCCGTCAGCCACCAGAGTTCATCTCCAACCAACTCCGCGCGGAGGCCGGAGCGCTCCTCGAGCGCTCTGATAAGCAGAGCGACGCCATCGCTGGATGACTCAGGTGCGTGAGCCTCGAGGATCCGCGTCTTTGCTCGTCCCGGCGGTATCCGACCGCCGACGAGGTCAGCGCCAGCTGTCGCGGCAACGGCCTCGCTCATCATCGCGAAGAACTCTTGGCGGTCAAGCATCATCATCAGTATCGCTCGCACCGACCTCGCCAGTCGAGTCGGGGGCGAGTTCTTCCGTCGCCTCCACCTCGATCGCGAGGTCGTCGATCGACATCTGCGGCTGACGTTCGACGATGCTGGGGCCCTCCCTCCCGAGGTCGCGTGCAGCCCTGCGCATCAATGCCTGCCACTTCTGGGGAGCGCCGCGTGGATCGGCCGACGCAGGCGAGTCGACGATCACCACCCGATGCGGAACCGAGCTACTGCCCTCAATGCGGATGAACCCTCTCAGCTCGCCGCGTCCGAGCTGAGCGGCGGCGCTCTTGAGCCTGCTGATCACGTCGCGTCGCCCTTGAACACTGAGGTGGACCCAGTGGGCTTGGAAGATCTCGCGCGCCACCTCGTCGAACTCAACGTGACTCTCGCCCTGAACGGCGGCTGCCACGACTCGCTGGAGCAGCACTGACATGAATTCCTCAAGCGGAGACTCTCGGTCGAGCCGGATGCGCGCTGGCGGTAGTCCAAGCCGCGGATCGCTGCTCGAAAAGCGCTCCAGACCGGCCGGCACGGGCCCGTCGAGCATCGCTGATCCCGGACCGACGGAGAGCAGGGGGGCTTCAAGCTCAAGGGCGGTAAGCGATCGCACGATCTGCTCGCGATGCTCTTGGAGACACACGTAAAGCGGGTAGACCACAATAGCCGACTGTTGAGCGCCGCTTGATTTCGGCACGAATCGGCGGCTCCGCGCCGTTCATCGTCGGGATCCGGCCGAGGGGTGGCGTGATCGGGGCTGTCTGAGCGCTTGGCGGTGTGGTAGCTATTGCCCACACGAGTCGCCCCTTCCCGGACGTGCGGCGGTCTGGAAGGCTCTCGGGCGGCGTGCGTGAACTGACGATCTTCGATGCTCTCGATCGCGATCAGCCAGGAGCGGTTGGAGGCCGATCTGGCCGCTGGCGCGCTTGCTTGTCCGGACTGTGGAGGGCGGTTGTCGCCGTGGGGCTTCGCACGCTCGCGCGAGGTGCGGATGCTCGATGGCGTGCGTCATGTGAGGCCGCGGCGAGCGTGCTGCAGCAAGTGCGACGCGACGCACGTGCTCGCTCCCTCCTGGTCGGTACCGCGCCGGCGCGACGGCGCGGAGGTGATCGGCGAGGCGCTGAGACTGGCTGCCCGGGGCGAGGGGCATCGCCAGATCGCCCGCCGGCTCGATCGGCCGCCGGGAACGGTCCGCGGGTGGCTGCGGGCCGCCAGAGCGCGCGCGGAGAGCCTGCGCGCGTGTGCTGCCAGGTGGACGTACGCGCTCGATCCCACCGAGCTGAGCGCAGTGGCGCCGGCGGGCGGCGAGCTGGGCGACGCGCTCGAGGCGGTCATGCTCGCCGTCAGGGCATGGGTGCTTCGGTACGGCCGGCAGACCGCGCCCTGGGAGCGGGCGGTGTGGATGACCGGCGGGCTGCTGTCGGGCCGGCTGCCGCTCCCGCCGTAGAGGGTTCGCATGGTCGTGCGCCAGCACGACCTCATCGCCACCCAGCTGCGCCCGGCGGCTGCGGGTCAAGCGCCGCAGCAGCGCCCGCATGCTCGCCGCCGCCATCGCTCGGCGCTTGACGCCAGACGACGGCGCAGCTACCACGCCCGGCCCACAGCGCCCGGTCGACGCATGGACGACCCTGGGGGACTTTGAACGTTTGAACGTTCGTCCCTGCCGCCCTTACTTCGTTCGTTCGTTGGCCACGTCGATCCCGGACTTCAACTGCATCTGCGTGCCGAAAATAAGCGGCGCGCAACACCGACCGCCCGACCAGCTCATTCGGCAGGTCGGCACGCGCCCGTATGCCCGCTATCTCTGCCGCGTCGTAGCCCCGCGCTTGGCGTTCTTCTACGCTGAGCCCGCTCTTACCCTCGATGAGCAGGACGAGGTCAGGATCAAGCCTGTACAGGACGACGTCAGCGCGGATAACCCCCGGGGCCGACTGAACGTCGAGTTCGAGGGCGTGAAGGCGGAACCCTTGTTCCGCTAGGTCTCCAAACCAGCCGCCGTCGCGCGCCACGAGCGCGAGCACTGCGTTTACGGGGATCAGCCGATCCTCCACGGGCGCGACTCTAAACCCGTCCAGTCTTGGCGCGCTGGGGAATCCTCAACCGAACCTGCGTCGGCGTATTTCGTGCCCTGATCGTGAAGGCGAGCACGCGGAGCGCGAACTGGGCCGCTCAGAGGAACACGCTGTCGCGGCCTACGACGAACTATTCGCGCGATTCGCCGACGCCCCGACCCCGCAATCGGTCAGCCCGGTCGAAGTGGTGCGCAAGTGAGCACAGACGCTTGCCACCGCTACCCACGAAGGGGTGAGTCGTCGGTTTTCAGGCCGCCTGGGGGTCAGCGGGTGATCGGCGCGCACGACGGCGCCGGGCACGGCTCTGAGATGGCCTCGCCGTCGCTGACCGGCGGGCTGGCGACGCGGAGGTAGATGCGAGCGTCACAGCGCGAGCAGAAGGAGATGCTCTCGTCGTCGCTTCGCAGCCAGGATCCCGGCTCGTGCCCGAGCGCCCGCGCGGCCGCGGCGAGCTGGCGCAGCGCCTGCATGCGGTCAAGCTCGCAGCGCAGCTCATCATCAGAGGCGGTCGGGTTGCGCGCCGCGATCGCCCGGTCACCGTCGCGGAAGGTGACCACGCGGATCTTGTCCCGGCGTGCTTGGGCTCGGATCTGTGCGCGCCACTGCTCGGGATCGACCCCCTCCGGGGAGCTGACGTGCCCGCGATGCAAAAGCTCGCCGTAGTCGCCGGCCGGGCGCTGGCGGTAGTCGCTGACGATCCGCCGAAGCCGCTGCTCGTGCTCAGGTCGCATCGCTCGCCAGATGCCGTTGCCAAGTCGCCATCAGCTGCGATCCAGCTTGCGCGCGCAGCGGACGCAATCCACCCCGCCCTGGCCGCGTGGAGGCTGGGTCTGAGCGCTGATCGGCTCTGCTGAGAATTTCAGGCGGCGAGTCGTCGGCGCGCTTTCTGCACCGATGGCAGCGCGGCCTTGGCCTTGGCGAGCGGTCGCGCGCGAAGGTCGACGCTCGCGGGCTTGGCAGCGATCATGATCTCCTCGCCAGTAGCCGGGTTTCGGCCCTTGCGCTTCTTCTGCGCCGGCTTGACCCGGACGGTCAGCTGCACAAGACCGCCGACACGGACCTTTTGCGCGTTGTCGAGCTCCTCCAGCACGATCTCCTCCAGCGCCCCGAGGATTCGCTTGGCCTCCGCCGTGGTGATCTCGGCGCGGTCAGCGACAGCGGTCGCGAGTTGTGTCTGGGTCAGCGCCAACGGAACTCCTTCACGGTCGAATCTGCGTAATTCACAAGCACGGACGCTATTGAACCTCTCCTGCCGGACAGGCTGGCGCGAGCGCCAGCTGGTCTGTGTCGGTCCTACGGCCGCGACGCGCACATCCATAGCGTCGAACCGGAAGACCTCCTGGGTTGGCGGCGATCCATGGCAGGTAGCCCTCATCGCGTGCGCTCATCCTCGTCTCCCGACCTCAACTACATCGCTTCACCCGCGCGGCGGGCGGCCTGGTGGCGGCGGTCCAGCACGTCGGCGATCTCGCCGATCTGCTCAGGGCGCGGGGCGGCGTAGCGAGCGGTGGTCCGCAGGTCGACGTGCCCGAGCCGGGCGGAGACGGTGTGCACCGGCACGCCCGCCTCGAGGCAGTGCGTGGCCCAGTAGGCGCGCAGCGCGTGCGGGTGCGCGAGCCGCTCCGGCACGCCGGCAGCCGCGCAGCTGCGGCGCACGAGCCGGTGAACGCCGACGGCGGAGAGGGGGAGAGGCTCCTCGTGCCCGTGACGGCCAAGCCTGACGAACAGGGGCTGCTCGTCGAGCAACCCGACCCCGTGGGCGAGGGGGTGGACCTTCAGCCACGCCTCGAGCGCCTGCTGCACTGCCAGCGGCACGGGGACTTCGCGCTCGCGGCCACCCTTCCCGCGTTATGCCGAATTCGGCATAAGCCGCGCACGAACAGCCGGTGGTGCCTGGCGTTCGACCGGGGGCGGCGGAGATCGCGGGCGCGGAGGCCTCGGAGCTCGGCGGAGCGAAGCCCGCAGTCGCCGAGCACCCGGAGCAGGGCGTAGTCGCGTTTGCCGGCGAGCGTGCGGCGGTCAGGGACGCGCAGCAGGTTGGCGTAGTCGGTGTCGATGAGCGTCTCGGCCGGGCCCGGCTCATACCTGGGGACCCGCACACCGTCGACCTGGTCCTCGCGGCCAAGGTCGCGGGCGAGCGCTCGGATCATTGACAGATACACGCGCGCGGTGGCTGGCGCCGCAGCGCGCCCACCGCGGCCGCCGCCTCTGGCAACGTGGCGCGCGTAGGCGGCGATCACGTCCGTGTCCAGGTCCCCGACCACGGGCGGGCGGCCGAGCTCGCCCCCGAGCCAATCGCCGAACGCGCGGAAGACCGATGCGTACTGCCCGCGGGTGCTCGCCAACGCCGCCCGGGCGGCGATCCGCTCGGCTTCCCCGAACAGGTTGCGCTGCTCCAACCCCAACGGGGCCGGCGCCGCGATCACCACAGCATCTGCGAGCTCGTCGGCGATCGTGCGGTCGACGACCTCGAGCTCCATATTCGGCTCAACGGGGGCGACGGAGAGCTGCTGGTTGCTCACCGGCCCAGCCTATGCGGGCGCGCCCGCATCGTCGTGGCTACCAGGTCTTCCTCGACCAGAGCGCGGCGGAGCGCCTCGCTCAGATCCTCCACAGCGCCAACGACCGGCCATGAGATAGCGTCGAGGTTGGCGGAAGGCGGTCACGGGACGGTGGGTGTGCCACGTGGCACACCTGCATCGAGATTCCTGAATCCCGACCCTCTGGGTGGGCCCAACCGCTTCCCTGCTTCCGTTGCGGAGCGGGGCTGAGCTCGACCTCGATTCAGACCGCCGGCGCCCGTTCCAAGCAGGCGCGCGACGGACCGGACTCGGACGCTCGCACGTGGGCGGAAGCGAGCGCGCCATCGCAGCAGCGACGACCACAACGGCAAGCACGCGCACTACCGGGGGCGGGTCGCCTCGAAGGCGGACCCTCGCGCCACCAGCGTCCGAGCGACGGTCTGTTTCGCGCTTCGGTCGGCCCGCCTGGCGAGCTTACGCCCTTCACGCACTCGTTTGATCGCGCGACCGGCTCTGTATAGGATGGCGCGCAAGCAGGAGCGCCAATCGACGATCGGGGTTCGGGATGTTGGCCTGACCCCCCGAGTTCGGTCCGACCCTTGTGAGAGTTTCTCGCGCCCTGGATCATGGGCGAGGAAGGAACGATCACGTGAAGCGACGCAGGCACACGCCGGAGCAGATCATCCGTAAGCTGCGCGAGGCCGAGCGGATGCTCGGTGAGGGCAAGACGATCCCTGAGGCGGCGAAGGAGCTGGGGATCAGCGAGCAGACGTATCACCGCTGGCGCAACCAGTACGGCGGGATGAAGGCCAATGATGCGAAGCGGCTGAAGGAGCTCGAGCGTGAGAACGTGACGTTGAAGGCGATCGTCGCCGATCAGGCGCTCGAGGTGCGGGCGCTGAAGGAGGTCGCGAAGGGAAACTGGTGAGCCCAGCCCGTCGGCGCCGGGCGGTCGCGATGGTTCGTGACCGTCTCGGCGTCAGCGAGCGCTGGGCGTGCCGGGTGCTGGGCCAGCACCGCTCCACGGAGCGCTATGAGCCCAAGCGCGCTGAGGATGACGCGGTGTTGCGCGCCGAGTTGCGGCAGTTCTCCAAGGACCGTCCGCGGTGGGGGTATCGCCGTGCGCATCATCACCTGCGCGAGCTGGGCTGGGATGTGAACCGCAAGCGTGTGCAGCGCTTGTGGCGGGAGGAAGGGCTGCGGGTGCCGCAGCGGCGGCGCAAGCGCCGGCGGCTGGGGGACTCGACCGTCCCTGCGCAGCGCCTGCGCGCCGAGCGGCCCAACCAGGTGTGGGCGTTCGACTTCCAGTTCGACCAGACCGCCGACGGCAGGGTGCTGAAGCTGCTCAACGTGGTCGACGAGTTCACCCGTGAGTCGCTGGTGATGCTGGTCGAGCGCAGCATCGACGCCGACCGGACCGTCGGCGTGCTGGAGCGCCTGGTCGCCGAGCGGGGCGCCCCGGAGTTTCTGAGGTGCGACAACGGCCCGGAGATGACCGCGCACGCGCTCCAGGACTGGTGCGAGCTGAGCGGGACGGGAACCGCGTACATCGAGCCGGGCTCGCCGTGGCAGAACCCGTACGTCGAGAGCTTCCACTCCCGCGTGCGCGACGAGCTGCTCGATGTCGAGGAGTTCTCCTGCCTGGCCGAGGCGCGCGTCGTGATCGGTGACTGGCGTGAGGACTACAACCACCGCCGGCCACACTCATCGCTCGGGATGCGCGCCCCGGCCGTGTTCGCCGCGCAGTGGACCGAGCCGGTCGAGATCGCCGCATGAGGCGACCCGACCGCTCGACCTCAACGATCAGGCCGAGCAAGCGATGAGAAGAGGGGTGGGGCCCTCCCCGGGGCGGCGCGCCCGCGACCATCGCCGCTACGCCTCGCTCCGCTCGGCTCCGCGACGACGGTCGCGGCACCAGGGGGCGTGATCCGTCCGAGCAGGCCGCTACCTTGTCCCCACTACATTCACCACCCTCTCACTCGCGGTGGACCGAAAAGCGGGGGCCGCCCAATGTTGCGAAGAAGCAGCGTGCTTACGGTGGGTTGCCTGGCCGTGGCGATCGCGCTGCCCTCGGCGGCGAGCGCTCTTACGAAGACCGTTTACGCGGGGGCGCCAAAAGCGCAGACCACGAAGCTCGTAGCAACCCTGCTCGGCAAGAGCGTCGGGGCTCTTGTGAAGACTTACTCGCCCGGCTTCGTCGCCTTCTCGACCCAGACGGTGACGATCAACCAAGGCGACGCGGTCAAGTGGATGGGGCTTGCGACCAACTTCCACACGGTGGACCTGCCCGGTAAGAGCGGCCACGACCTACCGCTGTTCGTTGCGGGTAAGACGGTGACCGGAGTCAACGACTTCGCGGGCAACCTGTTCTGGTTCGACGGTGTCAAGCCCAGCGCGGAATTCGACCCGGCGCTGAACAGCCCGATCGGCGGCAACACCTATAACGGGACTGCACGGATCGACTCCGGCTCTACGAATTCCAACACGCTGAAGGTCACGTTCACCAAGCCGGGCAAGTACAAGTACTTCTGCGACATCCACCCCGGCATGATCGGCTACGTCGTCGTCCGTGCGAAGGGCAAGCCGATCCCGTCCGCCAAGCAGGACGCGGCGGCGCTCACCAAGCAGCTCACGGCCGACATCCTGTCGGCCAAGAAGCTCGCAAGCACGAAGGTGCCAGCGGACCACGTCAGCCTCGGCGCCTCGGCGTCGGGCGGCGTCGAGCTCGCTCACTTCTTCCCGGCGACGCTCAGCGTTAAAGCGGGAACGGTCGTCACGTTCTCGATCCCGCGCGGTTCGCGCATCGAGGGGCACACCGCCACATTCGGACCGGCCGGCTACCTCACCGCCCTGTCCAACTCGTCCAGCGATGCGGCAACGCAGCAGACGGTCTTTCCGAGCAGTAACCCGGCGCTCGGTCCGATCCAGCTCAATCCCGCCTCGCACGGCAACGGGTTCGCGAACACCGGATGGCTCGAGCGTGACCCGACCGGACCTTTCCTCTCATCCGAAAAGATCCAGTTCACAAAGCCAGGCACGTACCACTTCATCTGTCTGATTCACTCGTTCATGAAGGGCACGATCGTCGTTCACTAGGCCCTCCTAGCGGGCGCTCCGGTTCAAGAGCTGGGTGTGCTGGACGTAGAGGCATCGACCCAGTGCCTTCCGCTCATCGCTAGGCCCCGACCGGGATAGGCCGCAGGGCGGTGAGAGGATGTGATCCCGAGAGGAAGCAATCGTAGTTGTCGCAGGGTGACTCCCCGGTAATAGGGCGACGCCGCATCTGCGTGCTCTCGGCAGCGCCCCGACGCTCGCTTCCGCCCACGTGCGAGCGTCCGAGTCCGGTCCGTCGCGCGCCTGCTTGGAACGGGCGCCGGCGGTCTGAATCGAGGTCGAGCTCAGCCCCGCTCCGCAACGGAAGCAGGTGGGTGACAACCACCGAGAATGACGGTCGTTCGCACGCGGATGCGCAGGGCCTGTAGTGGCCGCGGCGAAGCTGTAGCCCGATGCCCGAGGCTTGGGTGTATGTGTTGCGTTGCCGCGACGGCTCGCTTTACACGGGTTGGACGGTCGATCTCGGGCGCAGGCTTGCGCGCCATCGAGCGGGCGTCGCGAGCTGCTACACGGCCAGCCGGCTGCCCGTAGAGCTCGAGCTTGCGATGCCGATGCGCGACCGCACGGCTGCTCGCCGCGAGGAGGCACGGATCAAGCGCTGGCCGCGCGCAGCGACGCTCGAGCTGCTCAGCGCCGCTCTGCTGACGCGAACGACCAGCGCTTGGCCAGACCCGCAGGCCCCGTAACACCGGCGCGGTCGACCGTCTCCACCTGCGCCTGATGGATGACGCGCGGCACGCGCAGCTGCAGTTCGAGCGATCACGTGGAGGTGCCAGGCGCCGGCTCGCGATCGGTCATTTGAAAAGAGCGGGTCCGTCGCGCCCGGGTGCGGTCCGACCCCTCCCCGATTTTCGCACCCTGCGGGTGCGTGGGGGTCGGGGATCGGGCCCGCACCCGGCGGGCCTCTGAGGTTCAGGAGGGTGTATGTCAAGGTCTCGCAAACTCACAGAGAAGGAGCGCGACGAGCGCCGCCAGGCCGACCGCGATCGGCTCGAGCACGCCGCACGGGAGCTGCTCTCGTCCGAGGGGTGGGCGCGCTGGGTGCGAGTGCGTTCCTCTGTTGGTTTGGGCCGGTACAGCCCGCGTAACCAGTGGTTGATCGCTGCCGAGAGCGCGAAGCGTGGGATCACCCCGACCTATGTCGCGGGGTTCCGCGCGTGGCTGACGCTCAACAGGGTCGTCGCCAAGGGCTCGAAGGCGATCTACATCCTTGCGCCGGTCAGCGTGAAGGACCGCGGCGAGCAGGGCGAGGAGACCGGCGAAAAGCGAACGTTCTTCAGGTCCGTCCCGGTGTTCGACGTCTCGATGACTGAGGTGCTCCCCGGGATGGAGCCGGTGTCGCTATCACCGCCGCGCGAGCCGATTAGCGGCGACAGCCATGCGCGGCTGCTCGTGCCGCTGGGGGATCTCGCCGGCGAGCTCGGCTACCGGGTCGAGTACCGGCAGATCGACGGCTCGACTGGCGGCTGGTGCGACTCGCAGCGGCGTGAGATCGTTGTCGACGATCAGCTGCCCGCCAATGCGAAGGTCAGGGTCCTGGTACACGAAGCCGCTCACGCGTTCGGGGTGGGGTACACCCAGTACGGCCGGGAGCGGGCCGAGGTGCTTGTCGACACCGTGACGTATGTCGTGCTCGCCGGGCAAGTCGGTCTCGACGTTGGCGGTGAGAGCATCCCGTACGTGGCGGGGTGGGGTGAGGCGGGTGCGCTTGATGCGATCCGCGAGTTCGCCGAGACGATTGACCGGATCGCGCGGCGGATCGAGGACGCGATTGCGCCCGCCGCCGTCCCGGTCCCGGCCGACCGCCCCAGCGAGCTCGAGCGGGCAGCGTGATGCCCGCCAGCGACGAGGTGCGGATCGGGTCGCAATGGCGGCACGGCGAGCTCGTCTACGAGATCCGGGCGCTCAGGGCGATCGAGCCGGGATGCCCAGCGTGGGGCGCACGCGACCTCGTGCTCGCGACCCCCGTGGGCGAAGACCCACACCCGCTCGACTGGATACCGGACACGTGGCTGCGCCGCTACTGGGTTGCGGTCGAGGACGAGGATCTCACGGCGGCCGCCTAGTCGCGGCCCGAGTCTCCAGGTGTCCTCCGCACCGCGGGCGCAAACGACGGCGCCGGCGTGGCTTCTGATCATTTGCCGAGGCCGCCGGTCGGCCCATGCGAGGAGCAGCTCGTCGAGGCGTCGCAGCCCGTAGCGGTCTGTTATCTCCGCGAGCGTCTCGACTCCTGCCCGGGCGCCGGGCTCCGGTAGAACGGCGAGCGCCGCGAGCGTCAGCTGCGCGTCGACCAACGTCAGGCGGCGTTCGAGCGCGAACCGGCTCCCCCACCTCGCCGCTGCGCGCGGGTACGTGCTGGGCTCGCGGTCGAGCAACGCGAGCAGGATCGCGAGCGCATCCTCGAGCCCCGGCGGCTGCGGGAGCTCGGCAACGATCGCGCGAATCTGGGTGACAGTGCACAGCTCGTTCTCGAGCGCCCTGCGTAGACGAACGACAGCGTTCGGTTGTGCGGTCACGACCGCAGACACTACCCGGGGGCGAACAGGTGTTCGACTTCTGGTGGTCGGGATGCGTGGCCTCCTACGGGTCGGGCGCGGGCAGCCCCGTGAAGCCTGGCTTGTCTTGCTCGCTCTCAAGCCGAAGACGGCCCCGCCCTGCGGGCGGTACGACGAGAGTGCAGTTCTTCGGCTTGACAGCTCCCTGCGACTGCGCCACGGCCGGGACATGCCCGCACCCGACCACCACAGGAACAGCCGCATGAGCCACACCACACACGAGCCGCCCTGCCCGATCGACGGCGATTACCTAGCACCCGCCGAGGCCTCGGTCCCCGAGGGCTACGACGATCGACCGACCGCCAAGCAGCTCGCGTACCTACGCGCGCTGGCGGATCGCGCCGGCCAGACGTTCGCCTACCCCCGAACCGCTCGGCAGGCGAGCGCGGAGATCCGCCGGCTGCGCGCCCAGAAGCCCTCGGGCCGCGTCGAGCGCGCGATCGAGCGGCGCGAGATCGCCGACGCGATCGCCCGCGGACCCGAAGACGCCGGGCGCGTCGACGTCGACCGCGAGGTAACCGGCTTCGGATCGACCGCGACCTGGCGCTGAAGGGAGGACGCCAAGATGACCACGCCTACCGTCACCGAGACCCGCCGCCACGGCCACCAGATCGGCGAGCGCGTTGAGCTCGCGCGGTACATCATCAGCTCCGGCGCGAGAATCGTATTGGGCCAAAAGGGTGGATGGGGTGGTACGCGTGAGCGACCGCCCAGCCTCGGGCAGAGGCCGCTCGTATCTCGTCGAGCGCGGCCTCGAGCAGGACGGGAACGCAGCACTTCAGACGCTTGTCGCCCACTACGTGCAGCAGGCCCGCACCCATGACCGGGTGCCGATGGAGACCAGCGCAATCGCTTCCGAGCTGCAGCAGCTCGACGCCGGTGAGCGGGAACGATGACCGCGCCGCGCGACCGGGCGGCCGAGCTCGCCGCCTTCTACACACGCCACCAGCAGCATCTCGAGCGGATCGTCAGCAACCAGGTCCGCGCGAGCGGAACGATCGTGGAGGACGCCTGCCAGACCGCCTGGACGAGCCTCTGTGCCCACCCGGAGGTCGATCTGCACGACCAACGCGCGTTGGGGTGGCTGGTCACCACAGCAACCCGCGAGGCGTGGAAACGCTCAGGGCGCGTTACACATCGCGAGACACCCGCCGGCGGATTCCTCCCCACCCCGGACGACGTCGCGCTCGAGCTGCCAGAGCCCGCCGGCGAGAGCCCGGACCCGTGCGAGGCCGCGATCGCCCACGCCGAACACGCCCAGCGTGTCGAGCAGCTGCGCGGGCTGAGCGACCGCGAACGGCTCTACCTCTACCTCCAGGGGCTGGGGGCTACACCTACACCGAGATGGCTCAGAGCACGGCGGCATCCCGCAGGACCGTGGAACGTCAGGTCCTCCGCGCACGCGCGAAGCTCAACGCTCGCGAGGGGGGTGAAACACCCCCGCCTCGAAGCTCTGAGAGCACATAGACCCGCAGCCGATCACCTACCAGGGCCGCACGGTCGCGGCCGCCGGGCCCGAGCGGTTCTGGCTCGCGCCCGAGCTCGCCCGCCGCCCCGCCGGAGATCCGGAGCGCACGTTCGTGATCTACATGTGCGCATACGCCGGGGATGTGCTCCGCGGCGAGCTTCCCGGCCCCTACAGCGACCACGACGCCGTCCGCTACGCGCGCGCCGCGCTGATCCCCGAGCGCCTGCTTGACCGACCCGGCCTGGACGTCGAACGCGTCGCGCAGGCATTCGGAATCCCCGCCCAGGAGCTCGGCGCCGCACGCGAGGGGCGCCGGCGCGAGACGGCGGCCTGAGCACGATGGCAGCGAACACACCGCGTCGCAGCGTGTCGTGCCGGCGTCGCTCGCGCGGGCGATGCCATAAAGGGCATTCTCAGGCGCGGCGCACTGCGGAACGTCGAACATCTCTCACGCGCAGCACGCCCGAATGCCCGAGGCCGCCGGCAGACAGACAAGGATGCGCACACCTTGAGCGGTACCGCGAGGGGCGCCCGTCGCTCGTAGCCTCCGCTCCCGACCGTCAAGGAATCCTCCCATGAGCCGCAGCGAGACGCGCTACGAGAGCAGGTCATCGTCGACATGAGCAAGGCGCTACAAGGTCGCGGCGGTCGCGCTCCAGGTGCTCGGGCGCGAGTGGCCGCACAGCAAGCGCGAGGCAACGGAGCTGATCAATGAGCTGCAGCTGGAGCCCGTTCTGCGGGCGTTGGAGAACACCCGGACGCATGGGTCCAGGCGATCCGGGCGACGCCCGCGAGCGTCGCAGCGTTCCTGGCCGCCGAGGCCGACCGCGGATTCCGTCCCGTCACGATCGGGCGCCGCGCGGCGGCGATCGCCGCCGCCCATCGCTCCCCAGGATCATCCGAACCCGTGCGACTCCGGCGCGCTCGCCGCGGTGATGTCCGGGATCCGCCGCGAGCACGGGACCCGTCCGCTGCGCAGGGCCGCGCCGCTCGAGCTCGACCCGCTGGCGCGGCTGCTCGAGCCGATCGACGCCTCGACGCTCGCCGGCCGGCGTGACCGCGCGCTGCTGCTGCTCGGGTTCGCCGCGGCGCTGCGACGCTCGGAGCTCGTCGCGTTCGACGTCGAGGACCTCGAGTTCGACGCCGCGCGCGGGCTAAAGATCATGATTCGCGGCTCCAAGACCGACCAGGAGTGGGCAGGAGCCACCGTGGCGGTGCCGTACGCGGGCGCGAGAGACAGATGTGCTGTCCGGGCGCTCCAGGCGTGGCTCGCCGCCGCCGGGATCCACCGTGGCCCGGTGTTCCGACAGATGCGCCGCGGCGACAAGCTCACCGACCGGCGCCTCTCAGACCAGTCCGTCGCGCTGATGTCAAACGCCGGGCACAGGCCGCCAGCCTCCCCCCCACGTTCCTCTCCGGGCACTCCCTGCGCGCCGGCTACGCGACCGCGGCCGCCAGCGCCGGCATCGAGGAACGCAAAACGTCACCCGCCACAAGAACCTCCCCGTCCTACGCGGCTACATCCGCACCGCGACCGCCTTCGACGACGTCGGCGAAGTGCTCTAGTCCCAACCAGCTGCCCCCTGTTTCGCGCCGACCTGCGGCCTTGCGCCGCGCCAGGCGAGACTTATCACGCAGACCGGTTCTGACGAGCACCCGCCCTCAGGCGGATGCGGCGGGTCCGACTAGTCGGACAATTCCGCGAAAGCTGCGGCCCGACGCGCGGAGCCGCAAAGGCGAACCGGGGCGGCGTAGCTCACTTTTCGTTCCGTTGTTCCCTGCGGGTCCGTGTCGCCTGCTAGCAATTGATCGGATGGAAGCCGACCAGCTGCTGGCGCCTGGCCGAGTCGTGCGGTTTCGCGAGCGGCTCTGGCGAGTCGATGCGCGCATGAACGGTGAGTTCACGGCGACGCCGCTGGACGGACGTGACCTGCAGCCCCGCCGGTTCGCGGCCGCGGTCGAGCGCGTTACGGATGGAGAATTGCCGTTCCCATCCGCGGACGAGACGACGGACGCCACCGAGCAGGACCTTCTCCTTCGAGCGCACCAGCTCGCGCTAGTGCACGGCTCGGCGCCGATCGTCGGTCTGCAGCGCAGTCGAGCCATCCCGACCGAGTTTCAGATCGTGCCCCTGCTCATGGCACTGGGTCGCGATCGGGTGCGGCTACTCATCGCGGACGATGTGGGCATCGGCAAGACGGTCGAGGCCGGCTTGGTGCTGGCCGAGCTGCTTGCGCGTGGCATCGCCCGCCGGGTGCTCATCGTGACACCGTGGAACCTGTGCGAGCAGTGGCGAGAGGCGCTCGCGCACTTCTTCCACCTTGAGGGCACGGTGATCGCATCGCACCTAATGCCGTCCCTCGAGCGCCGGCTGCTTCCCGGGCAGTCCCCGTGGGAGGCCAGCGACATCTGCATCGCGTCGGTGGACTACCTCAAGCTACACGGGCCAAAGGTGCTGCAGTACCGCTGGGACATGGCGATCGTCGATGAGGCGCACGTGTGCGCCCGGCCGCATGCGGGGCTGGGCCAAGCGGCGCCCGACATGCTGCGTCACACGTTTGCGCGCGATCTCGCCGACCACGTCGAGCACCTGCTGCTTCTCACGGCAACGCCGCACAACGGCTTCACCGACTCCTACGCGAGCCTACTCGCTCTACTGGACCCGAAGCTTGTCCTCGGCACGAATGAGACGCTTCGCATCGACCGCGAACACGCCCGGCGCCACGTATGCCAGCGCCGGCGCAAGGACATCGAGGCTTGGTACGGACAGGGCAGCCTCGCGCCCTTCCCGAAGCGCGACGCCGAAGAGATCGTGGTGAAGCCATCCAAGTCACAGGCCGCGCTGCTCGACAAACTGCGCGAGTACACCGACGAGCTCGACGACCGGTCCCAGGCCTCACCGCTCAACGCTTGGGTTGCTGCCCACCTACAGAAACGGGCGCTGTCGTCACCGCACGCACTGCGCCGGTCCGTCGACCGTCGGCTGCGACGCGTCCGCGCCGCGCCGGCGCACGAGGAAACCGAGCGCGATCACCGCGACGCCCTCATCGAGGTCACCGAGGACCTGGCAGGAGAGGGTCTCAGCGACGAACACCGCTCCGAGCGCGTAGATGTAAGCGGAACCACGCTCGATCACGCGCGGGAGATCGCGTACCTGGAGCAGATCGCGGCCCTGGCGAGCAACGTCAGAGTCGCACAGGACTCCAAGCTGCGCGAGCTGCTGGAGCTTGTGCCCCGCCGCGCAGACGCGCACGCGAGCGCCAGGCGCGTGATCGTCTTCACGCGCTACAGGGACACGCTAACTACGTCGTCAAAGCGTTGCGCAAGCTCGACGGCATGGCAGTGCACGAGATCTACGGCGAGCTATCGGCGGGCAAGCGGCGCGGGGTGTTCGCAGCGTTCGCGCGCGACGAGCGTGCCGTGTTAGTCGCGACGGACTGCATCTCGGAGGGCCTGAACCTCCAGCACGTCGCCGCCGAGATCGTGCATTACGAGCTGCCGTGGAACCCCAATCGCCTCGAGCAGCGCAACGGTCGCGTCGATCGGTTCGGTCAGCGCGAGAAGGTCGTGGGCATCCGCACGCTCGTCTTGGACGACCAGCTGGATATGGCCGTTCTCGAGACCAGCGTGCGGAAGGCAGAGAAAATGCGCGAGGAGTTCGGGTTCGCTCCACCGTTTTTCGCCAGCGGCGCGACTATCCGCGACCTGCTGCGCCGCCACGGCCGACGGCGACAGCTCTCGCTATGGGGTGAGGCGGAGCCCGAGCGTGGCGATGAGCCCGAGCGCGAGCGCATGGAGCACGTGAAGGTGGAATCCTTCTTCGGCCAGACCGACATCTCGCTGGGCGAGGTGAGCGACGTACTGCAGCAGTCGCGCGCGGTGACCGGGAGCGCTGAGCGGGTGCAGGTTTTCTTTAGTCGCGCGCTCGCGCTCGCCGGTGCGCAGCTGCGCGACGCCGGCGCCGGGCGCTGGGTGGTGGATGGGTCGCCGGCGGCGATCGCCGATGTGCTGCCGACCGACGGTGGGCAGCTGACCTTCGACCCGGAGATTGGCGGCGACGAACTCGACGTCGACGTGATCGACCTTGCGCACCCACTGCTGCGCCGGCTCGTGGACCTCGTACGCGACCGGTCGCTCGGGCCCGGCGCTCCAGGCCGAGTGACTGGACGGTCGATAGCCGGCCTAGACGAGGCTTGCGCCGTGCTTCATGTCCTGGCGCGGTTCGTCACGGCCTCGGAGCCACCTGTGATCCTGGAGGAGCTGGTGCCCGTGCTGCTCCCGGTGTACGGCGACGCGGTGCCTACGCGCGATCCCGACGATCTCGTCGAAGCCGACCCCGTCCCATCGCCCGGACTGCTGCAGCGCGACATCGCCGAGGCCGCGGGCGCGGCCCTGGCGCGCGCGGACCTTGAGCAGCGGCTCGGTGTCGAGATCGACGCCCTGCGCGACCGCCTCGTGGAGCGCCACGCCTCCCTCGAGGGGGGTTGGGCGCAGGGCCTGGACAACGTCCAGTTGGCGTCGCGCGACCCGGTGGCGCTGACGGTGCTCTTCCCGGGGGTGTCCGCGTGAACGACGAGTCGTTCATCGAGCTGTCGGGTGGCGTCGTCGCTCGCGCGTTGGTCGAGGACTTGCGCAAGGAGCGTTCGGGGCGACCCGCTCTCCGCGCCGGCGGCGTTCGGGCTTCCCGACGAGGACGCGCCGACCGCGGCCGACCACGACGCAGCTGTGGCGCTCGCGCTGACGACACTCGCCGCCCGCTGGGACGCCATCGCCGCCGAGCTTGACGGCTTTGACTCTTCGCGCCTGCGCGACCGCTGGCTGCTGCCGCTCCTGCGCGAACTTGGCTTCGACCCGGTCTATCAGCGCGCAGCGGTCGAGGCCGGCGGAGAGCGCTTCACCATTACGCACAGCGGATGGCAAGGCACGGACGCGCCGCCGATGATGCTCACGGCTGACGACCTCGACGAGCGCCTCGGGCGCGGCCGCCGCGGGCCCCACGATGAGCTTCAGGCGATGCTGAACGCCACTAGTGAGTTGCGCTGGGGAATCGTCGCGGACGGGCGCCGCCTGCGGGTCGTTCGTGACTTCCACCACCGCCGCACTCGCGGGTACGCCGAGTTCGAGCTGGACGCCATCTTCGAGGCGCGCAGCTATCCCGACTTCCTGGCGCTGTACCGCGTCTGTCACGTGAGCCGGTTCCGCTCTCGTGGCGATCGCGTCGAGCTGCTAGAGGATCTGCACCGGCGCAGCCTCGATACCGGGGTCGCGATCGGGCGACGACTGCAGCCCCAGGTGAAGCGAGCGTTGGAGGCGATCGCCAACGGGGTAGCCACCTCGGATCTGATCGACGAGTTGGCCGAGCCAACCGCGGCGCGTGAGTTCCACCGCGAATTGCTTGTCTTTCTTTACAGGCTGCTATTCCTGCTGTTCGCCGAGCGCCGCGGCCTGCTGCCGTCGAGTGGCCTGTACGCGGAGAGCTACGCGATCAGTCGCCTTCGCGAGCTGGTCGGCCAGGCGGAGCACGTCGTCGAGCCGCGGCGTGGCGACTTGTACGAAGGGCTAAAGGTCACGTTCCGGGCGCTCTCGGGGGACGGCGCCGAGGCACTCGGGGCTTTCCCGTTCAACGGCCCGCTCTTCGGCGAGGAGCGCACGCCGCGCCTGTCGGCAGCGCATTGCGAGAACCGCGCGCTGCTCCGCGCCATGCGGGAGCTGACCACCGTCGAGCTGGAGGGGACGAGGCAGTACGTCAACTTCGCGGACCTTGGCGTCGAGGAGATCGGCTCGGTCTACGAGTCACTGCTCGACTTCTTCCCGACGGTCGTCGGCGGTCGGATCGAGCTGCAGCCCACTAGCGAGGAGCGCAGCGACCTGGGCAGCTACTACACGCCACAAGAGCTCGTCGACCTCCTGCTTACAAAGTCGCTGGACCACGTCGTCGACGAGCGGCTTGCGGCGGCGGGCGCCGACCCGTCCGAGCAGGAGGTCGCGCTGTTGGATATGGGTGCAGGTCCATTGGAGGGAGTTACGCGGGTGCCGGGATGACGCCGAGGGCGTAGCGTGATGCGTGAATGCGGCAGTGTTCTTGGGCGAGGTGGAAGGTCCAGTATTGGTCGAAGTCGTCGTTGCTGATCAGCGCGCGGAGTGTGAGGATCGCCTCGGCGCCGGCCAGGCCCCAGCGGGCGCCGGTGATGTCCATGCGGTCTTTGACGAGGTGGCGGCAGGCGCCCTCGATCACGCCCGTCGCGATCGGCCAGCCGTTCTGAAGGGCGGTGGGGTAGTCGAGGTAGGGTCGTTTCGCGAGGAGGTAGTCGGCGCAGCGGTCGGCGGCTTGGCGCTTGTTGGGCTCGAGCGCGAGGCGGGTCGCTTTGCGGCGGATCGCGGCGGCGACGATCCCCGCCTTGCCCTCCAGCACGGCGCGCGCCTTCTCGTGCACCCACCGTTCGGCGGCCGGGTCACCCTCTTCAAAGAAGCACCAGCAGCCTGACCATAGGTACTCAAGGACGTGGATGAAGTCAACGACGATCGGGACCTTGACCTTGCGTTTGCGGGCTTCGGTCTTGATCCGGTCGATCTGGTGATTGTTCCCGTCCACCAGCGCCACCCACCGACGCTTGTGGTCGGGATCGCGGCGGTCGGCCTCGTTGAGCATCCGAGCGATGAGCGCTCTGGCGTCGTCGGTGACACTGGCGGCCAGCCACTTGTTCTTCGCCTTCGGTCGCGGGGTGGCTGAAGGTGGAGGGTTGTCGGGGTCGGGCAGGATGTCGGCCGCGGTGCGCGGCTCGGGGGTGAGTTCGTACACGGTGACGATCTCCGCCATCCGCTTGCGATTGGACTTCTCGCCCTTGGACAGGCGCGTCTTGAGCTTGCCCGAGGCGCTGTGCGCCTGGGTGCGAGTCGGCTCACGCAGCGCCTCGGGGCGCATCACCACCCCCTTGGCATCGCACGAGAGCACCAGCAGATCCTTTTCCTCTGGCGCTGTGCGCTCTCGCTGCGCGTAGAACGCAGCAACGTCTTGGGCGGCTGAGAGCGTCAGCTCTCTGAGCTGACGGGTGCCGATCTGCTGGCCGCTCTGACGCACGATCGCGGCCTGCGCGTCCTCAAAGCTGCCGCGCGGCGCTTCCAGCGCGGCCAGCCTGCGGATCCCATGCGAGTGGCGCGAGGCGGGAAGGTTCAGCTGCGCGTCAGCGGGATACAAGTTCTCGCTGCCCACCGCCCGGTAGGCCAGCCGCGTGACCTGCACCTCGCCAAGCACGGTGTGCAGATCGCGCTCGTGGCCACGCTCGACACTACGCCGCGCCATGCCCTCAGCGCCGATCACCCCACCGACGCGCGGCTCGAGCACAGCGCGCAGATCGAACTGGTCCTGCAACACCTGGCGGGCTAACTCACGACCGTCCTTGACCAGCCGCGCCTCGAGCCCTGAATGCTCAAGCCCCAACGCCTCCTCGCCCGCCGCCCACTCGAGCAACCTCGCAAACAGAGCCTGCGAGCGCTCAAACCCCGCGACCGGGCGCGCATCCAACCCCGCCGCGCGCGGGTCCTCGCCACCCGCGGGCTGCCGATCACCATCCACCAACGGCAACGACGGCTCGCTCACAGAGCCGTTAGCTTGCCAGGCGCCGACGAACAAGTCCAGCAGATCAGGAGCCACGCGATCACCTCCGTATCGCCGTCCGCAAAAGACACAACACCCCTGACTTTCGCCGCAGCTCACCGGGAGTCCTCCCGAAACCGCGGGCATAACCCTGCCAGAAAGCGCCGACCGACGCGCCATTCGCCCGACAAATCAGGACTATCTACCCACTACAAACGACCTGCACCCGTTTGATTTCTCTGTTGCTCGCTCAGTCTGTCGGTGAGCTGGTGAAATAGTCCGGGACGTCGAAGTGGGTGGGAATCCGGATCCCGAGGTCGGAGAGGGCTTCTTCGAGACGTTCGAGCTCTGTGGCGCCGATGCGTTCGGCCCATTGTGCGCGGAGCTCGTCGAAGACCTGTTCACCGGTGCGAAGCAGGGCGTAGCCCTTGTCGGTGACCGTGAAGCGGCGGCGGCGGCTGTCGCGCGGATCGACCTCGCCGGAGACGTAGCCTCGCTCCTCGAGAAAGGAGATCGTCTTGGCTGCCGCCTGTTTTGAGACGCCGAGTTGGCGGCCGAGCTCTGAGGCGGTGTCCGCGCCGGCGTCGATTGTGCGGATCGCGAAGTCGTGGACCGGACGGATCTTTTCGTATCCGCGCTCGGCTAGTTCTGCGCTTGCGGCATCCGCGAGGGCGCGGAAGCCGCCGAGCAGCAGCAATGCGAGATCGGCGCCGGAACGGGCCATGACATGAGCATAGACAATCAGGTTGACGTACCGACAACTTGGTTGCTAGTCTGGAGACAACCTAGTTGTCAATCCAATCGAAGGAGCCTCATGTCCCAGACCGCCGCTGGCGCCACGATCCCCGAGGTCACCCACCACACCGCCACGCTCAACGGCGACGAGCTGCATGACGTCATCGCCGGCACCTACGGCACCCCCGTCCTGCTCGTGCACGGGTTCCCGGAGACCTGGTGGGCGTTTCATAAACTCATCCCGCTGCTTGCAAGTGAGCATCGCGTCATCGCCGTCGACCTTCCCGGCTTCGGCGACTCCGGTCACGAGCGGGACGACTACACGAGCTCCTTCGCAGCGGAAAGCCTGCGGCGGGTGATCGAGCATCTAGACCTTGGCCCCGTGCATCTCACGGGCCAGGACATCGGCGGAATCAGCACCTTCCGGCTCGCCGCCCGTCACCCCGAGCTCATCCGCAGTTACGCCGCGATCGAGACCGGCCTGCCTGGTTTCGGACTGGAGATGCTGGCCGACGTCACCCACGGGGGCACCTGGCACATCGGCGTTCTCGCGGCTCCCGGCATCCCGGAGATGCTGCTCACCGGACGCGAGCGCGACTTCCTGGCCGGATACGGCTACCCGGCGATGAGCGGCACAGAAGGGGCGATCTCCGAGCAGGACATCGACGAGTTCACCCGGGCCTACTCCCGCCCCGACGGCTTCCGCGGCGCCACGGGCCTCTACCGCTCCATGCTCAAAGAGGGCGAGGAGATCAAGCAGATCGTCGCCCAGCAGCTCACGATGCCCGTCCTCGCGGTCGGCGCGGGCACTGGACAGTTCACCTACGACACGATGGCCCAAGTCGCGGAAAACGTCAGCCAGGCCAACCTCGACGGCATCGGTCACCTCGTCGCGATCGATGACCCCGAGGCGCTCGCTCAGACACTGCTCGGCTTCTACCGAACACTCGACGCCTAACGACTTGGGTGCAGGTCGTTTGTAGTGGGTAGATAGTCCTGATTTGTCGGGCGAATGGCGCGTCGGTCGGCGCTTTCTGGCAGGGTTATGCCCGTGGTTTCGGGAGGACTCCCGGTGAGCTGCGGCGAAAGTCAGGGGTGTTGTGTCTTTTTCGGACGGCGATACGGAGGTGATCGCGTGGCTCCTGATCTGCTGGACTTGTTCGTCGGCGCCTGGCAAGCTAACGGCTCTGTGAGCGAGCCGTCGTTGCCGTTGGTGGATGGTGATCGGCAGCCCGCGGGTGGCGAGGACCCGCGCGCGGCGGGGTTGGATGCGCGCCCGGTCGCGGGGTTTGAGCGCTCGCAGGCTCTGTTTGCGAGGTTGCTCGAGTGGGCGGCGGGCGAGGAGGCGTTGGGGCTTGAGCATTCAGGGCTCGAGGCGCGGCTGGTCAAGGACGGTCGTGAGTTAGCCCGCCAGGTGTTGCAGGACCAGTTCGATCTGCGCGCTGTGCTCGAGCCGCGCGTCGGTGGGGTGATCGGCGCTGAGGGCATGGCGCGGCGTAGTGTCGAGCGTGGCCACGAGCGCGATCTGCACACCGTGCTTGGCGAGGTGCAGGTCACGCGGCTGGCCTACCGGGCGGTGGGCAGCGAGAACTTGTATCCCGCTGACGCGCAGCTGAACCTTCCCGCCTCGCGCCACTCGCATGGGATCCGCAGGCTGGCCGCGCTGGAAGCGCCGCGCGGCAGCTTTGAGGACGCGCAGGCCGCGATCGTGCGTCAGAGCGGCCAGCAGATCGGCACCCGTCAGCTCAGAGAGCTGACGCTCTCAGCCGCCCAAGACGTTGCTGCGTTCTACGCGCAGCGAGAGCGCACAGCGCCAGAGGAAAAGGATCTGCTGGTGCTCTCGTGCGATGCCAAGGGGGTGGTGATGCGCCCCGAGGCGCTGCGTGAGCCGACTCGCACCCAGGCGCACAGCGCCTCGGGCAAGCTCAAGACGCGCCTGTCCAAGGGCGAGAAGTCCAATCGCAAGCGGATGGCGGAGATCGTCACCGTGTACGAACTCACCCCCGAGCCGCGCACCGCGGCCGACATCCTGCCCGACCCCGACAACCCTCCACCTTCAGCCACCCCGCGACCGAAGGCGAAGAACAAGTGGCTGGCCGCCAGTGTCACCGACGACGCCAGAGCGGTCATCGCTGGGATGCTCAACGAGGCCGACCGCCGCGATCCCGACCACAAGTGTCGGTGGGTGGCGCTGGTGGACGGGAACAATCACCAGATCGACCGGATCAAGACCGAAGCCCGCAAACGCAAGGTCAAGGTCCCGATCGTCGTTGACTTCATCCACGTCCTTGAGTACCTATGGTCAGGCTGCTGGTGCTTCTTTGAAGAGGGTGACCCGGCCGCCGAACGGTGGGTGCACGAGAAGGCGCGCGCCGTGCTGGAGGGCAAGGCGGGGATCGTCGCCGCCGCGATCCGCCGCAAAGCGACCCGCCTCGCGCTCGAGCCCAACAAGCGCCAAGCCGCCGACCGCTGCGCCGACTACCTCCTCGCGAAACGACCCTACCTCGACTACCCCACCGCCCTTCAGAACGGCTGGCCGATCGCGACGGGCGTGATCGAGGGCGCCTGCCGCCACCTCGTCAAAGACCGCATGGACATCACCGGCGCCCGCTGGGGCCTGGCCGGCGCCGAGGCGATCCTCACACTCCGCGCGCTGATCAGCAACGACGACTTCGACCAATACTGGACCTTCCACCTCGCCCAAGAACACTGCCGCATTCACGCATCACGCTACGCCCTCGGCGTCATCCCGGCACCCGCGTAACTCCCTCCAATGGACCTGCACCCTAACGACTTCAACCCCGGCCCCAAAAACATGACGGCCCAACCGGGTCATGTTCTCGACCGACTACCCGTATATACCCACGGCGGGCGGCGGCGCGTCGCGGCCGTTCCTAGAGCAGTCCGAGCTCCTCAGCGAGGAAGACGGGTACAAGATCGTCCACGATAATTGGGAGCGGCTCGCTGGCCAGTCGTCCCCGCCCTGAGCCGCCCTTTCAGCGTACTCCGAGAGCCACAGCGCAGGTTTGTAAACCGCGCGCGTCGCGCACTCGACACAACTGCGCTGGCGCGCGTCCACCGGTTCTTTGATCGCTTTGTGAGGGGTGGCCGGACGTCGCTCGGGAGGTTCTGCGCGACGCGCTCGCCTCCGTTTCCGGCGCGCCGTCTATGTTCGCTCAACAGAACATGAGCCAAAGGAGTCTGATGAGCGTGATCGCGATTGAGGAGCACTGGACGACCTCAGGAATCGATCGAGCCTTGCGCGGCCAGCCGGCTGGGAGTAGGGACGAGAGCGTGGTGTTGAACGACCGAGGGGACATCCCCGCGCGTCTGCTCGACATTGGCGAGCAAAGGGTCGAGGCGATGGACGCGGCGGGCATCGACGTTCAGATCCTCTCGATCGCCCCGCCGGGGACCCATGGGCTCCCGGCCCGCGAGGCGGTCGCGTTGAGCCGCGACGCGAATGACCGCGCCAGCGAGGCGGTCGGGCGGTACCCGACCCGTCTGAGGGCCATGACGACGTTGCCGATGTCAGACCCGGACGCAGCGTTGACCGAGCTTCAGCGAACCGCGAACGCGCCCGCTCATGTCGGGATCATGTCCTACGGGCGCAGCGGTGAGCGATCGCTGGATGATCCCGTCTACGACGAGCTGCTCGCCGCCGCCGCCAGCTTGCGCCGGCCGGTGTTCATCCATCCTCAGATTCCTCCGAACGCGGTCCGGGAGGCGTCCTACCGCGGGTTTGACCCGAGCACCGAGCTCGCGCTGGCGACCTTCGGCTGGGGATGGCATATCGAGGCTGGCCTCGCGGCGCTTCGACTGATCGTGCGCGGCACCTTTGACCGCCATCCGGACCTGCAGATCGTCCTCGGTCACTGGGGCGAGATGCTCCTCTTCGCGCTCGACCGAATCGACAGCCTCTCCAACGTCGCGACCCACCTCGAGCGTCGATTCGCCGACTACTTCGCGACCAACATTCACATCGCGACCAGCGGCATGCTCACTCCGCGTCTGCTGTCGCACGCCTTGGACTTCACGAGCGTCGATCGCATCCTGCTCTCAGGGGACTATCCCTTCCACCGACTCGACGCCGCGACCATCACCGACTTCCTGCAAACGCTGCCCAGCCGCGAGGATCAACAGAAGATCGCTCACGCCAACGCCGAGTCACTCTATGGCCTTACGCAGTCACCCGCTGGGCCAGGCGAGCAGACAGCGCAACTGCAGGAGCCGTCATGAGCCTGGTCTCAACAAACGGGACCGTCCTCCTCATCGGCGCCTCTCGCGGCCTGGGCTATGCGATCGGTGGGAGTACCTCGAGCGGGGGCCCGGGTGGTGGCGACCGTTCGCGGCCTGAAGCGCACCGCGCTGCACGAGCTACGGGGCACCGCCGTGACGAACATGGCCATTGCGTTTCCTCCTGTCGGACTGGACTCCAAGTAGGCGCTAGCACTGCTAGCACAGCACGCGCTAATGACGTGCGGTCGCGGCCAAATTCATCGGGCCGCCCAGCCTGAGTCGCTCGCCGGCAGCGACCGCTGGCGGATTACTGCAGTGCTGGTGGTTCTGAAGCGCTGAGCCAACGGTCGAGCTCGTCGAGGATGTTTTCCACCATCGGATACAGCTGGTTTGCGATCTTCGCCTGGCTCTGGCCTTCGCGGGTGCGCCAGCCGGCCTCGTCGATGATGATCTGGAACACGCTGGCGAGCGCGATCCCTTGCAGCGTCGCGATCTCCGGCGCGACGGCGGTGGTGTCGCTGATGGCGCCGGCGAGGGCGGCGGCCTGGCGGTCGATCAACTCGAGCGCCAGTCGGTGGACCGTCGGGCTGATGGCCGCCAGGTGGCCGAGCTCGCCGCGCCAGATCTCCGGTGGGATGTCGCGAATCCCGGCGACGGAATCGAGGATGAAGTCGCGGATCGCAGCCGCCGGAGTGACGGCGGGCGGTCGAGAGCGGATCAGTTCGCACAGCCGATCCTGAACCTGCTGGTCGCGATCGGTGACCAACTGCTCCTTGGTCTGAAAGTAGTTGTAGACCGTTGCCTCGGCGACCTCTGCCTCGCGCGCCACGTCGCTGATCGCCACATGTTCGTAGCCGTGCTCGGCGAACAGCCGGGCCGCGGTGTCGGCGATCAGTCGGCGGGTGCGCGCCTTCTTGCGCTCGCGCAACCCGAGGCCGCCGCGCTCCGCGGGAGAGGAGGAGGAGTCGGTGCTAAGATCAGAGTTCACTCTAAGAATGTATCCAACTATATCAAATCGCTGGACCCGGAGATCCGGGCCAGCCCAGTGAACTAACGCATCACCGACCTACGAAGGAGCTCTCATCGCTACCCCGACCTCCAACACCAGCCGGACCACACACCTCCTCGAACTCATGAAGAAGGGCGACGACGCATTCAACGCCCGCGACTTCGCGGCGATGGACGCTGTGCACCACCCCGACATGACCGCCCACGTCACAGGAAACGCACAGCCCCTCTACGGACGGGCAGCGCACGCCGAGGCGATGAAACAGTTCTTCCACATGTTCCCCGACGTCCACGTCGACAACGACCCGTACCCAATCCAGTTCGGAAGCGGTGACTGGATCACCGTGATCACCCGCGTCAAAGGGACCTTCACCGGCGAGATGACTCTGCCCGACGGCAACGTCATCGCACCGACAGGAAAAGCGTTCGACGTCGACTTCGCCCAGACCGCCAAATGGGACGGGTGTGGCTACTTCAGGACGACAGTGAAGTTGCTGGTAATGGCCGGTTTTGGCGCGATGGGCGGAGGGCTTGAGGTGCGCTGAAACCGGGGTTATCGCCCGGTCGTGCCGATAACCGGGGTTTGAGCGGCGCTCAGGCGGTCCGGCGGCGGGGCCGTTGTGGGCCGTGCAGCGGTCGGCCGCGGCCGGCGAGAAGCTGTTGTGCGGCGTGGCGGGAGATGTCGCGCATCTCATCGAGGACCTGCTCCAGTGCTCGGCGGTTGGCGATCCATTCCTGGTAGAGGGCGGCGTCGTCGGCGGGCAGGATCTTGGAGACGGTCTTGCCGTTCTGCTTTCAGGAGATCTGCCAGTACGGGCCGTGGCGCTGGTCGGGGTCCTGGCAGCGGCAGTTGGGGTTCTTGCAACTGGTGTAGCGCTCGATCAACGAGCCCTCGCAGGTGAACCCGATTTCCGCGAGGCGGGCTTTCGCCGCCTCGTGGTCGGCGCGCAGACGTTCCAGTCCCGCTGGCTGACGCCGTTCCGTCATCGCCCAGTATCATACTGGGCGCTCGGATGGGCGATCAGTCGTCTCCGAGCAGCGGGATCGACGCGTTCCGGGATCTGGAGCGCTGGCTGTCAGGTCAGACGGCACAGGACGCCGGCATGTCAGAGCTCGAGCGTGAGTCCGAGCGCCGCGGCCGCGAGATCCTCAGGCTCGCGTTGCAGGCGCACATCGACGCGCGCGGCGACGGGGACATCGGTGAGGCGATCGTTCTGGTCGGCGAGCAGGAGTCGGTGCGTTTGACTCACAAGCGCCTGCACACCCGGCCGCTGGTGACCCTGTTCGGCGAGGTCCGCGTCACGCGCGTGGGATACAGCGCCCGTGGACATGAGGCGATCCATCCCCTCGACGCGCAGCTGCGCCTGCCGGGGCGCCTGTGGAGCTACGAGTGCCAGCGCAGGCTGATCCGCTCGGTCATCTGCGGCCCGTTCGACGAAGCGATCGCGCTCGTCGGTGAGATCACCGGCACGACGATCCCGAAGCGCTCCGCCGAGCAACTCGTCCACGACGCCGCCGTGGACTTCGACACGTTCTACGCCGGGCGCGCACAGGCCGCGACCGGCCCAGCCGACGGGGAGATCCTCGTTGGCGCGATCGACTGCAAGGGCATCCCGATGGTCAAGCCTGACGGCGCGATCAAGGTCGTCCGACGAACGAAGGGCGAGAAGGCCAACAAGAAGAAGATGGCGACCGTCGCCGCCGTCCACAGCCAGCCACCGATCCACCGCACCCCCACCGAAGTGATCGACAGCCTGTTCGCAACCCAGCATCCCTCCGAACGGCCCAAACGCCCCAAGCCGACCCGCAAGCGCGTATGGGCGAGCCTCACTGCCGGCAAGGACGCGTTCATCGCAGACGTCAAAGCAGAGATGACCCGCCGCGACCCCGACCACGAGCGGACGTGGGTGATCCTCACCGACGGCGAGCGCGCGCTGCAACGCCGCGTCATCGCCAGCTTCGAGAACGTCACACTCGTGCTCGACCTGCTGCACGTCCTCGACAAGCTCTGGAAGGTCGCGCACGCGCTGCACGCAGAAGGCAGCCCCGAAGCCGAAGCGTTCGTCAAAGCACGCACCGAGCGGATCCTGTGCGGGATGACCGGCCAGGTCGTCAAAGGACTGCGCCAGATCATGACCAAACGCCGGATCGCCGGCGTCAAAGCCAAGACGATCCACGGCGTCTGCGACTACCTCTACCGCAACCGCGAACGGATGCGCTACGACGAGTACCTGCGCAACGGCTGGCCGATCGCATCAGGCACCGTCGAGGGCGCATGCAAAAACCTGATCCGCGACCGGTTCGAGCGCTCCGGCATGCGCTGGACACCCCAAACCGCCGAAGCGCTCCTCAAGCTACGCGCCACCCACCTCTCCGGCGACCTCGACGATTACTGGGAACACCACATCACGCACGACCAGCAACGCCTATACCGCCGCGACGTCTGGCAGCCCACCCCGTCGTCCTGAAGTAGCCACACCCCGGTCAAAAGGATGTCGTGGTCCCGCCGAGCCATTCGGAGCTCTTGGCGAAGGTTCTTCCCAACGCTGAAGTGCACTACAGCGATGACACCCACATGAGTCTCGTCGCGAGAGATCCCACCGATGATTGGTCGTGGCTATTGGACCGCTTATCCCACTGAGTAGGCGCCCCGTTGCATCGAGGTGGCTACGATGCAGCCGTTTGAGCTTGTCGCGCGGCGCCTGCTATCCACGCGAAGCAGCCGCCGGGCCGAGGTGACCGGTATGCGCGCGGCGCGGTCACGGTCTCGGCCCGATCGCAGCTCGCGACTCCGACTGCTGTCGGACACAGGCGGTCACGAAGCCACATTGACTTCCGATGCCCGCGCGCGCATGAATGCGGGTCTCGTCCCGTGCGGCGCGTCGCACCTGCTGATCGCCAACTGCGGGGCACATTGGCTCTGGCAGCGGCGCCCGGAGCTCAGCGTGGAGCGCGCCGAGCTCGCGCAGCTTGCGCGGAGTCAGTATCAGTCGTCGCACTCGTATTCCAGAAGCTCGTCAGACCGCACAGCATGCAGCTTCGTTGTCGGACGGACGCGCCGCGTGCACGCCTCCGGCGGCAGCGCGTGCACGCTCGCCCATCGCTCGCGCACCACCGCCGGGTCGAACCTCAAGCGCGGTCGTGGTCCAGCCCCGAGGCGGGTACGATGCTGATCATGAGCTCATCCGGCGCCCCGAGCCGATCCGGCGGCGTGGGCAAAGCCGACGCGGCGGGACGTACGGACGATCGCCCGCCCTCGCCGGCCGAGCCCCAATCCGCGAGGAGGGGAACCTCGCTCTCAGCGGGTTCGTCCGCCCGCAGGCGACCCGTGGCCGGCGAACCCCTGCCCGTCCGGCTGGAGGCGCCTCGGCCGACGAGCCCAGCGGGCGTCAATCGGTAACCATCAGATATTGGCGATTCCCTCGATTGTTTATGAAAGCCGGCACGAGGTCGTGAGCGCACCCCGGAAACAGCAAACTCAAGAGGAGGAACGATGTCTGACGACAACATGATGCTCTACACAGCGGTATACGAGGACCTGTCGACCGCGCTGGCCGACCTGAGCGCCGTCGAGCAACTACATAAGGACGAGCTGATCGGGAAATTCGACGCCGCCGTGATCGATCAGGAGAACGGCAAGCCGCACATCGCCAAGAGACTCGACCGACCGCGAATCCGTGCGATTCCCGAGGCGTTCGGGGGCGGAACCCTGCCGCGCAAGGAGCTCCACGATGCCGCGAAGGAGCTCAGTGCCAGCCAGGCCGGGCTGATCGTCGTCGGCGAGCCGACCATAGAGAAGGGTCTCGACAAGGCGATCACCGGCGCTGCGCGCGTCGTCAAGCGCTCGCTCGACGCCTCGACCGACGAAATCGCCAGCGAGCTGCAGGAAGCGCTCAAGAGCTAGAGCCACACCGGCAAACCCGACGCCGTCGACGGAGTGCGAGAAGGTCCCGTCGACGGCGTCGCTGCGCACAGCCATGGGCGCTAACCAGCCACGTGAACCACCTAGCCAGCCGAGCGAGCGGATCACTCGCATCGGCTGACCGCCTCTGACGCCCGGGAGCGATCTTGGGTTCCTTCGACCGGATGACGTCGACACTTGGTCGAGCGCCAAACCCGTTATGTCTCTCGTTCCGCACTTCTCGTGGCCGTTTTCTCACCCCATGCCCGACGTGTGAGGAGGTGTCGCTCAGGGGCCTGTGGAGTGGCTGAGGTAGGCGTTGGCGGGAATGCCGAGTAGGTCGAGCACTTGGTGTTGGAGGTCGTTGAGTTCGGGCTCGAAGATCTGCACGATCTCGCCGTCCCGGCTGGTGAGGTGGTGGCGGGCGGTGTCGGTGTAGAGGTCGAAGACGCGGGCGGCGGTCGGCGCTTTGGTGGCGCGGCCTTCGTGGTAGAGCGCGAGTTCGGGCACGTACTCGCGGGTCATGGCGGCGCGTAGCTCGCGTTCGATCAGGCATTGGCAGAGCAGCGCGATGAACTCGCAGCAGGCGAGTCCTTCGATCCGTGAGGCGGACTTCAGCTCGATCGGGGCGGCGCTGAGCACGGTCTTGAGCTGGTGGTGGCGTTTCTCGAGGTTCGGTTGGTAGCGGTAGGCGGCGAGCAGTTCGGGGTCTGTGAGGTCGCGGTCGTTGCTGACGAGCGGGAATTGCCCGTCGGTGGCGGCGTCGTAGGCGACCTGCTCGTCGTTGACGGCGAACGTGAGTGTGAAGATCGTCTTGGCGGTCTTGCGGTAGCGCGTCTGCTCGCCGGGGCGGCCGCGCTTCTCCTGGCGGAAGCTGTCCTGCACGGTTTCGGTGATCTCGAAGGAGAGCCAGCGTTCCGAGCCGGCGCTGCTGAGCGCGTCCTGGGCGGCCTGCTCGGCAGTCAGGCGTGTCTTGAGTCGTGAGCGTGGGCTTGCCAGGCGCGCCTGGACGTCTTCCAGGGCTTGCATCCCTTGCTCGATCCGGGCGCGGCGCGCCTCGGCGTCACACGCGGTCTTCTGGCTGGAGCGCACCCAGGCGATGCGGTGCCCCTCGCTGGTCGGGATCGGCGCGGGCGCGGTCCAGTAGACCTGATCGGGATCGCCCTTGCGCTTGCCCGGACGCCTCGCCGCCTCGGTCCAGTCAAACGCGTGCGTCTGCGCCCATTCGCGGATCTGTGAGTCCTCGGCGCGTGAGCGCGGCAGGACGCTGAGGAACCGTCCGTCGTGGGAGTCGATGTGGCTCATCTGCTCGCGTGTGGCGAGCTTGCAGTCGGCGACGTAGAGGAACCCCGGGTGGCCGACGAGCGCGACCAGGTCGTCCCAGGTGGTGATGTGCGTCTGATCGTCGTTGGTGTTGCCGTCCAGCAGGCGATGCGCGAGCGGGACCGCCCCGTCGGCGCTGACGGTCAGCGTCAGCACGAACTGCTTCAGATCGGGGCGGTGGTCCTTGCTGTGCCCCAGCGCCGCCGCGACCGTCGGCTTGCCGGCGCGAGCGCGGCCGTCCGCCGCCGTGTACTCGCCGTGCAGCGTGATCGACGTCGAGTCGTTGTGCAACTGCGAGCAGTCAACCTGAAACTCCTTGATCACACCGAGCATCAACTCGGTCAACAACGAGCCGCGATCGGCATCAAACAGCTGGTCAAGCGCACGACCGACGCGGTCGTCGTTGAGCAGGGCGGCCTCGTCCGCCGCCAGCCCCAGCAGCCCGGGGTCATGACGCGCTGCCCACTCAGCCAGGCCGTAGAGCGGCTCGCGCGCCACGCACAGGTTGCGCACCAGCAACCCGATCGCGACCGCGGCCGGCAGCATCACGCGCCGATCGCCCGCTGGCAGATAGCGCTCCAGCAGCTCCTGCAAGCCGATCCGCGTAAGGAACCGGTCGACGATCGGCAGCGCCCCCAGGCGCTGCGTGGAGAGCTCGAATGGCTGCTGCGGGCGGTCGGTCATGCCGGGCTCCTCGTTTCGCTTCTGTCCAGCACCTACGATATGAATACAGTAGGTAGCGGACGGACACCACCAACCCACCGTCAATGAGCGAGAACACCGACCAGCCCCAATCCCGAGCAGCCGAGATCCACGACAAGATCGCGGCGCTCGGACCCTGCCTACCCGGCACGCTCAGCAGCCGCATGCTGCGCTGCGGCAACCCGAACTGCCGATGCCGCGACGCCAACACCGACCAACGCCACGGCCCCTACCTCTACTGGACGCGCAAGATCTCCGGCAAGACCGCCAGCAAGCTGCTCAACGCCGAGCAGGCCGAGCGCTACCGCCCCTGGCTGGCCAACGACAAACGCCTACACGACCTCGTCCGCGAACTCGAAGCCCTCGCGATCCAGGCCGCCCAACACGCCGAAGGGTGGAGGGAGAAATGACCTCCGAGAAGTGCGGAACGAGAGTTATGTGGCGGGACGACTCGCATTTCGAGGGCGCGATCACCCTGGCGCGCTCCCCAATTGAAAAGCACCGCCTGCGCGAGGATCCGTTCGCCCGGATCTTCCCCTCCAGGCTGCTCGCCGTCGACGCCGGGATCCTCGGGTCAGTCACGCCTCCGACCGGGCCGACCATCGAGCGCTACGACAGCGGCAATCCCTGGCCGTGGGGCCGGTTCGGCTGACCCGCAGCCGGGCCGGCGACGAGCCGAGAGTCGCCGCGGCGGTATAGCTGAAACGGGCTATCTATTTGACTCAGGGAGACCAGTATTTGCGGGCGATTGCCGCCAGGGACGGTGCACGGCCGCCACGGTGGCGACGCGGCCGGGCTGGGTCGCGCGGGTTGGCCTGCGTCCGGTGGGGCTGGGGTTGGCGATCAGGCTGCGGTAGGTGATCGGCTCGGCGAGGATCGCTTGTTCGAGCAGCCGGTAGAAGAGCAGGCCGCGGCGCCTGGAGCGGCGGCGGTTGAAGCGGAAGGTGAACTCGTTGAGGTAGGCGTCGAGGTGCTCGGGAGTGACCGCGCCCTGGTGGGTGCCCAGCAGCCAGCGCTGCAGCAGGCTGGCGACGCGATGCACGCCGGGCATCACGACATCGGCGGGATCGCTCTGCTGGCGCATCACTGTTCGCTCGTGCTCGTAGCCGCGGTCGCCCAACGTCAGGTACGCCTGCCAGCCGTCGGTGTGGATGGTGCTGCCGGGCTGCACCGCGCCGTCGATGAACGGCAGCATGCTCTCCTTGGTGACGTCGGGCACGTGTCCGAGGCGGATCCGCCCGAACCCCTTGGGATTCTCGATCTCCACGGCGATCGCGACGATCGCCTTGGTCTCCGTCTGGCGCCCGTGGACCTTGTCCTCGACACCGCCGATGTACGCCTCATCGACCTCGACGTGCCCCGACAGCCGCTCCCGGCCAGGGCGGACCATCGCCGCCCGGTAGCGGTGCAGCATCGCCCACGCCGTCTGGTAGGAGCCCAGTCCAAGTGACCGCCGTACCCCCAGCGCGGACACGCCGTGCTTCTGACTGGTCATCTGCCAAGCGGCGGCGAACCACAACTGCAGCGGCGTGCGCGTGCCGTGAAAGATCGTCCCCGCGGTCACCGACGCCTGGCGGCCGCAGACCGCGCACTCCCAGCGGCCGCTGCCCAGCCGCCAGCCATCGCGCCCCGCGCAGCGGGGACAGCGGACCCCGTCCGGCCAGCGCAGCCACTCCAGGTAGTCCAGGCACGCTTCATCGTCCGGGAACCAGGAGAGCAGCTCCGCGTAGGAACCCGGATAGTCGCGTCCTGCCGCCGGCACGGCCCAAGATTACCTGACTCAAATAGATAGCCCATTAGCTGAAAAGACGGCGCACGGGCCGCTCCGCGGAAGACCGCGATCGGAGCGGTACCTGAACCTCGTGTCATCCGCCGTTTCGTCGCAGCGGTATGACCGTGCGGCCGAGCGTCGTCGGGCGGTCGCGCGTGCGCGACCCGCGAGGGGAGAGGCCTCTCGCGTTCTCTCACTCTCGGAAGGCACCTGCCCAGACCGGCCGGAGTACTCGCCGAGAACCGCTGTGACAGTAACGCCAGTCCCTGGGGCCGGAGTACCGCGTTCAGACGAGAGCAGGTGTCTCGTTCGGCGCCGGCGGGCCCCTCCTCTCGCCAATCTCGCAACTCGGCACGTCGTCGAACCGGCCGACGGGACGGCCGTCGGGCCGAGCGCCCTGCTTTCCATTCATCGCGTGTACGCGCAAGCGCTGGTGGCCGGACGACCCGTGGCCCCGCTTTCCTTCGGCGACACGTCTCTCGGCTCAGATCGGACCTGCCCTGCTCCTCGCCAGAAGCAGGAGCCGAGACGCCAGCCCTGCTCTTGAGCACGAGCATAAGTCTGCCGCCGGGCAGCGTCGAGACTGCTGCGCTCCGGCAAGAGCAGGCGCCGGCACCTGTCTCCGTTAGCTGGCTCCGGGTGGTTCAGCAAACGCACCGCGTGCTTGCTCACGATGGGATTCCGGCCATCGAGCTAACGAGCTGGCGGTCAAGGTGGCCCGGGTGTTCGCCCAGGAGGAGCAGCAGTTGCGGCGGCCGCGGGACGATCCCTTCCGACGGAAGGGGTCTGCGTCGGCGGCGAGGCGGGTAATGCCGTGGCGCAAGGAAAGCGATCACGCCAGCCGGCGCCCGTGGGCGGGCGCCGGTCGCTGCGGCGCGGTTGGACCTTCGCCAGGGTAAGCGGCCTTGGGCCTGGGAGGTGCGATGCGTAGTCCAGTCAGAGCGCCAGGGGGCTGCGCAGACGTGAGCTGGCGGGGATCACCGGCGCCGCGCGGCGGTGGACGGTGTCGATGATCTCGGCGTTGTCGATGCCCTGCAAATAGATGGAGGTGATCCCGAGGTGGGCATGCCCGAGCTGGCGCTGGATGACGACCATCGGCACGCCTTCGTGGGCCATCTCGACCGCGTGCGCGTGGCGTAGCTGGTGGTTGTGCCGACGTCGGCACAACCATCATTATGCCGACCCCTGGGTTATGCCGATGAGTCCGAGAGCCGCCTTGTGCGACCTGGATTTTCCGCCAATTAGGTCGGCATAACCCGACGTCGTGCGGTCGCGTGTTCCTCTCGACGTGGGCTACAACGCCGGTGTGGATGAAGCGCTTCGTCGCTCGAGCGGGCTGACCGACCGGAGCCCGAAAAGCACCGACACGTGTGGCGTTTGTGGGGTGCTCAGCGCGCCGCCTCTTTAGAAACGTCCTCCCGTGCCGGCCATGGTGCTTCCTCGCACCGCTCATCAAGCGAGCCTGCGAATGGCCGTGGATTATGCCGACCCTTCCGACGGCTACATAAGCGACTTGCGGCACCTCTCCACGCTCGATCGGCATAACCAGGAGGTCGACATAATGATGGGGAGCCAAGCGCCGGCGCACGCCGGCCTTTGCGCCGGCGCGCCGCAGCTCTGAGCGGACCGCGGCTGGCGACCAAGGCCGGCCGCGGCTGGGGCCGTACAGGACGCAAACAGCGCCCCGACGGGCAGCTGGCGGCGTCGCTCAAGCCACGGGTCCAGATGCTCCCAGCCAAAGCGGTCCATCCCGACCTCTCTGCGCTTCCCGCCTTTGCCTTTGCGGATCAGGATCGCGCCCCGCGACGGGTCAAGATCGGTCTCGGCCAGTGCAAGCGCCTCGCCGACGCGAAGCCCGGCGCGCCAGCACACCACCATCACGCCGCGCAGCCGATCGCCATACGCGCCGGCGCCCGCGACGCGCATCACCGCGATGATCTCCTCCACCGGCGGTGGATCGGCCGGATAGCGCATCCCCCGATTGCGCGGCGGGCGGCCGACATGAAACGCGGATGTGGCTGCCGGCGAGCGACGCCGGCCCAGGCAGTCCACAAGCTCCTTAGCCATGAGCTCCTCCTGACAGTTGGTTGGGCTGATAGCACCGATCATCCACCCGCCTACCCAGCAGCTGCTGAGATCGGCCAGCCGCCTCCCTCGATCCGCAAGAGACCGAACGATCGCCGGCCCGCACGACTGCTTTGCTTGCACCACAAAACTCACGGCCGCCACGCCGACGCAGACTCCTCCCGTCGAATCCGATCGTCCCGCCGACCGGGCTCGCGTGATCGCGTGGCCGCCGAAGCGATGGCGTTGGGAGAGGCGCGGCAGATATGCAAGGCGACCAGCCGGATCCTGACAACCGGACGCTCCAGATGGGTCGGCAAGCCAAGGATCCCCGCGCTGTCCAGCAGGAGGCCCGCGCCGGGCCACCGAGCGGCCAGCGGATTGCCGAACGACTCCTGGCCCGGTGGGAAACCGATCCGACCCAACCAGGCCGCTCCTTCGTCACTCTCACGCAGGCGGTCTCCCCCGCGGTCGCTCGGTCGCTGCGCGAGTTCCTCACCGAACGCGTCTGGTCAAACCACCCCGAAGGCGACAGCCAGACAGCCGCACGCACCACCGCGCTCGCGTCCTCGCAGTTGCTCGGCGCCGCCAGGACACGCTACGGGATCGGCATGGACCCTTTGCCTCCGCTTCCGGCGCCTGATGCTGTGGGCTCTCTTCTGGAACCGGTGTTGGGAGCCTGCTCTGGTCGTGGGTCGCACCGCATCGGTCAGTACGATCGCGAGGCGATGATCGACTGGCCCGCGCGCTCGGACGCCGCCGAGCTGACCGACGAGCAGCTCTTGGAGAAGTTGAGCGGCTTCGGCCTCCATGTGGACCGCGCTGATATCGAGCGACTGTGCGAGGGAGCGCTGTCGGTCGAGGAGGTCGCGCAACCACTGCTGGAGCGCTGCGGCGTCGGGGCCGGGGAGGGGCAACCGAACCCGGACTGGATCTGGCTGTGCCTGCTCGAGCTGTGGCGGCGGTGGTGGCCCGAGCGGGTCTGCGTTGAGTTCCTCGGCGACAAGATCCAAGAGGGGTATGACGCACTGGAGCGCCGGGAGCCGGTGCCCGCGGCGGCGACCTGGCTCGACGCGTGGTCGGACGTCGTGCGTCTGTGCGATCTGAGCGGGATCGACTCGATCCGGGCGTTCGACGATCGGTTCTCGATGTACCAGTCGCTGTTTAACTGGAGTCAGGACCTGGAGGACGCGCTGGGGAACGCCGGGCGCGAGGATCCAGAGTTCCTGCGCGCGAGGATCGCGATGTGCGAGGAGGCGCTGCGGCGGTTTCCCGACGAGGACGAGCTGATGGTTGAGAACCGCCGGCGCGCGCTCGCCGAGTCGTACTTCGAGCTGGGCAAGACCAGCAAGGCCGAGGCGCTGTTTGAGCAGTGGCTGGAGGCCGACCCTCGCTGGGGGTGGGGGTGGATCGGCTGGGCGGACCTTCACTTCTTCGCCGAGAACCGGCCGAAGGACTACGGCCAAGCCGAAGAGCTGCTCGCTCGCGGCTATGCGATGGGCGGTGTCAGGGACCGGGAGGACATCGCCGACCGGCTCGTGCTCCTGTATCGGGAGACTGGGCGCGACGAGGAGGCCGAGGCGCTCGCGGGCGAGGTCAAGCGGATCAGCCGTTCGAGCTCCGGCGTGAGCGTCCGGCGCACGATTCGTGTCGAGGACGCCGGCGAGCGCGCCGTCGTGCGCGACACCGCAACCGCGACGTTCGAGGGCGACGGGCTTCCACTCGACCGGATGGGGGAGATCGTCGAGGCGCTCGACGCGGCGCGGCCCACGAGCGGCCCGAGGCGAGCAACCAAGATCGGACGCAATGCTCCGTGTCCATGCGGGAGCGGCCGGAAGTACAAGAAGTGCTGCGGCTCTGGCTCTATCGGTTCGTGATCTCAGACGGGGCTGTTACTCCATCGTTCGGCGCAACGCGCGATCGGTACGGTCTTGCAGTGCCAGGTCTTGATCGAACGCAACCGATCGCGCCGCATGCGCGGTAATCGCTTTCGTCTCGGCGCAACACTCCGAGCTTCCGGCCCCGCAGACATGGTCCCCGTCGAAAGCGATCGTGCCACGCCCCCACGCGGCGCTGCTGAGATCACGCGATAGCGACAGCGGTCGTGAACGGCCAGATCATTAGCTGGCTGCGGCGCAGATCGGTCTCCAGCAAGCGGTCGGCGATGTTCCAAACCTCCTCCCAGCGCTTGCTGGGCCGCCCGGCAGCGGCTAATCCGAGGAGGTGGCCCGCTCCTGCAATCCGAGGTGAGGGGCAGTGTTGACCCTGCCGGGCCGCAGACGGCTGGTCCTGCTCAGTTGCGAGAGCGACGCCGCCCTCCGGGGAGACTTCTGCGTTCTCGGAGCGGAGCGGAAGCTTGTCGCTGCCAGGAAGTCGGCTTACGAGCCTCGTCCGGAGCGGCGCTGGGTAGCGGTTGAGTCGAGTCCGCTGAATGCGCGGGTGAGCGTGGCGTGGGTGAGCGGTCAGATGGCCCGCGGTGCCGGCTTGAGCGCGTGCGCTCGCGCGAAGTCGAGGATGATCTGAGCGACCAGGTCAGGATCGTCGTACATCGGCATGTGGCCGATGTCGGGCGGCTCGAGCAACTGCGCTTCTGGCAGGGCGGACAGCAAACTCGGGGCGAACTGCGCCTTTGGGAGCACGCGATCGCCGGTCGGCCAGACCAACAGCACGGGACAGCGGATCTCGTCCAGGCGCTCGGCCGGCGCGCCGAACATGGATGCGAGCAGCCCAGGGAGGACTGCGCAACCGGCGAGTGCTCGCAGCCGGTAGGCGGCCTCCTGCGGTGGAATCCGTTCGGGGTGGGCCGCCAGCTGCGAGAACAGCGCGCGCCGGCCGATCGGGAAGCGGGTGAGCGGACCGGCCACGGGAGATAGCAGGCGTGCGAGCCGAAAGCCCAGATCGATCTTCCGCGCGACCCGGCGAGCTTCCTCGGGGCTGGTTCGCGGCCGGCCGCCGGCGGGGGAGAATGCAACGACCGATGCCGCGCGCCTGCGCTTGGCCAGTTCGAACGCGATCCACCCGCCCAACGAGTTGCCGACGAGGTGGGCGGCGTCGAACCCCGCTTCGTCCAGCGCCCGCTCCGCGGCGTCCGTGAGCGCCGAGACCGACGCCGTTACTCCCGCCGGCAGCGGCGCCGCTCCGTAGTGCCCGGCAAGCGTGAGCGCGAGCACATCGTGCTCGGACTCCAAGGCCGGCAACACGGGGAGCCAGGTTCGCCAGCTATTGGTGATCCCGTGGAGCAGCACCATCGGCTCGCCCGACCCCCGACGATGCGATGGGGGCGATGCTCGCGATCGCGCCACCAGCCGAGTCTAACTGCGTAGGCGGTGGTGCTGTCGCAGAGCGTTCCCTAGCTCAACGCGCCATCCTCGTTCGGCCCGGACGCGGCATCCGGCGCAGCGTGCTTCTGGCTTGCCGATCGGCGTCGGCCTGCGCCCGTCAGGTGTCGCCGTGAGTCCCGAAGACGCTTGTCATCACACCGAGCGCGAACCGCGCATGCGCGGTCGCGGGGCCTCCGCCCATTTCGATGCCGACCTCAATGGCTTCAAGGACTTCGCGTTCGGCGGCGCCTGCGGCTGCTGCCTGCTCGATGTGCCATTGCATGCATGACTTGCAGTTGATGACCACGGAGATCCCGACCGCGATGAGTTCCTTGACCTTTTTCGGAAGCACGCCGTCCGCGAAGGCGGCCCGCTCCATCTCGAGGAACGCACGGTAGACCGCCGAATCGCGCGCGAGCAGCTCGGCGTGTGCTTCCTTACGCCGGGTGGACATCGACTTCAAGTCTTCGGTCATGAACGAACTGTTGATTGAAGAACGTCTTGCCGCCCACGGATCGTACCCGGGCAGCCGTTCGTATCTGGCGCGGCTGGGAGACTGCCCGTTCGGGCTATCTGCAGGAGCGGCGGCCATCACAGCCGCTTTTCAGCGAAGCGGAAGCGGTTGGCGTCGCGAACAGGACGCAGTACTGAGGGCGTAGCTACTGCTTCGCGCCACGAGCAGGCACGCCACCGCTCGTCACCGTGCTGCTGCCTGTGGGCGATAGGGGAAGCGCGCCGGATCGGGCTGCACGTTTGCAAGGTCGGCAATGACCGCCTCGTCAGCTAGCAGCAGCATCCTCGTCGCCGATGCTTGCTCGGTGACCGGAGGTAGCTAACGCGCGAGCCTCGGTACTCGCGCATCGGAGCTGTCACGGCTCCGTACCGAGAGGCGCGCTTCCCGCGCATTGCGGGTGGAATCTCGGCTCGGGCGACGTGCTCCTCACTACCACGAAGCAGGACTGCGGCGACCGCTCCTTCCCTCGGAGCACGGCCGGTTGGCAGTCGAGAGACTGCCCCGTTACGCCTATAGGAGCAGTCGCGCCATGGCCGGCGAGACTGCTGCTCGGTCACGGATGGAGCCATCCGGCAACGAGGGCGGCGCGCTGCCGCGTCTCGTCCGAAGGGGCAGCGAGCGGGCGCACTGAAGAGATCGCTGCTTCGGAGGGCCGAGCGGAAGTGCGGTGCGCTGGAGCCTCCGAGGGCGTCTCAACATGACTCACGCTGGCCCTGGGAGCTGCGGTCTCGGGAGGCTGCGGACGACGGGCTGACGGCCTGCTTGGCGTCTGGACTGCGCGAACACGGGCACGAAGCTGCAGGTGACGCTCGTCACGATCCTCCTAGTGCATAGCCGACCAGCAAACGCTCGAAGCTCTGCAGCGTCAGCATGACGGTCACCGCGGCCAACGGCATCTAACTAACCCCTTGCGTGGTTGCGCGTTGCTTCCAGGGAGGCCGCGCGCGCCCTAGTAGGCAACGGCTAGCAGCCACGCTCAACCGGACCTTCGCTGGTCGGCCGGCGGCCGGGGCGGTGTAGGCTAGCCCCGTCCCGAGGCGGGGCAGGCGGCGGTTGACGGACAGGCGGCGGTTGACGGACAGGCGGCGGTTGGCGGACCGTGACGTGTGCGCGGGCGAGGTTGTTGGCGAGCGTTTGCTCTTGCGTCGCGGTGCCGGCGACGGCTGCGTTGGTGAACTCAGACGCGGCGGTCTCGACGCGGAGGCGAACCGTCACTGTCACTTTGCCGCCGGGTTGCAGCGTGCCGAGTCCGCAGGTGATCGGGAGCACCGTCCGCAGCCGCGCCTTGCAGTGGCCGGCGCTGGTCTGGACGGCGACGAAGGGCGCGTGGCCGAGCGGCTGGTCGGCGAGCACGACGTGCTGGGCCGGGCTGGGGCCGAGGTTCCTGATCGTGATCTGGTAGGCGACCACGTCGCCTTGGGTCACGATCGACGCTGACGCCTGTTTGGTGACGACGAGGTCACTGAGCTGGTACGCGGGCAGGCCGGGAACCAATGGGAACACCGGCGCGGGGGGAGGCTCTACCGGCGGCGGGTTGACTGGCGGTAGCGGCGGTGGCGGCGGAGTGGCCGAGAAGGTGTCCGTGTAGACGCAGCGCAACCTGGGGTGTGCAGGCGTCAGCTTCACCTCGACGGCGCCCTGGGCGAACGGTACGAGCACGCCGTCGCAGTTGACGGTCGTCAGCGTCCAGCCGCCGGCGGGACCGCCCGCGGGCGGCTGCTCGACGATCCAGTATGCCCCGAGCGGCAGATGATCGGTCGCATCCGCGGCGGTGTCCGGAGCCGCGCCGACGGCGACCCCGGGGGCCGTGGTCGTCGCGCTCTCCCGATACTGGGCGGCTGACCCGTGCGCGGGGAAGACCAGGAACGACGCGGTACCCGTGCCACTCTCGGTGATCTTCGCGAGCGCGATCGAACCCTTCGGCACGAATGCGTTGATAAACGTGCACGTGACCGCCCCGCCAGCTGGGATGTCGACCTCGACCGGCTGCGCGGTCGAGCGGCTCGCCCCATCGCAACGGACGCGCACCAGACGCCAGTCCCCGCCTGATGAAGCCGGCTTGCTCTCGCTGATCCGGTAGCGGCCCGGCGCGAGATTCAGCAGCGACGGCTGCGCGTCGACGGCGATGTTCGGCTGCGTCGTGGTTGCTCGTGCGAGTCGGACGCTGCCGTGGCCCGACACCGGCGTGACCGTGTAGCCGAACTGGCCCACACCGCCGGTGGTCAGCTTGCGAATCGTCAGACCGCCCGACGGCGGCACGTACCGGTTGGTGTAGACGCAGGTGACGTGCTCGCCAGCGACGAGGTGGATCGACGCCGTCGCGCCGCTGATATCGGCCGTGCTCGCCCCGGGGGCGCCGCCGGCCGCCTCCGCGTGGCAGCCGAGGTCAGCCAGCTTGTAGTTGGCGACCGCGCTCTCGGTAACCGTCCAGGTCACGCCACCGGCGCGGTAGAAGTTCTGCGACTGGCCGTCGGAGAGCTGGAACCCGCTCGGGTCATACGAGATGCTCCCGTTGAACGGGAAGCGAGGATTGTCGCCAGCCGGCGCGGCCATGACCTGCTTTTGGATCGTGATCGTCCCGCTCGTCGGCGGCGGCGTGACATACAGGCCGTAGCAGAACACGTGCTGCACGCCGGTCGGGAAGAAGACGTATTCGACGTTGTCGCCGTTCAGGTTGTCGGTCGCGCACCGCAGCCCACCGAACCCGTACGCGGGACCGGGGAACTTCTGCGCCAGGTCGGGGTCGGTCGGCGTTCCGCCCTGCGCCCACAGCTGGCGGGCTTGATTGGCCTGCGCGCGCTCCTGCGGGGTCAGCTCAATCGTCACCGCCCCAGCCAGCTGCTGCTTGCCCACCGGCAAGCCGTTCTGATCCAGCAGCGGCGTCAGCGCCTGGGTCACGATCGGAGCGCGGGGAAACGGATTCGTGACGATCGACAGCGACCCCCACGGCCCAGTCACCGCATGACTCTCATAACCCGTCCCGAGCGTGAACTCCCAGCCGACCAGCGGCTTGCACACATTCTGAGGCGGGATCCCCTCCGCCGTCGGATTGACCAGCTGGCCGCTGTTGTCGTATTGCGTATCGGGCCCCAGGTCCTCCAGGCTCTCGAGAATGTCGTTGCGCGCCTTGTTCGCAAAGATGTCCGAGTAGGCCGGGCACGAACGAGCCACGAACGTCACGAAATAACCGGGGCTCCGTGGATGATCGGGGGTGACTCTCGATCGAGATTCCGTCCTGAGCAGGGCTTTTGGTCGTCGGAGCGACGGGTGGAAGTCGCGTGCGCCTCTGCTGCTGGGTTGTGGACTGCTCGCTGGGCCCCGTGCCCGGCGATCGTGGGCACAGCGGATGCGTGCTCAAGCGGCCAGGGATGGCCGCGCCTGCGCGCAGGCGCATCCGGATGATCATGGCGAGACTCGCCCCATAGGGCGTCGTTGGGGGGCGTCGGGGTCGCTGCCCGCGTTGACGGGGGTCGTGGCGTGCCGGGGAGCTGCCTGCTCCATTCCCTTCTCGTTGCGCCGTTTGCCGTGCGTGCGCACCGGGTCATCCCGGGGTCGAGCGAGCGTCGTGGCGGAATACGGGTGACGCGGTTCGGAGGGCCAGAAAGAAAACGCGTGTTCGTGTGTCGTCACCCCCGATCATGCCCGGAGAGCCAAATAACCCGACCCCTGCGCCGACGCCGAGCTCACCCCAATCCCGAGCAACCCAGCGCACACCAACAACCCCGCCGTCAGCAGACGAGCAACGCAACCCTTCACGCGCAATACCACAAAGTCTGCTCGGACGAAACCCACCTCGGCGCGAATACTATCAGCCGCCCAGCTGAGAACCATCGCGCCACGCAATCTCGCTACCACGGCGACGTCCCACCGGCCGCCGGCGAACTTCCCGGATCTCTAGCGCATCCCCCAGCGAACCAGCCCTTCGGTACCCGCTCGCGCTCCCCCGATCGAGCGATCTCGACACTAAGCGCCCCGACGCCGGCGAGGCCGCTGCTCAGCCATGGAATGCGGAAGCACCGGACGAGGTGAAGCTCACTGGTGGTCCGGACGAGACGCGGCAGCGCGCCGCCCTCGGCGGTCGGGTGGCTCCATCCGCGACCGATCAGCAGTCTCACCCAGCGTCGCCAGACTGCTCCTCCCGGACAGAGGCAGCGACGCTCGCCGGCGCGTCCCAACCCCTCGTCGAGCCACTAGCGCCATCAGCTGGCTATCGATTTGATCGCGCCCTCGCGCGCCTGCATCGCCACGGATCGACGCGTCGACGCAGCTTCGGCCGGGGTTCGGGATCGCCCAATCTCGCGGGTCCGGTTGCCGCGCTCCGCACGATCGCTTCCGCAATCCTGGCTCGACGCCGCGGACGATCGCAATGGCGACACAGCAGTCGTCCGGCTCGGGCCCGACCTGAGCTGCGGCCGACGATCGGATTCGCCCAGGAGCGGGCGCGGAGGGTCGCTTGTGCAATCGCGTGCGAGGAGCGGCGCGGAGGTGGCGAAGCCCGCGCCAACCAGGGTGCCCTTCTCGTTGTGGCACGATCGGTTCCCGTCGATGCCGACCGCTGGCTGCCGGAGTGCGTCGTCGCTTGGTCTACTTCGGAAGCCCGTAGCCGCGGTCGGCTTTTTGTACCTCGCCCGTCGTTGCCATCTTGCTGAGCGTGCTGCCAACCGTCCCGATGCCGATCCCGGTTTCCTTGGCGATCTCCGACGCGGTCTTGGGGCCAGCCTTGAGCGACGCCAAGATCTTGGCCTTGTTCTGACCGCGAGGCGCGCGAGCACCATTCGTCGGAGCTGCAGCGGCGGTCTTGGGCGTTGCCGCTGCGGGGCTCTTGCGGTTGCTGGCCGGCCGCTGCGCCCGCCGGCCCTGGTTGGCGGTTGCGGCGCGCGATCGCGATGGGATCGGCAGCCGGCGCTCGATCTCGTCGGCAAGCGAGCGCAACTCGCTGACCGCGCTCTGAGCCGCGCGAACGGCCTGCTTGCTAGCGCCCTCACCGATCCCGCTGAGAGTCTTGGCGACCCGCTTGCGTATACCCGCCTGGCGAAGGCGGTCAAACAGGTCGCTGTCGTTCTTGGCCATTGTCTTCTCCTCCTAGCTGTCACGGCCGATTGCCGCGCGGCAACCCTATCGAGCGCCACCGCACGGGCCTTGCGAAACCGATCTCGGCGCGACTCAAATTGCAGCGCCCGTCGGGAACGCCCGGCCCTGACGCTGCGGCCGAACGCCGGATCGGCATGCTCTCATCTAGCGAGCCAAAGGTGGCGAGAGGGCGAGCAGGAGCTTGGGAGAGCGCCGGTGCTCCCGCAAGGCGCAGCGCGACGCCAGCCAACCGACCATGCTCGTATCCCTCAGGAGCAGCCATCTCGTGGGAGACGAGTCGGACTCCCGCTTCGGCATGCGAGACCAGCAGTCTCGGCGCGATCGATTGCCGCGAGCGAGACTTCTCCTTGTAGCCCGAAGCAGCCGTCTGGCTTGTCGTGGCTCAGAGGACTGGTTGGACCCCAAGCCGACCGGGTTCTGCTGCATGGTTTGAGGCTGATTGACAGTGGTTCGGTAGTTCTCCCGGATGGCGGCCCGAGGCGGACCACGCGAGAGTTCGACAGGTCGATCAACCTAGCGAGGAGAGGGCGCCGTGATCTTCATCACGACCTACAGGATCAAGCAGCTCAGCAAGGACGAGACCAAGAAGCTGATGGGCGTCTTCTCCGAAAAGGGTGTGCCGTCCACCGTAAGAGCGCACTACGTGGCCGCCGACGGCAGCCAGGGCTTGGTGATCTCGGAAGCTAATGATCTGGAGGAGGCCTATCGGAACATCCTGAACTATTCGGAGTGGATCGAGTACGACACCAAGCCGTTCCTGACGATCGAGCAGGCCGTGCCCCACATCATGGACTACATTGGTTGATGCGGCACGTCGCTACCTGGGCAATCCATGTGCCGTTCCGCTAGGGACCCGCGCTAGGTCGCGTTCGATCGGTTGTAGCGCGTGCAGGTGGCTCTGAGGTTGGCTGGGGAGTCGCTACCGCCGTCCGCGACCGGCACGATGTGATCAACGTCGGTTGCTGGCGCTCCGCAGCCTATCCAGGTCAGTCGAATGTGCCTTGCGGCGGTCGCTGGAATGCAGCCAACTGCGCCTCGATCATCCGACGAGTGCGCGGGTCGGTCTCGACGGCCAGCCGCTCGCGCAAGCGTTCGACACGGCGCTCGGTCGAGTACTGCGCACGGTGGCCGGTCTGGCCCCACATGAGTTTCACCGCGTTGCCCATCGGGCGGAGATCCTATGCCGCTGCCGGGACGGCCTTGAGTGAGGTGCGCCACAGTTGCCCCGGCTGGTCTTACCCGCTGGCGGTCGCTTGGCGGCAATGCGACGAGCGCGATGATCTCGAATCGTGACTGCTGCTAGCCCGAAGGAGCTGTCTGGCGATCGGTGCCGCGGCCACTCCTCTGCACCAGGACCAGCCGCTGGGTCGGTGCGCACTGCGGTTCCCATCAAAGCGGCTAGCCCGTAACGTCGCTAGCGCGACGCGCTGACGGGCTACCGTCGTCGGTCGAACGGGGCCATGTCGAGCGCTGGGCGTACGCGACGCCGCCGCGGCTCACGGCGTCAGCGCCGCGGTCACCAGCGCCGTGTCCTCGGAGCTGCGAACGAAGCACACCTTCCCGTCGCGGAACTTCCAGTAGTGGTGCAGGTTCATCGCGGCGCTCTTGCCGCTCGCGGTGACCGTGAACGCGTAGCGGATGAACACCATGACGTCACCGTCGTCGTTGCTCGCGAAGCTCACCGGCGTGAACTCCGTGACTGGGCCGGTCTGCCCGATGCCCTCAAAGAAGCTGCGGACCCCAGCCTTGCCGTGCTTGGGGCCGTACCACGGCGCAGACTCGATCGCCGCGTCAGTCGACCAGTCAACGTCGTCGGTCACGAGCTCGAGGATGCGCTCGACGTCCCCGCGACCGAACGCCTCGTACATCGCCTTGATCGTCTCGATGTTCCCCTCGGCACTCACGAGCTGCTCCTCTCCGATGCGATAGTTGGGAGACACCGAACCTAACCGACGCGCACCGGTCCGTGGAGATCTTGCCGTGAACCACGGGGCGCCCCTCGTGGCCCCCGAGTCCCCCAGACGTCGACGCCGCACCACACCCGGCACAGCCTCGCACCGCGAAGCCGCCCGGCGTCGAGCGTCTTACCAGAGTGCCTGAACCACTGTGCCGTTGTGCAGGGTCACGATCGTGGCGTTGGCGAACCACGCCGGCGCGGCGGAGGACATCTCCGGCCAGTTGCCCATCGAGTCCAGCCAATGCCTGGCGATGCCAGCCGGTGACTCGTAGTACTCATCGACCACGAAGATCGTGTTGCCGGTCGCCTCAGAGTTCGGGTCCAGCGGGTTCGACAGCTCCGGGCCCTTGGAGACGGTGTAGTCCAGCAGCGCCACATCGCCCTCGCGGGGATGCCCCTTCATCCACTCGCCGTGGCTCGCGAAGATGCGATCTCCCTCGGCCACGTCATCAGGCCCCACCGTAAACATGATGATCAGGTGCGACTTTCCCATGTGCGACATGCTGGCTTCCTCTCCCTAGCGCGGTGGGTGCAGCAGCGCGCTGCCACGGCGAGGAAGAAGGCTCGCCGTCGCAAAGGCCACAAGCGGTGTGCCTGCCCATGAGGCGATTCGCGCCACTCCGACCCGCAGAGCGCGACCGTATCACAGCGAGACGGAGGAGCAGCCCTGACCGACCCCGTTCGCAGCGCTGCTCCTTTGATCGAGAACCGGCAGTCTCGCGCGCGGTTGACGTGAGGACGCTCAGGAACAGAGCGATGCGCTGCTGCTTGTAGCCCGAAGCAGAAGCGGCCGTGGACTCTGGCAGCGTCATAGACCGCTCGGTGCCGCGCCCCATGCACCGACGAGTGCGGGAGGCAGAAGTACGGCATCGGACGCGATGAGGGCCTGCGCGACTCGTTGTTGCAAGGTATCCACGTCGAGATCAGCCTCGGTCGCAATAGCCGCGCCGATGGTGCGAGGCGCGAGGGACCTCACGAGGCCAGCAACCCAACCAGGTCCTTTAGGGTCGTCCGGGGCGAGATACGTCTGCACGCCGAAAGTGGTCACGTCAACGGCGCCCGCTCGCCGAAGGAGCAGCGCCAGGCGCGCTCCGATCACGGGATTTGCCCCGGCGGACCTGAATGCTTCCTCAACCCAGTCGCGGATCGTCGTGACGAGCTGTACAGGCGGCTCGGCTCTGATGGAACCACCATCAAAGTCGATCGCGAGCACAACGCCACCCGGTCGCAACGCCGCCATGTGATGAGCGAGGACGTCGATTGCGTCGGGGAGGTGAAAGAGGATCAAGCGACCGACGATCGCGTCAAAGGGCTCGTCGTCCTGGAATGTCCGCACGTCGGCCTCAACGAATGTGACGTTGTTTATGCCGGCCGCGAGCCGGCGATGCTCGGCGATCTCCAGCAGCTGCGTGCTCTGGTCGATGCCCACAACCATGCCTTCCTGCCCCACAAGGTTCGCCACGTCAAATGCGACGTGGCCAAGACCTGTGCCAAGATCGAGCACCCGCATCCCTCTCGAGATTCTTCCACCGGCCTCCAACAGCAAGCGCGTCGCCGGCGCCGACATGGCTGCTTGGGCATCCAGGCGCGCGATCTCGGCTTCATCGCTGCCGAGTACATACGGCGGCTGCTCGGTCACAACACCCGATGCTACGCCAGCCCTCGAGTCGCTACTGCTTTGATCGAAATGCGGCAGTCGAGCTTCAGCGTCGCCCGATACCGAACGGGACCAGGGCGGACCATCCCCTCCCAGGGAGGGAACCTGGGGACCAGGGTGGCCCCATCCGGCGGACCAGGGCGGGACGAGGGGGTGGAGGACGACACCGAGCGCACTACGCTGAGAGTGAGCTCGAACTCCACATAGAAAGCCCTCGGGCCGAGGTTCAGTCGGCACGAGGGCAGATCCACCAGGAGGCAGCCTGATGAACGCCAACGAGCCTAACGATCCCGATGCGGAGCAGATCGATCCCGATCTTGCACGCGCCAATGCGCTCAGCCTGTATAAGCGCATACGCGGGGCTCACCGTGAGAATCGCGAGTCAGCGGCCGAACTCCGCGACCTGATGGCCGCCAAACGGGATCAGGAGGAGTCATCGTAATCGCCCCGGGGTGGGAAGCACGAGCCCGAACAGGAAGCGAGGAAGGAACCCCAGATGAGCACCGAAGATCCCAAAGTCGATCCTGAGGATCAGATCGATCCCGATCTGGCACGCGCCAACGCGCTGCGCCTCGATCACCGCCTACGCGAGACACTCGACGTAGAGGCGCAGTCCAGGGAGGAGTTGAACGAAGCCATCGGTGTATGGGCTCAAGGCAAAGCCGACGAGATCAGCGAGATAGCGCAGATGCTCGATGGCAAGGAATATGAGGAGGAGGCCCGTGATCTCCGCCAGGCAGAGGGACTACTACGCAACGTGGCCGCGAAACGGACCGCGTCGCAATGAGAGCACCGAAGAGGCCGAGGCAATGAAGGCCCGCGAGATTGAGACAACGAAAGCCCGTGGAGCTGCTGATCCCACCCGCCGGCGCCACCGCGACTGAGCAAATCGGGCACGGAAGGCCCCAGAACCCTGATGGCGTAGTGCTTGATAGAAGCTGTCCAGTCAGGCCGGCAGGCCGCGGGCGAGCCGCCTGCTGTTCTCGATGGGCGCAAGCCACGGCTGAGCCGCGCCGCGCCAAACCTCAAGGGAGGGCGACAGCCACGAGGGGTCGTTGAGCGTTCCCGCCTTGATGACCGCGAGCTCCGGCCGCTCGACCAACAGCGTGACGACGGGCGAACCGCACTTCGAGCAGAACTGGCGCTGACGTTCCTCGCCGCAATCGGCCCCCACGGTCACATACGTGGCGAGCGTGTCGCCCCCGACATGGAGCGTCGCGCGCGGGACGACGACGAAAATCGAGAAGGCCGAGCCTGTCTGGCGCTGGCAGTCCTTGCAGTGGCAGACGACCGTCACCAGGGGCTCGCCGTCGCAGCGGTAGGTCAGGCTTCCGCACAGGCAACGCCCGTCGAGTTGAGTGGACATATCGACCGCAGCATAATCGCCGCTCCCTCGCGAGGAATATGGATCGCTGCTTCGCCACCACCCTGAAGGAGCGGTAGCGGCACTGAAAGAGCGGTCCTCACGCTGCCGCCATGATCGAGGAGCGGCACTGTGGTTTCTGACCAGACATGGCGCTCCGCGTTACTTCGGGCGCTCGTGTTCCTGTCGCGGAGCGAGCGTGAGCTAATGGCGAGCTGAGGCTGTGGGGTGTACGACGACGTCGAGCCGCAGCCGCACCCGATCGTCGATCACGAGTCCGCCGGCTGCAAACGCCGAGTCCCACTCGAGACCGAAGTCCCGACGGCTAACCAGGCCGTTCGCGCGAATTCGCAGATCGCCGTTCCCGTCGACGGGCGACGCTGGTGCGTCGAGCTGCAGCTCGAGCGGCCGCGAGGCGCCACGCACCGTCATCGTCCCGCGTATCGTGGGGGCGTCAGTCGGTCCCGCGGGGCGGGAGATAGCCGTGAGGGCGATCGTCGGATGCTGCTCGACGTCGAAGAAGTCCTCGGCACACAGTCGGGCGTCGCGTCTGCGGTCACCGGTGTCGACGCTCGCGACCTCAACCGTCCCGTCGATCGAGGCCACGCCCTCGCGGTCGCAGCGAATGACGCCGGTGATCTCGCGAAAGCGGCCGCGGACCTTCGTGACCTTGAGGTGACGCACCGCGAAGCCGACCGTCGAGCCCGCGGGGTCCACCTCCCACGTGCCGGGAGGGACGAGCGTGACCCTGTCCGTACCATTTAGGATCGTCATGCCGGGAAGTTTCGACGCCTCTGGCTCGAGCCCCCCGCACAACACCGCAAAGAATTTGCGGGTCTTCCCGGAACGAACTGGACACGGCCGCTCCACGCGCGCCCGAACGGGGCCTACCCCTCTTCTGCATGACCAGTGAATCCGGCAGGTCCATCCGCCCGCCGCTCGCGCTTGGAATGGACGAGTTGCGTCGCGCGCCGCCGAGAGTGTCGCAATGATCGAGGTCGAGCAGTCTCGACGAAGCTGCTGCGTTTGAGGCAGCGGGCCACACGCCCGTGGTCGGGGTCGCTGCCGCATTCGCGAAGAGGAGCAGCGTCCAAGCGCGCGCCGGCCGGGGAAGAGCCCCTCGGCCCTCCCCCGACCCGGTCTTCCGACGGCCCTCGCCTCAGAGTTCGAGGCCGGCGCTGACGTGCATCATCGGGGCTCGCCGCGCGTGGATCGTGCCGATAATCTCTTCGACGTCGATCCCCTGCAGATACACGCTGGTTGTGGAGACGTACGAATGCCCGAGCTGCCGTTGGATGACCGGCAGCGGCACACCTTCGCGTGCGAGCTCGACAGCATGCGCATGCCTCAGCTGATGAGGCGCGAACCTGCGCCGAACGCCGGCCGCGAGCGCGTAGCGGCGCAGCTCGCCGCGCGCGGCGGTCGCTGAACACGGCCGCCCGCGCGTCGGCCCGTCGATGACGCAGAACAGCGCACCGGCCGGCAGCTCGACACGGGCAGCGAGCCACGGAGCGAGATGATCGCCCTTATTCCGACTTCGGAATAAGTCTCACTATTCCGATGCGCTTGTTATGCCGACGGTCTGCTGAAAGTCCTTGCAGATTGCGGGATCGGGGGTTTCTGAGGTCGGAATAATCCGGCCGCGGATTTGACGCTTCTCTCTTTCGCTGTCGAAGGGAGGAGGTCGTGGTGAGCACTGCGGTCGCATCGCGGGTTGTTGTCGGCGGGCCGCTGGCGCCGTTCGCGCGGGGGTTCGTGGAGGAGCTGGATCGCTGCCGCTACAAGTCGAGCGCCCAGTACGCGCAGATGCTGGTGATGGCGCGGCTGAGCGGGTGGCTGGCTGGCGAGGGGTTGGGCGCGTCGGATCTGACGCCGGCGGTGCTCGGGAGGTTCATCGCTGAGCTCGGGACGGGCGGGTATCGGGATCCGCGGTCGCTGCGAGGGTTCGGAACGCTGCTCGGCTATCTGCGCCGGGTGGGCGCGGTGCCGGTGCCGGCACCGCCGGCAGTGTCTGCGCCGGCGACGGCTGAGGAGGAGTTGGTTGATCGCTACCGGCGGTATCTGACCGGCGAGCGGGGGGTCTGCGAACAGGTCGCGCGCGCGTATGTCACGAAGGTGCGGCGCTTTCTTGCGTGGGGAGCGCGCGTTGACGGGGCGCGGCTGGAGGGTCTGACGGCGGCGGAGGTGAGCGCATTTGTGTTAGCCGAGTGCGCGGGACGCTCGACGCGTTCGGGCAGGGATATGACGGTGGCGCTGCGGTCGTTCCTGGTGTTCCTTCACGTCGACGGCGTGCTCGTGGAGTCGTTGGCGGCGGCGGTCCCGCGGGTCGCTGGCTGGCGGTTGGCGGGGCTACCGCGCCCGCTGGATCCAGGCGTCGCCCGGCAGCTCGTTGCGAGTTGCGTCCTGGGCACGGCGATCGGCCGCCGGGATCGCGCGATCCTGTTGTTGTTGTGGCGGCTTGCGCTGCGGCGCGGCGAGGTCGCCGCGATGACGCTCGACGATCTGGACTGGCGCACGGGCGAGCTGCGGGTGTGTGGCAAGAGCCGACGTGTCGAGGTGCTGCCGCTGCCGGTCGATGTCGGGGAGGCGCTGGCCGAGTATGTGCGAGACGACCGACCGCGGGTCGAGCGGCGAGCGGTGTTCGTGGCGGTGAACGCGCCCCACGGGCCGCTCACCCCGGCGACGGTCGGCCGGGTCGTCGCTGCTGCCGCGCGGCGAGCGGGTGTGAGTGGCGTGACGGCGCACAGGCTGCGGCACACGGCGGCGACGGAGATGCTGCGCGAGGGCGCGTCACTGACCGAGATCGGCCAGGTGCTGCGCCACCGACAGACGCAGACCACAGCGATCTACGCGAAAGTCGACGTCGAGACGCTGCGATCGGTGGCGCGCGCGTGGCCGGGGGCCAGGTCATGACGAGCCTGCATGACGGGCTTGCGGACTATCTACGGATCCGACGCGGCGAGGGCGTGAAGTTCGAGAAGATCGGTTTGGTGCTCGAGCAGTTCGTCGAGTTCCTTGAGGAACGCGGAGCTGAGCGAGTGACGGTCGAGCTCGCGGTCGACTGGGCGACGCTCCCGACCGAGGCGAGCGATCTGCATCGCGCGAACCGGCTGACGATGGTCCGCGGGTTCGCCGCCTACCTGCGCGAGCGTGACCCGGTAAACGAGATTCCGCCCTGGGGACTGTTGCCGTGCGGCAGGCCCAGGACCGGACGGCCGCGACGGCGACCGGTCGACCCGGCTCCTGCTGGTTTGCGCGCTGCGTTGGGAAAGCGCCGGGATAAACCGGCATGGAGAAGGAGATGCAAGTTCTCTACATCGAAGATCTAGGGAGCAGCCGACAAGGCTGCGATCCAGCTGGTGAGAGTCCAGCCATGCTAATCGTCCGTGTCGAGCATGTAGCAACGCCACATCCCGGTCCGGGTAACCGGCCGGGCGATGCGTGGTGTGAACGGCCCGGCCGCCTGGCGGTCAGTTTGCCGCTGCGGTGGGAGCAGCCTGGGGGTCTAGCAAGCGCGGGAGCCCGAAGGTGATCGAATGACTGCAGCCTCGAAATCGATGTCCCCATGGAAGCTGCCATGTGGGGGGATATTCGCGCGTCGAACCCGTCTAGATTGGGGTGAGACCGGCGTCCTCGGTGAAGAAGCGGACACGCGCAACCGGGGAGCGCGGCGGGGTAGGGGTCCGAGCACCCGCGCAAGGATCGCAGAGATAATGTGGGACTCCGGTCGATTTGGGGGTGACGCCGGTGTGGGGGCGGCCGGGTTGTTGACCTGATGGGGTGCCGGGCTCTGCCCGGCGATCGTTGGTACGCCCGGCATGACCAGCAGCTCGGGGGTGCGAGTCCCCTGTGGAGGTTGATGGCACCAACCACAAGTCGATGGCAACTGCTACGTCGTGAGGCGGGTGGGAAGGAAGCCGGAGACGAAATCGCGACCCTAGGAACACATGGCGCGCCGGCTGATCGTTGGTTGCCGGTGTGCTGCGCGTATGAGGCGGGGCGGTCCGGGCGAGCTGGCCAAGTACAGCGAAGCCCGATGTCATCAAGGGGCCGTTGCGTAGACGCGGTGGGTGTGCGATGAAGGTTGCTGGTCTTATCCGGGGAGGTCTCCATGGGTGTCCCAGGATGCCCGTCCGGTGCGTGAGCACCGCTCGTCGGGTGGTGCGGGACGGTGGCGTCCGAGAGGGCGCCGCCCGCCGTGGAGAAGTCAGCAGACGCCGTAGTACCAGCGGGGATCAGTATCGCTGGGAAGGGCTGAACGCGAAGCCGAGGTGCAGGACGCTCGTGCTCGTGGGATGGACGTTGAACGCAGCCAACCCCGCAAGGGGCCTGGGTGGGAGGGCCGGAGGGTGAAGCCCGAAGGTTCCCGTCCAGGGCACAGTTCATCCCCGGCGCCTGGCGACACCGCAGCTCACCCCGCCGAGGCGAGCCTGTGGGAGCAGTTCCTGGCCCCCGGGAATCTCGCTGAGGCGCTCAGACGCGTCGAGCAGAAAGCCGGTGCCCCAGGCATCGACGGGATGAGCACCAAGGAACTGCGGCCGTGGTTGCATGACCATTGGCCACAGGTCCGCTCAGCGCTCGAGGCGGGCACCTACCGGCCGCAGCCCGTGCGCAGGGTGATGATCCCCAAGCCCTCGGGTGGTCTGCGCAAGCTGGGGGTGCCGGCTGTGGTGGATCGGTTGATCTGCCAGGCCATCGCGCAGGTGCTCACGCCCATCTTCGACCCGCATTTCCATCCCCATAGCTACGGCTTCCGGCCGGGGCGCTCGCAGCATCAAGCTGTGAGGAGGGCACGCCGGTTCATCGCTGATGGCGCGGCGTGGTGCGTCGATTTTGATCTCGAATCGTTTTTCGATCGCGTTCAGCACGACGCTTTGATGGCGAGGGTCGCGAGACGGGTTCATGACAAGCAGGTGCTCGGGCTGATCCGGCGCTACCTGGAAGCGGGCGTCATGGATGGCGGGCTGGTGGCCGCGAGCGAGGAGGGAACCCCGCAAGGGTCGCCGCTCTCGCCGCTGCTCAGTAATGTCATGCTTGACGACCTTGACTGGGAGCTGGAGCGGCGTGGGCATCGCTTCGTGCGCTTCGCCGACGACGGCCGGATTTACGTCGGAAGCGAGCGGGCTGGGCAGCGCGTCATGGCGAGCATCACGCAGTACGTCGAGCAGCGCCTGAAGCTGCGCGTCAACCGCGAGAAGTCGGTGGTTGACCGGGCGACGAAGCGGCCCCTTCTGGGGTTCGGTTTCTTTGACCGGGACGGTGAGGTCAAGGTGCAGGTGGATCCGAAGCGCCTGAAACGCGCTAGGGATCGCCTGCGTCAGCTCACCTCGCGCCGCTGGGGTGTCTCGATGGAGCGGCGGATCGGTGAGATCAACCGCTTCACGGTCGGGTGGACGGCCTACTTCGCGTTGGCCGACACGCCGTCGGTGTTCGGGAAGCTCGATAGTTGGCTCCGTCGGCGACTGCGGCAGGTCCGCTGGAAGGAATGGAAGCGTTACCGCACCAAGCGGCGCAACCTCGGTGCGCTCGGTATCCCGGCCTGGCAGGCTCGCAAGTGGGCCGGCTCGGGCAAAGGCTACTGGCGCATCGCCGGTTCCCCGGTTCTTGCCCGCGCTCTGCCCAACGCCTACTGGGCCAACCTCGGCCTGAAGGGTTTCGCCGATCCCTACCGTCGTTTCCGGGATGCCGAGCGAACCGCCGGATGCGGACCCGCATGTCCGGTGGTGTGGGGGGCGCCGGGGTGAGCCCGGCGCCTACCCGATCGAGATAGCGGGGCCGAAGCGCGGGTCAAGCGGGCGAATCTCCTGCAAGCATCGGGTTCGCGGGGACGCTGGAGCTGGGCGGGGCTGGCGCTTGACGCGCGGCGCGCGGCTCCGCTACCACCGCCAGCGAGGCGGCTGGTAGCGAGGCTTGCAAGTTGCGCACGTGTTGGGCGACCCGCCGCCGCTCTTCTGCGGCAGGCTGCTGGCTGTTCGACGGTCAGCAACTACGAGGAGGGCGACGTGCGGGTCACCACCGCATTCAACCGGATGCTCGGGCTTCCGGGCGCTTGGGTCAGGGACGTGGCGTTCGGGTCGGAGGCGATGATCGTGACCGTCGTGCTGCGCTCACACAAGCCGGTCTGTTCGGGCTGCGGCGCGCGCGGCCTTCAGGTCAAGGAGCATCGTGAGAAGCGCTGGCGGCATCTGGATCTAGGCGCCTGTCGGTGCGTGATCGAGTGCCGGCTCAGACGGCTGTACTGCCCGGGCTGCGGCGACGTGTACGAGGCGGTGCCATGGGCCCGCGCGGGCGCGAAGTACACGCGCGAGTTCGACGACCTGGCTGCGTGGCTGGCGCAGCAGATGAGCCAGACCCAGGTCACGAAGCTGATGCGGATCGGCTGGAAGTCGGTCGGCAGCATCCTCGAGCGCGTCGTCGCGGACAAGCTCGACCGTCACCGCTTGGACGGGCTCGTGTGGATCGGCTGCGACGAGGTCTCATACGGCGCCGAGCACAAGTTCCTGACCTGCGTGACCGAGAGCGGGGAGAGCATGAGCACACCAGCTTCACCTTTCTCGGGTTCACCTTCCGAGCACGGAAGGCGCGAGCGACAGGAGGCGGGTACTTCACCAGCTTCCAGCCCGCGATCAGTACCGAGGCGCTGCAGGCCAAGAGCGTCGAGCTCCGCAGGATGCGGATCCACCGGCGCACCAACCTGTCGTTGGACGACCTGGCGAGATGGCTGAATCCCATCGTCGCCGGATGGATGAACTATTACGGCCGCTATTACTGGACCGTGATGGATGCCCTCCTGCAGCGCGTCAACACCTACCTGAGGCGCTGGGCTGGGAAGAAGTATCGGCGGTTACGGACCTACAAACGGTTCAAGCGGTGGTGGACTGGGCTGCACGAACGCGAGCCCGGCCTGTTCGCCCACTGGAAGTGGGTCCGCGCGTACTGACGGCTGGTGAGAAGAGCCCGGTGACGGGAGACTGTCACGCCGGGATCCGTGGGAGCCGGGAGCTGCGACGCTCCCGGCGACCCGACCGTCTAGTTCCGGTCCCATCAACGTAGCCACTCTTGCTGGCGACGATGCCGCTGTCCGGGCCGTCGTGCGAGGTGGGCCCGGGAATACTCCCGTCGATGCCGTCAGCGCCCGTGTTGCCGATCGAGATTGCCTGGACGATGAAGGCGTCGATGTTGTTGTTGGTGTCCGGGCCAGACCAGTCCGACAGCAAGTCGTGGAACTCATCGAAGCTGGTTATGATCTCGTATCCACCGACCGTCGCTCTCGGGATATACCGTCTACCGATGTCGAAGGTCATATCGCGTCGCTCGTAGATCGTTTGGGTGACATGAGCGGCGTCGTATAGGTCACTGTACTCCTGCGAGGTGAAGTCCTCGCCGGCGACCCTGGTGATGTTGACGCCGAAACGGAACATCGTTCGGGCGGTAATCGATCCGGACACGAGCCGGTGATCGGCAGCGTGCATCTGGATCTCGATCGTCATGTCCTTCTTCGTGTTGTAGAAGTCGTACATGCCGCTGCCCGACGGGGAGTGAAACGCGATCCAACCTCCCCACGTGCCGTGCGCAGGAACGGTGATCGGCACATTGAAGCTCCCGTCGCCCTCCTCGACGACATAGCTGCCGACGCCGCTGCCCCAAGCCTTCCAGTGGAATCCCTGCTCCATTGGGACATCAGCGCCGTCGCCATTCATCAACGTGACCGCGATCCCGGTGTCGAACGCGTTGCCGTGGCGGACGCCGCGCGCGCTCCACGTACCGGTCACGTATGCGACGTCCGGGCCGAGCACGAGCGCCAACGGATTAGACGGCAAGACAACGCACGTGACCCGGAACCTCGCCTCGCCGCCGATCGCGTTCATTAACCGGACGTGGAACACCGCGGAGCCGGTGGGCAAGGTCTGCTCATCATCGAACGCGACGTCGACGAAACGCCGCACGAGGTCATCCGGTGTCAGGAGCTGCTCGACAACGAAGGGCTCGCCAGCCCACTCCACCCCCACGCTGACAAGCCGCGGCGGATTCAAAGCCGAGGAACCGAACTCAACTCGAAGCTGGAACCGTCGATCGCTCATGATCCGACCAGCGACGGGTTCAACGTTCACGACCGCGAGGCGCTCGTCAGCCGGGAAGATCAGCGTCCGCCAGGCTCGCTCCACCACTGAGGAGGACAGCCTCGGTGCCGCCGCCAACTGGTACAGAGGATGCGACAACGACGCACGAGCCGCCAGCTCGGCCGCCGCCGGTTTGCGCAGCCTCAGGAGTTCGGCGATCTCCTCACTCTGAAGCTGCTCGACAACGCCAACCAATCGCGGAAGATCATCGAGCGGGCCAAAACGGTTCAGTGGACGCTGCCGAAGAACACGCCGCGACCTAACCCGCGTGCTCGCCATCACATCCCTTCGCCATGACGCGCCTGCGTGACCCATTGCACACAAGGTCGCTCCACAAGCCGCGCTGGCTCGAACTCATCGCGGCCAAGCCTCCGCCCACCTATCTTCCCTCCTATCAAAACGTCAGAAAACCCCTGACCAATCTTCACACTCGTTCGCGATCCCGTCAAGCAACAAAACCAGCGGTCTCGGGACTGGCGCCCGAAGGGCGCTGCTGTCAGGACCCCATTAGCCAGCAGCACGCTGCGGGCTAACGGCTGAAGGTCGGCTAGACGCCCGGTGCTCAAGGAAGGACCATGCGCTGGCGGCCGGGCTCGAGACGCAGGAGCGTCCGCACAGCGGGACGATTTGTGCGCAGCGGAGCAGCTCCAGGAACGCATGCGCGCGCAGGTAGACGGCTGGATCGGCCTACGCAAAGGCCTCGGCGCTGCGACTTCGAGTCTCTGACTGGGTCGCAGCCAGCGGTGGGAACATGCGCGCAAGACCCCGGCGCCTCCTTTGCGTCGGCGAGCGGGCGCCAGCCGGAAAGCTGATCTGGTGCCCGCAATGGACGAGCTGGGGAACTACAGCGAGGCGTCGGCCAACTTCTCCTCGTCACTTTTGCGGAAGTCCCGCTCGATAACGCTGTCGTCCGCCAGCTTCGGGTCCCCGATGTGTGCGACCTGTACATCCCGATGGCATCCGGAGCGGGCGGGTCGGCGCTTCCCAAAAGGACGATCTGCGGCACTGAGCTTGAACCGGTCGACGAGACTCTCGGATTCCGATGCTAGGAGCAGCCGGCGCCGGGCGGGCGCTAGCTCGATTCCGGCTAGCACGTCATAGCGCTTTGCACGAGTTCGGAGAGGATGCTGTCAGCCGCGGCAGGCAGCTCCTATCCCTGGTGAAGCAGCGCCGCCGTCGACGTTGCCGGTTATCGATGGAAGCAGCCACGATTTCAAGGCGGCCGGGGCGGCCGCTGGCTGCTGCAACCGGACGTGCGACGCGAGGTCGCACGTATTGAGTGAACTACCGAACTGGAGGATCAACCCGATGTGATGTTGAGCTGGTAGTTCCAGGTCCGTGCTCGATGGCCTGTCCCCACCTCGACGTGCGTCGTCCGACTCATGGTCGGCGGGGTGCGAAGCTCGGGGGAAAGCCCAAGCGGCGATCCGTTCCATCCGGGCGGTCGCGGGCGAGGGGAAGACCGGACGGGTCTGCGACGCGAGGTCGCACGCATATGAGTGAACGCGTTGATTGGAGGTTCGACGAAGATCGAAGGCGTAGTTCCGGGCCCGTGCTCGTGGCCTGGCCTCGGCCTGACGTGCGTCGCTGGCGTTCCCGGCGGGGTTCGAAGCATCAGGCAAAAGCCCAAGGGCGCCCGTTCCATCCGGGGGCCACAGGCGAGAGGCAGATCGGACGGGTGAAGAACTTGAACCTCCGACTGATGTCTCGTTACGGTCAGCTCCGCCGGTGGGATGCGGTAGCGGAGCATAAGGACTGGCCGCTGGGAAGCGGCAGGCGTCGGCTGGGAAGTCCGCCCAGCCGGGAAGAGCACCGCCGTCCTCGGGACACAGGAGGCACCCACCCCGATCGCAGCTCGTGCGTGCGAAACGCGGTAACCCCCCGTCGAGGTCCGGCGCTGTTCGGCCGGTCAGCCGACCGTGAGGAAGGCCCAACCCCTCGGCGGGAATCTGATGACCGAGAAGCGAATGCCGGCAGTCGAAAGACAGCAGGAAACCGGGACGTGATGGCTGGCCCCTTCAGCCGGCTGTCCCGGATAACTGGCCGGATACGGGCCTGTGCCCGGACGCGAAAGCGTGCTGACGCGGTCAGGTGAGCCTGTGAGGAGAAAGATGACCGAAGCACCGGAACCGACGGGCAAGTTAGGCGCCACGACAACCGTCGTGGTGAACGGACCAGAGGACGAGACCCTCGACTGGGACGCCATCGACTGGCGCGCCTGCGAGGAGAACGTACGGCGGCTGCGGCAGCGGATCTTCACGGCGTCAAAGGCGGCGGACCTCGGACGGGTCCGTCAGTTGCAGAAGTTGATGCTCCGCTCGCGCGCGAACACGCTGGTGAGCGTGCGGCGGGTGACGGAGCGCAATGCCGGACGCACGACGGCGGGCATCGACGGCGAGGTGGTGCTCACCCCGGAGGCCAAAGCAAAGCTAGCCGAAAGGGTGCAGCACGCAGCCGAGCCGTTCAAGGCCCTCCCCGTCAGGCGGGTATACATCGCCAAGCCAGGGAGCCATAAGCGCCGGCCGCTCGGAATTCCCGTGATTTTCGACCGCTGCCACCAGGCACGGGTCGTCAATGCATTGGAGCCCGAGTGGGAGGCGCGGTTCGAGCCGAGGTCCTACGGGTTTCGGCCCGGCCGCGGCTGCCATGACGCGATCGACGCGATCCACCGCACATCGTGCGGCAAGAGCACGAAGCGACGGTGGGTGCTCGACGCAGATTTGGCCGGGGCGTTCGACCGCATCGCGCACGACCACATCCTGACCATGCTCGGCACGTTCCCCGCGAGGGGGATGGTCAAGCAGTGGTTGAAGGCGGGCGTGGTCGAGCAGGGTCGGCTGCATCGCACCGAGGAGGGAACTCCTCAAGGCGGTGTCGCCAGCCCTGTGCTGTTGAACGTCGCTCTGCACGGGATGGAGCAGGCCGCCGGGGTTCGCTACCACACCACCGGCAGGGCTGCCGGTTGGGCGATCGCGGACTCGCCGGTGCTGATCAGGTACGCCGACGACTGTGTGCCGAGAGCGTGGAGGGGGTCGCTGATGTAGACGGTGATCTTTGAAGCGGTGCTGCATGAGAGATGGAGGAGCCAGGCCGATGGTCTGGTGGCCCTCCGCGGTCGCCCTGCAGGGGGAGGCCGTAAACCACCGCGAGGTGCGTCGGTCAAGAGCCGGGGTGCTGAGCGTCGCGGAAAAGGCGTGCTGTCAGCGCGTCAGGTGTGGATCACGAAGGCGAGCGAAAGCGATACCACCGTTGAAGTGTCGAAAGCGTATCGGTGACATTCAAAACCGGGGTCGAGTCATTGCCCCGGGAAGAGCCTGGCGGGAGCCTGCTGATTGGCCAGGTGGGTGTCCGGCATGGATGGTGGCGCGAGCGTGGTCTGGGCTCTTGTGTGGAACTCGGGAACCTGTCGCCCCGATGGGACGGCCGGCCAGTGGAGCGGTCGTGGCCTGCGGCTGGTTGTCTGGAGCGAGAACCCCAAGCAGCAGATCTGTGAGGGGGAGAGTAGTGATGCGGGGCACAGGGGCGGACCTGACCGTAGTAGCGATGAAGGTCCTGTAATGGGGCTGGAGCGAAGGGGAAGGGTCGTCCTGGCTGGCTTTCGGGTCAACCGCCTTCGGGTGGAAGGAGCCGGGTGAGCGAGCCGAAACCGAAGTCGTTTGTGATCTCCAAACGGGCTGTTTGGGAGGCCTATCGGAGGGTCAAGGCGAACAAGGGCGGCGCCGGCGTTGACGGTGAGTCGATGGCGGAGTTCGAGGTTGACCTCAAGGACAACCTGTACAAACTCTGGAATCGGCTGTCGTCGGGAAGCTATTTCCCGCCGCCGGTGCGTGCGGTTGAGATACCGAAGCGGGACGGCAGCTCTAGAACGTTAGGGGTGCCGACCGTGGCGGACAGGATCGCCCAGACGGTCGTGCGCTCATACCTGGAGCCCTGCGTGGAGCCTGTGTTCCACGAGGACTCTTACGGGTATCGGCCGGGCCGTTCGGCGCATCAGGCGTTGCGGGTGTGCCGGGAGCGCTGCTGGCGGAACGACTGGGTTCTAGATATGGACATCAAGTCGTTCTTCGACAGCGTTTCATGGGACCTCACGCTGAAGGCGGTAGCTCATCACACCGACCTGCGCTGGGTCCTGTTGTACGTGGAGCGGTGGCTCAAAGCGCCGCTGCAGCGCGAGGACGGCAGCCTGGTCTGGCGGGATCGCGGAACCCCTCAGGGTTCGGCGATTTCACCTTTGCTCGTCAACATGTTCATGCATTACGCGCTGGATGCGTGGATGGTCAGGGAGTACCCGGCCGTCCAGTTCGAGCGCTACAGCGATGACGTGATTGTCCACGCTCGAAGCGAACGCCACGCCCGATTGTTGTGGGCGGTGATCGCGAAGCGGTTGGCGGAGTGCGGGCTTGAGCTCAACGAGCGCAAGACTCGCGTCGTGTACTGCAAGGAGAAAGCGCCGGGATAAACCGGCCTGGAGACGGAGATGGAAGAGCTCTACATCGAAGGACTAGCCATCCACGGTGGCCCCGACCATGCGTTGGCGACCCGCGAGGGCGCAGCGAAGCGTTGGATAGGGGTGCGCGCAGGCTGGGCTATTGAGCCTCGTAATCAACTGGTCCGGGGTGCCGACGCTGTTCTTTGGCGCGGAAGGCAACATCGGCGGCGACGTTTTCGCGAGTCGTCGTCGGACCCCGCGGGGTCGGAGAACCTGTGCATGTGCGTGATCTCTCCAGGCGCGAGAACCGGGAGGTCCGATCGTCGCTCGCCTGTGGTGATGGTAGGGCGGGTCGTGCGGGGAAGGCTAAGGCCGTAATCCCGTGATGCACGACGATCGGAAGTCGGACGATCTCGTAGTACCGACGAAACTGCCGAACAACGCCCAAGGCGGGGCGGCGGAGGTGGCGGAGGGAAGGGGATCGCCCAAGGGAAACGCGGGCGGCAAAACACGTCCCAGACGCGGAGCTGGAGTGGGCGTGTCAAGTGACCTGGATCGCGTGCGCCGAGTGGCGCGGAAGGACAAGGATGTGCGGTTCACCGCGCTCCTGCACCATGTCGATGTCGACCGCCTGCGGGCGGCCTACTGGGCGTTGAAGCCCAAGGCCGCGCCTGGGGTAGACGGCGTGACATGGAAGGACTACGGGCAGGACCTCGAAGAGAACCTTCGGGATCTGCATTCCCGGGTCCATCGCGGGAGCTACCGGGCGAGACCGTCGCGGAGGGTGTACATACCAAAGCCCGATGGGCGGCGAAGGCCGCTCGGGATCGCATCGTTGGAGGACAAGCTCCTTCAGCGGGCGGTGGTTGAGGTGCTGAATGCCATATACGAGACGGACTTTCTCGGTTTCTCGCACGGGTTTCGACCGGGGCGTTCCCCGCATGATGCGTTGGATGCGCTCGCGGTCGGGCTGCGACGAAAGCGCGTGAACTGGGTGCTCGACGCGGATTTCCGCGAGTTCTTCACCAGCCTTGACCATCAATGGCTAATGAGGTTCTTGGGGCATCGGATTGCTGACAGACGGGTCCTGCGGCTGATCGGGAAGTGGTTGGCCGCGGGGGTCATCGAGAAGGGGTCGTGGACGCAGTACGAAGAAGGCGTACCGCAAGGAGCTTCGGTTTCACCGCTCCTGGCCAACGTCTACCTTCACTATGTCTTCGATCTGTGGGCCCACCAGTGGAGGCAACGGCACGCGCGCGGCGACGTAATGATCGTGCGCTTTGCTGACGACTTCGTGATGGGATTCGAGCACCGGGACGACGCCGAGCGGTTCTGGGCCGAGCTTCGCGACAGACTCGCGCAGTTCAGCCTGGAACTGAACGCCGAGAAGACCCGCCTGATCGAATTCGGGCGGTTCGCCGCCCGCAAACGCAAGGCGCGGGGTCTCGGCAAGCCAGATACGTTCCGATTTCTGGGGTTCACGCACATCTGCGGGACCTCCAGGTCGGGGCATTTCAAGCCTCTGCGGATCACCGACTCAAAACGGATGCGGGCCAAGCTGTCTGCCCTCAAAGGCAAGATCGAGCGACGCCGGCACCTGCCCATCCCCGAACAAGGACGCTGGCTCGCTAGCGTCCTGCGCGGGCATGCCAACTACTACGGCGTGCCCGGCAATCAAAGGGCGCTGTACGCCTTCCGCTCCGAGGCCGTGCGACTCTGGTTTATGGCGCTGCGGCGCCGCAGCCAGCGCACCACGGTGACCTGGGAGCGGATGCGGCGCTTCCGAGCCCGATGGCTACCGTTTCTCACCATCACACAACCATGGCCAGACGCCCGCTTCGACGCTCGAACCCAAGGGAGGAGCCCAGTGCGTTAGCAGCGCACGCTGGGATCTGTGCGGGGGGCGGCCCGAGCCCGCAAGGGCGAAGGGCTGTCCCTACCGCGACTGCCGACCGGCGTGGCTCCTACGAGCACACGTCGTTTGACTTCCTGTCGTACACGTTCCGGCCGCGGCTGTCGAAGAACAGGTTCGGGAAGCACTTCGTGAACTTCTCTCCGGCGGTGTCGAGCGAGACGAAGACGCGGTTGCGGCGCGAGATGCGCCGCTGGGGCGTCGCTCGCCGCTCGGACAAGACCCTCACGGACCTGGCGCTGATGTTCAACCGCCAGCTCCAGGGCTGGATCAACTACTACGGAAAGTTCTACAAGTCCATGTTGTATCCGGTCTTCCGCCACTTCAACGAGACGCTCGTGAGGTGGGCCATGCGGAAATACAAACGACTGCGCCGCCGTCCCCGGCGAGCACGCAGGTTCCTTGCCGACGTCGCGAGACGCCAGCCGGGCCTGTTCGCGCACTGGCGGTTCGGTGTGCGCCCTGACGGTTGGACGATGGGAGCCCGGTGAGCTGAGAGGTTCACGCCGGGTTCTGCGAGCGCCGGAGGGTGAGACTCCCTCCGGCGACTCTCCTTGTCGCCTTGTGCCACTCCAGGCAGGAGGCGCTTGAGGTCAAGGCCAGGCTCGCCAGCTGGTTGGCGCCCAGGGGTCTGGCGTTCAACGAGGACAAGACGCGCGTCGTCTCCCTCGATGAGGGCTTCGACTTCCTGGGATTCAACGTCCGCCGGCACGGCGACAAGCTCCTGATCAAACCCAGCAAGGCGGCCGTGAGACGGATCCGGAAAAGGCTCCGCAACGAGCTGCGGTCCCTGCGCGGGACCAACGCTCCCGCGGTGATCAAACGGCTCAACCCGATCATTCGGGGATGGGCCGCCTACTACCGCGGCGTGGTCTCCAGCAAGACGTTCTCCGCGCTGGATGACTACATGTGGAGACTGACCTACAAGTGGGCTCGGTTCACCCACCCGAACAAGCCGACGTCCTGGATCATCCCCAGGTACTTCGACCGGTTCAACAAGACCAGGCGCGACAGATGGGTGTTCGGCGACCGCGAAAGCGGCGCCTACATGCAGAAGTTCGCCTGGACCAGGATCGTCCGACACGCAATGGTCAAGAGCGGAGCGTCCCCGGACGACCCCGCCCTGACCGCGTACTGGGCCCAGCGACGACGCAAGCCGCCACCCCTGTCGATCGACAAGGCCAACCTGCGGCTCTTCGAGTCCCAGCACGGTCGCTGTTGTATCTGCGGGGACTGGCTGCTGCCCGTTGACGCGCAGCCACAGAGCCCGCGCGAGTGGGAGCAATGGCTGCTCGCCGCCCGCAGAACGATCACCCCGATCGCGACGCGGGAGCACGGCACAGCGGACGAGACCGAACCCCGGCTCACACACACCCGCTGCCACGCTCAGCGCAAGGCCAACCGTGGCACGCGGCCTGCACTTCTGTCCGCCCGCGAGCAGCCTTCGGGGCTTGCTTGAGCCGGATGCATTGAAAGGTGCTCGTCCGGTTCTGAGGGGAGCCCGGCACAGCGATGTGCCGGGCTTACCCGGAGAATTGCTTGAACCCTCGTTGATGCCTCGTCAAGCGGAGCCTCGCAAGGTGGGATGTTGGAGCGAGGTAGAAGGACTAGCCGTGGTAGAGCGGCAGGCGCCGGCTGGGCAGTCCGCCCGGTCCGGGATGAGCACCGCCGTCCTCGGGGTATAGAGGGCGCCCACCCCGGTCGTAGCTCGTGCGTGCGGAACGCGGTAACCCCGTCTGGGTCCGGCCGTTTTGGCCGGTAAGCCGACCGTGAGGAGGGCCCAACTCCTTGGCGGGAACAGGATGGCCGAGAAGAGCGAATGCCGGTGGCCGAAAGGCGACGGGAAACCGCGAGAGCAGGACCAGCCCTCCAGCTGGTCGTCGTGGATAACCGGCCGGATACGGACCCTGGTGGTCTGGCCTGAAAGGGCGCTGACGCGGTCAGGTGAGCCTGTGAGGAGAAAGATGACCGAACCCCCGGAACCCGAGGACAAGTTGGACGCCAAACTGACCACGGTCGGCGCGGTGAACGGACCAGAGGACGCGAACCTTGCGTGGCACCAGATCGACTGGCGCCACGCCGAGGACGACGTACGGCGGTTGCGGCAGCGGATCTTCACGGCGTCAAAGGCGGGGGACCTGAAACGGGTCCGCAGCCTGCAGAAGTTGATGCTCCGCTCATACGCGAACACGCAGGTGAGCGTGCGGCGCGTGACGGAGCGCAATGCCGGTCGCCTGACGGCAGGCGTGGACGGCGAGGTCGTGCTGACCCCGGAAGCCAAGATGCAGTTGGCCGACAGGATTCAGCACCAGGCCGAGCCGTTCAAGGCCATGCCGGTCAGGCGGGTGTACATCCCCAAGCCAGGGAGCCGCAAGCGCCGACCATTAGGGATTCCCGTTGTCGTTGATCGCGTGCATCAGGCACGAGTGGTCAACGCGCTGGAACCGGAGTGGGAGGCGCGGTTCGAGCCGAGGTCCTACGGGTTTCGGCCTGGGCGCGGCTGCCATGACGCGATCCAGGCGATCTACGAGGTCGTCAAGGGCAAGAGCCCGAAACGACAGTGGGTTCTGGACGCAGATTTGGCCGGGGCGTTCGACCGCATCGCCCACGACCACATTTTGACCATGCTCGGCACGTTCCCCGCCAGGGGGATGGTCGAGCAGTGGTTGAAGGCGGGCGTGGTCGAGCAGGGACGGCTGCATCGCACCGAGGAGGGAACTCCGCAAGGCGGTGTGGTCAGCCCTGTGCTGTTGAACGTCGCGCTGCACGGGATGGAGCAGGCCGCCGGGGTCCGCTACTACACGACCGGCATCAACGCCGGAAGGGTAGTGATGGGCTCCCCGACTGTGATCAGGTACGCCGACGACCTCGTCGCGCTCTGCCACACCCGGCAGGAAGCGCTCGAGGTCAAGGCGCGGCTCGCCGAATGGCTGGCGCCGAGAGGTCTGGCTCTTAACGAGGACAAGACGCGCGTCGTCACTCTCGATCAGGGCTTCGACTTCCTCGGGTTCAACGTCCGCCGCTACGGCAACAAACCGCTGATCAAGCCGAGCAAGGCCGCTCAGCGACGGATCCGGGAGAGACTCCGCACCGAGATGCGGTCCCTGCGCGGGACCAACGCTCGGGTGGTGATCAAACGGCTCAACCCGATCATCCGGGGCTGGGCCGCCTACCTCGATCTTGCAGTAGGCGCGGGATCGCGTCGCTTGCAGTAAGCATCGCGCGGGGTTCTGCGAGCGGTCTGGATGGGGTGTGTCGGGGTGTGTCGGGTTGTGGCTGGTGAGGATCGGTGTGGTGGCGGTGGCGCTGGCGGCTTGGACATGTTCACTTTGGGGCTGGCCGGCGGTTTGTGGGCAGGCTGACGCCCGGGGTGTGGGGCGATTGGCCGTCGGGTGGCGGCGCCCAGCGGCGCCGCGGTCAGCCTGTTGGGGGTGGGAGCGCTTGCAGCCGCTCGAACGCGGCGGCGAGCTGTCCTGCCCAGGGCCAGTGGCGTGAGAGGCGCAGAATCGTGCGGCGGGCGTGGCGGGCGATCCGCCCCGACTGGTGCAGCAGCCGGTAGCGCAGCCGTTTGAGCTCCCACGCGCGTGCTTGGTCGGTAAGGCACAGCTGCTGAGTCCAGGCGACGAGGTCTTGGGCGAGCTGCACGAGCCACAGCCACACCTGGTTGTTCGCGAAGCTGTGGAACGGGAGGTTAGACAGGCCGCAGTCCTTGGCTTGGCGGATGCGGTCCTCGACACGGGCGTGGCCGCGGTGGTCAAGGTCGAGCTGGGGAATGCTCTCGCCCGGCTGGTCGCAGAGGAACACCGCGAGGCGGTAGCCGTCATGGTCGGCGAAGGACTGCTGGTCGCCCTCCGTGAGCTTCGTGCGCCGGGCGATCAGCCTTGAGCCCCGCGGCCACGCGGACAGATCCACTTGGTCGGTGATCTCGCACACCTGGCTGTGCTCGCGCTCTGTGCCGTCTGAGCGGATCGCCTTGACCCACACGGCCTCAGGCACGGCGATGATCGCCTCGCGCACCGGCTCGGAGAGATCAAACCCGAACGAGAACCGCATGTTCGCCTCGCGGCAGTACATGGTCAGCTCGTGCGTTGAGCCGGCGCCGTCGGCCCTGACCAGGATCTCGCCGTCGAGCGCTTGTTGGTCGAGCTGGGCGAGCGCGAGGTCGAGCACCAGCGTGTGATCGCTCGCGGTGTTCGACCCGGCGTTGCCCGGCCGCAGCACCCCCGCCGGCGCCTCCCCTGTCCCATCGAGGTAGCAGAGCAGCGGATGATGACCATAGCCGCCTTTGAAGTTCCCCTTGGCGTCCTCCTTCTCCGAGTGGGCGGTGGTGAGCGTCGCGTCCAGGTCGAGCACCGTCCGCTCGGGGCCGTCCGGCTTGACCCTGCGCTGCGGACGCGCCCCGAGCTTCCACGCCCGCGCCCTCGCGACCGCGACCGCCACGCGCAGCCGGCCAAGGCACTCCGCGTCGATCGAGTCGATCACGCGGAACGCCGTTGAGTCAGACGCGACATTGCCGAACAGGTCAGGCTGATCACGCTGAGCTCCCAGGTCAGCCAGGCACTCCCCGCCGTCGGCGAGCATCACCGCCAGATCGCGCAGCACCACCCCTGGGTCATGCGCCGAGCGCCGCTCCCTGGTCGGCGCCATCGCCCCCGACAGCGCCCGTGTCAACCCGACGCGGTCCGCGACCCCGGCCAGCAGCGCACTGCCAGCATGACCGACCTGACCCGTGCCGTCCGCCCTCACAGTTAGCTTGTCAACCAGCCCATCACGCTTCACCATTTGGGTGATCCTCCTGAGGTCGGGACGCGAGTTTCAGCACCCCGCATTCTCCTTGCCCAGGCGGACGTTTCCGACGTTTCCGCGCCCCGGCCAGCCCCGGGGCGCGGTCGTTAATGCAAGATCCAGGCCTACTACCGGACACAGGTATCTGCCGAGATCTTCGGCAAGCTGGACCAATACCTGTGGCGGCTCACCTACAAATGGGCCGCCTTCAGCCACGCGAACAAGTCGACGTCCTGGGTCGTTCACCGGTATTTCGGCAAGTTCAACAAGGCCAGGCAGGACCGGTGGGTGTTCGGCGACCGCACAAGCGGAGCCTTCATGCACAAGTTCGCCTGGACCAACATTGTCCGGCACCAGACCGTCAAGCAAGGAGCGTCACCAGACGACCCTGTACTTGTCGATTACTGGGCCCGGCGACGGCACAAGACGCCCCTGCCGATCAATCACACCGCCCTGTGGCGCTACCGAGTCCAGGACGGCCGCTGCGCGATCTGCAAGAGCACGCTAACCGCCGTCGAGGACCGGCCACAAACCCCACGCGAGTGGGAACACTGGCTGGCGACCACCCGCAAGACGATCGACGTCGCGTGGGACCACAGCACGCCGGACAAGGCTGAACCCCGCCTCATACACCTCAGCTGCCACCACGGCCGCGGCCCGGCACTTCTGCCCGCCCCACCGCCACCAAGGCTCGCTCGAGCCGGATGCCGGGAAACTGGAGGCTCCGAGGGTGATCTGGGGTGAATCTTGAGCTGGTTTGGCGCTAGTTGCAGCGGTTCTGAGCTCTTGGCGTAGCGGCAGGCGACGCGCACGAGCCGCGCCGTAGGCTCGCGGGTATTCAAGTTCCTCGAGCTGGAGGTTTGGCCCGTGCGCGTCACTGCCGCATTCTGTCGTCTGCTGCGCTTGGAGGGGGTGTGGGTGCGCGGCGTGCGGTTCGGTTCTGATCGTGTCGTTGTGCGCGTCGCGCTGCGCCGCCAGCGGCTCATCTGTCCGGTGTGCGGGTACGCCACGATGGCGCGCGAGGGTATCCAGGATCACGAGTCGGTCTGGCGCCATCTGGACCTTGGCGTCTGGCGACTCGAGATCCGCGCGACGCTGCGGCAGCTGCGGTGTCCCGAGCACGGGGTGCATGTCGAGGGCGTCCCGTTCGCGCGTCACCGCGCCGGTTTCACCCGCGACTTCGACGATCTCGTCGCGTGGCTGGCGACGAAGGCCGACAAGACGACGATCACACGGCTGGTGCGGATTGAGTGGCAGACGATCGGGCGGATCATCAAGCGCGTCGGCGAGGAGCATCTCGCCCAGGCCGACCGGCTCCGGGAGCTGTTTGAGATCTCGATCGACGAGGTCGCGTGGCGCAAGGGCCACCGCTACCTCACGCTCATCGCCGACCACGCGCGCGGGTGCGTGGTGTGGGGCACCGAGGGCAAGGGCCAGGCCGCCGCCGATCAGTTCTTCGCCGAGCTCGACCCGCCGGCCGAGGACCCGCCGGCGCACGCCGGGCGGCCGTCGTGGGAGCCTGAGCCGGCGATCATGGTCCCGTTCGGCCCGTGCCCGATCGTCCCGGCCGGCGAGGGCATCCCCGGCGCATGGCTCCAGGACGGCAGCGAGATCGAGCCGGCGATCTTCGCACGCGCGTCCCGGCTGACCGCGGTCTCGATGGACATGACCGGCGGGTACGCCAAGAGCGTCCGCGAGCACGCGCCGCAGGCGACGATCGTGATCGACAACTACCACGTTGTGCAACTCGCCACCAAGGCGCTGGACGAGGTCCGCCGCGAGTACTGGAACGAGCTGCGCCACGCGGGCCAGGCCGGCGCCGCCAAACAGTTCAAGCACGATCGCTGGGCGCTGCTCAAGAACCCTTCCGATCTCACCGACCGCCAAGCGGCCACACTCGCCGCGATCCAGGCCGGCGGCGGGAAGGTCGCGCGTGCCTGGACGATGAAAGAGATGGTCAGAGCGATCTTCGCCCCCGGCCTCACCGTCGAGGCCGTCAGCGAGCTGCTCGACCGGCTGCTGTCCCGCCTCTCCCGCTGCCGGCTCGCCCCGTTCATCCGCTTGGGCTGCACGATCCGCAAACACCGTCAGGGCATACTCGCCGCCCGTCGCCTGAAGTTGAGCAACGCCCGGGCGGAGGCGCTCAACAACAAGGTCAAACTGCTGGTCCGCCGCGCTTACGGGTTCCACTCCGCGAACGCCGCTCTCGCGCTCGTCCACCTCGCCTGCGGACCAGTCACCCTCACTCTCCCACACGAAAACTCGCTGTGACTTCACCCCAACTCACCCTCGGAGAGCCGGAAACTGGCAAGTCCGGTGTGCGCGCGACATGACCAGCAGCTCGGGGGTGCGAGTCCCCTGTGGAGGTTGATGGCACCAACCACAAGCCGATGGCAACTGCTCAGTCGTGAGGCTGGGTGGGGAGGAAGCCGGAGTGCGAAGTCGCGACCCTAGGAACACATGGCGCGTCGGGATCCTCGGCGTGCTGCGCGTAGAAGGCGGGGCGGTCCGGGCGAGTCTGCACCACGAGACGAAGCCCGATGCCATCAAGGGGCCGTTCCGTAAACGCGGTGGGTGTGCGATGAAGGTTGCTGGTCTTACTCGCGGAGATCTCCGCGGGTGTCCCAGATGCCCCGTCCTTTTGGTTCGCGGGGTGGTGCGGGACGGCGATGCTCGTGAGGGTGTCGCTCGCTGTGGAGAAGTCAGCAGAGGTCGTATTACCGGCGGGATCGCTGATCGCTGGGAAGGACCGAACGCGAAGCCGAGGCGCAGGACGCTCGTGCTCGTGGGATGGACGTTGAACGCAGCCAACCCCGCAAGGGGCCTGCGCGGGAGGGTCCGACGGTGAAGCCCGAAGACGCCCGTTCAGAGCGCAGTCCATCCCCGGCGCCTGGCGATACCGCTCCTCACCCCGCCGAGGCAAGCTTGTGGGAGCAGGTCATGGCCCGCGAGAATCTCGCCGAGGCACTGAAACGCGTCGAGCAGAAAGCCGGTGCCCCTGGCATCGACGGGATGAGCACGAAGGAGCTACGGCCGTGGTTGAAAGACCATTGGCCGCAGATCCGCTCGCAGCTTGACGCGGGCACCTACCGTCCGCAGCCGGTCCGCAGGGTGATGATCCCCAAGCCCTCGGGCGGTATGCGGAAGTTGGGGGTGCCGGCTGTGGTGGATCGGTTGATCTGCCAGGCCATCGCGCAGATGCTCACGCCTATCTTTGACCCCAAGTTCCATCCCCACAGCTTCGGCTTCAGGCCGGGGCGCTCGCAGCATCACGCTGTCGAGCGGGCACGCCAGTTCATCGCTGATGACGCGGCGTGGTGCGTCGATTTTGATCTCGACTCGTTTTTCGATCGCGTTCAGCACGACGCCTTGATGGCCAGGGTCGCACGACGGGTCCACGACAAGCAGGTGCTCAGGCTGATCCGACGCTACCTGGAAGCGGGCGTCATGGATGGCGGGCTGGTGGCCGCGAGCGAAGAGGGGACCCCGCAGGGTTCTCCGCTCTCGCCGCTGCTCTCGAACGTCATGCTTGACGACCTCGACTGGGAGCTCGAGCGGCGCGGGCACCGGTTCGTGCGCTTCGCCGACGACGGACGGATCTACGTCTCAAGCCGGCGGGCGGGCGAGCGCGTCATGGCGAGCATCACGCAATACATCGAGCAGCGCCTGAAGCTGCGCGTCAACCGACAGAAGTCGGCGGTCGCCCTCGCGGTCGAGCGGCCCCTGCTGGGGTTCCAGTTCTTCCGCTACCGGGACGGCAGGATCGGCGTGACGGTCGCCCCGAAGGCTCTCAAACGAGCCCAGGAGCGGATCCGTCAGCTGACCACGCGCAACTGGGGCGTCTCGATGGAGCGGCGGATCAAGGAGATCAACCGCTTCACGGTCGGATGGACCGGCTACTTCTCGTTTGCCGACACCGTCCTGCCGTTCGAGAAGCTCGAGAAGTGGCTGCGCCGCAGGCTACGGCAGGTGCGTTGGAAGGAGTGGAAGCGCCCACAAACGCGCTACCGGAACCTCCGCGCGCTCGGTATCCCCGACCGGGACGCCCGCAGTTGGGCGGCGTCGCAGAAGGGGTACTGGCGCGTCGCGGGGTCCTGGCCACTGCAGACCGCCCTGCCCAACGCCTACTGGCACAAGACCATGGGCCTGAAAGGATTCACCGAACCCTACCGCCGTGTCCGGGAATGCTGAGCGAACCGCCCGGTGCGGACCCGCATGCCGGGTGGTGTGGGAGGGGTCAGGGCAAGCCTGGCCTCTACCCGATTCCTAGGAGCCTGGGTCAGTAATACTCAGTCTCATTATCGAGGCTCTGAGAGCCGTTCTGCGGCCATCCGAGCGATCGCCGCTGATGATTTGATCCCCTGAAACGGGCCAAAACGGCGTTCTGCGGGCATAGTGACCCACGCTCCTAGGGGGGCCCGGCGTCGCAAGGCGCCGGGCCTACCCGACAGAAGCACGCGTCAGCGATCGAGCAGACCGACGACTCCTTTCATCTTGGGACGGTGATCGCGCCGCGCTTTCGCTTCGGCGACATCCCAGTCGCCGCCGACGATGGTTCCGAGCTCGTCATTCGGGCCGCTAGCGACAGGGCGGCCGGGCCGCACTGCATATGCAGCTGAACGATTCCGCACCCCGTTACGCCTGCCCTGCATTCGGCGATCAGCGGGCCTGAGCGACCAGCCGGGCTGGAGACCCGCTTGTCGCCAGAACCAGGGAAGTTACGTCCACCGCGCCGTTACTACTGAAACCTCTCAAGCCGGACCGGCGGGAGCCCGCCGCAGCGTTCCGACGCGGCATTCTTCGAGACGACGGCTAAACGCCCGACGCGAGCACCGCGGCCGTCCGGTTCGGCTCGTAGATGCTTGGCATGCAGGAACTGGTGGATGTCGCGGACGTCGAGGTGATCGGGACAAACCGGCTTCGTCTGCCATTCGCCGACGCCACCGTCGGCCAGGTCGACTTCGGCGAGTGGCCGCTACCCGTCTTGATCAGCCGCTCGTTTGCGGCTGGTGACACGTTTGTTACCAGTACCCCAGGTGCGGGCGGGCGTCGCCGGGTGGGGTGGGGCACTGACTGACGTCGGCGCTCCCGGCCGCAGTCGCACGGCATGTGGCTGGTCGGCCGCTGTTCATCCGGTGAACGAACATCGACCGGCCGTTCGGTTCTCGGTGGCCGCAGTGGGCATCAAACTGGTCGCACCGGCCGCTATTGAGTTGCGTGCCTGGCAGGCGCGGGATCCCGAAGCACAAAGGTATGATCGCGCGTCCTTTCAAAACCTCGAGGAGGATGAAGAGCCTTGATCGATCGCATTCGATACGACATGGAGGAGCGGCTTGATCAGCTGCTCGCCGAGGCGGAGAAGCTCCGCCTTGCTCTTCTTGCGCTGGGCTCGCGCGACGGGTCCGCGCCTTCCGTGGCCACGCGGTCACAGCCGGCGCCAACGAAAGCGAAGACGTGGAAGCGCTCGAGGACTTCGTCACCCAGCGCGGGATCGGCGGTGCAGCCCGCCACGGTGCCGACAAGACGACGGCTTGGCTCCGGCTCGACCGAGTCACCGACCAGGGGAGCTCGAACGGCCCCGGGCGCGACCAAGACTGCGGTCCTCGCGGCGCTGGCCTCCGGTGAGGCGATGACCGCTGGCGATGTCGCCGCCGCGACCGGTCTGGGCCGCGCGACTCTGAGCACGACGCTCTCCAATCTCGCCAAGGCCGGCGAGGTCAACAAGGCCGCGCGGGGCTACCGGCTCGCCGAACCCCCGAAGGCCGGCGTGTAGGCGGAATTCGGAGTCACGCTTCTACGACCGAGCCAGTCCCGGCAGCCGCGGAAGTTCAGATTGATGAGGCCCAAGGGACCATTGATGAGGCCGAGGGGCGGGGAGCGCAAAGGCATGAGGCCGAGGGGCAGGGAGCGCAAAGGCATGAGGCCGAGGGGCAAGGGAGCGCAAAGGCATGAGGCCGAGGGGCGGGGAGCGCAAAGGCAGGTGTTGTCTTGCGGAACCATCCACGGCTCGGCCGTTCCAAGACACGCATCCACAGTTATGACACCTCCACCGGCCGCATCCCATGCTGCCCATCCGCGCGGCATTGTTCTTGGGACGCTTCTTGGGACGCGCTCCAGCGAGGTCGTTGCGCGTACACCACTGGGGCGAGTGCTTGACATCCGCACGTGGTGGCGGATGCGTACTCTGGTTGACGTAATCGTCCTCTACCTGAACTAGAGCGGATCTCTGGAGGGGCCCACGTCCCTGCGTGATCTCACCGCCGCGTGTGGATCCGCAGGTTCGGAGAAGCTACCGCTAAACTTGCCATTTTGCAGGCAACTTCACATAATACACATTGTCTATCGTGGGTTATGGGAACCGCCCACGATGCTTGCCGGGCGACATACAACGCGGCTCCCGGGAAAGCCGTCCGGCTGTCCTGCAAGGTGCCCCCGCGATGAGCGTCCAACATGAGCATGCGCTGCTCGAGGTTCAGCTCCAGCTCGAGCTCGATGAGCAGCGCGGCGTGCCGCGGCTCGCACCGAGGGCACGAGCGCTGCAACAGGCCCCCGCGCCTCTGGCGATCGGTAAGCGCAGAGGCAAGCGCTGATCGACCTCGCCGCCGCCTGCGTTGCGATGGCCGCCAGACTCCGGGCGCCGATCGACGCGCTCAACGAGCTCGAGCTGCGGACCACAACCCCCACGGCTTCCCGTCCGGTCGCGACCGTACGCTGAACTGGAACACCCCCGTCCCGCGGCGCCGCACGTTGCACACGGCTGGGGCCGACACCGAAGGGAGGCCACAGATGCCCACCGATGAGCTGACGCTGCGCTTCGAGCGCGAGCGCGAGACGAAGAACACGATCCGCTATCAGGAGCTCGCCGAGGGCAGCGAGTACGTGGTGGGCTCCCTATACGTCCGCAAAGCCGAGTTGGCGCGGCTGGGCGACCCTCGCGAGCTGACGGTCATCGTGCGCGCCGCGGCCGCGGCTGCTACAGATACCGCTGCCGCGTGAGCTACAGCCAACGTACACACCGGCGCAGAAGTGCAAAACTCGATTGACTCTTATGGACAAATCCTGTGCGACCGGCCCTTCAATTTGAACACCGCCGACATGCTGGGAGCGGGGTACCGCCGCACCTGCCCGGCGCCGGTCAACCCTTCGCTTCGCGCCAAGAAGGGAAGAGAACATCCGATGCGACGCGCTTATGGTTATGGAGCAGCGAACACGCGATCCAGGAACTTGCGGAGGAGGTGAATTCAGTTGCTTAACCCGCTCGCGATCGGCGTGACCCTCGGTGGTCTACTCCTCGACGTCATCGCTCCTCGGCCCAAGCCTCCTCCTGGCTGTGCGCATGAGCCCTCTCTCCTCTCCCCGTGCGCCGACTCGAGGACACTGCCGCGCGCGGCGATGATCGAAGAGTACGACAGGCCGCCGGTCGTGAGCAGTTATCGCAGCTGACCGGAAGCGGGCCCCGCGGACGCGGGGCCCGCGGCCCACCACCTCCGCGTGAGCCAGCCCCGCTACCGTGCGGCCGTAGATGGCGTCGTTCACGACTGAGGTCGTGGCGGGCTTCTGGCAAGCACGCCGAGCCGGTTCGCGCCCCGGCGAGGAATCGGTCGATGAAGCGCGCGCTTGGCGCGACCCCCGCGGCGCCGGTCGCTTCACGCCCGCATCAACTTCGGACGTGGCAGGAGCTGGACGGCCGACGGTGAATGCCCCAGCCACAACTCCATGCCGCCATCGCGCGTCAACTCCGCCGGCGCGATGTCCTCCTAGACGGACCCGGCGGATCAATCGGCACATTCGCTGGGCTGCGGACGGCTCTCTGAGAGCTCCTGCATGGACGTCCCTTATCCCCATACGTTGTGCATCGATCGCGTTGGACGGCTGCGGCGATCGCCACGGGGCTCGCCTGCGACTCGACGGCTGCCCCGCGCGCGCCAGCCTGCTCTCCTGTCCCGGTCATCGGGGAATATTCGTGAACGCTCGCCCACTACCCGCGCACGGCCTCGAGACCGCTCGACGTGAGCGTTGCGGCCTGCGGCCGGATGTGGTTCTGTAGCCTCGGAGCTGGTGAGAACCAGGGATATAAGTACGTCCGATGCCCCCACCGCCTGCGATATTTGCGGACGTACGCTGCTGCGCGGAGCACGCGCCGAGGCGTACCTCAGCGCCGGCGCGCGGCGGTCGGTCTGCGAGCTCTGCAAGTCTCGCGCGGTGAACGAGGGTTGGGCGCGCGAGGGAACCGTCCCGGAATCCGAGGAAGTGTCGCCGAAGTCGCCGGATCGGCGTCGCTCGTTCCTGCACCGATTGCGACCGAGGCGAGATTCCGGATCCCGCGAGCGGGCGACGACGTCCCCGGTCGACGACGTCAACGAATCGGCCACGTCGCCGCCGACGCGCGGGCAAGAAACGAACGAGCACGGCCTCGTCGGCGGGTCAGGCTTCCAGGAGCCTCGACACGTGCGCGCCGTCCCCTCGAGCGTCGCGCAGAAGGTGGCCTCCGCGGTCGAGCTGTTCAATTCCTCCGAGCATCCGCATACGGTCGCCGGAGTGGCACGGTCGCTCGGGATGCCGGCGGTGTCGGTGCGCCCATCCGACGCACGGCGCGACCGAGCTCGTGTTCGCGCTGTTCGATCTCCTCGGGCTCAGCTTCATCCCGCGCCTACGCTCCGACGGGCTGGGGAAGCCATCACCAATAACCTAGGTAACCGGTCCGATTTGAGGCGAGTACGCCTGCGCCGATCCTCGGGTGTTGCGGGCGGTCACTGCCACGCGCACGTGAGCACCGCGGTCAGCCGCGACCAGGGTGTAGGAGCTGCGTGTCGCGCGGGTGATCGCGGAGCAGCCCGGCCTGCAACGCTGCCACTGGTACGCGTAGGTGATCGGCGATGTTCCGGACCAGGTCCCCGGCAAGGCCGTCAGAGTCCGCCCGACCGTTGCGGTGCCTGAGATTGATGGCGCCTGGAGGTTCGACGGCGCGACCGCGGTCTGGGTCAGCGTCGCCTGCCGCGAGACGCTCGGTGAGACAGAGCTGTCGGTGGCCGTGATCCTGACCTGGTGGGCGGTCGTGGAGCTGGTGATCGTCGCCGTGTAGGTGCCGTTGTGGTTATCGGTCACCGTACCGATCTTCTCGCCGCTGTCGCTCGAGGAGAAGCCCACGTGATCGCCGACGACTGGGTGGCCGGCGGCGTCCTTGACGGTCGCTGTCGCGGTGCTGGTCGAGGTCCCGTTGGCCGCGATCGAGGCCGGCGCCAACGACACCGTCACGCTCGCAGCCGGTCCGGCCGTCTGCGTCAGCGTCGCCTGCCCCGAGACGCTCGAGACGGAGCTGTCGGTGGCCGTGATCGTCGCCGATCCCACTGTCGTGGAGCTGGTGATCGTCGCCGTGTAGCTGCCGTTGTGGTTATCGGTCACCGTACCGATCTTCTCGCCGCTGTCGCTCGAGGAGAAGCCCACGTGATCGCCGAGGATCGCGAGGCCGGCGGCGTCCTTGACGGTCGCTGTCGCGGTGCTGGTCGAGGTCCCGTTGGCCGCGATCGAGGCCGGCGCCAACGACACCGTCACGCTCGCAGCCGGTCCGGCCGTCTGCGTCAGCGTCGCCTGCCCCGAGACGCTCGAGACGGAGCTGTCGGTGGCCGTGATCGTCGCCGATCCCACTGTCGTGGAGCTGGTGATCGTCGCCGTGTAGCTGCCGTTGTGGTTATCGGTCACCGTACCGATCTTCTCGCCGCTGTCGCTCGAGGAGAAGCCCACGTGATCGCCGAGGATCGCGAGGCCGGCGGCGTCCTTGACGGTCGCTGTCGCGGTGCTGGTCGAGGTCCCGTTGGCCGCGATCGAGGCCGGCGCCAACGACACCGTCACGCTCGCAGCCGGTCCGGCCGTCTGCGTCAGCGTCGCCTGCCCCGAGACGCTCGAGACGGAGCTGTCGGTGGCCGTGATCGTCGCCGATCCCACTGTCGTGGAGCTGGTGATCGTCGCCGTATAGCTCCCGTTGTGGTTATCGGTCACCGTACCGATCTTCTCGCCGCTATCGCTCGAGGAGAAGCCCACGTGATCGCCGACGATCGCGAGGCCGGCGGCGTCCTTGACGGTCGCTGTCGCAGTGCTGGTCGAGGTCCCGTTGGCCGCGATCGAGGCCGGCGCCAACGACACCGTCACGCTCGCAGCCGGTCCGGCCGTCTGCGTCAGCGTCGCCTGCCCCGAGACGCTCGGCGAGACGGAGCTGTCGGTGGCCGTGACCGTCGCCGATCCCACTGTCGTGGAGCTGGTGATCGTCGCCGTATAGCTCCCGTTGTGGTTATCGGTCACCGTACCGATCTTCTCGCCGCTATCGCTCGAGGAGAAGCCCACCTGATCGCCGACGACTGGGTGGCCGGCGGCGTCCTTGACGGTCGCTGTCGCGGTGCTGGTCGAGGTCCCGTTGGCCGCGATCGAGGCCGGCGCCAACGACACCGTCACGCTCGCAGCCGGTCCGGCCGTCTGCGTCAGCGTCGCCTGCCCCGAGACGCTCGAGACGGAGCTGTCGGTGGCCGTGATCGTCGCCGATCCCACTGTCGTGGAGCTGGTGATCGTCGCCGTATAGCTCCCGTTGTGGTTATCGGTCACCGTACCGATCTTCTCGCCGCTATCGCTCGAGGAGAAGCCCACGTGATCGCCGACGATCGCGAGGCCGGCGGCGTCCTTGACGGTCGCTGTCGCAGTGCTGGTCGAGGTCCCGTTGGCCGCGATCGAGCTCGGTGAGAGCGACACTGCGAGCGTGTCCACCGGCCAGGTGCTCTGGGCGGTGTAGGTGCTGGTCCCGGCGGCTGCGTTGGTCCATCCGGACTGGGTGCCGCCGTAGGTTGAGCCCACTGTGGCGATTCCGGTCAGCGGGATCTGGGTGCTGGTGCCGCCGTTGGTGATCGTCACCTGGTTGCCCTGGATGTAGCCGGTGACGTTCGTGTTGGCGGCCCAGGCGGCCTGTTGCGCGAGCAGCTGCGCGATCTGGCTGCTGGTCAGCTGCTGGACGGGAACGTTGTAGTAGGAGGCGTAGCTGGCGAGCAGCTGGTTCATGGTCGAGTAGTAGAGGCCGTCGCCGACGCTCGGCGAGGTCGCCGGGGGCGTGCCCGCAGTCGGCGCGCCCGGCGGCGGGCTTCCCATCATGTTGGTCTGATGGAAGTAGTCAGGCCGGGGATCGTTGCCCATGATGTGCTGGAGCATGCCCTGGTCGATGCTCTTGATGATGTCGGCGAACGTCGCCGGCGTCGTGATGCATGTCGTCGTGGCGCTGTCGACACAGCTGCCGCCCTGGGCCGCGGCCAGGTACAGGTGGTTGTACTCATCCACCTCCTGGGCTTCGGTCGAGACGTTGTAGTAGATGTTGGTCGGATACCGCGCCTCGGCCTGAGCGCCCGAGATCGGCTGTGTGAACGTCGCGCCGTTGGCGTACTGGGAGGTTGGTGCGGCGCCGTTGGGGAATGTCGCGGTGGCCGGGCTCGGATAAGGCTTTGACGAGTCAGACCCGAACGTCTTGATCCCGACGGCGGCAAACGCCGCGTCCAGGCTCTGGTTCTGCTCGTAAGCGCTTTCGGTCGCGCCGTTGACTGTCGGCGGAGTCGCCGCGGAAGTGCCGGGGGTTCCGGTGTCGGTGTAGCTCTGCGCCACCGGGCCGCCGCCGGTGACATCGGTCGTCGACGCCGGGTCGGCGAATGAGCTGGTGGTCGTGTTCGCGGGGATCGTGGTCAGCAGCGTCCAAACGTTGCTGCCCGTGACCTCGCGGTAGATCTTGTAATCGGCGGCGTGACACACCGCGTCCCACGACAGGTCGACCGAGCCGTTGGCGGGGACCGTCTGTATGGTCTGCGAGGCCGAGGACTCGCCGCCGCTGGCGGCGAACTGATCGGTGATGGCGTAGGTGTAGGAGCCCGCCGGGAGCGTCCCCGGGGTGGTGGGGTTCACCGTGGCCGAGGCAAATGACGGCGGATCGATGATGCCCGGATTGCCGGGGAGCAGGTTGGCCAGGCCTGAATGCTCGCCGGTGACCAGCACGCTCGGGTTCTGCGCCCCCAGTGCGATCGTCGGGTCGGTCGTGGAGGTCAGGTTGAGGCCGGTCGCGCTGGACGCCCAGGCAGTGTTCTGCTGGATCTCGGCCGCGATGTAGTTCTGGGTGGCGCAGCCCTGATCGAGGTTAGGGTGATCCCAGGTGTGGTTGACCCAGCCAAAGGAGCTCGTGTACGGCTTGTTCGTCGCGGGATTGGTCGCCTTGAACGCGGTCAGGAGCGAATCGCTGCCCTTAGCGGCCGCTTCCGCTACGCTGCCGCCGCCGTTGAACAGCTGGTCGATGCGGAAGTTGTTCTGGGCCGACCAGGTCGCGGCGTAGAAGACGTCGACGGGACGTTCACGCAGCGCCGCTGCGGCGCTGTAGTCCGTGGTGTGAAGGGTGGTGTTCCAGCTGTCATCGGCGAGGAAGTTGTCGTCGATGTTCGTATCGAGATAGTTTCGCTGATCACCGAAGTAGACCCCGCGCGTCGCCCACGCCAAGGCACCGTGGCGCAAAAGCTCTGACTGCAGCTGATTCTGATTCTGGTTGAACGTCTGGACCATCTCCTGGACACCGTCGGTGTGGGTGTAGACGCCCACCAGCGAGGAGCCGCCCGGGCCCGAGACCAGCGTGTCGAAGTTCGTCGCGCTGACCGGTGTCGCCTGATAACCAAAGGTTCCAATATCCATCGGGACCGGGCCCTTCAGCGACGGGAACACCTTCTGACCGTCGGGCGTCAGCGACCCCTGGACACCGTCAAGCACGCCCGTGGTGGTCGGAGCGTTCAGACCGTTGGCCGCGCTCGGAAAGACATCGCCCGTGATCTGGCGCACCCCAAAGGCCTGCTCATAGGACTCGATCGCCGCCAACTCGGCCGCCGACAGATCAGCCACACAAGGACTGACACTACAATCTGTGTCACCAGAAACAGCCACGATGATCGCCTGATATTTGCCCTCTTGCCCGCCACCAGGCAACGTGCCTGACAACGTCGACGCCGTGATCGGCGTATGCGTAGCCCCGATAATCGTGTCAAAAGTCACGCCCTCCCGCCGGAGCGCCGCCTGCCACGCCACGAAGTCTGGCTCCGTCGCGGAAGTCCCGATCAGCAACACCTTCATGTCGATCCGTGGCAGCGGCGCCGCCACAGCGGCCCCCGGAATCGACAAAACGCCGACAACGACGGCCACCACAGCCAGGCACAACCAACCGCCCCGCCCGGCAGGCCGCCTCACGGCAGGAACATCGATACGCGTACGAAGACAGCTTCTCATGGAGTTCCTGACCGTCGAGTGGCACAGCACCCGGCCAAACACCAATCACTGGCCGTCTCAGACCTCAAGTGCTGCGCGCAGTGTGGACCCCAACCATCCGCTCGCCAATGAGTGCCCTCGCCCCTCTTGCGTTCACGACTGAACTCGCAGCAACAAACACGACATGCCGCGCCCCACCTGCTATCCCGTTGCAAGCACGGAAGGTCCGTTCTGCTGGTCGCGTGGAGTCAAAGCCCCAAGCGCTGGAGGTGCTCGCGGCGAGCCTGTCCTCGACGGACAGGGTGGCGTTGAAGGCGACAGGCAGTTGTTACGAGAACGTGCAGATCCTCGAGCCGCATGTCGCGCAGGTGGTGGTCGTCAGCCCGAGTGACACGGGGATCTCGAACAGGCGGATGAGGGCGGCGCCGCTCCTGCCACGGTATCTTCACGCGCAGGTCGCCGCCTCGGCCGACCGCGAGCTCGCGGCTCCGCCGCCGATGGCGGCGGTGGTGCTCGCTCACGACGCGAGCATAGGCGCGGCGTGGACGCGGGCCAATAGAATCATGTGATGGAGGGCTCCAGCGAGGTACGGAGCTGGCTTCGTTGGTACGCCCGGCATGACCAGCAGCTCGGGGGTGCGAGTCCCCTGTGGAGGTTGATGGCACCAACCACAAGTCGATGGCAACTGCTACGTCGTGAGGCGGGTGGGAAGGAAGCCGGAGACGAAATCGCGACCCTAGGAACACATGGCGCGCCGGCTGATCGTTGGTTGCCGGTGTGCTGCGCGTATGAGGCGGGGCGGTCCGGGCGAGCTGGCCAAGTACAGCGAAGCCCGATGTCATCAAGGGGCCGTTGCGTAGACGCGGTGGGTGTGCGATGAAGGTTGCTGGTCTTATCCGGGGAGGTCTCCATGGGTGTCCCAGGATGCCCGTCCGGTGCGTGAGCACCGCTCGTCGGGTGGTGCGGGACGGTGGCGTCCGAGAGGGCGCCGCCCGCCGTGGAGAAGTCAGCAGACGCCGTAGTACCAGCGGGGATCAGTATCGCTGGGAAGGGCTGAACGCGAAGCCGAGGTGCAGGACGCTCGTGCTCGTGGGATGGACGTTGAACGCAGCCAACCCCGCAAGGGGCCTGGGTGGGAGGGCCGGAGGGTGAAGCCCGAAGGTTCCCGTCCAGGGCACAGTTCATCCCCGGCGCCTGGCGACACCGCAGCTCACCCCGCCGAGGCGAGCCTGTGGGAGCAGTTCCTGGCCCCCGGGAATCTCGCTGAGGCGCTCAGACGCGTCGAGCAGAAAGCCGGTGCCCCAGGCATCGACGGGATGAGCACCAAGGAACTGCGGCCGTGGTTGCATGACCATTGGCCACAGGTCCGCTCAGCGCTCGAGGCGGGCACCTACCGGCCGCAGCCCGTGCGCAGGGTGATGATCCCCAAGCCCTCGGGTGGTCTGCGCAAGCTGGGGGTGCCGGCTGTGGTGGATCGGTTGATCTGCCAGGCCATCGCGCAGGTGCTCACGCCCATCTTCGACCCGCATTTCCATCCCCATAGCTTCGGCTTCCGGCCGGGGCGCTCGCAGCATCAAGCTGTGAGGAGGGCACGCCAGTTCATCGCTGATGGCGCGGCGTGGTGCGTCGATTTTGATCTCGAATCGTTTTTCGATCGCGTTCAGCACGACGCTTTGATGGCGAGGGTCGCGAGACGGGTTCATGACAAGCAGGTGCTCGGGCTGATCCGGCGCTACCTGGAAGCGGGCGTCATGGATGGCGGGCTGGTGGCCGCGAGCGAGGAGGGAACCCCGCAAGGGTCGCCGCTCTCGCCGCTGCTCAGTAATGTCATGCTTGACGACCTTGACTGGGAGCTGGAGCGGCGTGGGCATCGCTTCGTGCGCTTCGCCGACGACGGCCGGATTTACGTCGGAAGCGAGCGGGCTGGGCAGCGCGTCATGGCGAGCATCACGCAGTACGTCGAGCAGCGCCTGAAGCTGCGCGTCAACCGCGAGAAGTCGGTGGTTGACCGGGCGACGAAGCGGCCCCTTCTGGGGTTCGGTTTCTTTGACGTACGCGTTCAGTCCCCTCTTGGTTTTGCAGGGGATTCGCTGATGGGAGCGTAGTTATGTAGCGTGCAGCTGCGTCGCGATGATGTGGGTCGAGTCGCTCGGGCTGGTGGTGATGCGGCTGAGGCGCAGGCGCTGGCGATGTTCGATCTGATCGCGGAGCATGCCGAGCGGATCGAGAAGCTCGAGCGGCGGCTGGGGCAGAACTCGCGCAACAGCAGCCTGCCGCCGTCAGCGGATCGTCCGAGTCGAGACGGTCAGGGCGACGAGAAGCCGAGGCCGCGGAAGCGCTCGGGGAAGAAGCGCGGCGCTCAGCAGGGCCACAAGGGGTCTGGGCGTGAGCTTGACCCCAACCCGGATGAGATCGTCGAGCACCGTCCGGGCGCGTGCCGAAAATGCGGGCGCCAGCTGGACGGCAGCGAGCGGACGGTCGGGCGGCCGGCGCGTCATCAGGTGATCGAGCTGCCCGACACGTGCGTGGTTAGGACCGAGCATCGGATGCTGAGGGTCGTCTGCCCGGACTGCGGGACCCACAACCGGGCCGAGCTGCCGACCGATGTCGAGCAGGGAGCGTTCGGGCCCAAGCTGCGCGCGAGCGTCGTGACGCTCGCGGTGATGCTCATGTCGCGCCGCACGACGGTCGCGCTGCTCAAGGACATGTTCGGCGCCAGGATCAGCGTCGGCTCTGTCGACAACATCCTCAAGCAGGCCGGGGAGCTGCTCGCGTCCCCGTGGCAGGCGATCCAGCGGGCGGCGCAGGCCGCGGAGGTGCTGCACGCCGATGAGACCTCGTGGCGGCGCGCCGGGCAGCGGATCTGGCTGTGGGCGGCGCTGTCGGCGACCGCCTGCTGCTTTCGGATCGATCAGACCCGCGCCCGGTCCGCGGCCAAGACCCTGCTCGGCGACTTCGACGGGCTGTTGATCTCCGACCGCTACTCCGTCTATGACTTCATCGACCCCTCGCGCCGACAAGCGTGCCTGTCGCACCTCGCGAGAACCTTCCAGGCTTTCGCTGAGCGCGACGGGCCCGCCGCACGGCACGGCAAGAAGATCCGCGAACTGATCGACGAGATCATCCGCACCGACACCCAATCCCGGCACAACGGACAGCGGATCTGCTGGGACGAAGGGGAGCTCAACCAGATCCACGACCGCCTGATGGACGCCGTCGAAGCCGGCGAGCGCTCACGCACCCCCCAGCTCTCCAGGCTCTGCGGGACAGTGCTCGACATCTGGCCGACCTTGTGGAACTTCACCGAGCACGCCGGCGCCGAAGCGACCAACAACCGCTGCGAGCGGGCGATCAGACACGCCGTCCTGTGGCGCAAAACGAGCCTCGGCACCCAATCCGAAGCCGGCGACCGGTTCGTCGAGCGGATCCTCTCAATCCACGAAACCTGCCGCCTCAACGACCGATCCATGCACGACTACCTCGTCGAAGTCCACCACACCCGCCTGACCGGCGCCGAGATCCCGAACCCGCTCCCCGCCGATCAGATCGCCGCCTGATCAAACGTTCAGACCCCCGGGGATCTGAACGCGTACTCTTTGACCGGGACGGTGAGGTCAAGGTGCAGGTGGATCCGAAGCGCCTGAAACGCGCTAGGGATCGCCTGCGTCAGCTCACCTCGCGCCGCTGGGGTGTCTCGATGGAGCGGCGGATCGGTGAGATCAACCGCTTCACGGTCGGGTGGACGGCCTACTTCGCGTTGGCCGACACGCCGTCGGTGTTCGGGAAGCTCGATAGTTGGCTCCGTCGGCGACTGCGGCAGGTCCGCTGGAAGGAATGGAAGCGTTACCGCACCAAGCGGCGCAACCTCGGTGCGCTCGGTATCCCGGCCTGGCAGGCTCGCAAGTGGGCCGGCTCGGGCAAAGGCTACTGGCGCATCGCCGGTTCCCCGGTTCTTGCCCGCGCTCTGCCCAACGCCTACTGGGCCAACCTCGGCCTGAAGGGTTTCGCCGATCCCTACCGTCGTTTCCGGGATGCCGAGCGAACCGCCGGATGCGGACCCGCATGTCCGGTGGTGTGGGGGGCGCCGGGGTGAGCCCGGCGCCTACCCGATCTACCGCTGCTGGTCCCAGAACCTCGAACTGCAGGTGCACTACGAGGGGATACACCGGATCGACGCGGACACCGGCGAGCGCGGCGAGGTCGTCGACGAGATGCAAGAGGCTGTGGTCCAGTGCCTGGACTGCATGCACGACCAACCCCATCTCGGATTGCATAATGGGCGCGTCGAGCCGATCGAGGACCGCTGGGAGCGGATGATCGCCGGCGCGCCGTGGGTCGCGTCGTGCACCGTGACCGTCGACGCAGACGACATCGAGACGTGCTCAGGCCCTGAAGCCGAGGACGCGCTCTTCCACGCCTCGGTCGGCGACCACGGAACGCGCGAGTTCTTCACCCACGTACGCTTCCACAAGCACGACGAGGACCGGATCGTCGTGCACCTGCTTGTCGAGCTCTACGCGCGCTCTGCCGAGGAGGCGACCGAGGTGCTCGAGAAGGCGGCGCGCGGCACGCTCGCGATCACGTCGCTCGCGGAGGAGTCACGCCCGCCGACGGCGACCGGCGGCGACCAGCACTGACGGCGCTGCGTACCCTGCTGGGGTCTCGCAGCGGCTCCAACGCGAGTCATTCCAGTGCTCCGCCGTCGGCGAGCCGGCTAGTGGTACGTTGCGAGGCGAGTGTCGCGAGCACGGCGAGACCGATCGGGGTACGGCCCACACATAAGGCGGAAAAGTCCATCAGGACCTCTGACCGGCGCTATTTGTCGACGGGGAGCAGGTCGAGCGCGCGTGTGCGGTCTTCTGCGCTCGGGCGGGTGTAGATCCGGGTGGTTTCGAGGCGGGCGTGGCCGAGGAGCTCGGCGACGATGACGAGGTCTGTGCCGCCGCGCACGAGCGTGGTCGCGAACGTGTGCCTGAGGATGTGAACGGTCGTGTCGTCGTCGAGGCCGGCGGCGGCGGCGATGCCGGTGATGATGTCGTGGGCGCCCCTGACGCTGAGGCGCTGCCCGCGTTGGTTGAGGAACAGGGCGGGAGTGTCGGTGGCTCCGGGCCAGTCGGCGCGTTCGGCGAGCCAGTCGTTCAGCGCGGCGTGTAGTTGTGGGTGGATCGGGACCTGTCGGACGCGCTCGCCTTTGCCGAGGATTCTCAGGACGCCTTTGCGGGCGGAGCGGGCGACGTCGTCGATGTCGAGGGCGACGATCTCGCTGATCCGCGCGCCGGCGTAGAACGGGACCAGCGCGAGCGCCTGGTCGCGTGGCGACGGGCAGGTCTGGACTGCTCGGAGGTAGCGGAGCTGAGCGCGTTTGTCGAGCGCGCGCGGCGCCGCGACGGCGGCGTCGACTCGCGCGGCGGCCGCCGGTCCGACGCCGCGGCGGATGTAGGGTCGTTGACGGCGGCGAGCGCGTTGTTGACGGTTTGGAGGTGGGTGCGGTAGTCGCGCACGGCCCAGTCCCGGCCGTCGGCGCTCAGGAGCGGGTCCTCGTCGAGGTCGGCACCGGCGAGCCACGCCAGGTACTGGCGGACTTTCGAGGTGTAGGTACGGCGAGTCTGCGCGGCGAGCGGAGCTGTCGCGAGCGCGCCGATGTACTCGTCGAGCACCGCGGCGAACGGGTCGGGCAGCTGCAGCGTAGCGCGGCCGCGACGACGCCGCGGGAGGGCGGTCGTGTTCTCTGAAGCGGATCCCGCCTCCTGGCCGCCGCGTTTCTGCGCGTTCTCTGTAGCCATCCCGGGAGTTTACTTCAGAGAACGTCACTTCTCTGAAGTGGCGGGTCTCGCTATTGGCGAGGAGCGGGGCAGATCCTCGCTTGCCTGGGAGCAGCGAGAGCAGTCGCAGCAGTCGGCTCGAGGTTCCGCCATCGAATCGCGTGATCGCGAAAATTGCGGACGGATCCTGACCTAAATCGCGGGTATGGTCGCACCACTGTCAGCAACCGGAAGGAGCAACGTGCCAGAGCGAGATGGCTATATCGCCGGCGTGCCGTGCTGGGTCGATACCACCCACCCCGACCCGGACGCCGCCGTCGCCTTCTACGGTGGTCTATTCGGGTGGGAGTTCGAGGACGTGATGCCGCCCGGCTCGGAGGGCAAGTACTTCATCGCGCGGATCCGCGGCGGCGACGTCGCCGGGATCGGGTCGGTGCCGGAGGGCGCGCCGCCGATGGCGGTGTGGAACACCTACGTACAGGTCGAGAGCGCTGACGAGACCGCGGCCAAGGTCAAGGCGGCGGGCGGAGCGACGCTGACCGAACCGTTCGACGTGATGGACGCGGGACGGATGGCGGTGTTCACCGACCCCGAGGGGGCGGTGTTCTGCGTCTGGCAGCCGAAGCAGCACAAGGGCGCCCGCGTCATTAACGAGCACGGAGCGCTCAACTTCAACGGACTGGCGACCGGCGACCTTGAGGCGGCGAAGGCGTTCTACGGGTCGGTGTTCGGATGGCGGGTGCTCGGCGTCGGCGACAACTTCCAGGCTTGGGCGTTGTCGGCCTACGGCGATCACCTCGAGCAGCTCCAGCCGGGCAATCGACAGCGCACCGCCGAGATGGGCGCCCCTGGCTTCGAGGACGTCGTCGCGAGCATCGAGCCGCTTCAACCGGGCGTCCCACCCCACTGGAGCGTGACGTTCATGGTCGACGCCGCCGACAAGATCGCGCAAAAGGCGACGGAGCTCGGCGGCAAGGTGCTGGTCGCTCCGTTCGACGCGCCGTGGGTGCGCATGACCGTCCTGTCAGATCCGCAGGGCGCGGCGTTCATCGCCAGCCAGTTCGTCCCCGAGAACCGGGACGCCCAGCCCAGTCAGGAGTCGATGAGCGCCGCGTAGCGCGAGCCACGCGGCGGGGCCGCCGCGCATCCTGCCGGCGGCCCCAGCCCGGCTCGTGCTCCTGACCGGCCTGCGCCGGCTCGGTTGCGGCTTGCTTTGTGTGGTTCGGCTCGCGGTGCTTGTCGCCGAAAAACAGCCGGATTTGCAGGTAGCTTCACATAATAACGATTATCGAGCGTTGATATTTCCATCCGTCTCAAGCGACTGTCTTCATCGGCACGCCGCTCGAAGCCCGGGATCAATTTGGCCCAGGGTTGCCTCAAGGAGAGCACTCCAGTTCGCCCAGATCCACAGATGGCCCGCGCCCGGGACCACCGTAAGACGGCTTCCTGGAAGCAGTTGGGACAAGCGTGCGCCGATGACGGCAGGGGTCAGTCGATCCTTGTCGCCGTAGATGAGTTCGACGGTCGCGCCCTGGATTAGGTTGAGGTCTACGTTCCACGGCCTCGCGAGGAGCGTCAGCTCGTCGATGAGTCCGGCAACGCCCGGGGCGCTGGCTGTCCGGAACGTGCGGCTGAACATCTCTCGGACTTCCGGCAGGGCGAGGATGTGACGGTCGGATCTCGGTGCGGTCAAGCACAGGCTTTGCAGGAGAAGGTCGCTGTGGTGTTGAGCCGCTAGGCGGAGCGTCGCGAGCTGCACGGCGATGAGCACACGCGAGATACCGGCGAGTCGCGACATCCCGTGACCGACTAGACCGACTGGGTTCATCCCAGCTAGGGAAATGCCCATCCCGGGTGGCGCAATAGCGCTGACGAGAGTCGCAGCTCTGACGCGGTCGCGCATCCGCGCGCAGGCAGCCAGCGCGTACGGCCCACCGGCGGACCAAGACAGCAGCGCGGCCGCACCGATCCTCAGCCGGTCTAGTAGGTATTCGATGTCCTCCGCGAACTGCAGGATGGTCCGCCCGGGTTGGCGCGAGGAGGCCCCGATCCCAGGGCGGTCGATGGCGACGATACGGGTGTTGCTGACAGGCGGAAAGCACCCAAAGCGGTCGTGCCCAAAGCCGGCGAAGAAGACAATGGGTATGCCATCAGGCGGTCCATATTCTGCGTAGGCGAGGTCACGGCCGCCTGGGAGAGTCAGAATGCTCTGTCGAAAGTGCATGAGGACGATCGTAAAGCGCGCTCGTGCGGTCCGGGTGGGCCCCAGTGCTCGGGTCTTTGTCGGGAGCCGCAAGGGGTAGTGTCTTCTATTACCGCGGTTAGCAAATGGATTACTGTTTTGATAGTATGTGAGCGTGTCAACTCACTCGGATCTACGGTCACTGTCAGGCGAGGCACAGGCGGCGATTCGCGAGCGTGCGGTGCGGGCGGTGATCGGTGGGATGAGTCACCGTGAGGCCGCACGGGTGTTCGGAGTCGAGCGGGCGGTAGTGTCGAAGTGGATGCGCCGCTGGCGTGACGGCGGCTGGGAGGGGTTGCAGGAACGCCGCCGGGGCCGGCGGCCGGGTGAGCAGGCAGCGCTTGAGCCCTGGCAGCAGGGGGTGATCGTGACCTTGGTCAAGGAGCGCAACCCCGATCAGCTGAAGTTGCCGGGGTTCCTGTGGACGCGGGACGCGGTCATGGAGCTGATCGATCAGCGGTTCGGGGTCCGCCTCGCGGTGACGACGGTGGGGCGCTATCTGCGCGCGTGGGGGTTCACGCCGCAGGTGCCGGCGCACAGGGCGCTGGAGCGCGATCCCGAGGCGGTCGAGCAGTGGCTGAAGGAGCGCTACCCGAAGGTCCGCGCGGACGCCGGGCGCGACGGGGGGATCCTGCTCTGGCAGGACGAGACCGGGTTTCGCTCGCAGTGCTCACACGGGCGCTCCTGGAGCCCGAAAGGGCAGACGCCGATCAAGGAGGCCACGGGCCAGCGGTTCGGGGTGAACATGATCTCCGCGATCGGCAACGACGGGTCGTTGCGCTTCTCGCTGTTTGAGGGCAAGTTCAACCAGTTCGTGTTCATCGACTTCCTCGAGCGACTGATCGACCATCACCCCGATCGGAAGGTGCACCTGATCGTGGATGGGCATCCCTCGCATCGCTCGAAGCTCGTCAAGGCGTGGGTGGCCGAACACGGTGAGCGGATTGAGCTGCACTTCCTCCCGGGGTATAGCCCCGACCTCAACCCGGTGGAGTTGCTCAACCATGACGTGAAGGCCAACGCGGTCGGCCGCCGTCGGCCGCGGAACCTGAGCGAGCTGATCGATGAGGTGCGCTCCTACCTGCACGGTCGCCAGCGACAGCCACACATCATCAAGCGGTTCTTCACTCACCCCGCCAAAGCTTACGCCGCGTAACCCATTTGCAGGCCGGGGTAAATAAGCAGCGTCCCCCAAACGCATTTGCGAAAGCAATCTGCGCCTGAGATTGCTCTCGGCTCACGGCGCGGCAGTTATCGATGTGGGTTGTGGTAGTCGGAGTTGGCGGAGGTGCCGGGGCCGGTTTCGACGTTGGCGATCACGTACTCGACGTTGGTCGGGTTCACTTCGATCACGTTCCAGAAGCTGCCGAGGTACGTCGGGTAGATGTACATCGGGATCATGGCCTTCAACGGCCACGCCACCAAGCTGCCGCCGACGGCGGCGGCGAACGCCGCTGCGGGGATTGCCTTCTCCTCCTGCGCACGCTCGGTTGCGGGGTCGACGTGTGGCTGCTCAGACGCTTTGGAGGTCCGCGAGCCCTTCCATTGTCCCTCTGCTCGACAACCGGCCCTTACGGCAACTGCCGGTCCTGGCGTTCAGTCGCTGCCGTTGGGATTGTCGATCACGAATAGCCAGCTGCCGTCCGGCTGGCGGCGCACGACGTCCGCGTACCGACCGCCGATGTCGATGTCATTTCCGTCCGCATCGCGGCCCGTGAGCGTCCAATTGCCGATCACCAACGCCGTGTCGCCCGCCACGACTGTCCTCTCCGGGTTGATGGTGAGCACCGGGCTGATCGCCAAGAATCCCTTGAAGGCCTCACGCAGACCGGTGAGGCCGGTCACCGACCCTTCGCCGAGCGCGTTGGGCATCACAAAGCCGTCACGAAAGAATTAGTGGGTCCGTAGGGATTGGGTGGATCGTGTAATTCCAGTCCGGGTGGAACTCATCCCGGACGATGTTCACAGCGGCAAGCTCCGCGTCGGTGACCTTGATCCCTTTCTCGTACTCGCCCGGATCGAGGCGCGCGTATACCTTCAGCCTGGATCTTGCATTAACGACCGCGCCCCGGGGCTGGCCGGGGCGCGGAAACGTCGGAAACGTCCGCCTGGGCAAGGAGAATGCGGGGTGCTGAAACTCGCGTCCCGACCTCAGGAGGATCACCCAAATGGTGAAGCGTGATGGGCTGGTTGACAAGCTAACTGTGAGGGCGGACGGCACGGGTCAGGTCGGTCATGCTGGCAGTGCGCTGCTGGCCGGGGTCGCGGACCGCGTCGGGTTGACACGGGCGCTGTCGGGGGCGATGGCGCCGACCAGGGAGCGGCGCTCGGCGCATGACCCAGGGGTGGTGCTGCGCGATCTGGCGGTGATGCTCGCCGACGGCGGGGAGTGCCTGGCTGACCTGGGAGCTCAGCGTGATCAGCCTGACCTGTTCGGCAATGTCGCGTCTGACTCAACGGCGTTCCGCGTGATCGACTCGATCGACGCGGAGTGCCTTGGCCGGCTGCGCGTGGCGGTCGCGGTCGCGAGGGCGCGGGCGTGGAAGCTCGGGGCGCGTCCGCAGCGCAGGGTCAAGCCGGACGGCCCCGAGCGGACGGTGCTCGACCTGGACGCGACGCTCACCACCGCCCACTCGGAGAAGGAGGACGCCAAGGGGAACTTCAAAGGCGGCTATGGTCATCATCCGCTGCTCTGCTACCTCGATGGGACAGGGGAGGCGCCGGCGGGGGTGCTGCGGCCGGGCAACGCCGGGTCGAACACCGCGAGCGATCACACGCTGGTGCTCGACCTCGCGCTCGCCCAGCTCGACCAACAAGCGCTCGACGGCGAGATCCTGGTCAGGGCCGACGGCGCCGGCTCAACGCACGAGCTGACCATGTACTGCCGCGAGGCGAACATGCGGTTCTCGTTCGGGTTTGATCTCTCCGAGCCGGTGCGCGAGGCGATCATCGCCGTGCCTGAGGCCGTGTGGGTCAAGGCGATCCGCTCAGACGGCACAGAGCGCGAGCACAGCCAGGTGTGCGAGATCACCGACCAAGTGGATCTGTCCGCGTGGCCGCGGGGCTCAAGGCTGATCGCCCGGCGCACGAAGCTCACGGAGGGCGACCAGCAGTCCTTCGCCGACCATGACGGCTACCGCCTCGCGGTGTTCCTCTGCGACCAGCCGGGCGAGAGCATTCCCCAGCTCGACCTTGACCACCGCGGCCACGCCCGTGTCGAGGACCGCATCCGCCAAGCCAAGGACTGCGGCCTGTCTAACCTCCCGTTCCACAGCTTCGCGAACAACCAGGTGTGGCTGTGGCTCGTGCAGCTCGCCCAAGACCTCGTCGCCTGGACTCAGCAGCTGTGCCTTACCGACCAAGCACGCGCGTGGGAGCTCAAACGGCTGCGCTACCGGCTGCTGCACCAGTCGGGGCGGATCGCCCGCCACGCCCGCCGCACGATTCTGCGCCTCTCACGCCACTGGCCCTGGGCAGGACAGCTCGCCGCCGCGTTCGAGCGGCTGCAAGCGCTCCCACCCCCAACAGGCTGACCGCGGCGCCGCTGGGCGCCGCCACCCGACGGCCAATCGCCCCACACCCCGGGCGTCAGCCTGCCCACAAACCGCCGGCCAGCCCCAAAGTGAACGTGTCCAAGCCGCCGGCGCCACCGCCACCACACCGATCCTCACCAGCCACAACCCGACACACCCCGACACACCCCATCCAGACCGCTCGCATAACCCCGCGCGATGCTTACTGCAAGCGACGCGATCCCGCGCCTACTGCAAGATCGAGGTCAGGCCGGTGCTGGTCGTGGTCGCGCCGATCAGGTCGATGATCACCTCGAGCGTCTCCAACGGCCGCCCGCGCCAGTTCAGGCTGACAAAGCTGAACATGCGATGCTGAATCTTGTTCCACTTCGACGTTCCGGGCGGGAAGTGGCAGACGCGGATCGGGATCCCGATCTCGTTGGCGAGCTTCTGCAACTCGGTCTTCCACAGACGGGTGCGGCTGGAATTGCTGCCGCCGCCGTCGGCAGTGATCGTCAGCGTCTGCGCGTTGGGGTAGCGCTTGCGGCCGAGGTGCTCCCACCACGCGCGGATCGAGTTGACCGCGAACGCGCTCGTGTCGTTGGTGACCCCGACCGACACCATCCCCTCGTTCGCCTGGATGTCGTACACGCCGTACGGGATCGCGTGCCCCAGCTCCTTGTCCTTGAAGTCGTGGCAGCGGACCTCGACCGGCCGGCCGGTCGGCTCGTACTCCCGCCCGACCGCCTTGAAGTCCCCGACGAGCTCGCGCTTCTTGGCATCGACAGAGATCGTCGGCTCGCCCGCCGCGAGCGCCGCTTGAGCAGTCGCGTTGATATGCACGAACTGCGCATCGCGGTCGGGATGATCCTTCCCCTCCCTCGTCTTGGAGTTCGCGTGCAACCGAAACCCAAGCCCCCGCAACAGCTTCCCCGCCGAGCGGTCAGAGATCTGATGACCGGCATCCACCAAAGCGCCCGCGATCTTCTGCAAGCTCTTCGAGCACCACCGCAACGGCGACTCCGGATCCCCGCGCGTGTCCGGATCGACCAACGCCTCCAGCGCCGCCACCAGCCCCGGATCGGACTCCGTCAACCGCGGCCGCCCCGCCCCCGGACGACGGACCCGCCCCGCATCCAAACGCGCCCCCGCCCGCACCTCCGCGATCCCCCGCACCACCGTGTTCTTGCTGATCCCCGTCGCACGCACAACCGCCGCGATCCCACCACGCCCATGCGAGCGCGCCTCCGAAGCCGCCCACAACCTCCGCTGACGCTCGTTCAACTCCGGACCCAACGCCTGATACCGCTCCGCAATCTTCGACTCATCGATCATGCCCTCGCGATACGCCACCACAACCCAACATCCTGCCACGAGCCCAGTAATTCATTCATGAGCCCAAACGTCGCCTCGGGCTCATACAGGGTGAGTGCAGCGTCTAGGATCTAGGTCTCCAGAGGTGATCGCCTCCGCGGCCAACCGGCTGATCTCCTCCGGCGTGTTCGCCCTCGCCATGCGGACCTCTCCTCGATCGCGAAGCTCCGACCGTATCTGACTCCGGGACCACTTTCAAATGCGCCAGGTAGCCGAGCGGACGGCCCCCCGCCCAGGCTGCAGGACAGTGTAAAGCGTCCAGCCTGTTGCAAGTCCGCGGCACGCCCGCAGCGGTCCTTGCGTCCACCAGCGGCAAAATCCGGCTGACATCGGCGGCATAATCCGCTTGACGGCGAGCTAGTCGCTGGAAGTCGCGCGGTCCTCAGCGCAGCTCCGCGCGGCTACCAGCGACGCGACCAACTCCGCCAACGCCAGCAACCCCTGAAGGTGAAACGGCGCGCGGCCGCTCGCGACCACGACGAACGGATCCTCCGGCACCGCATCGGTCCATTCCGCGGGCAGCGAGACCAACCCGCCCGCGTCGTCGCGCACATACACGCGATCAGCCCGCCAGTTGTTCCGGCGCTTGACGAACTCCAGCTCCCGGCCGGCCCACGGATGGAACGGGTGCGTCACCCGCACCCGCGGGAGATCACTCAGATCCGAGGGATCAGGCGCATTCGACGAATCGATCCAACGCTCGCGTCGAACAGATCAACACCCAGATCCGGCTGATCATCCGCCGCGGGATCGGCTACCACTCACCCGACGCCGTCATCGCTCGCGATGCTCTCACTCGGCGGGCTCGGCCCACCCCTACCAGGACGCTGACACAACCCACGGTTGCGTCAGTAGCTTCTGAAGAACCGTTGCTCGATGGGCGGAGTTTGCGGTGCGATGACGGACGTGTCCGGCGACCACAGCCGACGCCGTAGCGGCCCCAGCCCGCTGCGACAAATGTCACAGTGAACCTCCGTTGACAGCGTCGAGCGCCGGCGATAGGCTGGCCAAGGCTCTGGTCTGAAGAGTGCTACGGACAATGGGGCGGGAACGGGCCCGGTGGACTTGAGTAACTGAACGAGGTGGCGTCGGGGTGCCGGCCCAAAACATGCACGTGCTCGTTGGCGGTATATGAGCCGGGAGTGAAGGGCAATTCGTCTATTCGTGATCTCCGAGATCAGCCTATATCGCGATGGCCTGTGTGAGATTCTCGGGCAACGGGACGAGATCGAGGTCCTGGGAGGCTCGCCGCGGGTCGATGTCGCGTTGCGAAGCTTGCGACGGATGGCCGGCCGACCTGACATCGTCCTGATCGATATCGGTAGCCCGAGCGGCGTCAGTGCGCTGCAGCAGCTCGCCGGAGCAGTGCCGGGGGTGAAGATCGTCGCGATCACGGTGCCGGACTCGGTTGCCGACGTGATCGCGTGCGCAGAGTGCGGAGCCTCGGGCTTTGTCACGCGTGACGCGTCGCTGGAGCAACTGGTCTCAGCGCTCGAGGGAGTCGTACGCGGCGAGGTTCTATGTTCGCCGCGGATCACGGCGGCGCTGCTGCGGCACGTAAGCTCACTCGCGCAGGAGCGAGCGCCCACGACTGCGTTGACCCAGCGCGAGCAGGAGATCCTTAGCTTGATCGACGCCGGTATGTCGAACAAGGCGATCGCGCGGCAGCTGTGCATCGAGCTGCCGACGGTCAAGAACCACGTGCATCGAATCATCGCCAAGCTTGGGGTCGAGAATCGGGCCCAGGCGGCAGCACGTGCCCGCGGCGCGCCGGCCGCGGTGAACCCGTTGGACTAGTTCCAACGGTTCAGCTGATTGGGATCTCGCCTGGCCCGAAAGTTGGTGCCAAGTGCCTATTGGCGCCGCGCATGGTGTCAGCGACAATCAATTGCACGGCGGCGACTCAGGCTCCAGTCAGTTGAGGCACACACGCATCCTCATTGTCGATCTACCCACCATTTTGGGTGAGATTCTCCGAACAACAGTCGAGGCGCAGGAAGACATGGAACTAGTAACTAAGAGTGACAGTCCTGCGAGCGAGCTTACCGACGAACTGGGTGACGTCGATGTGGTGCTGACCGGAAGCGATGATCCCGTGGCCGCGTCGCGGATCTTGTTGCGGCAGCCCAGGGCTCGGGTGCTGGCCGTGCTCGGGGAAGGTCGAGAGACGCTGCTGTACGACCTCCGACCCCACCGGACCATCCTTGGCGAGGTGTCTCCGGGTCAGCTGGTCGAGGAGATCCGCGGTCGGCGTCGCCCGACGCCACAACGACAGAAGAGATGAGGTGAGTGGACGGTGAGTGCGACCAGTGACCCCTTCACGCAGCTGCGGCCCGCGCTCTCCCCGCGCCTGCGCGAGCTGAGTCCCGAACAGCTGCGAGCGGAGCTCGCCGTCCAGGGGATCGACGCCGAGGCGGCGGAGAGCATCTTCAGCTCGATCGGGCAGATCGCGTCGAACGTCGGAAGCGTGATCGCGCCGCGGCTCGGCAACATCGCGTCGGGGGCGCTCTCGGGCGCCACCACCGGCGCCGCGCTTGGCCCGTGGGGGGCGCTGATCGGCGCGGTCGGCGGCGGCGTGATGGGCGGACTGCAGCGGCCCGCTGCGCCCCGCGCGCCTGCGCCTGCGCCCCCCGGCGCGCAAGGTCCGGCGGCTTCGCTGATGGGTCTGCTCTCGCAACCGCAGGTGACCCAGGCGCTGATGGCGATGCTGCTCGGCAACTCGGGCAGCCGGACGGTGCCGGTCGGCGGTCAGAACGTCCCGGTCTCGGCGATCGCGAACATGATCGGCCACTTCGCCAATCAGGCGTCGGCTGAGTGGGAGCACGTCTACGGCGTGCCCGAGGCCGCAACGCTGCCTGGCATGTCTGAAGCGGCCGACGGCGCCGAGCGGGCGGAGACCCTCGCCAAGGCAATCGCGGTCGAGGCGATCCTCCGCGAATCCTCCGAGCAGGCGCCGGAGGCGCCGGACTCTGGGGAAAGCGCCGAGGCGTACGCCGACGCGATCGAGGCCGAGTGGGCGGACGCCGGCGAGGGCTACTCCGCGACTTACGAGCCGGTCTACTCGAGGTGAGGGTGTCATGGATCCGTCGACGATAAGCCAGACGCTGATCGCGATGCTGCCGCCGGACGTGCGCGCGGCGCTCGAGGGCGGGGCCTCGCCGCAGGAGCTTGCACAGTCGTTGATGACGCAGCGGGCCCAAGCGGATGCGCTCGAGGACCCGGTGATCGAGGAGCCGTGGCCCGAGCTGGGCTGGGAGGCCGGTCGCGAGCCCGCGGAGCCTCAGGCTACGGCACAGCCGGGGCAGGTCTACGGAGCGGTCGGCCCGAGCTTTCCGCTGCCAGACGAGCGGCTGTCTGATCTCGCCCGCGCGATCGGTGCCTGCAGCCTCTGCATCGGCGAAATCATCGACTGTCCGGTCTGCGGCGGCTGCGGCTCGCCCGGCTGGGCGCTACCCGAGCCGCGCCTGTTCGAGACGTTCGTCCTGCCCGCGCTCGAGCGACTAGACAGCGAGCAGCTCAGGCGCGCGCAGGCGACGGCCAGACGGTGGTCGAGCTCATCTCCACCAAACAACTCCAACGGTCACTCGACCACCAGCTAGGAGGACAGATGGAACTCGAATACACAGACTCCGCCGAGCTCGGGAGCGAGAGCTCCGAGTGGGGCGAATCATCGGAGTGGGAGAGCGAGATGGCCGAAGCTCGCCGCGCTCGCCGGCCGGCGTCACCCGGCCGCTACACCCAGCCGGTGCTGAAGGGCTACGTCACGCAGACCCAGTTCCAGACCGCATTGGACAAGGTCCGCAACGATGTCGGCCAGAACGCCAAGGCGATTTCGGGCGTTGGCCGGCAGGTCGACGCCGTCTCAAAGCGGGCGCGGACCGAGCTGAAGACGCTCCGCGACGAGGTCATCAAGACCCGCGATGAGACTCGCAACACGCTGCAGACGCTCGCGATCCTGCCGCTGCTGGCGAGCGGTGGGGTGGTGTCGGTGAATCCAGCCGGCGGCGGACCCGCCGTCAACGTCGCGACCCCACCCGATTCACTCAGCCAGTTGCTCCCGCTGCTGATGCTGAGCGGAGGATTGGGTGGCGCGTCCGGCGGTGCCGGCGGCATGGATGGCGGGCTGATGCTGGCTGTCGCGTTGATCGCTGCGGGCCACCACTAGGAGGGAGTCGATCATGCCGCTCAACACACTCGGCCTGGTGGCCGGCATCGCCGTGGCGCGGCGGGAGGGCGTCGAGCAGAGCCAGGTCGCGCGCGTAGCGCTCCCGGGTGCGATCTTTCCCAACTTGGCGCTCGGGGTGATCATCGTCGATCAGCTCGCCAAGCAGGAGGCGGCATCCGAAGCTGCCCAGGCATTGGCGGCGGCTGGCGGCACGGTGAGTCCCGGCGCGAGCGGCTCGCGGGCGTCCGGCTCCAAAGGCGGCGGTATCGCCGGAACGGTGCTTCCGATCCCGGCCTCGATCCCGCAGCCGAGCTACCCGACCGTGGTCGAGATCGTTCGGGCCGCGACGCGCAAGGTGGGGGACACGCTCCAGGCCGATACGGGCAGCTGGCAGGGCCTCGGCAGCGTTGCGCTCCAATTCCAGTGGTTCCGCGATCAGCAGGAACTCAAGGGCCAGAACGACCCGGAGTACACGATCCAGGCCGCTGACGACGACCACTATCTGGCCGTCGAGGTCTGCTACGTCGGCGACGGCGGTGAGGCCGTAATCACCAGGTCGCCCTGGATCCCGGTCGGGGACCCGAAGCGCGAGCCGCCGAAGCCCTAGAGAGCTACCGGAACGCCAAGACACCGACCAGGCAGCCCGATTCGTCATGGATCCCGCGCTCGCCGAGTTGATCAGGGCAGGCGACCAGGACGAACCGGTTCGCGTCGTGGCGCGCTTCGCGCCCGGCGCGCAGGTGCCGGAGGGTGTCGAGGTCGTTTCCCGGTTCGGGGATGTCGCGACGTGCCGCATCCGGCGCGGCGATCTGGGCGAAGTGTGGGCCTCGCCCGAGATCGACAGCCTAAAGGCGCCGCGGCTGCTCGATCAGCATCCGCCGCCCGCGCACCCGGCGCCAGAGCGCCGCTACGACGCCGACGACGAGCGTCGCCCCGAGCACTTGCCAGAGACCGGCCAGCACGTCGTCGTCGGATGCGCGGACTGGGGGCTCGACTTTGCGCACCCCGATTTCCGGATGGCGGACGGGAAGACGCGGCTGATCGCGCTTTGGGACCAGCGCGGCGGCGAGCGGCCGACGAGCGCCTCCCGTCACGGCTACGGCGTGGTCCACGGCCGCGAAGCGATTGATCGCGCACTCCAGCAGGTAGACCCATACGTGGCGCTTGGCTACCACCCGGCCGATGCCGATCTTGGGCAGGGCTGTCACGGGACGCATTGCCTCTCGATCGCGGCGGCGAGCGGCAGCCCGGAGACGCCGACCGGGGTCGCGCCGGGGGCCGACCTCGTGTTCGTGCACCTCGACTCGCCCGCGGCCGGACCCGAAAAGACGCTCGGCGACTCGGTGACGCTGATCGATGCGATCGACTTCTGTCTCGCGGCGGCGCAGGGCGCGCCGGCCGTGATCAGCCTCAGCCTCGGTAGCCACGGCGGGCCGCACGACGGCACCAGTCTGGTCGAGCGGGCGATCGACAACGCGGTCACGGAGCGTCCGGGGCGGGCGATCTGCCAGAGCGCCGGCAACTACTACGAGAAGCGCGTGCACACCTCCGGGCGGTTGCGTTCGGGCGAGACTGAACGCATCGGCTGGCTCGCAGAGCGAGCCGAGACCAGTCCGCACCAGCTCGAGGTCTGGTACTCGGGCGGCGATCGCATGATCGCGACGCTTCGGGCCCCGGAGGGGATCGCGCAAGCCACGGCGGCGCCCGGCGAGTCGAGCGAGCTCACGGTGCGCGGCCAGGCGGCGGCCCGCATCTACCACCGGATCCACGATCCGAACAACGGCCAGAATCACATCAACGCGTTCCTGTACCCGGCATCACCGGGCGGACGGTGGGAGCTGACGCTGGAGGCGCCGGATGTCGGCGATGGCCGGTACCACGCGTGGGTCGAGCGGGAGTCGGGCTGCCCGGCCTGCCAGGCCCACCTCGACGAGACCGAGGTGATCAAGGTGTGCACGACCGGCTCGGTGTGCAACGGTCAGCGGACAATCGCGGTCGGCGCCTACGATGCGCACGCGCCGGAGCGCCCGTTGGGGCTCTTTTCCAGCTCCGGCCCGACCCGCGACGGCCGCGTGAAGCCCGACCTCGTCGCTCCCGGTGTCCGCGTCCTGGCGGCGCGCTCGACGCCGCGGGGGGAGGCCCCCGGCGCGCGGTCGACACGGATGTCCGGCACCAGCATGGCCGCGCCGCACGTCGCGGGAACCGTGGCGCTGATGTTCGAGGCCGCCGGGCGGCCGCTGGCGATCAACGAGACACGGCGGATGCTCAGCGAAACGGCGGAGCCGTCCGGGCTCACCGACGAGCGCGCCCAACGCGTCGGCGACGGCTATCTCGATCTGGAGCGGGCGGTGGCGGCGGCGCGCCCGGCCGGAGAGCCGACGGCCCAGCGCCGGGAACGCGGCCCGACCGCCCCGACCCATGCAGGTCCCGAGGCGGTTGCGTTGGAGCCGATCAGTCCTTCGGTGTGGCTCGCGCTCGGCGAGAGCTGCGCCGAATGCGAGGCCGCCGAGCACAACGGGTCGAAGGCTGGCGAGTCCGTCGCGACCTCTCGCTCGGGGCCGGAGCCGGCTGGCTGGCAGGGCGAGCGGTGGCCGGGCGTGGTCGGCGAGCGAGAGCTGACGTGGGGGTCCGAGGCCGGGCCGGTTGCGCCCGGGCGGATGGTGGTTCAGGAGGTGCCGCTGTTGGCGTCGCACCGCGGTACGCATCCCGATCTGATCCTGCACTGGAACGCGATTCCCGAGGGCGTGTCCACGATCGACGTGGTGGTCCACTTCCACGGCTACTCGGGCCACGGGGTCGCGATGCGCCTCGATGCCGACAAGGAGCCCAAGAGCGGGCTCGACTTCTCCAGCCCGGATGATCCGTCCGATGCGCGACCGGGCCGGCAGCGACCGACCCTGTGCGTACTTCCACGCGGCAACTACTTCGGCGGTCGCACGGGGTCGGGCTACGACCATCCGGCGCTCGTCACGCCGACCGGGTTACGCGATCTGATCGGTTTCGCGCTCGACCGGCTGGCGGACACGACCGGCGCGCGACTTGGCACCGACCGGCTGATCTTGACCGCGCACTCAGGGGGCGGCGCCGGTCTCATCCGCGCGCTGGCCGGTAACGACCCGCACGAGGTACATATCTTCGACGCGCTTTACGGACCGGCCGACCAGCTCTCGAGGTGGGCCCAGGCAAGGATCCGGCGCGAGCGCGACGACGGCACGGTAGGCGCATTCCGCGTTCTCTACATCCCGGGTGCCGGGGCCTCGGAGCACTCGCTCGCGGTCGCGCGCTCGCTCCACGAGGCGCTCGCCGGCCCGCTGGTTCCCGTACTACTCGATCGCTATCGGGTCGAGGCGACGACGGTCGCGCACAACGACATCCCGCGGCGATTCGGCTGGCGCCTGCTCGCCGACGCCGGTGCCCAGCTGACGCCGCGGACCGGTCCGAGCCGGGGCCGGCCGGAAAACGGGGGCGGGGCGCCGGGAGCGCCGCTTGCGGCCGCCGGTGGTGGGCCGGCCGCGGTCGCCGGCGAGGACCAGCTGCGGGCCCAGTGGGAGGCACACCCGCGGGTGCATTCGTGGGTCGAGGGCGGGTTGACGGGGTACCTCAAGCTCGGGCCGCTATACGCCAGGCATGGGATCCGAGATGCGGCCGCGTATCTGGACGAGAACATCGCCGCGTGTTCCTTCTTCGGCCACAGCTTCCCGACTCACCGCGATCTGTGCGCGGCCCTCGGTCGCGCCGACGCCGCGCTCAGAGCGGCCGGGGTGGCACCCGAGATCAACTCGATCTGGTCGGTCGTCGCTCGGCCGATCCGCGGCCGAGCGGGGTCGCTGTCCGAGCACGCACTCGGCCTCGCGGTCGACATCAACCCGGCCACAAACCCATTGATCCGCGCCGGCGACAACCGAGACGTCGTGCGCGTGATCAAGGCCGTCACCGGGGTCGACCTCGGCGCCGTCCAGAGCGCCGAGGCGCTCCGGCAGGCGAGCACCACCTTCCGCAGCACGTTCGGCGACGCCTGGCTCGACGCTCGCAGACAGGAGCTGCAGAGCGCCGAGCAGGCCGGGGATGCTGCCCGCGCGGCGGATCTGCGCGCTCTGCTGGCGGCCGCCTCCCGCCACCAAGCCGAGCTTGCGCGACTCCGCCAGAGCGGCTTCCTCGACCTCGATCAACGACTGATCGATGCGCTCGTCGCCGCCGGTCTGACCTGGGGCGGCAGCTGGTCGAGGTCGAAGGACTTCATGCACTTCGAGCTCCACCAGGCACGGTCAATGCCGCCGACCGCCCCCGCGCAAGCCCAGCCGGCTACCGCCCCGACCGCTCCAACTCGAGCCCAGCCGGCTACCGCTCCGACGGCTCCAGGTCAAGCTCAGCCGGTAAACGTCCCGGAGGGGTCCTCCGGTACTGAGCCGAGCCCCAATGCCCCGTCTTCTGCCCCGGGGTCCGGTTTCGCGACAGCTGCGCCCAGCGCGAACCCCCAGGCGACGGCAGAGCCGCCCGCCGGCGCGGTGCAGCCGCCCCCCGAAGGGTGGCCGGAGCCGTCGGCACCGGGCGCCGGGGTCACGCTCACCGACGAGCAGGCCCGGAGAATCGCCCGCCAATACGCCCACGTCGTCCGGTTCTACCGACGCTACGGCGAGCTGGCGCTGGCCGACCAGCGGGCCACCGGCGTCCCCGCGGTGTTCACGCTCGCTCAGGGAGGGATTGAGAGTGGCTGGGGACACCACATTCCCGGCGCGATGCTGTTCGGGGTCAAAGCCAACGAGCAGCGCGTGCCCGAGTCCGAGCGCCAGCTCGTGTGGACCAGCGAGATGGTGACCGATCCGTATCAGTTCGACGCCTACGAGCACGAGCCGCCCCAGCCGATCCTCGACCGCACCACCGGACAGCAGCGGACCGACAGTCGCGGCCGGCCGCTGTACAGCATCCGCGTGAAGCTCTGGTTTCGGCGGTTCGCCACCGAAGCGGAGTCGATCGCCAACCACAGCCGACTGCTGCAGAGCAACCGGCGCTATCGCGAGGCGTTCCAGCACACCGACGATCCGATCGCCTTTGCGCGGGTGGTCGCGCGCGCCGGTTACGCAACCGCTCAGGCGGTTGACGACAGTTACGAGCGAGCACTGATTAGTGCGATCGGCTTGGTCAATCGGGTCGCCGCCTATGTGCTCACGCATCCAGATGGCGGCCCTGGCACCCCCGGTGCAGACCGAGAAATGGTGGTGGCGCAATGAATGACTCCGACCTCACTGCTGCGGCGCGGGCAGCTGCCGACGCCGGCGAATGGGTCACGAATACGGTGCTAGACCGGTTCGCTCCCGCCAATACGCCGGCAGGCGTTTTCGACATCCTCAACCTGGACGACGACGCGATCGAAGGGTGGACAGTGGTCGGCGGCCCCGGTGCCAAGCTGCAGTCCGATCCCCAGCCCGGGGACGTGCTCCTCTCGCGGGTACGCGGTGAGCGGGACTACGGCCGGCTTGGCGTGGTGGCGGGGGACGGTCTGGCGGAAGCGTCCGAGGCGGCCGCCCGCGGCCGTCCCCGCTGGGATCGAGGGCCAGGCTTGTACGCCGAATTGATCGCCGACGGAGCCGGTCAGGCGGGCGAGGTCGCCGCTCGCGTCAGCGATCACGGCCGCCGTCTGCCGACCGATCGGATGCTGATCCGCCCCGAACTGGAAGGCAGGGCGCATCCGGCGAAGCTCGAAGGTACGACGCCGACGTTCGAAGTTCAGCCTGAGGCGGTCCGCTGGGAGGGTGAGCGGTGGCCTGGCGTCGTCCACGACGAGGCGGCGGAATCGAGTCCGGAGGCCGGACCGATCGAGCCGGGCCGCAGGGTTGTGCACGAGGAGCCCGTGCTCGCATCGCACCGGGGCACCCATCCCGACCTGATCCTGATCTGGAACGCGATGCCGGCCGAGGTCACCTCGGTCGATGTCGTTGTCCACTTTCACGGCTATTCGGTCGCTGGTGGCGCGATGCGGATCGACACCGATATCGAGCCGAAGAGCGGTCTCGATTTCTCCAACCCGCTGGACTACGCCGACCCGCGGCCGGGCCGCCGGCGACCGACGCTGTGCCTGCTCCCGCGCGGCAACTTCTTCGGCGGACGGACGGGTGCCGGCTACGACCATCCGGCGCTGATCACCCCAAACGGCCTGCGCGATCTGATCGCCGCTGCGATCCGGCGGTTCGCGCTTGCGACCGGTCTCTCGTCGATGCCCGCGACCGGCCGTCTGATCCTCACTGCCCACGCCGGAGGCGGCGCCGGATTGGTGGCGGCGCTGCCGTACAACGAGCCGCAGGAGCTGCACCTGTTCGACGCCGTCTACGGACCCGCTGACGACCTGGTCGGCTGGGCCCAGGCGTGGACGGCGCTCGATCCTGCCGCCAGCTCGGGGGTAGCGCTGCGGGCGATCTACGTACCGGGGAGCGAGACCGCGACCCACTCGCTGGCGCTGGCGAGTTCGCTCAGGACAGTCGTCCCTGAGAGCGTGGGCGAGCGATTCCACGTCGACGCGACATCGGTCCCCCACGACACGATCCCGCAGCGGTTTGGCTGGCTGCTGCTCGCGGACGCCGCCGCGAGGCTCGGCGTCCAAGAGAAGCGCGAGGCTGCGTCGGAGGCAAGTGGCGACGGTGCCGTCCTCGGGGAGGGTGTCCTGCTCGGCGACGGCGGCCTCGCGAGCGCTGGGATCGAGTCGGTCGGCGACCGCGGCCTCGCGAGCGCGGCGATCGAGGCGGGTCCCGACAGCTGCCGCGCTGGCGAGGGCCCCGCGGGCCCTGAGCCCGACCCGACTGGCCGCGGACCGCATCCGCTCCTCGGCCGCGGGGTGACGGCCGCCCGCTCGCGTCGGCCGTCGGTCGGCTATGCGCAGCAGTGCCTGAACGGGTTCCTCGCCGGGTATAAGGCTGGGACGGCCACCTGCGGTGCGGTGGGCGGCGTCGTCCGAACTTATATCGATTCGGCGATCGCAACGCTTGCTTCGCGCGGTCAGATGCCGCTGGTAGTCGACTGTCGCTTCGGTCCCAACACCGAACTTGCGACGAAGGCGTTCCAGGCTTGCGCAGGGGTATCTCGGGACGGGGCGATCGGGCCGATGACCTGGCCGCTGCTCGAAGCCTACGCGCCGAGCTCGCCGAGCCCAGCGCCGGTTCCGTCCACGACGAACTTGAGCTCGCTGGAGGGCCGCTACTTCCCGCCTGCGGGCACGACCGACGCAGCGCCATTCAGCCGCGCCAGCACCGTCGCCCCGATCGTCGACGGCGAGGGCTATTTCGCGGCGATTAAGAGCCAGATCGACGCGCTTGCGCGGGGCGACGCCTGGTACATCGCGGGCTGGTGGACCGACGCCGGCTTCACGTTCCGCGACGGGGCCAAGCTCGGCGAGCTGCTCGTCGCGAAGGCGTCCGCCGGCGTCGACGTGCGCGTGATCCTGTGGGCCAACCGGCAACTGCTCGATCATCCTACGCTGGCGGGCCAATTCGGGGGCGCCGCATATCTGCCGGTCGTGCGCAGCAACGTCGCAACGGCCGAAGACCTCCGCGCAAGGACCGACGGCTCAGGCGCGACTGTCCTCGCCGGTCGGGTGCTGCTCGATTGGTCGGGCAACGCCGCGTCGTCGCACCACATGAAGTTCTCCGTCTTCTCCCAAGCTTCGAATGTCACGGCGTTCGTCGGCGGGATCGACTACCTGCAGAACCGCCTCGACCGTCCAATGCACCTGCCGCCGAGTCCAGGGTGGCACGACGCGGGTACGCGCGTCGAGGGCGATGCAGCCAACCGCGCGCTGGAGACGTTCGTGACGCGCTGGACCGAGGCTTCGACCCTATCGGCGGCCACGTACGACCTCGGCGCTGGTGCACGCCAGTACAACCCGACGGTCACCCCGCCGACGCCGCCGACTGGCTCGGCGGTCGCGGCGAGCGCCGACACGAGCGTCGAGGTGATCCGCTCATTCCCCGACAGCAAGGAGTTCCACCTGATCCGCAACACACCCTGGACGACGCTGCCGAGGACCGGCGTCCACGAGGTGCTGCGTACGTTCCGGACGGCGTTCGCCGCGGCCCAGCGCTACATCTACATCGAGGACCAGTCCTTCAACGCGACCGACTCGTTGTTCCCGTCGCTGGTCGCGGCGTGCAAGCGCGGAGTCAAGGTGATCGCGGTGCTGCCGGGCGCGGGCGACCCGCTCGACGCACCGGGAACACGGCCGCTGACACTCAGTCAGGAGGTGAACGATGGAATCGTCACGAAGCTTTCGACGAGCGAACAGCAGAACCTGGCCGTCTACCACCTCAGGGACCTGATCGTGCACTCGAAGCTGGTGCTGATCGACGACGAGTACCTGACGATCGGATCGGCGAACTTCATGGACCGCTCGATGGAGTTCACCTTCCAGGGAGACGACTCGGAGATCTCCGTCGCGGCGGTTTCGACGGCCGGTTTGGTCCGCGATCTACGCGTCAACCTATGGGCGGAGCACCTACAGGCGACCGCGCCGTCCGCACGAGCGGAACTGAACGACCTCTCGAAGAGCCTCGCCGTGTGGCGACCCAGCTGGGGCAGCGGGGTCACGTTCGCGCACACGAATAGCCGACTCATCTTCGTCGGGCCGCGGTGAGGGCGCGGCGGCCGTCCTGCCAGAGGTTTCTAGAGTCTAGACCCGATGGCCGGTGGAGCGACTATCCTGACCGCTGGTCGGGCGCCGGTCTTCCGGCATCAGCCCGCGTCCACGGAGCAGTGCTCTACGGTGGTTGGGGTGCCGTTAGTTAGTTAAGGAACGTGGCACCAAGTGACAAGTAGGCCGAGTTCCGCCGGTCGCCGTCCTGGCCTGCCGGCCACTCAGCTCGACCACCGCCCCGATCTGAAGCAGTTCGTGCTGACGCTGACGGTCTCAGCCGACGGGGCGGTCCCGCTCGCGCACCGGCTGCTGGACGGCAACACCAACGACGATCAGACGCACATCACCACCTGGGACGGGCTCGTCGCGCTCGTCGGCAGCCCGGGGTTCCTGTACGTCGCCGACTGCAAGCTCGCCACGCGCGAGCAGATGAGCCACATCGACTCCCACCACGGGCGGTTCCTCAGCATCCTGCCGCGCTCCCGCGCCGAGGACCCGCAGATCCGCGACTGGGCGCAGACGCACCCGTTCGACTGGACCGAGGCCGCCAGGCGCCCCGGCAAGCGCAAAGGCGACCCCCGACCAGGTCTACTGGACCGCGCCAGCGCCGATCCCGACCAGCGAGGGGCACCGCATCACCTGGGTGCGCTCATCGCAGAAGCTCGCCTGTGACGCAGACGCGCGCCACGCCCGGATCGAGCAAGGGATGCAAGCGCTGGAAGGCGTCCAAGCCCGCCTCGCCAGCCCACGCTCACGACTCAAAACACGCCTGGCCGCGGAGCAGGCCGCCCGCGACGCGCTTGCCAGCGCCGGCTCCGAACGCTGGCTGGCGTTCGAGATCACCGACACCGAGCAGGAAAGCTTCCGCCAGGAGAAACGCGGCCGCCCCGGCGAACAGACCCGCTACCGCAAGACCACCAAGACGATCTTCACGCTCACGTTCGCCGTCAACGACGAACAGGTCGCCTACGACGCCGCCACCGACGGGCAGTTCCCGCTCGTCACCAACGACCACGACCTCACCGACCCCGAACTGCTCGCCGCCTACCGCTACCAACCCAACCTCGAGAAACGCCACCACCAACTCAAGACCGTGCTCAGCGCCGCCCCCTGTCGAGCTGAAGTCCCGATCACGGATCGAGGGACTCGCCTGCTGCGAGTTCATCGCGCTGCTCTGCCAATGCCTGATCGAACGCGAGCTACGCGCAGCGATGACACGCCACGCTGTCACTGAGCTCGCGCTCTACCACGAAAGCCGCGCCTCCAAAGCACCGACCGCCGCGCGCGTGTTCGACCTTCTTCGCCGAGGCAACCCGCCACCACCTCACCAACCAGAACGGCGAGATCGTCCAGGTCTTCGAACCCGAACTCACCGAGCTCCAGCGCCAGATCCTCGATCTGCTCCGCGTCCCTCAGAACGCCTACCTCAGCCCGACCGCCGACTCCTGACCAGCGCTCTCGTGGCCCACACGATGGGGGGAGATAACGGCCACGAGAGGTGCGGAACGAGAGTAACAGCCACCCAACCCATCCAGCACCGACCGCCTTGCGCACCCTAAATGCACACGCACACAGCCCACCAGGCCCGTTACACCCTCACAACCAGGGGCCCACGCGCGCTACTCACTGAATTAGGTCTGAGCGAAGATCGGCCGACCGCGATCGCGCGCCCTCGGCCACGCATCCCACATGAATCCCGTGTCCCTCCGCGGTTTCGCAGCGGCGCGCTCGACTTATCGCGCAGGGCGACGCTGACCGTGGAGCGACCTGGACAGTTCTGCATTTCGGCGCAAAGCGGGCGTGTCGAGGCGCGTGTCGATCCGGGTGATTGCTTCGTGCAGGACGGGAGACTCCGTTTCGTCCGCTGCTGGCGACTCTATGAGCCATGTTTGACTCGTCCCGCTCATCGTATGGGCGCGGCGGTCCAGATCCAGGTCCAGTGACGTACGGCGACCGCGACGCTTCCGGCCTGGTTCTCGTTACCAAACCAGCCCTCCACTCGGATCGGAAGCGTCCAGCCGCCGGTGACCTGGCCAGTGGTTGGGTCGAGGTCCCATCCGATCCGGTAGTAGCCGTGGTTCCCGCCCGAGGGGTGGTCGATGTGGAACACGATCAGGTCGGGCTGGCCGTTGCCGTCCACGTCCGCGACCGCAATGCCACCGCCCTGGTTCTCATTACCAAACCACGCCGTTGCCGGCCCCGAGCCGATCTGGAGCGGCTCGGTCCAGTCGCCCGTGACCTGGCCAGTGGTTGGGTCGAGATCCCATCCGATCCGGTAGTAGCCGTGGTTCCCGCCCGAGGGGTGGTCGATGTGGAACACGATCAGGTCGGGCTTGCCGTTGCCGTTCACGTCCGCGACCGCGATGCCACCGCCCTGGTTCTCATCACCGAACCAGCGCTTATGCGGGGTTGAGCCCTGCACCTTGATCGGGTTGGTCCAGTCGCCCGTGACTTGGCCAGTGGTTGGGTCGAGGTCCCATCCGATCCGGTAGTAGCCGTGGTTCCCGCCCGAGGGGTGGTCGATGTGGAACACGATCAGGTCGGGCTTGCCGTTGCCGTTCACGTCCGCGACCGCGATGCCACCGCCCTGATTCTCGTTGCCAAACCACGCCTTATGCGGGGTCGACCCCTGCACTTTGATCGGTTCCGTCCAATCCAGAACATCCCCGAATACACCGACGTCCCATCCGATCCGGTAGTAGCCGTGGTTCCCGCCCGAGGGGTGGTCGATGTGGAACACGATCAGGTCGGGCTTGCCGTTGCCGTTCACGTCCGCGACCGCGATGCCACCGCCCTGATTCTCGTTGCCAAACCACGCCTTATGCGGGGTCGACCCCTGCACCTTGATCGCATCCGTCCATCGTCCGGTGACCTCGCCAGGCGCCCCCGCGGTGTCGACGTCCGGACCGACTCGGTAGTAGCCGCGATTACCAGCTGATGGATGATCGATGTGGAACAACAGCAAGTCAGCGGCTCTCGTCGGCGCCGTCCAAGGAAGGCGATAGCAGGCCAGTCCCTGATTCGTTCCAACGAAGACACTCCGCGTCGTGCAGTTCATTGGCGCGTAGTGAGGTACGTCACCGAGGGCGTCGCTCGGAGCCCATGTCGAGTTAAAGATTTCCTGTCCGTCGAGAGCGTCGAACGCGCGGAGCGCGGGGCTCGCGTCATCGCCGCCGTCAACGATCCAAACTGATGCGTATTCGCCGGTGAGTCTGCCGGCTGTGGTTCCCACGACAAGCGGTGATCCCGCCGCATTGCCAAGACCTACCTGTGCGTTGGTTGTTAGGTCGACCGCCCGCCATGCCTCCTCGAGCCTTGGATGGCCATCATCCAGCGCGACTCTAAAGGCAACCAAGCCAGGTGTCTGATGTGCCGAGAGGAAGACATAATGGTCACCCGCCGGCGTCTTGTAGTAAGCCGGGGCACATCGTATCTCATGTTTAGGTGTGTCGTCGACGTGACCGTCGTAGATCTGACCGAGCCAGGTCTGATTGCCCCAGTGACCGAGGTTGTCTCGGTTCAACAGGTAGACGTTTCCAGCCTTGTCGGAGGTGACGAGCATCGCTTGGTCGCTGCCATCAATGCTTGGCAGAAGGAGAGCACTCGCCCCACCGAGATCGGAGTCCTGATCATTAAGATCTCGGGCGTTGGTGGGGAGATACCAGTCATCGACCACGAAGCGGTGGCTCGCTGCGAGGTCCCAGCCGATCCGGTAGTAACCGCGGTTCCCACTCGAGGGGTGGTCGATGTGGAACACGACGAGGTCGGGCTGGCCATTGCCGTTCACGTCCGCGACCGCGATGCCACCGCCCTGATTCTCGTTACCAAACCACGCCTTATGCGGAGACGAACCCTTTACCTGGATCGGGTCGGTCCAGCCGCCGGTGACCTGGCCAGTGGTTGGGTCCAGGTCCCATCCGATCCGGTAGTAGCCTCGGTTACCCCCGGAAGGATGGTCGAGGTGGAACACCACCAAGTCGGGCTGCCCGTTCCCGTCCAAGTCCGCAACCGCTATGCCACCGCCCTGGTTGTCATTACCAAACCAGGCCGCTGTCGGCCCCGAGCCGATCTGGATCGGGTCGGTCCAGTCGCCGGTGACCTGGCCAGTGGTTGGGTCCAGGTCCCATCCGATCCGGTAGTAGCCTCGGTTACCCCCGGAAGGATGGTCGAGGTGGAACACCACCAAGTCGGGCTGCCCGTTCCCGTCCAAGTCCGCAACCGCTATGCCACCGCCCTGATTCTGGTCACCGAACCAGGCCGTTGTTGGGCCGGAGCCCTTTACCTGGATCGGGTCGGTCCAGCCGCCGGTGACCTGGCCAGTGGTTGGGTCCAGGTCCCATCCGATCCGGTAGTAGCCTCGGTTACCCCCTGAAGGATGGTCGAGGTGGAACACCACGAGGTCGGGCTTCCCGTTCCCGTCCAAGTCGGCAACCGCTATGCCGCCACCCTGGTTCTCGTCACCAAACCAGGCTGTCTTCGGATCCGAGCCAATCTGGAACGGCTCGGTCCAGTCGCCGGTGACCTGGCCAGTGGTTGGGTCCAGGTCCCATCCGATCCGGTAGTAGCCGCGGTTCCCGCCCGAGGGATGGTCGATGTGGAACACCACCACATCCGGCTTCCCATTGCTGTTTACGTCGGCCACCGCGATGCTTCCGGCCTGGTTCTCGTGACCGAACCAGGCCTTATGCGGGGTCGATCCCTGCACTTTGATCGGGTCTGTCCAGTTGTCGGTCAGCATTGTTGGGCGCATGGCGAGGCGGACGACAGCCTCGAAGAATTCGCCCACGTCCCCAGGGTGAACGGAAGAGCCGAGATCGGCCCACCACGTGTCAGGCACCGGGGCTCCGTCCTGGTCAGGGCTAGTTCCGTTGCCCGTGACGACGTAAAGGCCGTTGTCTGTCGCGGATGCTCCTCCCGGGCCCCAGATGCCGCCGCCCCTGACCCCGTGCGTCACAGGAAAGAATGTCTGCGTGTTCAGGTTGTCCGCGTCCAAGCCCACCATCCAGCCGTGGTACGGGCCCTTGTCGTACGCGAGAAAATCGGCAAAGGTGACGTAGAGCCTGCCCGACACGAGCGTCAGCGCGCCACGCTGGTCATGATTCTTGCCTTCGAATGTCGGCCGGCCTCTCTCCCCAGGGTCGTCTATTGCGACGTCCCCCCCGGCGAGAGCCTGGCCGGTGTCAACGTCGAGCGCGTAGGCCCGGTAAACGTCGTCTTTGGCGTCTCCGCTGGCCGTGAGCGCCACGACAAACAGCCGTCGCTGGCCGGGATCGAGCACCATGGTGCTACAGACGCCGACCGGTGGCGGGATATTGCTCCCGGTTCGTCCGCTCGGCGCGGCGAGCGGAGTTTGCCAAACGGGCGACTTGAGCCCTGAGCGGAGCTGCTCCTCCGAAAACGCAAACACTTGATTGGCCGAGGTCGCAACGTATAGCATGGTGTGCGTCTCGCCGGCGTGCTCTCCGTGTTTTAGCGTCCAGTCCTCGAGAAAGAGAACAGCCCCGCGGACCGGCGCGCCGAGCTGCAAGTCCGCGTATTTACCCCACGCCCTGGGTGTTTGCTGTTCCGCTGTGATAGTCGCCGGTCGCCGCAACCAGCCAGTCCGAGCATTGTCATAATGAAGTGTCACACCGTTCATCTCGTACTCCTCGTCAGAACCCAACAGGCAGAGCAGTCACGTGGCGAAACAGGGCATTTCCTTGCCACTGGATCACCTCACTTGTCAACCGAATGTGCGGTGCACGCCGTAGTAGCGCAGTAAGAGAGACCTCCATCATGAGGCGGGCCAGCGGAGCACCAGGGCACCGGTGGATACCTGCGCCAAACGCCAGATGGCCATGTCCGCCTCGCGCAATATCAAGGCTGTCCGGCTTGGCAAAGCGGTCCGGGTCGCGGTTGGCGGCCCCCATCCAAAGCAGAACCGCCTCGCCGTGAGTGATGCTCTTCGCACCCAGGGCAACGTCACCGCGCGCAACCCTAAGCACACCCTGAAGCGGACTGTCGTAACGGAGAAGTTCCTCCGCCACGTCCCGTGTTGCAAGCTGGCCTTGAACCGCGGTCCGCAATGCGGGCTTGGTGAGGACGTGGTATATGGCGTGAGCGAGGGCGTAGGTGGTTGGCTCGTGACCTGCGAGGAGCAGTAACGCACACATGCCGATAAGCTCCGGCTCGGTCAGGCGAGAAGAGCTTTGCGGCGAGCGAACAAGCGCGCTGACAAGGTCGTCCTGCGCTCGCCTCCGTCGCGACGCAATAAGGCCACGGAGATAGGAATCGGTCTCGCCGACGGCATTGTTTGCGCGTTCCGCGGTGTCCACGCCGCGGTCGGACGCGAAGGCCGTGATCGCGTCGGCGTAGAGTCGGAACTGCTCTTGATCGGCGCGTGGGATCCCGATCAGGTCCATAATGACCATTGCCGATAGGGGCGCGGTGAAGTCCGCGATTGCTTCCATGCCCCCCGCTGCCAATCCCGGAGCCAGAAGCCCATCGACCGCCTTGTGGATCGTGAGCTCCTTATCGCCAAGCATGCACGAGGCGATCGCGCGGTTCAGGTGCCGCCGGATTTTGGTGTGCAGAGGCGGATCTACTCGAAGCAGCCATGTCGCGACGGTGCCCTCGACCGCGCGAGCAGCCTCGGGGACGTTCTGAGGCGTCTCTGTACACCTCGTTGGGCGACGGGACGACAAGAGAGGATGGCGAAGTCCCGCGGACACGTCTTCGTAACGCGTGACCGCCCACAAATTCGCCGCAGCGTTCCAATGGATGGGATCCGTTATGCGGAGGCGCTGATACGTCGAAAACGGATCGGCTAGGTGTCGAGCGGCACCAAGCCGGTGCTGCAAGCTCATTGAACGCGCGAACGAACGAACGCTCTGTACGCGGACGATCCCGACCTGACTCGCATATTTGCTCCCGATAACTAACCCTCCTACGGCTGCTTCAGCAGCGACCGTCACGCGGTTCTGCGGTTAGTGCGCGTCCGGCGACGATCATAAGCGCCTTCAACGCGTCGTGGGGATTTTGTGATTCGTCTTGACGAGACGCTCGCGGATGGCTAGGGTCGTCCGGTGTCTACGGTGCTGCGCCGACGTTTCTGGCACCGGCGCGAACGGAGGGTGAGATGAAGCAATGGGAGAAGCCGACATTCGAGATCCTTGATGTGGGCTGCGAGATCACCTGCTACGTGTATCGGCGCCCATAACGCCCAGCGCGCAGAACGGTGACGCCCGCCGTATCTGAGCGGTCCACCTGAGCGGGGACTGACGAGCCGTCAGCGCTATCTATCAGGGCGGACAAGCGCGCGGCGGCGGGAGGAGGAAGCGGGCGCAATGAATTCAGGCACAGAAGGGACGACATGAGCGAGCCGTGGTCCAGCGAGGAGTTCGCCGACCGCCTGCGTGGGACGGCACGCGAGAACTACCACGACGCGCACTCGTTCCATCGTCGCATGCATGACGGAGCGCTCAGCAAGCGGGAGATCCGCGAGTGGGTCTATAACCGCTTCTACTACCAGCGCAACCTCCCGGTCAAGGATGCGCTCATCTTGGCGAAGTTGCCCGACCGCGAACAGCGGCGCGCATGGATCGGGCGCATCATTGAGCAGGATGGCGGCGCCGACGGCGCGGGCGGGCTCGAAAGCTGGCTTGCGCTGGCTGAGGGAGTCGGCCTCTCACGAGAGGAGACGCTCGAGGGCGGCAAGGTGTTGCCGGGCGTGCGCTTTGCGGTCGATGCCTATGTCGACTTCTGTCGGCAGCGTGAGTGGTGGGAGGGCGTCGCCGCCTCGCTGACGCAGCTCGAGGTGCCGCGCCTGATGGAGGCGCGCCTAGCGGCGTTCGAGCGCCACTACGGCTGGGTGCCGGGCGCCAGTCTCGCCTACTTCCGTCGTCGGCGCGACATCGAGCCCCAGCACTCAGATCATGCGCTGATGTTGGTGGTCTCGGCGGCGCACTCACGTGCTGAGCAGGAGCGAGCGGTGGCGGCGGTCGTCTTCAAGTGCCAGGTTCTGTCGGCGCTGCTCGATACGGTTGAGGCGAGTGTCGCAGGCGGCTGACGCGAGTGCGCTCGCGGGCCGACCGCGGCTCGCGCTGGGCGCCAGGCTTCGCTACGACGAGGTGCGCGGCGTACACGTGTTGCTACTTCCGGAACGGATCGTGACGCTGAACGCGACGGGTTCGGCGATCCTGGCTCTCTGCGACGGCAGCCGCACACTCAGCGAGATCTGCGAGGAGATTGTGCGCGCCTACGCGGGTGATGAGATCGGTGTTGACGTGCGTGAGTTCGTCGACGCGTGCGTACGCCACGGACTGGTGCGGTGAACATCGACCCGCCGGTCGCGCTGACGGCAGAGCTCACGCACCGCTGCCCGCTCCACTGCCCCTACTGCTCAAATCCGCTCGCGCTAACGCCCGCAGCAGCCGAGCTAGCAACAGACGACTGGATCCGTGTGATCGACGAGGCCCGTGAGCTCGGCGTACTGCAGCTCCACCTCTCCGGAGGCGAGCCGCTCGCACGCGACGATCTCGACGCGATCGTCGCGCACGCAGCGCACGCCGACCTTTACACACAGCTCGTCACCAGCGGCATTGGGCTCGACCACGGCCGCGCGCTGAGGCTTGCCTCGCGGGGACTCAACAGCGTTCAGCTGAGTTTGCAGGCCGGCGAGCGTGGGCTTGCCGATCGCATCGCTGGACGCAAGGCGCACGCGTTCAAGCTCGCTGCGGCGGCTGCGGTGCGGGCCGCTGGTCTACCGCTGATCCTCAACGTCGTTCTGCACCGGCTCAACATCGACGAGCTGAAGCGGATCATCGAGCTCTGCGAGTCGCTGAGACCGCAGCGCCTCGAGCTCGCCAGCGCGCAGTATCACGGGTGGGCTTTTTCAAACCGCCTCGCCCTATTGCCCCGCCGCGACCAATTAGTGCGCGCCGAGGCGGTCTACGATCGCGAGCGGCAGCGACTAGCGGACAAGATCGAGCTCGCGTGGGTGCTTTCGGACTACCACGAGGGCTTCCCGAAGCCGTGCATGGGAGGCTGGGGGAGGCTGTCGCTCACGATCGCGCCCGATGGTGCTGCACTGCCGTGTCCCGCTGCCCGCTCTATCGAGGCGCTCCGTTTTGCGTCGGTCAGAGACGGATCGTTGGCCTCGATTTGGGGGGAGTCAGACGCATTTGACGCATTCCGCGGATGTGGCTGGATGCTTGAGCCTTGCCGTAGTTGCGAGCGGCGCTTCACGGATTACGGCGGCTGCCGATGCCAGGCATTCGCGCTCACTGGCGACGCGCGGCGTGCCGATCCCGTGTGTTCGCTCTCCCCAGACCACATAATGATCGAGCGGCTATTGTCTACCGCAGCGGTTCCCAGCGAGACCAGCGAGCGTATCGCGTATCGCCGCACGCGGAGATAGCGCCCTCAATCTCACAACTCCAGCTCCGTGCCGTCCTCCGCGACCTCGAGCCTCCGCGGGAGCATTGCGCGCACCTCCACCGACTCGCGGTCGAGAATTGGGTTGGTGTTGTTGACATGGGTGAGAATGATCCGCCGTGCGCCGGTGGACGCAAGCAGATCGGCGCTGCCGTCAGGACCGCTCAGCGGCACGTGGCCCATGTCGGTAGCTGTCCTGTCGCCCACCCCAGCAAGCAGTAGCTCATGCTCGCTCCAAAAGGTGCCATCAACGAACGCACAGTCCACGCCGTCCAGCGCGGCACGCAGCTCGACGGACCAGCCCTCAACACACGGCGCGTACAGCAGCGCCCGCCCCGCGCGATCCTCGAACCGGTAGGCAACGACCCAGGCACCGTCACGCTGCCCTGCGTAGCGCGGCCGGCGTGCCCCAGCAACCACCGGCGTTACCGTGAGTCCGCTGACGCGCGCCTGCTCACCCGGCTCCAAGGCGATCCAGGTGTGCTCGGCATAATGAGAGAGAACCTCGCGCACAGGGAAGTCCCGTGCCAGAGCGTCGAGGACGCATGTCGGCGCAAGGATCTCGAGCCGCGAACCCTCGCGGAGAATCAGCAGGCCAATCGTGTGATCGAGCTCGGCGTCGGTAAGCAGGACGCCGCGAATCGGGGTCTCGCGCAGACCAGGACCGGGATGTAGCGCAGGGAAGGCCGCGATCTGCTGGCGCACATCAGGCGTCGCGTTGACAAGATACCACGCGCCGGCTTCGCCGCTGATCGCGATCGCCGCGTGCGACCGAAGCAACTCGTGCAAGCGCGCGAAGGCGCATTGCCGGCACGCGCAGTTCCACTGCGGAAGCCCACCGCCAGCCGCTGAGCCTGCCACGAGCACGCGCATGTCGCTATCGCCGTCCCCTTCTAGACCCTATGGAGGATGATTCGCCGGAACGTTGAAGGCCGGACCTCGAACGCATTTTGCGGGGGTTTGACTGGCCGGAGATGGGCTCCGGCTGACCCCATACGAAGGAGGTCCGGCCGTGACCGGAACGATGACATGGGCCGCGATGGATGTCCACGCGCGCTCGACCTACGCGGCGTCGTTGAGACGTCACTCACGGGCAAGAGCTCGCGCTGCTCATCTACAACGCGCTGGCCACTGGCCCAGCGTGGGACAAGACGCTGCTGCTGGTCTTCTACGACAAGCATGGGGGGTTCTTTGACCACGTCGCGCCTCCCGAGCATCCGCCCGATGATGAGCCCGCGACGTTCACCCGCTACGGGGTGCGGGTGCCGGCCTTCGTGATCTCGCCATGGGTGAAGCCCGGCTCGGTCTCTCACACCTTGTTTGATCACGCCAGCATCCCCAAGACGATCCTACGTCGTTTCTGTCCGACCGAGCTCGAGGCGCGATCGGCCGCCAGCGCGGTCGCGCTTCGGCGCCAGGCAAGCCATCCGCACGCTCTCAGCAGTCGCGTCGCCGACGCCGCAGACCTCGGCCAGCTCCTGACCCTCAACGAGCCGCGGTCCGCGCCGGACCGCAGCCACCTGGTGGACTGGTTCGCCAACGAGCAAGCCGCACGCGCCAGACGGCTACTCGAGGATCCAGCCGGCGTGCTGCGCAAAGCAACCGCACACAGCCTGACCGATCTCCAATCCGGGCTCCTGGCTGCGCACCGACACCTCCATGACCACGGGCACCCCCTCGACCACCCATAGCCCACGGCCCGAAACCGACCGAGCACGATCGCCGGCATGTGGACCAGATTGCCCCGGCGTCGGGGACATCTGAGGGCTTTCGTTTAGAGACGGTGGCACCCGAGCGGATCGTCGACCGCGCATCCGTCGCTCCGCCAAAGCAGGGCCGACCCTCACCGCCCGTCGAGTCTCGCAACTCGCCAATTCCGCGCATCGTGTGCTTGCTGGTCGGCGTCGGTTCCGTGCTACCGCTCCGCTCCATCGAATATCGCGACCTCCGCCGATTCGGTCTTCCGGGGCGGCGCCGCTGCTGGGCACTGCGTGGCCGCTTTCACCCAGATCCGGAAGCTCCAGACAGCATAATCGAGCTCGTCGACACTGCCGCTCTCGACGCGATCGAGCCACGATCTCGCCCGCGGAATCGCCGGGCGCAGACCGGCTCCCGGAGAGGGAGCCACGCGGCCGACGCGGCCAACGTGACTACTCGCGCGCGGGTGCCAATGACCGGTGCGTGCCGGAATCTGGCTAACGGCCGCCGACCCTTTGGACCAATCGCAACACCGGTGACGATCTCGAGCTTCGAGCTGCTGCTTTTCGCGGTTGCGTGAGTCGTGCCCGGCGACGACGTCCGACTCCGCGACGGTCGACAGGTTTGTGCGAGTCGTACGACCGGAGGGTGTCGACGGAAGCGCGAGATTCGCTGCTGGCGGCTGCCTTATGGATGCTGGCCCAGGAACCTGATGTCGATCCGGCGAGGGTCCCAGAGGCGACTGGGGCGCCCATCCGCCGTCATCGCCGGCGCGACTGTAACTGACTCGACGGTGTCGGTGATCAGCCGTCGCCAAGCCGCTAACCGCTTCGCGGGTTCGCGCAGCTGGTCGATGTCGTCAGGACCGATGACATTGCTCTCGCCGCGATCGCCGAGTCGGGCCCGGACGGTGTGCGCGTCATCGAGCGCCCTGGTCAGCTTCTCCAAGGTCTCCTGGCTCGCGGGCCGGCCCAACAATCCAAGCTCGCCGAGCTGCCGGATCGTGTCATCGAGATCCGCGTTCGCGCGTTCAATGGCCTCGTCCGCCTCGCGGATCTGCTGCCTGCGCGACGCGCATCGGTGCGCGTCGGCCGTGGTCGAGTACGCCCGGACCGCGTCCAGCACCATCTCCTCGACGCGGTCGGCCTTGACCGCCGCTCGTCGCTGGCACGGGTTCGCGCTCGTGTGTCGCCGCAGCGGTAGTTGCCACTGTAGCTGTTGATCACCATCCGCGAGGCGCACGTCCCGCAGCGCAGCACACCGAGGCGCGCCAGCAGCCGCTCGGACTTGGCTTGGCGCCCGCGCGAGACCGTCCGCCGCTGAACGCGTTCGAACAGGGCGCGATCCTTGATGATCGGCGCGTGGGCGCCCGTGTTGTGCAGGACGCCGAAGTGGATCTCGCCGAGGTACATCCGCGAGCGCAGCATCGACGCGACGCCGGAGATCGAGCGCTCGATCCCGTTCTCGGCCAGCAACGCCTGGATCTCCACCAGCGAGGCGCCGCGGTCACGGCGCTTGAACGCCTGCACGACGACCCGGGCCTTGGGGCGCTCCACGACCAGCACGCCGTCCTCGCCGCGCACGTAGCCGGGCGAGATCCTGGAGTTGGGCAGCACACCGCGCGCCACCACTCGCTCCTGGGCCGCTGCGACCTTCTCGCCCGTCACCTCGGCGTAGTACCGGAACGCCGCACCCATCATGTTGTTGCTCATCCGCGTCGCCGCCGTACCGTTGGTCAGCCTGCCGTGGTCGATCGCGTAGATCTCGCCACCCGCGTGCTCGACGCGCTCGATCACCTCGAGCTGCACTTTCAGGGAGCGCACCAGCCGGTCGAAGTACGCGACCACGATGTGATCGGCCTCGCCCGCCTCCACCATCTCGATCGCCCTCAAAAGCCCCGGCCGCCTGGCGAGCGGAAGCTTACGGGGCTCCGTGGATGATCGGGGGTGACTCTCGATCGAGATTCCGTCCTGAGCAGGGCTTTTGGTCGTCGGAGCGGCGGGTGGAAGTCGCGTGCGCCTCTGCTGCTGGGTTGTGGACTGCTCGCTGGGCCCCGTGCCCGGCGATCGTGGGCACAGCGGATGCGTGCTCAAGCGGCCAGGGATGGCCGCGCCTGCGCGCAGGCGCATCCGGATGATCATGGCGAGACTCGCCCCATAGGGCGTCGTTGGGGGGCGTCGGGGTCGCTGCCCGCGTTGACGGGGGTCGTGGCGTGCCGGGGAGCTGCCTGCTCCATTCCCTTCTCGTTGCGCCGTTTGCCGTGCGTGCGCACCGGGTCATCCCGGGGTCGAGCGAGCGTCGTGGCGGAATACGGGTGACGCGGTTCGGAGGGCCAGAAAGAAAACGCGTGTTCGTGTGTCGTCACCCCCGATCATGCCCGGAGAGCCAAGCTTACCGCTCACGTCGATTTCCTCGAACGCGTCGACGACGCGGTTGCCCTGGTCGTTGCTCCACGACTTGGCCCTGGCGAGCTGGGCCTTGGGCGAGTGGAAGTTCTCGTCTTCGCGGTCTCCCTGCTCGCTCACGCGCACGACGACGACGTCTCTGGGCTTCTTCTGCATGCTGGTTCCTCTCCGCCGGGATGGACGCTAACGCCTTTTGAACGCTTGGGTTCCCACCGGCGAGAAGGCACGCGCGGTCAAGGCCCGCTACGTCGGCGTGTGCCGCGGGTGCGGTGCGTACACGTAGCCGCGCAACGGCAAGGGCGACGCCTACGCGCACTGCAAGCGCTGTCATCCCGGCGCGATCCAGCGGCGCTGGACGGGGCAGCTGGTGATGTCGGCGATGCTGGAGTGGCGCGACCGCTACGGCCGATGGCCGTCGTCCTACGACTGGTCGCGCACCCATGCCCGACGACGTGGGGAGCGCGCGTCCCAACGCCTGGCAGCGGGCCAATGGCCGTCGGCCAGCATCGTCAGCGCGCTGTTCGGAACGTGGACCGCCGCACGCGAAGCTGCCGGTGCGGCGAACAGACCCGGCGGGCGAGCGTCTGTTGAGCAGTCGGATCACGGCTGATCCTGCGGTCGAGCGGGGTATCGAGCCTTAGTCGCTGTATTTGAACGCAGACGGAATCGTGCGAGGAGAAGCGAGATAGGTGAGGTCGTGACTGAGCTGCTCAAGCCAGGCGAGGTCGCCCGCAGGCTGCAGGTCTCGCGCACGTGGCTCTATGCCGCCGCCAAGGCTGGGCGGATCCCGTCGGTTCGCCTCGGCGGCGCCGACGGGCCGGTCCGGTTCGTGGAGGAGGACATCGAACAGTGGCTCGAGCGCGCCCGCCAGGCGTGGCGCCCCGGGGAGAGCGGCGCCCAGACGCTACGCAGGGCCCGGCGCGCCGCCTAGCACGTGCTTCGGCCCGGACACGTTGAGTTCGGGGCCTCTCGTTGCCGCCGACGACGCCGTAGTCAGGGATACGATCCGGACGTGGGATTCGCCCACTTTCCGCCACTGGATAATGTCGCCGCTGACCGGCTGCGCGCCGCGACGATCGCATGGTCTGAGCTCCTCGGTGAGCTGTCTGCGGTCGGGCTGCGACCGTATCTCGAGCTCGAGCAGGGAGACGCAAACGATGCGCTACGCCTGTACTGCGAGCTGGACGACGGGCTCCTCGTCGATCTCTCGATCGACGACGAGGCGTTCCCGGACGCCCCGGCCGCGCGTGACGGCGATTGGGTCGTGTTCGTCGAGGGACACGACGGGGGGTACCGCGCTGAGGTCACGATCCCGGGCGACATTTCGTTCGCGCAGTTGGCGCGCCGTCTGGTCGACTTGACCGACGCCGTCGCGCTCGGCGAGCATCCGTTTCTGCAGGACTGGTGAGGTCGGGCTCGCGGGCTTGCTGCCCGATGTCTTCGTCGCGCGGAGCTCTCATGCTGCTGCGCCCCAGATCGCGCGCTCGGTCTCGTTGGCGGCCGCGTCGGCAAAGCTCTGCTCGAGGTGGCCGTAGTAGCGCTCAGTGATGGTGATCGAGCTGTGGCCGAGCTGGCGCTGGACGTAGATGAGCGGCTGGCCGGCCAGAAGCCAGGAGGCGGCGGCCGTGTGCCTGAGCGAGTGCAGCGGCATATCGCGCAGGCCCGCGTCCTCGAGCGCCTGCTTGTGCCAGTCGCGGGAGATCGTGCTCCGGTCCATCGGCTCACCGGGGGTGCTCGACTGCCAGCGACCGCGATCGCGGCGAGCTACGCGCACCGGCATCACGAACACGTGGAGGTGGGTCAGGTCGCAGGCATAGAGCTCAGACTGGCGGGCGTAGTGATCGCGGAGCATCCGCAGCAACCGAGCGCCGACGGACACGGAGCGGAAGCGGCGGCTCTTGGTGTGGTCGTCGGCGCCCGCGATGCGCTGGCGGAAGACGCGGATCACCCGCCGGTCGAAGTCGATGTCGTCCCAGCGCAACGCGAGCGCCTCGCTGATCCGCATGCCCGTGGCGATCAGCAGCTCGGCGACGGGCCGGTAGAGCTCCGAGCACGCCGCCAGGTACAGCGGGATCTCGCTCCGGCGCAGCCAGTCGCGTTCGATGTGGCTCCCGGGCAGATGCGCGATGTGCTCGCACGGGTTAGAAGGGATCTTGTGCAGCGCGACGGCGTCCTTCAGGCACGTGCTCAGGCAGCTGAGCGTGTTGTTGACGGTCTTGGGAGCGAGCTCGCCGGCCTCGACCAGCTCCACCATCTCCGCAGCGAAGTTGCGGACAACCTGGACGTCGATCGCCGACAAGCGCATCGGGCCGAAGTACGGCTTCAGTCGCCGCTCGCCGGACGCTCGGTACCCGTCGCGGGTGGCCTTGCTGGCTCGGTGGTGTCCCTTCAGCCAGCCGTCGAAATGCTCGGCGAAGGTCTCGCGGGTGATTCGCAGCTCGCCGCGTTCGGCGCGGACCTGCATACGCGCGCGGAACTTGGCCGCGGCGCTCCGGCTCGTGAAGCCGCGCTTCTGACGCGGGACCCCGCTTGAGTCGGTGTAGAAGGCGCGATACAGCGTGCGGCCGCCGGCGGCCGGATAGGGGTACACGCCGGGGTATTCGCGTCGAGCCATGTGGGTCTCCTTGCTCTGGCGGCGAGCCGGCTTGCCGACTCTTGCCAAAGTCTTGCCACACGGGCTAGGCGTTTCTCTCGAGGTCCCCCTCGGAGTCGCCCCGGAAACGCATGATTTCCGGGGCTTTCCGAGTGCGCCCGAGAGGACTCGAACCTCCACGGACCATTCAGTCCACAAGGCCCTCAACCTTGCGCGTCTACCAATTCCGCCACAGGCGCTTGGGGCGGCCAGTATAGCCGCGGCGTGGCGGGTTGAGTCCGTCCTGTGGGAGCGGTACATTGACGAACACATGTTCGACTTAGGGCCCGCGGGGCCAACCGATCGAGGAGTGGACCGATGGACCTGACCAAGCGCCAGCAGGAGATATTCGACTTCATCAAGCGCTATTCCGCGAAGTACGGGTATCCGCCGACGGTGCGGGATATCGGCAAGGCGGTGGGACTCGCGTCGTCGTCCACGGTCCACGCTCATCTGGCGAATCTGGAGCGGATCGGGCTGCTGCGCCGCGACCCGACGAAGCCCCGGGCGATCGAGCTGCTCGACCGGGCGACCGCCGGCGTGCGGAGCTTCGTTCGCCCCGGGCTGCCGCTCGTGGGCCAGGTGGCCGCCGGCCAGCCCGTGCTGGCCGAGGAGAACATCGAGGACTACGTGCAGACGCCCGATTGCGCGGGCGGGGGCGATGGGGAGTACCTGCTTCGCGTGCGTGGTGAGTCGATGAAGAACGTGGGCATCATGGACGGCGACCTCGTCGTGGTCCGACCCCAGGAGACCGCGCGCGACAGCGAGATCGTGGTCGCACTGGTGGGGGAGGAGGCAACCGTGAAGCGCTTCTTCCAAGAGGCCGATCACGTCAGGCTGCAGCCGGAGAACGAGACGATGGAGCCGATTCGCAGCCGCGACGTCCGCGTGCTCGGGAAGGTGGTCGGCCTGATGCGGAGTATCTCGTGACTTGCCGGGGGCTCTCCGGGGACCCGATGGTGCGGCGGGCTGAGCGGTGAGCACCTCGACCGCCGAGCGCACATCGCGGTCGCGTGGCGGGGCGGCGACGCTGCGGCACAGCTGTGCTGTGGACTCGCCGTCGCTGTTCGATGGCGCGGGCGGTGGGCAGACGCTGGACGAAGTCCTGTCCGGTGCCTGGGAGGAGCTCGCCGCCCAAACCGCCACGCGCTGCCCGATGTGCCTCGGGGACATGGAGCCGGAGTACGGCGCCCACTCGCGCCCGGTGGGCGGGCGCTGCCGCAGCTGCGGCACGGCTCTGACCTGAGAACGGCGGGTCCGCCGGGCCACGGCTCCCCGGCCGGGCCGCCGGCGCAACCGCCCGGCTCTCCGACGGGTCTAGCGGATGTAGACCGCGAAGAAGTCGCGGTCGTCGACGGTCAGATATCGCGAGGGCGGCCGGGTCATCGCCGCCAGCAGGTTGGCCGGATCGACCGCGCCGGGCCGGCGGTAGGTGATCAGGTTGGTCCAGTAGCTGTTGATGTCCAGCTCCATCGCGCGCACCGCGCCCGCGTGGACCAGGATGGCCGCGAGCGAGCCTACGGTCTGGTCGTTGGCGGCGGCGTAGATCAGGTTGCCGTGGCGGTCGACGCCGACGCCCGAGCGCCAGACGCGGATCGCGTTGCCGAGCGTGGCGCCCCATTCGGGTCCGTCGCTCAGGTTCGGGTTCGGACGGCCGTGGTTGACGATCAGCGGCAGGTTCTGGCGTGCGTACACGACGTTGGACGTGACGTCCGGGCCGCCGGTCCAGGCCCGCACGTCAACGCGGCCGCCGCGATCGCGCACGATCGTCGCCAGCCCGTCCTTGAGCGGCGCGTACGTGTGGCCTCCGACCGCGAAGCCTCCACCGGAGTCCTGCAGCTTGAAGCCGCTGTTGAAGGTCGCGACGAGCCGGTGACGCAGGCGCACCGGAACCTCCTCCGGGCCGCGGGTCGGGAGCGAGACCGACGGCTCCTGGCGGCCGGGATAGAGCCACGTGCTGGTCCGGGTGTGGTCGATCCAGGCGACGCCGGCGACCAGGCGCGGGTAGTTGGGATCGGGGCGGAAGCTGGTGACGAGGATCGGCGGGTTCGCCAGCGCGGGGGCGAACGTGGCGCGCCACACGCCCTCGCCGGGCAGCGCGGGCAGGATCACGGGCGCGACGTTGTGCGGGCGGTAATGCCGCCGCGCCCGTCGCGCGTTGGCCGCGCGCGTCGCAGCCGCCGCCGCGAGCACGTTGGGCTGACCGGGCAGCGCCTTCAGGCCGGGTCCGCCGGTGGGCGGCGCCGTGAGCGAGTAGTAGATCGACTCGACCTTGTTGACGAGGCCGCGGGCGCCGTTGTCGCGCAGCCACTCGACGGTCCGGATCGAAACGCTCGAGTTGGACGGCATCGTCATCGCGTGGAGCCACGACACGAGCGCGGGCACCAGGCAGATCAGCGCCGCCATGAGTGCGATGCGGCGGAACCTCCGCGCCGGGCCACGCGGCGGCGACCCGGGCCCGCGGACGCGCCGGCGGGGGGAAGGTCCTGCGGGCGGACCGTCGAAGGTCCTATGCTCAGGGGCAGAGAGTGCGATGAGCCGAGAGTCTGTCATCAGAAATGAAATCTAGGCTGAAGCCGTTCCTGAGAACCCTCACAGCTGATTCTCACGTTGCGTTCAGAAACCACGAATACCGTGCCCGTCATGCCACCTGCTCACGCAGGCGCTGACCGCTGGCTGGGGGAACCGGCGAGCGAGCCGTTCGTCCCCGGTTCTGCCGCTCGTCCGACTCGATCGCCATTGCGTGCGCTGATCTCCGTCACGAGGCCCCGGCAATGGGTCAAGAACGTCCTCGTCATCGCCGCGCCCGGCGCGGCCGGCGTGCTCACGCACGACGACGTGCCGCAGCGGGTGGCGATGGCCTTCATCGCCTTCTGCATGCTCTCCGCCGGCACGTACGTGATCAACGACGTGCGCGACCGCCACGAGGACCGCCTCCATCCGCGCAAGCGCTATCGCGCCGTCGCGGCAGGGGAGATCTCTCCGCGAGCCGGCGTGGCGCTCGGCCTGTCGCTGATGGCGGGCGGGCTGGGCCTGTGCCTCGCCGTCCGTCCGCTGCTCATGGCCGTGGGCGCCGGCTACCTCCTCGTCACCTTCAGTTACACGCTCGTGTGGCGCCGGATCGCACTGCTCGACGTGGTCGCCATCGCTTGCGGCTTCGTGCTCCGCGCGGTGGCCGGCGGCGTCGCGGCGCCGGTCGCGCTGTCGCGCTGGTTCATGCTCGTGATCACCTTTGCGGCCGTGTTCATCGCCGCCGGCAAGCGCCAGGCCGAGCTGCGGCGCGGCGGCGAGGCATCGCACTCGACGCGTGGCGTCCTGCGCATGTACACCGCCGGTCGCCTGCGGGTGCTGCTGGCGGCGAGCGCCGTCGGTGCGTTCATCGCCTACTGCATGTGGGCGCTCGCGATCCCCGACGTGGACGGCGTGCCCTGGCGGCCGCTGACGATCATCCCGTTCGCGGCCTGCTTGGTGCGCTACGGCCTCGTGCTGCGCGCCGGCGCCGGCGAGGCGCCGGAGGAGGTGCTGCTCAGGGACCGCTGGCTGCAGCTGCTCGGCGGCGCCTGGGTTGTGCTGTTCGTGCTCGCAGTTCATGCCTACTCGTGATGCTGCGGCGCCCGGGGCGTCGAGAGCGCGGACACGGTCGGCCGCCTCCGAGCAGCGTATCCCGGAGGCCCGTCGGACTCGTCTGAGCGGCTGGGGCGGTGCGCTCGGCGTCGAGTCGCTCGTGGTCCGTCCTGACGGTATCGAGCAGACCCAGGCGACGCTCGTCGCGCAGCCGCGGTCCGCGGACGCCGGTCCGGGCGTGATCGCGCGCGGCATGGGGCGCAGCTACGGCGACGCCGCGCAGCTGTCCGGCGGACACGTGATCGACGTGACCGGGATGCGGGAGTTCAAGCTCGATCCCGAGCGCGGCACGGTCACGGCACAGGCCGGCGTGACGCTCGGGGAGTTGCTCGGCGCCCTCGTTCCCGCCGGCTGGATGCTTCCCGTCGTCCCGGGGACCCAGCACGTGAGCGTGGGCGGAGCGATCGCCAGCGACATCCACGGCAAGAACCACTCCAGCGACGGTAGCTTCGGCCGCCACGTCGAGGCGCTCGGGCTGCTGACGGCGTCGGGAGAGCTCCTGGAGCTCGAGCCCCGTGCCCCCGACGGCCTGTTCGAGGCGACGCTCGGCGGGATGGGCCTGACCGGTCTGATCGCCTGGGCCCGGATCGCCCTGAAGCCGGTCCAGAGCGCGATGATGAGCGTCAACTCCGACCGGGTCGCCCACATCGACGACGCGCTGGCCGTATTGGCACAGCCCGCTGGCGGCACGTACCGAGTCGCCTGGCTCGACCTCGTCGCCTCGCGGGTCGGCCGGGGGATCGTCACCCGCGCCGAGCACGTCCCGGACCCCGGCCTGGCGGTCGGGACCGACCGCCCGCGCACCGTCGCCGAAGGCGAGCGTGCGACCGTCGCGACGAAATTCACCGTCCCGCGCCGCTGGCCCGCCGGCCTGTTGCGCGCGAGCACGATCGGCCCGTTCAACGAGCTGCGCTACCGCAGCGTGCCCCGGCGTGAGCGCGGCAAGCTGGAGTCGATCGGCACGCACCTGTTCCCGCTCGACGCGCTCAACGCGTGGCCGCGCCTCTACGGCCCCGAGGGCTTTCTCCAGTACCAGCTCGTCGTCCCATACGGACGCGAGGACGTGCTCCACTCCGCCATCGGCGGCCTGCGCCGCCGGCGCGTCCCGTGCTACCTGTGCGTGCTCAAGGACATGGGCGAGGCCAGCGGGGCGCCGCTCTCGTTCCCGATCGCCGGCTGGACCTTGACGCTCGACATCCCGTGGTCGGCGGACGGCCTGCGGCCGCTGCTGGACGAGTTCGACTGCTTGGTCGCCGAGGCCGGCGGCCGCGTGTATCTGTCGAAGGACGCGCGCATGCGGCCCGAGGCGCTCGCGGCCATGTATCCGGAGCTCGATCGCTGGCGGGCGGCTCGTGACCGGGTCGATCCGGAGCGACGCTGGCGCTCGGACCTGGCGCTGCGGACCGGCCTGGTCGAGAGCGAGAGCCGATGAGCGCGACGAGCGCCAAGCGCGTCCTGCTCGTCGGCGGGAGCTCTGAGATCGCCGTGGCGATCGGCCGGCGCCTGGCCGTCGACGGCCCGGTCCGGCCCTACCTGCTCGGGCGCTCGCGCGAGCAACTCGAGCGGGCGGCCTCGGAGCTCGAGCAGGCCGGCTGCGAGCCGGCCTCGGTCGGCATCGTCGACGCCGGTGATCTCCCAGCCCACGCCGCCGCCGTCGCGCAGGCGTTCGCGAGCGCGGGCGGGTTCGACATCGTCGTGATCGCGGTCGGCGTGCTCGCCGGCCAGGAGGGACTCGACGTCGATCCGGACACCGCCGCCGAAGTCATGCACGTGAACTTCCTCGGCGCCGGATCGCTGATGATGGACTGCCTGCGCGCGCTGCGCAGCCAGGGCAGCGGGACGCTGATCGTGCTCTCGAGCGTGGCCGCCGAGCGCGCCCGCGCCAGCAACGCCATCTACGGGGCGGCCAAGGCCGGGCTCGATGCGCTGGCGCAGGGCCTGGCCGACGCGACGGCGGGCACCGGCGTGCGCGTGCTCGTCGTGCGCCCGGGCTTCGTGACCACGAAGATGACCGAGGGCCTCAAGCCCGCGCCGATGGCGACCACCGCGGCAGCGGTGGCCGACGCGACCGTGCTCGCGCTCGACGGCAAGGCCCACACGATCTGGGTTCCGGGCCGGTTGCGCTACGTGTTCACGGTACTGAGGCATCTGCCGCGCGCGGTGTTCCGGCGGCTGCCGTTATGAGCTCACGGACGCAGATCATCGACCTCGCGATCGCGATCGCGGTCGCTGGGCTGGTCATCGTGCTGCTGCCCGGTCTCGGCGTGGCGGCCGTTGTCGCCGTGTTCGTGGTGATCGTGTGCCTGCTCAGCTTCGGGATCGAGCGCCTGCGCCGCCGGCGCCGCCGGCGCCGCCGGGGCCGCCGCGCCAGGCCGGCGCCGCGTCGCCGCGGGCCCGGCCCCGGCCCCGGCCCCGGCCCCGGCCCCGGCGGCTATGCTTGAGCGGCAGGCTGAGCAGTCGCGGAGGTGGGTTGACCTTCGAGGAAAGTCCGGACATCAAAGGGCGAGGTGGTCGGTAACGCCGACCCGGGGAAACCCGCGGGAAAGTGCCACAGAAATAACACCGCCTAAGCCTGGTGCCGCTGCAGCGCACCAGGCCGGTAAGGGTGAAATGGTGCGGTAAGAGCGCACCGGCGTCGCGGTGACGCGGCGGCCAGGCAAACCCCACCTGATGCTAGGCCAAGCAGGACCGTTCGTAGGTTGCCCGCCAAGGTCCGGGTAGGCCGCACAGATGGATGACTGCTCTCGACAAGATCCGGCTTATAGGTCTGCTACGGAAAAGCCCCGCCCCGGCGGGGCTTTTCTATTTTTGCAGGCTGAGTTGGAGCCGCGACCGCTACGCCAGGCTGCGCCGGCCGGCGCGTGAGTGGGGCTTGCTGTCTCGCGGCTCTTGCACACCGGCACGGCGCCGAGTGCCCGCGACGCTGCGATGCGCTTTCTCGACGCCTGGAACGCGCATGGCGGCAGTCGCCTCGATCGCACCGGCAACGGGCAGATCACCGATCCCGGCGCCGCGGTCATGGATACCGCGTGGCCGCTGCTCGCCGGAGCTACTGGAACCTTCCGTGCCTGCCCTCGCCGGCACGGAACCGTTCCAATCCCTGCTGCACCTCGCGCAGTGAACGCAGCCCGTGCTCGAGCTCGACGGCGAGCGCCGCGGGCTCCTCGAGTCCTTCCTGTTCGAGCAGCGAGAGGCGGTCCTCGCGCAGGCACGTCTGCGGGAAGCGGGCCAGCTCGTGGGCGAGCGCCTCGGCGGCGGCCCGGGACTCGCCGTCGGCGGCGACCCGGTTCACGAGCCCCATCGCGAGCGCCTCGCGGGCACCGACAGGGCGTCCGGTCAAGACCAGGTCCATCGCGTGGCTGGTGCCGATCAGGCGCGGCAGGCGCACGGTGCCGCCGTCGATCAGAGGCACCCCCCAGCGGCGACAGAAGACGCCGAGCACGGCGCCCTCCTCGGCCACCCGGAGGTCGCACCACAGCGCGAGCTCGAGGCCGCCGGCCACGGCGTGCCCGGCGATCGCGGCGATGACCGGCTTCGACAGCCGCATCCGCGTGGGCCCCATCGGACCGTCGCCGTCAGCGGCCACGCGGTTGCCCCGCTCCGTGCCCGCCGCCTTGAGGTCCGCGCCGGCGCAGAACACGCCACCCTCGCCGTGCAGCACGGCGACGGCGGCGTCGGGGTCGGCGTCGAAGTCGCGAAACGCCTGCGCGAGCTCGGCCGCCGTAGCGCCGTCGACAGCGTTGCGAGCCTGGGGGCGATGGAGCAGCACAGTCGTGACCGGCCCGTCGCGCTCGACTCGCACCGCGCCGCTCATGGCGTACCAACCAGGCCGGTCATTGCGCGCCCACCGCGCGCCGCACGAACGTCCGCAGGGCCTCGAGCATCTCGGGGACAGGCGGTCGCGAGCCGGCGACGGGGGAGAGGGGCCCCACGAGCGCCTCACCGCACCCGCCGACCAGCGCGGCGGCGGTCAGGTTCGCGTCCTGATCGGGGATCTCCCCGGCCTCGATCGCCTGGCGGATCGCGTGCGCGACCAGCTCGCTGTAGCGGCGGCGGTAGGCCAGGCGCTCGGCATCGACGAGCGGGTCGACCGGCTCCGCGATCAGTGCCCACGCGAGCCGCGGGTTGCGCAGCGCCCGCTCGGCGAAGGTCGCGACCACGGTGGTCATGCGCTCGACTGCCGTGGCCGACGGCGGCAGCGCGGCCGCCGCGGCCTGACCCGCGCGGACCTCCCGGTCGCAGACCGAGCGGAACAGCTCCACGAACAGCTCCTCCTTGGAGGCGAAGTGCCGGTACATCGTTCCGGCGGCGACACCGGTGCGCTGGGAGATCGCCACCACCGAGGCCGCGGCGTACCCGTCCTCCTCGATCAGCTCCTGGGCGGAGCGCAGCAGCCGCTCCCGCGTGGTGGTGACGACGGCGCTCACCGATCAGCCCTTGAAGGTCGAGGCGCCGGCATCGCCGAACGGCTCGTCACGCTCGCGCACGGCCTGCCGGAAGCCCGCCGCCGCCGCCCGCTGCTGGAACGCGTGGCCCTCGCTGGTGTGGCGGGTGATGCCGTCGAACACGGTGCCGAGCAGCTGCGTGCCGTGCAGGCCCTGCGCGTACAGCGACTGGTTGACGAGCAGCTTCATCATCTGCAGCTGGTCGAGGGGCATCCGCGCGATCCGCGCCAGTAGGACCTCGGTGCGCTCGTCGAGCCGGAAGCTCCACATCGAAGTCGTCGGCGAGCCCCACACGCGCGCCGGCGGGTAGCCGATCTTGGCGTCGGCGGCGATCAGGAGCAGGTCCGAGCACAGCGCCATGTCGGTGCCCCCGGCGACGCAGAAGCCGTGCACCTTGCACACCACCGGCTTGCCGCAATGAAACAGCGACATGAAGCCGCGGACGTTGCGGCTCATCATCGCGTAGTCGACCATCGGGTCCCAGGGCCGGCCGGGATCGTGATTGGCCGCCATCACCAGCGGGTCGAGCGGAGACCCGGGCGGCGCCGCCACGTCCGGCTCGCCCAGCGACGCCTGTCCCTCGGCGCTCTCGACGAGGTCGTATCCGCCGCAGAAGCCCTTGCCGTTGCCCGACAGCAGCGTCACATGCACGTCCGGATCGAGGTCGGCAGGTTCGACGCACTGCTCGAGCTCGGTCACGAGCTGCCGGGTGATCCCGTTGCCGCGCTCGGGGCGGTTGAGGGTGATCCGGGCGATCCGGTCGGACACCGCGTACGTGAGCGCACGCAGCTCGTTCATGCCGGCAGCGCCCGGTCGATGATCGCGGCCGTATCGACCCCGACCGGGAGGGTGCCGTACGCGCGACCGCCGCCCCCGAGGCGCGCGGCGCAGAACGCGTCGGCGACCGCGTGCGGGGCGTGGCGCACGAGCAGCGAGGCCTGGAGCGCCAGGCCCAGATCCTCGACCACCCGCCGCGCCCCGAACTGCCCGTCGTAGAGCCGCTGCTCGGGGCTGCGCCCGTCCTCGGCGAACAGCGCCGCGGTGTCGGCCCGGACCCGGGCTAGGTGGGCGTCGAGGCGGGGGTCGCCGCCGGCGGCCAGTTCGCACTCCTCGAGGAAGGCCGGGAGACCGCCTGGCTCCTTGACCATCGCCCGCAGGACGTCGAGCGCGGCCACGTTTCCCGAGCCCTCCCAGATCGAGGCCAGTGGCGCGTCGCGGTAGAGCAACGGCATCCCCGAGTCCTCGACGTAGCCGTTGCCACCCAGGCACTCGAGCGCCTCGCCGACCTGGCCCGGGGCGCGCTTGCAGATCGCGTACTTCATGACCGCGGTCGCGAACCGTCGCAGCGGCGCCTCGGACTCGCCCTCGTCGTAGGCCCGCGCCAGGCGCAGCGCCGCCGTCGTGGCGGCCTCGGACTCGAGCGCGAGGTCCGCGAGCACGTTGCGCATCGCCGGCTGATCGGCCAGCAGGGCGCCGAACGCGGCGCGGTGGCGGGCATGGTGGATCGCCTCGATCGTCCCCCGCCGCATCGCGGTCGCCGAGCCGAGCAGGCAGTCGAGCCGGGTGTGGTTGACCATCGCGATGATCGCCGGGACCCCCCGACCCTCCTCGCCGACGAGCTGCCCGTGGATGCCGTGCAACTCGACCTCGGAGGAGGCGAGCGAGCGCGTCCCGAGCTTGTCCTTGAGCCGCTGGAACTCCATCCCCTCGCCCCGTTGCACGAAGAAGCAGGAGAGGCCGCGCGGGGCCTGCGCAAGGACGAGGAACACGTCGCAGGGCGGATAGGAGCAGAACCACTTGTGGCCGTGCAGCTCGTAGACGCCGTCCCCGAGCGGCTCGGCGCGGGTGATGTTGGCCCGGACGTCCGAGCCACCCTGGCGCTCGGTCATCGCCATGCCCGCGATCGCTCCGCGTTCGTAGTCGGGCCGTGTCAACCGCGGCTCCCACTCGGCCGCGATCGCCGGGGCCGACTCGCGCAGCGCGGGCACGACGGCGTGGGTCATCGACACGGGGCACATGACCCCGCCGTTGGCGTGTGACCACAGCATGAACAGGGCCGCGCGCACGACGTGCGCGCCGTCGCGCTCCTCGCGCCACGGCAGCGAGTGGATCTCCCGCTCCACGGCGCCGCGCAGCAGCACATGCCAGGACGGATCGAGCTCCACCGCGTCGATCCGGTTGCCGTAGCGGTCGTGGGTGCGCAGCACGGGCTCGTTGCGCTCGGCGCGCCGGGAGTGCTCGAGCGTCTCGATCGTGCCGGCCTCGGCGCCGGCCTCGCGGGCGCGGTCCACGCCCCAGGCTCCGCCCTCGCGCTCGAGCGCCGCGCGCAGGGCGAGGTCGACCTCGAACAGATTGATCGGTTGCAGAGGCGGCGGCTGGTTGAGCACCTCGCGCGCCGGATTGCCCTGCTGGACGGTCGCCATCTCTCTCCTCCACGCGTTCGCGGGGACCCGGCGGTCGAGGACGAGAGGGCCGCGAACCGCCGCAGTGAATTCAGATTCACTGTAGCGTAGTGAATCCGGATTCACGGTACAAGCGAGGGCGCTTGACGCTCGCGCTCGAACGACGTGCGGCAGTGCTCGGAGCAGAAGTAGTACGTGCGGCCGTCGAGCTCGGCGGTCAGCGCCTTGCTGCGATCGACCTGCATCTCGCACACCGGGTCGGCGGCGCCAACCCGGGTGGTGAACCAGAACAGGGCGCCGAACACGGCCAGGCCGAGCAGGTTCAGGACGAGCTTGTAGTCGACGCGCAGGTGGCCAAACACGTCGGCGCGGCTGGGACGCGGGCCGGTCGGAACCAATCCGAGCGCGCCGAACGCCGCGGCGACGATGAGCGCCGCGATCATCATCGTCACGAGCATCAGGAGGACGATCCGCAGCGCATAGCGGGCGCCGTAGTACTTGCGGTAGATCGCGATGATCGGGAGCACGATCAGATCGGCGAACAGGAACGCGAGCACGCCGGCGAACGAGATCCCGCCCGACCACAGGACCGCGGCCAGTGGCACGTTGCCGACCGAGCAGACGAAGCTCGCCACGGCGATCAGCGGCCCGACGATCACGTTCTCGATCGACTGCAGCGGTTGCGGCGCGCTGCTCACGAACAGCTTCTCGAAGACGCCGTTGCCGAGCTGGGCGACGAAGCCGGCGAGGATGAATCCGGCCGTGATCTCCTTCCACATCATCTGCCAGTCGCCGCGGAAGTTGTGCGCCACATCCGACCATGCCGAGGGGCTGCGCAGCCGCTCGCGCCAGCTCATGCTGGTGGCGGCCGAGTGGTGCTGGTGGCCGGTGTCGGCCTCGCGGGCGTGCGCCCGCGCCTCCTGCTCGAGTTGCGGGCTGACGAACGCGCGCAGCATGACGGTCATCAAGCCGATCATCACGATCCCGCCGACGTACTCGGCCAGCGTGAATTGCCACCCGATCAGCAGCCACAGCACCAGTCCGAGCTCCCACACGAGGTTCGTGGAGGCGAACTGGAAGGCCAGCGAGGAGGCGGCCGACGCGCCCTTGCGGAACAGCGACTTGGCGATCGCCACGGCGGCGTAGGAGCACGAGCTCGAGGCGGCGCCGAGGGCGGTCGCGAGTCCCACCGGCCGCGCTCCCGAGCCACTCAACGCGCGCTCGATCCGCGGTCGTGGGACCCAGGCCTGCACGATCGCAGAGATCGTGAAGCCGAGCACGAGTGCCCACCACACCTCCCACGCCATCAGCAGCGCGTCGCGCAGCCCGTGCCAGAGGAACGTGAGGGCGGCCATGCATCCGAGTATACCCCCCAGGGGTATATGATAGGATCCTCGGCATGATCGACGACGGGCGGGAGACTCGCGGCTATACGGCCACCAAGGATCAGCTCCTCGTCCGCCTGCGCCGGATCGAGGGTCAGGTGCGCGGCATCCAGGGCATGGTCGACGAGGACCGCTACTGCATCGACGTCCTGACCCAGATCTCCGCCGTACAGGCGGCGCTCGACAAGGTCGCGCTCGGCCTGCTCGACGACCACGCACACCACTGCGTGGTCGGTTCCGCCGACGCGGACGAGCGTGATGCTAGGACCGACGAGCTGATGGCGGCCGTGGGGAGGATGTTGCGGCGGGGGTAGAGGCGGTCGTGGGGGCGGTGCGAGGGCCCGGCTCTGGTTGGGGCGTGGGGCCTCGGCCTACACGGCGCCTGCGGAAGCGGGATCGGGTCCCTCGGTGGGGGCGGCGGGGGCGCGGTGCGGCGTCCTGCAACGATGCACTGGATTGCTGACTTGCTTATGTCGACAAATCGCCGCCGGCGACGCGATTTTGGGTAGATAAGCATGCATGTCGTGCTTATCTACCCAGGGACGCTTCAGCCCGGGTGATTTGTCGACATAAGCACGCTCGGCGGCGTCCGCAGGGCCACGCGAGGCCCCACCTTCCCCAGCGCCGTTCCCATGCTCCCGGCCGCCGCGCGCGCCGCCGACAGCACAACTACGGCAGCGGCCCACCCGCCAGCGCCACCACCACGCCGACCGTGGCTGCGCCAAGCAGCGTCGGCACCACCGGCGCGCGGAGCACGAGCAGCGCCACCGCCGCGACGCCGAGCAGGATGAACTGCCAGGTCTCGTGCAGGGCTCCCGCGAGCGGGATCGCGGCGCCGAGGATGGCGCCGATCGCCGCCGGGCCCGAGCCGTCGAGGAAGGCCCGTGCGCGGGTGTCGGAGCGCAGGCGCTCGAAGCGCGCCGAGCCGAGCAGGATGAAGGCGAACGAGGGCACGAACGCGACGACCGCGGCGAGCACGCCGCCGGCCACCCCGTGTGCGGCGTAGCCGACCGCGGCCACCGTGGCGACCACGGGGCCGGGGGTGATCTGGCCGAGCGCGACGGCGTTGAGGAACTGCGAGGCGGTCATCCAGTGATAGACGTGGACCGCGTCGCCCTGCATCAGCGGGATGATCACGAAGCCGCCGCCGTAGGACAGCGCGCCCACCTTGAACGCGACCCAGACCAGGGCGCCGAAGCCGCCGGCGGTAACGAGCGCGAGTAGCGGCGCCACGATCACGCCGGCGTGCAGGTGCGCGGCGTCGACCCGGGTGCGGACCCCGAGCTCCACGAGGCCGCAGGCGATCAGCGCGAGGACCAGGTACGGCCCCGCCAGCGCGGCCGAGGCGCCGCCGAGCAGCGCGTAGGCCAGCCAGCGCAGACGCCGTCCGGGTGCCGTGCCGACCCGGTTCCAGCTCGGGCCGATCAAGCCGCGGCCGGCGTTGACGGCCACCGCCGCGACCGCAGCGCCGGCGCCGGCGCCGGCGCCGAGGGCCCAGTTCGGCGGCGACTGGCCCAGGAACAGCACCGACAGGGCGAGGATCATGATGACTCCGGGCACGATGAACCCGAGACCGCCGGCGATCGCGCCGATCGGACCCGCCACGCGGCCGGCGCAGAAGATCGCAAGCTGTGTGGAGGCGGGGCCCGGGAGCAGGTTGGTGGCCGAGATCGCATCCTCGAGCTCGTGCTCGGTGAGCCAGCCCCGGCGCTCCACGACCAGCTGCCGGATCAGGACGATGTGCGCCGGCGGTCCGCCGAAGCCGGTCAGCCCGATCCGGGTCCACTCGCGTACGACTGTGCCCAACGAGACCCGACAAGCGCCGTCGGGCACGGTGCTCACCGGACCGGTGCTGAGGCGCCGCCCACGCGCTGCCGGGCGTGATCGCCGAGGCGGAGCATCCGCCACTCATCGAGCGTCGTCGCGCCGAGCGACGCGTAGGAGCGCAGCGCCGGCTCGTTGCATTCCAGCGCCGAGCACTCCAGCCGCGGATAGTCGCGCTGGACGGCGATTTGCGCGACGTGCGTGAGCAGCGCCGAGCCGACGCCGCCCCGGCGCTGCGCGGGATCGACGAACAGATCCTCGAGCCACGATCGAGAACAGCAGGCCGACATCGGTACGCGTGGCGTCGCGGATCGCGATCGGCGCGCTCAATCGGTCTGTGGCGGCTCGATCTCGCGCTTGAGGATCTTGCCCGTCGGGCCCTTGGGCAGCTCGTCGACGAACCAGATCTCGCGCGGGTACTTGTACGCCGCGACCTGATCCTTGACGAAGTTGCGCAGCTCCTCGGCGCTCGCCTGCGAGCCCTCCTTGAGCGTCACGGCCGCGCCGACCTCCTCGCCGAATTCGTCGTGCGGCATCCCTACGACCGCCGCCTCGCGCACCGCGGGGTGCTCGTAGAGGACCTCCTCGATCTCCCGCGGATACACGTTGTAGCCGCCGCGAATGATCATGTCCTTCTTGCGGTCGACGATGAAGAAGTAGCCGTCCTCGTCGACCGTGGCCATGTCGCCGCTGTGGAACCAGCCGTCCTCGATCGTCTCGGTGGTGGCGTCGGGGCGGTTCCAATAGCCGTTCATCACGTTGTGGCCCTTGATCACGATCTCGCCGACCTCGCCCTGCGCGACCTCGTTGCCGTCCTCGCCGACCACCTTCATCTCGACACCGGCGATCGGCGTGCCGATCGAGCCGGGCTTGCGCTCCTTGTCGGGGTGGTTGAACGACGCCACCGGTGAGGTCTCCGAGAGGCCGTAGCCCTCGAGCACCTTGGTGTCGAACGCCGCCTCGAAGCCGCGCATCAGCTCGACCGGCAGCGCTGAGCCGCCGGAGGCGCAGACCTGCAGGCTCGAGGTGTCGAACTGCTCCCGGTCGGGGCAGTGCAGGATCGCCCCGTACATGGTCGGCACGCCCTCGAACACCGTCACCTTGTCGCGCTGGATGATCTCCAGCGCATGGCGCGGATCGAAGCGCGGGATCAGCGTAAGCGTGCCGCCGCCGGCGATCGTGGCGTTGAGGCCGCACGTCTGACCGAAGGAGTGGAACAGCGGCAGCGCGCCGAGCGTGACCGCATCGGCGCCAAGGTTGAACAGCCCGCGCGCCGCCTCGCAGTTGAGCTTGAGGTTCGCGTGCGTGAGCTCGGCGCCCTTCGGCGTTCCGGTCGTGCCGGACGTGTACAGGATGACCGCGGTTTCCGAGTTGTCGGCCTCCGCGACCTCGCGCGCCGGCTCGACGTCGCCGAGCAATTGCTCGAACTCGCCCGGGCTCACGAGGATGCACTCGGCGCCCGCCTCGGCGGCGCCCGCCTCGGCGTCTTCGGCGAAGCCGTGCCAGGCGAACAGCAGCTTGGCGCCGGAGTCGCGCAGGTAGAAGCACACCTCGCGCTTCTTGAGCAAGACGTTCATCGGCACGACGATGCCGCCGGCCCGCAGAACGCCGTAGTAGCAGACGGCGAAGTAGTGGACGTTGGGGAGCATGATCCCGACCCGGTCGCCGGGGGAGAAGCCCCGTGCGCGCAGCAGGCCCGCGATGCGGGCCGACGCCGCGTCGAGCATCGCGTAGGTGATCTCGACGTCGTCGAGCTTGAGGGCCACGTGCTCGGGTGTGCTCGCGGCGCTGTCGGTGAGGATCGTGGCCAGGTTCATGGCGCCGTACCCTATACGGCGTCACGTGATGGCGTCAGGGGCTCCGTTTCAGAGAAGATGTGCGGCGCGAGATGGACCTACTCCCGAAGACGATCATGGGACCGGCCGGGCGGATCGGTGCCGTCGCCCAGAACGCACTCGAGGTGGCCCGCTTCGGCGGGCTCGCGACCGACGAGGAACCGTCGCCCTACGTGGTCGAGAGCGAACAGCGCGTGTACCGGCTGCGCCACTACCACCCGGGCAGCGAGCAGCCCGGGCCGCCGGTGCTGCTGGTACCGCCGATGATGCTCGCCGCCGAGGTCTACGACGTGTCGCCGTCCACCAGCGCGGTGAGCATCCTGCGCGAGCACGGCGTCGATCCCTGGGTGGTCGACTTCGGCGCCCCCGAGCGGGAGGAGGGCGGGCTCGAGCGCACGCTCGCCGACCACGTCCTGGCCGTCTCCGACGCGGTCGACCGGGTGCGCCGGGCCACGGGCCAGGACGTGCACCTGGGCGGCTACTCGCAGGGGGGGATGTTCTGCTACCAGACGGACGCCTACCGGCGCAGCGAGGGACTGCGCTCGCTGATCACGTTCGGCAGCCCCGTCGACACGCGCGCCGCGGTCCCGTTCGGGATCCCCGAGCAGCTCGCCGCCGGCGCCGCCGGCGTGCTCGCGGACCGGGTGCTCGGCGGCTGGGCGCTGCCGGCCTGGGCGAGCCGGACCGGCTTCCATCTGCTCGATCCGGTCAAGTCGCTGCGCAGCCGGATCGAGTTCATCCTCCAGCTCCACGATCGCGAGGCCCTGCTCCCGCGCGAGCGCCAGCGGCGGTTCCTCGAGGCCGACGGGTGGGTGGCGTGGCCGGGCCCGGCGATGGCCGATTTCATGCGCCAGTTCGTGGCCCACAACCGGATGCTGGAGGGCGGGTTCGTGATCGAGGACCGGCTGGTGACGCTGGCCGACATCGTCAGCCCGATCCTGTCGGTGGTCGGAACGGTCGACGAGATCGCGCCCGCGGCGGGCGTGCGGGCGATCCGCCAGGCCGCGCCCCGGGCCGAGGTCTACGAGCTGGCGCTGCGCGCCGGCCACTTCGGCCTCGTCGTCGGCTCGACCGCGAACAAGGTCACGTGGCCGGCGGTGGCGGCATGGGCGCGCTGGAGCGAGGGTGACGGCGAGCTGCCCGAGGAGATCACGCCGGTGCCCGACGAGACGGCACTCGAGCTCGCCCCGGAGGTGCGCAACCGGGTCGGCTACGGCTTCGAGCTGGCCACTGGAGTCGGCACCGGGATGGCGAGATCGGTGCTCGGCACGGCCACACGAACCGTTCGCAGCGTCCGCGAGCTGACCCGCGAGGCGGCCGGGCAGCTGCCGCGGCTGGCGCGGCTGGAGCAGATCCAGCCGAGCACGCGGATCTCGATCGGACTGCTGCTCGACGAGCAGGCGCGCAAGGCGCCCGACGACATCTTCTTCCTGTTCGAGAACCGCGCCTACACCGCCCGGGAGGTCAACGAGCGGATCGACAACGTGGTCCGGGGTCTGATCGCGATCGGCGTGCGGCAGGGCGAGCACGTCGGCGTGCTGATGGGCACCCGCCCGAGCGCGCTGGCGCTGGCGATCGCGATCAGCCGCCTCGGCGCGGTCTCGGTGCTGCTGCGACCGGACGGCGACGTCGCCCGCGAGGCCGAGCTCGGCCAGGTCGAGCGGATCGTCGCCGACCCCGAGCGAGCCCCGAACGCCGCCGGCTTGGGCACGGTGCACACGTTCGTGTTGGGCGGCGGCGGTGGCCCGCGCGAGCTCGACGTGCCGATCACCACCGACATGGAGCAGATCGACCCGGACGCGGTGTCGCTGCCGGGCTGGTACCGGCCCAATCCGGGGCGCGCCAGCGACCTCGCGTTCGCCGTCTTCACCGGCGAGGGCGCCCGCACGCGGATGAGCCGGATCACGAACCGGCGCTGGGCGCTGTCGGCGTTCGGGACCGCGTCCTCCGCCGCGCTCGGCTCGCGTGACACCGTCTACAGCGTCACGCCGCTCTACCACCCCTCGGGGCTGATGATGGCGATCGGGGGCGCGATCGCCGGCGGCTCACGCCTGGCGATGGCGTCCACGTTCGATCCCTCCACGTTCTGGGAGGAGGCCCGTCGTTACGGCGTCACCGTCGCCTCCTACACGTGGACGCTGCTGCACGACCTCGCCGAGGCGCCGCCACAACCGGGCGAGCGCCACCACCCGGTGCGGCTGTTCATCGGCTCCGGGATGCCGCGCGGGCTGTGGCGCCGGGTGCAGGCCCGGTTCAAGCCCGCCCGCGTGCTCGAGTTCTACGCCTCGACCGAGGCCGGCGCGATCCTCGTCAACCTGCGGGGCGCCAAGCCGGGCTCGATGGGGCGGCCGCTGCCCGGCAGCGCCGAGGTGAAGATCGTGGCCTACGACATCGACCGCCGCGCGCTCGTGCTCGAAAACGACGGCTTCGCCAGCGAGTGCGGCATCGACGAGGTGGGGATGCTGCTGGCCCGGGTGAAGCCAAGCGACCCCGCGAGCACCACGCCGCTGCGGGGCGTGTTCTCACGCGAGGACGCGTGGTTGGCCACCGGCGACCTGTTCCGCCGCGACGCCGACGGCGACTTCTGGCGCGTGGACAACGTCAATGACGTGATCCACGCGGCCGAGGGGCTCGTGTTCACCGGCCCGATCCGCGACGCGCTAGGCGACGTCCCGGCGATCGACCTGGCGGTCGCCTACGGCGTGCTTGCGCCCGGCGGCGAGCACCAGGTCGCGCTGGCCGCGGTGACGCTGCGCCGCGGCGAGGAGCTCGACGCCAAAGCGATCGCCCGCGCGCTCGACCCGATCCCGCTCACCGAGCGCCCCGTGATCGTCCACGTGGTCGACGAGATTCCGGTCACGACCTGGTACCGGCCGCTCACGGGACCGCTGCGTGAGGCGGGGATCCCCGAGCCCGGTGAGGGCCGGCAGGCCTGGTATCGCTCCGGCAGCTCGTACCGGTCGCTCACCGAGGCCGAGCACCGGCGCCTGGCCCGGCAGCCCGCCTGAGCGTTTCTCGAGCCACCCACTCGCGCGATTTGCGGGGAAAACCTGACCCCGGCGCTTCATTTACGTCGCTCGAGTGCCGATAACGGGGGCAAGGAAAGGGAACACATGACCGCACGAGCGAAGGTATTTACGCTGCGTGGCAATTAGTGCGTGGTTACTTGGCGTAGGCGACGTACTCGCCGTCGAAGTACTTGCTGACAATCTCACTTGTGCGGGTTGCGAGATACTCGACGGTGAGAGTGACGAGCTTGGCGAGGTTGGATGGGCGGCGTCGCGCGACGTGGGTGTGAACGTCCTGGTTGAGCAGCTCATCGGGATTGAGCTCCGGGGCGTACGGTGGAAGGTAGAACAGCTCCATCCGCGGATGGTCCAGCAGCCAGTACTCGACCGCGGGAGACTTGTGGAAGGAGGCGTTGTCAACGATCAAGAAGATCTTGCGCTCGGGGAAATGCTCGAGCAGCTTGTCGAGGAAGTCCAGGAAGCGGATCTCATCGCAGCTGCCCTCGAAGATCTCGAACACCAGCGTGCCGTCGGCACCGATCGCGCTGATCACGTTGGCCGAGAAGCGCTTGCCGGTCAGCGGCACGATCGCGCGCTCGCCGATCGGCGCGTAGCTCTTGCCGGCGGTCTGCCCGGCGCGCACGCCCATCTCATCGCCGAACAGCATCCGCGCCCCTTCGCGCCGCGCGCGCGCCTGGATCGCCGGGAACTCGTCCTGGAGCCACACCCGCACCCGCTCGGGGTCCTGCTCGAGCCACCGCCGCTGCGGCTTCTTGCCCGAGAACCCCCAGCGCCGCAGGTAGACACCGACCGTCTGGCGACTGAGCCCGAGCCCGAACCGCCGCTCGATCAGCGCCTTGACGGCCTGCCTTGACCACAACACGCCGGGAATCTGCAGCTGATCGGGGTTCGTGCCCTTCATCAGTCGGATCAGCTCTGCCTGCTGGGCGTCGGTGAGCGCCATCTGCTCGCGCGAGCGCCGACCACGCCGCCCCTCCCTCAGTCCCTCAAACCCCCTGAGCTGGTGGCGAGCCATCCACAGCGACACCGTCCGCAGATGCACCCCCAAGGACTGCGCCACAACCGCGTGAGTGCGTCCGGCCAACACCATTTTCACACCCCGCTCACGCAGCGCTTCCCGAGTCGTGCCTGACACCCGTCTAGCGTCACTCTTCACACAGTCAATACTATCACGCTGACACACCCAAATGCACTGCCACATGGCGTAGTAATTGCCACGCGCCGTAAATACTCAACCAGCTGATCCGGGAGTCGCTGTACGTCATCGACGAGCGACTGGTCGCGGACGCGATCGTGCTCCGCATGCACGCGCGCGAGACGCTTCCCGAGCTCAGCCTGCGCACCGACGCCCGCGGACCGCAGATCCGCTCGTTCCGGCGCCACGACGACGCCCGCTCGTTCCGCCTCAGCGGCGCGTCGCGGCGCCGGTCCCTCTCGCACTGACGGGAGCCGCCGCAGCCGCGGTGCGCGCGGCCCGCGAACGCTCCTTCCAGTCCCGCGCGGGTGTACGCCCAGCGCTGTGCGCGCGCAGGCCGGCGCACGTTGAGAACCAAGTCCGAGCTCGGTCCAGGCCGAGCCGCTCGGCGGTCACCGCGCGGTCGACCGTGCGCCCGGCATCGCCGGCCTCCGGCACGAGGAAGACCCCGAACCGGGACCGGTCATTGCCGCGCCCAGCTCTCGCGGGGGTTGCGCAGCGGCGTCAGGGTCGGCTCGATCTGGGCCCGCAGTTGCTCGAACTGTGGCGTCAGCGACAGCTTCTCGCCGAGGTGCTCCAGCGGCTCGTCGACGGTGAAGCCGGGACCCATGGTCGCGATCTCGAACAGCACCCCCGAGGGCTCACGGAAGTACACCGACTGGAAGTAGTAGCGGTCGATGATCGGCGTCGGGCGCGCCCGGCCGGAGGCGGCGACCCGCTGCCGCCAGGCATCGATCTCGTCCAGCTCCGAGGCCCACGCGACGTGGTGGACCGTGCCCGCGCCCTGGAGCGGGTGGGCATCCCGCGCCTCGTCGTAGATGTAGAGGCCGCCGCGCTTGTCGCCGCGGGCCTCGTGTCCGTCGCTGCCGCCCGCGGCGGCGCCGGCGGGCTGGAACCCGAGCGTGTCCTCGAGCAGCGCACGGCTGCGCTCGGGGTCGTCGGTGTAGGCGCGCACGGCGTGGAATCCCTGCAGCGCGTGCTCAGCCGGGATCTCGGGATGGTGGGCGACGAGCGGCTCATCCCCGGTGTGCACGACCAGAAGCTCGTGCTCGAGTCCCTCGAAGTCGGCGAAGCGGAGACTGGCGCCGTCACGGGTCGAGTCGTAGCCGGCATCGCGCAGCCGCTGCTCCCAGAAGTCGAGCGCCGCGGGGCCGGCAGCACGCCAGACGATGCGGTGGACCATCCCCCGGCCGGCCCGCCCACGAGCCGCTCCGGGGTACTCGAAGAAGGTGATGTCCGAGCCGGGATCGGCGTTCTCGTCGGCGTAGAACAGGTGGTAGATCGAGGTGTGATCCTGGTTGACCGACTTCTTGACCAGGCGCAGTCCGAGCACGCCGGCATAGAAGTCGACGTTGCGCTGCGCATCGGCGGTGATCGCGGTGATGTGATGGATGCCTTCGAGCTTCATGTGGGCCTCCTGCGGGGTGGTGAAGCAAGGCTAGCAGAGGTTAGTTGTGGTCTCAAGTATCTGCGCGGGGTGTGGGCGCTGGCGGGTGGGCTGGGCGTGAGCGCGCGGCTGGGCCCGCCGGCACAGAAACAAGCCGCGCGGAGCGCGGCCCATCAGCAATTCGCTGCCGGGTGGCCGGGCACTACCAGTAGGCGCCGGGGGTCGCGCGCTTGAACGCGCGCTGCTCGGCGGTTTCGGGCTCGGCCGTGCCGGACTCGGGGAAAAGCTTGAAGGCCCGGTTGATGACCACGTCCTGGGCGCCCGGGACGACCGCGTAGCTGAGCTGGCCGAGGTTGCCGAGCGCGGTCGAGACGCGCTTGGGGCGCTTGCGGATCGCGTCGCAGATCATGTCCGCCGCGTCCTCGGGGCTGAGCGCCGGGAAGCGGTCGTACATCTTGGTCGGGGCGATCATCGGCGTGCGCACGAGCGGCATGTACACGGTCGTGATGTGGACGCCGTCGCCGATGATCTCCGAGCCGATCGAGCGCGAGAACGCGTCGAGCGCCGCCTTCGAGGCCAGGTAGGCGGCGAACCTCGGCGTGTTCGTCTGCAGCCCCATCGTCGAGACGTTGACGATGTGCCCCGTGCCGCGCTCGCGCATCGCCGGCAGCAGATCGAGGATCAGCTTCACAGGCCCGAAGTAGTTGACCTGCATCGTGCGCTGGTAGTCGTGGAAGCGGTCGTAGGAGCGGCCGACCGAGCGCCGGATCGAGCGGCCCGCGTTGTTGACCAGGATGTCAACGGCGCCGTGCTGCTCGAGCACCTCCGCCGCCATGTGGTCGACGTCGTCGGGGTCGGTGAGGTCGCATGGGTGCACGTAGGCGACGCCGCCCAGCTGCTCGATCTCCGCCCTTGTCTCCTCGAGCTTCTCCTGCGTGCGGGCGACCAGGATCGTCGTCCCGCCGTGCTCACCGATCTTGACCGCCGCGGCCTTGCCGATGCCCGACGAGGCGCCGGTGATCATCACCGTCCGGCCCTTGACGGCGTCATGCAGCGAGTGGGCGAGCACACCGCCCGCACCCGGGATCCGCTGGCCGAAGGCCCGCAGCGTCGAGAGGGAGCTGCGCGTTCCCTTGACGGCGATCTCCGGCAGGTTGGGTGCCATCGCGCGGCACCGTAGCACTGCGGCCCCGGTCCGGGGGACCATGATGACGGCGCTGGGTCGTGTGCCGATCGGACGTCCAGCCGGCTCAAGGGTCGATCGCCGGCGACGATCGCTCGGAAAACAACCGAGGTCGATGACCGGCTTTTCGTTGCCCCTCGGTACTACGAAGTGCCGCCTCGGCGGACCCGGGCAGAGCCCGCCGCTCCGTTCTTCCGACTCCCTTCCCCAGAGAGCCGTTTGCCGGAGATCCGGCGCCGCGCCGCCGAGTCCGGCATAGCTCTCAGCCGGGCCCGGGGACGCCGCAGAGATCGGCGAGCACCTGTCCGGCGGCGTGTACGGGGAGGGCCCAGGTCTGGAGGCCGACGATGCCGTCGACGGCGATGCCGCCCGACTGCTGCGCTCCCTTCACTGCGGTGGTGGTGTGCGGGCCGTAGATACCGTCGGTGGCGAGCACCGGGTCGGAGCTCGGCGCGAACTCGCCGCGTCCCTCGTTCAGGGCCGTCTGAAGCTGTTCGACGACCGGGCCTTGGGATCCATCACTGAGCGTCGGGGGCTCTGGGCCGTCACCGCCGAGCGCTCCCCAGGTGACCGGTCCGACTATCCCATCCACGGTGATGTGGTCCTCGCCCTGAAACTGCTCCACGGCGGTTTTGGTCACCGGACCGAAGATGCCGTCGATCTGGTCGTAGCTCATCGTCCGGCGGACGAGAAGGTACTGAAGCCACCTGACGGTAGGTCCGGTCGCGCCCTGCGAGATGGTTGCGGGAGTGGGCATGTGCAACTCCTCCTGGTGGGCATGCGGGTTGAGCCACCGTACCGCGATGTGATCGATAAGACCACCCCGTGAGTGAGTCCAGACCCACCCGCCGTCCGAACGTCATGCGAACATGTGTTCGGTCGATGGCCATGATCGTCTGCATCCTGCTCCCCCGCTTCCAGCTCTCCGTCGCCGCGGGCGACCGGGCCGAGTTGTTGCGCGCGGCGGCGGCGCTGGCGCCGGAGCCGGGGGCCGCGCAGAGGGTGGGGGAGGTCTCGCTCGCGGCGGAGGCGTTCGGTGTCCATCCGGGGATGCGGATGGGGGAGGCGCTGGCGCGCTGTCCGCGGCTGACTCTCGTCCCACCTGACCCGGCCGGCGTCGCAGACCGCTGGGAGCGGTTGCTCGTGCACCTGGAATCGATCGGGGCGGCCGTGGAGCCAGAACGACCGGGGCTCGTCTGCTTCGATGCGCGCGGGCTGCTGCGGCTGCACGGAGGGCGGGCACTGAGGGAGAGCGACCGGCTCGGCCTGGTGCTCGCGGCGGCCCGGCGGGCGATCGGGATACCCGCGCGACTGGGGGTCGCGCCGTCGCGCTTCGCGGCGGTGGCGGCCGCGGCGAGGGCGACGGTGCGCCGGCCGGAGATCGTCTCGGGTGGGCGCACGCAGGCGCGGGAGTTCCTGGCTCCGATGCCGGTCGCGATGTTGCGAGCCCGGCCGGAGCTGGTCGATCTGCCCGAGGCACTCGAGCGTCTGGGGGTGGGCGCGCTGGGTGAGCTGGTGGCGCTCGAGCCGGCGGCGCTGGCCGATCGCTTCGGGGGTGCGGGGCTGCTCGCTCACGAGCTGGCCGGCGGGGGGGACGGGGCCTTGCGGCCACGGACGGCGACCGAGCTCCTGCGCGAGTCGCTCGATCTGCCCGAGGCGGCATCGGGGGCCCAGCTCGAGCGTGGGCTCGGGTTGCTGATCGATCGGCTACTGGCCCGGCGGGAGCGCCGGGGCAGGACACTGCGAGCGGTCGTGCTCTCCGCTGTGCTGGTGGAGAGCGGGACATGGCGCGAGCGGGCGGTTTTCCGCGAGGCGCTCGCAGACCCGGTCCGGATGAGGCTGGTGCTTGCCCCGCGGCTGACGCTGATGCCCGCTCCGGCGGAGGTGCTTCGCCTGGCGGTCGAGCACTTCGGGCCGCCGACGAGCGATCAGCGCGGGCTGTTGGACGATCCCGCCGCCGCGCGTGCGGGGCGGCTGCGCGAGGCGATCCGTCATACACGCGCTGCTGCCGGCCCCGATTCGGCGCTGCGCATCCTTGAAATCGATCCCGACTCGCGCGTGCCTGAGCGCCGGGCCGTGCTGGCGCCGTTCGAGGGATGACCGGCCCGCGTCGCCTCGCGGTTCCGCGTCGTGCGGCTGTTCAGGCCGAGGTGGCCGAGGGACGTCCGCTCATCGTCGACGGCCTGGAGATCGATGCCGTGCGCGAGTCGTGGCTGATCGAGGATCGATGGTGGACGGAGCGGCCGCTCCGGCGGCGCTACTGGGAGTTGGTGAGCACCGGTGGGAGGAATGTGATCGTGTTCCACGATCTGATCAGCGAGAGGTGGTGGCGGCAGCGGTGAGTCAGTCGCGGACGATCACGCACGGGCACGGAGCAACCGGACGGTCTCGGAGCATCGCGCCTCTAGACTCAGACCCTAATGTCTTCCCCGCAGACCACCGTTGATCCTGGTCCCGCTGCCGTTGGAACGTGGAGCGGCGGCCGCTTCATGCGCTTCGGCGAGCCGCTCGACGACGAGCGATTCGCGCGGCTGATCACCCCTGGCGACGCGATCAGGACCGTGATCACCGCCGATGTGTACGGGACCGGTGACGCTGACAGCATGCTCGGGCGTGCCTTGAGCGGATTGCCGCGGGAGCAGCTGTGCGTGGTCGGCGCCGTGGGGCACGATTTCTACGCAGGCGAGCGCGACGGTGCCAAGGGTTTCCCCCGCTTCACCGACCCGGCCCTGCGGGGGCCTGACGCGTACGGCGACTACCTGCGGATGGCGACCGAGCGCAGCCTGGAGCGGTGCGGCATCGACGCCTTCGACCTGCTGCTGCTGCACAACCCCGACCGGATCGGCTACACCAGCGAGGTCGTCTGGGAGGGCATGGCGGCGCTGCGCGAGACCGGTCGGACGCGCCTCATCGGCGTCGCTCCGGGACCCGCCAACGGCTTCACCCTCGACCTGATCGATTGCCTCGAGCGCTTCGGCGGCCTGATCGACTGGGCGATGATCATCCTCAACCCGCTCGAGCCGTGGCCCGGGGAGCTCTGCCTCGGTGCCGCCGCGGCCGCCCACGTCGAGGTGATCACCCGCGTGGTCGACTACGGCGGACTGTTCTTCGACGACGTCCATCCCGGCCAGGAGCTCGTTCAGCACGATCACCGGAGCTTCCGTCCACCGGGCTGGATCGAGGCGGGCCGCGCACGGATGGAGGCGATGCGGCCGATCGCCGAACGAACCGGGCTGACGATGCTGCAGCTGGCCTGTCAGTGGAACCTGGCCCACGGTGCCGTCGGGTGCGTGGCGCCGACGCTGATCCAGGAGGCCGGCCCGAACGCCCGCGCGGTCGAGGAGAAGCGGGCCGAGCTCGCCGCGCTGCCGGCTGAGATCCGCCTCTCGAGCGCGGACCTCGACGAGATCCGCCGCGCCGGCGACAACACCGGCTGCATGGCGCTCAAGGGCGGCAGCCCCGAGCACGCGGGCGAGGATCGGCCCGATCGCTGGGAGCTGAACGACCGCCTGTACGAGGTCGCTCACCGCTGGCGGATCGAGCCGGACCGGGATCTGACCCAGGCCGCGGCGTAGCGCTACCCCGCGTCGCCGGCGCGGTTGGCAACGCCGGCGACGGGTGAACGTAGGCGCCGGTCTACCTCAGCGGCCGGCCGTTCATGAAGATGGCCACGAACGTGGTCAGGATGGCGACAGCGTGGATCACGGCCATCAGGCGCCACGCCGGTGAACACCGAGCGCAGGAAGCCGCCGGTCGCCGCGTCTCGCGTCGCGGAGAGGAACAGGAAGATCGCCAGCTCGAGCGTCAGCACGACCATCACGATCCACATCGGCCCGTGCTGTTGGGCCTCGCCGCGGTAGCGGGCGAGCCGGCCGGGTACGTGCTGGAGCTCGAGCACGAGGTCGCCGACGACGACACCGATCGTGAGCCCGAGCGGGTTGCCCAGCCCGTGGTGATGCGAGGCCAGCTTGACGACCAGCAGCGGCAGCGAGATCAGCAGGACGAACGCCAACGCCATCAGCATGTCGACGGCGTGCTTGCCGCTCCGCTGCCGGATCGCGGCGATGGCGTGGCGGAACACCCCGACTGCGCAGTCGGCGGCCCGCGCCAGCGGCGGCTCGTGGTAGATCGAGAAGCCCTCCGACACCTCGAGCCACTCGTCGGCGCGCAGCCGCATGATCACGACCACGAGCACGAGGCAGAAGCCGACCCCCACCCAGGCCGAGAAGATCGCCGCGATCAGCACCGCAGCGATCAGCAAGGGGATGGCGACCAGCGACGGGGTGCGCACGGCAGCGCAGCCTACGCGGACCCGTGTAGCCGCGCGACCGCACGATCGGGCCGGGCGAGTGCGCGACCGAGGCGGCCACCGCCGCGGCCCAGGAGTGCTCTGCACACGTCGTCGCGCCCCGGCAGCCCTGGGGGGTGGTGGTCGGCGGGGACCCCCGGAGGTCCATCCTGGCTCGATGCGAACATGTGTTCGTAATGGCCTACGCGGAGCTCCATTGCCATTCGGCTTTCTCGTTCCTGGACGGGGCGTCGCTGCCGGACGAGATCGTTCCGGCCGCCTTGGAGTTGGGCTACGAGGCGGTTGCCCTGACCGACCACAACTCCGTCTCGGGCTCGATGGAGTTCGCGGTCACGGCGCGTTCACTCGGCCTGAAGGCGATCCACGGGGCCGAGATGGATCTCGATGACGGCCGTCACCTGACGCTGCTGGTCGAGGACACGCGCGGCTGGGCAGGCCTGTGTCGCATCCTCGTGCGCGCCCACGAGCACACGCGCGAGGGCAGAGGGCCGCCGTCACAGCCCAGCGTTCCGATCGGCGAGGTGCTGGAGCGCGCCGAGGGGCTGATCTGTCTCAGCGGATGCGCGCTGCACGGCGTGCACGACGAGCCGACCCTGCGGCGCCTGCTGGAGGCGTTCGGGCCCGATCGGCTGAGGATCGAGCTCCAGCGTCCCTTCCTGAGCGACGATCGCGCCCGTAACCGCAGGCTCGCCGGACTGGCTCGGCGCCTCGGCGTGCCGTGCGTCGCGACCGGCAATGTGCACGCGCACGCGCGCGCGCGCGCCCCCCTGCAGGACGCGCTCGTCGCCGTGCGCATGCACACGACGCTCGATGCCTCCGAGCCCCAGCGGCGTGGCAACTTCAGCCACGTGCTCGCGTCGCCGGGGGCGATGGCGGCGCGCTTCCCCGAGTATCCCGCGGCGGTGGCCGAGACCGAGCGGCTGGCCGACCGGCTGCGATTCGAGCTCGGCACGGATCTCGGCTACCGGTATCCCGGCTCCGAGGACGGGGAGTCGATGCGCAAGCTCTCGGAGCTCTGCCAGGCGCGGTTCGAGCTGCGCTACGGCGAGGCCGCGCCGAAGTGCCAGGCGGGGATCCGTGAGCGCGCTGCCGGGCGCCTGGAGGAGGAGCTGCGGATCATCGAGTCGCTGGGGCTGCCCGGGTTCTTCCTGCTGCACCACGACATGCTGGAGCTGGCCCGGGAGGTCGCGCTCGAGGTGCGTGGGCCGGACACCGCCCGTTCTGTCCTGCCGCCGGGCCGGGGTCGGGGCTCGAGCGTCTCCTCGATCGTCTGCTACCTGACCGGGCTCTCACACGTGGATCCGATCGCCAACGAGCTGCTGATCGGGCGCTTCCTGAACGAGGAGCTGACCTCGCTGCCCGACATCGACCTCGACTTCCCGCGCGACATCCGGGAGGTCCTGATCCCCCGGGTCCACGAGCGCTACGGCCAGGATCGATCGGCGCTGGTGGCGGCCTTCCCGACCTATCGGGCCCGCGGCGCGATCCGCGAGCTGGGCAAGGCGCTCGGCCTGCCTCCGGGCGAGATCGAGCGTGTGGCGCGCGGCAGCGAGGGCTTCGATGCGCGCGAGGTGGGCACGGACATCGCGAATGCGTTCGGGCTGTCCGCGGACACTGCCTCATCAGGTCGACGGGGCGCCACGGGTCGCTGGGCGTGGCTGGCCCGGCTCGCGGCCGAGGCCCATGGGCTCCCGCGTCACCTCTCCCAGCACTCGGGCGGGATGATCGTCTCCACCCGTCCGCTGATCGACTGCTGCCCGATCGTGCCGGCGGCGATGGAGGGCCGTCAGATCGTCCAGTGGGACAAGGATTCGTGCGCGGACGCGGGCTTTCTCAAGATCGACCTGCTGGGCCTGGGCATGCTCTCGGCGGTCGAGCGCTCGGTCGAGCTGATCGCCAAGATGCGCGGCGAGCGGATCGACCTGTCCCAGATCCCCTACGACGACCCGGCGACGTACGAGTGCATCCAGAACGCGGATACGACCGGGGTGTTCCAGATCGAGAGCCGGGCGCAGATGCAGTCGCTGCGCCGCACCCGGCCCGAGAACCTCCAGGACATCACGATCCAGGTCGCGATCGTCCGGCCCGGCCCGATCCAGGGCGGGGCGGTGAACCCGTACATCGAGCGCCGCCAGCGCATGCGGGTCGACCCCGGCTACGAGGTTCCCTTTGACCATCCCTCGCTGGAGCCGGTGCTCGGCGAGACACTCGGGACGATCATCTTCCAGGACCAGGTGCTCGAGGTCGCGATCGCGTTCGCGGGCTTCACTCCCGGTGAGGCCGAGGGACTGAGGCGGGCGATGAGCCGCAAGCGCTCGGATGCGGCGATCCAGGCCTATCACGACCGCTTCATCGCGGGGGCCCAGCGCAAGCACGGGGCGGACGAGGCGCTCGCGGAGAAGGTCTTCGCGATGGTCCGCGGATTCTCGGGCTTCGGCTTCCCCAAGGCCCACGGCGCCGCGTTCGGCCTGCTCGCCTACCAGTCGACCTGGCTGCGCGTCCACTATGCCCCCGAGTTCCTGTGCTCGCTGCTCAACGAGCAGCCGATGGGCTTCTACCCGCCTGATGCGCTCGTCCACGAGGCCCAGCGACGCGGGATCGAGGTGCTGCCGCCCGACGTCAACGAGAGCGACGCGGAGTGCGACATGGAGCTCGGGGATGCCGGACACGGTCGTGTTCGCATCGGGCTGGGCTACGTGCGCGGCGTTCGGGCCTCCGAGGTGAGCGAGCTGGTCGACTCGCGCCGGGCCGGCGGTCGCTTTCGCAACCTCTCCGACCTCGCCTCGAGAGGGGGCACGAGCGCCGGATCGCTGGAGCTGCTGGCCTGGTCGGGCGCGTGCGACTCGCTGGCGCCCCCGAACCGCTCCGCTCGGCGCATCGCCCTGTGGCAGCTGGGAGTGGCCACACCGGGGCGCAGCGTTCCCGGCGGCACTCAGCTGGCGCTCCCGCTCGATCTGCCGGCGCCGCCGCCCGTGCTGCACGAGCTCACGCCGTGGGACTCGCTGCTCGCCGACTACGGGACGACCGGGCTGACGGCGCACGAGCATCCCCTGGCGTTGCTGCGCGAGCGGCTGCCGGCGGACGCGGTCACGAGCCTGGACCTGGAGACGCTCGTCCACGGCACGCGGGTGCGGGTCGGCGGGCTCGTCGTGGCGCGGCAGCGACCGGGGACGGCCAACGGGATCGTGTTCGTCCTGCTCGAGGACGAGCACGGGACGATCAATCTGATCGTCCCCCCGGCCGTGTACGAGCGCCACCGACTGGCGGTCAGGACCGAGCCCCTGATGCTGGTGGAGGGCAAGCTCGAGCGATTTGCCGCCGCGGGCGGGGCGATCAACGTGCTGGTGGACCGGATCGCCTCGATCGCAGCGCCGGATCAACCACTGGCCGAGGTCAAGGACTTCTCGATGCTCGACGAGCGCGAGCGGCGCCGGATCGCCGAGGAGGGCCGGGCGGCCGGCGGGGCGACCGGCGGGGCGACCGGCGGGGCCGGCGGCGCGACCCCAGAGGCGGCTGAGGACTTCCGCGCGGTCGCTCCAGCCGTGATGAGCTTCGGATCGGGACGGCGGCGCTGAGGCGGGTTGACCCGCCTGACTACCCATTCCGTTGCCTTGCACGGTAAGGTGCCCGCGCACCGTGCTGGCAGTCATCCTCTTTCTCGGTTTCTGGGTGGTTCTCGCCCTCGGCCTGTTCTTCGTGGCCGTGCGTGGCGGCCTGGGCGGCGCCCGGGACACGCTGCAGACCCAATCGCGCAGCGGGCGGCGCGCCGCTGCGTTGATGTTTGCCTTCATCTTCATTGCGTTCGGGATCGTGATCCCGGCCGTCACGCTGGCCGGGAATCACGCCAATTCGAGCAAGCAGTACGCCGGCGTGAGCCTGAACGCGTCCGAGAAGCGCGGCCGCGAGCTGTTCGGCGAGCACTGCGGTGTCTGCCACACGCTCGCCGCCGCCAACGCGGTCGGCAAGGTGGGCCCGAACCTTGACATTCTGCAACCGCCGCAGTCGCTCGTGCTCCACACGATCAACTACGGATGCCTGCAGAATGCGCCGGCCAACGACCCGGAGACCTGCCTCGGCTACGGCACCATGCCCACCGCGCTCGTGGCAGGCAGGGACGCGACCGACGTCGCGAACTTCGTCGCGCGTGTCGCCGGCAAGTAGCCGCACACGCCGCCAGAACGGGCCGTCCGGAGACTGCGGGCGAGCGGCCGTGCGGGCCCCTGACGGGCACCGCGCTTCCGTCCTGAACCGCTGGTAGCATGCCGCTCGCGTACCGCTGAGTTCTCGCGAGGGGTCCCGCTGGGCCGACTCACGAGAAGCGGGGGACCCACGTTGTTGGGGCTAATCGTGTCCTTACATGTAGCGCCGCTCTTTCGGCGCGAGCCCGTCAGCTAACCCCGCAAGCCCGAGAAAGGGGACGACGAGATGCCAGAAGCCCGCGTTGCCGCGCGCCGCGATGAGGCAATGTATGAACGGCCGGTCCGGGCCGTGGCCCCGGTCAGGGCTGTCGCCCGCGGCCGGGCAGCCGCTCTGGCGCGGCCGTACTCCGAAGAGCGAGTCGCGGCCGAGCGCCGGACGGTGACGATCCGGGGCCAAGTCGGCGATCGGCACCGTCCACCGGTCGGCCAGGGAGCGGCTCGCCGCCGTCCGCCCCGCCCGGTTCGCGAGCGCGCCGGATCGAACCCCGATCGCATCGCCATGTGGGCGGTCCTGCTCGGCGTCATCCTTGTGCTCGCCGCCGCGACGAGCTCCCACGCCGCCGTGATCAAGCGCGCGACCGCGCCCGCCGCCGCGCACAGCAGCCAGCTGCGGCCGCAGCCGGCGCACCTCCGCTAGCCCCGACCCGACGCCCGCGGCGGTGGTCGGGCATCGAGAGCGTCCTGTTCTGGACGTTCGCCCAGGCGGCATGGGGCGATCGGGCGTGGTGAACGTGCGCAACTACGCACTCGACCGGCTGTGGCGGATGTTGCCGCTGTAGTACTGCGAGTGGCCCGACTTACGCGTCTGACGGAGAGTTCTGATCCGACGTTTACCGCCACACGTATAAGGAAAGGGGGACCTGAGAACGGCGCATAAGAAGAGTTGAAGGAATGCACGGGCCCCCTTGTCCGACCAGTAGCCGACAGCTAAACTAACCAACAGTAAGCAAGTCTCAAAAGTAAAGGACAGTGCTCGCCTGCGCTGTCCATCCTTAAGACCCCGGTGGTCAATATGAAGACTCCGATGAGCAGATTCCAAATCCACGACGACCTGACGGCACCGGAAGGCTCCGTGCCGGTGCTACGTGGCGCCCTGGCGTCGGGCGGGCAGCTGCCGAACTTCCTGGGCGTGCTCGCGGGTTCTCCGGCGGCTCTGCGTGCGTACGCGCGGTTCCGCTCCGAGCTCCGTCACGGCAAGCTGTCGCTGGCGACACTCGAGCGGATCGCGCTCGCAGTCGCCGAGCACTACCAGTCCGAGCCGGGGATCGCGATGCATTCGCGGGCGGCCCGCGGCGCTGGGCTGGCGCTGGACGAGGTGGCGCTGGCGCGCCAGTTCTCATCCAAGGACGAGCGCGAGGCTGCTCTGCTCCGCTACCTCCAAGCCCTGCTCGAGCAGGGTGGCCGGCCGCCGATGCATCTCCACGAGGAGGCGCGAGAGGCCGGTTGGGACGACGAACAGATCCTCGAGGCCATCGCCGCGGTGGCGCTGGAGGGCTTCACCGCGATGGTGAACGTCGCCGGGGAGATCCCGGTCGACGGCTCCAGCGAGGCCACACGGTCGCTGCAGGCGGCGTAAGCTGAGCAGATGGGCACCCGCGGCCACACGGCCAACGCTGAGCGTGAGGCTTCGGTCGCGGGCTGCTGCCCTCTGTACCACGAGGCGGTCGAGCTCGTGGGGCGGCGCTGGACCGGCGCCATCCTGCGCGTACTGATGGACGGTCCGCTGCGCTTCTCCGAGGTCGCGCAGGCCGTACCCGAGCTCTCCGACCGCCTGCTGTCCGAGCGTATGAAGGAGCTCGAGTCGCGAGGGATAGTCGAGCGCACCGTGATCCCCGGCCCGCCGCTGCGAGTCGAGTACCAGCTCTCCCGCATGGGCCGGGAGCTCGAGCCCGCTCTGTCGGAGCTTCAGCGCTGGGCCACGCGCTGGCTCGCCCGGGAACGCTCGGGCTCGACGGCACGCTGAACGCGCCGAGCGCGCGACCGCCGGGCGGCCATTCCCTCACCGCAACGTCGCCGTCCGGACTGCGCCGCCGTCCGTCCAGCTCACCTGCGACGAGCCGTGCAGGCGCAGGGACGCTGGGGCGATGTGAACGCTCGCGTCGAGGCGGCCCGGGCCGGCGTGCTGCCAGCGGTGCACCTCGCGGTTGCGGGCGGGGCGCACGACCGAAGACCCGCCCGCGATCCACGCGACCGCACCGTCGGCGCGCAGCACGATCGAGTCGACCGCGGTGTAGGACTCGGGTGCCAGGGCGCCGGTGAAGGCGGGCGCGCTGATCAGCTGCCGCCCGTCGGTCAGCCGGCGCACGATCATCTGGGCGCGGCCGGTGTCGATCCCGCACCGCTGCAGCGCGTAGGCGGCCAGATCGCCGGCCACGGCGACCGGCCCGACGCGGGGCGTGCCGATGCAGGTTCGGCTCTGACCCAGGTGCGTGCGCCGGCCAGTGCGCTCCGAGCAGCCGTAGACCGATCCCCCGAGCGCGTAGACGCGCGCCGCGCTGCCCGCGGCCAGCGTCCGAGAGCCACGGTTGTGGCACGCGGCACTGACGGCACCCGCGCGCCCGGACGAGCTCCCGCAGGCGGCGAGCGCGACCGCGACCGCGAGGACGAGCAGCCGTGCGACCCGATTGCGCATCGCGCCGACATTACGGACCCCGCGCGACGTGGGCAAGTAACCTCCGGCGTCCGCACGACCCAGCTGCACGACCCAGCCGCACGACCCCGCCGCCCACACCCAGGAGTCTTTCGCCGATGGCCGACGCACCGCTCACCGCCGACGACGTGATGTCCCTCGCCAAGGAGCACGAGATCCGCTTCGTGCGGCTGTGGTTCACCGACATCCTCGGGCAGCTGAAATCGTTCTCGATCAACGCCACCGAGCTTGGCGACGCGTTCGAGGGCGGGATGGGCTTCGACGGCTCGTCGATCACCGGCTTCAACGCGATCGAGGAGTCGGACATGATCGCCCAGCCCGACCCGAGCACGTTCGCGCTGATTCCCTGGCGCCCGAGGGAGGACGGGGTGGCGCGGATGTTCTGCGACATCCTGACCCCGGAGCGCACGCCGTACGAGGGAGACCCGCGCCACGTGCTGCGCCGCGCGGTCGAGCGGGCCCAGTCGATGGGCTTCGACCACTACTACGTGGGACCCGAGCTGGAGTACTTCTACTTCCGCGACTCCAAGTCGACCGAGGTGCTCGACGAGGGCGGCTATTTCGACCTGACGACGCTCGACGCCGGGTCGGATCTGCGGCGCGAGACGGTGCTCGCACTCGAGCAGTTGGGGATCCACACCGAGTACACCCACCACGAGGTGGGGCCGAGCCAGCACGAGATCGACATGCGCTACTCCGACGCCATGAAGATGGCCGACGACTGCATGACCTACCGGATCACGGTCAAGGAATACGCGATGAAGTACGGCCTCCACGCGACGTTCATGCCGAAGCCGCTGTTCGGCGAGAACGGGTCGGGCATGCACACGCATCAGTCGCTGTTCCGTGGCGAGCGGAATGCGTTCTACGACGCCGACGACCCCTACTTCCTGTCGGACGTCGGCAAGGCGTTCATCGCCGGCCAGCTCCGTCACGCCCGCGAGATCTGCTCGATCTTCGCCCAGTGGGTCAACTCCTACAAGCGCCTGGTGCCCGGCTACGAGGCTCCGGTGTATGTCGCGTGGTCGCGGCGCAACCGCTCCGCGCTCGTGCGCGTGCCGATGTACCACCCCGGCAACGAGACCGCGACTCGGATGGAGCTGCGCTGCCCCGACCCGGCATGCAACCCCTACCTGACCTTCGCCACGCTGCTGCAGGCGGGCCTGGAGGGGATCGAGAACGGCTACGAGCTGCCCGACCCGATGGAGAAGAACCTCTACCACCTCTCGCCCGACGAGCGCCGGCGGCTCGGGATCGATCAGCTGCCGGAGACGCTCGGCGAGGCGATCGAGCTGACGTCGCAGTCCGAGCTCGTGCTGAGGACGCTCGGCGAGCACATGTTCAACCGCTACATCGAGATCAAGCGCCAGGAGTGGGACGACTACCGCGTGCAGGTCACCCCCTGGGAGCTCGAGCGCTACCTCCCGGTCCTGTAGCGCCCCGAGCCGGCGCCCGCGACCCAGCGCGCCCGAGCCCGGTCCTCACAGCAGTGCGGCCAGCTCCGCGGGTTCGGTGACCGGGACCTTGCACACGAAGTGCTCGCACACATAGGCGGCTGCGCGCCCACCGACCGGCTCGCGGTCCTCGAGCAGCGGCACGCCGTCCCGCGCGCCTGCGGCCAGCACGAGGTGCGGGCGGTAGGCGCCCCGCACCACCTCGATCAGCGCGTCGGCTCCGCGCTGCGGGCCCACGATCGCCACCTCCTTGACCGGCGCCAGGTAGAAGTCGGCCGCCTGCAGCAGGTGGGCGAAGCCCTGCGGGTGCCGGGCCGCGATCGGATACAGCAGCCGCAGCACGCCCAGGGCGTGTCGCTCGTAGCGGCCCTCGCCCGACAGCAGCGCCAGGCGCAGCAGCCCGAAGGCCGCGGCCGAGCTGCCGGACGGGATCGGTGAGTCGTCGAGGTCCTTGCGGCGTGTGACCAGGTGCTCGTGGTCCTCGGGGGTGGAGAAGAAGCCGCCCCGTTCGGGGTCCGAGAAGCGCGCGATGATCGCGTCGGCCAGCGCCACCGCCTCGTGGTAGTAGCGCGGCTCGAACGTCGCCTCGTACAGGGTCACGAGCGCCCCGAGCAGGAACGCGTGATCCTCGAGATAGGCGCCGAGACGCCCGCGCTCGTCCTTCCAGGTGCGCAGCAGCCGCCCGTCGGCGTCGCGCAGTTCACGCAGGATGAACTCCGCGCAGTCCGTCGCGGCCTCGATGTAGGCCGGCCGCTGCAGCGCGGCCCCGGTCTCGGCCAGGGCCGAGATCATGAGCGCATTCCACGACGTCAGCCGCTTGTCGTCGAGGCCAGGCCGCACGCGCTGCGCACGCACCTCGAGCAGGCGGCGGCGGATCTCGACCAGTCGCGTGGGCGCCGGCCCGCGGCCCTCGAGCACGTTCGCGTGATGCTCGAAGTTGCCGTGCTCGGTGGCGCCGAAGTAGGCGATCGCTTCGGGACCCAGGTCGGGGCCAAGCGCCTCCTCGAGCTGCTCCAGCGTCCACACGTAGAACTTGCCCTCCACGCCCTCCGAGTCGGCGTCCAGGGCCGAGCAGAAGCCGCCTTCGGGGCCGCGCATCTCACGGATCGCCCAGTCGAGCGTCTCGCAGCACACCTGGCACAGGCGGTCCTCGCCCGAGACCTGCCAGCCGTGCAGGTAGGCCCGCGCGAGCAGCGCGTTGTCGTAGAGCATCTTCTCGAAATGAGGGACGGTCCAGGCGGCGTCGACCGCATAGCGGGAGAAACCGCCGCCGACCTGGTCGTAGATGCCGCCGCGGGCCATCGCGCGCAGCGTTCCCAATGACATCTCGTGCTCGCCGCGAGCGAGCAGCAGCTCGATCGTCGAGGCGAGCGGAAACTTCGGCGCGCGGCCGAAGCCGCCGTTGACGGGGTCGTAGGCGCCCCGCAGCGCCTCGACCGCCTCGTCGAGCTGCGATCCGGCGATCGGCTCCAACGAGGGCTCGATCCGGGCGCTCGCCCCGAGGGCCTCCACCAGGCTGGCGCCCTGGGCGCGGATCTCCTCGCGCTGCTTGTTCCACGCGTCGACGATGACCAGCAGCACCATCCGCCAGCTCGGCAGCCCGTGACGCGGTTCGGGCGGGAAGTAGGTCCCGGCGTAGAACGGGGCCTGCTCGGGCGTCAGGAACGCGTTCAGCGGCCATCCGCCCTGGCCGGTCATCGCCTGCACGGCCTCCATGTAGATCGCGTCGACGTCCGGTCGCTCCTCGCGATCGACCTTGACGCACACGAAGTGCTCGTTCATCACCGCCGCGATCTCGGGATCCTCGAACGACTCGCGCTCCATCACGTGGCACCAGTGACACGCGGAGTAGCCGATCGAGACGAGCAGCGGGCGCTCTTCGTCGCGGGCGCGGGCCAGCGCCTCCTCGCCCCACGGGTACCAGTCGACAGGATTGTCCTTGTGCTGCAGCAGATAGGGCGAGGTCTCGCGCGCCAGGCGATTGGCCATGGGCGGGAGGCTACCCACCCCGGTGCTGCCGCAACCCGCACGCGGTTTGCGCCGCGATCGTCCAACGTCCACACACCGTTCACACGCCTGCCTGTGAAACGATCGCGCCAACCAGGCACGCCAACCGCGCCGGTCAAGATCAGGAGGAACGAGTTGTCCCATCACCGCGAGCCGGTCACCGCGCCCGATGCGCCGGCTGCCATCGGCCCCTACGTCCACGCCGTTCGCGCCGGCGACCTGCTGTTCTGCTCAGGCCAGATCCCCCTCGATGCGCGGACCGGCGACCTCGTCGGGGAGACGCCGGCTGAGCAGGCGGGCCGCTGCCTCGAGAACCTGGCCGCGGTTTGTCAGGCGGCCGGGGCGAGCCTCGGAGACGCCGTGCGGGTGACGGTCTACCTGACCGACATGAGCGCGTTCCCGTCCGTCAACGAGGTCTACGGCTCGTTCTTCGAGTCGAGCCCGCCCGCGAGGGTGGCGATCGGCGTCGCCGCGCTTCCGCGCGGTGCCCAGGTCGAGATCGACGCGGTGGTGGCGCTCCCTGGCTGAGCCGCTCCGGTGAGGTCACGCTCGTGCTGATCCGAGGCGGGCTACGAGACCGGCGTCCTGCGGTGACCACGGACCTCGGCCACGAACGACCCGATCAGGCGGCTCTCCTCGTCGGCCTCGGGATGCCACTGGACGCCGAGCACGAACCGGTTGGCGGGAGCCTCGATCGCCTCCGGAAGCTCGTCCAGCGCCGACCAGCCGGTCACCTCGAGTCCGTCGCCGACGGTGGCCACGCCCTGATGGTGGTGGGACTTGGTGGAGTGGATCTCCTCGCCGGTGGCGCGCGCCGCCAGCGACCCCTCCTGCAACTTGACGTCGTGCTCGGAGTTGTCGAAGGTCCCGCGCCGGCGGCGATGCTCGGTGTGGCCGAGGTCGTCGGGCAGGTGCTGGCGCAGCGTGCCGCCAAAGGCGACGTTCATCACCTGCATGCCCCGGCAGATCCCGAGCACCGGTAGGTCGCGCTCCACCGCTCGGCGGGTCAGCGCGATCTCGACCTCGTCGCGCGCGGGCAGCGTCCCCTGCGTCTCAGGGTGCGGCTCCTCGCCGTATGTGCCCGGATCGACGTCGGCGCCGCCGGCCAGCACGAGCCCGTCGACGCGATCGAGCAGCTCGTCCGGGTTCTTCGCCAGGCTCGGATCCGGGGGGACCATCAGCACCAGCGCACCCTCGTGCTGGATCGCCTCGATGTAGCTGGAGGGCAGGAGCACGGCCCGCTGATCCCAACTCGTCCACTGCGCCTGCTCGAGCGCCGCGCAGATTCCGATCACAGGTCTCGCGTCTGTCACGATTGCAGCGTATCGAGGCATCGGGAACAATCGAAGCCGCACACAGGTCAGGGTCAGACCACGAATCCTCGGAGGGGCACGAGATGCGCAGCTCAAAGCCGATCATCGCCGCGCTGGCTGCATTGGTGATCGCGGGCTGCGGCTCCTCGGGATCCTCGAGCACGGCAGGCACCGCGAGTGCGGCATCCTCGGCGACACCGAGCACGGCGACGACCGCGACGCCCACCTCGACAACGACGACGACGGCGCCGAGGCCCTCGGCTCGCCTCACGCTGACCGAGACCGAGTTCAAGATCCAGCCGTCGACCCCCGCGGTGGCCAAGACCGGGACGATCGCGATCACCGTCCACAACCGCGGCACCGTCATCCACGCGCTGGCGATCGAGGGCCCGGCCGGCATCGTCCGCACCGCCGACATTCCGCCGGGCGGATCGGCCACGCTCACGGTGCACATCGGCCGGGCGGGCCGGTACGCGTTCTTCTGTCCGATCGACGGGCACATCCGGCTCGGGATGCACGGCGTGCTGATCGTCGGGCACCCGTCATCGGGACCGAGCGGGCCGCCCGTGACGACTCCGACCACGCCGGGCAGCGGCGGCGGCATCTACCACTGAGGCGCGCTCACCCGGGGAGCATCGCGCGGCGGGCGCCTGTTGCTCAGCCGCGGAGCTGGGCGCGGCGGATCTTGCCGCTGGTCGTCTTCGGCAGCTCGTCGGCGAACTCGACGATCCGCGGGTACTTGTAAGGCGCGGTCTCGTGCTTGACGTGATCCTGGAGATCGGCGGCGAGGCCGGCGCTGGGCGCATAGCCGTCGCGGAGCACGACTACCGCTCGGACGACGGAGCCCCGCTCCTCGTCGGGGGCGCCGACCACCGCCGCCTCGGCCACGGCGGCATGCGACACGAGCGCCGACTCCACCTCGAACGGTCCGATCCGGTAACCGGCCGAGATGATTAGGTCGTCGGCCCGGCCCTCGAAGTACAGGTAGCCCTCCTCGTCCTGATGCACCCGATCGCCCGTTCGCCACGGTCGCTGTGCCGGTGAGGGCCCCTCGCCAAGGTGGCCGACGAAGAAGGTCGGGTCGGTGACCGGATCCGCGAGCACGAGCTCGCCGTCCTGTACCTGCAGCTCGATGCCCGGCAGCGGCCGTCCCATGGAGCCCGGTCGCGCCGGCTCGCCCAGCGGCATGCCGGTCAGCTGACCCGTCTCGGTCTGGCCGTAGCCGTCGCGGATGTCGAGGCCGACCGCCTCGCTCCAGGCCCGCAGTACCTCGGGGTTGAGCGCCTCGCCCGCGGCGACGAGACCGCGCAGGTGCGGCAGCGGCGCGATCGGAACGCGCTTGGCGATCACCCGGTACTCGGTGGGCGCCATGCAGAGGATGTCCACCCGCTCGGCGGCCAGGATCTCGAGCCGCTGCGCCGGGTCGAAGCGGGCGTCGTGCAGCAGCGCCGCAGCCCCCCGCAGCCACGGGGCGATGAACGCGTTGCGGGCCGACTTGGACCAGCCCGAGGCGGCCGTGCACCAGACCAGGTCGCCCGGGCGTGCCCCGAGCCAGTGCTCGGCCTGGAGCCGCTGCCCGGGCAGGTAGCGCTGGCCGTGGACGACCGCCTTCGGCTCCGCGGTGGTGCCGCTCGTGAACGTGATCAGGCACGGGTCGGTGGGCGCGAGCCCGGCGGCCGGCGCGGGCTCGGAGGCGAACAGGGCCTCGTCCTGGATGGTCAGGATCGGGCACTCGGCGCCGGCCGCCGCGAGCTCGGCCGCGTCGCGCTCGTCGGCCACCACCAGCGTGGGATTCGCCACCGCCAGCCGCTGGCGCAGATCCTTGGCGCGCAGCTGCTCGTTGCACGGCAGCACGACCGCGCCGATCCGGAAACAGGCGACCATCGTGAAGATCCACGCGGGCCGGTTGCCGATCAGCGTCATCACGACATCGCCGCGGCGGACGCCGTGGGCCGCGATCGTCCCCGCCACCCGGGCACTGCGCTCGGCGACCTCGCCGAAGGTCCATTCCCGGCGGCGCCCGTCGCGGGCCAGCTCGACGATTGCCCGGTCTCCCGGCGGAGCGGCGTCGACAACGTCCCGGGCGAAGTTCATGGGGCGGGCAGTTTGTCAGGTGAGGTGGTGGCGCCGCGGGCTCGGTTGACGCCGGCCGGGTGGTCGGGTGCTCATTCCGGCCATCGACGTCGGCAGCACCACGTCGCGCTGAAGCCCACCCCGCCACCACCCAACCCTTGCCGCTACGATCGCCACCCATGACGTTCTGGAACGGGGTCTTGTGGTTGCACCTGCTGGGGATGGCGTTCTTCGTCGGTGGTCAGCTGATGCTGGCCGCGGTCGTCGTGCCGGCGCTGCGCGGGCTCCCGGACCGCGAGCCGATCCGGGCCGCCGCGCGGCGCTTCGGCATCGGCACGCTGGTGGCGATCGGCGTCCTGGTCGTGACCGGCGCCGCGCTCGCGTCGCACAACCACGACTGGAAGAACTCGACGCTCCAGGCCAAGCTGGGGCTCGTGGTGCTGGTCGGGATCCTGATCGGGGCCCACATGCGCTGGCCGCAGTCGCATGCGTTCGACGCGGCGATCTTCCTGGTCTCGCTGGCGATCGTGTGGCTCGGCATCGTGGTCGCCGGCTGACCCGCCTCGGTAGCCTTCGGGCCGCATGGGTCTGATGACGGGCACCGGGCCCCTGGGCCGCAAGCCGGTCGGCAGCTTCAACTTCGAGCCGCCCGAGCCGGGCCTGGCGTTGTACCTCGAGCCCGGCCCCAAGCGCGTCCGCGTCGTCATCGCCGGGGAGACGGTGGCCGACTCCCGATCCGTGCTGATGCTGCACGAGAGCGGCCACCAGCCGATCTACTACTTCCCGCCCCAAGACGTCCGTGCCGAGCTGCTCGAGCCGAGCGACCGCAGGACCCGCTGTCCGAAGAAGGGCGAGGCGTCCTATTACTCGATCCGCGTCGGAGATCACCGGGTCGAGAACGGTGCCTGGTACTACCCCGATCCGATCGACAGCGCGCTGGCGATCGGTGGGCTGATCGCGTTCTACTGGAACCGGATGGACGCCTGGCTCGAGGAGGACGAGGAGGTGTTCGTCCATCCGCGCGACCCCTACCACCGCGTCGACGTACTCGCCACCTCGCGCCGGATCCGGGTGTCGCTTGACGGCGAGCTACTGGCCGAAACCAGCCGCGCGCTGGCGCTGTACGAGTCGAACCTCCCGCCACGCTGGTACATGCCGCGCGAGGATGTGGTGAGAGAGCTGGTGTCCAGTGACACGGTCGCGCGCTGCCCCTACAAGGGCCTGGCGTCCTACCACTCGGTCTTGCTCGGCAGCGGCGAGACGGTTCGCGACCTCGTCTGGACCTACGAGCGTCCGCTCGCCGAGACGGTCAGGATCGCGGGCCGGCCGTGCTTCGTCAACGAGCGCGTCGACATCGAGCTCGACGGCGAGCTTCAGGAGCGGCCCGAGAGCCCGTGGAGCAGCGGAGCGACCCCGGGCGCCAACCTGGCGCCGGCCCAGACGCGCGGCTGAACGCATTCGGTGGGTTCGGCCCGAGCCTACGCCGGTATCCTCGGGATTAACGAAATTCCCGGAACGGAGCAACGAAACGCATGGCCGTCGCCACCCCCTACACCGAGAAGACAGACGAGCAGAAGGCAATCTGCGAGATGGTGCATCAGTTCGCGGACGAGCAGATCATCCCGAACGCCGAGCACTACGACCACGAGGACACCTTCCCGGAGCCGATCGTCGAGCAGATGAAGGAGCTCGGGCTGTTCGGGGTCATGATCCCCGAGGAGCACGGGGGAATGGGGCTCGACCTGACGACCTACGCGATGATCGTCGAGGAGCTCTCGCGCGGCTGGATCTCGATATCCGGGATCGTCAACACCCACTTCATCGGCTCCTACCTGCTGATGAAGTTCGGCACCGAGGAGCAGAAGCAGAAGTACCTGCCGAAGATGGCCACGGGCGAGATCCGCGCCGCCTTCTCCCTCTCCGAGCCCGAGTGCGGCTCCGATGTGCAGGCGATCAAGACCGCAGCGAAGAAGACCGACGACGGCGACTACGAGATCAACGGCGCCAAGATGTGGGTCACCAACGGCCTGCTGTCGACGCTCGTGTTCACGCTGGTCCGGACCGATCCGGGCGCCGAGCCCCGGTTCAAGGGCATGACCTGCTTCATCTGCGAGAAGGAGCCCGGCGTCGGCGAGAACACCGGCCCGTACAAGGGCTTCAACGTCCCGCCCAAGATCAAGAAGATGGGCTACAAGGGCGTCGAGTCGACCGAGTTGGTGTTCGACGGCTATCGCTGTCCGGCCGAGAACATCCTCGGCGGCGAGGACGCGGGTCTTGGCCAGGGCTTCGTGCAGATGATGGACGCGCTCGAGCTGGGCCGCGTCAACGTCGCCGCACGCGGCGTCGGGATCGCCCAGCGCGCGCTCGAGCTCGCGCTGAGGTACTCCCAGGAGCGCAAGACGTTCGGCAAGGAGATCGCCCAGCACCAGGCGATCCAGTTCAAGCTCGCCGACATGGCCACCCAGGTCGACGCCGCGCGGCTGCTGACCCACCGCGCCGCCCGGCTCAAGGACGCCGGCGAGCGCTCCGACATCGAGGCCGGAATGGCGAAGCTGTTCGCCTCGGAGGCCGGTCGCTTCTGCGTCGAGGAGTCGTTCCGGATCCACGGCGGCTACGGCTACTCCAAGGAGTACGAGATCGAACGTCTGTACCGCGACGCGCCGCTGCTGCTGATCGGCGAGGGCACCTCGGAGATCCAGCGCATGGTGATCGGGCGCAAGCTGCTGCAGCGACACAAGATCTAGACTCCCGGGCCTGACCTCCCCATCGGACACCAAGACGCTGATCGAGACCGCGGTAACGCGGTTCCTCGACGAAGTACCGGCGCTCCAGCCGCTGAAGCTGGTGGCTGGGCTCGAGTTGCGCGGCCGCGGCGACGTCCAGCTGTATCGCGTCGAGCTGCCGGGGCCGAAGGTGAGCAAGGATCTGGCCACCAACGCCAAGGTGCGCCTGTCGGTGTCGCGCTCGCACTTCAACGAGCTCGCCACCAAGGGCCACGTGCGCGATTGGCGCGAGGCGTTCGAGAAGGGTGAGGCCAAGGCGACCGGAATCGATCAGGTGATGAAGCTGATCGTCAACGTCGTCGAGCGCCAGGAGGAGCGCTCGCGCACCCGTAAGGCCAAGCACTGAGGCACCGTCGCGGACTACGCGTGCAGGCGGCCCGGATGTGTCAGGAGGCGCCGCCGGCTCTGAGGGCCTTCAGCGCCTTGAGCCAGGTCAGGTAGCCGGTCACGTTGAACGCGACCGCGATCGCCAGCGTCTGGTCGAACCCCCGGCCGGCGCGGAGCTCCTCGAGGATCGAGACCGAATCGGTCAGCTCGCAGAGGATGTTGGCCTTGACCGCCTCGCCCTCGGCGCCGGCCTTGACGGCCGCCACGGTGGCGCCGGCGACCACGATGTCGCGGCCTCCGAACAGCCGGTTGAAGTAGCGCGCGTCCTGGTCGATCTGCTCTGGCTGCATCCCCGCGAGCTTGACCAGCAGGTTTGGCAGCAGCAGCGCCAGCACGCCGTAGGTGGCGCGGATGATCGAGCCTCGGATCAGGGTCTTGGCGACCACGGGAGGATCCTATAGGCGGGCGACGCGCGCGTGGGATTCGATCTACGTGCCCGATGTCACAAACTCCCGCCGGCAGCGGGAATAGGTTTCCGGCACAGGGGCACAGCGGACCGGGCGGGGCGATCGGGTCCAAGGGACACGGTGACATCAGGGGACGTGCCTGCCGGCGGGCGGTTCGCCGTCGGCAGGTCCTCTGATTACGCGCCGAGTACCGCTCCGCCGTCGTAGAGCTTGATCACCCTGACGGTGCCGGACGGGGCCACCCGCAGGCAGAGCTCGCACAGCACGCACTCGTCGAGGTTGTCCTCGATGATCTCGACGCCGTTCGGACCGGCGTGGAAGATGTCGACGGGACAGACCTCGGCCAGCTTCGCCGCGATCTCCGGGTCGCGGGCGACCGACTCGTCGACCTGCACGTCGATGAACAGGGCGTTGCTCATGCCGCCGCTCCAGATCGCTCCGCGATCTTCGCTTTGACGATCTCGGGGATCTGGGAGATCTCCTCGGCCACGGTGATGCCCGCCTCGGCGAGGCGCGCGATCTTCTCGGTCGCGGTGTCCTCCTTGCCCTCGACGATCGTGCCGGCGTGACCGAAGCTCATGCCGGGCATCTCGTCCATGAACCGTCCGGCCATGAACGCGACGATGGGCAGCCGCGAGTTGTTCTCCGTCACCCAGCGCGCCAGCTCGGCCTCCATCCGGCCGCCCGGCTCGGTGTAGATCACGATCGCCTCGGTCTGCTGATCGGCCTCGAACAGCGGCATCAGCTCGGCGTAGCTCGAGCCGATGATCGCGTCGCCGCCGATCGACACCGCGGTCGACTGGCCGAGTCCCGCGGCGGTGAGCGTCGAGGACATCTCTGTGGTCATGCCGCCGCTGCGGGAGATCACGCCGACGGAGCCGGGGGAGTAGGACTTGGCCGCGTCGCGCGCGGGGCCGCCGATGCCGCCCATCTTGATCACGTCGGGGACGATGATCCCGAGACAGTTGGGGCCGATGATGCGCGCGCCGCGCTCGCGCGCGAGCTCGACCATCTGGGCGACGTCGCCGCGCGGGATCCGCTCGGTCACGATCACGACCAGCTTGACGCCGTTCTCGAGCGCCTCGAAGACCGCGTCCTTGGTGAAGGCGGGGGGGACCGTGACCACCGACCCGTCGATCGGCGCACCGTGGTGGGCGACGGCCTGGGCGACGGTGTCGAACACCGGCACGCCGTGCACGTCGCGTCCGAGCCGGCCCGGTGTGACGCCGCCGACGACCTTGGCGCCCCTGCCGTAGTCGAGGCACTCGCGCGTCAGGTTCACCGCCTCGCGGCCGGTGATGCCCTGGACGATGAAGGTGGTGTTCTCGTCGATCAGGATCGACATCAGGCTTCGGCTCCGTTCGTGCCCTGGATCTTCTCCACGGCTCGTTTGGCCGCTCCGTGCAGCGACACGGAACGGTCGGCGTACTCGACGCCGTATTTCTCGAGGATCTTGAAGCCCTCTTCCTCCCATGCGCCGGGGATCCGGAAGATCGCGATCTTCTCGGACGGGTCGTAGCCGAGCTCGACACAGGCCTTGATCACGCCGCGGGCCACGATGTCCACGCGCGTATTGGAGACGATCGACATCATCACCGCGATCTTGTCGACGCCCGGCTTCTGCAGCACGAGCTTGGCCAGGCCGCAGGCCTTGCGGACGGACGGATTGCCGCCGATCTCGCAGTAGTTGGCCGGCTTGCCGCCGTGCGCGCGGACGGCATCGAACAGGGTCAGCGAGCCGCCGCCGGCGCCGATCACGAGCCCGAGATTGCCGTCGAACTCGGTCACGTTGCCGGCCACGCCGCGGTGGTCCTGGGCATCGACCTCTTCGCCGGCGAGTTCGAACGGCGTCGCCTCGCGGGCCTGGCGGGTCTCCTCGTCGCCGACTCCGAGCTCGTGCAGCAGCGCCTTCTGCCGCGGGCGGGCCTCGTTCTCCATGTCCATGTGCGCGTCGAGCGCGATGAACGACCCGTCCTCGAGCTCGCCGAGCGGATTGATCTCGGCCAGCGTCATGTCGTAGCGCAGGAACAGCTGCGCGAGCCGGGAGACGATCGGGGTCAGGCGGTTGAGCGCCGAGCCGGTGATCCCGAGCGAGGCGATCAGCTGCTTGGCCTGCCAGTCAGACAGCGGCCGCAGGGTCGAGAAGTGGGCGCGGGCGACGTGGTCGGGGTGCTGCTCGGCCACTTCCTCGATATCGATCCCGCCCATGTCCGAGAACAGCATCACCGGCTGCTTGCGCAGTCCGTCCCACACGACTCCGGCGTAATACTCGTGCTTGACCGCGGCTCGTGAGTCGACCAGCACGCCACGTGGCATGTGGCCGTTGATCTCGAGGTCGAGCACGCGCTCGGCATGGTGCGCCGCCTCGTCGGGGGTGTCGGCGAACTGGACGCCGCCGGCTTTCATCCGCCCGCCGGTCAGCACCTGGGACTTGATCACTACGGGACCGGCAATCTGCTCGGCGATCGTGCGGGCCTCATCGGCCGACTTCGCGAAGCCGTGCTTGGTCACCGGAATACCGACCTTGGCCACGACCGCCCGGGATTCGTACTCGAAGAAGCGCATCCGTCTCAACCCTATAAGAACTCGCTCGAGGATCGACACATCGGCGCGTGCCAACGTCACCAAGGCAACAATCAGGATAAACTGGATTGAGATAACGAGCTTTGTCAAGGAGGCGCAATGCAGTCAGCACACCGGGGCCCATTGCGGCTCCGTTCGATTCCCGGCCGGGCCGGGGCGGCCGGCGCGGTGGCCGCCTTCGGCGCCGCCCTGCTGCTCGCCGGCTGCGGCGGATCGTCGGATTCGTCGAGCAGCAGCGGCAGCAGCTCCGGGGGCTCCTCGGGCAGCGGAGGCGCAAAACTCGCGCTCGTCGCCTATTCGACGCCGCAGACCGCCTATGACGCGCTGATCCCCAAGTTCCAGGCCACGACCGCCGGCAAGGGCGCCACCTTCAGCGAGTCCTACGGCGCCTCGGGCGCCCAGAGCCGCGCCGTGGACACCGGTCAGCCGGCCGACGTGGTCGCCTTCTCGACCACCCCCGACGTCACCCGGCTGGTCAAGAGCGGGATCGTGGCCAAGAACTGGAACGCCGGCCCCGAGAAGGGGATCGTGACCGATTCGGTCGTCGTGCTGGTGGTGCGCAAGGGCAACCCCAAGCACATCACCGGCTGGGACGACCTGATCAAGCCGGGCATCCAGGTGATCACGCCCAACCCGTCCACCTCGGGCAGCGCGCGCTGGAACATCCTGGCCGCGTACGGCGCCCAGATCAAGGAGGGCAAGACCCCCGCTCAGGCCCTCGCCTACCTCAAGACGCTGATCACGCAGCACGTCAAGCAGGAGGACTCGAGCGGCCGCGCGGCGCTGCAGACGTTCGCGGGCGGAGAGGGCGACGTGCTCATCTCCTACGAGAACGAAGCGATCGGGGCCCAGAAGAAGGGCATCGCAGTCGACTACGTGATCCCCAAGCAGACGATCCTGATCCAGACCCCGATCGCCGTGACGACGAAGAGCGCGCACGCCGCGCAGGCGCAGGCCTTCGTCAACTGGCTGTGGACGCCGGAGGCTCAGACGATCTGGGCGCAGCAGGGCTACCGGCCGGTCGATCCGGCGGTGATGGCGCAGTACGCCAGCAAGTTCCCGACGCCGCCGCAGCTGTTCACGATCAAGACGCTCGGGGGCTGGACGACGGTTAGCAAGACGTTCTTTGATCCGGCGAGCGGTTCGGTGACCAAGATCGAGCAGGCGGCCAATTTCCCCACCGCCTCCAGCTAGCAAGGCGCTCGCGGCACCGTCACCGGCTCCGGTCCCGATCCGGCCCCGCTCGCGCCGACGCGCGGGCCGGGCTGGGCTGGGCCTGGGCGTGACCACGCTGTACCTGAGCGTGGTCGTGCTGATCCCGCTCGCGGCGGTCGCAGTCAAGGCCGCCTCGCAGGGACCGAGCGCGTTCTGGCACGCGGTCACGAATCCCGTCTCGCTCAAGGCGCTGGCGATCACGCTCGGCAGCTCGCTCGTGGTCGCCGCGATCGGCGCGGTGATGGGCACGCTGACCGCGTGGGTGCTCGTCCGCGACCGCTTCCCTGGCCAGCGCTTCGTGAGCGCGCTGATCGATCTGCCGTTCGCGCTGCCGACGATCGTGGCCGGTCTCACCCTGCTGGCGCTGTACGGGCCCGACAGCCCGTTCGGGATCCATCTCGCCTACACCCGCGCCGCCGTGGTGGTGGCGCTGCTGTTCGTCACGCTCCCGTTCGTGGTCCGCTCGGTCCAGCCCGTGCTGATCGAGCTCGACCGCGAGGTCGAGGAGGCCGCCGCGTCGCTCGGCGCGTCGAACGCGGTCACCTTCCGGCGCGTGATCCTCCCCGCGCTGCGGCCGGCGATCGTGTCCGGCGCGGCGCTCGCGTTCGCCCGGGCCGTGGGCGAGTTCGGGTCGATCGTGCTGCTGGCCGGGAAGGTCCCGATCGCGAGCATCGTGATCTTCGCCGACATCGAGAGCGACGCCCCCGACGCGGCCGCATCGCTCTCGATCGTGCTGCTCGTGGTCGCGCTCGTGGTGCTGTTCTGCCTGCGCCGGTTCGGAGCCCGCGATGCACGTTAGCCGCCGCGCCACGCTCTCCCTGCGGGTGGTCGTGCTGACCTACCTGGGACTCCTGCTGCTGCTCCCGGTCGGCCTCATCTTCATCAAGACCTTCGAGCACGGGTTCGGGGCCTTCTGGTCCTCGATCACGACGCCGGCCGCGATCAGCGCGTTCTGGCTCACGGTCACGATCGCGGCCATCGCGGTGCCGCTCAACACGATCTTCGGCGTTGTCGCAGCGCTCGTCCTGGTGCGCACGCGGGTACGCGGCCGAGCGGTGCTCGACGCCCTCATCGACGTGCCGTTCGTCGTCTCCCCGGTGGTCATCGGTCTCGCGCTCGTGCTCGTCTACGGCGAGGGAGGCTGGTTCGGCAACTGGCTCGTCGCGCACGGGCTCGCGATCATCTACAACCCGGCCGGGATGGTGCTGGCGACGATGTTCGTCTCGCTCCCCTTCGTGGTGCGCGAGGTCGTGCCGGTGCTGATCGAGGTCGGCGAGGAGCAGGAACAGGCGGCGGCGACCCTGGGAGCATCGGGGTGGCAGACCTTCTGGCGCGTGACGCTTCCGTCGATCAGGTGGGGGGTGGCGTACGGGGTCGTGCTCACCACCGCCCGCTCGCTGGGCGAGTTCGGCGCCGTCAGCGTCGTCTCCTCGAAAGTGGCCGGATCGACGCTCACGCTGCCGCTGCTCGTCGAGCAGCGGTACTCGAACTTCGACACCCGCGGGGCGTACGCTGCCGCCACGCTGCTGGCCGTGATCTCGCTCGTGGTGCTGCTGGCGATGACCGTTCTGGCCCCGGGAAGGAGGCGCTCCGCATGAGGATCGATGTGCAGGCGGTCTCGAAGCAGTTCGGCGACTTCCGTGCGCTCGACGACGTGACGCTGGAGGTGCCGGAGGGCTCGCTGACGGCGCTGCTGGGGCCGAGCGGATCGGGCAAGTCGACCTTGCTTCGGATCGTCGCCGGCCTCGAGGTCCCCGATGCCGGCAGCATCCTGATCGACGGCGCCGATGTGACCGCCGCGCGCCCGCAGGATCGCGGCATCGGCTTCGTGTTCCAGCACTACGCGGCGTTCGCGCACATGAGCGTGCGCGAGAACATCGCCTTCGGTCTGCGGATCCGCAAGCGCCCGAGCGCCGAGATCGCCGCGCGCGTCGACGAGCTGCTGGCCCTGGTCGGTCTCACGACCTGGTCCGAGCAACGTCCCCACCAGCTCTCGGGCGGCCAACGTCAGCGGATGGCGCTGGCGCGGGCACTCGCGGTGGAGCCGAGCGTGCTGCTGCTCGACGAGCCCTTCGGCGCACTCGACGCCACCGTCCGTGCGGAGCTGCGGCGGTGGTTGCGCCGGCTGCACGACGAGCAGGGCGTCACCACCGTCCTGGTCACGCACGACCAAGAAGAGGCGATGGACGTCGCCGACCGGATCGCCGTGATGCACGACGCGAGGATCGAGCAGGTCGGCGCACCCCTGCAGGTCTACGACAGCCCGGCCAACGACTTCGTGATGGGCTTCCTCGGTCCCGTCAGCAAGCTCGGCGACCGGCTCGTCCGGCCCCACGATGTGACCCTCGTGCTGTCGCCCGAGGAGGACTGCCTCGAGGCGATGGTCTCCCGGGTCGTGTACCTCGGCTTCGAGGTCAGGGTGGAGCTCGAGCTGTCGGGCGGACAGGCCGCGCGGGCGCAGCTGACCCGCGCGCAGGCGGACGAGCTCGAGCTCGCCCGCGGCGACGTGGTCTACGTCCGGCCGCCGGCCGGCGACCGCGTCACCGCGTGACCCAGGCCTCGGGGTTCTCGGCCAGCCGGTCGATCGCCGCCGGGAGCCTGCCCTCGGCGATCTCGGCCACCGAGACCTGCTCCAGCACGCCGCGGAGGTTGGCGCGGACCGCGATCCAGACGCGCAGCAGCGACTCGGCCGCGCCCGAGTAGGAGGCGTCCTCGGGCGCGCCTCCACGCACGCTGGCCAGCGGGCCCTCGACGGCCCGGATCACGTCGGCCACGCTGACGCTCTCAGCCGGCCTAGCGAGCCGGAATCCGCCCTCGGCCCCGCGGTGGCTGCGCACGATCCCGGCATTGCGCAGCTCACCGAGGATGTTCTCCAGGAAGTTCAGAGGGATCCCCTGGGCGGTCGCGATCCGCTCCGCCTTGATCGGCTTCTCATCGGTCGCCGCGGCCAGCTCCACCACCGCTCGCACGGCATAGTCGACTTTGGCTGAGATCCGCATCGACGTCTACACGGCGGCGGGCTCGAAGCCGTACGCCTCGGCCAGCTCCGGATCCTTGCGCGCGAGCATCTCGGCCAGCTCGACCATCACCTTGCACTGCTTCCAGGTCGCGTCGTCCTGCATCTTGCCGTCGATCATGTGCACGCCGCGGCCGTCGGGGATCGCCTCGATCACCTTCTTGGCGAACCTGACCTCCTCCGGGTCGGGACTGAACACGCGCTTGGCGATCTCGATCTGCACCGGGTGCAGCGACCACGTGCCGACACAACCGAGCAGGAACGCGGCGCGGAACTGCGTCTCGCACCCCTCGACGTCGCGGATGTCGCCGTAGGGCCCGTAGAACGGGAGGATCCCGGCGCTCGTACAGGCGTCGACCATCCGAGCGATCGAGTAATGCCACGGGTCCTGCTGGGCGGTCGGCCGGGGCGCCTCGGGATTGTCCGGATCCGGGTCGTTGATCACGCGATAGCCGGGATGTCCGCCTCCGACCCGGGTGGTCTTCATCCGCCGCGAGGCGGCGAGGTCGGCCGGCCCGAAGCTCATGCCCTGCATGCGCGGGCTGGCCGTGGCGATCTCCTCGAGGTTGACCACGCCGAGCCCGGTCTCCAGCAGCGCATGGACGAGGAGCGGGCGATCGAGGCCGGCCTTGGCCTCCAGCTGCGCCAGCAGCCGGTCGACGTAGTGGATGTCCCACGGTCCCTCGACCTTGGGAACCATGATCACCTCGAGCTTGTCGCCGATCTCGGTCACCAGCGTCGTCAGATCGTCGAGCACCCACGGCGACTCGAGGCTGTTGATCCGCGTCCACAGCGGCGTGTCACCGAGATCGATCTCCTTGCCGACCCGGACCAGACCCTGGCGCGCCGCCTCCTTGTTCTCGACCGAGACGGCGTCTTCGAGATTGCCGAGCAGGATGTCCGACTTCGCTGCGAGGTCAGGCAGCTTGGCGGCCATCTTGTCGTTGCTGGGATCGAAGAAATGGATCATCCGTGAGGGCTTGAACGGGATCTCCGACACGGGGGCGGGAGCGCCGATGGCGAGTGGCTTGCCGAAATCGCGGGGGTTGCGCAAGAGATGATCTCCTGAAGTCAGGGTCCGGGAGTGAGCTTCAATCGTAGTCGGGGAAGCGCCGGCCCGGTGCCCGTGCGCCACAATGCCCGCCATCTCAACCCAGAAACTAGGAGACCGTCCCAGATGACCCAAGTCGACACCGACCAGGCCGCGCGCGAGGCGACCGGCGCGCATCCCTACGGTCGCTACCTCGAGGAGTTCGAGGTCGGTGCGGTGTACAAGCACTGGCCCGCCAAGACCGTGACCGAGGCCGACGATCACCTGTTCTGCCTGATCACGATGAACCACCATCCGCTGCACATCAACGACGTGTACGCCAAGCAGTCACAGCAGGGCCGCAACGTCGTGGTCGGGCCGCTGGTCTACTCGCTCGCGCTCGGCATGAGCGTCTCCGACGTGAGCGGCAAGGCGATCGCCAACCTTGCCACCGAGGAGCTCAAGCACCCGGCCCCGGTGTTCCATGGGGACACGCTGTTCTGCGAGTCCGAGGTGCTCGAGGTCAAGCCCTCGCAGTCCAAGCCCGATCGCGGCACCGTGCGCGTGCACACCCGCGTGCTCAACCAGGATGGAGTCCTCGTGGCCGAGTTCACGCGACTCGTGCTCGTACCCCGCAAGGAGCCCGGCGCGCCGCTGGCCGGCGCCGAGACGAACGTCGAGTAGGTCGCTTCGGCGGCGGCGCCTCCCGGCGGCCGGACGAAATCTCTGGATTTTGAGATCCGTTTTGCTGACATACTGTCAGTGGAGCGTCGGTTAAGCTCCAGATCCCCGCAGGGCAGCACGGCTGCGGGGATTTATGTCGTCCCGAACGCGGATATGCCCTTCTGCGGCCACCTTGCCACGAGGAGTAGTCGAACACCAATGGCTCACACTGCACCCAGACACCAGGCCACCACCAACCACGAGCGCCTTCTGGCGTGGGTCGAAGAGGTCGCCGCGCTCACCCAGCCCGACGACATCTACTGGTGTGACGGGTCGGCGGAGGAGTACGACCGGCTCGCCAACCAGCTCGTCGAGGCGGGCACATTCGAGAAGCTCTCCGACGCCAAGCGGCCGAACTCCTACCTGGCCCTCTCCGATCCAGCCGACGTCGCGCGGGTCGAGGATCGAACGTTCATCTGCTCCAAGCGCCAGAAGGATGCCGGCCCGACCAACAACTGGCGGGAGCCTGAGGAGATGCGCCTCGCGCTCGAGGAGATGTTCGAGGGCGCGATGCGAGGCCGCACGATGTATGTGGTGCCGTTCTCGATGGGGCCGCTCGGGTCATCGATCTCCTACATCGGCGTGCAGCTGACCGACTCGCCCTACGTCGCCGTCTCGATGCGGATCATGACCCGGATGGGGCAGCCGGCGCTTGATGTGCTGGGCGAGAACGGTGACTTCGTGCCGTGCCTGCACTCGGTCGGGATGCCGCTGGTCGACGGCGTGGAAGACGTTCCGTGGCCGTGCAACGCGGAGAACAAGTACATCGTCCACTTCCCTGAGACCCGTGAGATCTGGTCCATCGGCTCGGGCTACGGCGGCAACGCGCTGCTGGGCAAGAAGTGCTTCGCGCTGCGGATTGCGTCGGTGATGGCCCGCGACGAGGGCTGGCTCGCCGAGCACATGCTGATCCTCAAGGTCACCTCGCCCGAGGGCGAGGTCAAGTACATCACCGCGGCCTTCCCGAGCGCCTGCGGCAAGACCAACCTGGCGATGCTGATCCCGACCCTCGCGGGCTGGACGGTCGAGACGGTCGGCGACGACATCGCATGGATGAAGTTCGGTGAGGACGGCCGGCTGTACGCGGTCAACCCCGAGGCCGGCTTCTTCGGCGTCGCGCCGGGCACCGGCGAGGTCACCAACCCGAACGCGATCAAGACGATCGAGAGCAACTCGATCTTCACCAATTGCGCCAAGACCGACGACGGCGACGTGTGGTGGGAGGGCCTCACCGAGGAGCCCCCAGCTCACGCCACCGACTGGCGCGGCGGATCCTGGACTCCGGAGGTGAAGACGCCGGCCGCGCATCCGAACGCCCGCTTCACCACCCCTGCCGCGCAGTGCCCCTCGATCGCCGCCGAGTGGGAGGATCCCAAGGGCGTGCCGATCGACGCGATGCTGTTCGGCGGGCGTCGCTCGAAGGTCGTGCCGCTGGTGCACGAGGCGCGTGACTGGGAGCACGCCGTGTTCATGGGCTCGACGATGTCCTCGGAGACGACGGCCGCGGCCGCCGGCGAAGTCGGCCAGCTGCGCTTCGACCCGATGGCGATGGTCCCGTTCTGCGGCTACCACATGGCGGACTACTTCGCCCACTGGCTGAAGATCGGTGAGACGAAGGGCGCGAAGCTGCCCAAGGTGTTCTACGTCAACTGGTTCCGCAAGGACGACAACGGCAAGTTCATGTGGCCCGGTTACGGCGAGAACTCCCGCGTCCTGGCCTGGATCTTCCGTCGCTGCGAGGGCAAGGCGGAGGCGCGCGAGTCTCCGATCGGGCTGATCCCGCCGGTCGGCGATGGCGGCATCGACGTCGACGGTCTCGGCATCTCGGAGGAGACGATGGCGAAGCTGCTGGAGGTCGACGTCAAAGGCTGGAAGCACGCGCTGCCGCAGTTCCACGAGTTCTACTCCCGGTTCGGCGAACGGCTTCCCCAGGTGCTGCACGACCAACTCACCGCGCTGGACAAGACCCTGCACGAGCAATAGGCGAGCCGGGCATCGTGGCCGCGCTGCGCCTCGGCGCAGCCGGCCGGCCGATGCCGATGCGTAATCTGGGGCGGTGGCACTCGCCTTCGTCCCTTCCGATGCCTGCATGCTGGCGGTGCAGGCCGGCTGCGTGCTCGCGCCCCGGGTCGCGCCCGGGGTCGAGCGGCTGCGACGGATGGGCGGTCGTGGATGGGCGGTCGTGCCGCTGGCGTCGATCGTGCTCGTCGTGTTCGCGATCCGCTATGTGTCCGACACGGCCACCGGACTGACGTATCTGGCCCTGATCGCCGTGCCGCCGCTCGCCGCCGTCGCGCTCGGGTGGGCGATGCGCGGCGCCCGGATCGTGCTGGTGCCGCTCGCCGCGGTCCTGTTCGCGGTCGCCTGGGGAGCCCGCGGGTCGCTCGCCGGAGAGGGGGCCGCGGTGCTGCTCTCGGCGCTGAGCTGCGTAACGCTGGGCGTCCTGCTGGCCGCGGTCACGCCGGCCAGCTGGCTCAAGGTCGGGATCGTGCTGATGGCCGGAGCCGATACGTGGCTCGTGATCAGCGACCTGCTCCAGGCCCCCAACGCGACCCTGATCGCGGCCCACCCGGGCGGCGGCCTGCCGCAGCTGCAGAGCGAGGCGTTCGGCTCGGTGTCGATGGGCTACGGCGACCTGTTCATCGCCGCCGTGCTGGGCGCCGTGCTCGCGTCCGATCCCCGGCGCCAGCGCGTCGCCGCGCTGATGACGTTCGTGGTCGCGGCCCTGTTCGACCTGCTGTTCTTCGCCGTCAACGAGCTTCCCGCGACCGTTCCGGTCGCGCTGACGCTGATCATCCTCGAGCTCTGGGATCTGTACCGTCGCCGACGGCTGCGGCCGGTCCTGGCGACGACCTGAGGCCCGCAGGCGAGGCGACTAGTGCTGATCGCCGCCGGTCGACGCCGGCGGGCGCGATTCCTCGGCCAGCGACGTGATCGCCAGCGTGCCGCGCGCGGCATCCTCGAGCACCTCGGTGGCCTCCTCGGCGGAGCGGGCGTAGAGCTCCACCAGCAGGTGCACGACGATCCGGTCCTCGTCGTGCTTGTGGAAGCGCACGTGGGTAAAGAACTCGCGCGTGCCGTGGTCGCCGAAAGCGGCGTAGGAGAGCGCATCGCCGGCCTCTGGCCCCGAGCAGGTCTCGACGTCGTCGGCATCGACGGTGACGGTGCACGACGCGACCCACGGCGTGCCGGCGATCATCCGCTCCCAGCGGTCCTCGATCGGCTCCACGCGGCCGTTGTGAAACCCGAGGTGGGGCTGGTCGTGCATGCAGTCCAGGCACTGGACCACAGCCTCTTGCATCTCGTCGACTACCTCGCCGCGCTCGCCAGTGTCCGCATCGATCCGGTGTATCCCCTCGTAGTGCACCTGCACTTCGAGGTTTTGTGACCAGCAGCGGTAACAGCGAAGCCAGCTCCGTACCTCGGTGGAGCCCTCCATCACATTGATTCTATTCCCCCGTGCCCCGGTCCCTATGCTCGATACGTGAGCGACCGGCTCCCGAGGACCTGATGCGTCACCGCCGAGACCCCATTGGCGTCGTGCTGGCCGGGGGTCTGGGGCGGCGAATCGGCGGCTCTAAGGCGATCGTCGAGTTATGCGGGCGGCCGCTGATCGCCTATCCCCTGGCGGCGCTGATGGACTGCCTGAGCGAGGTCGCGATCGTCGCTAAGCCCGACACCGTGCTGCCGAGCGTCCCCGGCGTGAAGGTGTGGATCGAGCCCGAGACCCCGCGGCACCCGCTCGTGGGGATCGTGCAGGCCCTGCGGCTGACTGCCGGGCGCCCGGTGCTCGTCTGCGCCGCCGACCTCCCGTTCGTGACCCCGGGGCTGGTGGACCGGATCGCGGCCACCGACCCGTGTGGCGCACCGGCCGTGGTTCCGGTCTGCGCGGGGGTCCCGCAGCCGCTGCTGGCGATGTACATGCCGGCTGCGGCGCCGCTGCTCGCCCCCGCAGCAGAGCTCGGCGAGAGCCCGCTCCGGTGCGAGGTGGAGGCGCTGCAGCCGCGGATCCTCGACGTCGCCGACCCCGAGCCGTTCTTCAACGTCAACGCTCCCGAGGATCTGCTGCAGGCCGCGGCGCTGCTCGACCGGCGGATCAGCCGAAGGTGAAGTCGTAGGCCGAGACCCCCGGGGGCAGCTCGACCGTCAGCAGGTGCTGCTCTGAGCCGTGCAGCGCCACGAGCGAGTACAGGCGCTGGCCACGGACCGTGACCGTCGCGCCGGTGACGTCGGTGCCGGCGTCGGCGGCGCTGATCGGGCGGCCGTCGAGCAGGATGCGCCCCTGACGCGGGACGTTCCCGTTGGAGGTGAGCACCAGGTACACGTTGGCGGCCTGGAAGCCGGCCTCGATCTGCGCTCCGGGCGAGACCGGCGTGGCCGACTGCTGGCCGACGTTCCAGCGGCCCTGGAGTGCGAACTCGTTGAGCTGCAGCGAGGACGGCGCCGTGTAGTCGTGCACCCCGGGCTGTAGCGGCGACGCGAACCCCTGGGAGCGCTGCGGGTCCAGGTAGGTCTCGGGCGTGGCCAGCTGGGCCGAGGGGATCACCGCGTGGGCCGACATCGGCGGCGGTAGCCGCGTGGCGCCGGCTTCGTAGAGCAGACGCCGCACCGCGGCCTCGCCCTGTTTGTAGTCCCCTTCGCCGAACTGGGTGTGGCGAACCTCGCCGTGAGCGTCGATCAGGTACTCGGCCGGCCAGTACTGGTTCTGGTACGCGTTCCAGGTCCCGTAGTTGTTGTCCTGGACGACGGGGTAGCGCAGACCATCGGAGGCGATCGCCTGGCGGACGTTCCCTGCCTCCTGCTCGAACGTGAACTCTGGCGTCTCCACGCCGACGATCTCGAGGCCGTAGGGGTGATAGGTCGCGTACAGGCCCTTCAGGTACGGAAGCGTCCGCAGGCAGTTGATGCAGGTGTAGGTCCAGAAGTCGACCAGCACCACGTGGCCGCGCAGGCCGGCGAGCGTCAGCGGCCGCCCGCCGGCGGTGTTGAACCAGTCCTGGTTGCCGGTGAACTCGGGCGCCGGACCGAGGTCGGCCAGCGAGGGCGTCTGCACGCCCGGGATCCCGACCGCGGCCGGCACGGGCACGGCCGAGGCCTCCTTGACCTGGCTCTGGCGCTGGGCGAACCGCGACGCGGGCCGCAGCGAGGCGAGCCGGTTCTGGACGGCATTGCTGTTCTCCAGCGATCGGGTCGGATCGACCAGGAAGGCGGGCAGGCTGGTGTCCTTGGCCAGCGCCTCCTCGAAGCGGACGTCGACGTTGGCGGCCATCAGGATCCCCGTCGCGATCAGCACCACGCCGAGCGTGCGCTCGACCCAGTGCCCGCGCGCGGAACGGCGCACCCGTTCGATCACCTTGCGCCCGCCGAGCGCGTAGAGCAGCAGCACCGAGCACAGCCCGACGGAATAGGCCAGCGCCACCGCGACGATCTTCGCCGAGGCGCCGCCGGACGCGCTCACCGACGTCACCGCGGCGAGGATCGGGCCGGCACATGGCGCGCACACGAACCCGAGCGCGGCACCGACGCCCACGCCCGACCAGAAGCCGTCTCCCCGGGTCTTGGGCCCGAACCGGGCCAGGCGTGAGAGCGGCGCCTGCACGCGGGCGGCCACCTCGGGGACGAGCAACACGACGCCGAACCCGATCAGGACCACGATCGCCAGCGTGCGCGCCGCGCCGCTGGCCAGGCCGACGCCCTTGACGAGCTGGGCCAGGGCCACGATCGCGATCGTGAACGTGGCCCCGAGGCCGAGCACGATCCCGAGCGGCCGCCGGCGGCCGCCGACCGCGCTCGCGGAGAGCAACGCCGGCAGGACGGGGAGCACGCACGGAGTGATCGCGGTGCCCGCGCCCGCGATCAATGCGAACACCATCAGCAGGAGCATCGCTCCAGATGATGCCTGCCGGAGCTTGCGAAGTGATTAAGCCAACAGGCGCGGGCCGTGAGGCCTCACGCCGGGGCGCTAGCCGCCGATGGCTGACATGCTCCGGCCGGGCTGGATGAAGCCGGGCTCGCCGACGTGGTGCTTGAGCTCCTTGCGCCAGACCGCGTCGCGCACGATCTGCTCGAGCTCGCGGTCATCGGCGCCGTCGCGCAGCGGCCCGCGCAGGTCGGTCTCGTTGAGCGAGAACAGGCACGTGCGCAACCGCCCGTCGGCGGTCAATCGGACCCGGTTGCAGTCGCCGCAGAACGGCTCGGACACCGGGTTGATGAAGCCGATCCGGCCCTTGCCGTCGGCGAACCGGTACACGCGCGCCGTGGCGCTCGGCTCGCGCGGCTCGGGCTCGAGCGGGTGGACGGCATCGATCGCGGCGCGGATCTCCTCGCCGCTGAGCACCTGCTCAGGCGTCCACGCGTGGTCGGCGTCGAGCGGCATGAACTCGATGAAGCGGACCTCGTAGGGCGTGCGCCGGCCAAACTCGGCCAACGGCAGCACCTCTTCCTCGGTGAAGCCGCGGATCGCCACGGCGTTGATCTTGATCGGGTGAGCGTCCGGGAAGCGCGCGACGGCCTCCAGGCCGCGCAGGACCTGCGGCAGCGCGTCGCGCCGGGTGAGCTCGAAGAAGCGGTCGCGCTGCAGCGAGTCGACCGACACGTTGAAGCGATTGACGCCTGCGGCGACCAGCGCCTCGGCATCGCGTTCGAGCAGGAACCCGTTCGTGGTCACCGACAGGTCGTGCACGTCCTCGATCCCGGCCAGCATCCCCGCCAGGGCCGGGAAGTCACGCCGCACCAGGGGCTCGCCGCCCGTCAGGCGGATGTCGTGGACGCCCATCGCCGCCAGCAGCGCGACGATCTGCGCCACCTCCTCGAAGCTCAGGATCTGCCGGTGCTCGAGCCACGGCAGACCCTCGGCCGGCATGCAGTACTGGCAGCGGAAATTGCAGCGATCGGTCACCGAGACCCGCAGATCTCCGATCAGTCGGCCGTGCCCGTCGCGAAGCGGCTCGAGCGTCATCGACTACAGGCTACCCTTCCCGCATGTGGGCCAGGCGAGGCTTGTCGGCGCTGGTTGCCGCCTGCCTCCTCGCGGGCTGTGGCACCAGCGACCACGATCAGGTTCAGGCGAAGGTCCAGCAGTTCCTCCAGGCCACCCAGAGGAAGGACTACGAGACCCTCTGCACCCAGGTCCTGGGACCGTCGCTGCTCGAGCATCTCGCCGCCACCGGCGTGCCCTGCGAGACCGCGATGCGGATCGGCTTGGCCGGCGTCAGGAGCCCGACGTTGAGCATCGCGCGGATCACCATCGCGGGCCAGAGCGCCACCGCGATCGCACTGACCGGCGCCGTCGGCCAGCGGGCCTCCCTCGACGCGATCGAGCTGACCAAGACGAGCCAGGGCTGGCGCGTGGAGTCGCTGGGGGCGCCGGTGGCCGCCGGGAAGGGGTAGAGCGGCTGGGTCGTTTGGCGGTCTGCCGCGGTGAGGGCGGCGACAGCGGCTGGGAGGCGATGTGCGGTAGCGATCGGAGGGTGGGTCGATTCCTTCGGAGGGTGGGCCGATTCCTTGCGCCTATTGCACGAAATCGGCCCACCCTCTGTGAGGCGCGCCGCCAGACCGGCCGGTACCCCGTACCCGTACCCGGTACCCGTACCCCGTACCCGTACCCCGTACCCGTACCCCGTACCCGACCCCTTTCCAGCCGCCGTTTGCGCCCGGGCGCCTGGCCGACGGCAGCCGCCCCTCAAGCCAGCAGTCCAAACGCAACCATGTCGTGCCGCGTCTCGCCGTTGCGGATGTAGGACCGCAGCACCGCCTCGCGGACGAAGCCGGCGCGCTCGGCGACGCGCTGGGAGGGGGTGTTGCCGGTGGCCGCGAGCAGCTCGACGCGCTCGAGTGAGAGCGCGCTGAAGCCCCAGTCGCAGATCAGCCGCACTGCTCGGGTGGCGTGACCCTGGCCGCGGCCCTCGGGCGCCAGCCAGTAGCCGACCTCGGCGCGTCGGTGCTCCCAGGCGGGGCGCATCAGGGCGACCGATCCGAGCAGCTCCCCGTCGCCCGGCTCGACGATCGCGAACGGCGCCGACAGCCCGGCGTGGATCGAGTCGTAGCGCTGGAGCAGGTAGGCCCGCGCATCGGTCTCGCCGTAGGGTGAGGGCACGCGGGTCCAGCGACCGATCTCCGGATCCTGGCAGGCGGCCACGATCGCCGGGATGTCGGAGTCCCGCCACGGCCGCAGCGCGGTGACGCCGTCGGTGATCGGGTCGGCTGGCAGGACGATCCGGGCCACGAGCGGTGCCCCGCGTCCCTAGGAGCGCCGAACGATCACGAACACCGCGGCCAGCGCGAAGGCGATCTGCCCGAACGCCGGCGCCGTGCCCAGATTGATCGCGCCGAGCGCGCCGGCCAGGAGGCTGGCGGCGACGAAGGCGCCGAACATGATCCCGAGATCCACCCGCATGGATGCTTCAGATTGTGCCCGATCCGGACGGCTCGGCCGAGCGTGCCCGCTCCTCCAGCGCGCGCTCGAGCGTACCCGCGTCGAGTGCCGCGTCCTGCTGCTCGAGCCAGCGCTCGGCCTCGCGGCGGCCACCCAGCGCCCGCAGGCCGCGCTCGCCGTGCTCGGTGGTGAAGTCGGCCAGCGCGTGCAGCCGGCGTGAGCGCAGGCGCCGGGCGGCGAGGTCGAGCCGGTCGCGGTGGGCGTCGAGGGCGTCGACCAGCTCGCCGATGCCCGACGCCGGCGCTATCGAAGCGACGGCCAGCACCGCCGTGTCGCGGGCGCCGAGCGAGCGCAGCGCCGCGCGCAGATCGGCCAGCGCCCGCATGGCCGCGCGACCGAGGTCGGCCTTGGTGACCACGAGCACGTCGGGCACCTCCATGATCCCCGCCTTGAGGAACTGGAGCACGTCGCCCGATCCGGGCTGCACGATCACCGCGACGGTGTCGGCGACGTCGGCGACCTCGGTCTCGGACTGCCCCACGCCGACCGTCTCGATCACCACCACGTCGAACGCCGCGGCCAGGGCTCCGGCGGCGGCTCGGGTGGCCGGCGCGAGTCCTCCGAGCCGGTCGCCGGCGGCGGTCGAGCGGATGAAGATGGCCCGGTCGCGGGGGTCGGACTCGATCCGCGCGCGGTCGCCGAGCAGGGACCCGCCCGATCTCCGGGAGGAGGGATCGACGGCCAGCACCGCCACCGAGCGGTCGCGCGCTCGCCATTCCGCCACCAGCCGCGAGAGCAGCGACGACTTGCCCACCCCGGGCGGCCCGGTGACGCCGACGATGTGCGCGCGGGCCTCCGCTCCGAGCTCGGCCGGCGCGACCGCGGCAAGCAGCGCCTCGGTCTGCTCGCGGGCCTGGGGCGCGCGGCTCTCGACCAGGTTGAGCACCGCCGGCGCGGCGCTCAGGTCGCCCTCGCGCAGGCGCGCGCCAAGCTCGGCTCCGGTCGGCGACTCGGGTCGCACGCGTCGGTCAGGCAGCGAACCTACGCCGCCGGGGCGGCGACGCCGTTGCGCTCGGCGACCAGCGCGACGATGTCCCGCATCATCCGGTTGAGGTCGTAGTCCTTGGGCGTGTAGACCGCCGCTACGCCCGCTTCCTTGAGCTGCGCCGCGTCGGCGTCGGGGATGATCCCGCCCACGACCACGGGCACGTCGCCGGCGCCGGCGTCCTGGAGCTCTTGCAGCACCGACGGAATCAGCTCGCGATGGGAGCCGGACAGGATCGACAGGCCGACCACGTGAACGCCCTCCTGTGCCGCCGAGGTCGCGATCTGGCTCGGCGTCAGCCGGATTCCCTCGTACACGACGTCCATCCCGGCGTCCCGGGCCCGGACCGCGATCTGCTCGGCGCCGTTGGAGTGACCGTCGAGCCCCGGCTTGCCGACCAGGAACTTGAGCCGGCGGCCGAGCGCCTCGCTGACCCGCTCGACCTCGTCCCGGAGCTCGGCCAGGTCCTCGGTCGAGACGGCCGCGGCCTCGCCGACGCCTGTGGGGGCGCGGTACTCGCCGAACGCGTCGCGCAGGGCCTGCGCCCACTCGCCGGTGGTGACGCCGGCCCGGGCGGCCGCGATCGTGGCCGGCATGATGTTCTCGGAGTTCTCGCCGGCCACGCGCTCCAGCTCGGCCAGTGCCGTATCGACGGCCTGCTGGTCGCGCTCGGCGCGCCAGCGCTCGACGGCGGCGCGCCGCTCGGCCTCGACCTCCGGGTCCACGACCAGGATCCCGCCCCCGGCGTCGGCCGTGAGCGGCGAGGGCTCGGTCTCGGTGTAGCGGTTGACGCCGACCATGACGAGGTCGCCGGACTCGATCCGCAGCAGCCGCGCGCGGTGCGAGTCGACCAGCGCCGACTTCATGTAGTCGACCGCGTCGACCGCGCCGCCCTGCTCGGCCACGCGGGCGATCTCCTCACGTCCGCCCGCGAGCATCTCCTCGACCAGCCCCTCCATCACCTTGGAGCCCTCGAACAGGTCGGGGTAATCGAGCAGGTCGGTCTCGTAGGCCAGCACCTGCTGCAGGCGCAGCGACCACTGCTGGTCCCACGGGCGGGGCAGGCCGAGCGCCTCGTTCCAGGCCGGCAGCTGGATCGCGCGGGCGCGGGCATTGCGGCCGAGCGTCACGGCGAGCGCCTCCAGCGCGATCCGGTACACGTTGTTCTCCGGCTGGGCCTCGGTCAGGCCGAGCGAGTTGACTTGCACGCCGTAGCGGAAGCGGCGGTGACGCTCGTCTTCCACGCCGTAGCGATCGCGCCCGAGCTCGTCCCACAGCACCGACATCGCGCGGAGCTTCGCGTGCTCCTCGACGAAGCGCACGCCGGCGTTGACGAAGAACGAGATCCGCCCGAACACGTCGCCCATCAGCTCCGCTGGAACCCGCTCGCGGACGGCGTCGAGCACGGCGATCGCGTTGCTCATCGCGTAGGCGATCTCCTGCACGGGGGTCGCGCCCGCCTCCTGGAGGTGGTAGGAGCAGATGTTGATCGGGTTCCACTTCGGCACGTGCTCGACCGCGTAGGCGATCGTGTCCGCGATCAGGCGCATGCTCGGGGCCGGGGGGAAGGCGTAGGTCCCGCGGCTGAGGTACTCCTTGAGGATGTCGTTCTGGGTCGTGCCCTGGAGCTGGTCCTCGGGCACGCCCTGGTCCTCGGCGGCGACGATGTAGAGCGCCAGCAGCCAGGCGGCGGTGGCGTTGATCGTCATCGACGTGTTCATGCGGTCGAGCGGGATCTGGTCGAGCAGCGTCGCCATGTCGCCCCGGTGGGCGATCGAGACGCCGACCTTGCCGACCTCTCCGCGGGCCAGCTCGTGATCGGCGTCATAGCCCGTCTGGGTCGGGAGATCGAAGGCCACCGACAGGCCCGTCTGGCCCTTGGCGAGATTGCGCCGGTAGAGCTCGTTGGAGCGGCGCGCGTCGGAGTGGCCGGCGTACGTGCGCATCATCCAGGGGCGGTCCGGCTCTGGCAGCCGGTGGGTGGGGGCGTCCATAGGCACCATTGTATGATCAGGGCAGGGTGGCGATTCACCGTGCAGGGAGATGGGAGGCCTGTCGCAGATGCCGGACCAGCACACAGCCGCTACGGAGCACGCGCTCCTGCAGGAGGTCGCGGAGCCGCTGTCGACGCTCCCTGACGATCCCCTGGCGGCTGCGGCGCAGGTCGACTTCCCGATCGCGATGCGCGGCTACGACCGCGGCGCGGTCGACGAGTACGTGAAGCGGACCACGCGGCTGGTCGCGGAGCTCCAGGGCACCCGCTCGCCCGAGGCCGCGGTGCGGCGCGCGCTCGAGCGCGTGGGCGAGGAGGTGTCGGGGATCCTCCAGCGCGCGCACGAGACGGCAGATCGGATCACCTCCCAGTCGCGCGCGGAGGCCGAGGAGCGGCTCCAGGTCGCACGCCGCGAGGCGGCCGAGTTCACCGCCGGCGCGGAGCTACGGGTCAAGGAGCTCGACGCCGAGACCGATCGCATCTGGGCCGAGCGGCGGCGGATCGTGGACGACGTGCACGAGCTCGCGGGCAAGCTGACGGGCCTGGCCGAGTCGGCGATCGAGCGCTTCCCGGAGGCGGAGGAGGAGCCCGCTGAGGCCGCCGACGATGAGCCGGCCGCAATCGCCACCGGCGCCGAGGTCTTCGATGCGGACGCCCCTGACGCGGGCGTTGCCGAGCGGCCCGCCGGCCCGGCCGCGCAGACCGAGGCGAACGAGCGCGGGGACCCGGTCGTCGATGGGCGATCGCCCAGCGGCCCCGAACCGCCCATCGGCCACGAGCGCGACACGAGTGCGGACGCGGACGGCGAGACGACGCAGGTCCTGCGCTGGGACCACCGGTCGGTCTCGGAGCATCACGACCGCTGACGCCTCACGCCCGGGTCTGACAGCGTCCGGCGGCAACGCCGCCTCGCCGATCCCCGATGGCTAGTGTGTCGGGAATGCGCCTGATCGATCTCATGCACCTCGGCCGCGAGCGGGTGATCGGCTGCTGGCAGGTCGGCGATGTGCTGATCGACCCCGGCCCGTCCTCGTGCCTGCCGACGCTGCTCGAGGCGCTGGGCGGCGAGCGCCCGCGGGCGCTGCTGCTGACCCACATCCATCTCGACCACGCCGGCGCGAGCGGCTCGCTCGTCGAACGCTGGCCCGATCTCGAGGTGTACGTGCACGAGATCGGAGCCGTGCACATGGTCGACCCCGAGCGCCTGCTGACCAGTGCCCGTCGCCTGTACGGCGGGGACATGGACCGCCTGTGGGGCGACTTCGTGCCGGTTCCCGAGGCGAACATCCGGGAGCTCCAGGGGGGCGAGACGCTCGCGGGCGGCTTCGAGGTCGCCTACACGCCCGGTCATGCCTCCCACCACGTCTCGTACCTGCACGAGGGAACGGCCTTCGTCGGCGACGTCGGCGGTGTGCGCATCGACCCCGCGGCGTTGACGGTCCCCCCCACACCGCCCCCCGACGTCAGCCTCGAGGCGTGGCACGAGTCGATCGAGCTGATCGCCGCCTGGCAGCCGGAGCGCGTGGCGATCACCCACTTCGGTGCCTACGAGGACGTCGATGCACAGCTGTCACAGCTCGGCTCGAGGCTCGACGCCTGGGCCGAGCGCGTCAGGATCGAGGATCACGACACGTTCATCGCCGCGGTCCGCGAGGAGATCGCGGGCAACGGGGGCTCCGCGCTGCTCGACACCTATGTCCAGGCGGCCAATCCCGACCAGCTCTACGCCGGGCTCGAGCGCTACTGGCGCAAGCGCGCTGAGTCCGTGCGGTAGTGGTCGGACTCGCCGCATCTCGGAGCATGCATTCCGGCGCTGCGGAGCTATCCTCCGGGCAGATGTCGCAGACCGTGGAGTTGCCCCGTCTTGGGGGACCCGGCTCCGGCTTGGGAGGCCGCTGGCGGGTCGTGGTCCTCAACGACGATTACAACACCTTCGATCACGTTGCCGAGACCCTGGCGCGGTTCATTCCGGGCGTGAGTCTCGCCGACGGATACCGCCTCGCCGACCGCATCCACAACACCGGTTGCGCGATCGTCTGGAGCGGGCCGCGGGAGGACGCCGAAGAGCACTGGGAAGAGCTCGACAGCGCCGGACTGACGATGGCGCCGCTGGAGTCCGGGTAGCCATCTCAGCGACGCGGGGTGAGCTGGGGTGACGCTTGGGCGCCTGAGTGCCGCTACGCGGCGGCGAACGGCTCGGCGGCCGTGGCCAGCGCGCCCACCGTTAGCTCGTCGTGCCACACGTAGGTGATCGGAATCTGGAAGTGGCCCATGTTGCGGCGGCGGAACTCGATCATCTCGGGCCCGTCCCAGTATCGGTACCAGTCGATCTTGGACTCGAACCACGCCATCTGCAGGATCTTGTAGCGATCGTCGCGCGACCGGTGCACCGAATACCGCGTGGCACCGTAGCGCAGGACCAGCGGCGCGATCTCCGTCACCGCGTCGGCGAAGCTCTCCTGGCGCAGGACGCTGGCGTACCAGGGGATGTGGACGACGCCGGCCATCGCTAGGCGCCGACCTCGGCCCGGATCGCGCCGGGACCGTCCGCGGTCCTGCCCTGACCTTCCTCGGTCGCGCCGACCAGGATCGCGATCTTGCCCAGGTGCTTGTTGTCGCGCAGGAGCTGATGTGCCTCGGCCACCTTGTCGAACCCCATCGTCTGCCACAGCACCGGCCGGATCTTCGACTCCTCGATCAGCTCGTTGGCCTTGTTCGCCTCCCAGGCGTTGGCGAAGTGCGAGCCGATGATCTCCTTCTGACGCATCCACAGGTAGCGGACGTCGAAGTCGAGCTGGTAGCCGGACGTGGCGCCGCAGATGACGACCTTGCCGAACGGCTTGACCGCCAGCACCGAGGTCGGGAAGGTCGCCTTTCCGACGTGCTCGAAGACGATGTCGGGGGCCCCGCCGAGAATCGCCTCGACGGCCTTGCAGAAGCGCCGCGACTCCTTGAAACGCGCCTTCTCGTCGTCCGCGGTCTCGCCGCCGCGGCGCATCATGCCGGCGAACTCCGACCGCTCGATGTAGCCCGTGGCGCCGAGCTGCTTGATCAGCGCGCCCTTCTCATCGCTGGAGACGATGCCGACGGCGTCGGCACCGGTCATCGCGCACAGCTGCGTGGCGAACACCCCGAGGCCGCCGGCGGCGCCCCAGATCAGGACACGGTGTCCGGCCTGGAGCTTGCAGCGGTCGATCAGCATCCGGTACGCGGTGAAGTAGGTCAGGCCGTAGGCGGCGGCCTCCTCCCAGGCGAGATGCTGCGGCTTGGGCAGCAGCTGCTGCGCCTGCACCTTGCAGAACTGGGCGAACGAGCCCCAGCTCGTCTCGTAGCCCCAGATCTGCTGCGAGGGGGCGGCCAGCGGGTCGAGGCCGTGGACCTCGGGGTCCTCATAGGAGGCCTGGTTGCAGTGGACCACGACCTCGTCGCCGGGCTTCCACCGGGTCACGCCCTGGCCGACCTTCCAGACGACGCCCGAGGCATCGGATCCGCCGATGTGATGGTCCTCGTTGGGGTGGTAGCGGAACACCGACACGGGCTCGCCGAGTGCGGCCCACACGTTGTTGAAGTTGACCCCGGCCGCCATCACCCTGACGATCACCTCGAAGGCGTCCGGCTCGGGCACCTCGATCTGCTCGATCTGGAACGCGTCCAGCGGCTCGCCGAAGCGCTCCTCCCGGATGACCCATGCGGCCATCGTGCGCGGCAGCTCGCCGGGCTCGGTCTCGACATTGGCGACTTGGCTCAGATCGACGGCCACAGAAACCTTCCTGCTCGGGTTCGGATAGGAGAGGGTCGGGATCGTACCCGTACGCCGAGCTTAGAGCCTCTCTCACGACAATGAGACAGCCGCTCAGGGAGCGCTCCGTCCACGAACCCGCTGCGGCGCAATCCTACCGTCAGACGATTCCGACCTCGACCGGCGGCTCCTCGGCCGCTTCCGGCTCGGCCGCAGCGGCCGCGGCGAGCGGCGCGGCGGGCCCGGCGGGCCCGGGCTCGGCCGCGGTCGGCTCGCGCTGGATCAGCGACCATGCCACCACCGCGCCGATCAGCGTCGTCACGGCTCCGATCGTCAGACCGGTCGAGAGCGCCGACACGAAGGCCTCGCGGACCACGGTGACGACGTGCGCCGAGACCTGGTGACCGGTGACGGCGCCTCCCCCGCCGAGCGAGTTCGCGATCGCGGCGCGCGTGGCGGCCGGGAGGTGGGGCAGGCCCGCGTCGATCCTGGAGCGCCCGATCGTGGTGATCAGGGCGCCCATCACGGCGACCCCGAACGTTCCGCCGACCATGCGGCTCATCGACAGCACGCCGGAAGCAACGCCGGCCTTGCGGCGATCGACGGCGTTCATCGCCGCCGTGCTCATCGGTGACATAACGAGGCCCATGCCGGCGCCCATGAGGATGAAGCCGGGCAGCAGCGTCAGGTAGCCCGTATGGACGGTGATCCGGGACTGGAGGAACAGCGACACCGCGACGGTCACCAACCCGAGCGTCATCAGCGGGCGCGGACCGATCTTGTCCGTGAGCCGGCCGGCCAGGGGGCCGGCGACGATGATCACCAGCGTCGTGGGCAGGAAGCGCACGCCGGCCTGGAGCGGCGAGAAGTGCAGGACGTTCTGCAGGTACAGCGCCATGAAGAAGAACATCGCGAGCATCGCGAAGGAGACGATGAAGCCCACGATGTTGGCGCCCAGGAACGAGCGTGAGCGGAAGAAGGCGAAGTCGACCATCGGTGACGGCGAGCGCTTCTCGATGGCCACGAACGCGCACAGGCCGACGATCGCGATCGCGAACAGCGTCACGATCCGCGCCGAGCCCCACCCCCAGTGGTTGCCCTCGACGAGGGCGAGGATCAGTGCGGTCAGGCCCACGGTGATCGCGGCGATGCCGGGGAAGTCGATCGTGCGGGAGACCGTCTCGTCGCGCGACTCGCGGGTCGCGAACAGGGTCACCGCGACCGCGATGACCGCGATCGGCGGGTTGATGAAGAAGATTGCCCGCCAGCTGACCTGCTGGGTCAGGAAGCCACCGACGACGGGACCGATGGCCAGCGCCAGCGCGCTGACGCCGGCCCACGTGCCGATTGCCGTGCCCCGCTGATGGGGCGGGAACGCCTGCGTGATGATCGACAGTGTCGCCGGCATCATGAACGCAGCACCGATGCCCTGAACGGCGCGGAATGCGACCAGCGCGGCGTCGTTGGGTGCGAACCCGATCGCCAGGCTGGAGAGCGCGAACACGACCACGCCGAACAGGAACATGCGGCGGCGGCCGAAGATGTCGCCGAGCCGGCCGCCGGTCACCAGCAGCACGGCGAAGGTCAGCGTGTATGCGTTCACCGTCCACTCGAGCGAGGACAGGGAGGCGTGCAGGTCGCGCTGGATCGAGGGCAGCGCCACGTTCACGACCGTGTTGTCGAGCATGATCATGAACAGCGCGAAGCACATCGCGCCGAGGGTCCACCAGCGGCTGTTCTCGTCGGTGATCAGCCGGTGGCGATGAGCGGTGATGCGGGCAGTCAAGAGTCGAGTCCTTCCGGTCGGCAAGCCGCGACGTCAGGACGCTCGAGCAGCTTGGAGAGCGCGCTACCGAGACGCCGGCGCTCCGTGTCGGTCAAGGTGTGGGTGAACTGCTCGAGGCCAATGCGCCGTGCAGCGTTGAGCCGCCGGATCACCGCGTGCCCGGCCTCAGTGGGGCTGACCCGCTTCATCCGCCGGTCATCCGGATCCTCGTGGCGCTCCACGAAGCCGCGGCGAACGAGGTCGTCCACCGTCCGGCTCGCCGCCGGCAGCGACACGTGCACCAGCTCGGCGGCCTCCTTCACGGTCAGCGCCGCGCGCGGGTCCTCGAGATGGTGCAGCAGCTTGATCTGGGTCAGCGTGAGCTCCAGCACTCCGACGGCTTCGAACAGGTCGTTGTTGCAGTTCTTGTGCAGGTACACGATCAGCGCGTACAGGTCCGTCGCGAGGTCGGCGGACTCGGCGCTCGTGGCGGGGGCGGCGATGTCCGCCGCGGTGCGGGAGTCGGTTGCTTGCACGCATGCAAGTATTGCATGCAAGCTCTGGTTGTGCAATCGCAAGGATGGGGGGCGACTACTTGGTGCCTAAGGCTGCAGAACCTCATTCTTCGCGCTCGGGCGCGGTGGCCCGATGTGCAGATGGGCCGACTGGATCGCCGGCGCGGTCGCGAGGGCGGCGTCGGTGGTGCCGCCGCTGCCCGTGGTCACCGTGTACTCGCCCTGGGGGACGGTGACCTTGACGCCGGCGGTGGCCTGGGGGTTGATCGGGCCGGTGGCGGCGAGGGACTGGCCGCCCGACTGGATCTGAAGCGTCTCGGCCTGGCTGGCCTGGTTGGTGACGATGAAGACGATCGGGCCGGCGCCGACGCTGTTGGGGGAGACGGAAACGCGGGCGTTGTTGATGTAGACGGTGAGGTTGATCGGAATCGGAGGACGGGGCTTGTTGGCGAAGGTGGTCGAACTGCCACAGCCGCCGGCTGCGAGCACGCAGCAGCCGAGGATCCCGATCATCATCCGCCGCATCTTCGCCCTGCTCTCCTCTCCGAAATCCCTGTCCAGCGGTCCGGCGTGCCACCAGCTGCGGTCCCGATCCGCGGCATAACCCTAATCGACCCGCGGGCCTCACGCGACGCCAAGTCGACATCGCGCGATGTCGAGCTCACGCGGTGCGCGGCTTGTCAGTCCGATTCGAGGTGCAACGTGCGACGGCGGCGGTCCAGGCTGCGGAGCTCGCTTTGCAGCTCCTCCCAGGACTCCCGCTCGGCCTGCTCGTATTCCGCTCCCGTCAGCTCGCGAAGTCTGTCGCTGTATGCAGCCCACGCGCGGCGGGTCCCTGCGTCCAGCTCGCGTAGCTTTTCGGTGTCGGTCGCGAAGGCGCTCATGCCACGACTCCTTCCCTTGCTGATAGAGCCATGCTACCCCCCAAATCGGTCGCTCGACGCAGTTTGTGCCAGCTTTGGCCCCACGGCCGCAACGGGCTGTGCACGACGTCCGGCGGAGGTCGTATCACCGGCGTGGATGGATCTGCTCGAGCAGCCGCTCGCCACCGCCGAGTTCCTCGTCGTCGACACCGAGACCAACGGTCTCGGCGGTGACGCATGCGAGCTGACCGAGGTCGGCGCGGTGCTCGTCGGGGGCGGCGAGCTGCACGACCGCTGGGAATCGCTCGTGCGCACCAACCTGCCCTTGCGGCGCGGGATCCAGCGCCTCACCGGCATCACGCAGGCGATGGTCGACGGGGCGCCCCATCCCGAGTCGGTCCTGCCGGCGGTCGCAGAGCAGATGGAGGGCAAGGTGCTGGTCGCCCACAACGCTCCATTCGACCGGCGCGTCCTGCGGCAGGCGTTCGACCGGGCCGGGCTCGACTGGCCCGACCCTCCCGTCCTCTGCACCGCCGCGCTCGCCCGCGCACTGCTGCCGCTGCAGCGGGAGCGCAAGCTCACCGTGCTGGCCGACGCGCTGGGGATCGATGTCGAGATCGCGCACCGGGCCCTCGCCGACGCCGACACGTGTGCCCGCGTGCTGTGCGCGCTGTTCCCGCGGCTGTGCGCCAACGCCGCCACCGTAGCCGAGGCCGTGGCGCTGCTCTCGCCGCGCCGCCCGCGGCGGCCGGGACGCCCTCGGCGCGATCGCGCGCTCGCGCGAGCAGGCTCGCGTGAGACGGGAGGCGGTCCGTCCCTGGCGCCCGGCGGCCACCTGCCGCTGCCGAACTTCGCCGAGCTCCCGCGCGATCCCGGCGTGTACCTGTTCCGCGACGCCGGCGGGGCCACGCTGTACATCGGCAAGTCGGTGTCGATCCGCAGCCGGGCGAGAGCGCACTTCGCGCCCTCGACGCGGGCGTCGCCGGCGGCCGGGGAATGGACCGCGCACGCCTCGATCGTCGACTATCGGTCCACGCAGTCGGAGCTCGGCGCGCTCGTGCTCGAGAACCGCCTGATCAAGCAGCTCCGCCCGCCCGGAAACGTCCGTCTGGTGCGCGACGACGACCGGCTCGTGTACATCCGCTGCCGGCTCGACATCCCGTTCCCGATCCTCGAGGTCGCCTCCGAGCCGGCCTCGGGCCACGCGGTGACGATCGGGCCCCTGCGCGGCCGGCGGCTCGCGGCAGAGCTGGTCGAGCAGCTCGACTCGCTGTTCGGCCTGCGCCATTGCGGGCGGCGCCTGCCGCGTCGGGAGCATCCCTCGGCCTACGGCCAGATGGGCCGCTGTCTGTCCCCGTGCCTGGGAGACCTCGACCCGAACCTCTATCGCACCCGGCTGGACGCGGCGCTGGGGCTGTTCGTGGGCGGCTCCGATGGCGGGGAGGAGCTGCTCGCCCACGTCGCGGCGCAGATGCGGGCGGCGGCACGCGAGCTCCGGTATGAGCGGGCGGCGTGGCTGCGACGCCGCTCGCGGCGGCTCGAGCTCGTGCTCGGCCGCCTCGGCGGCGTGCTCGAGGCGACACACGCGACGCCCCGGATGGTGCTCGCCGCCCACCCGGCGGACTGCCGCTTCGACGTCTTCTGGCTGGTGGCGGGCCGGCTCGTCGACTGGGGGCCGCTGCCCGAGCTCGAGGCGCTCGAGCGGCGCACGCACGAGGCGCTCGGGCGCGCCGGCCGGCACGGGGAGCTCGGCGCTCACGTGCCGCCGGGCGAGGTCGACGAGGTGCGGATCGTCGGCGGCTGGCTGGCCTCCCACCCGGAGGCCGTGCAGATCCCGCTGCACCCGGCTCCGGACTGCGCGCTACTGCAGGAGCTCGTGGCCGGGGCCGCGCGGGCGCGCGCGGCTCAGCTAAACGGCAGCTCGACGACCTCGCCCGCGGCGCCGTCGGCTCCGACCGCGACCGTGGCCCCGGGAGGCGCCTCGCGACGCACGAGAGCCAGAGCAATCGGCCCGAGCGCCGGCGACAGCGCGACGCTGCCGAGCGCGCCCACGGCGCGGCCCTCGAAGCTCAGCTCGTCGCCGGTCCGAGCGGGGGCGGAGAGCTTCACGCCGCGGAGGTGACGGTTCGGCTTGCCCCTGTAATGGAGCCGCGCGACGGTCTCCTGGCCGACATAGCAGCCCTTGGTGAATGAGACGGCGCGCTCGTTGAGCCCCGCTTCCTGAGGGATCACGGTGTCGTCGAGGTCGATGCCGTAGCGGGGGCGACCCCGCTCGATGCGCAGCGCCTCGGCCGCGGGCTCGGACACCGGCACGGCTCCGCGCCTCCTCAGCGCCACTCGCAGCTCCTCGGTGACCGCACTGTCGCACAGCAGCTCGACGCCGACGTCGGTGCGGATCGCGCGGGCGGCGATCCCGTCCACCTCGACGAGGCGGTGGGCCTGCTCGGTCTCCGGGAGATCGCCCACGCCCGCGATCGCGGCCGCGTCCGGGCCGATCAGCGCGAGCAGGCCGCGCTCGAGCGTGCGCTTGCGCAACGCGACGTCGTAGCCGATGCTGAAGCGCCGGATCATGTTGAACAGCTCCTGCAGCGCGACGCGTTCGGTGTCGAGCAGCAGCTCATCGCCGGCGTCGAGGACCCGCAGGTCCCCGAGCATCTTGCCCTTCGGGGTCAGGAAGGCCGCGTAGCAGCCCTGGCCCTCGGCCAGCCCGTCCACGTCGTTGGAGACCTGGCCTTGCAGGAACGACTTCGCGTCGCCGCCGGTGAGGGCGAGCTTGCCCCGCTCGGAGCGGTCGAGCAGCCCGCACGCCTCGGTGATCATCCGATAGTCGGCCGCGAGCGTATCCGTGGTTGCCATGCCTCGGAGGATAACGACGCGGCCACCCGTGCGTGACTTGACGAAATCCAAGTTTAGGCTTACCATAATTTCCATCATGGGTCACCAGGAGTTGGCGGGGGCGCGAACCTCTGCAGTCGAGGACTACGCCAAGGCGATCTACTCGCTCGAGCGCCGCAGCGGCGCGGCGAGCACGAACGCGATCGCCAGACGCATGGGTGTCACGGCGGCCTCGGCCTCGGGCATGGTCAAGCGACTCGACGAGCTCGGCCTCGTCGAGCACCGCCCCTACAAGGGCGTGTCGCTGACCGACGAGGGCCGGCGCGTCGCGCTCGAGGTGATCCGCCACCACCGTCTGCTCGAGCTCTACCTGGCCGACAGCCTGGGCGTGCCCTGGGACCGCGTGCACGCCGAGGCCGAGGTGCTCGAGCACGTGCTCTCCGAGGAGCTCGAGGAGCTGATCGCCGCCAAGCTCGGCGATCCGACCCACGATCCCCACGGCGATCCGATCCCGACTCGTGAGCTGACGATCGACGAGGGCACCACCGAGAGCCTGCAGTCGCTCGATGCCGGCGCGTGCGGCACGTTCGCCCGCGTCTCGGATTCCGATCCGGAGATGCTGCGCTTCCTCGCCGACCGCGGGATCGCTCCCGGCGACGCGTTCGAGGTGATCGAGAAGCAGCCGTTCGACGGACCGCTGTTCGTCCGCTTCGGCGACGACGTTCACGTGCTCGGCGGGGCGTTGCCCCGAGCGATGCGGATGGAGGTCGACCGTTGACGCCGCCGCTGCTCGACGGGCCCACCGTGAGCGACGGCGCCGTCGCGCTCCCGCGGCCGCAGCTGACGCCCGAGGACGCGGCCCGGTCCGCTGATCGGTCGCGGGTACACGACGCTCGGCGCCACGGCCGCCGCTGGTACCTGCTGTGGCTGCTGGTCGGCCCGGGCATCCTGGCCATGCTCGGGGAGAACGACGGCCCGAGCATGATCTCCTACTCGACCAGCGGCGCGACCTACGGGGTCGGCTTCTTCCTGCCCTTCATCCTGGTCACGTTCGGGATGGCGATCGTGTGCCAGGAGATGGCGATGCGCGTGGGCGCGGTCACCCACCGCGGCTACGGGCAGCTCGTGCTCGAGCGCTTCGGGCCGCTGTGGGGATGGTTCAACGCCGGCGATCTGATCCTCACCAACCTCGTGACGCTGATCGCGGAGTTCGTCGCGATCCGGATCGGACTGTCCTACTTCCACCTCGGCGCCGGCGTCGCCGCTGTGCTCGGCGTCGTCTTGGTCGCGTTCACCGTGAGCGGCGGCCGCTACTGGCGCTGGGAGCGGATCGTCCTGGGGTTGGCGCTGTTCAACGGGCTGTTCCTGGTCGCCGCGATCATGGTCAAGCCCCACTGGAGCGCCGTCGGCCACTCACTGGCCACCTTCGGGCCGTTCCCCGGTGGCAGCTTCAACACGCTCCTGCTGCTCGTCGCCTCGACGATCGGCGCGACGGTCACGCCGTGGATGATCTTCTTCCAGCAGAGCGCCTCGGCCGACAAGGGCCTGACCCCGGACGACATCCGCCACGGCCGCTACGACACGGTCGCGGGCGGCGCGCTGGCGGCGCTCTTCGGCTGCGGTGCGCTGATCGCCGGCGCGGCGCTGTTCGGGCACAGCGGATCGAACATCCAGGGTCTGGCCGGCGCAGGCCTGCCCGGCGCGCTGAAGCTCGTCTCGGGCAACGCCGTTGGCACCGTGTTCGCGCTGGGTCTCGTCGAGGCCGGCGCGGTGGCGATCCTCACCATCTCGGCCAGCACGGGCTACGCCGTCGGCGAGAGCATCGGTGCCCGTCACAGCTTCAACAACTCGGCGCGCTCTTCGGCGCCGTTCTACGGCGCCAACGTCGGTGCGGCGCTGATCGCCGCCGTGATCATCCTGATCCCCGGGGCGCCGCTGCTGTCGATCGCGCTGAACGCCAACGTGCTCGCGACGGCGCTGCTACCGGTGGCCCTGGTGTTCCTGCTGATGCTGGCCAACGACCGCGCGCTGATGGGCAAGTGGGTCAACGGCAAGGCCACGAACCGGCTCGCGATCGCGATCGTGGCCTTCATCTCGATCTGCGGCGCCGCGTACGCGATCGACTCCTTCCTGCAGGTCGTGCATGTCGTCTGAGATGCCCACACCGACCACCCACCACGAGACCGAGACGCCGCGGACGGGCGGCGACGAGCCGCCGTGGTCGTTCCTGGAGCCCAAGCAGTTCGTGGGCGACAAATCGATCCCGCTGCCGCGGGCGCGCCTCGGCCCGGGTGCCAGCGCCGCCCTCTGGGCCCTGCGGATCTTCGTGCTCGTGGTCAGCGCGATGGTGATCTACACCTTCGTGGCCCAGCTCTGATCCCCGGCGATCATCTAGCCTTCAGAGGCGATGAAGCTCGCTCAGACCTTCGAACAGATCGTCGGCTCGTTGCCCGACGACTGGACCGACCTCGAGCTCGACCTGCGCATCTTCGATGAGCGTCGCTACATCGAGGCGGCGCTGTTCCTCGTCACCTGCAACGCCCAGCCGTATTCGAAATACGACTGGCACTGGCGGTTGCTGGTGGCGCACCGGTTCGGCCACGCCGCCGCTCCGTCGGCCGTCCACGCGGGCCTGAAACTGCTCGACGAGGCCGGCATCGATGGTGAGATGGTCGTCCGCGAGGCGCGCACGGGACGGGTGGAGATCCAACAGATGTGGGGACGGCCCGAGTCGGTGCGCCAGGAGTTCCGCCGCCTGCGCGCCCAGTAGCGCCGTGGCCCGGGTCCTCGCCTACGTCCCCGATCTCCTGTTCGGCTCCAACGTGGTGGGCGCCCTGCGTGCGGCCGGGCACGAGGTGGTGCTGGTCAACGAGCCGGAGCCCGAGGCGGTCGCGGCCGCCGAGGTGCTGGTTGTCGATCTGACCGCCGACGCGCCGGAACGGATCGGGCTCGCGCGGGCGGCCGGGGCGGCCCGGGTGCGCACGCTCGCCTTCTACTCCCACGTCGAGGCCGACGTGCGAGCGCTCGCTGAGCAGGCGGGCTTCGACCTCGTCGTGCCGCGCTCGCGGATGGCGCGAGAGGGGGCGGAGCTGGTCACTCGGCTCGCCTCTGCGACCGGCTAGCTCCCGCGGTCCGCAGCGCCGCGACCGACGATCAGCTCCCGGCCAGCGACGCCGTGCCGGCGATGAAGCGCGGGTCGAACATCCGCCGCACGTCGGGCGGTCGCGTGACGATGCCGAACCGGGCCTCCCAGGTCGACCAGGCGCGCAGCGTGGGCAGGACGAGCTCGCCCACGTGCCCGTCGGGCGCCTCGAAGGCCGGCGACACGGCCCCGAGCTCCGCCGCCACCAGCGACGGGTCCAACCCCGGCACCTGGCGCTCGAGGTCGGCCTCGCTGCCCTCGGGGTCGTTCAGGGCCGCGCCGTAGCCCCGCACCAGCGCGCGGACCACGGCGCGGGCCAGGTTCGGGTCCAAGCTCAGGCTCGTGCGCGTCGCGCACAGCACCAGCTCCGGGTAGGCCGGGGCGCCGTAGTCATCGACGCGGAACACGTGGAACCCCGGCCGCCGGCGCTGCAGCGTGACCCCCTCGTCGTTCCAGAACGCCGTGGCGGCGCCGACGCGTCCGGAGAGAAGCGCCGGGACGGCGTTGAACCCGATCGTCACCTGCTTGACGGCCGCGGCGTCACCAGCGGACGCGGTCACGATCGAACGCAGGACGGCGCTGTCACTCGGCACCCCGGTCACGCCCGCCGTGTGGCCGGCGAGCGCACGCGGTGAGCGGATCCCGGGAACGGCGATCACCGCGGCCAGCGGGCGCTCGACGATCGCCATGATCCCGACGATGTCCTCGCCCCGCTCGCGGGCGATGGCCAGATCGTGGATGTCCAGGATTGCGAAGTTGGCCCGGCCGCTCTCGAGCAGCTTGACCGAGTCCGTCGAGGCCGACGGGGCGACGACGTGCAGCGTGACGCCCTCGTCGCGGTCATATCCGCGAGCCAGGGCCGAGTAGATCCCCGCGTGGACTGCGTTCGGAGTGAAGTCGAGCACCAGCGTCGCGTCCTCGTTCGGTCGCGGGTTCCCGCCCGACCCACAGCCGGCGAGCAACGCGGCGACCAGCACCGCGGCGAGTGTGAGCAGCCGCTTGCAGCACATCCGAGGAGGCAGGATATGGACGCGGTACCGGCGTCGACGCACCGGCTCCGTAGAATCAGCCGAGGATGCGCCGACGCGTTACGTTCAGCCGGAATTTCACGCTGTCGCTCTCTCGGACGTGCCGGTGCTACTGCAAGTACTGCTCGTTCGCGACCCACCAGGCGCACCTGTACGCGCCCGAGGAAGTCGAACGGCTGCTCGACCATGCCGCGCGCCGCAACGTCAAGGAGCTGCTCGTGCTCACCGGCGAGCGGCCCGAGGTCAACCCGCAGGTGGCCGAGCGGCTGCGCGCCTACGGGCACGACGACTTCACCGCCTACGTGGCCTGGACCTGTGAGCGCGCGCTGGAGCGCGGGTTGCTCCCGCACACGAACCTGGGTGTGCTCGAGCCCGAAGATCTGGCCCGGCTGCGCGAGGTCACCGCATCCCAGGGGCTGATGCTCGAGTCGATCTCCGAGCGCCTGATGGGGACCGTGCATGCCGGCTCGCCGACCAAGCACCCGGCCCGGCGGCTGGACTGCATCCGGGCCGCCGGCGAGCTCCGGATCCCGTTCACGAGCGGGATCCTGGTCGGGATCGGCGAGACCGAGGAGGAGCGGATCGCATCGCTGGAGGCGATCGCCGAGCTGCACCGCGAGCTCGGCCACGTGCAGGAGGTGATCCTTCAGAACTTCGTTCCGCACCAGAGCTACTACGGCCGTGAGCCGGCGGAGCTCGCGGATGCCGCGGCCCGGGAGTACTGGCGCGCGGGCGTGTCCCACGGTCCGCAGCTCGACGCACCGGGCTGGGCCTGCGAGGTGACGATCGAGGACATGAAACGGCTGATCGCGCATGCGCGACGCCTGCTGCCCGACGTCGGGATCCAGGTGCCGCCGAACCTGTCGGACTGGTGGCCGGAGCTGGTGCGCGCGGGCGCGACCGACCTCGGCGGGCTCAGCGCCAACGGGGACCACATCTCGCCCGAGCATCCGTTCCCGTCGCCCAACCAGGTCCGCAAGCAGCTGCGGGCCAACGGCTTCGCACTGACCGAGCGGCTGTGCGTGTACCCCGAGTACATCGACTCCGACTGGATCTCGCAGGGCGTGCTCGACGTGATCAAGAGCTCCTACTGGTCGTTCATTCCCCGCCGCGGCTCCGGCCGGCGCGCGGAGTTCCAGGTCGCAGACGACGTCGCGCCGCGCGCGCTGGAGCTGGCCCGGGACGGGCGCAACCTGAGCGCCGAGCAGCTGACGGCGCTGTTCGCCGAGGGCCGCCCCGAGGTGATCGCGGACATCCAGGCCGCCGCCGATGAGCTGCGCCGGCAACTGGCCGGGGAGACGGTCACGTTCGTCGTCAACCGCAACATCAACATCTCCAACGTGTGCATCGTCGGCTGCGCGTTCTGCGGCTTTGGCCAGGGCCGCCGGTCCCCGGACGCCTACGAGCACTCCGAGGAGGACTTCATCCACCGGGTGCAGGAGGCGGTTCACGCGGGCGCGAGCGAGCTCTGCATGCAGTCGGGGATCCACCCCGACTGGGGGCTCGAGGACTACGAGAAGTGGCTGCGGCTGGCGCACGAGGTCGCGCCCCAGATCCACCTGCACGCGTACTCGCCGATGGAGATCTCGCACATGTGCGACGTCAGCGGACTGGCTCCGCGGGCGGTGTTCGAGCGCCTGCGCGCGGCCGGCCTCGGCTCGACGCCCGGAACCGCTGCCGAGGTCCTGCACGACGGCGTCCGCGAGCGGATCTCGCCCAACAAGCTCCCGGTCGCGCGCTGGGTCGAGATCATCGAGGCCTCCCACGCCGAGGGGATCAGATCCACCGTCACCGTCATGTTCGGCCACATCGAGGAGCCGTGGGAGCTGGCCGAGCACATGCGCGTCGTGCGTGAGCTGCAGGAGCGCACCGGCGGCTTCACCGAGTTCGTCCCGCTGTCGTTCATCCCGTACCACACGCTGCTCGGCCGTACGCACGGCGTGGAGGAGATCTCACGCGAGGAGAACCTCAAGCACACGGCCGTGTTCCGGCTCGCGCTCGGCCGGACGGTCCGCAACCTGCAGGCGAGTTGGGTGAAGATGGGGCTCGACGCCGCCACCGAGTCGCTGCACTGGGGAGTCAACGACCTCGGCGGCACGCTGATGGAGGAGTCGATCTCGCGCATGGCGGGCAGCTACCACGGCGTCATGCTCGAGCCGCCGCAGCTGATCGCCGCGGCTCACGCCGCCGGGCGTCCCGCCGCCGAGCGAACGACGCTCTATGAGATCCGACGCCGGTACCGACAACCCCTGGCGGCATAGCCGTCGCGCGGCCCTGCCGCCCGCGCCGTCCGGCGACCCCCCACATGGGGGTTTTCGGTTTCGCTGGGCTCCGCGATGCTCCATGCTGGCGGTGTGTCCGTCGAGATCGCCAGCTTCCGTGACGAGGACGAGCCCTGCCTGGTGCTCGTCTCGCTGGCATGTCCGTCCTGCCTCTCGAGCGACGTCGAGTGGAGGCTGCTGGACGCGGCCGATGATCCGAGCGTCCGCTGTGAGTGCCGCTCGTGCGGCAACACCAGAATCGTCTACCTCACGCACGGTCAGGCCTTGCGGCTCGCGCTCCAGGAGCCATGGCCGCTCGATCTGACCCCTCGCGCCCCGGCGTTGATGTAGGCGCCACGCGGCCGTCCGCGCTGTTCGCGGGCGTCGAGCCGCTCGAAGTGTTCGTCGAGCTGCTGGCGGGGATCGACACCGACACTTCCTCGAACGAGTTCTACGACCGGATCTGCGAGGCGATCTGCCGCCTGACGACGATGCGCCGGGCGGCGATCTTCCTGGCCGACGCCGGCCGGCGGCGGGTGCGCGCTGTCGGCTCGCACGGAACCTCGTTCGAGCAGCTCTCGCGGCTCCGCCCGACCCTGGTCAATACGCCGATCGCCCAGCGTGCGCTGCTCGAGGACGAGGTGATTGTCGCCTCGGAGCGGATCGAGCAGGAGGTCCCGGCCGAGTACGCGCAGATGCTCGGCATCACCACGCTCGTGTGCACGCCGTTGAGCGCCGCCGGACGCGCCTACGGGGTCATCTGCGCCGACCGCGGCGGCGGGCGCTTCGAGCTCTCCGACGGCGAGCGCCACCTGCTCTGGACGCTCGGCAAGACGGCCGCGCTCGTGGCCACCGCGCGCAACGCCACCCGCCAGCAGGAACGGGCCCGGCACCTGGGCGAGCGACTCGACCTCGCGCGCGAGATCCACGAGCGGGTGCTGCAGCGGCTGTTCGGCGTATCGCTGGCCTTGAGCGCGGAGCAGCCGCTCGAGCTGCGCGAGCGCGAGCGCTGCCGGGTGGAGCTGCAGGAGGCGGTGTCCGATCTCCGCCGCGCGCTCGAGCGTCCGCTGGCGCCGCTGCCGCCGGAGACCGGCACCACGCTCGAGGCCGAGCTGGAGCGGATCGGCTCCTCGACTGTCCCGCCGCTGCGGGTCGAGTGGCAGCCTGGCGTGATCGTGCCGGTGGACGCGGAGCCGCTGGCGCAGTCGGTCCTGTCCGAGGCGCTGCGCAACATCGCCAAGCACGCGGCGGCCTCGGAGGTCCGGGTCGTGGTAGGGCGCGACGCCGACACGTTCACGCTCGAGGTCCGCAACGACGGGGCCCGCTCCGACGTCCGCGGGGCTGGGATGGGCTTGCGCCTGGCCACCTTCGAAGCCCTTCAGCACGGCGGCGTGCTCGAGTTCGGGCCCGCCGAAGCGGACTGCTGGCGGGTCCGGCTCGTGGTGCCGCTACGAAGCGATCTCGCGTGAACCCCGTCGCGCCGTCCGGGCGCCTCGCCGAGCGCCGGCTGCGGGTGTTGGTGGTCGACGACCACGACGTCGTGCACTGGGGCTTCCGGGTCCTGCTCGGCGAGCAACCATGGGTGGAGCGGTGCCTGGCGGCGCGCACGGGTGCCGAGGCGCTCGAGCTGACGCGCTCCTTCCGTCCCCACGTCGCGCTCGTGGATCTGTTCCTGGCCGGCGAGTCGGGTGCCGAGCTGTGCGAGTCGATCCGGCGCGAGTCGCCGTCGACGCGGGTCCTGCTGATCTCCGGGGCGGGGCGGATGTCGCCGCATGCGGCCCGGGCCGCCGGCGCGTCCGGGTTCGTCTCCAAGGACTGGGAGGCCCGCGACGTCGCGACGGCGGTGCGGATGGTGGGCCTCGGCATGACCATGTTCCCGCCCAAGTCCGATCAGCCCGCGCCGATGCTGACCGAGCGCGAGCGCGAGGTGCTCGATCTGATCGCCGCCGGATCGACCAATCGCGAGATCGCCGAGCGGCTCCATCTGTCGCCCCACACCGTCAAGGAGCACACGAGCGCCCTGTACCGAAAGCTGCAGGCTCGCAACCGCGCCGAGGCGGTCCAGCGGGCACAGCGGATCGGGCTGTTGGGGTAGGGCACCGAGCCTCGCCGCGCCCCAACCCGCGTCGGCTACCCTCAGGCCAATGGTGCAACCGCCACGGGGGACGACCGGTGCGGTGCTCCGGGCTCGGACAAGCTCGACGGGGAGAGCCCGCTCGACTCGCCGCGGCAGATGAGCGAGTGGAGCCGCGGCACGCAGAGCAGCCGCCGCCGCCGCACGCAGAGCAGCCGCCGCCGCTCCCGCTGACCGCCCCCGCTAGGGCTGACCGCTCAGCGGGCCGCGCCGAGCATCGCCAGCGTCGCCTGCACGACCGGCTCGCACAGGTCCGCGAGTCCGCTCGGGCCGCGGGTGCGCAGACACTCCCGGATCAGCTCGTCCATGCCGCCGGTGTGGATCGCGAACAGCTCTGGCGGCAACTCCCGGAGTGAGGGGTCGAGCTCGCGGGCATGTTCGTGGATGCGACGGGTGCGTGCGGTGAACTGGGCCTGGATCTGGGCCCGGCGGGCGAGGGCCGCGGGGCCGGCGGCCAGGACCTCGACGTGGAGCGCGAACGCGAACGCCGGCTCGCTCGCCAGCACAGCGAGGTAGGTCTGGATATCGGAGCGGACGTGGGAGCGCCAGTCGCGGTCGGACCCGAGCGACTCCCGGGCCGAGTGCATCCGGCCGAGCACGAATTCGGCGCCCTCGTTGAACGCGGCGAGGAAGCAGGTTTCCTTGTCCGGGAACTGGTCGTAGAAGGTAGAGCGGGAGACGCTCGCCCGGTCGACGAGGTCGCCCACGGTCGCTGCGGCATACCCCTTTTCGGCGACCACTTGCGCGATCGCGTAAACCAGCCTCCCGCGTTGGGACTCGACGACGGCCTCGCGGGTCAGTCGGTGGCGGCCGCTCGGAAGCCGTTCGAGCGGCGGGAGCGGGAACGATGAGGAGGGCTCGGTCAGGGTTGCAGTGTATTCGGAGATTCGCGGATATATGCGTACATAGAAGTCCTCCGCGGCCCGCCTCATCCCACGATGATGGGCTGCCTCGCACTGCACCGACGGCCCGGTTCTTGGCTGCTTGGGGGCGGCGCCGATGGACCGGGGTACGGCCCCCCGAACGGGGGGTCGTTCGCCGTCTGGGTGTATCCGCGCGCGAATCGGCGCGTACGTTGCGGGCAGATGCCTCGCACAGCCATCGTGTTCCCCGGCCAGGGCAGCCAGACGGCGGAGATGCGCGACCTCGTGGCTGAGGTCCGCCCGGACCTCTTGACCATGGCGCTCGACGCCGTCGGCGAGGACCCGTTCCCGCGCGCCGAGGAGGGCACTCGCTTCGCCCAGCCCGCGATCTTCTGCGCCAGCCTCGCCGGCTGGGCTCGGCTGGGTCGCCCCGACGGCGATTTCATGGCCGGTCATTCGCTCGGCGAGTTGGCGGCGCTGGTGGCGGCGGGCAGCCTCGGCGAGCGCGACGGGCTGGCGCTCGTGGCGCTGCGCGGGGCCCTGATGCAACAGTCCGGCGAGCAGGAGGGCGACGGCGGCATGGTCGCCGTGATGGGCCCGGGGGCGGCCGATCACGCGCAGGCGCTCGCCGACGCCCACGGCCTCGCGGTGGCCAACGACAACTCGCCGCAGCAGATCGTCCTCTCGGGCGCGCGCATGGCCCTGCCGGCTGCGGTCGCGGCGGCCAAGGAGCTCGGCCTGCGGGCGATGGAGCTCCCCGTAACCGGCGCATTCCACTCGCCGATGATGGCGGCGGCGGTGCCCGAGTTCACGGCCGCGCTCGAGCGCGTCGACGTGCAGCCGCCGCAGGTCACCGTGCTCTCGGCCGTGACCGCGGAGCCGTTCGACGATGTCCGGGCACGGCTCGCGCAGGCGCTGACGATGCCGGTTCGCTGGCGCGAGACGATGCTCGCGCTGCACGAGCTCGGCGCCGCTCGGTTCATCGAGGTCGGGCCGGGCAAGGTCCTCACCGGCCTGGCCAAGCGCACGCTTCGCGACGTGGAGCTGGTCAGTGCTTGAGTCGCCGATCCGGGAGCGCATCCACCGTCGCCGCCCGACCCACGACACGCGGTTGGGCCGGGCCACGGCGCAGCTGCGCGGCGCGGCGATTCTCTCGGTCGCGGTCGAGCTGCCCCCCGGCATCCTCACCTCGGCGGAGATCGCCTCGCGGCTCGGCATCACCGAGGACTGGATCCTGTCGCGCACCGGCATCCGGGAGCGCCGCCGGGCGGCGCCCGACGAGCGCCTCTCGGACTACGCGACCCGGGTCGGCGCGCTGGCGCTCGAACGCGCCGGCGTGAGCGCCGAGCAGCTCGACCTGGTGATCGTGGCGACCATGACCCAGGACGAACTCACGCCCAACGCGGCGCCGCTCGTCGCACACGCGCTCCGCGCCGAGGGCGCTGGGGCGTTCGACATCGGTGCGGCCTGCGCGGCGTTCCTGTCGGGCCTGGCGCTCGGGGCCGCGCAGATCGAGACGGGGCGAGCGACGCGGATCCTGCTCGTCGGTGCCGACTTCATCACCAGGATCACGAACTACGACGACGAGGGCTCGGCGCCGCTGTTCGCCGACGCGGCGGGCGCGGTCGTCCTCGGACCCGCGGACGCCGGCGCGAACGGATCGGGCGCCGACGCCGGCGTGATCGGGCCGATCGTGCTCGGCTCCGACGGATCGCACGGCACCACGATCACAGCGTCCCACGAGGAGCGCCTGATCAGCATGGACGGGCCCGAGGTGTTCCGCCACGCTGTCAAGCGCATGAGCGAGGTGACCATCGAGGCGGTCGCGCGGTCCGGGCTGCGCCTCGACGACATCGACCTGTTCGTATACCACCAGGCCAACGCGCGCATCACCAAGGCGCTCGGCGAGCGGCTCGGGCTGCCGGCCGAGCGGGTCGTGGACTGCATCGAGACGACCGGCAACGCATCCGCGGCCACGCTCCCCGTGGCGCTGGCAGCGGCGGAGCGCGACGGCCGCCTGCGACCCGGCGCGCGTGTGCTGTTGAGCGCCTTCGGCGCCGGCTTCACCTGGGGTGGGGGCGTGATCGAGTGGGGTGGGGGACACCGTGGCTGAGGCGAGCCCCAAGCCGGGCGCCGCGCTCGTGACTGGGGCCTCCCGCGGGATCGGCGCCGCGATCGCCCGCGCCCTGGCCGCGGAGGGCTGGCCGGTCGGCGTCAACTACCGCTCTGACAAGGAAGGCGCGGAAGCGGTCGTCGCTCAGATCGAGCGCGATGGGGGCCGGGCCACCGTGCTGCCTGGCGACGTCGCCGACCCTGCGGTCCCCGATCAGCTCTTCGAGAGCCTCGAGTCGCACTTCGGGGTGCCGGTGCTGGTGCTCGTCAACAACGCCGGCGTGGCGGCCGACAACCTCTCGCCCTCACTCAGCGACGAGGAATGGGCGACGGTCCTCGACACGAACCTCACCGGAGCGTTCCGCCTCACGCGCCGGGCGCTGAAGTCGATGATTCGGGCCCGCTCGGGCAGGATCGTCAACATCGCCTCCGTTGTCGCCCTGCGGGCCAACCCGGGCCAGTCCAACTACGCCGCCGCGAAGGCGGGGCTGATCAGCTTCACCAAGACGGTCGCGGTCGAGGTCGCGCGCCGGGGGATCACCGTCAACGCGCTCGCGCCGGGGTGGATCGACACCGACATGACCGCCGACGTCTCCAAGGACCTGCTGGCCGCCGTTCCCGCCCGCCGCGCCGGCACTCCGGACGAGGTGGCGGCGTGCGTACGCTTCCTGGTGTCGGACCAGGCGGGCTACGTGACCGGCGCCGTGCTTACCGTTGACGGTGGCCTCGCCGCCTAGGAACCGAAAACCAGCGATAGGAGAACCGATGTCAACCGTCACCAATCAGCAGGTCGAGACCCGCGTCGTCGAGGCGCTGGCCAGCTTCGGACCGGACCTCAGCCAGATCACCCGCGATGCGACGTTCGAGGAGCTCGACATCGACTCGCTCGATCTCGTGGAGCTCGCCCAGATCGTCGAGGACGAGTACGGCGTGGTCCTCAAGGGCGAAGACATGAAGGAGCTCAAGACCGTCGGCGACGCGGTCGACCTGATCGTCAGCCGGGCATAGGTGGTCTCGCCGATGAAGCGAAGGGCTGTGATCACGGGCCACGGAGCTGTGACCCCGCTCGGGGTGGGCGCGCGGACGCTGCACGAGCGCTGGGCGGCCGGGGAGTCGGGGATCGCCAACGGTGCCGGGGCCTGTCGCGACTTCGACCCCAAGGAACATCTGTCGGTCAAACAGGCGAGGCGGCTGGACCGCTTCTCCCAGCTTGCCCTCGTGGCGTCGGCGGAGGCGATCCAGCAGGCGGGCTGGGGCGAGGAACTGCCCTACGACCCGTTGCGGATCGGCTGCGTGATCGCGACCGGGATCGGCGGCATCGAGACAGTCGAGACCCAGCACGACGTGATGCGCGACAAGGGCGCGAAGATGGTCTCGCCGCTGGGAGTCCCGCAGTACATGCCCAATGCGGGTGCCGCCGCGGTGGCGATGAAGCACGGCCTCCAAGGCCAGATGTACGGCGTGGTCTCGGCCTGCTCGGGCGGCGCCCACGCGATCGGGTCCGCGCTGCGGATGATCCAGTATGGCGACGCCGACGCGGTCGTCACCGGCGGCGCGGAGGCGACGCTGACCGAGTTCGGGTTCGCCTGCTTTCACTCGATGCAGGCCCTCTCGCCGACCGGCGTCTCGCGGCCGTTCGACGCCCGGCGCGACGGCTTCGTGATGGGCGAGGGTGCCGGCGTGCTCGTGCTCGAGGAGGCCGAGGCGGCGGCCGCGCGCGGCGCGACCGTGCTGGCCGAGGTGATCGGCTACGGGTCGACCTCCGACGCCTATCACCTGACGGCGCCCGAGCCGAGCGGCCGGCCGGCCTCGAAGGCCATCTCGCTCGCGCTCGCCGACGCCGGGGTGACGCCGGAGGGTGTCGACTACGTCAACGCCCACGGCACCTCGACGCAGCTCAACGACGCGGCCGAGACCGCGGCGCTGAAGCTGGCCCTGGGAGAGCGGGCGGCTGACATCCCCGTGTCGTCGACGAAATCGGCGATCGGACATCTGCTCGGTGCCGCCGGAGCGGTCGAGGCGGTGGCCACGGTCCAGATCCTGGCCGAGCGGATCATCCCGCCGACGCTGAACTACGAGGTCCCCGACCCCGAGCTCGACCTCGACTACGTGCCCGGCGAGGCACGGCCGCTCACGCTGAACAACGGTCGCGCCCCGGTCGCGATCTCGAATTCGTTCGCGTTCGGGGGCCACAACGTCTCGCTCGTCCTGAGAGGCGCGTGAACGCGGAGTGAGCACGATCGTCCTGCACGAGCCCGCGGTGCGGCTGGACCCGCTCGAGCGGCTCGAGGCGCTGTGCGACCCGGGCAGCGTGCAGGTACTGCGCTCCCGCGTCACCTCGCCGCGCCTCGGCGCGCGGGCGGAGCACGGCGACGGCGTCGTCGGCGCGACCGGACTCGTGCACGGCCGCCCGATCGCCTGCTACGCGCAGGACGGCTCGTACTTCGGCGGCTCGCTCGGGGAGCGCCACGCCGACACGATCGTGCGCGTGCTCGAGACGGCCGGCCGCGCGCGCATCCCTGTGGTGGCGTTCGTCGAGTCGGGCGGCGCGCGGATGCAGGAGGGGACGGCAGCGCTGGCGGGCTACGGACGGATCTTCCGCCACACGGTCGGACTCACCGGGGTCGTGCCCCAGATCTCGATCGTGTCGGGTGCGTCCGCGGGCGGCGGCGCGTACTCGCCGGCGCTGACCGACCTGATCGTGATGACCGAGGACGCGGCGATGTTCCTGACCGGCCCCGGCGTCGTGCTCGAGGCACTCGGCGAGGAGATCGACGCGGCCACGCTCGGTGGCCCGCGCGTGCACGATCGCAACGGCGTCTGCCATCTCGTCGAGCCCGACGAGGCCACGGCGGCGCAGCGCGTCCGCGGCCTGCTCGCCTACCTGCCCTCGTCGGCCGGCGAGCCCCCGCCGCGGGCCGAGCCGCGGCAGGCCGAGCTGGCGGATCCCGGAGCCATCGTCCCGGCCGAGCCGCGGCGTGCCTACGACGTCCGGGACGCGCTGGCCGGGATCGTCGACGCCGGCTCGCTGCTCGAGCTCTATCCCCGTTGGGCGCGCAACGTGGTCACCGCGTTCGCGCGGCTCGACGGGCGCCCGGTCGGCATCGTCGCCAACCAGCCCCACCATCTCGGCGGCGTCCTCGACGCCGACGGCTCCGAGAAGGCGGCCGCGTTCGTAGGGCTGTGCAACGCGTTCGGCCTGCCGCTGATCGCGGTCGTCGACACGCCGGGGTTCATGCCCGGCAGCCGCCAGGAGCAGGCCGGCGTGATCCGCCGCGGCGCCTCGCTGGTGCGGGCCTTCGCATCGGCTCCGGTGCCGAAGCTGACGGTCGTGCTGCGCAAGTCCTACGGCGGCGCCTACATCACGATGAACTCGCGCGACCTCGGCGCTGATCTGGTCCTCGCCTGGCCCGATGCCGAGCTCGGGATCATGAGCGCCCGCGCCGCGGTCGGGCTCGTGCACCGGCGCGAGCTCCGCGTGGCCGTCGACACCGAGGCTGAGCTCTCGCGGCTGGCCGCCAGCTACAACGAGGAGCACCTGCGCGCCGAGGCCGCCGCCGCATCGGGCTTCGTCGATGAGATCGTGGAGCCCTCCCGCACCCGTGAACGCCTGGCTTGGGCGCTGCGCACGCTCGCGGGTCCCGCCGAGCGCGGGGTCGGTGGCCGGGCATGATCCTGGCCGGCAAGCGCCTGCTGATCACCGGCGTCATCACCAAGGACTCGATCGCCTTCCACGCCGCCGACCAGGCCCAGAAGGAGGGCGCCGAGATCGCGCTCACGAGCTTCGGCCGCGTGCGGCGCATGACCGAGCGCGCCGCGCAGAAGCTCGACCCCGTGCCGGACGTGCTCGAGCTCGACGTCAACAGCGCCGAGGACCTCGCCGCGCTGACGGAGACGCTCGAGCGCACCTGGGGGCGGGTCGACGGGGCGCTGCACGCGATCGCGTTCGCGCCCGAGGACGCGCTCAGCGGTCGCTTCATGACCACCCCGCCGGAGTCGGCCGCGCAGGCGTTCCAGACCAGCGCCTTCTCGCTCAAGTCGCTGGCCGGCGCGCTGGCGCCGCTGATGGGCCGCGGCTCGAGCATCGTCGGGCTCGACTTCGACGCCACGGTGGCCTGGCCGATCTACGACTGGATGGGCGTCGCCAAGGCGGCCCTCGAGTCGGTCTCGCGCTATCTGGCGCGCGACCTCGGTCCGCAGGGCATCCGCGTGAACCTGGTCGCCGCGGGACCGCTGGGGACGGTCGCCGCACGGGGGATCCCGGGCTTCGAGCGCCTCGCCGAGCTGTGGCGCGCGCAGGCACCGCTCGGCTGGGACGTCGACGACCCGCTCCCGGTCGCCCGGACGGTCTGCTTCCTGCTGTCCGATTATGCCCAGGCGATCAGCGGCGAGATCCTGCACGTCGACGGCGGCTTTCACGCGATCGGCGCTCCGCTCGAGCTTCCCGGCGGCGCGTCCGCGGCTACCTGAACAGGTCCTCGCTCGCCGGGCGGATCAGCGCCACGGCTCCGGGTCCGTGATCGGCGCTGACGTGCCGCTCGGCGCCCCGGATCAGCACCACCGGCTGGCGGCCGTCCTTGGTGCGCGCGAGATCGGCCGCTCCCGCGAGCTCGTCGGCGACGGCGATCCAGGTGGCCCGCAGCTCCCGGCCGGAGGCGTCCGTGCGGCCGCGCCAGTCCTCGAGCGGCGCCAGCCCCGCGCACCCGATCGTGACGTCGCTCTGCCCGTGACGCCAGGCGCGCCCGAACGAGTCCGTGATCACGACCGCGGGGGAGACGTGGGCGAGCTCGGCCACCCGCTCCCGGAGCAGACGCGCCGAGCGGTCCGGATCGCGGGGCAGCATGATGACGCGGTCGGGCTCCGCGGCGTTGGACGCGTCGACGCCGGCGTTGGCGCACACAAACCCGTGATGGGTGACGCAGATCAGCACTCCGTGTGCGGCGCGGATCAACTCGCGCGTCTCGTCGAGCACGACCTGCACGTGCCGCGGGTCCTTGCCGTGCTCGGCGGCGAGCGCGCGGGCCTGCGCACCCGGCTCGACGCCGGCCAGAGACCTCACCCGCCCTTCCGACTTGGAGACGATCTTGTGGGCCACGACCAGGACGTCGCCCTCGCGCAGGCCGCCGGTCGTGGCGGCGACGGCCGGGACGATCAGCTGCGCGAGGTCGTCACCGGCGGTGATCTCGGGCAGCCCCTCGAGCGCGGTGGCGCTCAGCATCCAAGGCCCCCGACTACGCCCGGCTGCGCATCAGCTGACTGAGCATCCCCCGGGTGTGGGCCGCGCCACCGTGGCTCGCGGCCAGGCTCGCGCGCAGCGCCTCGAGGTCCTCGGGCGTATCGACGTCGAGCGCCAGCGAGGGCACGTCGTGGACCTGCACCGAAGCACCGGCCGCGTGCGCGATCGAGACGTGACGCTCGCGGCTACCGGGGCCGAAGGACGGGACGATCGCGCCCGGCGGCGTCAGCAGCAGCGCGTTGGTGCCGGTGCCGTGCCGATCGGGGATGACCACCACCGACGGTGCCTCGAACGGCTGACCGATGAGCGCGTCGAGCTGCGCCGGATCGAGCGCCGGGCAATCGCCAGGGACGAGCAGCACGCGGTCGTACTCGGCTTCGATCGCATGCTCGATCCCCAGCACCGCGGCCTCGCTGTGACCCTGCCCGGCGTCGTCGAGCACCGTCGCCCCGTGGCCGCCGGCGATCTGCTGGGCGCCGTGATCCATCGTCACCACGAGGATGTCGTCGACCGCGCGAGCCCGGCGCAGCGCGGTCAGCACGTCGGCGAACATCGCCTCCGCGAGCGCCCGGCGCGGTCCCGGTGTGAGCTCGCTCGCGAGCCGATGCTTGGCGTCGGCAAAGCTCTTGATGGGAAGAATGGCCAGCGTTCTCATGGTGTCCCAAACGCTACTCGGTGGGCTCGGCCCGGCGCCGGAGGCCGAGCGCGAACTCGAGCGTCTGCTCGGCCAGGCGGCGGCGTGTGGCGGCATCGTCCATCAGCACGTCGGTCTCGAGCACGGGCACGCGCTCGGTGCGCTCGTCAGCCACGAGCCCGTCGATCAGCCCCGCGTAGGCGGCCGCCACGCCCTCGGTGTCGACGCTCAGCCCCGCGGCCTGCATGAACTCCGCGGTTGGTCCCTTGAGCACGGTCCCGTGCACCAGCGGGCTGATGGCGACGATCGGCGCCGCGCTCTCGACGAGCGCCTCGCGCAGGCCCGGCAGCGCCAGGATCGGGCCGATCGAGATGACGGGGTTCGACGGACCGATCACGACCGCGCCGGCGGTTGCGATCGCTGCGAGCACTTCCGGCGTCGGGCTGGCGGCCCCGGCGCCGCGGAAGTCGTAGTCCTGGATCGGGCCCGCTCCGCGGGCCTTGATCATGAACTCCTGAAACGACCAGGTGCGGCTGCGGGCCAGGATGCGCGTGCGCACCGGCTGGTCGCTCATCGGCAGGACCCGCGCGTGCAGTCCGAACGCGCGGCTGATCGTCGCCTGGGCGTCGGTCAGCCGGACGCCGGCATTGAGCGCCCGCGCCCGTTCGAGCCCAACGGCGAGGTCGCGATCGCCGAGGTTGAACCAGATCTCGACCCCCAGCTCGCGCAGGCCGTCCATGACCATGAAGGTGTCCCCGTCGAGTCCCCAGCCCCGGTCATCGATGCGGTCGGCGAGCCAGAAGGTCACCAGGTCGGGGTCGGGCGACACGTAGGCGCCGTAGATCTCGACGTCGTCGCCCGTGTTGGCCACGACGATCAGGTCCTCGCCGACCACGTCGAGCATCCCGCGGGCGAGCTTCGCGCCGCCGGTGCCGCCGGCGAGCACGACCACGGGGGCGCTCACCAGTTCTCGCCGGCCAGGCCGGTGATCTTGATCCCGGCTCGGGCCTTGTAGCGCACGTTGATCGAGATCAACAGCGCTGTCAGTTGCTCGACGATTCTCGCCATCTCGAGGCGGCCGGCGTCCACCGCCCGCAGGCCGGGAATCAGCTCGAGCATCGCCGCCACTCGGGCCTTGTCCTCGCGGCGGTCGCCGCACAGCAGGACGTCCTCGCCGAGCTGGTGATCGAGATCGGTGAGCAGCGCGGCGCTCACCGTGTGCAAGGCCGAGACGACGCGGACGCCCTCGGGCACCATCTCCTGAGCCTGCTGGGCGGCCGAGCCCTGCCACACGCCGAGCGTCCGCGTCGCGCGGCCGCTGACCGCGGCGGCGAGGGGGACCGTGGCATCGACCACGAGCTGGCCCTCGGCGAGAGCGTGCTTGAGATTGGTCAGCGTCTCGGACTGGCTCCGGAACGGGACCGACAGCACCACGATCTCGGCGCCGAGCACCGCTTCGGCGTTCTCCAGGCCCGAGAAGGACCCGTCCGGGATCAGTCCGGCGGCGCGCTCCGCGGCCTCGGCCGCGCGACTCCCGGCGCGCGATCCGATCACGATCGGCACTCCCTGGCGGCCGAGGCGCAGCGCGAGTCCGAACCCCAGCGCACCGGTCGCGCCGACTATGCACACAGGGTGCGGCACGGGCGGAACCATATAGTGCGCCCATGCGCTTCGAGGGACGCACCGCTCTCATCACCGGCGGCGGCTCGGGGATTGGCGCCGCGACATCGAGGCGGCTGGCCGCCGAGGGCGCCCGGGTCGTGGTCGCCGACGTCAAGGCGGCAGCGGCTCGCGACGTGGCCGCCGAGCTCGACGGCACCGCCGTGGAGATGGATGTGGCCGACGCGACCTCGGTGCGCGCGGCGGCGGAGCAGACCGGCCCGGTCGACATCCTCGTCAACAACGCGGGCACCGACGTCCCGGGCTTCTTCCTCGACACCAACGAGGAGGCATGGGACTTCGTGATCGCCGTCAACCTGCGGGGCACGCTGTCGGTGACGCGCGCCTACCTGCCGGCGATGCACGAGCGGGGGCGTGGGGCGATCGTCAACGTCGCCAGCGAGGCCGGACGCACCGGCTCGCAGCTGTCCTGCAGCTACAGCGCCGCCAAGGCGGGCGTGATCGGCTTCACGAAGGCGATCGCGCGGGAGTCGGCACGCTTCGGCGTCCGCTGCAATGCGGTCGCCCCGGGCCCGATCGACACGCCGCTGCTCAACGCCGCGCCCGAGGTGATGGGCGAGCTCGGCGCCCGGCTCAAGCAGGGAATGATCGACGCCACCGTGATGCGGCGCCTGGGGACGCCGGACGAGGTCGCCGCCGGGATCGCCTTCCTCGCCTCCGACGATGCATCCTTCGTCACGGGGCAGACGCTGGGCGTCTCCGGCGGCCTGTCGATGTGGTGACCGACCTGCAGCCCGGAATCGAGCGGTCCGAGGAGTTCGTGGTCGAAGGACGGCTGCTCACGAACGTCGGCGGCACGCTCGGGTCCGCGGTCCTCTCGACGCCGGGAATGATCGGGATGATGGAGCGGACAGCGGCGATGCTCGTGTATCCGCTCCTCCCCGAGGGCCGGGCGACTGTGGGATTCGAGGTCAACGTCAAGCACGTCGCCGGTGCGCCGGAGGGCTCACTCTGCACCGCTCATGCCAGGCTCGAGGAGATCGTGGACGGGCGCAAGCTCCGCTTCACGGTCGAGGTCACGGCCGATGACGGGCGCACGATCGGTGTCGGCACCCACGAGCGGCGCATGATCGAGGCGGCCGCGCCGAGCCGGTGACGATCCGTGAGGGTCGTCTCAAAAACCTCTAACCTCGATTATCGGTTCGATAATTCGATTGAAGGTTTGGGGGCTGGTCAGCGGGCGGGGAACGTGTAGGTGAGGGTGCGTGCGCCCCACCAGGGGATCTTGGTTTGGCGGTCTTGGTAGCCGGCGTCGAGGAGCGCGGGGGTGTGGGTGCGGCGGCGCAGCGCGACTTCGACGTGGTCGGGGGTGAAGCGCAGCTCTCCGATGCCGTTGATCAGGTATTCGCGGATCGTGTCGGGCGTTTGGTTGTGGTAGGCGGCGTGTAGGCCGCGGGCGAAGCGTCGGTAGGCGATGTCGGCCAGGACGGTGAGGGTGACGTCGAAGTCGACGGCGAGCGGGACTTGGGAGCAGAGCGAGTCCAGATGGAAGGCGCGGATCTGTTCGGCGAGTTGGTTCTCGATTCCCCAGCGTTGGCCGTAGCGTTCGATCAGTTGCTTGACGGTGAGCTGTTGCAGGTTGGTGAGCAGGAGGGTTGCCTGGTCGCGGCCGAGGCCGTTGACTGCGATCTGGCGGAAGGTTGCGCCTTTGATCGTGACCGGGGTCTCGTGGTAGGTGGCGGTCTTGTGCTTGCCGGAGCGGTCGAGCCGGGTCTTGGTCCAGGCGCTGGCCGGCAGCGCTTCGAGCGTTGCGATCAGTTTCGGGGAGCGCTGCCTGAGCGTGATGAACCCGACGCCGAGCTGGTCGAGTTCGGCGAGGTGTTCCTGGGTGGTGAGCTTCTGGTCGAACACCAGCAGCTTCGGCAGCTCGCCGTGGGTGCGCTCATAGAAGCGGCAGAACTCGATCACCTCGCTTGACTGCGCGCGGGCGGTCAGCTCGGCGTTGGCGTAGATGATCGTGCGCTGCTGCCCGTCCTGGGCGATGAACGTCAGCACCGAGCGGGTCCGTTGCGAGCGGCGCGGCACGTAGTTCTTGTCCAGGACCGTGTCCTCGCCGTAGCTCATGATCGTGTGGAAGTCGAGGTTCAGGCCCTGATCGCCGGTCAGCCCGGCGTCGCGCAGGCGGGGCTGCAGCGCCTCGAAGAATGCCAGCTGCTGGGCGCGGGTGGTGCGGTAGCTGTAGCTCGTCAGATGCCAGGTCTTGGGCAACACGTTCAGGCCGGCGAACAGGCCGAGCGCCGGGTCGTGCACGACTGATTGCACGTGGCTGCGCCGCCGGCGGCCCGAGAGCTTGAGCGCCAGCAGCGACAGCACCGAGTGGACCGCCTGAAGCTGGCTGGTCGACGGCCACCCGGCCGTCTTCACCAGCCCGGGGAGATCCAGCGCGACCAGCTCCGGCAGCAGTAGGAACAGGCCGGCGTGCTGGGTCTGGACGCTGCCTGTCTTTGGCCAGTCGTCGTCTTTGAGCACGCGCACCTTCGGCGCCTGAAGCCGCTCCGGCGCGGGCTCGCTCTTGGGCGCGGCGGCCGGCTTGGGCATCCTCGAGAGCCCCTGCTCGCGCAGGATCTCCCAGACCGCAGTGCGCGACAAAGGGGTGCCCGCCCGCTCGAGCTCTGAGACGATCTCCTCGATCCCGTGGCGCTCGCGCCGCAGCCGGATCGCGAGCTCGCGCGCTGCGTCCTTCTTCGGCTGGCTCTTGGGCCCCGGGCGCGACTGCGCGAACAGCCCGCCCAGATCCCCGGCCCGGTAGGTCGAGATCAGCGTCTGCACGCTCGCCTTCGTGTAGCCGAAGCGCTCAGCGATCTCACCGGGCTCAAGCTCCTCCACGAAGTACGCGCGCAGCGCCTCGTAGCGACGCTGCGCGGCCAGCGTCGGCTCGGTGAAGCGCTCGTGTCCCGGGCGGGCCATCTCTCAGCGAGATTGGTGAACGAAACCATCGGTATGGTCGCACAGGTTTCGGACGGAAGAACCGCCCGTACCCACGCCAGCCGGGCGCCTGTCGATCACACACGACGCGGACGCGCAAGAACTACGTCAAGCTATACGACCACAACCGTCCACCAAACCTGCTGAGACCCACCCCGCTGCCCGCCCGACAACCCCTCGCCGAGCCGCGTCATCAACCGCTACGAGCCACCCACCGCCGCAGCGGAACTAGTGAACAAACCCCTCGCCGATAATCCAGGCTAGGTGCCGCCCATCGTGTCCCGAGCGATCGCTTTCTGCGTCACCTGCCTAATGTTCGCGGGCGTGACCGGCTCCGCCACGGCGGCGACGCCGACCACGCCGGCGACGCCGACCACGGCTCCCATTCGGGTGCGGACCGCGTCGCTGCAGCAGAACACGACCCAGCTGGTGTGGAGCGTCCGCACGATCGATCCGTTCTCGCCCAACGAGATGCAGAACGACGGGCGTTCGCTGTGCCTGCTGATCGAGCGCGTCAAGCCGGCAACCGTGGTCGGCGAGCTGTGCGTGCGCCACCCCGGCAGCCGGCGCCATCCGCAGCTCGTGTACCGGCGCGCGACCCGGACCGGATTCGGTTCCGGCCGGGTGATCACCGCGACCGTCACGCGGGCCGACAACAGCCAGCTGACCGTGACCTTCCTGCCCTCGGAGATCTCCGTCGGCTACCGCACGCTGCGCTGGCAGGTGCTCACCGCGGTTCGCGGCCGGACCTGCGCCGCGTCGACGGTCGAGACGGTCAACAACTTCCTTTGTGGCTCCCGCTATCCCATCCCGCCGGCGCTGGCCGCGATGCACACGCCGCGGCTGGTCGGTTGCACGGCCCGCGGCGCGCCATACGTGACCAGCGGCCCGACCAATCGCCGGGTCGTCGCGCTGACGTTCGACGACGGCCCGTGGTACGACACGCCTCAGTTCCTGAACGTGCTCGAGCGTGCCCACGTGGTCGCGACGTTCTTCGAGATCGGAGAGCAGATCTCGACCTACGGTCAGGGCGGCGCGATGGAGCGGCGGATGCTCGCCGACGGCGACATGGTCGGCGACCACACGTGGAGTCACCCCAACGTGTCCGGCGCGGGACCGTTCGCGGCCGCTCAGATCTCCTCGACCGCGAACGCGATCAGCGCGGCCACCGGCGGGTTCCGGCCGTGCCTGTTTCGCGCCCCCTACGGCGCAGTCAGCGGCGCGCTGATCTCCGAGGCCCGCTCGATGGGCTTCACCACCATCGAGTGGAACGTCGACCCCACCGACTGGGCCCGCCCGGGTACCGCCGCGATCTACCAGCGCGTCGTCGGCGCCGTCACCCCCGGCTCGATCGTGATCCAGCACGATGGTGGCGGCGACCGCTCCGAGACCCTCGCGGCGCTCCCGGGGGAGATCGCGACGCTGAAGGCGCGCGGGTACTCGTTCGAGACCGTCACGCAGCTGCTCGGCGATCAGCTGATCTACCGCTGAGCCATGCCGGTGAGCCGGGGCCGGCGCCGGGCGTCATAGAATCGGCGCCGTGAGCGAGCTTCCCAGCAGCGTGCGCATCCGCGAGGTGGGTCCCCGCGACGGCTTCCAGAACGAGCCCGAGGTGATCGCCACCGAGGACAAGGTGCGCCTGATCGAGCGGCTCGGCCGCACCGGTCTGGGCCGGCTCGAGGTCACGAGCTTCGTGCGCCCCGATGCGATCCCCCAGCTGGCCGACGCGTCCGAGGTGCTCGAAGCGATCGAGCTCCCCGACAGCGTCTCGGTGAGCGTGCTGATCCCCAACGAGCGCGGGCTCGAGCGGGCCCTGGCCCACCGCGCGCGCTTCCAGGAGATCAACGGCTTCCTGTCCGCCTCGGAGTCGCACAACGCCAAGAACGTCGGGCGCTCGATCGAGGAATCGCTGGCCGGCCTCGAGCGGACCTTCGCCCGTGCCCGGGCCGAGGGCCTGCGCTGCGAGGGCGTGATCTCGGTCTCGTTTGGCTGCCCCTACGAGGGCCGCGTCCCGCCCGAGCGCGTGTTCTCGATCGCGCGGCGGCTGGTCGACGCCGGTGCCGAGGAGGTGGGCTTCGGTGACACGACGGGCATGGCCAATCCGCTCCAGGTCGGCGAGTTCTTTGCCGCCGCCCGTGAGGCCCTGCCGCGCGTCGAGCTGACCGCGCATTTCCACAACACGCGCGGCCAGGGCCTGGCCAACGTGCTCGCAGCGCTCGAGGCGGGGATCGAGAGCTTTGAGTCGAGCTTCGGCGAGCTCGGCGGCTGTCCCGTCCCGGCCGGCGCCACGGGCAACATCGCGACCGAGGATCTCGTCTCGATGCTGCACGAGATGGGCATCGAGACCGGGATCGACCTGGACGCCCTGCTCGAGGCCTCGCACGCGGTGCAAGAGGTCCTCGGCCGGCCGCTCGGGAGCCACGTGCTGAAGTCGGGACCGGTCCATTGGGCCGCCCCGGCGGCAGGTTAGACGCTGATTAGTGTCGTCGCCGAACTGCATCGGCCGCGGCGGGTCACATATTCTGGCCACACTGGGGCGCTGCCCCGACGATTTTCCGACCAGGAGGTCATTGATGCGTTTCACCGTGGGGCGGCTGGGCACGGCCATTTGTGCGCTCACCGCAATCGTCGCAGTCGCCGGCTGCGGTTCCAGCTCTTCCAGCTCGTCGAGCTCCTCCAGCTCGGGCGCGAGCACGACCGCCAGCACTCCCGCCGCCGGCACGATCGCCTCGGTCGCGGCGCTGGTTCCGGCGTCGGTGAAGTCCAAGGGCACCTACACGGTCGCCGCCGACGCCAGCTACGCGCCGAACGAGTTCATCGCCAGTGACGGCCACACCGTGCAGGGCATGGACGCGGATCTGGCCCAGGCGCTCGGCGCCGCGATGGGCCTCAAGGTCGCGGTCGTCAACCAGACCTTCGACAGCATCATCCCCGGCCTCCAGTCCGGCAAGTACGACATGGGCGCCTCGTCGTTCACCGACACCAAGGCGCGCGAGAAGGTCGTCGACTTCGTGACCTACTTCTCCGCCGGCACCTCGTTCTACACCAAGGCGCAGGGCGGCGTCTCGGTCAATACGCTGGCTGATCTGTGCGGGCACACGGTCGCGGTCGAGAAGGGCACGACTGAGGAGACCGACGCCACCGCACAAGCCGTCAAATGCAAGGCAGCCGGCAAGGGCTCGGTCACCGTGCTCACGTTCCCTGATCAGAACGGCGCCAACCTGGCGATCCAGAGTGGACGCGCGCAGCTCGGCATGGCCGACTCGCCCGTCGCCGCCTACGCCGTCAAGCAGGCGAACGGGATGTTCAAGCTCGTCGGCCAGACCTACGGCACGGCGCCGTACGGGCTGGCGTTGCCAAAGGGCAACGGGATGGCCAAGCCGGTCCTCGCCGCCGTCAAGGCGCTGATGGCCAACGGCACCTACAAGACGATCCTCACCAAGTGGGGGGTGGAGTCGGGCGCGATCACCAACCCGCAGATCAACGGAGCGACGAGCTGAGGTAGATCCCGGTGCCCTCCATCGAGGCCACCGAGAGCCAGGAGGACCAGGGACGGCCCGAGGAGATCAGGGCCGTCCCGGTCCGCCACCCGGGGCGCTGGATCGCCGCCGTGATCATCGTGATCATCGCGGTGGCGATCATCAATTCGGTCGCGACCAACAAGAACTTCCACTGGCACGTCGTCGGACAGTACCTGTTCGACGCCCGGATCCTGCACGGGGTGCGGGTCACGATCGAGCTGACCGTTGTCTCGATGATCGTTGGGATCGTGGGCGGCGTTCTGCTGGCGGTGATGCGGCTGTCGCCGAACCCGCTCGTCTCGGGGGCCAGTTGGCTCTACATCTGGTTCTTCCGCGGCACGCCGCTGTTGGTCCAGATCCTGTTCTGGAACAACATCTCGGCCCTGTACCCGAAGATCGGCCTCGGGATCCCGTTCGGCCCATCGTTCATCCACCCCAACGCGAACTCGCTCCTGAAGCCGTTCCTGGTGTGCATCCTCGCGCTGGGTCTCAACGAGGCCGCGTACATGGCCGAGATCGTTCGCGCGGGCATCATCTCGGTCAACGAGGGCCAGTCGGAGGCAGCGGCGTCGCTGGGGATGAGTCGGCTGCTGACCATGCGGCGTGTCGTGCTGCCTCAGGCCATGCGCGTGATCGTGCCACCGACGGGCAATGAGACGATCTCGATGCTCAAGAACACGTCGCTCGTCAGCGTGATCGCCTACACGGAGCTGCTGTACTCCACGCAGCTGATCTATGACGTCAACTACTTCGTCATCCCGCTGCTGATCGTGGCCAGCTTCTGGTATCTCGTGATGACGAGCGTGCTGTACGTGGGCCAGTACTTCATCGAGAAGCGGTTCGGCCGCGGTTTTGCGCGCAATCAACCAGTCGGCACCATGTCCCGCTGGTTGAGTTTCCGTCACAGTCAATGAAGCCGATGGTCAAAGCCGAGGCCGTGCACAAGCGCTTCGGGCGCCTGGAAGTGCTGAAGGGCATCTCGCTCGAGGTCAAGGCCGGCGAGGTGATGTGCCTGCTGGGGCCGTCCGGCTCTGGGAAGTCGACCTTCCTGCGCTGCATCAACCACCTCGAGAAGATCAACTCCGGCCGCCTGTCGGTCGACGGCGAGCTGGTCGGCTACCGGGAGGCGGGCGGCAAGCTGCACGAGCTGCGCGATGTCGAGGTGTGCGGCAAGCGGGCCCAGATCGGGATGGTGTTCCAGCACTTCAACCTGTTCCCGCACATGACGGCGCTGGAGAACGTGATCGAGGCGCCGATCCGGGTGCTGAAGGTCCGTCGCGAGGAGGCGCGCCAGCGTGCCCGCGAGCTGCTCGAGCAGGTGGGGCTGGCGGACAAGGCCGACAGCTACCCGGCCCAGCTCTCCGGCGGGCAGCAGCAGCGGGTGGCGATCGCGCGCGCGCTGGCCATGCGCCCCAAGCTGATGCTCTTCGACGAGCCGACCTCGGCGCTCGATCCGGAGCTGGTCGGCGATGTCCTCGACGTCATGCGTCAGCTTGCCTCGCAGGGGATGACGATGATCGTTGTCACCCACGAGATGGGCTTCGCGCGCGGCGTCGCCGACACGGTCGTGTTCATGGACGGCGGCGTGGTCGTGGAAGCGGGCAAGCCCGACGACGTGATCACCAACCCGCAGCACGAGCGCACGAAGACGTTCCTCTCGAAGGTCCTCTGAGCAACGAGCTCGCGCTCGCGCAGGCCCGTCGAGCCCGTGTGGCGTAGCCTTGCGCGCCTCGAAAGCGACAAATGGAGACGCAATGGCTGAGATCAAGAAGGTGGGCGTGCTCGGATGCGGCCTGATGGGCCACGGCATCACCCAGGTGGCCGCTCAGGCGGGCTACGACGTGGTCGTCCGCGAGGTCGACGAGGCGACGCTGGCCAAGGGCATCGGCAAGATCGAGAAGCAACTGGCTCGGGCCGTGGAGAAGGAGAAGTCGACCCAGGAGGAGGCCGACGCGGTCCGCGCGCGCATCCACGGCACGGTGGACTATGCGGACCTGGCCGACTGCGACCTGGCGCTCGAGGCGATCACCGAGGATCTGGGGTTGAAGCTCGAGATGTGGGCGGCGGTCGACCGGATCGCCAAGCCCGAGGCGTACTTCGCCACCAACACGTCGTCGCTCGCGGTGATCGAGCAAGCCGCCTCGACCAGCCGGCCGGAGCGCTTCGTCGGCCTGCACTTCTTCAATCCGGCCCAGGTGATGAAGCTGCTCGAGGTCGTGCGCTGCGTGACGACGTCCCCGGAGACGCTCGAGGTCGGGCTCGAGTTCGGCAAACGGCTCGGGAAGCTGACCGTGCTCACGAACGACAGAGCCGGCTTCATCGTCAATCGCCTGCTGGTGCCGTACATGCTCGACTCGATCCGCGCCTACGAGGAGGGCGTCGGTTCGATCACGGAGATCGACGAGGCGATGAAGGCAGGCGCCGGGCATCCGATGGGTCCGCTCGCGCTGTGCGACTTCGTCGGCCTGGACACGCTGGGCGCGATCTGCGACGTCCTGTTCGACGAGTTCCGCGAGCGGCGCTTCGCGCGGCCGCCGACACTGAGCAAGATCATCGCCGCCGGCTGGTACGGACGAAAGTCCGCGATGGGCTTCTTCGACTACTCGGGCGAGACGCCGGTGGAGAACCCCGGGCTGAGGTGAGCCCGCTGATCGAGCGCCTCCGGCCGCACCCGCACCGCGGTGACGTGATCGCCGCGGGTGCGGTGCCGCTGGCGCTGTCGGCCGTCATCATCGAGTTGCGGATGACGCAGTGGTCGCTGGGGCCGCGCTTCGCGATCGTCCTCCTGGTCGCCGCCCTGCTCCTCACCATGGGCTGGCTCGCGCCGCTCGAGTACGACGGGCCGCGCTCCTACCACACGGTGCTGCTGGTCAGCGGGCTGCTGACCCTGCTGCCCGCGCTCCTGCTGCTGGCCGAGGTGCTCGGCTCGAGCCGTCGCCCCGGCAGCGGCGCCGTTGCGTGGACGCTCGCCGCCGAGGCCCTCGTCGCGGGGGCGCTCGCCAGCCGGGCCAACTCCGGCGTCTGCACGCTGATCGCGGCGCTGGCCGGCGCGATCGCGCTGGAGGCGTTCGTGGCCTGGGTGTTCAAGCCCCATGGGCTGGGCAGCTTCCGCGCGATCCTGGTGGCCCTGACGATCGCGCTGATGGGCGGGGCGATCCGTCTGCGCGACCACCGTCGCCGGCACGCCGTGCAACTCGTCAACGCGGCCGGGCTGCTCACGCTCGTCCTGGCCGGGAGCTTTCTGCTCACCGCCCTGGTGACCACGTCCACGTCCGTGCAGGGGTCGGCCACAGGCCGTCTGCTCGCAGGCGCGGCCGGGGTGGCATTCGGCTGGAAGCTCTACCTGCTCGCCGTGGGCTTCGGGCTCGTGGCCTACGCCGGCGCCGACCGCGAGCCGGGTCCGGCGTATGTCGGGACGGCCGTGCTGATCGCCTTCGTGGCGCTGGTCGGCGCACCGGCCATCAACCGCGGCTCGCTCGTCGGCTGGCCGCTGTTCCTGCTGGCGCTCGGCGCGCTCGGGCTGGTGATCGGGCTGCGCCCGCGCGAGCCGCTGCCACCCGAGCCCGCCTCTGGCACCGCTCCCACCGTTTCCTTCGATCCCAAGGACACCTGAATGACAGACGTGCAAGACGCCGAGGCCCGCGCGCTCGCGGGCGGACCCGACCACCACCGGGCCAAGGCCGCCGAGCAGGGCAAGCTGCCGGTCCGCGACCGCGTGGAGCGGCTGCTGGATCCAAGCTCGTTCGCCGAGGACGGCCTGCTGGCCAGCTGGGAGCAGGAGGGACTCGGTGCCGAGGGGGTGATCACCGGGCTGGGCACGATCGACGGCCGGACCGTCGCGGTGATGGCCAACGACCCGACGGTCAAGGCCGGCTCGTGGGCGCCCAAGACGGTCGAGAAGATCCTGCGCATCCAGGAGCGCGCACTGACGCTGCGCGCGCCGCTGGTGTACCTGGTCGACTCGGCCGGCGCGCGGATCGACCACCAGGTCCAGATGTTTCCCGGACGTCGCCACGCCGGGCGGATCTTCTACAACCAGGTGAGGCTCTCCGGGCTCGTGCCGCAGGTCTGCGTCCTGTTCGGTCCTAGCGCCGCCGGGGGCGCCTACATCCCCGCCTTCTGCGACATCGTGATAATGCGCGATGGCAACGCCTCGATGTACCTCGGGTCACCGCGGATGGCCGAGATGGTGATCGGGGAGAAGGTCACGCTGGAGGAGATGGGCGGCGCCCGCATGCACACCTCCAAGAGCGGCTGCGGCCACGCACTCGTCCGCACCGACGAGGAGGGCATCGATCTCGCTCGCCGCTACCTGGGCTATTTCCCGGAGAACTGGCAGGACCAGCCGCCCGCCGCCCCTCCGGCCGAGCCCGAGTCCGACCGCCCGATCCGGGAGCTGATCCCGGCCGACGAGAACAAGCCGTTCGACATGCGCGAGCTGCTCGACAGTCTGCTCGACGCCGGGTCCCTGCTGGAGATCCACGCCCGCTGGGCCAAGGAGGTCATCGTCGCCTACGCCCGGCTCGACGGCCGCGTCGTCGGGGTGGTGGCGAACCAGCCCAAGGTCAAAGGCGGCGTGCTGTTCGTCGACTCCTCCGACAAGTGCGCGCGGTTCATCCAGACCTGCAGCGCGTTCAACATCCCGCTGCTGTTCCTCGCCGACGTCCCCGGCTTCATGATCGGCACCCAGGTCGAGCGCGAGGGCATCATCCGCCACGGCGCCAAGATGATCAGCGCCGTGTCCGAGGCCACCGTCCCGAAGATCTCGGTCGTCGTGCGCAAGGCCTACGGCGCCGGCCTCTACGCGATGGCGGGCCCGGCGTTCGAGCCCGACTGCTGCATCGCGCTGCCCACCGCCTCGATCGCCGTCATGGGCGCCCAGGCGGCAATCAACGCCGTCTACTACAACCAGCTCCAGGCGATCGACGATCCCGACCAGCGCGCCACCCGCACTGAGGAGCTCCGGCGCGAATACTCCGAGGACATCGACATCCTGCACCTCGCCTCCGAGCTCGTCGTCGACGCCGTCATCCAGCCCGAGGACCTGCGCGCCGAGCTGATCCGCCGCTTCGCCCTGGCCGCGGGCAAGCACCGCGAGTGGCCGGAGAAGCGGAACCCGGTGACGCCGGCGTAGGACGTTGGGGGCGGGCGGAGCACCGGCGCTGGACACCCGAGCTTGGTGGGTAGGTGCGGGCGCCGGCGGGCTCGCTGGCGGCGTCCAGCGCTGGTGCCCCCGTCCGTGGGCCAGCTTCGGACGCAAGCGTCCGGACGATCCCTCCCTGGGGCCGAGATGCAACGAGATGGGCATGACCGACCGGCAAGAGGTTGCCCGCGGGCTCAGCGGCGCCGAGAGACACCGCGAAGTGCCGGTCGGTGGCGGATCTGGGAGGGCGGCCCTCTCCCCAAGGCCGCCTTTCCACGTTTCGGTAACGATTGCTGTCAACACAGAAGAACAGCGGCTACCCCTTCACCCCCGCCCGCTCCTGTCTGACCCGGCCGACGTCGGCGTCGATCGCGTCCACGAGCTCGAGTGCGAACCCGAGCGCGGCGTCGAGGGCACGGTGGTCGACCTCGGCGGCGGCGTCGCTGAGCGTGTGGGAGCGGGGCACGAGGCCGCGCTCGTCCAGGCAGCCGATCGTGATCGCCGGCAGCCCGAGGGCCCGGGCGGGCAGCGCCGGGGTCACGCCGCGGCCACGGTGGGGCCGGTCGGCCAGGTTCGACTCGGCGCGGGCCACGTCCGCGCACAGCGCGCGTAGCCGGCGGAAGTAGCCGAGCGGCACCAGGGGGCCATCGCTGACCCACCAGCGCGGGCGTCCCGCGCTACACGGCGCGATCCCGAGCACGACGGTGTTGGTGACGTTCAGCGACTTGCGCCGCGAGCGCAGGTACCGGCGCAAGCCGATCGCGTCGCCGTCGCCGGCGCCCTGCAGCACCAGGTCGACGGCGAGGCGCCCGGGCGGTCCGGCGTCGAGCGCGCGGGCCACCGCCAGGGCGGTGGCGACGCCGCTCCCGTTGTCGCCGGCGGCGGGGCCGAAGTCCGCGCTCGCCAGCTCGAGCAGCATCGCCAGGGCGATCACCAGCGAGACCGTCGGGAGGAGCTGCGCGATCCCGGCCGCGGTGCCGCGCGTTCCCTCCAACCGCAGGACTGCCACGGCCAGCAGCCAGACGAGCCCGACCACCAGCCATCCGAGCCAGCCGGGGGAGAGCCCGCCGGCGATCGCGTGCAGCCTGGCGCAGGCGGCACGGACGCGATCGCGGTAGGCCAGCCCCACCCTGCCGGCGTCGTAGTTGGCGGTGATGATCAGTCGCACGCGCCCGTCACCCGCGCCCGCCGCAACGCCCGTCTCGGCGCCAATGCCCGCGCCCGCGCCAGCCTCCGCGCCCCCATCCACCACCACGTTCTGGCTCGCCCGCTCCGGGGTCAGGCGGCGGCCGGGCGAGTAGCCGGTGACGGCGTCGGCGATGACCGACAGGATCGCGACCAGGATCATGGCCCCGCCGATGCTCGGATGCGAGATCGCGATCAAGCTCCCCGCGAGCCCCAGCGCCACGTGCCACGCGTGGGCGAGCGCCCAGCTCGGGCGGCACCAGAACGTCTCCAGCCGCGCTTCGTGCCCGCTCGCCTGCAGCTCGGCGCAGAGCCACAGCGCAGCACGGCGCTCGGAGTCCGTGCCCGCGCCTCGGCGGTCGAACTGCGCCAATCCAGTGACCGTCTCTGCTGCGCCCATCCAGCGGCCATGATCCCAGGCACCCGCCGCCCCCGCGCCGTGCGCGGGGCCTGCCCCCGCCGCCCGCGCCCGCACCCACACACCAGGGACCACGCCACCCCACGCCACGCCGCGCCACCCGATTGGCCCGGCGTCAGGCATCATTCGCTAGAACGTACGCGATGACCGACATCGGGGAGCAGGCGCTCCTCGCCATCGCTGAGGAGGCCGCCGACGCGGCGGCAGCCGAGCTCCGAGCCCGTTTCGGCCAGCGTCATGGCGTGCGCACGAAGAGCGGACCCACGGATCTCGTATCCGACGCGGATCTCGCCGCCGAGTCCGCGATCCGCGACGTGCTCGCGGCGCACCGGCCCGGCGACTCGATCCTGGCCGAGGAGGGCGGCGCCAGCGGCCACGGCGCGCTGCGCTGGGTCGTGGACCCGCTCGACGGCACGATCAACTTCCTGTTCGGGATCCCCGTGTTCGCCGTCTCGATCGCCTGCGAGGACGAGCAGGGCGCGCTCGCCGGCGTCGTGCTCGATCCGATCCGCGATGAGCGCTTCGCCGCCACCAGGTCCGGACCGCCGACGTTGAACGGCGACGCGATCGAGGCCTCCGCACGCACCGATCTGTCGACCGCGCTCGTCGCCACCGGATTCAGCTACGACGCGCCCGTGCGTGCCCGCCAGGCCGTGGTCATCTCGCGGCTGCTCCCGCGGGTCCGGGACATCCGCCGGCTCGGTGCGGCGGCGCTGGACCTCGTGTGGACGGCGTGCGGACGCTACGACGCCTATTTCGAACGCGGGCTGAAGGCTTGGGATCTCGCCGCCGGGGAGTTGATCGGGGCCCGCGCCGGACTCGAGCTGCGCCCCCTCGAGCCCACGGCCGAGGATCCCTCGGGCGTTGCCGCCGCACCGCCTGCTCTGATTGAGTCCCTGATGGACCTGGTGCAGACGACGTGAGCATGAGCCGGCTCAGGCCCGCGGCGGTGGCCGCGGGCACGCTCGGGCTGTCCGTGCTGGCGGCGGCCTGCGGGCACTCCGCCAAGGACCTCGGCCCGAGCACCGCTGCCTCGGGCTCGACGGTGTCGGTGGCGCTCGCCCCGGCGCGCACCCCGGGGTCAGCAGCGCCGGCGCTGTCGGTCGCGCAGGAGAACCGGCTCCCGGGAACCCGGGCGTGGCAGCTGAGCGCCAAGCCGGGCTCGGGCATGGTCGAAGGCTATGTCTCAGAGCAGGAGACGCAGCCGGGGCGAGTCGAGCGCTTCTACGTCAACGCACCGCGCGCGCGGTCGGTTCGCGTGGAGCTGTTCCGGATGGGCTGGTACGGCGGTCGCGGCGGTCGGATGGTCCTCCGGTCCGGTGATCTGCCGGCGACTGCCCAGCCACCATGCCACCACGACGGCACGACCGGGCTGACCGAGTGCCGGTGGCACCCGACGTGGTCGGTGCGGCTGCCGACGTCGCTGGTCAGCGGCGTCTACATCGGCAAGCTGGTGACGAGCGCCGGGGCCCAGAAGGACACGCTGTTCGTGGTCCGGGCGCTGCGGCCCGGCCTGCTGCTCGCCCAGCTCGAGACCTTGACCTATGAGGCCTACAACGACTGGGGCGGCGACGATCTGTACCCGTCCGTGCAGCGCGTCACAACGACCGGGAGCACTCAGGGCGTCGCGGTGTCCTACGACCGTCCCTACGACACGATCACGGGCGCCGGACAGCTGTTCGCCCGGGACATCGCGATGGTGCGCTTCCTCGAGCGCGAGGGATACCCGGTCACCTACACGACCGACACCGGCGTCGACCTGCACCCGCGGGAACTGCTCGGGGCGCGGGCCGTGCTCGACATCGGTCACTCCGAGTACTGGTCACAGCGGGCCCATGACGCCGACGCGGCGGCTCGCGACGCGGGCGTCAACCTCGCGTTCTTCACCTCGGACACGATGGGCTGGCGGGTCCGCTTCGGCCGCGCCACGCGCGCGAGCAGCGAAGCCGGGCACCCCGACCACGTGATCGTCGCCTACAAGGAGCATGCGCTGCTCGATCCGGATCGTGCGCAGCCGAGCGGTCGTTTCCCCGACGGCGGGGCCTCGGTCACCGCGACGCTGTACGAGAACTGCATCACCCCGCGCCTGGGCGATGCCGCCGGTCCGCCCCTGTACGCCTACTACGGCTGGTCGCCGTCGCCGACCCTGACGCCGCGATGGCTGTTCGCCGGCACCGGCTTCACCGGCGCCTCGATCGTGCCGGGGATCGTCGGCTACGAGCTCGACCGGGTCGCGCCGCTGCCGCCGGCTCCCGTGCGCCTGATCGGCGGCGGCGCCGCCGTGTGCCAGGGACGGGTGGCCGGATCCGATCGCACCTACACCACGCTGTACCGCGCCCGCTCGGGGGCGCTCGTGTTCTCCTCCGGCACGATGGGGTGGCAACTCGGACTCTCGCCGCTGCCAGCCACGTCGCCCGACGCGCCGCGGGCCGCCGATCCGCGGCTGGTCCGGCTGACCGAGAACCTGCTGGCCCGGATGCTCGGCGCCAGCCATCGGGCCGTGGGTCGATCTAGACTCCGAGCCTGAGCGGCGGTGGCGGAACTGGTAGACGCCCCGGATTCAAGTCCCGGTGTCCGAGAGGACGTGTGGGTTCGACTCCCACCCGCCGCATCCAGATTGTCGGACGCGGATCGACCAGACAGCCCTGCAAATCCGCCGTATCGGCGACGTTGCGGGCGCTGATGCCCAGGGGCGCGAGTACCAATCGGGTACCAATCTCGAACCCCGAGACCGGCGCCCACGGCGCGATCATGGGGGCATGCCGCTCCGCCCCTGCCTGGTCTGCGGTCGCCTGTCGAGCGACGGTCGCTGCCCAGCGCACTACAGACCACGCAAGACGCCCGGGCCTGGATCAGGAGCACAAGACCGCTTCAGGCAGGCAGTGCTCCAGGCAGCCGCATGGCAGTGCCAGTGGATCGAGGATGGCGCGCGATGCGAGCAGCGATCGAACCTGGAGGCGCACCACCTCGTGCCGTTCCGGCAGTCGGGCAGCATGGACCCGAAGGACGGATGTGCCCTGTCGGACGCATCACAGGCAGGTCGAGCGCGCAGCCCGCTTGAAGCAGAATCCAGGAGAATGAAAGCGATCATCTGACCGTGACCTCCGTGAGGCTTTACAGAGCGACTGTCGCGACTTCGCCCTACTTCGGCTTCGGATCGTGCTGGGCGGCCACGCTCGAACACGCTCAGCGCTACACGCGCATGCTCGGCTTTGGCGGGCCGGTTCTCTACGTCGTCGAGGTCGACGTCAAGTGCTCCGAGATCTGGATCTGACCGGCGACGTGGTCTCCAAGATGCGACGGCGTGAATGGGATCTCTCTCGCAGGGCGAGGGTGTGTCGAACCCGAGGAGATTCTCCGACTAGGAAAGATGCGCGGCGAATCCTGGGGCCACCGCTGGTGGTTGTTCGACGTGGATGAGCCCGGTGGTGGTGTTTGCTGGCTCTACCTGGGAAGAGATCGTTTGCCTGCGAACCCGCTGAACGCGACCGGCGAGAGTTCGGCGGCACGGCCGTCCGAGGCGCGGGCCACCAACAGGAAGGCCTGAGCATCAGCGCCAAGCGGCAGGCGTGAAGCTGCTGCCACGCGAACGGCGTCATGCGCTCGTAGTGCTCGGCGAGCAGGGCTCAGGTGACCCACGGGGCGATGTCGAACTTGGCGACGTTGGCCGCGGTCGCCTCCTCGCCGTCAGGCAAGCTCCCATTGAGTCAACGCACCCCTGGAGCCCGCGCGTCAAGGTGAGGCCCTCTACGGTCAGCCTCCCCGGCGAGCGCTCGCATCCGTAGGCGCCCGAGCGGCGAGTCGAGCGATCTTGCGGCCGTGGAGATGAGCACCAGGCCTGCGTCGGCGCGCTTCACGAGCGCCGCCTGGAAGGCCTCCAGCAGCGACTCGTCGGTTCAGCACCAGACCTCGTGCCGAGCATCAGGCTGTCTCGTCTGCCCGTGCGCTCGTTCCCCACGTCCGGAGACGACGCGCAGCAAGCCGCCGCGCTCGGTGCGGAGCGCCAAAAACCGCAACGTCACCTCGTCGCGCAGCGCCGGATGCTCGGCTGCTGTGCGCATGATCGGAACGCGATGCTGGCCTGTTCGCGGCTCGCCGTTGGTGCCTGACGCAGGAGCCGTTCTGCACGAGCACGCCGCATCCCTCCCACGCACGGTCGCAAGACACCCAACCGCGGCGGCGATTCCGCGCGCTCGACGAGATCGCCAGCGAGCCCGGGTCGATGACGCCCAGCCCCCCACAACGGTAGCGTGATCAGTAGCCAGCGCGCGACGGCGGTCCGGGCTGGATCCCGGCGCGATGCAGACGCCGACGGCGTAGGCACGGTCGGTGGCCGCGCGCCGACGCCATCCGATCGTGTTGGTGCTCACGACCGCGACCGTGGCGGAACCCAAACCGCATCGGTGAAGGGGTGCTCGCCTGGTTGCGAAGAATGCCCGCTCATGGCGACACTGGCGGCGACCGCCGCGTCAGGCCGGTCGGTATCAGGCGACGCTAAAGCCAGACTGCCGCATCTCGATCATAGCGGCACAGATGCTTGGGGGAATTTACACTTCTCCTTCGACGCGCTTCTTTGCAATGAGCCTGCAAGCACGCTCGACCCAGGGGCCGCTCGTCGCAGACGGCCGAGGCGGCTTTGAGCGATCTCGGATACGGATCGTTGGCATCGCTGACCGCCTACGGGATTATCGACCGCTCGATGGCTCACAGCACGAAGCCGGCTATGACAACGGTCCCCCTGTGGCGGAGAGCAAGCTCGCGGCCCGGCTGGGCAAGATGCCCGGTTCGGCGATAAGGAGATGAATGTCGGTGCCGATTGTTCCGTCAGACAGCCTCAGGTGCTGTGGCGGCTCACAGTCCAAGTCGCAGCGGCTCCTCGGAGCGTCGCGGAAGATCCTCGGCTGCGTCATGTCATCCCAGCAGTTCGCTCGAGACCTATCATAAGTCGAGTCGCACAGGGGGCACAGGGTGTGGCGCGCGCACCCTTGGGTTGCTGGTGCCCTGGCCCCGTTTTCAGGGATGCTCTCTGCGAAGATCCAGTGAGGAAGAGGAGGGACGATGGACACGTGGGGCATCAGCGGGGAGCATTTTCTTGGCGATCTTCGCGGGCCTCCTGGTCGTGAGCGGAGCAGCCGTGGTCGCGATCCGACGCCACATCCTCGGGGCCTCATCGCAGGACGGCCTGGCCGACCTGACCTCGCACGAGCCTGGCCCCTACGAGGCCGCGATGCTCAAGGGCGGCGACCGTCTTGTTCTGACCGCTTCGGCGTGCAGGTTGACGGAGGCCGGGAGCGTGCGCCCCGCCGACGCCGGCAAGGGCATAGTCGTGGCGGGACCGCCGCCGGCCCACGCTGACGCCGTCGAGAAATGGGTGTACTGGCGGGTGCAGGACGGCCAGGGCGCTGCGAAGAGCGTGCTCGATGCGAAGGCCGCCGATTCGGTGCTCTTGCCAATTAGGCAGCGGCTCTGGGCGCTCGGGCTCCTGGTAGAGCCTGGTCAGGCCACGTCGCTTAGACTCCAGCTCATCTGGTTCTTGCCCGCCGCCGCTCTGGGCGTGGCGCGGCTGATCGCAGGGGCGAGCAGCCACAAGCCGATCGGATACCTGGTCGTGCTGCTCATCGCCGGTGGGATCGGGGCGGCCATGCTGACCAGCGCACCCATCGCGACAACCGAGGGTCGTCGTCTGCTCAAGCGGCTCGACAAGGATTCCGCCGGGCTCAGCTCGTACGGCTTCGCCGCCGATGTGGCGCTGTCCGGCGTGGCCGCCTCTGGGCCGCCGATGCCGGCCTGGCCGCGGCCCTGGGATCAGCCGATCGGGGAACGGTTTCGGCGGTAGTGGCGGCTGCGGTGGTGGCGGGTGTGGGGGTGGCGGGTGCGGCGGATGAACGACATGAGTCGCTCGGGGTCGGCATCGGCTGGCGCCACGAACTAGCCGCCTTCATCGCGGGGGTCGACGACTTGCGCTTCGTCGAGGTCGTCGCCGAGAGCATCGACCCCGGAGAGCGATTGCCCCGACCTCTGGCCGCACTCGCGAGCAGGGGTGTACGCGTGATCCCGCACGGACTGAAGCTCTCGCTCGGGGGAGCGGAGCGCCCTGAGCGCAAGAGGCTCGAGCATCTCGCCGCAGTGGCTGACCGGTTCGGCTCGTCGCTGGTCAGCGAGCACGTCGCGTTCGTTCGTTCCGGCGGCCAGGAAGCGGGACACTTGATGCCTGTGCCCCGCACCCAAGAAGCGCTGCGATCCTCATCGAGAACGTCGCCATCGCCCAGGCGGCGCTCCCCGTTCCGCTCGCGCTCGAGCACGTTGCCGCGCTAATCGATTGGCCTGAGGGCGAGATGGACGAGGCATCGTTTCTGACGAAGCTCCTCGAGGCGACCGGCGCCCAATCCTGCTCGACGTCTCGAACCTGTACGCGAACTCGCACAACCACCATTACGACGCACTCAGCTTTCTCGAACGCATCCCGCTCGATCGCATCGCGTACGTGCACGTGGGAGGCGGGAGGTGGAAGAACGGCGTCTACCTCGACACGCATACGGACCCGGTCGTGCCGGAAGTGCTAGCCCTCGTGGAGGAGCTGTGCGCCCGCACGACACCGCCAGGAGTGTTGCTCGAGCGCGACGACGAGTTCCCGCCGCCCCACAGGCTGACCAGCGAACTAAACAGCATCGCGGCTGCCATCAACGCCGGCACCCAACGGCACCTGCTCGCCCATGACGGATGACGCCCGTTCCCGGCTGCAGGCCCGCGAGCGTGAGCTGATCCACGCCCTCCGGGGAGAACCCGCCCCGGCCGGGATCGACGAGGGCATGGTCGCCCTCGCCGCCGAGGGCATCACCCGCAAGCGCGCTCGGCAACTCGCCAGGGCGTTGCCCGCGCTCGCAACCGAACTGGGGCCCGACCATCCGCGAACCTTCGCCGCATTCGCTCGCGCGCACCCACCGCCCGACGGTGGCGGCGTCGCCGACGGCCTCGCATTCGCGCGGGAGATCGCCAGGAAAGGCCCACTCTCCGCTGACGCCTTGACCGAAGTCCTGGTGGCCCGGGCGTCCGTAGCGCTGCGAGACGGACGCCTCGTCCGTCGGAGAGCGCCCTACCTGGCCGTCGCCAGAGCGAAGGGACGAATGAGGTTGGTGCTGGTCGTGCGGCTCCCGGGCGCGGGACTGCGAGTCATGTCACTGTGAGCGAGCCGCCGTGGATGACCGGGTCGACCCACATCAACTCATCGCCCCGCCGCGGGTCGCCGAACGTTCCCAGCTTGGAGCGCGCGGCGTCAATACCTGTGGTTCGCTGAGAACCGCGTGGGCTCGTCGGGTCCACGAGCTGGCCTGGTCGGGCTGCTCGTCTGAGACTCTGGTGACTGCCGGGCGCTGCTTGGATAAGCAAGTGTTGGAGAAGCACGCCATCGTCCGCGTCTAAGCCGGCCGAAGACTTCCGTCTGGCCGGTGCGGCTTGATCTCCGATTCGATCGGGTTCGGGATCGAGCCGACCTCGGCCGCGTCACGCTTCAAGTGGAGGTGCAGCGGGAGCCTTCGCTTGCTTCGACGCGCCTCCGCGCCGAGCCCCGGCCTACGCGGCAGCAGGGAACCTCCCCGCGAGCCCCGCGCTCACGCCAGTCCGTTTACCGATCGGACAAGGATCCCGCTGGCGCGTCCGTCCGACTCAGACGGTTGCCGGGTCGCTCATAGCTGCACGAGGTGTCCGGTGACGGTTCGCAATGACACGCTCTCCCCCCGTACACGATGATCAGCCGGCCTGACGTTGGCCTCGAGCGTGCGCGGCTCGGGGGAGCCGCGAACACGTGGACTGCCCGCTGAATCTGCGCGAGAGCGCTCCCAGATCAACTCGTGGTTGCAAGCGACTGGCAAACGACCGGGCCAAAGCGGAAGTGTCGTCACGCCTTGAGCAGACTTCTGGTGCGGGCTATCAGCAGCAGCCTCGATCGACCCAACCGGGCTCTCCGACACTGCTGCAACGGAACGAAACCAGGCACCTGAGAGCGGCGGCGTCCGTCGCCAGCGACACGCCCGGAGTCATTCCGTTGCAGAAGCCCCGCCTGACGAGAGCGCCCCTGCTCTCCGAGAAAGCGGCAGAGTCGGTATGGCTGCCGCTTGTAGCCCGAAGCAGCAGTGCGGGGGTTCCGAGAAGCGGCTGAGTCGGTTATGCCGGGGATGGTCTGGGCTTGGCTTGGGCGCCGGGTTGGACGGTCGGGATGCCTCGGGTGAACGGGAGTGCGATCAGCGCGAGGAGCGCGAGGATGGCCTCGGCGGCGCGAAGTCCGTCGATCTGACTCTTTTCGTTCTGCTTGACGATCTCGTCGGCGGTCGCGGTGGGGACGTTCGCCTTTTCGAGCGCTGCCTTGGCGTCGGCCTCGGACATGAACGGCACGCCCCCGGCGAGCTGCGTCTGTGCCTGCGAAACGACGCTGTCGGGAACGTTGGGGTTGTTCTGGATACCGGTGAAGAACGACGCGGTCATCGCGGAGATGAGCACCGCGCCGGCGAGCGCGGTGCCGATCGAGGCGCCGAGCTGGGTGCCGGTGTTCTGGAGACCGCCGACCTCGCCGCTCTTCTCGTCGGGCACCGATGACACCGTCACGGCGCCGAGCTGGGAGGCCATCATCCCGAGCCCGGAGCCCGCAAGCAGCAGCGGCCAGGTCACGATCTCCGGCCCAACGCCAACGTCGAGCAAGGCGACCAAGAGAGTGAGACCGGCGAACAGCAGGTGAACCCGAGCCGGACGACGCGCCGGGGTGATGCGTCGGGACGCAGCTTGGGAACGCCGACGGCGAACACGAGCAGCGACAGCGACAGCGGAAGCAGCCGCACGCCGGTTTCGACCGCCGAGATCCCGAGCGCGACCGACAGGAACAGCGGGACGGTGAAGAAGATCCCCGCTTGGATCAGGAACATGAACAGGAACGACATGACTCCGCTACGCAGCTGCAGGTTGCGCAGCATCGCCGGGTCGATCAGCGCACCCTCGCCGCGCTTGATGCGCCGGTTCTCCCACCACACGATAGGAGCAACACCAGTCCGCCGGTGAAGATGAGCCAGATCACGGAGACAGCCCGAGCCACTCGGGAGCCGATGCGGCGATCTCGGCCGTCTGCGGCTCGTTTCGCCGTGCCCGTCAGGTCTGCGCGGCTCGGTCAAGGCAGATCGCGCCATCAATGACATGCCAAGATCCTCGCCGTGCCTCAGCAGACCGTGCATCCGGATCTCACCGTACAAGACCACCGGCTTAGTCTCCGCTGACCGCTGCACAACGCCGCCCACCGGACCGTCCTCGGCACACTGCCGCTTGGGACGGGTAGGCCCGGCACATTGCTGTGCCCGGCCTACCCGCCCATTGCAACACTCTCGGCGCCGCGCGACGCAACTCGTCCATTCCAAGCGCGAACGGCGGGCGGATGGACCTGCCGGATTCACTGGTCATGCAGAAGAGGGGTAGGCCCCGTTCGGGCGCGCGTGGAGCGGCCGTGTCCAGTTCGTTCCGGGAAGACCCGCAAATTCTTTGCGGTGTTGTGCGGTAGGGGCTCGAGCCAGAGGCGTCGAAACTCCCGGCATGACGATCCTAAATGGTACGGACAGGGTCACGCTCGTCCCTCCCGGCACGTGGGAGGTGGACCCCGCGGGCTCGACGGTCGGCTTCGCGGTGCGTCACCTCAAGGTCACGAAGGTCCGCGGCCGCTTTCGCGAGATCACCGGCGTCATTCGCTGCGACCGCGAGGGCGTGGCCTCGATCGACGGGACGGTTGAGGTCGCGAGCATCGACACCGGTGACCGCAAACGCGACGCCCGACTGTGTGCCGAGGACTTCTTCGACGTCGAGCAGCATCCGACGATCGCCGTCACGGCTATCTCCCGCCCCGCGGGACCGACTGACGCCCCCACGATACGCGGGACGATGACGGTGCGTGGCGCCTCGCGGCCGCTCGAGCTGCAGCTCGATGCACCAGCGTCGCCCGTCGACGGGAACGGCGATCTGCGAATTCGCGCGAACGGCCTGGTTAGCCGTCGGGACTTCGGTCTCGAGTGGGACTCGGCGTTTGCGGCCGGCGGACTCGTGATCGACGATCGGGTGCGGCTGCGGCTCGACGTCGTCGTACACCCCACAGCCTCAGCTCGCCATTAGCTCACGCTCGCTCCGCGACAGGAACACGAGCGCCCGAAATAACGCGGAGCGCCATGTCTGGTCAGAAACCACAGTGCCGCTCCTCGATCAAACGGGTAGCGTGGAGAACCCGAGCGCCGGTCGCGCGTCTTCCCCGAAAGGGCAGAGGGCATCACGCAAGAAGACCCCGGCGCGGGACTAGCGGCTGAGGGACCAGAGCGGAAACCGAGGTCACGCAGTGGCGTCAAAGCAGACACAGGAAATCCTCGACCAGCTCGCCGAGATTCGACGTCGCATCGACGAGTTAAGCGATCACTGGGAGGTCGATCACGACGTGACGACCGTGACTCGCGGCCTGGATGAGCTGTCGGCTAGCTCAGCGGCGTATCCGTCGATCGAGGCGCTCCTCTTCGGCGCCGCCCGGCTGATCGAGCGCGGTGAGCCCGCCGGGCACCGCCTGGAGAAGCTGTCTGATCACCTCCACGGATACACCGTCGGCTGGGAGGACGCGGCCGAGGCTGGCGCCTCGTAGGCCGAGCGCAAGACGCCCCGGTGGCAAGCCCGAAAGCCGGTACGCTCGCGGCGTGCCCGAGGCGCGGCTCGACGGCTCCGGCGCCAGCGGTGCAAGGGCCGAGCGATGACCCGCTGGTAGACTGGCGCCTTCCATTGGAGGGATCGGTGTGACCCCGAAGATGACTTGAGGCTCTGTGTCCGTTCGCCCCGAGATGGCTGTCCCGCCGGGCGAAAGCCACCCTGCTGCGAGCGGCGCCGATCCGACGTACTCGCGTGTCGCCGAGTTGCCCGTTCGGATCGAACATTGCGAGCTGCTGCCGTTGGCGCGCGACACCTCGAGCGGATTCACCAAGATCTCGACCGTGGTCCGGCTGACCGGGAATGGCCACGAGGGACAGGGCGAGGACATCACGTGGGATCAGATCGATCAGATCGAGCAGCTCCGCCGTGCGGGCGACCTCTCTTGGCTGCGCGGGAGGCGCACCCTTCAGGAATTCTCCACGCTCCTGGGGCTGGCCGACCTCTTTCCGGTCGAGCCCATCCGCGACAGCGCACGGTTCTACCGCCGTTGGGCGTTCGAGAGCGCAGCGCTCGACCTCGCCTTATGCCAAAACGGGCTCTCGCTGCAGGATGCCGTCGGGCGAGTGGCCAAGCCCGTCACTTTCGTGGTGTCGATCCGGCTCGGTGACCCCGCCAACCTCGCCCCCCTGCGAGCACTGCGCAGAATGGATCCGAGTCTGCATTTCAAGCTCGATCCCACCGCAAGCTGGGATGACGACCTTCTCGCAGAGCTGGCGTCGCTCGCCTGCGTCGATGTGGTCGACATGAAGGGTCACTACCGCAACGCGACCGTGGCCATCGACCCGGAGCCCGACCTCTACCGTCGCGTATTCGAGCAGCTGCCGGGGGCATGGATCGAGGATCCCGCCGTGGCCGACCACACCATCGAGCTGCTCGACCGCCACCGAAACCGGATCACGTGGGACGAGCCGATCCACTCGGTTGACGACATCGAGGCATTGCCATGGCCACCCCGCATTCTCAACCTCAAGCCCGCCCGCTTCGGCAGCGTCCGGCGGCTGTTCGAGGCTTACGACTACTGCGGGGCGCACGGCATCGGCGCGTACGGCGGGGGCATGTTCGAGCAGGGTCCCGGACGTGGGCAGCTCCAGTACCTGGCTTCGCTGTTCCATCCCGATGGTCCGAACGACCTCGCCCCCGTGGAGTACAACCTGCAGCCTCCGGCGGGCGACCTTCCTTGCTCGCCGCTCCAGCCGGAGCCACACCAGTCCGGCTTCCGCTGGGGAAGCTATGACGGGCGCCCCAGCGTCCGCCAGCGACTGCCCGGGCCGCAATAGGTCGCGTGGCACGC
>CAWFKF010000059.1:0-23464 GCA_963816005.1 uncultured Solirubrobacteraceae bacterium | reverse complement strand
CGGGAGAGTCGCCGGAGGGAGTCTCACCCTCCGGCGCTCGCAGAACCCGGCGTGAACCTCTCAGCTCACCGGGCTCCCATCGTCCAACCGTCAGGGCGCACACCGAACCGCCAGTGAGCGAACAGGCCCGGCTGGCGTCTCGCGACGTCGGCAAGGAACCTGCGTGCTCGCCGGGGACGGCGGCGCAGTCGTTTGTATTTCCGCATGGCCCACCTCACGAGCGTGTCGTTGAAGTGGCGGAAGACCGGATACAACATGGACTTGTAGAACTTTCCGTAGTAGTTGATCCAGCCCTGGAGCTGGCGGTTGAACATCAGCGCCAGGTCCGTGAGGGTCTTGTCCGAGCGGCGAGCGACGCCCCAGCGGCGCATCTCGCGCCGCAACCGCGTCTTCGTCTCGCTCGACACCGCCGGAGAGAAGTTCACGAAGTGCTTCCCGAACCTGTTCTTCGACAGCCGCGGCCGGAACGTGTACGACAGGAAGTCAAACGACGTGTGCTCGTAGGAGCCACGCCGGTCGTCATCCTTGCAGTACACGACGCGGGTCTTGCGCTCGTTGAGCTCAAGCCCGCACTCCGCCAACCGCTTCGCGATCACCGCCCACAACAATCGGGCGTGGCGTTCGCTTCGAGCGTGGACAATCACGTCATCGCTGTAGCGCTCGAACTGGACGGCCGGGTACTCCCTGACCATCCACGCATCCAGCGCGTAATGCATGAACATGTTGACGAGCAAAGGTGAAATCGCCGAACCCTGAGGGGTTCCGCGATCCCGCCAGACCAGGCTGCCGTCCTCGCGCTGCAGCGGCGCTCTGAGCCACCGCTCCACGTACAACAGGACCCAGCGCAGGTCGGTGTGATGAGCTACCGCCTTCAGCGTGAGGTCCCATGAAACGCTGTCGAAGAACGACTTGATGTCCATATCTAGAACCCAGTCGTTCCGCCAGCAGCGCTCCCGGCACACCCGCAACGCCTGATGCGCCGAACGGCCCGGCCGATACCCGTAAGAGTCCTCGTGGAACACAGGCTCCACGTCGGGCTCCAGGTATGAGCGCACGACCGTCTGGGCGATCCTGTCCGCCACGGTCGGCACCCCTAACGTTCTAGAGCTGCCGTCCCGCTTCGGTATCTCAACCGCACGCACCGGCGGCGGGAAATAGCTTCCCGACGACAGCCGATTCCAGAGTTTGTACAGGTTGTCCTTGAGGTCAACCTCGAACTCCGCCATCGACTCACCGTCAACGCCGGCGCCGCCCTTGTTCGCCTTGACCCTCCGATAGGCCTCCCAAACAGCCCGTTTGGAGATCACAAACGACTTCGGTTTCGGCTCGCTCACCCGGCTCCTTCCACCCGAAGGCGGTTGACCCGAAAGCCAGCCAGGACGACCCTTCCCCTTCGCTCCAGCCCCATTACAGGAGTCGGGTCGCCGGGAGCGTCGCAGCTCCCGGCTCCCACGGATCCCGGCGTGACAGTCTCCCGTCACCGGGCTCTTCTCACCAGCCGTCAGTACGCGCGGACCCACTTCCAGTGGGCGAACAGGCCGGGCTCGCGTTCGTGCAGCCCAGTCCACCACCGCTTGAACCGTTTGTAGGTCCGTAACCGCCGATACTTCTTCCCAGCCCAGCGCCTCAGGTAGGTGTTGACGCGCTGCAGGAGGGCATCCATCACGGTCCAGTAATAGCGGCCGTAATAGTTCATCCATCCGGCGACGATGGGATTCAGCCATCTCGCCAGGTCGTCCAACGACAGGTTGGTGCGCCGGTGGATCCGCATCCTGCGGAGCTCGACGCTCTTGGCCTGCAGCGCCTCGGTACTGATCGCGGGCTGGAAGCTGGTGAAGTACCCGCCTCCTGTCGCTCGCGCCTTCCGTGCTCGGAAGGTGAACCCGAGAAAGGTGAAGCTGGTGTGCTCATGCTCTCCCCGACGCTTGCCGTCCTTGCAATAGACGATCCGTGTCTTGTCGGGATGGAGCCGTAGCCCAACCTCGTTCATCCGCTGGGCGATCCTGGCCAGCACCGCCTCCGCCTGTGCCCTGCTCTTGCAGTGCACGATGGGGAGAGTCGCCGGAGGGAGTCTCACCCTCCGGCGCTCGCAGAACCCGGCGTGAACCTCTCAGCTCACCGGGCTCCCATCGTCCAACCGTCAGGGCGCACACCGAACCGCCAGTGCGCGAACAGGCCCGGCTGGCGTCTCGCGACGTCGGCAAGGAACCTGCGTGCTCGCCGGGGACGGCGGCGCAGTCGTTTGTATTTCCGCATGGCCCACCTCACGAGCGTCTCGTTGAAGTGGCGGAAGACCGGATACAACATGGACTTGTAGAACTTTCCGTAGTAGTTGATCCAGCCCTGGAGCTGGCGGTTGAACATCAGCGCCAGGTCCGTGAGGGTCTTGTCCGAGCGGCGAGCGACGCCCCAGCGGCGCATCTCGCGCCGCAACCGCGTCTTCGTCTCGCTCGACACCGCCGGAGAGAAGTTCACGAAGTGCTTCCCGAACCTGTTCTTCGACAGCCGCGGCCGGAACGTGTACGACAGGAAGTCAAACGACGTGTGCTCGTAGGAGCCACGCCGGTCGGCATCCTTGCAGTACACGACGCGAGTCTTGCGCTCGTTGAGCTCAAGCCCGCACTCCGCCAACCGCTTCGCGATCACCGCCCACAACAATCGGGCTCTCCGGGCATGATCGGGGGTGACGACACACGAACACGCGTTTTCTTTCTGGCCCTCCGAACCGCGTCACCCGTATTCCGCCACGACGCTCGCTCGACCCCGGGATGACCCGGTGCGCACGCACGGCAAACGGCGCAACGAGAAGGGAATGGAGCAGGCAGCTCCCCGGCACGCCACGACCCCCGTCAACGCGGGCAGCGACCCGACGCCCCCCAACGACGCCCTATGGGGCGAGTCTCGCCATGATCATCCGGATGCGCCTGCGCGCAGGCGCGGCCATCCCTGGCCGCTTGAGCACGCATCCGCTGTGCCCACGATCGCCGGGCACGGGGCCCAGCGAGCAGTCCACAACCCAGCAGCAGAGGCGCACGCGACTTCCACCCTCCGCTCCGACGACCAAAAGCCCTGCTCAGGACGGAATCTCGATCGAGAGTCACCCCCGATCATCCACGGAGCCCCAACAATCGGGCGTGGCGTTCGCTTCGAGCGTGGACAATCACGTCATCGCTGTAGCGCTCGAACTGGACGGCCGGGTACTCCCTGACCATCCACGCATCCAGCGCGTAATGCATGAACATGTTGACGAGCAAAGGTGAAATCGCCGAACCCTGAGGGGTTCCGCGATCCCGCCAGACCAGGCTGCCGTCCTCGCGCTGCAGCGGCGCTTTGAGCCACCGCTCCACGTACAACAGGACCCAGCGCAGGTCGGTGTGATGAGCTACCGCCTTGAGCGTGAGGTCCCATGAAACGCTGTCGAAGAACGACTTGATGTCCATATCTAGAACCCAGTCGTTCCGCCAGCAGCGCTCCCGGCACACCCGCAACGCCTGATGCGCCGAACGGCCCGGCCGATACCCGTAAGAGTCCTCGTGGAACACAGGCTCCACGTCGGGCTCCAGGTATGAGCGCACGACCGTCTGGGCGATCCTGTCCGCCACGGTCGGCACCCCTAACGTTCTAGAGCTGCCGTCCCGCTTCGGTATCTCAACCGCACGCACCGGCGGCGGGAAATAGCTTCCCGACGACAGCCGATTCCAGAGTTTGTACAGGTTGTCCTTGAGGTCAACCTCGAACTCCGCCATCGACTCACCGTCAACGCCGGCGCCGCCCTTGTTCGCCTTGACCCTCCGATAGGCCTCCCAAACAGCCCGTTTGGAGATCACAAACGACTTCGGTTTCGGCTCGCTCACCCGGCTCCTTCCACCCGAAGGCGGTTGACCCGAAAGCCAGCCAGGACGACCCTTCCCCTTCGCTCCAGCCCCATTACAGGAGTCGGGTCGCCGGGAGCGTCGCAGCTCCCGGCTCCCACGGATCCCGGCGTGACAGTCTCCCGTCACCGGGCTCTTCTCACCAGCCGTCAGTACGCGCGGACCCACTTCCAGTGGGCGAACAGGCCGGGCTCGCGTTCGTGCAGCCCAGTCCACCACCGCTTGAACCGTTTGTAGGTCCGTAACCGCCGATACTTCTTCCCAGCCCAGCGCCTCAGGTAGGTGTTGACGCGCTGCAGGAGGGCATCCATCACGGTCCAGTAATAGCGGCCGTAATAGTTCATCCATCCGGCGACGATGGGATTCAGCCATCTCGCCAGGTCGTCCAACGACAGGTTGGTGCGCCGGTGGATCCGCATCCTGCGGAGCTCGACGCTCTTGGCCTGCAGCGCCTCGGTACTGATCGCGGGCTGGAAGCTGGTGAAGTACCCGCCTCCTGTCGCTCGCGCCTTCCGTGCTCGGAAGGTGAACCCGAGAAAGGTGAAGCTGGTGTGCTCATGCTCTCCCCGACGCTTGCCGTCCTTGCAATAGACGATCCGTGTCTTGTCGGGATGGAGCCGTAGCCCAACCTCGTTCATCCGCTGGGCGATCCTGGCCAGCACCGCCTCCGCCTGTGCCCTGCTCTTGCAGTGCACGATGACATCGTCAGCGAAGCGCTCAAACGGACAGCCCGGAATCTCCCGAGCCATCCAAGAATCGAACGCGTAGTGCATGAACAGGTTCACCAAGCACGGCGAGATCGCCGACCCTTGCGGAGTTCCTCTGCTGCGCTGCTCAAGGGTCCCGTCAGGATGCTGCAACGGTGCATGCAGCCACCGTTTCACGTAAAGCAGCACCCAGCGGCAGTCGGTGACCGCCTCCACTGCCCGAACGATCAGGTCCCACGGCACCTCGTCGAAGAACTTCTGGACGTCCAAATCGATCGCCCAGTCGTACCTCCAGCACCGCTCCCGACATACCGCGAGCGCGTCATGGGGCGAGCGTCCCGGCCGATAGCCATAGGAATCCTGATGGAACCGGGGTTCCACCAGCGGCTCCAGGAACATGGCCACGGTCGTCTGCGCAACCCTGTCTGCGATCGTCGGCACACCGAGCATTCGGGTCCCGCCGCCGTGCGGCTTGGGGATCTCGACCGCCCTGACCGGCGCCGCGAACCAGGTCCCGGACGACATGCGATTCCAGACCTTGTAGAGGTTGCCCTCCAGGTCCTTCTCGAACGCGTCCAGATCCTGCCCATCGACGCCGGGAGCGCCCTTGTTGGCCTTGACCTGCCGCCACGCCTCCCACACCAACAGCTTGGGAATCGCAAACGACTTGTCCTTCGGCCTTGTCATGCGTCCTCGCTTCCTCCCAGCACCCCAGGGCGCTGGTTGATCGAATCGACATCACCGATGAGCCGGCCCCTTCGCTCCACCACCACCCCAGCGAGCAGCAGCTTCACAGCTAATACGAGCCGGTCCGCCAGCGAGCGCCGCGACCGGTACTCAATGCCTCCGGTTTCTGCCGTTGGCACGCTCCCTCTCGCCGCCCGTCGTACTGACCCGCAGGCCCGGACGGCCGCTTTCGACGCTCGCCTTCTCACGTTCCGTGCAAGAGCCGCAGACCAGGCTCACGCCGCCTCCACGCCGGGCACCACCTGGCCAGGAACACGGGACCCCGCCAGACTCGTCTCGGAGGATGAAGCAGGACCTCCGATTTTGATGCCGTCTAAACCTTTTCGACGCCTCAACAACGCACGCTCGACCCAGAACAGAGACCGAGCGCTTTCTGGAACGTCTTCCTGGTCCCCACCTGACCGGGTCAAGCCCAGCCTTTTCCCCGAACGCTCGCCACGACGGTCTTCAGCCAACGCAGCATCGGGGCGGTTTGACGCCCACCCCCGCAGGGCCGACGCCGGAGGGCCAACAAGCCTCCATCTCTCGCACAGCACCGTTTTATGGAGTTCTACCTACATAGTCTTCCTCCAACGTTCGTGACACACACCTTCATCGCTACTACGGTCAGGTCCGCCCCTGTGCCCCGCATCACTACTCTCCCCCTCACAGATCTGCTGCTTGGGGTTCTCGCTCCAGACAACCAGCCGCAGGCCACGACCGCTCCACTGGCCGGCCGTCCCATCGGGGCGACAGGTTCCCGAGTTCCACACAAGAGCCCAGACCACGCTCGCGCCACCATCCATGCCGGACACCCACCTGGCCAATCAGCAGGCTCCCGCCAGGCTCTTCCCGGGGCAATGACTCGACCCCGGTTTTGAATGTCACCGATACGCTTTCGACACTTCAACGGTGGTATCGCTTTCGCTCGCCTTCGTGATCCACACCTGACGCGCTGACAGCACGCCTTTTCCGCGACGCTCAGCACCCCGGCTCTTGACCGACGCACCTCGCGGTGGTTTACGGCCTCCCCCTGCAGGGCGACCGCGGAGGGCCACCAGACCATCGGCCTGGCTCCTCCATCTCTCATGCAGCACCGCTTCAAAGATCACCGTCTACATCAGCGACCCCTCCACGCTCTCGGCACACCATCGTCAGCGAAGCGCTCAAACGGACAGCCCGGAATCTCCCGAGCCATCCAAGAATCGAACGCGTAGTGCATGAACAGGTTCACCAAGCACGGCGAGATCGCCGACCCTTGCGGAGTTCCTCTGCTGCGCTGCTCAAGGGTCCCGTCAGGATGCTGCAACGGTGCATGCAGCCACCGTTTCACGTAAAGCGGCTCTCCTCTCGGTTTGGGGGTGACTCATCGGTGAGGGAGGGCGATCTGGATGCCGGCGCAGCAGAGGTAGATCATCGCGATCAGCGCGTCGGCTGAGTGGAATCCGTAGGCGCGGTGGGAGAGCAACCTGACCTTGCTGTTTAGCGCCTCGAGGCGTCCGTTGCTGATCCCGAGCTCGACCGCGGCGAGCACGCCGGCTTTGTGTTTGCGGATCGTGCGGGCGAGCTTGACGAACGGTTTGAGCCGCGATCGGGATGCCCACGCCAGCCACGCGTCCAGGCGCTCGGTGGCTTGGTCCTTGGGGACCTTGTAGATGTAGCGCAGCTCGCCGTAGAGCAGCGCGGCGCGGAACATGTGCTTGTTGGTCTGCTGCACCTCGCAGAGCCTGAGTAGCTGCTCAGTGGTCTGCTTGGCGGGGTCCTTCAGCAGCGAGTAGCGCACGCCCTTGATCCACTTGCCGGTGTCGCTGCCGGAGCGGCCGTGCTTGTTGTACTCGGCGCGGCGGACCTGGTCGGTCGCCTTGGAGCCCAACTGCACCACGTGGAACGGGTCAAAGCACACCCGGGCGTCAGGGACGGCGTTGCGGATCGCTTTCTCATACCCGGCGGACATGTCGATCGAGACGGCCTTGATCGACGAGCGCTGCTCGTCTGTGAGCCCGTCGAAGAACGCCTGCAACGTCTTGGCGTTGCGGCCCGGCGCCGCCCACACGATCCGGCCCTGCTGGTGATCGGCGACGCAGGTCAGGAACTTGTGCTCGGCGCCGTATGAGACCTCGTCGCAGCCGATCCACACGAGCCCGTCCAAGCGGTGACGGTCGAGCTTGTCCGCGACGACGCGCTCGAGGATGCTGCCGACCGACTTCCAGCCGATCCGCATCAGCTTCGTGACCTGGGTCTGGCTCATCTGCTGCGCCAGCCACGCAGCCAGGTCGTCGAACTCGCGCGTGTACTTCGCGCCCGCGCGGGCCCATGGCACCGCCTCGTACACGTCGCCGCAGCCCGGGCAGTACAGCCGTCTGAGCCGGCACTCGATCACGCACCGACAGGCGCCTAGATCCAGATGCCGCCAGCGCTTCTCACGATGCTCCTTGACCTGAAGGCCGCGCGCGCCGCAGCCCGAACAGACCGGCTTGTGTGAGCGCAGCACGACGGTCACGATCATCGCCTCCGACCCGAACGCCACGTCCCTGACCCAAGCGCCCGGAAGCCCGAGCATCCGGTTGAATGCGGTGGTGACCCGCACGTCGCCCTCCTCGTAGTTGCTGACCGTCGAACAGCCAGCAGCCTGCCGCAGAAGAGCGGCGGCGGGTCGCCCAACACGTGCGCAACTTGCAAGCCTCGCTACCAGCCGCCTCGCTGGCGGTGGTAGCGGAGCCGCGCGCCGCGCGTCAAGCGCCAGCCCCGCCCAGCTCCAGCGTCCCCGCGAACCCGATGCTTGCAGGAGATTCGCCCGCTTGACCCGCGCTTCGGCCCCGCTATCTCGATCGGGTAGGCGCCGGGCTCACCCCGGCGCCCCCCACACCACCGGACATGCGGGTCCGCATCCGGCGGTTCGCTCGGCATCCCGGAAACGACGGTAGGGATCGGCGAAACCCTTCAGGCCGAGGTTGGCCCAGTAGGCGTTGGGCAGAGCGCGGGCAAGAACCGGGGAACCGGCGATGCGCCAGTAGCCTTTGCCCGAGCCGGCCCACTTGCGAGCCTGCCAGGCCGGGATACCGAGCGCACCGAGGTTGCGCCGCTTGGTGCGGTAACGCTTCCATTCCTTCCAGCGGACCTGCCGCAGTCGCCGACGGAGCCAACTATCGAGCTTCCCGAACACCGACGGCGTGTCGGCCAACGCGAAGTAGGCCGTCCACCCGACCGTGAAGCGGTTGATCTCACCGATCCGCCGCTCCATCGAGACACCCCAGCGGCGCGAGGTGAGCTGACGCAGGCGATCCCTAGCGCGTTTCAGGCGCTTCGGATCCACCTGCACCTTGACCTCACCGTCCCGGTCAAAGAAACCGAACCCCAGAAGGGGCCGCTTCGTCGCCCGGTCAACCACCGACTTCTCGCGGTTGACGCGCAGCTTCAGGCGCTGCTCGACGTACTGCGTGATGCTCGCCATGACGCGCTGCCCAGCCCGCTCGCTTCCGACGTAAATCCGGCCGTCGTCGGCGAAGCGCACGAAGCGATGCCCACGCCGCTCCAGCTCCCAGTCAAGGTCGTCAAGCATGACATTACTGAGCAGCGGCGAGAGCGGCGACCCTTGCGGGGTTCCCTCCTCGCTCGCGGCCACCAGCCCGCCATCCATGACGCCCGCTTCCAGGTAGCGCCGGATCAGCCCGAGCACCTGCTTGTCATGAACCCGTCTCGCGACCCTCGCCATCAAAGCGTCGTGCTGAACGCGATCGAAAAACGATTCGAGATCAAAATCGACGCACCACGCCGCGCCATCAGCGATGAACTGGCGTGCCCTCCTCACAGCTTGATGCTGCGAGCGCCCCGGCCGGAAGCCGTAGCTATGGGGATGGAAATGCGGGTCGAAGATGGGCGTGAGCACCTGCGCGATGGCCTGGCAGATCAACCGATCCACCACAGCCGGCACCCCCAGCTTGCGCAGACCACCCGAGGGCTTGGGGATCATCACCCTGCGCACGGGCTGCGGCCGGTAGGTGCCCGCCTCGAGCGCTGAGCGGACCTGTGGCCAATGGTCATGCAACCACGGCCGCAGTTCCTTGGTGCTCATCCCGTCGATGCCTGGGGCACCGGCTTTCTGCTCGACGCGTCTGAGCGCCTCAGCGAGATTCCCGGGGGCCAGGAACTGCTCCCACAGGCTCGCCTCGGCGGGGTGAGCTGCGGTGTCGCCAGGCGCCGGGGATGAACTGTGCCCTGGACGGGAACCTTCGGGCTTCACCCTCCGGCCCTCCCACCCAGGCCCCTTGCGGGGTTGGCTGCGTTCAACGTCCATCCCACGAGCACGAGCGTCCTGCACCTCGGCTTCGCGTTCAGCCCTTCCCAGCGATACTGATCCCCGCTGGTACTACGGCGTCTGCTGACTTCTCCACGGCGGGCGGCGCCCTCTCGGACGCCACCGTCCCGCACCACCCGACGAGCGGTGCTCACGCACCGGACGGGCATCCTGGGACACCCATGGAGACCTCCCCGGATAAGACCAGCAACCTTCATCGCACACCCACCGCGTCTACGCAACGGCCCCTTGATGACATCGGGCTTCGCTGTACTTGGCCAGCTCGCCCGGACCGCCCCGCCTCATACGCGCAGCACACCGGCAACCAACGATCAGCCGGCGCGCCATGTGTTCCTAGGGTCGCGATTTCGTCTCCGGCTTCCTTCCCACCCGCCTCACGACGTAGCAGTTGCCATCGACTTGTGGTTGGTGCCATCAACCTCCACAGGGGACTCGCACCCCCGAGCTGCTGGTCATGCCGGGCGTACCAACGATCGCCGGGCAGAGCCCGGCACCCCATCAGGTCAACAACCCGGCCGCCCCCACACCGGCGTCACCCCCAAATCGACCGGAGTCCCCGTAAAGCAGCACCCAGCGGCAGTCGGTGACCGCCTCCACTGCCCGAACGATCAGGTCCCACGGCACCTCGTCGAAGAACTTCTGGACGTCCAAATCGATCGCCCAGTCGTACCTCCAGCACCGCTCCCGACATACCGCGAGCGCGTCATGGGGCGAGCGTCCCGGCCGATAGCCATAGGAATCCTGATGGAACCGGGGTTCCACCAGCGGCTCCAGGAACATGGCCACGGTCGTCTGCGCAACCCTGTCTGCGATCGTCGGCACACCGAGCATTCGGGTCCCGCCGCCGTGCGGCTTGGGGATCTCGACCGCCCTGACCGGCGCCGCGAACCAGGTCCCGGACGACATGCGATTCCAGACCTTGTAGAGGTTGCCCTCCAGGTCCTTCTCGAACGCGTCCAGATCCTGCCCATCGACGCCGGGAGCGCCCTTGTTGGCCTTGACCTGCCGCCACGCCTCCCACACCAACAGCTTGGGAATCGCAAACGACTTGTCCTTCGGCCTTGTCATGCGTCCTCGCTTCCTCCCAGCACCCCAGGGCGCTGGTTGATCGAATCGACATCACCGATGAGCCGGCCCCTTCGCTCCACCACCACCCCAGCGAGCAGCAGCTTCACAGCTAATACGAGCCGGTCCGCCAGCGAGCGCCGCGACCGGTACTCAATGCCTCCGGTTTCTGCCGTTGGCACGCTCCCTCTCGCCGCCCGTCGTACTGACCCGCAGGCCCGGACGGCCGCTTTCGACGCTCGCCTTCTCACGTTCCGTGCAAGAGCCGCAGACCAGGCTCACGCCGCCTCCACGCCGGGCACCACCTGGCCAGGAACACGGGACCCCGCCAGACTCGTCTCGGAGGATGAAGCAGGACCTCCGATTTTGATGCCGTCTAAACCTTTTCGACGCCTCAACAACGCACGCTCGACCCAGAACAGAGACCGAGCGCTTTCTGGAACGTCTTCCTGGTCCCCACCTGACCGGGTCAAGCCCAGCCTTTTCCGGGGCTCCGTGGATGATCGGGGGTGACTCTCGATCGAGATTCCGTCCTGAGCAGGGCTTTTGGTCGTCGGAGCGGCGGGTGGAAGTCGCGTGCGCCTCTGCTGCTGGGTTGTGGACTGCTCGCTGGGCCCCGTGCCCGGCGATCGTGGGCACAGCGGATGCGTGCTCAAGCGGCCAGGGATGGCCGCGCCTGCGCGCAGGCGCATCCGGATGATCATGGCGAGACTCGCCCCATAGGGCGTCGTTGGGGGGCGTCGGGGTCGCTGCCCGCGTTGACGGGGGTCGTGGCGTGCCGGGGAGCTGCCTGCTCCATTCCCTTCTCGTTGCGCCGTTTGCCGTGCGTGCGCACCGGGTCATCCCGGGGTCGAGCGAGCGTCGTGGCGGAATACGGGTGACGCGGTTCGGAGGGCCAGAAAGAAAACGCGTGTTCGTGTGTCGTCACCCCCGATCATGCCCGGAGAGCCCCTTTTCCCCGAACGCTCGCCACGACGGTCTTCAGCCAACGCAGCATCGGGGCGGTTTGACGCCCACCCCCGCAGGGCCGACGCCGGAGGGCCAACAAGCCTCCATCTCTCGCACAGCACCGTTTTATGGAGTTCTACCTACATAGTCTTCCTCCAACGTTCGTGACACACACCTTCATCGCTACTACGGTCAGGTCCGCCCCTGTGCCCCGCATCACTACTCTCCCCCTCACAGATCTGCTGCTTGGGGTTCTCGCTCCAGACAACCAGCCGCAGGCCACGACCGCTCCACTGGCCGGCCGTCCCATCGGGGCGACAGGTTCCCGAGTTCCACACAAGAGCCCAGACCACGCTCGCGCCACCATCCATGCCGGACACCCACCTGGCCAATCAGCAGGCTCCCGCCAGGCTCTTCCCGGGGCAATGACTCGACCCCGGTTTTGAATGTCACCGATACGCTTTCGACACTTCAACGGTGGTATCGCTTTCGCTCGCCTTCGTGATCCACACCTGACGCGCTGACAGCACGCCTTTTCCGCGACGCTCAGCACCCCGGCTCTTGACCGACGCACCTCGCGGTGGTTTACGGCCTCCCCCTGCAGGGCGACCGCGGAGGGCCACCAGACCATCGGCCTGGCTCCTCCATCTCTCATGCAGCACCGCTTCAAAGATCACCGTCTACATCAGCGACCCCCTCCACGCTCTCGGCACACGGTCACCGGCAAGTCGATGATCGTCTGGCCGGGCGAGTGCCACGTGCACGCTGGGATCAGTGCAGACGACATCCACCGGATGCGCGCCGAGCGCCCCGGATCGGAGTTCCTGATCCATCCCGAGTGCGGATGCGCCACACAATGCATGGAGGACGTGGCCGCGGGCGACATCGTTGTCGACGGCGACGTGCACATGCTCGGCACCAGTGGAATGCTCAACTACGTGGGCGAGCATCCGCAGGGCGACTTCATCGTCGCCACCGAGACCGGGATGCTGCACCCGTTGCACAAGGCGGCCCCACGGGCGCAGCTGACCGCGGTCAACCCGAAGGCGGTATGCAAGTACATGAAGATGATCACGCTGCCGAAGCTGCGCGACTCTCTACGCGACGGATAGTACGAGGTCAAGGTGCCCGCCGATATCGCCCGACGCGCCCGTGTTCCGATCGAGCGCATGGTGGCGATCGGCTAACGGGGTAGCCCACCGACTACCGGAAGCGGGAGTCACGAGACCGCGATTCAGGCGCCCCGACACGACCCCTTTGGAACCTGAATAGCGGTCTCCGATCCCGCGGCACCGAGACCGCCGCTCGCCGGCGAATCCGATAGCGCGCCGTAGCGCTTGCGGGCCTGGATCGGGGCGATCGCAATGTCGCTGAAGCACTGGCCCGGCGGAGCGGCGCTGGCACCGGCGAAGCGATCGTCAGCGTCGCTCGCCGCCAGACGCCTGCGGCTGCGATCGCGCAAACAACGTCCGGTCGGCCGTCGATCAGGCGTTGCCTACGCAACGTACGGATCCACCAGGCGACTCTGTCGTGGTTGCTGTTGCGTGAGACCGGAAGCCCGCGAAGTGCCCTAACAGTTGTCGCGCGGCTTGACATGTGACTATTAGGTCACGTATCGTGGGTGGAGTGGACGCGGTGTTCAAGGCCCTCGCTGACCCGACTCGCAGGAGCCTGCTCGACGAGCTGTTCGCGCGCGACGGTCAGACGCTGACCGAACTCGAAGAGCGGCTGCCGATGACCCGGTTTGGCGTCATGAAGCACCTGAAGGTGCTCGAGCAGGCCGGCCTGGTGACCACGCAGCGGCGCGGCCGCGAGAAGCTCCACTACCTGAACCCCGTCCCAATCCGGCTCATCCACGACCGGTGGGTGAGCAAATACGCCGAACCGCTGGCGACGACGATCAGCGGCATCAAGTGCGAACTCGAGGAGGAACGATGGACGAGTACACCGTGGTCAACGGCCACGGCGCGATGACCGTGTTCGAGACCTACATCCAGACCACCCCGGAGCGCCTGTGAGAGGCGATCACCGATCCGCACCTGAGAGCCAAGTACAGCTTCGGCGTGCGGACCGACTCAGACTGGGCGCCTGGCTCGCACTACAAGGCGTCGGTCCCAGGCGTGATCGACATCGCCGCGGGCGAGAACCTCGAGGTCGACCCCCGCGCCGGCTCGTGCAGAGCTTCCAGGCGCTGTGGAGCGAGGAGGTCAAGAGCGCCGGGACCTCGAGGGGCACCTGGGAGATCGAGCCGGTCGGAACCTCCTGCCGGCTGAGGGTCACCCACGACGAGCTCGCTGAGGACGCCAACTCCGAAATCTACGGCGGCTGGCCGATGATCCTCGCCGGCCTGAAGACGCTGCTGGAGACCGGCGAGCTGCTCTACACGCCCGGATCGCTGCGCTACTCGCAAGCGACCGCGTAGACATCTACTGGATCCGACTGGCGCCCGCCGAGCACCTCCGCGAGCTCGGCAGGCAGCAGCAACCAGCCACAACACGCAGGTCTCGGTCACGGGCGCAACGCTAGCTCCAAGTCGAAGGTTCACTGTCGATCGGACTCCAGCCGCGCAGCTCATCCATGCGGCACTACCGCTTCGAGCCACGACCGGACAAGAGGAGCAGCGTCCGCCCTTGGCGGAGATGGGCCCGGAGAACGAGTCCTGCGTCGCCAAGGCAATCGCCGCCCGACGAGTCGGTGGAGGGTCAAAGCGATCGTCGACAAGATGCGCGCTTTCCGCGCGGAGCGGAGCAGCCGACCAGTGGCGCCGGAGGCCCGTCCCGACCCGGAAGCGGGTCCGGTCGTGCGGGCGATCGGATCGTGGCAAAGCGCGCGTCAGCGCGTCGGGCCGCACCTAGCCTTGGGGCTGTCCTTCCCGGCCGGGCGCTCGCAAGCTCGTGGCTCGGCGGCTTGCACTCGATGGCGCGCCGAACGGCTGGAAGCCGCGGCGAGTGTCGTGGTCGTCGCGAAGCAGGACTGGGACCCAGACGGCACGGTGGCTGCGATGAGGCGCATGCGACATCTCTCTACCGTCATCCCCGGTAGCTCGCAACGACGAGGTGCGCAACCTGGTCGAAGCTGCCCACGAGTAGGTCGCTGAGCTGATCAGCGCCAACTGCGACAGGCTCGAAGCACTCGCGCAGGCCCTGCTCGAGCACGAGATGCTCGAGCAGGACGAGGCCGCCAAGGCCGCCTGGGTCCAGCCCCGCATTTAGTTTGGGTGCAGGTCCCCTGGAGGGACGCAGGCCTGAAGAGTCCGATCGAGACAAAAACGCTGCTTAACTGGTAGTTTGAGGTCAACCTAGACCCGCTTCGACAAGGGGCCACTCGGTTGCAGAACCAGCAACGCGAAGCCAGTGTTCGCGGCCTTTCGTAATCTCGCGGCTCGGATTGGCGGACGAAATCGACGCTAAGGTCAAGCCGCGCCCTCGAATCGCCCGTAGATTCAAGCCGCAGTGTCCCTCTGGGGGACCTGCACCCATTTAGTTTCGCCCTTGGAAGGATGCCTGCGGTGCATCTTCACGGCTGACCGATGGAGGATTCCCCTCCTACCGGGTCGCCGGCGTGAAGGCGGCTCCACCGACAGGGCTGGACGGACGGCTTGCGCTTGCCCCGCCCCAGAGGATCATCACGTGCCCCGTCCATACGGCTGCGGGGGTGACGCGCCCGCTGAGCGGCGCCTGGGGGAGCGTCGACCAGCGGCTCGCCGTCGGGTCGAAGGCGAACCCCTGCGACGATTGCGATGGGCCGGTGAGGCTCGTGATTCCCCCCCAGATCAGGAGTTGCTTTCCCGTCCACACCTCGGCGAACTGCTCGCGGCCGGAGCTCATCCGGGCCAGCTGACGCCAGTGGTTGGTCGCTGGGCTGTACGCGAGCACGATTCTCGCGAGCGTCGCCGGCTTTCCTGCGTGCGACGCGCCGTAGCCGCCCACGACGAGCATCTCGCGCCCGTCCCAGCCGGGAGTCGCGTTATAGCGGACTGCGGGCAGCGGCGCGATCCTCCGCCAACTGTTGGTCGTTGGGTTATAGGCGGCCGCGCGCGCGAGGCCTGCCGGATACGGCTTGCCGTCCGGATCGAGACCGCTGACGTAGGCAATCAGCTCGCGGCCGGTCCACACACCCGCGGGCGTCTGACTGGGAGCGAGCGGTGAGCTCGCGAGCGTGCGCCACTTGTTCGTGGCCGGGTTGAACGCCGCACCGTCCGATTGGAAGTCACCGCAGCAGCCGCCGCCCGAGTAGATCATCAGGTGACCCGTCCACACGACGAGCCCGCTCGGGCCGCTGGACCTGGGAGGGGCGGGCAGCCTGCGCCAGTGGTTCGTGAGCGGGTTGTAGGCCTGGAAGTCGAATGGACCGAAGGTCAGCATCTCCTTGCCCGTCCAGGCGGCGGTGTAGTGGCCCTGATAGTTGCCGACGGGACCCTTGAAGGGCGCCAGCCTGCTCCACCTGTCGGTTGCCGGACTGTACGCAGCCGCAACATCGACCGAGAGCGGTGGCTTTGGCTGGGCGCGGCCGAACACCAGCATCTGCCTGCCGGTCCACACGCTCACCGTGATCCCGGTCGGGGCAGGTGAGGGCGCCGGCGACAGGCGCCGCCATGTTCCGGCGAGCGCCGAGCTGGCGGTCGGCACGGCTGTGGAGCCGGCCGCGTGCGCCACGGCACACCGCGCGAAGCTCGCCGGCGCGATCACGAGAATAAGCGCGAGAGCCAGACGCCAGCGGCGCGCATCGCATCGGCCCGCCGAAAAGGCCCCCCGAACGCGAGCGCTAGCAGCGAGCAGGCGGGCGGAGCATCCTTACGTTGGGCTCACCTGACACCCCGACGATGCTCGCGCGCGGCTCATCAACCGACATCAGGGCCACCCCCGTTCGTCATGCGGGAAACCCGCATCTGGACACGGCACCGATCCGGGGGAGGCGCTTGAGGCATCGGTGCTGCTCAGCCGCGGCCAACCTCGCGCTGAGCGGGAAACCCGACGAGCGACTAGTGTCCTGCGCCTTAAGTTCGTGCCAGAAAGATGGTACACTTGGGCATGCCAATCACTGGACGTCCCAAAGCTGTCTTGGAGTTGACCGAGGAGGAGCGCGAGCAGCTGGTGCGGTGGGAGCGGCGACGGAAGTCCTCCCAAGCGTTGGCGTTGCGCTCGAGGATCGTGCTCAAGTGCGCTGAGGGCTTGCCAAACACGCAGGTCGCTGAGGCGGTGGGGGTGACAGCCTCGACGGTCGGCAAGTGGCGCTCGCGGTTTTGCGAGTTGCGGTTGGACGGGCTGTCTGATGATCCGCGGCCGGGTCGGCCGGCGACGATCACCACCGAGCAGGTCGAGGACGTGCTGGTCGCGACGTTGGAGTCAACGCCCCCGAACGCGACGCATTGGACGCGCGCGTCGATGGCCAAGCGCAGCGGCCTGTCGAAGTCCACGATCGGCAGGATCTGGCGGACGTTTGAGCTCAAGCCCCACCGGACCGACACGTTCAAGCTGTCAAACGATCCGTTGTTCGTGGAGAAGGTCTATGACGTGGTCGGGCTGTACCTGAACCCGCCCGAGGCCGCCGTCGTGTACTGCGTGGATGAAAAGAGCCAGGTCCAAGCCCTGGCACGATCGCAGCCGGCGTTTCCGATGATGCCCGGGATGCCCGAGAAACGCACCCACGACTACCTGCGCCACGGCACCACCAGCCTGTTCGCCGCGTTCAACACCGACGACGGGACGGTCATCAGCAGCCTGCATCGCCGCCACCGCACGATCGAGTTCAAGAAGTTCCTGCAGAAGATCGACAGCGTGGTCCCCGACGAGCTTGACGTGCACCTGGTCTGCGACAACTACGGCACCCACAAGAGCCCCGCGATCCGCAAATGGCTCGACGCCCATCCGCGCTTTCACGTGCACTACACCCCCACCTACTCCAGCTGGATCAACCAGGTCGAGCGCTGGTTCGCGTACCTCACCGACGACCTGCTGCGCCGCTCCGATCACCGCTCAGTCCAAGCGCTCGAGACAGACATCCGCAACTGGGTGACCCCTCTCTGTCAACGTCCGGCGAGACGCTCACCATCGAGGAATCAATGAACCTTGAGGGCGAGAACGGAGCATGCCGGACATGGAGACGAGCACGAATGGAGCTGGAGCAGCGGTTGAGGCTGCTGCCGCCGGCCGCGAAGACCAGCTTGGCGTAGCCGAGCTGGGATTCGGGGCCGGCGGGCGCGCCGCGCCCGAGGGGGTCGGCGGTCCTGGGGAGGTCCCTGATCCAGAGCTGGTCGAGCAGGCCAAGCGCCGCTCGTTCACCGCCGAGTACAAGGCGAAGATCCTTGCCAAGGCTGATGCGTGCACCCGTCCGGGTGAGGTCGGCGAACTGCTGCGCCGCGAAGGGCTGTACACATCGCATCTGACGTACTGGCGCAAGCAGCGCAAGGACGGCGCGCTGAAGGAGCTCGGCAAGCCACGCGGGCGCAAGCCAGCCGACAACCGCGACGCTCAGATCGCGGCGCTGACGCGGCGGGCGGAACGCGCGGAGACCGAGCTGGCGAAGATGAAGCGCGTTGTGGAGATTCAGGGAAACGTCTCGGCGCTGTTGGAAGAGATGCTCGGATCGGGCAGCGCGCAGAGGAGCACCGAGCGATGATCGCGGTCACCGTCGAGGAGCTGACGCCGATCATCGGCACCAGGCCGGCGTGCCGGGCGTTGGGCGCGTCGGTGGCGACGATGTACCGTCGCCGGAGGCCGCCCGAGCCCAGAACGCCCAAGCCGCGGCCGACACCGGCCAGGGCGCTGACAGCGCCCGAGCGCCAGCAGGTGCTCGACGTGCTGCACTCCGAGCGGTTCGTCGACGTCTCCCCGGAGGAGACCTACGCGACGCTGCTGGACGAGGGCACCTACCTGTGCTCGACGCGAACGATGTACCGGGTCCTCGCCGGCCACCACGGCGGTGTCCGGGAGCGGCGTGCTCAGCTCACCCACCCGCCCTACGCCAAGCCCGAGCTGCTCGCCACACGCCCGAACGAGCTGTGGTCCTGGGACGTGAGCAAGCTGAATAGGTCCGGCGAAGTGGACCTGGTTCTACCTGTACGTCATCCTCGATGTCTTCAGCCGCTACATCGTCGGGTGGACGGTGCAGTACAGGGAGAACGCCCAGCTCGCGATGGCGCTGATCGAGCAGGCGACCGAGCAGCAGCAGATCACGCCGAAGATCCTGACGCTGCACGCCGACCGCGGCGCGCCGCAGCGCGCCAAGCCGGTGGCCTTTCTCCTCGCGGACCTCGGTATCACGAAAACGCATTCGCGTCCGTACACCTCGAGTGATAATCCCTACTCGGAGTCGAACTTCAAGACGCTGAAGTACCGGCCCGAGTTCCCCGCCCGGTTCGACGACATCGACCGCGCCCGCGGTCACTGCCGCGTGTTCGTCGACTGGTACAACCACGTCCACCGCCACTCCGGGATCGGGCTGATGACCCCCGCCGCAGTGCATTACGGACACGCCAAGCAACTGCACGCCGACCGCGCCGTCGTGCTCGATGCCGCCTACCAGCAGCACCCGGAACGGTTCGTCCGCAAGCCGCCGGTCCCGCCGGAGCTGCCAACCGCCGCCTGGATCAACAAGCCGGCCGATACGAAGGAGGTCGCTCACTAAATTCCACACCAAAGCGTCTCACCGGGGTTGACAGGCTCCGGACGGCTTGGAACGAGAACCCGAAGCCGTTCATCTGGACCAAGTCCGCTGAGGAGATCCTCGCCAAGCTCGGACGACTTCTACGACGAATTAACGGCGCGGGACACTAGTAGGACCAACACGCCTGGGGACAGGTCACCGCCCACCGCCCAGACCCGCAAGATCGTGAACGCGAGCAGGGCACTCGCCCAGCCGGCGCTTTCTAGTTGCCACGATCCCGATCGCCCGCTATCGCCCAGCAGTCGCTCGGCGCGATACGCGCGGCTTGACGACCCTCCAGGAGAGCCGCACCCTAAATTCAACATAGCCGCATTCGGCGACCAGCAGGACCGTGCCTCGTGGTTTCGCACGGCACTGCGTTTGCGCGGGTAGCAGGGACGGCAAGATCGCTAGCTGCGACCCTGTTCGGCTGAGCACCAGCGCTGGAAGAGCAGTCGGCCGCGGCTCGCCGGCGTGGCCCTCGGACTTGCGCAATCGCCCAAGCGCGCTCGTCCGCTTCCGCCCGACCGGACGAGCGAGATCAATCGGGATCCGAGCGTTCGGATGGCTTGACGCTCACGATCGCTCCAGCAGCCGGGACGTGGCCAACGCCCCGCGGGGCGTCCGATCGCGTTCGTATGGTTGGGAGTATGATTTCGGCTGCTCGCAACCGCGATCCAGCTGACGCAAACAGGCGAAACGGCACGGGCCAGCTCGACGCCGTCCTGGTCCCCGTTGCTCGCAGTCCCGATCATCGCCGGCGACGGGCACGGCGTCGCTCTGCTCAATAGTGAGGCCGACACGCAACGCGCGCGCATGCTCAACCTGCCCGGCCGCGGTCCCACGATCGCCACGGGCTACGACAATCACGGACGCCGGTGGCGCGTCCCCGTCAGCACGCGACTCGACCGTTACTGTGGCAGTGCAGGCCGGCGGATTCGCCATCGCGCAGCGCTAGGTAGCCACTCGTGGGCTGGAGCGGAGCCACTACGGACGAACACATGATGCAGCGGACCGTCGAAACCGGCGACGGTGCGTACGGGACGGTGTCGCTGCATGAACCCGTCTTGCGCTACGCCCGCAATCCGATCCTGACAGCACATCACGTCAACGACGTGTGGCGGGAACCCCAACAGCAGGTGGTGACCGTCCACAATGCCGGCGCCTGCGTCGTCGACGGGCTAACCGTCCTGCTATTTCGTTCCCATCTGCGTTGCGGCATCAGCGTAATCGGCCTCGCTCGCAGCCTTGATGGCGTCCACAGCTGGACGGTCGACCCTCGGCCTGTGCTGATGCCGGCAACAAACCTCGACGTGTTTGGAGCCCACACCGAACCCGCCCAGATCGTGGCCATGGAATCCGGTGGCGTCGAGGACGCCCGGATCAACGTCGTCGAGGGCACCTACGCGATCACCTACAGCGCCTACCACGCGCACGTAAGGAACCGCGTCCGGGTGGCGCTCGCTACGACCGAGCACTTCACGCAGATCACCCGTCACGGCCCGCTGCTCGCACAGGACATGCGCAACGTAGTGATATTTCCGGAGCGGCTCGACGGACGCTACGTTGGCCTGTTCCGCCCCAACGACACGACCCCCGGCGACACCGAAGGCGCATACACGCAGATCCGGATTGGTTTCGCCGACGACCTACGAACAGGCCCGTGGGACATCGATGAGGAGCCGATCATGCGCACCGGAGGTGGACCAAGCGCATTCTCCGACAAAATCGGCCCGGGTGCGCCCCCGGTCAAGACTCGCCACGGCTGGCTGAACCTCTTCCACGGCGTCCGCACGACAATGGACGGTAACCCCTACGTCCTGGGCGTCGCCCTGCACGAACTTGACGATCCACGCAAGGTCAAGATGTCAAGCATCCCGATACTTTTCCCGTCCCGCGCCGACTGCCGTGTCGCCGACACCGACTACGTGCACGTCCCCAACGTAGTGTTCTCGTGCGGCATGCTTCGCCGCGACGACGGGAGCACGGTCATCTACTACGCCGGTAACGACACAGTCATGAATATCGCTTTCTCCCACGAGGACGTGCTCGCCGAGCTGTGCCGGCTCTACGGCCAAGATCCAAGCTCCGGTCGGCTCGGTTACGCCCCGTGGCCCAAGCCGAGCGAGTCTCACCGGTGACCACGAGCGAGAGCTCCTGCGCCGCACACGTCGACTGCACACTGCGATCCAGATGCTTCGCCCCACGACAGGCCGGGGCAGCCACTTGCGCCATCGAGGCGATCTCGAGAGCCACGACAGCGCTTGCCTTCGCCCCAGCGGCATGCGCGGATCGTCGGCGAGCCGGACGCTTGCATTGCCACCACGGAGGGAGCCGTCGGTTTGCGGGAGTGCGCACGAGCGCTTTGGCGAATAGCGATCGTCCCGATCGGCCCTGCGCGGTGCCGGCGACCTCGCCCCGTGTGCCGGCAGTGTGAGTGAGCTTTGTTAGCAGCAGTTCACACGCCTGCGGGCTGGCTGATCGAACGTAGAACAGCCGGCTGCAGGGACCTGTCTGGTCCGAGGCGGCTGCGGCACGTCAGCACATAGTGGTTCGGCGGGCTGAAGCGTGGCGGTAGCGAGCCAACCGAACGAGGATGAACCGCTCGTCGCGATCGATCTCCGGTAGCTGCGGGTGATCACGTCGTTCTCGCGGTGGGGGATGAGATGCGCTCGCGTAGCACCGGCTTGGCGATCTTGCCAATCGGGGTCCTGGGTAGGTCGGCCTCGATGAAGACGGCGCGCGGGACCTTGAACTTTGCCAGCACGTTCTTGCAGTGCTCGATGAGCTCGTCAGGCTCGGCGGCGCTGCCGGGACGCAGCACGACGAACGCAACCGGCTCCTCACCGAACAGCGGATCCGGCCGACCAACTACCGCCGCGTCGAACACGGACGGATGGGCGTATAGGGCGTCTTCGATCTCCTTGGGGTAGATGTTCTCGCCACCGCGGATGATCATGTCTTTGAGCCGGTCGACGAGCACCAGGTAGCCGTCCTCGTCAAACCGGCCGAGATCGCCGGTGTGCAGCCAACCTCCACGCAGCGTCTCGGCCGTTTCCTCGGGCTTACCGAGATAGCCCCGCATGACGTTCGGGCCCCGCACCGTCACCTCGCCGACCTGTCCGGACGGCAACGGCTCGTCGTCCTCGCCCACGACGCGGACCTCCTGCCCTGGCAACGGCAAACCCACCGTCCCGGGCTTGTGCAAGCCGCTCAGCGGATTTGCCGTCGTCACCACCGTCCCCTCCGACTGGCCGTATCCCTCGAGGATGGGAACGCCGTAGCGATCCTCGAACTCGTGAATCGCCGCGGCGGGCATCGGCGCGGCTCCGCAGACCACGCACCGCAGCGAGGCGGTGTCCGGCCGGACCTCCGCCGGCAGCCCGGACAGCATCGCGTATATCGTCGGTACGGCGGAGAAAAACGTCGGCCGCACCCGCTCCACGAGATCCCAGAACGTCTTCGGGTCGAACCTGGGGGCGATCACCGTGGAGCCGCCCGCCACGAGCGGCGAGACGACACTGACCATGATCCCGTTGACATGGAACAACGGCAACACCAGCAAACAGCGATCGGCAGCCGTCATCTCGAACCAGTCGACGATCATCGCGGTTGTCGCGACGAGGTTGGCGTGGTCGAGCATCACGCCCTTTGGGCGTCCAGTCGTTCCACCCGTGTAGATCATCAAGGCCAGCTCGTCGGGCTCCGTCCTCGGCGCCATCACGTCAGTCGCGCCGTCTCGCCGCAGGAGCTCGTCGACCACGTACACGCGCGCGACGCCGCCCTCGACCTTCGACAACGACGAATCATCCGCCACGACCAGCCGGGCGCCCGAGTCGGTGAGCTGGTACTGCACCTCGGGTCTTGTCAGGGCAGGGTTCACCGGCGTCAGCGCTGCGCCGAGCCGCCAGGCAGCGAACATGATCGTCACCAGCTCCACGCTGTTGGGAAGCACTACCGCCACCACATCACCACGGCCGATGCCCATCCCGACCAGTGCGCCGGACACCCGGCGTACCTCCGCCGCGAAGCTCGCGTTGTCGAGCTCTCGGCGGCCGTGAGCGAGACACGGCCCTCCCGGATGTGAGGCGGCCCGCTCGTCGGGCAGCACAGCCAGATGCATCATTAGGTGGGTTCTCCTCCTCAGCGGGACATTGCCGCTCATGGTAGGCGCCCGACCCGCACTT
>CAWFKF010000058.1:0-58799 GCA_963816005.1 uncultured Solirubrobacteraceae bacterium | reverse complement strand
TGGCGGAGATGGGCCCGGAGAACGAGTCCTGCGTCGCCAAGGCAATCGCCGCCCGACGAGTCGGTGGAGGGTCAAAGCGATCGTCGACAAGATGCGCGCTTTCCGCGCGGAGCGGAGCAGCCGACCAGTGGCGCCGGAGGCCCGTCCCGACCCGGAAGCGGGTCCGGTCGTGCGGGCGATCGGAATCGTGGCAAAGCGCGCGTGAGCGTGCCGGCCGCACCTGGCCTTGGGGCTGTCCTTCCCGGCCGGGCGCTCGCAAGCTCGTGGCTCGGCGGCTTGCACTCGATGGCGCGCCGAACGGCTGGAAGCCGCGGCGAGTGTCGTGGTCGTCGCGAAGCGGGACTGGGACCCGGACGGCACGGTGGCTGCGATGAGGCGCATGCGACATCTCTCTACCGTCATCCCCGGTAGCTCGTCGACGACGAGGTGCGCAACCTGGTCGAAGCTGCCCACGAGTAGGTCGCTGAGCTGATCAGCGCCAACTGCGACAGGCTCGAAGCACTCGCGCAGGCCCTGCTCGAGCACGAGATGCTCGAGCAGGACGAGGCCGCCAAGGCCGCCTGGGTCCAGCCCCGCATTTAGTTTCGCCCTTGGAAGGATGCCTGCGGTGCATCTTCACGGCTGACCGATGGAGGATTCCCCTCCTACCGGGTCGCCGGCGTGAAGGCGGCTCCACCGACAGGGCTGGACGGACGGCTTGCGCTTGCCCCGCCCCAGAGGATCATCACGTGCCCCGTCCATACGGCTGCGGGGGTGACGCGCCCGCTGAGCGGCGCCTGGGGGAGCGTCGACCAGCGGTTCGCCGTCGGGTCGAAGGCGAACCCCTGCGACGATTGCGATGGGCCGGTGAGGCTCGTGATTCCCCCCCAGATCAGGAGTTGCTTTCCCGTCCACACCTCGGCGAACTGCTCGCGGCCGGAGCTCATCCGGGCCAGCTGACGCCAGTGGTTGGTCGCTGGGCTGTACGCGAGCACGATTCTCGCGAGCGTCGCCGGCTTTCCTGCGTGCGACGCGCCGTAGCCGCCCACGACGAGCATCTCGCGCCCGTCCCAGCCGGGAGTCGCGTTATAGCGGACTGCGGGCAGCGGCGCGATCCTCCGCCAACTGTTGGTCGTTGGGTTATAGGCGGCCGCGCGCGCGAGGCCTGCCGGATACGGCTTGCCGTCCGGATCGAGACCGCTGACGTAGGCAATCAGCTCGCGGCCGGTCCACACCCGCGGGCGTCTGACTGGGAGCGAGCGGTGAGCTCGCGAGCGTGCGCCACTTGTTCGTGGCCGGGTTGAACGCCGCACCGTCCGATTGGAAGTCACCGCAGCAGCCGCCGCCCGAGTAGATCATCAGGTGACCCGTCCACACGACGAGCCCGCTCGGGCCGCTGGACCTGGGAGGGGCGGGCAGCCTGCGCCAGTGGTTCGTCAGCGGGTTGTAGGCCTGGAAGTCGAATGGACCGAAGGTCAGCATCTCCTTGCCCGTCCAGGCGGCGGTGTAGTGGCCCTGATAGTTGCCGACGGGACCCTTGAAGGGCGCCAGCCTGCTCCACCTGTCGGTTGCCGGACTGTACGCAGCCGCAACATCGACCGAGAGCGGTGGCTTTGGCTGGGCGCGGCCGAACACCAGCATCTGCCTGCCGGTCCACACGCTCACCGTGATCCCGATCGGGGCAGGTGAGGGCGCCGGCGACAGGCGCCGCCATGTTCCGGCGAGCGCCGAGCTGGCGGTCGGCACGGCTGTGGAGCCGGCCGCGTGCGCCACGGCACACCGCGCGAAGCTCGCCGCCGCGATCACGAGAATAAGCGCGAGAGCCAGACGCGAGCGGCGCGCATCGCATCGGCCCGCCGAAAAGGCCCCCCGAACGCAAGCGCTAGCAGCGAGCGGGCGGAGCATCCTTACGTTGGGCTCACCTGACACCCCGACGATGCTCGCGCGCGGCTGATCAACCGACATCAGGGCCACCCCCGTTCGTCATGCGGGAAACCCGCATCTGGACACGGCACCGATCCGGGGGAGGCGCTTGAGGCATCGGTGCTGCTCAGCCGCGGCCAACCTCGCGCTGAGCGGGAAACCCGACGAGCGACTAGTGTTCTGCGCCTTAAGTTCGTGCCAGAAAGATGGTACACTTGGGCATGCCAATCACTGGACGTCCCAAAGCTGTCTTGGAGTTGACCGAGGAGGAGCGCGAGCAGCTGGTGCGGTGGGAGCGGCGACGGAAGTCCTCCCAAGCGTTGGCGTTGCGCTCGAGGATCGTGCTCAAGTGCGCTGAGGGCTTGCCAAACACGCAGGTCGCTGAGGCGGTGGGGGTGACAGCCTCGACGGTCGGCAAGTGGCGCTCGCGGTTTTGCGAGTTGCGGTTGGACGGGCTGTCTGATGATCCGCGGCCGGGTCGGCCGGCGACGATCACCACCGAGCAGGTCGAGGACGTGCTGGTCGCGACGTTGGAGTCAACGCCCCCGAACGCGACGCATTGGACGCGCGCGTCGATGGCCAAGCGCAGCGGCCTGTCGAAGTCCACGATCGGCAGGATCTGGCGGACGTTTGAGCTCAAGCCCCACCGGACCGACACGTTCAAGCTGTCAAACGATCCGTTGTTCGTGGAGAAGGTCTATGACGTGGTCGGGCTGTACCTGAACCCGCCCGAGGCCGCCGTCGTGTACTGCGTGGATGAAAAGAGCCAGGTCCAAGCCCTGGCACGATCGCAGCCGGCGTTTCCGATGATGCCCGGGATGCCCGAGAAACGCACCCACGACTACCTGCGCCACGGCACCACCAGCCTGTTCGCCGCGTTCAACACCGACGACGGGACGGTCATCAGCAGCCTGCATCGCCGCCACCGCACGATCGAGTTCAAGAAGTTCCTGCAGAAGATCGACAGCGTGGTCCCCGACGAGCTTGACGTGCACCTGGTCTGCGACAACTACGGCACCCACAAGAGCCCCGCGATCCGCAAATGGCTCGACGCCCATCCGCGCTTTCACGTGCACTACACCCCCACCTACTCCAGCTGGATCAACCAGGTCGAGCGCTGGTTCGCGTACCTCACCGACGACCTGCTGCGCCGCTCCGATCACCGCTCAGTCCAAGCGCTCGACACAGACATCCGCAACTGGGTGACGGCTTGGAACGAGAACCCGAAGCCGTTCATCTGGACCAAGTCCGCTGAGGAGATCCTCGCCAAGCTCGGACGACTTCTACGACGAATTAACGGCGCGGGACACTAGTAGGACCAACACGCCTGGGGACAGGTCACCGCCCACCGCCCAGACCCGCAAGATCGTGAACGCGAGCAGGGCACTCACCCAGCCGGCGCTTTCTAGTTGCCACGATCCCGATCGCCCGCTATCGCCCAGCAGTCGCTCGGCGCGATACCCGCGGCTTGACGACCCTCCAGGAGAGCCGCACCCAAATTCAACATAGCCGCATTCGGCGACCAGCAGGACCGTGCCTCGTGGTTTCGCACGGCACTGCGTTTGCGCGGGTAGCAGGGACGGCAAGATCGCTAGCTGCGACCCTGTTCGGCTGAGCACCAGCGCTGGAAGAGCAGTCGGCCGCGGCTCGCCGGCGTGGCCCTCGGACTTGCGCAATCGCCCAAGCGCGCTCGTCCGCTTCCGCCCGACCGGACGAGCGAGATCAATCTGGATCCGAGCGTTCGGATGGCTTGACGCTCACGATCGCTCCAGCAGCCGGGACGTGGCCAACGCCCCGCGGGGCGTCCGATCGCGTTCGTATGGTTGGGAGTATGATTTCGGCTGCTCGCAACCGCGATCCAGCTGACGCAAACAGGCGAAACGGCACGGGCCAGCTCGACGCCGTTCTGGTCCCCGTTGCTCGCAGTCCCGATCATCGCCGGCGACGGGCACGGCGTCGCTCTGCTCAATAGTGAGGCCGACACGCAACGCGCGCGCATGCTCAACCTGCCCGGCCGCGGTCCCACGATCGCCACGGGCTACGACAATCACGGACGCCGGTGGCGCGTCCCCGTCAGCACGCGACTCGACCGTTACTGTGGCAGTGCAGGCCGGCGGATTCGCCATCGCGCAGCGCTAGGTAGCCACTCGTGGGCTGGAGCGGAGCCACTACGGACGAACACATGATGCAGCGGACCGTCGAAACCGGCGACGGTGCGTACGGGACGGTGTCGCTGCATGAACCCGTCTTGCGCTACGCCGGCAATCCGATCCTGACAGCACATCACGTCAACGACGTGTGGCGGGAACCCCAACAGCAGGTGGTGACCGTCCACAATGCCGGCGCCTGCGTCGTCGACGGGCTAACCGTCCTGCTATTTCGTTCCCATCTGCGTTGCGGCATCAGCGTAATCGGCCTCGCTCGCAGCCTTGATGGCGTCCACAGCTGGACGGTCGACCCTCGGCCTGTGCTGATGCCGGCAACAAACCTCGACGTGTTTGGAGCCCACACCGAACCCGCCCAGATCGTGGCCATGGAATCCGGTGGCGTCGAGGACGCCCGGATCAACGTCGTCGAGGGCACCTACGCGATCACCTACAGCGCCTACCACGCGCACGTAAGGAACCGCGTCCGGGTGGCGCTCGCTACGACCGAGCACTTCACGCAGATCACCCGTCACGGCCCGCTGCTCGCACAGGACATGCGCAACGTAGTGATATTTCCGGAGCGGCTCGACGGACGCTACGTTGGCCTGTTCCGCCCCAACGACACGACCCCCGGCGACACCGAAGGCGCATACAGGCAGATCCGGATTGGTTTCGCCGACGACCTACGAACAGGCCCGTGGGACATCGATGAGGAGCCGATCATGCGCACCGGAGGTGGACCAAGCGCATTCTCCGACAAGATCGGCCCGGGTGCGCCCCCGGTCAAGACTCGCCACGGCTGGCTGAACCTCTTCCACGGCGTCCGCACGACAATGGACGGTAACCCCTACGTCCTGGGCGTCGCCCTGCACGAACTTGACGATCCACGCAAGGTCAAGATGTCAAGCATCCCGATACTTTTCCCGTCCCGCGCCGACTGCCGTGTCGCCGACACCGACTACGTGCACGTCCCCAACGTAGTGTTCTCGTGCGGCATGCTTCGCCGCGACGACGGGAGCACGGTCATCTACTACGCCGGTAACGACACAGTCATGAATATCGCTTTCTCCCACGAGGACGTGCTCGCCGAGCTGTGCCGGCTCTACGGCCAAGATCCAAGCTCCGGTCGGCTCGGTTACGCCCCGTGGCCCAAGCCGAGCGAGTCTCACCGGTGACCACGAGCGAGAGCTCCTGCGCCGCACACGTCGACTGCACACTGCGATCCAGATGCTTCGCCCCACGACAGGCCGGGGCAGCCACTTGCGCCATCGAGGCGATCTCGAGAGCCACGACGGCGCTCGCCTTCGCCCCAGCGGCATGCGCGGATCGTCGGCGAGCCGGACGCTTGCATTGCCACCACGGAGGGAGCCGTCGGTCTGCGGGAGTGCGCACGAGCCTTTGGCGAATAGCGATCGTCCCGATCGGCCCTGCGCGGTGCCGGCGACCTCGCCCCGTGTGCCGGCAGTGTGAGTGAGCTTTGTTAGCAGCAGTTCACACGCCTGCGGGCTGGCTGATCGAACGTAGAACAGCCGGCTGCAGGGACCTGTCTGGTCCGAGGCGGCTGCGGCACGTCAGCACATAGTGGTTCGGCGGGCTGAAGCGTGGCGGTAGCGAGCCAACCGAACGAGGATGAACCGCTCGTCGCGATCGATCTCCGGTAGCTGCGGGTGATCACGTCGTTCTCGCGGTGGGGGATGAGATGCGCTCGCGTAGCACCGGCTTGGCGATCTTGCCAATCGGGGTCCTGGGTAGGTCGGCCTCGATGAAGACGGCGCGCGGGACCTTGAACTTTGCCAGCACGTTCTTGCAGTGCTCGATGAGCTCGTCAGGCTCGGCGGCGCTGCCGGGACGCAGCACGACGAACGCAACCGGCTCCTCACCGAACAGCGGATCCGGCCGACCAACTACCGCCGCGTCGAACACGGACGGATGGGCGTATAGGGCGTCTTCGATCTCCTTGGGGTAGATGTTCTCGCCACCGCGGATGATCATGTCTTTGAGCCGGTCGACGAGCACCAGGTAGCCGTCCTCGTCAAACCGGCCGAGATCGCCGGTGTGCAGCCAACCTCCACGCAGCGTCTCGGCCGTTTCCTCGGGCTTACCGAGATAGCCCCGCATGACGTTCGGGCCCCGCACCGTCACCTCGCCGACCTGTCCGGACGGCAACGGCTCGTCGTCCTCGCCCACGACGCGGACCTCCTGCCCTGGCAACGGCAAACCCACCGTCCCGGGCTTGTGCAAGCCGCTCAGCGGATTTGCCGTCGTCACCACCGTCCCCTCCGACTGGCCGTATCCCTCGAGGATGGGAACGCCGTAGCGATCCTCGAACTCGTGAATCGCCGCGGCGGGCATCGGCGCGGCTCCGCAGACCACGCACCGCAGCGAGGCGGTGTCCGGCCGGACCTCCGCCGGCAGCCCGGACAGCATCGCGTATATCGTCGGTACGGCGGAGAAAAACGTCGGCCGCACCCGCTCCACGAGATCCCAGAACGTCTTCGGGTCGAACCTGGGGGCGATCACCGTGGAGCCGCCCGCCACGAGCGGCGAGACGACACTGACCATGATCCCGTTGACATGGAACAACGGCAACACCAGCAAACAGCGATCGGCAGCCGTCATCTCGAACCAGTCGACGATCATCGCGGTTGTCGCGACGAGGTTGGCGTGGTCGAGCATCACGCCCTTTGGGCGTCCAGTCGTTCCACCCGTGTAGATCATCAAGGCCAGCTCGTCGGGCTCCGTCCTCGGCGCCATCACGTCAGTCGCGCCGTCTCGCCGCAGGAGCTCGTCGACCACGTACACGCGCGCGACGCCGCCCTCGACCTTCGACAACGACGAATCATCCGCCACGACCAGCCGGGCGCCCGAGTCGGTGAGCTGGTACTGCACCTCGGGTCTTGTCAGGGCAGGGTTCACCGGCGTCAGCGCTGCGCCGAGCCGCCAGGCAGCGAACATGATCGTCACCAGCTCCACGCTGTTGGGAAGCACTACCGCCACCACATCACCACGGCCGATGCCCATCCCGACCAGTGCGCCGGACACCCGGCGTACCTCCGCCGCGAAGCTCGCGTTGTCGAGCTCTCGGCGGCCGTCAGCGAGACACGGCCCTCCCGGATGTGAGGCGGCCCGCTCGTCGGGCAGCACAGCCAGATGCATCATTAGGTGGGTTCTCCTCCTCAGCGGGACATTGCCGCTCATGGTAGGCGCCCGACCCGCACTTCCCCTCAGCAGGAACACCGAACGCTGCACCGCGCCTCGTGAGGAGCACCGATAAAGTGCGGCACCGTGTCGGGGGAACGGCTGGGGGAGCGGCCAACGGGAAATATATGGGCCTGGCGAGGCTCACGCTGACCCACGGAGGCACCCTGTTCTCGGGACCTTGGTTCGCGATGAATTCCCCGCTATCGGTGGAATCCGCTGCCACGACGCGGCGAAGGAATCGAACCTTCCAAGCCGGGGGGCTGCCCCGCCCTGCCGGTTTTGAAGATTGCGCCCTGAGCAGGGATTTCCCGTGGTTCTTGGGGGTTTGGGGGTTGGGTGAGGCTGGATGGGTTGCGGCGGGTCAGATTTGACAAGTTCGGGACATGGTTCGGGACACTGTTTCGACCAGCGCGCGTCACTGATCCTTGGCCGAGGGTTGAGCGGCCTGAGCGCTGAGGAAGACAGTGTCGAGCCACGGGGGCCCGGTTGCGCGAGAGCCGACTGGCAGCCGTCACGAAGGGGTCGCTGAGGTCGCGTCCGTAGTGCTCAGCGAGCTCGGCGGCGGGCTGTTCATCGACCCGCCAGCCCCTGGCGGCCAGAACAGCCTCGAGGTTGCGGGATTCACCGCCGGCGAAGAGACTCGTCATGTCGATTCCCGAGCGCTCGGATAGCTCCCGGACGCAGTCGCCGCCGGTGGGATCGCCCTCGATCCGGTCGAGCTGAAGCGTGCCGCCCGGGGCGGTGAGCGCATGTATCCGGGACAGGAGGTCGATCCGGGCATGCGGTGTCAGGTATGCGAGGAGCCCCTCGGCAATCCACGCCGTCGTCTGGCCCGGCGCGAAGCCGTGTGCTGCGAGGGCTGCCGGCCAGTCATCGCGCAGGTCGATCCCGATTGCCGTTCGCGAGCACCGCGGCCTGGCGTCTTTGGCCTGACCCCCCGAGTTCGGTCCGACCCTTGTGAGAGTTTCTCGCGCCCTGGATCATGGGCGAGGAAGGAACGATCACGTGAAGCGACGCAGGCACACGCCGGAGCAGATCATCCGCAAGCTGCGCGAGGCCGAGCGGATGCTCGGTGAGGGCAAGACGATCCCTGAGGCGGCGAAGGAGCTGGGGATCAGCGAGCAGACGTATCACCGCTGGCGCAACCAGTACGGCGGGATGAAGGCCAATGATGCGAAGCGGCTGAAGGAGCTCGAGCGTGAGAACGTGACGTTGAAGGCGATCGTCGCCGATCAGGCGCTCGAGGTGCGGGCGCTGAAGGAGGTCGCGAAGGGAAACTGGTGAGCCCAGCCCGTCGGCGCCGGGCGGTCGCGATGGTTCGTGACCGTCTCGGCGTCAGCGAGCGCTGGGCGTGCCGGGTGCTGGGCCAGCACCGCTCCACGGAGCGCTATGAGCCCAAGCGCGCTGAGGATGACGCGGTGTTGCGCGCCGAGTTGCGGCAGTTCTCCAAGGACCGTCCGCGGTGGGGGTATCGCCGTGCGCATCATCACCTGCGCGAGCTGGGCTGGGATGTGAACCGCAAGCGTGTGCAGCGCTTGTGGCGGGAGGAAGGGCTGCGGGTGCCGCAGCGGCGGCGCAAGCGCCGGCGGCTGGGGGACTCAACCGTCCCTGCGCAGCGCCTGCGCGCCGAGCGGCCCAACCAGGTGTGGGCGTTCGACTTCCAGTTCGACCAGACCGCCGACGGCAGGGTGCTGAAGCTGCTCAACGTGGTCGACGAGTTCACCCGTGAGTCGCTGGTGATGCTGGTCGAGCGCAGCATCGACGCCGACCGGACCGTCGGCGTGCTGGAGCGCCTGGTCGCCGAGCGGGGCGCCCCGGAGTTTCTGAGGTGCGACAACGGCCCGGAGATGACCGCGCACGCGCTCCAGGACTGGTGCGAGCTGAGCGGGACGGGAACCGCGTACATCGAGCCGGGCTCGCCGTGGCAGAACCCGTACGTCGAGAGCTTCCACTCCCGCGTGCGCGACGAGCTGCTCGATGTCGAGGAGTTCTCCTGCCTGGCCGAGGCGCGCGTCGTGATCGGTGACTGGCGTGAGGACTACAACCACCGCCGGCCACACTCATCGCTCGGGATGCGCGCCCCGGCCGTGTTCGCCGCGCAGTGGACCGAGCCGGTCGAGATCGCCGCATGAGGCGACCCGACCGCTCGACCTCAACGATCAGGCCGAGCAAGCGATGAGAAGAGGGGTGGGGCCCTCCCCGGGGCGGCGCGCCCGCGACCATCGCCGCTACGCCTCGCTCCGCTCGGCTCCGCGACGACGGTCGCGGCACCAGGGGGCGTGATCCGTCCGAGCAGGCCGCTACCTTGCCCCCACTACATTCACCACCCTCTCACTCGCGGTGGACCGAAAAGCGGGGGCCGCCCATCTTGGGCGCCCAGGACCGCGTCCTTGTAATCGAGGACGCCGCGCTGGTCGAGCTCGAACAGCCGAAAGTACGCGGGTAGCTCAAGGCGGAACGCGCGCGTGTCCAGCCCAGCCCCGAGCACGACGCCCTGCGTCGCTCCATCGCGGACGGCGGCGAGCAACGTGTCGTCATAGAAGCGCGTGCGGAGACCGATGTACCGGGAGCCATGAAGGTGCAGCGCCTCCGCAGCCGACACTCGCCGACCCGGCTCGGGCCAGTCGACGAGCATCGGAAGATCGGAGTCTGCGGCGGCGAATAGCGGCCTCGCAAAGGGATCCTCGATCAGCCGGTCCGGGCGGCCGCTCTAGTACGGCATGGCCGAGGCGGAGTGGGATGTGCTCGCCGGCCCCGGTGTCACGGCACCGGGGCTCGCCGCGGCGCGATCGGTCGCACCGTATCAGTCCGCCGATACGCCGTACGGCACGGTAGCCTCGACCGATGCCGAACCGCGCACGGAAACTCACCTCGGCTGGCGCCGAACCGCGACATCGCGGACATTTGACTCGCGCTCGAATCGTCACCGCGGCACTCTCGATCGCGGACCGCCACGGCCTCGGGGCTATCTCGATGCGCCGGGTCGCGGCCGAGCTCGACGCCCGGCCCATGAGCCTGTACAGCTACATCGCGTCAAAGGCTGACCTGCTCCGGCTGATGGCCGAGGAGATCGTGGCCGAAACCATCGTCCCCGACGAGCTGTCCCACGACTGGCGTCAAGCGCTGGAGCTCATCGCCCACCGCTCGCACGATACTTTCGTCGCCCACCCCTGGGTGCTCGACATCTCAGGCCGACGCCCCCACCTCGGACACAACGCGTTGCGCCACGCCGAGCAGCTCCTCACCGCGATCGCGCCACTCAAGCTCGACCCGCCGGTCGCGTGGGAAGTCCTGTTCATGATCAACGACTACACGCTCGGGCATGCCCTCCGCGTGGCCCAGGCTCGAGACGAACCGCCCAACAGCTACCCCGGCTTCGACCCCGGACAATTCCCATTCCTCGCCGCAGCGCTAAGAAGGTGTTTTGGAAGGGGTCATTGGCGCTTCTTCTTGGATGTCCAGGGTCTGGGGCCGGGTGGTGGTGCGAGGCGGTTGAGCATCATCCCTACCATCGCCCACTTGATCATCGCTTCGTGCGTTTCGGGTAGGCGTTCGTAGTCGCGGACGAGTCGGCGCCAGCGCATCAGCCAGGAGAAGGTGCGTTCGACCACCCAGCGGCGAGGGAGGACCGCGAAGCCGATCTGATCAGCGGGCTTCTTGACGACCTCGACGACGATGTTCCAGGCGCTCTTTGCGATCGCGACGAGCTGTCCTTGGTAGCCGCCGTCGGCGAAGATGTGGCGGACCGAGTCGAGCGCCGAGTGCAGCCGCTTGAGGATTCCGCGTCCACCATCGCGATCCTGGACCGAGGCGGCGGTGACCATCACGATCAGCAGCAGACCGATCGTGTCTACGACGATGTGACGCTTGCGGCCGTTGATCTTCTTGCCCGCGTCATACCCGCGCGTCTCCGCGGAAACGGTGTCCGCGCCCTTCACCGACTGGGAGTCAACGATCCCCGCCGACGGCGCCGGGTTGCGCCGCTCTTCCTTGACGCGCACCCGCTCGCGCAGAGCGTCGTGAACACGATCAAGGGTGCCGTCCTTGCGCCAGTCACGAAAGTACCCGTACACGGTCTGCCACGGCGGAAAGTCCTTGGGCAGCATCCGCCACGATCCGCCCGCGCGCACGTGATAAAGGATCGCGTTGACGACCTCGCGCTTGGGGTGCTCGACAGGACGACCCCCGGTGCCCGGCTCGGGCAGCAACGGTTCGATCAGCTCCCACTGCCGATCGGTCAAATCCGTCGGGTAGCGCCGTTTGGCCGACACACCCCACAGTTCGACATAAGAACCTCAAACCCTGCCTTTCAAAACACCTTCTAAGTGACCCCGGACCCGAGCGCGGCAGGGAAACGTTCAACGCCGGACTCGAAGCGCTTCTCGACGGGATCGAACACCAATATGGCAATCGCAACCAGTCGAGACATCAGCGCTCGCACAAGAGCCCGCGCAAGTCGAGCTAGCCGGTTCGCTCGCCATAGACGTCGGCCATCGTATGAACGATCGCGCCAGCCGCCCGGAGCGCTTCTGGCACCAGGTATCGGCCGAGGCTGCGATCGATGAAGAACTCAGGGGGCGAGCCGGAGGGCAACGCGGATGATATCCTCGACTTCGCTCGCAGACACGCCGAAGTCGCCTGCTATCTCCGCGAATCCGTCGCCAGCTTCGAACCGATCCACGAGGTCCTCTACGCGCGCGCCTCCATGTACGACGAGCGGCTGACCGAATGCCTGGTTCGGGTCGACGATCACTCGTGCCGACGCGTATGCCGGAAGTTGCACCCGCTGCGCCCACCCATCATCGCCATAGCTGATGCGCTTGAGATAGCCCCGGATGACCTCGGCGAAATGCTGTTGGCCGGTTCGCACGACGGTCAATAGAGTCTCGTCGTCAGTGCTCTTCGCGTAGTCGAAGATCAGTTCAGCTCCGTCTGTGTAGACGCGCTCGGACGCGAGGGCGTGATTGAGATCGAACTCAGCACTTAGCCTCGCGACCGCTGGTCTGATGCGCTGCATCGGCACCCCAGCCTTCCGAAGGGCACTCAGTACGAATGCCTCGGCGAAGCCGACGAACGGGACAGTCGCTGCTCGCCCCGCCCGGGGAAAGGCGGTGACCAGCGGAGCGCCTTCCTTCCGGTCGAGCCCATTGATGCAGGGTTGACATCGGAACGTCGAGGTACGCGGGCTCTCGCGCAGCGTGAACAGTGCCCGTCGCAGCCGCGGATCATCGGACGCCATTTCCGGTGGAGAAGCAGTCACAGAAGTCAGAAGCCGATCGTACCCGCACGCCCAGTCGAAGCCCAAAGGCGCGGCCCTTCCCTTGCGTCAGCCGATGAGCGCGCGTGAGCGCCCGCATCGAAGGGGAAGCTGGTCTGGGCGCCGACGCGACGGTCGCGCGCAGAGATTGTCCGAGCGTCCATGCTCGGCTTGGCCGCGCGCGACGGATGTCCGGCTGAACCGTCGACGCTCACGTGCCGGCCACCCAGGACGAACGACCCAGATACACGCGCGCAAGCGGGAAGCAACGATCGAGCATCCATGCTCGATGACGCTCGCGCGCGGAGGTGACGATCACTGGCCCGCGATCGTCGCTGGCAGGACCACACGGCAACGTCGTCGCCGGGACGAGTTGGGACGTTTGCAGCGACCTGAGTATCGACTGGGGTGTCGACGGGTTGCACAGAAGTCCCTGCACACTCGCGCGTGTGCCGCTGACCCCGCCCGCACTTCGTCCACGGCCGGGGTCAGCGGCACACGCGGGGGGGTAGGTGGTCCTTCGATCTCAGGATCAACCAAGCGACGGGACCAACCAAAGCCAGAGATTCGAATGGTGTGTGAAGAGACAGAGGGAAGCGAGGCCTGAAGGAGCTTCGAAGGACCGACGGGCCGAAGCGCGCGGGCGCTACTTGTTGAAGCCCGGCTGCGGCACCGGATCCACGGCGAACGCCTCCGCCAGCAACCTCGCCTCGCCACCACGATCACGGTGATGCACGTAGCGCATCGTGGTCTGGATATCCGCGTGTCCCATCCACGCCTGCACGGCCGGCACCTCGGCCCGCCGGACCGCGAGCGTCCCGAACGTATGCCGCAGATCGCGGAAACGCAGCGGGCGTAGTCCCGCGCGCGCGAGGGCGGTCTTGTAACGGTCGCGCAGCGCGCTGGCGTTCTGGAACAGGCCGAGCTCGCCGGGGAAGACCAGATGCTCCTCGCCGACGAGCCCCTCGCGCTCGGCGAGCCGGGCGAGTGCGCTCGCGACATCGGGAACCATCGGCACCGAGCGGACCTTGCCGCTCTTCGGTGTCCCGACGCCACCGTGCGCGTTGTAGCTGCGCCGTACTCGGATCGCGTCGCCGGCGAAGTCGACGTCGCCCCACTGCAGCGCGAGCAGTTCCCCCATCCGCAACCCGGTGAACGCGCCCGTCAGGAACAGCGCCCCGTCCTGAGCCGACCCGGCCGCGCGCACGAGCGCCCACACCTCCTCGGGCGATCGAGCAGCTCCGGCGTCACGTCCTCGATCGCCACGCCGCCCAGGTCGCGCATGATCCGCGCCAACGTGTGCCGGTAGTCGGTCATCGTCGACGGCTTGCACGCCCGCTCGTGCTCGCAGTAGCGCAGCCACTCCGCGCCCGCGTCCGACAGCCCCCGTCTGGACCATCCCCGCCAGCGTCCCGCGTCGAGCCTCGTCCAGCACCCCTCGCAGCCAGTCCTCGGCCGTGCGCTTGGTGAAGTAGCCGGCCGCCGGGCGACCCCGCCCAGTCCACGCTGGCCCAAGTTTCTTCTGCACCTGGCGCCCCGACGGGAGCCGGTACTTCGCGTACCAGACCGGACCCCGCGAACGCACGACCCGGAAGACGTGTCCCGACACCTGCTGCATCCACGACGACGTTACGCCGATCCTCGGGACATATCGGGGACACGTGTCAGAGTTGGCACATTGCGCAACCGCAGACAACCCCCTCCAGAAACGCCACATTTCCAGCCACGACGCGGCGAAGGAATCGAACCTTCCAAGCGGGGGGCTGCCCCGCCCTGCCGGTTTTGAAGTGCGGCAGGCGCATCCTTGTTTGCAGGGCTTTTAGGGCGCGTGGGTACGGCTGTGGGTACGGCTAGCGGGCTAGTAGTACTTTGTTAGACGCTGTCACTCGTCCTGGCGTAGCGGATGAAGGTGGAGTTGGTCGAGGTCGACGGGCTGCTGGCAGGTCTGGCAGCGGCTTGCCCAGCACTTGAAGAGCGGCTGCAGCAGGAGTACTGCTTGTTCGAGGGTGAGGCCGTAGGCGGGGCTAAGGTGGACGGAGGCGCTCAAGGGTGAGGAACCCGTGGGCGGTGGTGACGAGCGCGGTGTGGTGGTACCACCCCAGCCAGGAGCGGCCTTCGTAGTGGTCGAGGCCGAGTTCGCCCTTGAGCTGGCGGTAGTCGAGCTCGATCTTCCAGCGCAGCCGCGCGAGGCGGGCGAGCCGTCCGGGCTTGGTGGAGGCGGGCAGGTTCGCCAGCCAGTAGTCGGTCGGGCAGGGCTTGCCTTTGGGCCATTCGGCGATCAGCCATTCCTCGCGCGGCGGGACCTCGACGCCGTTGGCCCATCGTTGGTCGTGCGCTCGCCAGTGGTGCGCGGCGCGGACGCGCACGAACATGAACCGGGACTTGAGGTGCCTGCCGTCGGGCCCGTCGCGGAACGTGACTGTCTTCAGTCGCTTCTCTCCCAGACGAGCAACCAGCGCGCCGATCGACTCCGCTTCGCGGTCCGGGTGCGGGCGAGTGTTGGGGCGGCCGCGCTTGCCGGCGGGCTGCTCGGGCACGGTGAACGTCGTCTCAGGCGCGAACACGGTCGTCTCCGGCGTGACCGACAGCACATACTCAAGACCCGCGCCGTGGAGCTTGTCACGCAACTCGGTGTTGTTCCCGTACGCGCAGTTGCCCAACACCGGCGCCCGCTTGACCTTCCAGCCCGAGGCGCGCACGGCCAGCTCGACACCCAGCTGCGGCTTGGTCTTGAACACGACATCCGCGGGGATCTTCGCCTTCTTGCGCCGCGCCTGGTCCGTGCACCATTCCTCGGGCAGGTACAGCGCCCACCCCAACGGCACCGTCCCGCCCACACCAGCCGCGTGCAACGAGACGCCGATCTGGCAGTTGCCGGTCTTCCCCAGCGTCCCGGAGTACTGGCGCTTGACCCCGGGCGAGTGCTTGCCGTCCTTCGGGAACCCCGTGTCATCCAGCACCCACGCCTCAACATCGATCTCGGGCGCGACCCGCTCAGCGACCGCCTTCACCACCAGCGCCGGATCCCACGGACTATCGGCCACGAACTGCTGCATCGACTGATACTCAGCCTCACCGCCCAGCCGCGCGACCAGCGGCTCAAGCGACTTACGCTTGCCCTGCTCCAGCAGCCCCCGCACGTACAGCCCACCGTTGATCATCTGCACCGGGTGGCGCATCGCCTCCGCCAACACCTCCGCCGTGAACGCCTCAGCCCGCTCCCGCACCGCCGACGGCGGATCGACCTGCTCCGGTACCTGCGACTCAGACTGCGCCATTACCACCATCATCCCCTCCTCACGCCGGCAACACGAACGCGAGAAGGGTTCGCCGCACCCCCGGCGAACTCCTACCCACCGACTAACAAAGCACTACTAGGAGCCTGGGTCAGTAATACTCAGTCTCATTATCGAGGCTCTGAGAGCCGTTCTGCGGCCATCCGAGCGATCGCCGCTGATGATTTGATCCCCTGAAACGGGCCAAAACGGCGTTCTGCGGGCATAGTGACCCACGCTCCTAGGTACGCGTTGAGCACCTCGCGCGCCTCGATCTCCGAGCCGGGAAAGAGGTGGCCGTAGCGGTCGAGCGTGATCGAGATCGACGCGTGCCCGAGGTACGTGCTGACGGTCTTGGCGTTCAGCCCGGCGGCGATGAACATCGACGCAGCGGTATGACGGGCCTCGTGGAAGCCGAGCGGCGCGAGCCCGGCCGTCTTCCACGTCCTCCCGATCCGCTCGCGCAGCGAGGTCGGGTGGATCGGGTAGCAGGGATCGTCGCCGGGGAACAGCAGCCCGGCCGCCTGGTTCTGGAGCACTCGATGATCGGCGAGCAGGATCGCGAGCCGCTCCACCATCGGCACGGTGCGCGTTCCGGCCTTCGACTTCGGGTCAACGAACCTGCGTGCGGTGTGGTCCCACGAGCGCTCTACGCGCAGCGTGCGCCCTTCGAGGTCGATCGCCGACCAGTCGAGCGCGAGCAGTTCTCCGAGCCGCAGGCCGCCCCACACGGCGAGCCCGAGCGCGGCCTGGAGGTCCGGCGGCAGCACTCGGATGAGCGCTGACGCCTCCTCGGGTACGGCGATCCTGTCACGCGCCTGCTCGCCGGTCGGCAAGCGCAGACCGCGGGTGGGGTTGATCGTCGCAAGCCCGCGCGGGAGCGCCCAGCCGTAGAGCGCGCGGAGCGCGTTGGTGACGTTGCGCACCGTACTCGGCGCGATCCCCGTCGAGGCGAGCGTGTCGGCCCAGCGCTGCACGTCGGGCAGCCGGACGTCGGCGAGGCGCGACGCGCCGAACGCGGGCACGACGCGCGCCCGCAGATCGCGCCGGTACCCCGCGACCGCGCTCGGCTTGTACGGCCGCCCGCTGCGCGTGGTGATCTCGCCGGACTCGATCCCGACGATGAACGTCTCCGCGACCGCGGCGACGGTCGGCCCCCGGTCGGCTGAGAGCGTGCCCTGCTGGAGTCGGGCGAGCGCGTCCACGCGCCACGATCGAGCCTCCGCGAGGCTGCTCGTCCACGGTCCTCTAAGGTGCCTGCGGGCGCGGTTGTCGTACGCCGTGCCGCGGTACTGGACCTGTCCCTTCGAGTTGGTGCGCTCAGCGATCCCGAGTCGCGCCGGATTACGCTTCGTGGTGCTCATGGGGCTTGCTCCTCATGGCCATGCCGGGGGGCGTTGGCGCGCCGCCCCGGCGCTTTGGTTCCAGGTACCAGCGTAGCGTCGCCCGCGAGCGTCGCGGACCGGTCGGCCCATGCGATCAGCTCCGCCGTCGGGATGAGCCGCGCCGAGCCGGTCCGGATCGTGCGCAACCCGGGAGCGATGTGGCGCTCGAAATGGGAGAGACTCACGCCGAGTGACGCAGCAGCCTCGGCCCTAGTCAACGCGATCCGTGGAACGGGTGCGGTGGGATGGGCCCTCATGCTGCACTTCCACGCCGCCAGAGGTTCGTGCGGTAGCCGCCGGGCATCCCGACGGTCTGCTCGATCGAGCCGTACCGCTCAAGCGCGGGCTTCGCCATCAGTTGCGGCTTGCGCTGCCTGGGACGGAACGGGCGATCGGCCCCCATCAGAACGCCGTGTCCTCGTCGTCCAGCTCGGCGTCCGGGCCCCGTGCGTTGCCAACCGAGTCCCATCGGGTAGGCGCCGGGCTTACCCCGGCGCCCCCCACACCACCCGGCGTGCGGGTCCGCATCGGGCGGTTCGCTTGGCGTCCCGGAAACGGCGGTAGGGTTCGAGGAACCCCTCCAGGCCCTGGTCGGTCCAGTAGGCGGTCGGCAGCGCGCGGTGGAGGATTGGAGAGCTCGAGATGCGCCAGTAGCCCTTGCGCGAGCACGCCCATTTGTGCGCGTCGCCCGCTGGGATGCCCAGCGCGATGAGCCTGCGCCGCTTGGTGCGGACGCGTTTCCATTGCTTCCAGCGAACCTGCCGCAGTCGCCTGCGGAGCCATTTGTCGAGCTTCTCAAACGGCCACGGCGTGTCGGCATACGAGTAGTAGGCCGTCCACCCGACCGTGAAACGGTTGATCTCGAAGATCCGCCGCTCCATCGAGACGCCCCGTCGACGCGAGGTCAACTCGCGCAAGCGCTGCTTTGCTCGGTTCTGGGACTTGGGGGCGACTGTGACTTTGACCTCACTGCCGCGGTACCGAAACCCGAACCCCAAGAAAGGGCGCTTCGTCGCCCGGTCAACCACCGACTTCTCGCGGCTGACCTTGAGCTTGAGGCGCTGCTCGACGTATTGCGTGATGCTCGCCATGACCCGCTCGCCCGCCCGCCTACTCCGGACGTAGATCCGTCCGTCGTCGGCGAAGCGCACGAACCGATGCCCGCGCCGATCCAGCTCCCAGTCGAGGTCGTCGAGCATGACGTTCGAGAGCAGCGGCGAGAGTGGCGACCCCTGAGGGGTCCCCTCCTCGCTCGCAGCTACCAGCCCGCCATCCATGACGCCCGCTTCCAGGTAGCGCCGGATCAGCCTGAGCACCTGCTTGTCATGGACCCGTCTGGCGACCCTCGCCATCAAAGCGTCGTGCTGAACCCGATCGAAAAACGATTCGAGATCAAAATCGACGCACCACGCCGCATCATCTGAGATGAACTGGCGTGCCCGCTCGACAGCGTGATGCTGCGAGCGCCCCGGCCTGAAGCCGAAGCTATGGGGATGGAAATGCGGTTCGAAGACAGGCGTGAGCACCTGCGCGATGGCCTGGCAGATCAACCGATCCACCACAGCCGGCACCCCCAACTTCCGCAGACCACCCGAGGGCTTGGGGATCATCACCCTCCGGACAGGCTGCGGCTGGTAGGTGCCCGCGTCAAGCTGTGAGCGGACCCGTGGCCAGTGGTCTTTCAACCACGGCCGCAGCTCCTTGGTGCTCATCCCGTCGATGCCTGGGGCACCGGCTTTCTGCTCGACGCGTCTGAGCGCCTCAGCGAGATTCTCGCGGGACAACAACTGCTCCCACAAGCTCGCCTCGGCGGGGTGAGCTGCGGTATCGCCAGGCGCCGGGGATCGACTGCGCTCTGAACGGGCGTCCTCGGGCTTCACCGTCGGACCCTCCCGCCCAGGCCCCATGTGGGGTTGGCTGCCTTCAACGTCGATCCCGCGAGCACCAGCGTCCTGCATCTCGGCTTCGCGTTCAGCCCTTCCCAGCGATCCACGATCCCCGCTGGTACTACGGCGTCTGCTGACTTCTCCACGGCGAACCACGGCCTCTCGACCACAGTCGTCCCGCACCACCCGACGAGCGGTGCACGCGCACCGGACGGGCATCCCGGGACACCCATGGAGACCTCCCCAGGTAAGACCAGCAACCTTCCTCGCGCACCCACCGCGTCCACGTAACGGCCCCTTGATGACAACGGGCTTCGCCATGCCGAGCTGGCTCGCCCAGACCGCCCCGCCTCCTACGCGCAGCCCGCCAGCTCCCCAACGGGATCCAGCGCGCCATGTGTTCCTAGAGTCGCGATTTCGCCTCCGGCTTCCTTCCCACCCCGCCTCACGACGACGCAGTTGCCCTTGGCTTGTGGTTGGTGTCATCTCCTCCACAGGGGACTTGCACCCCCGAGCTGCTGATCATGCTGGGCGCACTCGGGTCGCCGGGGCGGTTGCCCGCCCCGGCTCCCACAGAACCGTACGTACGCTGTTCGTATACGGCTCTTCGGGACGGCGGGTTATGACCCCCGCCGCCGGCCGGTGTATCGACCTCGAATCATTCCCATAACGCCAGTTGTGGCGCGGCGGGAGCGACGATCTGCCGGTGCGTTTGGCGATGAAGGTCGGCCAAGAACAGCAGCCCGCGCTTGGCGAAGTATGCGTTGCGCAGGCCGTGGTCGACCGCGGACGTGTGGCTTAGCGCCCACCAGGACTTGCGTCCCGAGTAGATCTGCCGCCACACGTTTTCTCGTTTGACGCCCAGCTTGATGAGACGCCGCGCGATTGTGCGTTTGCGTTTCCAGTGGCGCAGAATGATCGCGCGCAGCCGGCGCCTGATGTGAGCGTCGAGCGTGCGCATCATCCGCATCTCCGTGGCGGAGGCGATCCCGAAGAAACCGTGCCAGCCGCGCAGCCACGTGTTGGTCCCGGCGATGCAGCTTTCAAGCGTGCCTCCCCAGTTCCTGGGTGTGAGCTGGCGGATGCGCTCCATCGCTAAGCGCTTGGTGCGCTCCGACAACAGCACCTCCACGACCCCGGTATACGGGTTTACCCATAACCGGAAGCCGAGGAAGTGGCGCTCCTCGGGTCGGGCAACGGCCGACTTGGCCTCGTTGATCCTCAGGCGCAAGCGCCGTTGGATGAACTCGCACAAGCTGGCCATCACCCGCCGCCCCGCCCGCTCGCTGCGCACGTACACCTTGGCGTCGTCTGCGTAGCGAACGAATCGGTGGCCACGCCGGTCAAGCTCTTGATCGAACTCGTCCAGCACGATGTTCGACAGCAACGGCGAGAGCGGACCGCCTTGCGGAACGCCCTGCTCGCTTGCGATCACCACACCGTCCGGCAACAGCACCTTGGCCTTCAGCATCCGTCCGATCAGCACGAGCAGCCGCCGATCGCTCACGCGCTCGGCGAGCTTGGCGGCAAGCCGCTGGTGGCAGACGAGATCGAAAAACTTCTCCAAATCAAGATCCACGCACCACTCGTAGCCGTCCTCGAGATGCCCCTTGGCCTCAGCGACCGCCGAATGGCAACTTCGACCGGGTCGAAACCCGTGACTCGAAGGATGGAATGTCGGCTCCCACAGCGGTTCGAGCACCTGCCGCACGGCCTCCTGGACCACCCTATCGATCACGTCGGGAATCCCCAACCCGCGCTGCCCACCCCCCGCCTTCGGGATATACCGCCGGCGGATCGCGCCGGGCTGGTAGCTCCCAGCCAGCAGGTCGGTCTGCAGCCTGGGCAGAACAACCGGCCACTGCTCAAGCAGCGCCTCAATCGTCTGCCCATCAGGGCCAGGGGCGCCCTTGTTCGACGCCACCTTCAACAACGCACTGGTCAATCGGTTGGCAACCTCCTCCATCGTCGCAGGCGCTGCGATCCCAACCTTGCCGCTCGCCTTCGGCGCTCCCGCCCGGAGGACCCCGAGCCGGTCCCGGGTCCTCCTGCGGGTAGCCCCTTGCGGGTTTTCTGCTGTCGCGACCGGCAGGCTGAGCTGCACCGCCGTTTCTTCGACCGGGACCGCCTTCCCTTGCCCACCGGGGCCCGACCCGGCACGCTCAGCGGCCATTACAGCCGCCTTCCGGTACTCTCGACTTTTGCACTTTGAGGGTTGAGCCGGGCGCGCGGGGCGTGGGTCGGTAGGCGCGGTGGGGTGAGCGGTCGGGGGTGTTGAGCGTTCGGCCGCGCGGGGGCGCAGAAGGAGCATCGGCGGCTTCCCCGAAGCGGTGGTTGTTCGATGACCATTTCCGCGGTCGGGTGGGAGGCCCGTCGCGGCTGCCCATGGGGGTTGCCGCCGATGCTCTGCGTCCCATCTTCGCTGAATGAGCTTCTGCTCCTGTTTGCGCCGTGTTTCTCTCGCCCGACGTTTGCGACCTTCACGGCGCTGGTCGTCGGCCAGATTTCGCAGACCGGATTGCGTACGGTCACCGGGATGCTGGTCGGCTGTCGGCTCTCGGCGGTCTGGCATCACTGCCGCGCGCACCGTTTCTTCAGTCTCTCGGACTGGTCGGCTGATGAGCTCGGGCTGCGCCTTGCGGAGCTGATCGCCGAGCGGCTGACAGCGCCCGGGGCGCCGCTGCTGGTGGCGGTCGACGACACGTTGCTGCATCGTCTGGGGCGCAAGATCCACGCCTGCTTCTGGCATCACGACGCGACCGCCAACTCCGACAAGGCGGCGGTCGCGTGGGGCAACAACTGGGTCGTGGTCGGGATCGTGGTGCGCTTGGCTTGCCTCGAGCGATCGGTCTGCCTGCCGATCCTGTTCCGCTGTTGGCAGCCCAGGCGCAAACAATTCGCCAAGAAGGACAGGCGCGACCCCGAGCGGCCCGGAAAGCCCGAGCTGGCAAGGGAAATGGTCGACCTGCTCGCCGCCCGCCTGTCCAGCCGCAGGATCGACATGGTCGGTGACGCCGCGTATGCAACCGAGGCCTGGCGGGGCCTTCCGGGCCAGGTCACGATCACCTCCCGCCTGCGCTCCAACGGCGCGATCTACGATCGCAAACCGCCGCGCACCGGCAAGCAGGGCCGACCCCGCCAGTGGGGTAAACGACTCCCCGCGTTGGCCAAGATCGCGACCGACCCCGCCACCGAGTGGGTCGAGCAGGCCGTGCGACGCTACGGCAAGATCGAGACGCTCGAGCTCGCGATCATCGACTGCCTGTGGGGGCCGCTCGGCCCCCACACCCCCACGCGCGTGATCCTCGTCAAAGACGAGCGCAAGCCCTCCGGTTACCAGCTCGCGCTGATCACCACCGACCTTGACGCCAGCGCCGCCGAGATCGTCGAGCGCTACGCAGACCGCTGGCCGATCGAAGTCGCCTTCGAAGACGGCAAGGAACTGTTCGGCGTCGGCGACGCGCGCAACCGCACCAAGAAAGCCGTCGAGCGGACCGTCCCCTTCCAGTTCCTCGCGATGACACTGACGATCATCTGGTACGCCGTCGCCGGGCATCACCCAAACGTCGTCGAAGAGCACCGCCAGCGCGCCCCCTGGTACCTCACCAAGACCACCCCATCGTTCGCCGACATGCTCGCCAAGCTCCGCCGCGTGATCATCGCCGCCCAATATCACCCAGGACAGGGTCGAACCCCCACACCACGGGAAATCACGCAAGTCCAACAAGCATGGGCCGCAGCCGGCCTATGAACTGCGAAAGTCGAGGGTACTACGCAGTCCTCGGACTTCTGCTGGGCCATCGACCATCGTCCTCTCGTTCTCCGGCCTACCGGCCAACCGGCCGGAACCCAGCAGATCTCCTGAGGTGAGATGCTGAGATTTCGCTGTGATCGCGTCGCCAATACGCTCTCGGTCACGACGAACAGGGATCGGGCATCGCCGCTGTTGGCCGGCTCGCCCACCGAGCAACGCCTTACGGCGCTTCACTTTCGTTCGCCACCACAACGCACCTATGGCCTCCTTCAGACCCGCCCTCGCGGGAGCTTCGCAGCGCAACCAGCCGCACTGAAGCCGCCCGGTCAATTCCGGGCCGCGCCCTTGCCTCATCGATGTCGGGTTCCCTCTGTCAGGGCCCCGGGACAGGACTTCCACCTCCGATCTCAACATCCGTACTCAGCACACCACTTCCCGGTACTACGTACACGGGACTTGGGGACTCGGTTGTCGGGGACCGGTTCCGGGACTCGGTCGGGACTCGGGTGGGAACCGGTTCCCAACCCGGTGGTTGCTGGGGATTCGCGGGAACCGGTTGAGGCCCGATCATCCTGCTCGAAGAGGTTCCCGGCGGGGGTACCGGTTCCCGCGTCTTGGGAACCGGTCGAGTCGCGCTTCGGGTCGTGGGATTCGCGGTACGGCCGGAGGCTGTAGTGGCGCTGCGCCTGACCGTGATCGCGGCGCTCGACGTGGCCCTCCGCGACGAGGTGACGCAGGGCGGTCGCGACCCGGTCGGCCTTCCCCCCGATGCGCTTCTTGATCACGTTCGTCGTCACGCCCGGCTCGCCCTCGATGAGCCGCGAAGCCTTCTCCATCAGGTGCGTGGGCCTGAACTCGCCCTCGCTGGTGCGCTCGCTAGCGCTGGTGCCTCGGTACTCGATGGTCTGGCTCTCGCGGTCGAACAGCCACTCATCTCCACGGCGGAACGTCGTCCGGATCGTCCTGACCTTGTGCGCCCTGATCGCCAGCCCGCCGGGTGCCAGCGCGCACGAGAACGTGAGGTCGGCGCGGTCGGACTTCGCACTGGCGCCCTTGGCGCGCCGCTGCGCCTCGGCAGCGTGCCCGACGTTGTCGATCAGAGTCACCTGCACGCCCCTGGACGTGATCGGCTTCACGAGCCGGTCGTAAAAGCGGACGAACTCGGTGTTGCTCTGCTCGAAGTTCAGGCCGAGCGCCGATTCGACCGCGGACAGCGGATCAATGGCAACGATGTCGTAGCTGGCACAGATCCCCGCGACCCAATCCTCTAGAACCTCCCAGGCCTGCGCGATTACGCTCGTGAGATCCAGGTAGCGGACGCGCGCCAGCTCGCCGCGCAGTTGGTCACTCAACTCGTCGCCGCGTAGCCCGGCGAGGTTTGCTGCGCGAGCGTTGAACTCCTCCTCGATGACCTCGTGGCCCAGGTAGGCGCACCGCAGCCCGGCCTTCGCCGCGTCGTACAGGCCCGCCTGGATGAGCGAGCTACGGCCGCCGCCGGTCGGTCCTACGATCACCGCGCCAGTTCCGGGATGCAGGAACGGGAACCCGGCCAACGGCGGCAGCGGGTCGGGCGGCGTGGCAGCGGGGTCCATTGGCGACCCCAAGAGCCAGTCGCGGTTCGCCCCGGCCTCCCCGTTCTCTCGCCTATCCGCGATTGCCTTCAGGCGCTCGCGCTGGTCGTCCGAGATCCCGCTCACGGCGTCCCTCCGAGAAGGTCGCTGGCAAGCCGCCGCCGGACGTCGTGGAAGCGCTGCCCCCGCGGCTCGATGCGGTAAAGCTCCGCGGCCAGGTCGATGATCGAGCCGCCACGCTCGCAGGCGAAGCAGTACCAGCCATCCCGGGGGTCGTCCCACGCGTGCAGGCTGGGGGTGCGCTCCTGTCCATCGGAGTGGAACGGGCAGCGGACCTTGCAATCACGTCCGATCTCCTGACCGGTCAAGATCGGCACGTAGACGCTCGCCGAGATCTCAAGGAGAACGTCGTCACGCAGCTCCTCAACGGTCGCGCTTCTACTACGTGGCGGCCTCGGCGCGGGCGGATCCGGCAGGTGCCCGACGAGCTGCTCGACCGTGTAGCCGTACGGGTCGAGCTGGACACAGCGAACGGGTCTCGGCTGGTGCTCCTTATGGTTGAGCGTGCCTGGCAGGCGAAGCACCCGAGCAGCGTCGCTCGCAGTCAGGTCTCCGCCCAGCGCGTGAGCAAGGCGACGGTTCGCCTGCTTGACCTGATCGGCGGCCAGCGGCGAGCTGAGCTGCCAGATCGCCAGCGCGTGCCCGGCGGTCCCGGTCCCGACGATGATCGACGGCGCGGGCTCGAAGCGTGCCGCACGCTCGACCCCATCCTCTTGGTCGATGTCCGTCCACAGCACCCACGTGGCCTCGACGTCGTCCCGGGTCCCGCTCTCACGCAGCCGTGGCAGCGCGGAGATGTAGGCGTCGCCTGACTGCGCGGCCGCGATCGCGAACGCGGCAGCCGCGGGATAATGCTCCACACGGCAGAAGCGCTGGCGCATGCCTTCGCCGCGCTTACCGTGGCGGATCTCAAGGAGGTGCGTGTCCGGCGCGTTGCCTGCGAGCGTGGCGGCCATCAGCACGGCCGCGGTGACCTGCGGGATCGCGTGCCCGTCGCACCAGGCGCACCTTGCCTCGGTCATCGTCCCGCCTCCTCGTCCCCGAGGCTTAGGCGGTCCTCCGCGGCTCGCGGCCACCGCTGTGTCACGGCCGGTTGAGTGACACCAAGCGCCTCGGCGATATCGCGGTTGCTGAAGCCCGCGCGGCGCTGCCCGGCGATCGCCACGCGCCATGCGTCACGCACTTCATCTTCCAGCCGACAAAGCAACGGCAGCGCCTCGGGGTCCTCCTCGGCGATGCGCTTGCCCGCCGCGCGGATCAGCCGCTTGACGGCCTTAACGACCTCCGGCGTCTCGCGGTAGCCAACGTAGTTCCTCTCGGGAGGCTTGCGGCGTGGCTTGGCCCGTAAGTCGGGCTTAGCGGTCGAGCGGCATTCCCGCCCCGAGGTAGGTGCGGGTACCGGGAAAGGCTTCCTGGCGCTCACAACGCCCCATCCGTCGTCTCGGGGCCGCCGCCAGCGCCGACAGGGATTGGCCCCAGCAGGTCGTCCAGCGTGATCGCGAGGCAAGGCGCTGTCTGCGGGTTGCTTGGCGCATCCCCACGATCTTCACCGTGGGGGTCAGAATCGGCGTCGTCGGGTCCCCGCGTCCGGCGTGGGGTGCGGCGGCGCGTCCGGTTGCGTGGCTGATGCCGTCGTACGAGCGGGCGCTCTGGGGCCGGTGCGGGACCTGGTAAATGGAATAGTCGGATCGGTTGGCGCATCGCCCTGGAGGCTGCACGGGCGTCCTCACGGTCGAAGATGAATACGCCGCCGACGATGTAGACACCGGGGGCGATGGCGTCGATGTGGGCCTGTACTCTCGACATTGCTTCTTCCTTTCGTATGGAGCTTCCGCCGCCCGGTCTTCTCCGCCGGGCGGCCTCTGTGTTGGGGTTAGTTCATGCTCGGGGGAGGGTGAACGCCTGAGCGAGCAGCTCAGGTGCGATGTGATGCGGCAGCGCGCGCGCCAGCATCGTCCGCAGGAGCGCCAGCGCCTCTACTCGCTCCGCCAGCAGCTCCTCGTCCGGCTCTCCGGCGTTGGGATTGATCAGCGCAACGTAGATCGACGCGGCTGCGGCGAGTTGGAGCCAGATGCGGACTTCTTGCATGAGGGTGCGCCCAACATCATCGGCGTGATCGCGCAGGAGATCACGCGTCTCGGCGGGGACACGTACGTGGAGAACTGTGGTCATGACAACATGATCAGGCCGCCCCCGAACACGACGACATTTAGATTTCACGTACGAACGTACGCTTTCTCAAACAGCGTCGAGCTACGATGTGCGAGGTATCAGCAGCGCCACGCCGAACAGGTGCGCCCTACGCGATTGCCGCGGTCCCCTCTGCGACGCGCTCCCCCGCCCGTGGCGTGTGCGTTCCGCCGATCGGCGACTGACGCACCCCGCTGTGAGCGACTGCGCGAAGCTGTCCGACGCCACCTTCACCGCGCGCACGGCCGCGATGATGTACGGCTGCCAGAGCAAACAGCCGATCGATCGAGATCCTGATCGACCTTCCTGAACGCCCTGATCGCCCTCGTGTCGATCGCCGCCGCGGTCTGCTTCTTCGTCGTCAAGCCGGTCAACTACCTGATGGCCCGGCGCGCGCAGGAGGACCCGGACACAAGGAGTGCCCGGAGTGCACGAGGCGATCCCGGTCAAGGCACGGCGCTGCCCGGAGTCCACGGCGCAGCTGGCCCAGGGGCGCGGTGTAAGGCACCGGGCAGGCGAGACGCGAGACTCCCCACGAGCGCAACATCCAGCTGCTGTGCGAAGCCTGCAACAGGCGCAAGGGGAAGACGGTTGGGTAGTGGCCGCAGGGGGCTACGTCGCTCGCGAGGGTCAAGCCGCTCCTCGCTCTACGAGCGGGGTCCATTTCACTTCGGTCACCATGTGTAGGCCCTTAGCCTCTTCGTAGCTCGTTGGCGCTGGAACTACCGGTGCCGTCGAAAGCGCTCCGGCCTTCCAGCTAATGCCGACTCGGAGTTCGCACTCATACATCTTTGCGTCGACGTCGCGCGCCGTCACGGTGAATCGCAGCCGCCAATGAAGGTGGGGTTGGGCAAACACTTGTGATGTTGGTTCCGGCGGGAACGGAAGAGCAGCGAATACCACAGAGCATTTGAGCTGGTTGAACGTCCATTCCGCGAGATCTGGTGGCCAACCCATCGAGGCGTGTAGTGCCTTCGGATTGCCCATCTTTAGGACTTCGACCTTACGAGACACGCCTGGACCCATATGCAACTGCGTCACGGGACCTTCAACAGAAGACGAATCGAACCAGGGCAGCGGCCGATTCTGGAACACGGTCCGGGGGCGGTCCCGTTCGTCGTCTCGGAGCCAGCAGCTTACGGTGAGCAGGACCTCGACCTCTTCTGCCGAGCGTCGTCCGCGCTGCGCCGTAACGTCAAGGGTGATCGTCTCTACAGACGTCCCGTAGTAGGCCGACTCGCTAAGACGACGGTCGGGTAAGGCCTCGGGAAGTCGCAAGTCGGCCCGAAGCCGTCGCTCGCGCAGGGGCTGAAAGTAGAGCGCCACGACGACAGCGCCGACCGTACCCACTGCTGCAACTGCGCCTGCTATGGCAACAGCGACGTCTGTCCAAGTCGCGAAGTAGAACATGCGATGACCGTTATCGCTGAGTGTGCCGTGGAGGCTTGACCGCATCCTCGATGAGACCGGCGAAAGCCTACGCTGCTGCTCGGGTCGTAGCCTCCCCGGCTCCCGGTATATGGTCGGATATGCGATGCCGGCCGGTTCACCATCGCGCTCGGCACGCCCCAGGCCAACCGAACTCACCCAAGCGTCGCGGGGCGGCCTCGGCCACGGTGACATGACGTAGGCCGAGCCGTCGTTCGTCGCGATCCCGTACGCCCAGGCCGAGGGATCTGACGGATCCAATCCGTGGGCAGCGAGGACACCGGCTCGTGCGGCACCGGCGACCGGCGGCGGCTTTGGTGTCTACGGGTGCTTGACTGTACGTCCGCGACATGGCTCGCGCGCATGTGAGACCGGCTCAAGATGCTCCGGGTTGATGCCCCTTGCGGCGGGCGCAGGACTGGTGTAGACCACGCTCACTTGAGCATGTGCGATAAAGGAGCCAGACCGTGGGCAAGCGGCATCTGAACTACTTCCATCCGTTCGAACGCCTGCCCGAGGGTTGGGAGGACCAGCTCACGCGTGCAGCGCTGACGCTCATGCGACTCGTGCCCATGGCACACGGCGAGTTGCTACGCCGCGCCGATCCTGGGCGGATGCTCGTAGACCTGCCCATGGCCGAAATGGAGACCCAGACATCGAGTCTGCATCCGAAGCTTGAGTCTCAGATCAAAGCGGGGGCGGTCGACCCTGGAGACGGGCCGAGGGTGATCAGTGTCTTCCTCGCTCCCGATGTCGAAGACCGTCTGCTTGAGGTAAGTGAGTCCGACAGGACTCCTCGGTTCGATGGCGTGATCCGGTACGGGGATGAGCTGATCATCGTCATCGAGAGCAAGCTGAACGAGCTGGTGGACGCACGTCAGGCGCAGGAGATCCCTCTCGGACCGCTGTCGGGACACTGCCGACTTGAGAAAGCGATCCTGGTGCGGTGGCACGAGCTGACCGACGCGTGGCTGCGGCTAGACGAGCAAGGCTTGCTCGGGTTCGCTGAGCGCGGATTGCTCAATGACTTCTTCGAGATGGCTGAGGAGTCGTTCCCCGATGTACTTCCGTTCAAGACGCTCGCCCGAGCCGAGCCAAACGAGGTGCGGATTCGTCGTCGGCTCAGGAGTCTGATCGGACAGGCCGTGAACCTTGAGCCGACCAGCGATGACTGGGGCTGCCACGTGCTCGGAGGCTGGAAGACCTTCCAGCGGGTGTGGCTAGGTCGGGTTAACCAGCAGCGGGTCAACCTCGCCATGTGGCCAGGTGTGCAGAAGCCGGAGGCTTTGCGTCTCTACGGCGAACCATCGCGAGCACGAGCTGTGGCCGCTCTGCATGGCACTGAGACTGGTCATGCGCGCTGGGACGTGTCTCCATCCCTGTCTGTCACGAACTGGCGTCCTCCGACTAGGCAAAGCTTTGATCCAGATCTGACCCTCGACGAGTACGTCGACCTCTGGATTGATGAGACCTCGCAGATTAGGCGCCGACGGGCAGACGAACTCGATGCCCTCTTCAACTGGCTGGTGAGCGAGAACCTCACGACACCCGACCATCGCCAGGAGTTCGATGCGAAGTTCATCCAGCCGACGCGCAACCAAGTCGATCTGCACCCATCACTCAGGGTCGTCGCCTACTGGGAATGGCCCGACGCCGTCGCGCTAGATGACGACAACAGCCGCTTCGTCCAAGAGATCCGCGACGTGATCGACACTGCGCTCGACGCGGTCGGTGAGGAACGCCTGCCACCTCCTTCCGAGTGAGGCAGACGGGCGTCGACGCGGCGCGATGATCCTCGTTCGCCGTGCGTGCATGGCCCCTGAGGGTGCGAGATCATGGGACACGTGATCGCGGGTATCTCGGCATCGTCCTGACCCCAGTTACACCACCGTCGTTCCTCGTAGACCAGGCACGCTCGAAGGATCCCGACCTCACCCGAGGCGCCCACTCGAAACGCGCCGGGGCGCGGGCCGAGGCTCGGCACGGTCGTCACGCGCGCACGCGCCCTGGAGATCCGTCTTCTCGACGGCATCCGCTGAGGCGATCAGCGGGTAGGTCGTTCGGAGGTGCCGCCAGTGCTCGGCGGGGTAGTCGATGAACGCGGTCAGCGGCATCCAGTCGCGATCGAGCTTAGCGAGCGCCTTGGGGTACTCGGCGCTGTACTCCTCGCGGAACACCTGCGGGAGTTCGGACGGCTCAATCGCGAAGTCCGGCGCAACGATCACGGGCGACACCCCGCACTTGGTCGTCGTGCAGACGGACCCCGGATACCAGCCGGATCCTGGCCATCCGGGAACCGGCAAGGTGGTCGCGCAGCTCTGCTGACGCGACTCTCCTACACGCAAGGGAGCGGGACCCCGCCTTTCTGCGGGGTCCCGCTCTTGCCAAACCAGCGCGCGCCCGGGCCGGTTGCCTTCAAGGCCGCGCCCACCAAGCACGCGAGCCGATCGAGATCATCACGCTCGTCGCATTGCCGCCAGATCACGCTTCAACCGGCCCGGAACCAACCCCGGACCGCCGACGAACGTCACCACGTGGTCGTCCGCCTTCTGCTCCCTCCAGCGTTGCCAACCTGAACCTCGGATGATCTCGCAGCGGACGCCTCGCCCAAGCCGCCTCGTAATGCGCTCGGCTCTCGTGCTGCGTCTCGTCACGAGCGACCATGCTCGACGGATCGGATGGGCTGCGTCGTTCCACTACCAGATCGTCTCACCGGGAACGTCATCGTCTCAGCGGTGATCGCTGTGGCCACCACCGCGATGCACAATGGCCGCAGTATGAGTGTCCGGCTTCCGCGCGAGACTTGCATCGATATGACCATCCTCGCCTTGGCCCTCTCTGTCGCAGGCGGGCTTTGCGAGCTTGCCGGGCTCATCCTCGTGGTGATCGAGATCGCGCGCGACCGCGACCAAGCCCGCCGCCTCTTCCGGAATAGGCCGCGCAGGCTGCGGCGTAAGCGGTCGTATCCGTCTAAGGCGCTACCCCGCAGATACCTGGGGTTCCCGGACCAGATGTCCACCCGTGAGAGTCAGCTGCGGGCGATCCTGGAGCATGTCGCGAAGATTGACGCGGCCGCTTACAACGCATTCATCGACATGCGGAAAGCCCTAGATACGGAGCTTGACGAGTCGGTCGACCGTCTTCAAGAGGAGATCGCTGAAGCTGATGACGAGCTTCGCGGGCACCTCAGGTACGTATTGGCTGGGAGTATCTCGGATCGGATCAAAGGCGCGCTGCTCCTTGCCGTCGGCATCATGCTCGGGACGGTTGGGTCGGTCGTCGGCACGCTGTCGCACCTCTAGGCGGCCTCGGCGGTCGGCCAATCCATGGGACTAGACGCCCCGTGTGGTCGCGCGGCGTCAGATGCCCGGCAGCAGATACCGGAGGCCCGCTAGCGGGAGTTTCCGGGTCTCCAGCCCCGTCGGTCCGTGATCGCCCGGCAACACTGGGGATTCGCCGGGTTGGGGCCATGTGACCTAGTAGTGCTCTGGTAGGTGGTGCTATTCGCGTTTGGGTGGTCGGCGTAGTGGTAGAGCGTTGAGACTGATCGGCTGTTGGCAGGTGGAGCAGCGGCCGGTCCAGCACTTCCAGACGGGCTGCAGTAGCAGCACCGCTTGGGGGAGTGTCAGGCCGGCCGCGGGCGATTTGGGTCGGCCCGCTCCAGCGTCAAGAAGCCGTGGGCGGCCGTCACCAGCGTGCAGTGATGGTGAAAGCCGAGGTAGCTGCGGCCCTCGTAGTGGTCAAGGCCGAGTTCGCCTTTGAGCTGTTTACTCGTCGATCACGCTGAGCGTCGGCAGGGCGCCGTCCATCCGATCGACGTCGGCGACCAGTACGCGGATCCGGCCATCGTCCGCCTTGTTGCGCAACTCCCTGTAGCCGCGCTTGGTGTCAACCAGATCACGCAGCGCCGGAGTGCGCCGCACAAACCCGCGCGCGGCGTCATAGAGGATCGTCGCCTGGTCCCGTGAGGTCGCTGCGACCACGACTTCCGCGTCAGGCGTGGTGATCAGGTGATAGAGGCACAGTGCCGCGCAGAGATGCGTCTTGCCGCTCTTCTTGCCGATCAGGATCAGCGTCTCGCGCACCCCGTCGAAGTAGTCCGCCAGCATCCACTCCTGCTCCGGGTACAGCGCCATCCGCTGACCGTTGTCGAGCACCAGCTCGCCGGCAAACTCTCGGAACTCGTCGAGACTCACGCCGCGCCGTCCGGGCTGCGCCGCTGTGCCAGCCGAGTGATCGCGGACGTGGGCAGCAAGGCCCTCAACTCCTCCGTCAACTCCTCCGGCGGAATCAGATAGTGCTCAGCCCACAGCTTCATCGCCGCGACGCTACCGCCGCGCACGGAGCGCTCCAGGTGCTCGCGGAACTCGGTCGCCGACATCTGGCCGGGTGACCGCTGCGCCGCCTCCCTGCGCGCCTCCGAGACGGCAGCCTCGAACGCGCTGAACGGCCCGAGGTCCTCACGACGGCCCTTGCCGAGCCAGCGCTTCAGCGTGTCAAGGCCCACGCCCGCAGCACGAGCGGCGTCAGAGAGCGAGCAGCCAGCCGCCACGGCCTCCACGATCTCAGCGCGTACTTCGGCGTTGAACTTGGACCTCATGGGCTACATCACCCCCAATGAGGGTCGACTGTTCTTCATGCCGCGTGGCTCCCCGGTCCCTTTGGGGCCTTCGGGGGTCCCCCGGTGGGTGTATCCGCCTGCAATTCGCATGGTTCGCAGCGTACTGGCGGGGCTGGACTGCCTTGCTGCGCTCGGGCGCGGTCGCGCTCGGGTCGGGTCGGATCCTGCTATTGCTGCTAAAAGAGGGGTGGGGTTTGGTGCGGGGGGTGTCGCGCGGTTGCACGGGGGGGTCACGCCTTACCTCCCGTCACGCCTCGGAACTCTGCCGGAGCACCAGATGCCTCTCGGTGTCCGCTCGTGTCACCCTCCGGGCGCTCGGGAGCGCGTCATGACGCCTCTGGCCGCGCTCAGGGGACCTCACGACGCTGGGGGGATGGGGGACCTGGGGGACCTTCGCCGTACTCTGGGCTCCTGTGCCAGTCGGCGAAGTCGACATCGACCGCGAGCTGCTCGATGTCGTCACGCCCGAGTCTGACGCGTCTGCGGCGCTTCCGGCGGGGAAAAGGGGGAGCAGCCCCGCCCTGCCCGACGACGCCACCTTCGCATCTCGCCGGGATTACGTCGACCGCGGGCGCTCGGTTGTGGCGAAGGCAGTCGCAGGCGGCGCGGACGAATGCCTTCATGGAGAAGCGATCACGCTTGCTCGCCTCGTCGCGTGATTGCTTGCCGTCGAAAGGGATCGTCCCGCGGCCGCCGCAACTGCTGCTCCTCCTGGGCGAACGCCCGGGCCACCTTGACCGCCAGATCGTTAGCTCGATGGCCGGAATCCCATCGTGAGCAAGCACGCGGTGCGTTTGCTGAACCACCCGGAGCCAGCTAACGGAGACAGGTGCCGGCGCCTGCTCTTGCCGGAGCGCGGCAGTCTCGACGCTGCCCGGCGGCAGACTTATGCTCGTGCTCACGTGGGCAGCGAGGAGCTAGCTGCTGGTTTTGTCCGATAGGAGCTGTCTGACACGGGCGCGCGAGATGGCTGCTTGAGCGGCGTTGCGGGCACCGGACGCCGCTGGCCCCGGATAGCCGCTTCCGGCGGACAGCAGCCAGCTCGAGCTCGGCGCTGGGCTGTTCGCCAAACCCCGATCGCTTGCAGAACGGCAGCAAGCACCCGATGCGCGCTTCTGGCGAATAGCGCGTCTCTCGTGGCCGGGCGCGGGAGACCCGAGTTGAGCGCCGAGCAGGGCAGACCGCACGTGGCGCGCCCGCCCTGCAAACTCGTGAATGCGCGTCTCTGCCTTCCGTCGCCCGCCGGACCTGCAGGCCGCGCCGAGCAGGAGCGCCGCTCTGGCCACGGGGAGCACCGGCGTCGATCGACTCATGACCCTTCATGCAGGCCAATTGGTGCGGCCCCAGCCAATCAGACTCGTGAAGCCGCTTCCGCCCGCGATGATGTTGTCCTTGTCGACCGTTGTGATCAGAAGATCGATCTCTTCCTCACCACTGACGACGCCGATGATGCGCGGGTCGGTGCCCCACCATCCGAACATCGGGCCCCCTGAGTTGCCGGGCGTGATGTCGGCAGTATCTGATTCAAGCTCGGCGCCGCCGTGGTCGTCCGAATCGAGGTCGCTGACGGTGATGTGCCCCTGGAAGGATGGCCGATTCGCATTCGCGATCGCGCCGGGGTACCCGATGATGCTCCACCACGGTTCGTCTTCCCACGCCTCGGAGTAGCCGTTGTACCCGTAGTAGCCCAGCCAGGAGCCAAGCGGTTCGAACAAGCGAAGGATCGCCCAGTCATAGCCAGTGGGATTGCCATGCGGGTCGTAGCCGCGAGCTTGAGAAGCGTAAGACTCAACACCGACCCCGTGCAAGGACACACCACCGTAGTACGCAGGCACGAATCGCATCCAAGCGTCTTTCTTGCCCCACGGGACCATGTGGCCGGCGGTGACGACTAGACGGTCGCCGACGAGTGCTCCAGTGCCGCTAAAGCCGTTACTGTTGAAGATTCGCCCGACGAGCCCCCATGGCCAGGCAGGGTCGCGGAACTGCGCTCGGTCATCGTGGCCATAGACCCACGCCGGTCGGACACGCTGGCCATCGAATCGACGCAGCGGCTCGTGCTCCTCTAGCCCTGGGCGGCGAGGAACGTAGAGAAGGTCTGACCATTCGGGACGATAGCCCGCGAACGGTATGTCCGCGTTAGTCTCAGCGAGAATGGTTTCCGCGGGGACACGCCGCATCTCGCGAATGGGCCGGGCACCTTGGAAGATATGGTCGACCGGGACGTCGATGCGCCAGATCTCGTCGTCCTCCGTAAGTTCTACCCGGACCTTCGGTTCGGACGAGTCACCCACTGTCATGTAATACGAGCGGTGCAGTCCAAGCCGTAGGAGCTCATCCGGCCGCGCACCCGAGCCGAGCACCGGTCGCCGTGCATACACGTCTGCGAGGGCATCTGGTTGCCTTTGGTCTCCAGTGAACTGTAAGCGGTGGACAGGCATGGCTGCTCCTCCTCGCTATTGGCATGTCTCGAAGCTGTTACGGTGGTCGCGCCAAGCCCCAGGCCTTGCGATAGAGGGAGGCTTTCGCGCTCCCGCGGGAAACTTCTCCGGTTGAAACTTCTCCGGTTGTCTCCAAAAGACGAGCCGCCACGGGCGTTACCAAGAAATAGAGCAAGACCCACAAAAGCCAAGAAAGCACACCCGGATCGCGCAATGGAAATTCGGCCTCAGCTCCTGAACTTGCACTTCTAGGTCATGTGAGATGCCGTTATCGTGCAGTAACTGAACCAGCGCGCTTTCGTCCTGCCTCGCCACGGCCTCATTGATCTCTGTGGCTAGGGCCTCACTCTGGGTTACTTTTTGCATGAAAGCACCCAGCTCGTGATCAACGCGACGATGGTGTTCGAGCCCTTGCTTTACGGCTCGCATGAGACCCTGTGGATTGAGTGTCTCTGTGTCGGGCACAGTCCCGCACCTCCGAATGACGCCGCGCACCCGGCAGCACGCGGCTGCTGCATGAAAAGGAGTAACTCTACTCGTCGAAGACCGGGCAGTCAACACGAGTCCAACCTGAGGCCGTCTGATCTGACTTGACTGCCCGATCATCGCCCAGCCCTGAGTCCCTTTTGACCTAAAGCCCGTGCCTGGAGGGAAGGGCTTGGGATCCGCTTCGGTACCGGCTTGCCCCACACGGCTGGCTGAGTCCTTCACGCCCGACGAGCGCCCCCGCGCATCCAAGCGAACTGGCCACGCGCACAATGCCTGGTCCGCGCGTTCTCGCGGACGCGAGCACTAGGACCAGCCCGCTCGCTGACCCCAAATTTCGGCATCTTCCACAACACGTGTCGAAGTCCGCTCTGCGTCCCGCGCGGACCGACCGCTGTCGCCAGAACGCCGCCGGGGGCGCTGCTCGCCGCGCTTCCCGACGCCCGCCGTCGGCCGGTTGCTTGAGCGCGACCCCGGGTAACTGCACCGACTGTGTCAACCGGGCTGCCCGCGCAGCCGCACCAACACCCCGCTACGTAGTGCAAAAGCGGGGTTAGGACGGCCTGCCTCCTTCCCTCATACAAGCGACACAAGTTGAACTTATAGAACTACTCGGGGCTCGCCAACCCCGACCTCGAGTCTGCTGCCCACCGCTGTAAATGATGTGTCAGCTGCTGACGTATGCGGCTATCGCCATCAGCGCTAGGGCAGCGGCTATGAGAAGGAACCAAATTAGGCCGCCCTCCTGTCCCTGAAATCGGTTCTCGTCGACTCCGATCTCCAACGCAAGGCGCCGCGCCGTTGCGTGATCCCCGTCAGACAGGGCCTCTAGTATCTGCCGGACCTCACCTGGCTTACCCCCGAGGATCTCCGTGAAGAGTTCGGCATCCTTTAGGGCCTTCCCGATCTGGGCGTCGGACACGCTGTCTGGCAGTCGCAGCCGGATCATCGGGTCAGCCGAAACATTGATGTCGTCGACGTTTGTCGTGCCAGTCTGCAGTCGGATCACCATCTCCGCAGCCATCGCTTCCCTCCTCAAACCCGTTATTTGGACTTTTGGCGCGCTCGCCGCGAGCCGCTACGCGTGGTACCGCTGGTGCGCTCTACTGTTCAGTCCCTGGTCCTCCTTTCGGCTTGTCACCGTCTCCCCACAGCACGCAAAGCACACTGATGCGTCCGAGCGATTGTATCGGGACGTGTAGGGCGTGGGGACTCGGCTTCGCCCAGTTCGAGAGTGGTAAAGGTCGCCGCCCTGTTGCCCGCGAGCGAGTAGGTGACCAGCGCGCGCTTGGGAGTCATGAATGAATTAGTGGGTTGTGGCAGGATGTTGGGTGGTGGCGGCGTATCGCGAAGGCATGATCGATGAATCGGGGATTGCGGAGCGTTATCGGGGGTTGGGGCCGGAGTTGAACGAGCGTCAGCGGCGGTTGTGGGCTGCGTCGGAGGCGCGTGCGTGTGGGCGGGGTGGGATCGCGGCGGTCGTGCGGGCGACGGGGATCGGCAGGAACACGGTGCTGCGTGGGATCGCGGAGTTGCGGGAGGGGACGAGGCTGGAGGCGGGTCGTGTCCGTCGGCCGGGTGCGGGGCGCCCGCGGTTGACGGAGTGTGATCGGGAGCTGGTGGGGGCGTTGGAGGCGTTGGTGGATCCGGATACGCGGGGGGATCCGTGCTCGCCGTTGCGGTGGTCCTCGAAGAGCTTGGCGAAGCTCGCGGGGGCGTTGGTGGCGGCTGGGCATCAGATTTCTGATCGGAGCACGGGGAAGCTGTTGCGGGGGCTCGGGTTTCGGTTGCACGCCAATCAGAAGACCAGGGAGGGGAAGGATCATCCCGACCGTGACGCGCAGTTTCGCCACATCAACGAGACCACGCGGGCGGCGCTGGCGGCGGGCGAGCCGACGATCTCCGTGGATGCCAAGAAGCGGGAGCTTGTCGGGGATTTCAAGGCTGTCGGGCGGGAGTACGAGCCGACCGAGCGGCCGGTCGAGGTTCGCTGCCACGATTTCAAGGACAAGGATCTGGGGCACGCGATCCCCTATGGGGTGCTCGACCTCGCCGCGAATGAGGAGTTCGTGTCGGTTGGTGTGACCAACGACACGAGCGCGTTCGCGGTCAGCTCGATCCGCGCGTGGTGGATGCATCTCGGCCAGAAGCGCTACCGGAACGCCACGACGCTGCTGATCACCGCGGACGGCGGCGGCAGCAACTCCAGCCGCACCCGGCTGTGGAGGACCGAGCTGCAAAAGCTCGCCAACGAGCTACAGATCGCGATCCGCGTCTGCCACTTCCCGCCCGGAACCTCGAAATGGAACAAAATCGAGCACCGCCTGTTCAGCTACGTCAGCCTGAACTGGCGCGGGCGGCCGCTGGAGAGCCTGCAAGTCATCATCGACCTGATCGGATCGACCACGACCAGCACCGGCCTGAAGGTCTACGCGCGCCTTGACCCCCGCGAATACGAGAAAGGGATCAAAGTCACCGACGCGGAGCTGGCCGAGGTGAACATCATCCGCGACGAGTTCCATCCGGACTGGAATTACACGATCCACCCAACCCAAAAGGGCCCACTAATTCATTCGTGACGACTTGGCGATGTCGTTATGGCAGCTCTGGTAGGGCAGGGCCAAGATCTTGATCACGTGGCGGGTCTGATGCCCGTGCGTGAAGGAAAGCGATCTCGACCCGCATGTGGCCGCGCACCTCCTATTCGCCAGCTGCACGTCCATCACCGCACGTTGCGACCCGCCCTGCATCGTGAGAAAGGCAGGTCTCGTGCGTCTGCCCTGCTCCGCCGGCAACACGCGTCTCTCGCTGCAGCCGACGAGAGACGCGCTTAGCGCGGCCAGCGGGGCGCGCCGCGCCCTCCGCTCCCGCGAAGCCAGAGCCCCGCTCGGTGATGGATGCGCGTCTCCGCTGCCAGACGGCCGTCTGCCCTCCAGGCCGCGCATCTCAGGGAAGTCGCCGCGCGGCGCGAGATGCACGTGCCGTCGCAAAAGCAGGTCTGCGCGCGAGACGCTCCGGGCGCGCTGCTGCTCGCGCGGGAGCGGTGGCTGATCGAGCGACGCGGGGACGCGCCTCCGCCCGCTCACGAGCGGCACAGCGAGCCGACTTCTACGGACCAGGTCGAACTAGCGTGACCGAGCTATCCGAGCGGATCGCCGGACGGCTCGGCGGGCGCGAGCGGGGCGGCAGCTGGTGTGCTCTCGGCAGGCTGCTCGCTCTCGGGCGCCTCGACCTGGTCGGATTGGTTGCCCTGGCGCTTGGCGCGGAGGTTCTCGCTGCGAGCGAACAGGACTGCGGCGGCGATCAGCAGCGCCGAGAGCATCGCGCCGAGCGCTATCGCATCGCGCGTTCGCATCCTTGGCGGCGTGCTGAGGACGATCGCTGCTGCGGCTCCTGCGGAACTCGAGGCGCGTCGAAGATCGCGACGCAGCTTCTTGTCGTTCAGCGCCGCGGCGGGGGATTTCGCCTTGTTCAGCCGCTGGTATGCGCGTTTGCTCGACGCAACCGCGCTATGAGTGTGCTCGCGCACGCCTGGCTTGCGACCCCCACGCGTCACATAACGGCCGAGCGTCATCTGTCGCATTTGCCCTCCTCGCGTGTGGTTGCTCACGAACGGATCAACGGGTGATCTCGCCGCTCGCCGGATAGCTTAGACCAGCTCTGCCGACGCGACCCGAGCGTTGCCCGATCTGAGAAGAGCTGGTGTCCCGCTGATCGACGCGACGAACCTGCACGTCGCCGTGCGACGCGAGGTCGCACGCATTGAGTGAACTACCGGATTGGAGATCGACGGATGTGAGTTGAGCGGTAGTTCCAGGTCCGTGCTCGATGGCCTGTCCCCGCCCCTGACGTGCGTCGCCGGTAACGGCGGGGTGCGAAGCTCAGGGGGAAGCCGAAGCGTCGCTGGTTCCACCCCGGGGGCGCGGGCGAGGGGAAGACCGGACGGGTGAACGTGATTGAACCCCTGTTGATGGCCCGTGAAGGAGAGCCTCGCATGGTGGGATGTTGTGGCGGGGTTTAGGGACTGGTCGCTGGGAAGCGGCGGGTGCCGGTCGGGGAGGCGACCCGGCCGGGTGAGCACCACTGTCCTCGGGCTATAGGGGGCACCCACCCCGGTCGCAGCTCGTGCGTGCGGAACGTGGTAACCCCGTCGAGGTCCGGCTGTGCCGGTAAGCCGACCGTGAGGAAGGCCCAACTCCCCGGCGGGAATCGGATGACCAAGAAGCGAATGCCGGCAGCCGAAAGGCAACGGGAAACCGGGACGCGATGGTCGCCCCCTCCAGGCGGTCGCCCCGCATAACCGGCCGGATACCGAGCTTCATGCCCGGGCGCGAAAGCGCGCTGACGTGGTCAGGTGAGCCAGCGAAAAGAAGATGACGAAGACGCCAGCACCAACGGACAAGTTAGACGCCGCGACCAACATCGCGGTGAACGGACCCGCGGACGACACGCTCTGCGATGAGCTGATCGTACGGCGTCGCGCCAGCGGACCTTCGACGGCTTGCTTGAGCCGTGTGCGGTGAAAGTCGCTCGCACGGTTCTTAGGGGAGCCGGGCACAGCAATGTGCCCGGCTTACCCGACAGTTGCAGGTTTCTGGCGGCTCGGACGCGCACCAGCTCCTACGACCGCCTGGTCGCCGTTGCGCTCGTCCGCCCTGGGGTCGGCGGGGCGATCGCTCTCGCGGAATGCGATCGTGCCGCAGCCCGGCGCCGCCCGCAGCTCGGGGCTACCGGGTTGGGCGGGGGCTGCTGGTTTGCCGGGCGGATCCGGCGGCGTCAGTCTTGCGTCGACGTCCATGCTGCTAGCCCGATGCGGCGGTCTCGTCCGGCGGCGCGTGCGGGCCATGACCAGGCCGTCAGCAATCAGTTCTCCTCAGCAGGCGATTTGTGCTCTGGCTTCCGGCGAGAGTTCAATCGTCAGCGGAGCGTTGATCAGCACCTGCTCGCTCACAACGATGCCGGTGCCAGCCAGAGCATCGATTAGTCCGCCCCAGGCGAGACGCGGCGGGCGATGCAGCTTTGGATCACGACCAAGCATCTGGTTGATCGCCTCCTCGATGTCGCGAGTCAACTTCTCGGTGGCGCGGGCAGTCGAACGCGATCGCTGCCGTCTGGGGACGTGCCGTGGCAGAGTGATGCCGAAATCGCCGCGGTCGCTCGTCACCGACGCGCCGTCCGCGGTCAGCGCCGTAAGCCGCACACTGACTTGAAGTTTGTCCGGAGCGCGCCCTAAGGCCGACTGGTCGTGCTTGTCCGAATCGCCGATGTCCTCTTGGCCCAGGACCTGGACTCCCGACCATTGTGTGACCCGAGCAATGATTCGATCGACCGTCGCTCGGGCCATCGGGTCTCCTCGCGTTGGCACCGCAACGAGCGTACCGGTCGCCTGCGGTCCCGCACGGCCGCCTTGATCGAGCAGCAACGCTGACGCCAGGCTGCCGCTTACGGCGCGACGACGCTCAGCCGTACGGTTCGCACGAGGCCAGTTCCCCGATTCGCGCCGACTGCTGCAGTGCCGGGGCGATTCGGCAGTCTGGCGGTCGCGGTCAGGCCGCTGCAGCTCGATCGTTGCGGCAGCGACGCTCCTGGCGCTGTCAGCGTCCTGACGTTCGAATCGCTGCTCGCCCGGATCTGGATTGAAACGATGGTCCTGTGCCGGTAGGTTCGCGTTCTACCCGGTCGAGGTGGTGGTGTGGGAATTCGCCTGATCGCCATCACCGGGAAAGGGGGTCCAACGGGTGTCTCTAGATCAGAAGAGGGCGCGTTGGTTCGGCGTGCTCTTTCTCATCACGTTCGTCACGTCGATCCCAGCGCTGGCGCTTTACGAGACCGTGCTTCGACATCCGGAGCGCTACATCGCGGGTGCTGGGCACGACAATCAGGTCTTGCTCGCGGCTCTGCTTGAGCTGGTGCTGATCATCGCGAACGTCGGCACCGCGGTCGTGATCTTCCCGATCGTTAGACGACAGAACGAGGAGCTGTCGCTTGGCTACGTGACCGCGCGCCTGGTCGAGTGCACGTTCATCCTCGTCGGCATCCTCTGCATGCTCGGGATCATCACGCTGCGTCAACAGGTCGCGGGTCCGGCTGAAGGCACGATCGCTTAGGAATCGTCGGTAAATTAGATGCAGGATTATTGGGTGTGGGTGTAGAACCAGTGAGGCATGGGTGATGCTGAAGCGGCGATCGCGGAGCGCTACCGGTTGATGTCTCCTGGATTGAATGAGCGGCAGCGGCGGCGGTTTGCTGCCTCTGAGGCTCGGACGTTTGGGTATGGCGGAATCGCGGCGGCGGCGCGGGCGTGTGGGCTGGCGGAGAACACGGTTCGCAAGGGTCTTGTGGAGCTTGACGAGCCGGAGTCGCTCGGACCGGACCGGGTTCGGCGTGAGGGTGCTGGACGCCCCGCGGCTGAGGACAGCGATCCGGAGCTGCTGGGCGCTTTGCGGGCGTTGGTCGGGGATGACGTCCGGGGCGATCCTGAGCGGGTGCTGTTGTGGACCTCCAAGAGCGTGCGCAACCTCGCTCAGGAGCTCGGTGCCCAAGGCCACCAGGCCGGCAAGGACCTCGTCGCTCGCCTGCTCAAAGGCAAGCTCGGCTTTAGCCTGCAGGCGGCTCGCAAGACGCTCGAGGGCAAGCAGCATCCCGATCGTGACGCCCAGTTTCGGCACATCAACGACCGCGTCAGGCAGGCGCTCGCCGCCGGTCAGCCCGCGATCAGCATCGACACCAAGAAGAAGGAGCTGGTCGGAGAGTTCAAGAACGCGGGGCGCGAGTGGCATCCCAAAGGCCAGCCACCGCGAGTCAACACGCACGACTTCCCGAGCATGGCGTCCGGGAAGGCGATCCCCTACGGGGTGTACGACATCGCCGATGACTCAGCGATGGTGTCGGTCGGGATTGACCGCGACACCGCCCAGTTCTCGGTCGCGGCGATCCGGGCGTGGTGGGAGCAGCTCGGCCAAGTCCGCTACCCCAAAGCCGAACAGCTCGTGATCACCGCTGACTGCGGAGGCTCAAACGGCAACCGCACCCGCTTGTGGAAAACCGAGCTGCAGAAGCTCGCCGACGACACCGGTCTTCAGATCACCGTCTGCCACTTCCCGCCCGGCACCTCGAAGTGGAACAAAATCGAGCATCGCCTGTTCAGCTTCATCTCCCGCAACTGGCGAGCTCAGCCACTGATCTCCTACGAGGTCATCATCAACCTGATCGCCGCGACAACCACCAGCACCGGGCTCGAGACCTACGCTCGCCTCGACAAGAACGAGTATCCCAAGGTCGAGGTCACCGACGCCGCGCTCGCCGCAGTCAACCTCACCCGCGATCCATTCCACGGCGAGTGGAACTACTCGATCAACCCCTCAACTAATTGATCGACGGTTCCTTACACCCTCGCCGCGATCAAGGACTGGACGTTCCTCCTCGGCCCGGGCTGGGTCGTCGGCTGGGGGAACGGGCTGATCCTCGGCTACCTGATGTACCGCTCGGGCCTGGTGCCGCGACGGGCAACGTGGCTCGGCCTCATCGGCGGACCGCTGATCATTGTGTCCGGGACGGCCATCATGTTCACCGGCAACGAACCGAGCCACGCGCTGCACTCGCTGCAAGCGATCGTGACCATTCCGGAGTTCGCGTGGGAACTCTTCCTCGGCGTCTACTGCACAATCTGGGGTTTCAGACGCGATGCCCCGATCCTTTCCGGGAGCGTCCGATGACGAACCGAGGATTGCTGGTTTGGGCTAGCAGCATCGCTGAGGTGTGGCTGCTGTTTGGCTTGGGAGCAGGGGCCGCGGCGCGGGAGCGCGGCTGCGCTCCCGCGGGTACTTACTAGAGGGCGAGGCCGGCGCTGGCGTTGCATCACTGGCGCCCGCCTGGCGTGGACGGTTGAGATGATCTCCTCGGTGTTGATCCCCTCCAGGTAGGTGCCGGTCGTTGATAGATGCGAGTGGCCGAGCTGGCGCTGGATGAGCGGCAGCGGGATCCCCTCGTGCAGCAGCTCGACCGCGTGCGCGTGACGCAGCTGGTGGTTGTGCCGACGTCGGCACAACCACCATTATGCCGACCTCCTGGTTATGCCGATCGAGCTGGAGAGGTGCCGCAAGTCGCTTATGTAGCCGTCGGAAGGGTCGGCATAATCCACGGCGATTCGCAGGCTCGCTTGATGAGCGGTGCGAGGAGCACCATGGCCGGCACTGGAGACCGTTTCTAAACAGGCGACGCGCTGAGCACCCCACAAACGCCATACGTGTCGGTGCTTTTTCGGGGTTCGGGTCGGGCAGCCGCCCGAGCGACGAAGCGCTTCATCCACACCGGCGTTGTAGCCCACTTCGAGAGGAACACGCGACCGCACGGCGTCGGGTTATGCCGACCTCATTGGCGCAAAATCCAGGTCACACAAGGCGGCTCTCGTACTCATCGGCATAACCCAGGGGTCGGCATAATGGTGGGGCACGAACCGGCGCCTGACTCCTGCCTGGAGCGCGAGATGGCGCAGCTCGACGCGTGCAGCGCTGGCTGACCACCCCCGGCCGCGGGTCGGACCGTCGATCACGCCGAACAGCGGCCCGACCGGCAGCGTCACCCGCTCAGTGAGCCACGGCTCGATCGCCGTCCATGCCCAAGCGTCCATGCCGACTTCGCGGCGTCGGTCGTTCTTGCCGTGCCTGACCAGAATCGAGCCGCGACGCTGATCAAGGTCGGTCTCGGCCAGCGAGAGCGCCTCATTGATCCGCAGCCCGGCGCGCCACAGCACGACGATCAGGGCACTCAGGCGATGCCCGTGACGATCACGCCCCGGCTTGGCGCATGACGGCGACGATCTCATCAACGGTCGGCGGGTCGGCGGGGTAACGCTGGCCCTTGTTGCGCGGGGCGATCCCGGTGCGGAACCCTGGCCTGGTCGCCGGCGAGCGGCGCCGCCCGGCAGCATCAAGCAACGGCTGAACGGACGACATGACTCCCTCCTATGAGAGCTGGACAATTACGCGCCCAGCTCTACAGCCCACGCTGCCGCAGCCCACCGAAGCAGCAGCGATGCATCAGCGCTGCTGCTCGATCAACTCAGCAGCCGCTCGCAGAGGGGCTGGTCGGGGCAGTATGCGAGCGGCCACCGCAGCTTGTTAATGAGTCGCGTGTCCGGGAGGTGAGGCGATGCAGGTCGAGCTTGCTGATCCGCAGGGCGTTGAGCACCTGCACTCGTTGCGCTAGTCCGTAGCCGCCCTGCACGACCAGCCATGCGTTACCAACTCGTTTGGCTGTCAACGAGAGCTGCGGCGAATCGGCGGAGATAGGCGTGTCGTAGTTCAGGGGGACTCGCCCGAGGGGGAGGTTGACCATGTCGGGCTGGCCGGGTACCGCCCGCGCGCCGGGAATTGGCCCCAGAACCCGCCCCGGCCTATGGCCGTCGAGCAGCACGGCGGCCTGGAGCGGCCACCCGTCCATCCAGTACTCAGCATCGACGCAAGACAGGAACACTTCGCCGAGCGCGTCCGGGACAGGCGCGATCCAGGCGATGGTGTGGCCGAACTGGACGTGAAGTGCGGGGAGGCCGTGTTGCGCCAGCTCACAGACGCCTGGACGCGGACGGGTCGGGGCGTGATACCCCGGGCCCTGGTAGGGCACCGTGAATTCCCCCAACGGCCACCAGTGCGACAGAGCGTCAGGTGCCATCCAGGTCAAGGGCGGCGGTCCGTTCGGTTGCGGCGTGAACTGGGCGGGGATCGCCTTCCCGGAGCGGGCGAGCGGCTCGACGGCGACGAGGAGGACGTTCTTCATCCCCGGCGGATGCTTGAGGACCGGGACGGGTCCGTGGGCGCGGATGAGGAACACGCGTCCTTTGGCGGGGATGAAGACCACGGCGGCTCGGTCGCCGGTCGGCAGCGCGGGTGAAGTGATGGTGCGGATCGTCTGGCTCCCAATCCGGACGGCGAACACCTGTGGGCCGGTCAGGACGTACGTGACGGCGTTGCCGCGCGCGAAGCAGACGGGGCAGCTATCGGGGCCGCTACCCCCGCCGAAGACGGGGAACGTGGCCGTTGGATAGCCAAGCGTCCCCCCGCTCTGGGGGGGTTGGATGCTGGCGCCCGTCCTGGTGTAGACGATCAACGACTCCCATCCCACCGTCCCCGCGGGCAGACTGGGGGTCACTGCGATCGTGTAGCTGTAGCCCGCCAGCGAGGCGGGGGTAACCGCTCCCGGCACCCTCCCCTCAAGCGGCTGTGAGGCGCTCCCGGCGAGCGAGGCGACCGCGGCCGCACACCCGACGATCACCAGCGCCGCCAGCAAGACAGCCATCGGGCGCGACGGGCGACGAAGCCAGCCCCACCGTTTACGCGGCGCGGGCAGCGCCGCCCGTTCCGCGGCGCTTACCAGCTCGGCGCGCAGGATGTCAAACGGATCCTTCATCGTCCCTCCAGACTTCCCCGCAACCGCGCAAGCCCGCGCGAGACACGCTTCCTCACCACCTGCTCAGAACAACGCAGATCGGCGGCGATCGCGCGATAACTCTCCTCGAGCACGACGCGGCGGATCACCGCCTCCCGCTCGACCGCCTCCAACGAGGCAAGCGCGTCCCGCAACTCGACGTCCGCGCGGTCGGCGATCACCTCCAGCTGCTCATCGTCAAGCTCAACCCGTCCGATCCCAAGGCGTTCGCGACTCTCCGACTCAACCTGCCCCCGGCGCGCGGAATCGATCATCAAGTTGCGCGCCATCCCCAGAAGCCACGCAACCGCCGGCCCCTTCGACGCGTCGTACTGCAGACGATGCTCCAGCGCTCGCGCAAACGTCTCGGCAACAAGATCGAACACCACGTCCGGCTCGCCGATCCAGCTGCCCACGAACGCCGTCACCGCCCTCACGTGGCGGTCATACAAGCAGCCAAAATCAGACGCGACCCCGCTGCTCAGCAACTCCGCGTCTACACGCTCATCACGCATATCACCCCGTATACGGTTCAGCACCGAGAATTGTGACCAACGACCGCTCGTCGTCCGCTTTATTTAGGCAAGACTGTTGCAACGGGCTAGCAGCATGGACGTCGACGCAAGACTGACGCCGCCGGATCCGCCCGGCAAACCAGCAGCCCCCGCCCAACCCGGTAGCCCCGAGCTGCGGGCGGCGCCGGGCTGCGGCACGATCGCATTCCGCGAGAGCGATCGCCCCGCCGACCCCAGGGCGGACGAGCGCAACGGCGACTTTGCAATCGTCCGAATTGAGCTCCGGACCGTGCAACACCCGCTTGCGAGTTCGCCCAGGAGGGATCGTCGCTGCCGTCAGCGGCGCGCGCGTGCTTCGCCAGGAAGGCGGTCGTCCGGGGACGCCCGCCAACCGCCCGGCGGGGTACACGCGCAATCACGGAAGCAGGACGCAACCGGCCGACGGGCGCGGTCCTGCTCTTCGCCGCCAGCGGGGCCTGGCGTGACCTCCGGTCGCCGGTGGCCGACGACGATCGGCGGGGAGTACCGCGTTTCATCGAAAGCAGGGCGCGCGGCGCCCAGACCTGCAATTTTCCAAAGCAAGGATCAGCCCGACAGTCGACCCGCACCCCCTTTGCGCGGAATCCGCGCACGTCTTCGTTCGTCTGCTTGCAGGATTCCTGCTAGCGGTCGGGTCGAGATACGGCAGCGGCCCACGAGCCTGAGGTGGCTGCTGGCGGCCAAGAGCAGCGGTGGATGTCCGGCCGCCACGTGTGGCCCCTTCGCCGCTCGACCAGGCGTCTCGCGACACAGCCGCTTTCGCGGTCGGCGCCGCCAAAGCGGTTGTCTGCGCAGACGGCCCCTCGAGGCAGGGGCAGGCGCCGGCGGCTGGCGTACTCGTTCAACGCGCAGCCGGCGAGAAGGTGGCGTTCGTCGAGCGCGGCGGCGGCGTCGATCGGCGGATCGCCGCCACCGAGCGGCCCCACGGCACACTCGAGTTCACGAGCACCCCCGGCCCTGCCGGCATCCGGCAGATCGTCGCGATCGCGACCGTGAACGACCAGCCGGTGATCTTCAACCCGCACGCAGCCGAGCCAGGCGAGCTCGTCGTCGCCAGCTACCGAGCGGCGGGACCGACCCGGCTCGGGGCGGTCCGCAAGCTCCGTGCGTGACGCCAGGGCACCCACCTGCTCGTGTCGTTCGATCGCGTGCGCGGAGCCAAGAGCTACGCGGTCCTGATCGCGCTCCGCGACGGCCTGCGGACCGACTGCGTGATCACGCGCGCAAGCCTGAACGTCGTCGTCCCAATGGTCGGCCCGCTGGCCGGGCACGTGATCGTGCGTGCCCTCGGAGACAACCTCATGACCGCCGACGGTCCGGAGGCGGCCACGAGCATCGCGGTCCCGCGGCCGCAGCAGAAGCGCCGCGCACAAGCGCCACAAGCGCCACAAGCGCCGTCATCGCTGAGCACGGGCCCGGAGCCACGCGAGGTCTTGTGTTTCGCGTTTGTGTTGCTCGCTCTCCCGGTCGAACAGCGCACGAGTCTTCGTGAGCACCAGCTTGTGTGGTGACCCAACTCGCCGGGTCTGGTGCGTCACTGGCAGCTCTGCTGCGTCGATCCTTCCGTGCACATGTCTCCGGCGTTCCTTGGCCAGCGGCCATTCGAGCGTCTTTCGTGCCGGGTCGGCGAGGAACACGCGCAGGCTTGAGCAGAGCTCGCAGTCGCACCCCTCCGGGAGCTCGATCGACCAGTCGTCGGGCACACGCGCTGGGCGGGTCAGCCGGTCCTCCAGGCAGGCCGCCGTGTGGGATGCGACCGGATCGAGGCCCACGGCACTCCACTTCGACGTGGCCGTGGCCCTCAGGACACCGAGGGCGCAGTAGAGCAGCGCCTCGCCGCCGCACAGCATCCCCACGGCGCCGTCGCGCAGATCGGTGACGCCGACCTCCGAGGCGCCTTTCAGCAGCGCTGCAACCGGCCGGCCGAGGTCCGTCAGCGCGTGCTCGCGACGGCTCGGGGCCTCCAGCTCGAGGTCCGCGTCGAGCGCTTCGCTGACAGACCGCCATCCCTCCCACAGCAGCAACCGAGCCACCAGCCGGCCAGCGGCTCCGGTCGCCTTGAGCGCGGCGCAGAGCGCCGGCAGCGAAGTGACCCACGCCTGGCGAGCGGGGCTCATCGCCGGCGCGAAGCCCCGCCGCTCCGAGCAGCTGGTCACCTGCGCCTCCGCCCAGCTCTCGCCGTAGCGGTCCGCCAGCGAAGCGAGACTCTTTGCGTGGCTCGCGGCGAGCTGCTCGAGACGGAACGGAGCGAGCAGCGCGGTTGCCAGCTCGGGCGCGTCTATCAGATGTGCGGTCCGGAGCGCCTTGGCAACGAAGCTCTTGCCCTCGACGGGCCGGGCTACCCGCGCCCAGAACGGGGCGAGCGTCGCCGCCGCCTCGCGGGCCTCGTCCAACGCGCCACCGCGGATGCGGGCCGACAGCTCGTCGAGCGCCCAGACGGGGGACGCCTCGGCGCGGATCGCAAACGCCTGGCTGCAGGGCCAGACGATCACCGCGCCTCGGTGGTACCAGCGGTCGAGCGTGTTGCCGTAGTTGCCCATGTTTCCCTCGTACTCCGACCGGTACGGCTCGAGTTCGCCGGACGGTGTAGACGCACACACGCAGTCATCGGCGATCCGAAGCTGCACCGGCTCGGCGTGGTCGCTGCCCGGAGCGAGCCAGCTGTCGAGTTCGACCTCGGACTCGATCAGGTCCTCGAGGTCGTAATCGCCTGTGCCGCCGGCGGCATCGAGGTCGTCGTCCCACTCGTCGTCGTCCGAGTCGTCTTCGTCTTCGTGCCACCCGTAGCGGCCGCGGTAACCCGAGTAGCGGTCCTCGTCGTCGGCGTAGGCCGTCCATGTCTCGTGGACGTCCGCCAGCGCGGGCATGGCCTCGCACCCGGTACGCTCAGCCGCCGCCGCCAGCAGCGCCGCGCGCTGCGCATCGGGGCCCTTCAGCCGTGACCAGCCGAGGCTGCGCTGGGTGTACTGGTGGTCGAGCAAATACACGAGCCGGTTCGGTTCACCGACCGGCCCGAAGTGGTCGGCGAGGCAGTGGGCGAGATCGGCGACGAGCGCCGGATCCAGCTCGGTCGCTGCCACCGGCTCGCCACGCAGCAGCAGGTTGTAGGTGAGCACCACCCGGTGACCCGAGGTGACGCGGTGCGCCTCGTGGCGGCAGTCGGCGTAGAACGCGACGAACGACAACTTGGTCTTCGAGCCGCGGTAGCTCGCCGATTCGCCGCCGTGGCTGACGACGAACGTACCCCCTTTGAACGTCGATGGCAGGCCCACGACCAGGGTCCCCACCATCGCGTCGTCCTTCTCGGAGTCCTGGTGCGGGGCGAAGAACTGCCCGCGACCGTACACCAGCATCGAATGCAGCTCCGCCGCCAGTGTGCAGCCGGCCGGCACGCCGAGGTCGCGCCCGATGCGGTCGAGGATCGGCAGGAGCGTCCGGTCGAAGCGGCGTTTGTCGATCCGCACCCGGCTCTTCGGGATCTCACAAGTGTCCCGCACCGCCGGGTCGAGCAGGGTCAGCTCCCCGACGCCGTAGCGGGCGGGTCGACCGATCTGGTGCAGCGCTCGCGCCTGCGCGCCGGAGATCGGCAGCTCGAGTGCTCCCACTCCCCGCACCTCGATCAGCAGGTCGTCCGGCGGCGCCGTCCGTGAGGCGCTGAACGCCCCGTAGCCAATGGTCTGCGCGAGGAGCAAGGCAAGTCGTTCGCGTGCCGCGGCCGACATAGATCGATCAGCGTAGCTGGCATCACGAAGGCCGGCGGCCCCATGCTCTGGGCCCTCTCTCGCCTGCGGTTGGAGCATCCCTGGTGGTCGTACGCCGAGGTGTAGCTGGCGGGCGCGGTGCTCGTGTGGTGGGCACTTGGCTACCGCAAGGCGGCAGGCGTCTTCGGGCTTGTGATGCTCGCTCGTTTCAGGCTGAGTCTCGTGTTCAAAGCCCATGAGACTGCTGTTGGGATCGGCCACTGGACCGCCCCGAAGCTCAAGGGAAAGGACTCGCGACACGAGCCGTCAGGCTGCTCTCGCGTTGGGCGGTGGAGCACGCGGAGGTGATTCGGGTCGAAGCGCTGCTCGAACCGTGCGACGTCGCGTCTCGGCGCGTCGGCGAGAACAGCGGCTTTCAACCGGATGGGCAGCTTCGGCTCTACCTCGAGCTCAACCTGCACCCGTGGCGACGCGCTCGCGTGCGCGCTGCTGCGATCCGATATCTGACGGCGCCGATCGGACGTGAACTTCGCGCTTCTGCATCACGCCGATCGAGGAGCGCGACCGAGACGTCCGCTCGCGATACAAAGGAGGGACGAAGCTCCCACGGACCAGCCCGCCGCAGCACACCTGCATTGCCGCTGGAGCGGCCACCCGCGGCGGGCGACGTTGCGCTGCTGCAATAGGCGTGATGCAGCAGTGTGCGACGCTAGGATCGGCCCGCCTCTCGCTGCTGGTTTGGAACGATTCCGCCTGTCCGACGACAGCACGCGAGCTGCCTCAGCGGACGCCTGCAATCGTTCCGCAGCAGTAGTCTGAGAGGTCGGGAATCGACGGCCGGAGGCTCCTGCTATCCGCGCAGAGCAGGTCGATTGTCGGCTACCGTCAGATACCCGGCAGCCCATGAAAGCGAGACTGCGGCTGGGTCGGCGTCCTGCGCGCTGGTCCGCTGACGATGTGACTGCTTGGCACGGAGGAGCAGCGACCGCCCGATCGGCGCCCACACGTCCGTGTCGAACGGTGTTTTGGAGAGATGGCATCGCGCTACCTGATCTTGACCGACGACCCTAGAGGACGCGGGCTGCGCATTGTCTGCTCGCAGTTCCTCGCGAAGACCCCATCGGCCAATCGGCTGCTGAGCGCTGTGGGCTACTTTCAGCACCGGCAACCCATGCGACGGCCCGACGCCAGGCAGACCGGCCGACAGCCGCGCTCAGAGCGCTGACTGGGGTCCTTCCGGGTGGCGGGCCCGGCCGCGGATCCCCTCCGCGCCTGTGGATCACGGACGGTGCGACTGTGCGGGCCGGAGGGCCCCGGCGAGGATTGCCGGGGCCCTTTCGAGCGGCGGGTGGTTGTGCAGTTCGGCGATGGCTGTGCGGCCGTGACGGATTTGTTAGAAGGGACAGTTCCCGGGGCTTGCGGCAGGCACGTCGGGATTGAGGCCGTGCTTGAGGCCGAGGTAGGTGACTAGAACAACGACCTGCTTGTGCCCTTCATTGCGAGCGAGATGGACGTGGTTCGGCTTTTCGACAAACCCCTGCCCAGTCGAATAGCGTCGCGGGGTACAGGCTCGGTCGGTGCTGTCGTACAGCGTCAGCGTCCCGGACACGACCACGACGGCGACGGCTGCTCGATGCGAGTGCCAGCCGAAGCTCGCCCCAGGTGGCACCGTCGCTTTCGCAACGACGACGTCTGCTGGCTTTCTGACATCGATGTTGTAGCGCTGCGAGATGCTGGCTGCCCCGAGGACCTTCTCGGTGATCGGGGCGGCGCCCGCGGCCAGCGCCGCTGCGGTCGTGCCGAGCGCCCCGAGGAGCGCGGTGATGATCATCAGTCGTCTCATTGGGATGGTGCCTTTCCTGGAATGGATGGTTTGCCGGCAGGCGCTAGACGTCCTCCGGCACGTTGGGATTGGTCCTACGCTGCTGAATCGCGGACTGCGCGAGGGGTGAAGCGGGGCGCCCTTCGACGCCCCGCTTTGGGCTCAGCCCGTGGCGACCTCGCCGCGCGCGAGCGCCTTGGCGTCGTCGGTGGTGAGGGTCTGCCCCCCGATGCCCCAGTCGCCGCTGGCGACCTCCTCGAAAATGCACACTGTGACCTGGCGCATGTTCTCGCCTTCGATTTCGACCATCGTGTCCGTAAGACGCTCGATGATCTCCTGCTTCTGCGGCTGCGTGAAGACGCCCTCGAGGGCCTTGACTTGGATGAGCGGCATGTTGTGTCCTCCTTGGTAGGACGGTTTGTTGTGTCGGCCATGGTCCGCTCGGCCGGCATCCCGCACATCGGGCAGATCCCCTGACATCGACCCGGACATTGCGTTTGGGCTCGTGCTGCGCTTACGATCGATCGGCGCATGGATCTGTCTGTTGCTGCTCAGCCGGCCCCCCTGCTTGAACGCGAGCACGAGATCGAGCGCCTCCGTGCTGCGCTGCGAGCGGTAGGGCAGCGCGCGGGGGTGACGCTTGTGATCGAGGGTGCGGCTGGCATGGGTAAGTCGCGACTGCTGCAGGAGGCACGCGGGCGAGCGGCGGGTCTCGGGATCAGGGTCCTGTCGGCGCGCGCGACGGAACTCGAGCAGGGGTTCCCGTACGGGGTGATGCTCCAGCTGTTCGAGCGCCTGCTCGCGGAGGCCGGCAGTGGCGAGCGCGAGCGCTGGTTTGCCGGTGCGGCGTCGTTGACGGCGGACCTGCTCATGGGGGCCTCTGCTGCGACGCCAGGCGGTGCGGCGAGGAGTTTGTCCGAGGTCGATCCCGGTTACGCATGGCAGCACGGCCTGTACTGGCTCGCCTCGAATGTTGCGACCGACTCGCCGCTGGTGCTGGTGGTCGATGATCTGCAGTGGTGCGACGCGCCGTCGGCGCGCGCGCTGGCGTTCATCGCTCGCCGGCTGGAGGGGCTGCCGGTCGCGTTGATCCTGGGGTCCCGGCCACTGGACGCGCTGCTCGCCCCCGAGGCGGCAGCGCTGCTCGCCGATCCCGTCACGGAGTTTCTGCGGCCATCGCCGTTGACGCGGGGCGGCGTGAGCGCTTTGATCGCCGCCCGACTGTCCCGTGAGCCGCAGGCGCGGTTCGTCCAAGCGTGCTTGAAGGTGACCGGCGGCAACCCGTTCCTCCTCGGCGAGCTGCTGAACGAGGCTGCGGCTCGCGGGCTCACTCCCATCGCCTCCGCCGCGGGGGATGTCGGGTCGATCGTCCCGCGAGGGGTCGCCAACGCAGTGCTGCTCCGCGTAGCGCGGCTGGCGGCGCCGGCCGCCGGGCTCGCCCGCGCCCTCAGCGTGCTGGGAGACGGCGCTCAGGTCGGCGACGCCGGTCAACTGGCCCGGCTTGCGGGCGCCCAGGTGGATGTGGCGATGGCGGGACTTGTCTCCGCGGGGGTAGTGGAGCCCGGTGGGACGATTCGGTTCACGCACCCGATCGTGCGCCGGGCGATCTACGACGACATCTCCCCCGCGGAGCGCGAGCGATTGCACCACTCCGCGTGGTGCAAGCTCCAGGAGCGCCGGGCACCCGTGCGCCAGATCGCAGCGCACGTGATGCAGACGCAGCCGGCCGCCGATCCGGACGCTACCGCCCTACTTCGGGGAGCGGCGAGCGACGCGCTGGCGCTCGGCGACGCCGCCGGTGCGGCCGCTCTGCTCTTCCGAGCCATGGAAGAGCCTCCCCCTGAGAGCGAGCGGGCGGCTGTGCTTCTCGCGCTGGGTCAAGCGCGAGCCCGCGCCGGCATGCCCGAAGCGGTCGCTCCGCTACTGGAGCTCGTTGAGCACGGCGAGGATGAGGCGACGATCGCCGCGGCGGCCGTCGAGCTCGGCGGCATGCTGTTTTTCGCCGGGCGCGCCGCTGAGGGAGCGGCGATCCTGCGCCGGGCCCAGGAACGGCTGCCCGCCGGCGGGCCGGCCCGCGAGCAGCTCGAGGTAGCGGTGCTGGCCGCGAGCTACACCACCGTGTCGGCCCGCCGGGAGGCCGATGCGGCGATCGCCAAGCTGCGCGACCCGGGCGGGCCGGCGCGAGAGGTGCTGCAAGCCACGACGCTGGCCACGCTGGCGATGGACGAGGTGACCTATCTGCGCTCGGCGTCGACCGCGATCGGCCTCGCCCGACGTGCGCTCGCAGCTGGCCTCCCACGCGAGCCCCACCGCGGCGAGAGCTGGGTGCTTCTGGCGCTGGCCGCCTTGATCGCCTCCGACGCTTTGGACGATGCGCTGCGCAGCGTTGACGAGATCCTGGCCCAGGCGCGCGCACGCGGTTCGGCGCTGACCGTCGTGACTGTCTCATCGCTGCGAGCGAACATCGGGATGCGCAGCGGGGATCTGATCGCCGCTCAAGCCGACGCGCAGGCGGCGATCGAGCTCGCGCCCGACCTCTTGGGCGCCGAGTTCGCCGGCCTGGGGGTGGCGGCAGCGGTGCTCGCGGGCCTCGATCGCGACGAGACTCCCGACTCGCTGCGGCGGCTGATAGACGGTGCTGGCATTCGATACGACACAGAGTTCATGCCCAACGCTCTGCTGCGCTACGCCTCGGGCGTGCTGCGGGCTGCCGCCGGCAACCACGAAGCCGCGATCGAAGAGTTGCGCGGATGCGCCTTCGACCACCCGGCGTTCGGCGGCGAGAACCCGGCGATGTTCCCGTGGCGCTCAGCCGCGGCCCTCTCGCTGGCCGACCTCGGCCGCCACGACGAGGCGCAAGTGCTGGCGGCCGACGAGGTGCAGCGCGCGCAGTCGTTCGGTGCCCCGCGAGCGATCGGCATCGCGCTGCGCGCGCAGGCGCTTGTCGGCCCGCCGGCGCAGCGCTCCGCGGGACTGGCGGCGGCGCTCGCAGTATTGGAGGATTCGCCGGGGCGGCTCGAGCATGCTCGTGTGCTGGTTGACCTCGGCGCGACGCTGCGCGCCGCCGGACAGCGAACAGCCGCGCGGGAACCGCTGCTTGAAGGCCTCACGCAAGCCGCCCGGTGCGGCGCCCGCACCCTGGAGCAGAGGGCCCGGACCGAGCTTGCGGCGATCGGCGTCCGGCCGCGGGGCATCGACGGCGCAGGACCGGATTCGCTGACGGCGAGCGAGCGGCGGGTCGCCGAGCTGGCCGCGAAGGGTGGCACCAACCGGGAGATCGCACAGACGCTGTTCGTGACCGAGAAGACGGTCGAGACCCACCTGGGGCGGGCGTTCCGCAAGCTCGATATCACGTCTCGGCGCCAGCTTCCGGACGTGCTCGCGAGCACCCGCGCTTGACCCGCTGACGACCGGTCAGATTGGAGCCTCGCGCAGCTCGGCCGGGCGAAGGAGCCGGGGCGCCGGGCCAATGTTGGGGTCGATGTCAGGGGATCTGCCCGATGTGCGAGGGGACAGTAGGGCGCAGCATGGCGGCTCCCTGAACCCGTCGATAAGGCGATCCCAACATGTCCTTCAAGCTCGAATCTACGCACGTCTCCGCGCTCAACGCGGCCGAAGAATCCCGCCGCGCCGCTGCACCACCGCGGCGCCGAGTCGCGACCAGTTCCGCCGGCCACCCGTCTCGGACGCTGTCGATCGCGGCGTCAGGTACGGCGCTGGTAATGGCCGTCTTCAGCGCGTTCGTGGTCAACGTCGGCGACAGCGTCCGCACATTTCACGCGAGTGTCGCCGGCGAGGCGTGGGGGCTCAGCGGGATGAGCCTCGGGCTCGCCGCCGCTCTGCTGACGGCCGGCGCGTTGGCCGATGACCTCGGCCACCGGCGCGTGCTCCGGTGCAGCGCCGGGCTGCTGGCCGCAGCGAGCGCCGCCGGCGCGCTCGCACCGAGCATGGAGATACTCGTCGCGGCTCGAGTGCTGCAAGGCGTGGCCGGTGGTGGCATTCTGGCCGCCGGCCTCGGCTCGATCGGCCGCACGTTTCCGTCCGGTCGGGCGCGGACACACGCGACGGCCGTGTGGGGGGCAGCCGTCGGCGCAGGAGTCACCGTCGGCCCGCTCGCTGGCGCGGGACTCGCGGCGGCGGTCGGCTGGCGCAGTGGGTTCTGGGTCGAAGCGGCGGCAGCTGCGGCTGTCATGACGGCCGCGGCAACGCTGACCGAGTTGCGCACAGCCGCAAAGGTCCGGCTTGATCTCCCGGGGATCACGACGCTCGGCGCGGGGATGACGCTCCTGACCGCGGCGCTCGTCGAGACTCGCCACGGCTGGTCCGCCATCACCACCCTCGTCCTCTTCTGCGCCGCCACGCTGATGCTGGCAGCATTCGCCACCGTCGAGCTGCGCTCACGCCGCCCGATGCTCGACCCGCACCTGCTTGCCCAACCGCAGTTCCTCGCCTCGATCAGCGGCGCGCTGTTCACCGGTCTTGCCGTCGTCGGGTTGATGAGCTACGCGCCCGCGCTGATGCAGCAGGCCCTGCACATCAGCGTGATCGGCAGCGCCGCCGTGCTGGCCGCATGGTCAGCCACCAGCATGGTCGTGGCGCTCGCCGCCGGCTCACTGCGCAGCCGGCTACGAGCGCAGACGCGGCTGATCATCGGGCTTTCGCTGGCTGCCGTCGGTGAAGTCGCGCTCACCGGTCTTGGCACCGGCACAAGCTGGACACGATTGGTGCCGGGACTGTTCGTCACCGGCCTCGGCACCGGCGTCGTCAACGCAGCCCTTGGCAGAATCGCTGTCGAGTCCGTGCCCCACGGCCGCGTCGCAATGGGCGCCGGCGCGAACAACACCGCGCGTTACCTTGGCGGGGCAGCCGGCGCCGCACTGATGGTCTCGATCGCTTCGGCCGGCGGCGCTCGTCGGCTCATCGACGGCTGGAACATCGCCACGCTCGTGTCCGCCGGGCTATGCGCGCTCGGGGTGGCGATCGTCGCGAGCTGCCGCGTGTGGCGACGCCGTAACGCTCGCCCCGGACGCGACCGCAGCCGCAGGAACGAACTCCGGGCCGTAGTCCCAACGCCGTGGACGCCTCTAACGCCGTCCGGACGTCTGATTTCCCAGACGGCGAGTGAAGGAAACCCCTCAACCACCAACCTCGATGCCCGGAGGACCGGATGACCTCGCACCTCAACTACCTCATGGCCCAGCAGAGAAACACCGAGCTCGCCAGTTACGCCGAGCAAGCCCGGCTCGCCAACGAAGCACGTCGTGCCGCGTCGGCGTCGTCACCACGCTGGAATATCGGTCGGCTCCTCTCGCCGCGTCGGCTCAAAGCTGCCCGCGTGGCCGCAGCTGCGCAGCACGCGATGCCAGGACCGCCGCCAGAGTGTCTGAGATGCGACCCATGACCGTGCGCGGAACGGTCTGCGCGTTCTCAGCAGCGGCAGCCGAGAGCCTAGTGTTGGCCGACGGAACGCGGATCTCACTCCGGCAGGTTGACGCTGACGACCGCGCCGGAATGGCCGCCCTGTTCGCCCGCCTCACCCCGCAATCGCGCTACCAGCGCTTCCTTTCGCCTAAGCCCGCGCTGACACCGCGCGAGCTCACCTTCTTCACCGACATCGATCACCTCAACCACGAGGCCATCGCCGCGGTCGATCAGCGCGACGACTCGATCGTGGGCGTCGCCCGATACGTCCGCTACGCAGGTCAAGCGGATGTCGCCGAGGTGGCGATCGAGGTCGCCGATGCGTTCCAAAGGATGGGCATCGGCACCGCGCTCGCCAGCCTCACGATCCAGCACGCGCACGCCAACGGCTTGAGGTTCCTCACCGCCACGACGCTGTGGGAAAACCGCGCCGCGCGCGGGCTGCTGCGACACCACGGGTTTCGTGCCCGGCAGAGCCGCGGCGGCGAAATCGAGCACGAGCTCAAACTCGAAGAGCTCGGGCCGGCGACCGCCAAGGCGGCCCCTCGACCTCGGCGCGGTCTTCCGCGCCCACCAAGCATCCAGACCGTTGGCGCTGAATCAGCGCCCGGAAGAGCGCGTCCGCAATGAGTCCAGCCCAAGCAGCAGCCAGCGTAACCCGGCGCTTGGAATGATCAATCTGGCGCGGAACCTGGCGAGCTCGAGAGCATCCGCTTCCGATCCTCGCCGGCCATCCCATCGGCCAGTAGCCAATCGATCCTCTCAATCGAACGAACGGAGCGGCGTCGACCCAGCCAGCGCTGAGTTCCCTGCAGAGACGAAACCAGGACTCAGGCCGCGCTTGGCGGCTTCCCTGCTCTCGCCAGAAGCAGGGCTGCCGTCCCGAAGGGGAGCCCACGCCGGTTGCTACCGGAACCGTGCTGAGGTCGGCCAAAGCGGCTTAGCGTACGTTTCTGCTCCATTACTACCGGGAGGCCGACTCGTGGTGCGGCGAGATACCACGCCCCCGAACGCAGTGCAACCGCCCCGGCGTGCCGGCGCCGAACCTCAGCGACCGCTACGCGTCTCTGTCATGCCGAACTCAAGTGACCCTCAACAACCGCGCGCGACGCGACGCACACGCTGAACGGGATCCTCGACAACCAGGCCGGGCTGCCGATCGAGGAGCACACCACCGACACGCACGGCTACACCGAGAGCATCTTCGGCGCCTACGACCTCCTCGGCCTGCGGTTCGCGCCACGAATCCGCGACCTGGACCGCCAACGGGTCTGC
>CAWFKF010000057.1:0-79561 GCA_963816005.1 uncultured Solirubrobacteraceae bacterium | reverse complement strand
GAACATCAGCAGCGAAACAGCACTCATCAGCACGAGCAGCGAGTACGACCTGGCCTCCTGGGAGTACCAGACGAGCATCGGGCTGCACGCGGCCAGCGCCGCGGCGACGATCCCGGCGCGCGGCGAGATCAGCTCTCGCCCGAGGCCGTAGACGACGGGCACCGTGGCCACCCCCGCCAAGGCCGACAGCGATCGAAGCCCAGCCTCTCCGAACCCGAACAAGCGCGCCCACACCCATGCGACCACGAAGTAAAGGGGCGGCGTCGCCTGCGTCTGACCAACCACCGCGAGCATCTTCGACAACGAGAGATGGACAAGCTGATTGGTGACCGCCTCGTCATACCAGAACCCCTGGTGGCCGATGCCCGTGAACCGGAGCACCGCAGCGAGCAGCGTCAGTCCAACGACCGCTCCCAGGCGCAGGCTCGCCCGGTCGCGCACGTATGCGCCGTTCGCAGTGGAACTGCGAACGCCATCTCCTATCGCAGCCACGCTCACGGCCAACACGATTCTAGGTACGCGAGCGGCTCGGGGACACCCAGGCCTGCCCCGGTGGAGGCGCACGGACTCACTCGCCACCCCGGCGAAGAACCCGCCGATGCTAGAGCGAGCGTTCGCTACTGCTGTGATCGACAACCAGCACTCTGGATCAGACTTCTGAGTTTGAGCAGCTCGAGCCACGCCGGCGAGGAGGGGGTGCTGCCGCAATCCCGAGAAGCGGCTGAGTCGGGGCCGGCGGGCGATTGCGCGGTGCTGCGCTCCCGTCCGCCTGTCCCGCTGGGCCTGGTCTCAGAGTTCGAGGTCGGCGCTGGCGTGCAGCATCGGCGCGCGTCGCGCGTGGCCGTGCCGATGATCTCCTCGATGTCGATCCCTTGCAGGTAAACGCTCGTGGTCGAGACCTACGAATGCCCGAGCTGCCGCTGGATCACTGGCAGCGGCACCCCTCTCGGGCGAGCTCGACGGCGTGCGCATGACGGAGTTGATGCGGCGCGAAGCGGCGCCGCTCCCCGGCCGCCGCCGCGTAGCGGCGCAGCTCGCCGCGCGCGGCGGTCGCTGACCACGGCCGCCCGCGCGTCGATCCGTCGATCACGCAGAACAGCGCACCGACCGGCAGCTCGAACCCGACAGCGAGCCACGGAGCGAGATGATCACCCCCACGCGTCCATCCCCACCTCCCGGCGGCAATTCCCTTTGCCACGGCCAATCAGGATCGACCCGCGACGCGGATCGAGATCTGACTCGATCAGCGACAGCGCTTCCTGGATCCGCAATCCGCCGCGCCACAGCACCACGATCAGCGCCAGGAGCATGAGCCCGTGCTTGTCAGGCGGGGTTTGGCGCATGACCGCGACGATCTCATCGACCGTGGGCGAATCGGCCGGATACACCTGACCCTCTTCCTTGGTGCGTGCCCGGCGTTGTGGCCGGGCATCGCCGCGGGTGAACGCCGCCGGCCGGCAGCGTCGAACAACAACTCAGATCAGAAGACATCGCTCCCTCCCTTCGAGAGCAGATCGTTGACCCGCCCCGCTCCACCGCTCCGCGACGGCGCGCGCCACCTCGACGCCGGGCCGCTCCCATCGAGAGGCCGTCGCTACCGCATCGTCGAATCGCAGCAGCCCCACCGGTCGGCCGCGTGGCCGCCCTGCTTAAACTCAGAAGCCTGATCCAGAGTGCTGGTTGTCGATCAAGGCGGGCGTCTCGACGGCGGACCGACGAGCCCTGCTTCCGCGCGAAGGCGACGGTCTCGGGACGCTGCCACGGCGCGTATGAGCGTTCCTTTTCAGCGCGCTATTCGGGCGAGCACGCGCGGGTCGAGCAAGCGCACGGGTGAGCGACGGCGGCTGCCCACCTGCTCGAACGCGCGTCGCACGACCCGGTCACGGACGGCGGCGCGGTACAGGGCCTGAGCTTGTGATCACGCCAGATCCGGTGGACCGTCGAGGCGGAAATCCCAGTCGCGGCCGCGAGCCGCCGCGCGCTCCAATGCGTCGAGCCACCCGGCGGGGTCTTCCAGCGTCATCGCCAACACCCGCGCGACCTCGGCATTATCGATCTTCCGCGGACGTCCCGGCCACGGCGCGGTCTGCAACCCGTCCAACCCAGCTCGCTGAAGTTGCGCCCTCCACAGCCCAACGGTCGGCAGCGACACCCCAACCTCAGCCGCGATCTGCGTGTTCGACGCGCCCGCCGCCGCCCGCAACACAATCCGGGCGCGCAACGCCTCCTGCTGCGGGGCGGACGGGGCCCTCAACACCGCGCGAAGCTGCTGTTCCTATCGTCGGAGAGCTCGATCGTTGCGGCGGCGCGTGCCACAACCACGACTGTACGCTTAGCTCGGATTCCCGAACTCGGGTAGTTCCGCCCTGATCGCGGGGGTTGAGGCGAGATTTCGGCGTGATTGACGGGGTTTGGGGCGGCTGGGCGTGCCAGACTGGGTGTGGTTTCGCTGTACGGATGGTGGGGGTTTCTTGAAGTCGTGCGCGAGGGCGGCGCCGCGAAAGTGACGTTAGGCGTCATGTTTGGCTGCTTGGTACGGAGTTCTGGCCGTGACGTGTCCGAGCAGGACTTTATGGTGTCGGGCTATGAATTCAGCGAAGCGCACCAGTTCGGGTGACCGGGCGGGGCGGCGGCGGGAGCGCGCCGCGTTCTTCACTGCCCCGGGCGATGTCGCGCAGCGTCGCTACGAAGCGCTGCGCGCGTACTTCGTTGAGGACTCGACGGCCGCGCAGGTCGCTGCCCGGTTCGGTTACGCACCATCGACGGTGGTCGCGATGGTCCGCGACTTCACCGCGCGGGCGGACGAGTTCTTCATTGAGCGCCGCCCCGGGCCGCGGGTCGCGCCGGCCAAAGTGGCGGCCCGCGAAGAGGTACTGCGGTTGCGAGCGGCCGGTCACTCGGTCACCGAGATCACCCAGGCGCTCGCGGCGGGCCAAACGCCGCTGAACCGCACCGGGGTGTGGGAGCTGTTGGTCGCCGAGGGTCACGAGCGTCTCGGTCCCAGAGCCCCCGGCCAGCGCGGCGCTGTGACCCGCGATGACCCACCGCGCACCCGGGTGATGCGCTGGCCAGAGCAGCCGGTGCGGCTGAGTAGTGACTACGCCGGCGCGCTGTTGCTGCTGCCCGCGCTGGTCGCGTTGGATCTTCCGGGTGCGGTCGCCGCTGCTGGGTTGCCGGGCACGCGTGAGGTTCCCGCGCTCTGCTCGGTCCTCTCGCTGCTGGCGCTGAGGTCGATCGGACGGCGGCGTGTCAGCCATGTCGATGATGTCTGTGTTGATCCCGCGCTCGCCGCGTTCGCGGGGTTGGAGAGCCTCCCGAAGGCGAGCAGCCTGGGTGGCTACAGCTACCGTCTCACGCGCGCTCACGACCAGGCGCTGCTGGCCGCGTTGGCGCGGTCGATGATCCAGACTGGGCAGACCCGCGGCGCCGATTTCGATCTCGACTTCCACGCGATCATGCACTTCGGAGACGACGTCGCGCTCGAGAACCACTACGTTCCCAGGCGTTCGCAGCGTACCGAGGCCGTCCTGTCGTTCTTCGTGCAGGACTCAGAGACCCGCAACCTGCTCTACGCCAACGCGACATGCACCAAGGCCGACCAAGCCGGCCAAGTGATCGCGTTCGCACGCCACTGGGAAACCGCGACCGGTCATCCCCCGTCGCTGCTGGTGTTCGACTCCAAGGTCACCACGGGCGCCGGACTGGCCGAACTGAACGCTGCCGGCCTGCGGTTCATCACGCTGCGTGCCCGCACCGCGAACCTGACCGCCGCGCTGGAGGCACTGCCCGACAGTCAATGGACACCAATCACCCTTGACCGGCGCGGCGCCTACACCAAACCCCAGGTCCGCGAACAGGACGTCACCGTCCGCGGCTACCCGACACCGCTACGCCAGATCGCGGTCCGCGGCTTGGGGCACGAGCACCCCACCCTGATCCTCACCAACGACCGGACCAGCCCACCAAAAACGATCGTCGCCCGGTACGCCAAACGGATGCGCATCGAGCAACGCCTCGCCGAACAGATCCGCAGCTTCCACCTCGACTCGCGTGAGCCATTACGGGATCGGGGAGCTGACCTCGGTCGCGATCCTCGCCGAGCTCGGCGACTGCCGCCGGTTCAGCTCATCCCGGTATGCCGTGCGTTACGGCGGTCTGGACATCACCGTGCACGCGTCCGACCGCCGGCGTGCGCCCGGTCACCTCTCCCGCCAGGGACCACCGGTCCTGCGCTGGGCGCTGTATGAGGCAGCCCAAGGCGCGAGTCGCCCCGGCTCCCCCGACCACGCCTACTACCGCCAAGCCGCGCAGCGACTCGGGCACAACCGCGCTTGCCTCGCGATCGCACGAAACCTCCTCAAACGCAGCTACCACACCCTCAAAGACCTCGGCGACCAGGCACTCGCGCCCGCATGAGACCTCGTGCGCGCCACGCCCCACGTCAACCGATGCACCGCGGCCAGCTCCCCGCAACCTGCTGCCGCCACGTCCGCGTGGACGGCCTCCAAAGACCGAGCGGCCGCACCGCAACTTCCCCCAGCGGGAACCCCATCACCATCATGTCGCCGACCCGGTAGCCAACCCGAGTCGCGGACCGAGATAAGCATGGGCACCCGCGCGCACACCAACCAACCTCAACAACTTCAGCCGGGAGGGCTTGACACGGCCGGACTGCACAGATAAGCAGAACCCCTGTACGGACTGGTGCGGAACAGTTGGGGGTCTGCGCAGACGGACGGTACCGCTTGGGGAGTCGACGGCGACGGGTACTTCTTGATGCCGTGGTCCTACATCTTGTCCCCATCGCTCGCGGGCGACTGGACAACGATCCAACGCCCAATCGGGCAGTAGGAGGAAGCGCGAAGCACGTCGGAGACGGCTAGCTTTGGCGTGTCCAGCTGACCGGCCCGAGCGGCCCTGGGCCTGCCGAGGGTAGAGAGGTCGCGGGGCCACCCGAAGGCCTGCGGGTCGTCCCGCGAAGGAAGGCGACCCCGGCTCCGAGCGACCTGCAACGCTCATCGGCGGACAGGACGGCGTCACTCTCGGCAAATGAGGCTCTCGCCTTCACGACGTGAAACGGGAGAAGCGCGGCGGACGCCCGATCTGGGCGAAGGGGATCCCGCGCTCACGCGCCAACGGACGCCGACCGGCACGAGTCCCGCGTCGCCGAGCAGTAGTGCGGACTCCCGCAGACCGATGGCTCCCGCCGTGGCAACGCACGCGCCACGTCGACCGGTGAGCCGGCGCATGTCTTATGGCGGAGGGACGCGCGAGCGACCGAGTGTGTCTCCGAGGGGAGCGCGCTCGGATCCACGCTGAGGCGCAGCACATGATCCGGCGCGCTGCTAAATCTTCGCGCCGTGACTTTGCCTGAGGTGTGGAGCCGAAGGGCCGAGTAGAATGCGCCGCCGCAGGCGAGGAGAGATCGAGGAGCAGCTCATGTGGAACGGTCAGCAAGTGTCTGTGGTGCTGATGACCTATGCCGAGCGCGACTCGATCAGAGCTGTGATCGAGGGCTTCCTCGCCACTGGCCTGGTCGACGAGGTGCTCGTGGTCGACAACAACGCGCAGACAGGAACGGAGGAGGAGGTTCGCAAGACCTCGGCGCGCTTGGTCAAGGAGCCCAGTCAGGGGTTTGGGCATGCGACCCGCCGCGGACTGATCGAGGCCACCGGCGAGCTGATCGTGCTCGCCGAGCCGGACGGCACGTTCGTGCCGGAGGACATCTCGAAGCTGCTCGTTTACAGCGCGGAGTGCGACGCGGTCTTCGGCACCCGGACGACCTGGGAGCTGGTGTGGGAGGGCGCGAACATGGATTGGTTCTTGCGCTGGGGTAACTGGGCGGTCGCGAAGCTGATCGAGGTCCTGTTGAACACAAGTCATCTCAGCGACGTCGGTTGCACGTACAGGCTGCTGCGCAGAGATACCGCGAGGCGCGTCGCGAGCGGCATGAAGGTCGGCGGCAGCCACGCCGGCGCGGAGATCATGCTGCTCACGATCCGCTCCGGTGCGCGGTTCGTCGAGGTGCCGGTCAACTATCTCCCGCGCGTCGGACGGTCATCTGTCACCGGCAACCGGCTGATGGCGATCTCCGTGGGACTACGGATGATCGGCCTGGTGCTTCGCGCCGCCGGATCCTCTCCCCGACGGCGCAAACGACCCCCGGCGTTCGTCTCGGAGCGCACGTCGAACGAAAAGGAGGCCCGTGAGCAGCCCACACTTTGACTCGATCGCGTCCGTCTATGACGAGTCGCTGCCCGCGCACGTTGTCGAGCACTACCTACAAAAACGGGCGGCGTTCGTGCTCGCGCACTGCCCTCGCGGCGACGGACTCGACGTCGGCTGCGGGACCGGGGTGCTCGCCGAGCGGCTCGCCAGCGCCGGATACCGGATGGTCGGAGTCGATCCCTCAGAGGGAATGCTCAAGATCCTCGAGGCGAGGACGCCAGCGGTCCGCCCGGTGCACGCGTCCGGAACCTCGCTGCCGTTCGATGACGACAGCTTCCAGCTCGTGATCACCGTCGCCGTCATGCACCACATCGCCGATCCCGACGAGGTACGACAGACGCTCGCCGAGATGGTCAGGGTCGTGAAGCCCTCGGGTCGGGTGCTCGTTTGGGACCACAATCCCCGCAACCCATACTGGGGGCCGCTGATGGCCCGCGTCCCCCAGGACACCGGTGAAGAGCGACTGATCGGCGAAGCGGAGATCGTCACCGGCCTGCGCGCCGCGGGCGGACAGATCCTGCTCCGCACGCAGCTCGGCGCCGTCCCGGACTTCACCCCGCTTAGGGCGATCCGCCTCGCCGCGGCGCTCGAGCGCGCGTTCGAGGGCACCCTCGGGCTGAGGAGGTTCGCTGCGCACAACGTGATCCTCGCGACGAAGTGACCCGCCGCGCAGCGGTCGCCAACCGGCCAACTCTCGTGCCAGCGTCCGGCTCCGCCGGCGGGCAACAGATTGACGCGGTGCGACACGACTACGATAGGCGCGCGCAATGACGACTCAGCCGGCAACGGAGTACCGCGTCCCGCGGACACTCGACATCGTTCGTGACTGGCTTGCGTCGGGACGCCGCCAGGCCACAGCCGCGCTCGCATTGTACGTGGCTATCTCGATCGGGTACTTCGGCCTGCACGTGCTCCCCCATCTCGGAAGTGAGAACGTCGGACTGCCCAACTGGACCGATCCGACTGCCGGTATGTGGAGCCTGGCGTGGTGGCCGTACGCGCTGCTTCACGGGCTGAACCCCCTGGTTACCAACGCGCTATTCGCCCCGGACCGGATCGATCTCGCCGCCACCAGTTCGACGCTGTGCCCGCTGGCGGGGATCGTCGGCGCGCCGATCACCGTCGCGTTCGGCCCAATCGTGTCCTACAACTTGCTGATGCTGGCAAGCCCAGTGCTTGCGGCGTTCTTCGCCTTCCTCTTGTGCCGGTACATCACCCGCAACTTTGCGGCGAGCCTCTTCGGGGGTTATCTGTTCGGATTCTCGACCTACATCCTGGGGCACATGCAAGGTCATCTCCAACTCGTGCTGATCTTTCCGATTCCGGCCGCGGTCCACCTCACGCTCCGCCTGATCGACGAGCGCATCAGCGAACGGCGGTTCATCCCCCTGATGGCGCTTGCCCTGGCAGCGCTCTTCTTGACAACGAGCGAACTTGCACTGACATTCGTAGCTCTCGGAGGCATTGCCCTCGCGGTGGCGTTCGCCCTCGCGCCCGCCGAGCGACAGCACATCATCCGCACCGTTAAGCCGATTCTCCTCGCCGGAGCCGCGGCGGCGATCGTGACGAGCCCGGTGATCTACTACGAACTCCACGGAATCGTGAGGTTCGGACCGAACATCGGCGACATCGACGGCAGTGACGCGGTCGGGTTCCTCGTGCCCACGAACCTCACCCGAGTTGGCAGGACGTCTTTCGCGGCGGTTTCCCAAGCGTCCAACACCAGCGGAAGCGACGCCGAGGCCGTCACCTACGTTGGCTTGCCGCTCGCGCTCATCGTCGCGCGCTACACGATCACGCGCTGGCGCCTGACCTCGACGAGGATCCTGCTCGCGATGCTGGCGGTTGTCGTCGTGCTGCTCCTCGGGTCGCGCCTGCACATCGCGGGCTACCCGACGATCCCGCTTCCGTGGAAGCTGCTCGACCAATGGGTGTTGCGCGATGTGATCCCACTGCGCCTCGCGGTCTATATGTTCCTGATTGTCGCGGTGATCGCAGCCATGTGGTTGGCGCAGCCACGCCCCGGAAGATGGGCTCTGGGCAAATGGGCGGTGGCGACCGCGAGCATCGCATTCCTGGTGCCCAACATCGGCGGTGGCCTTTGGCGCAGCCAGCTAACTAACCCGGCGCTGTTCACGACCCATGATTACCGAAGCGTCCTCACGCGCGGGGAAACTGCCCTCATTCTGCCGTTCGGCCAGTTCGGGAACAGCATGCTCTGGCAGGCCGAAACCGGCATGTGGTTCCGTCTGGCTGGCGGATATCTCAGTCCGGTGTATCCGACGGATTACGAGACGGACCCGCTTTTCCCCGCCCTCCTTGGCCACGCCCAGCCGGATCCGCAGACGCTGCGCTCTTTTCTCGCCCGTCGGCATGTGGGCGCGGTGATCGTCGATCCCGAAATGCCAGAGCGGTGGCCCGAGGCTCTCGCGGCGCTCGGACTCAAGCGCATGTCGCTTGGTGGAGTCTGGTTCTACCGCGTGTGACCGATCTCGGCTCCACTGGTGTTTCCAGCACTCGAATACCTCCACGCGGAGAAATCGCCGATGCGGCGGGCTGCTGCTCGTAGCAAGGCCGCATCCCAGCCGAGTTCGGGCAGCCGAATGCTTCAGCTGCAACCGCAGTCGCGATTTGTGGGGACTCCGGTCGATTTGGGGGTGACGCCGGTGTGGGGGCGGCCGGGTTGTTGACCTGATGGGGTGCCGGGCTCTGCCCGGCGATCGTTGCGAGATAGCGGGGCCGAAGCGTGGGTCAAGCGGGCGAATCTCCTGCAAGCATCGGGTTCGGGGGGACGCTGGAGCTGGGCGGGGCTGCCGCTTGACGCGCGGCGCGCGGCGCCGCTACCACCGCCGGCGAGGCGGCTGGTAGCGAGGGTTTGCAAGTTGCGCACGTGCTGGGCGACCCGCCGCCGCTCTTCTGCGGCAGGCTGCTGGCTGTTCGCGAAGGTCAGCAACTACGAGGAGGGCGACGTGCGGGTCACCACCGCATTCAATCGGATGCTCGGGCTTCCGGGCGCATGGGTCAGGGACGTGGCGTTCGGGTCGGAGGCGATGATCGTGACCGTCGTGCTGCGCTCACACAAGCCGGTCTGTTCGGGCTGCGGCGCGCGCGGCCTTCAGGTCAAGGAGCATCGTGAGAAGCGCTGGCGGCATCTGGATCTAGGCGCCTGTCGGTGCGTGATCGAGTGCCGGCTGAGACGGCTGTACTGCCCGGGCTGCGGCGACGTGTACGAGGCGGTGCCATGGGCTCGCGCGGGCGCGAAGTACACGCGCGAGTTCGATGATCTGGCTGCGTGGCTGGCGCAGCAGATGAGCCAGACCCAGGTCACGAAGTTGCTGCGGATCGGTTGGAAGTCGGTTGGCAGCATCCTCGAGCGTGTCGTCGCGGACAAGCTCGACCGGGGCCGCTTGGACGGGCTGGTGTGGATCGGCTGCGACGAGGTTTCATACGGCGCCGAGCACAAGTTCCTGACCTGCGTCGTCGATCACCAGCAGGGCCGGATCGTGTGGGCGGCGCCGGGCCGCAACGCCAAGACGTTGCAGGCGTTCTTCGACGGGCTCACCGACGAGCAGCGCTCGTCGATCAAGGCCGTCTCGATCGACATGTCCGCGGGGTATGAGAAAGCGATCCGCGACTCGGTCCCTGACGCCCGGGTGTGCTTTGACCCGTTCCATGTGGTGCAGGTGCGCCACGAGGCGCTGCCGGTTCGTGCGGGGTGCAAGACCCTGCCGCCGGGCTGTCGCGGCAGCCCGATGAAGCTGAGGACAGTCTGACCCCGGAGCTGCGGGCGAGGACGGCAAGCAGTCCTGACAACGACGCGACGTGCGGGAACTATCGGACCGCGCGGGCGCGGCAAGCAAGACCGAAAGGCGTAACGCAAGTGCACCAGTGGCAGAACCCCCTTGAGTGTGGATCCCGGCTCAAACCCGATGGATATGGGCTGGGTCAAGCGGTGAGCGAGTCCCCGGATGCACGGGGGACCGTCCCGACCGGCGGATTGATGCGCCGGGAAGGGACCGCGACGCGCGGTCCGCGTGAGCGTCGCGGCAGGCCCGCAGGGGAAGAGCTGGGCGCCGACCCGGACAAGCGAACGGTAGTGAACGTGGGAACCCGACCGGTGTCGCCGACGTGCCCTTCGGGGTGCAGGCAAGGCGCAGCGTCCGCCGATGGCCCGGGTCGGGGGCGGAGCTCTCGTAGTAGTCCGAGCCCGGGAGAGCCGGGTACATGGCGAAGGGGAGCAGCGGGCTTGCAGCGCCCGTCTGGAATGCGAGGAGGTCGCCGGTGAATACTGGCGCTCCATGGCCCGCGCCGAAGGAGGCGCAGGACAGGGTACTCGGGATTCAGCGCAAGCTGCACAAGTGGGCATCTGATGATCCCAATCGGAGGTTCAAGGACCTCCACAACCTCGTCTGCGACCCGGCCACGCTGATGATGGCGTGGCTTCGGGTCCGGTCGAACAGAGGGTCGCGCTCAGCCGGCGTGGACGGGCAGACCGCCCGCCACGTCGAGCAGCAGGTGGGCGTGGAGAGGTTCCTTGGACGGGCTCCGCGAGGAGCTGCGGTCCGGGAGCTTTCGGCCTCTGCCGGTCAAGGAGCGGCTGATACCCAAGCGCGGAGGGAAACTCCGGCGACTCGGGCTGCCTGCCCTTCGCGATCGCGTGGTTCAGGCCGCCCTCAAGACGGTGCTCGAGCCGATCTTCGAGGCCGACTTCAAACCCTGCTCCTACGGGTTCCGGCCCGGACGCCGCGCCCATGACGCGATCGCCGAGATACACATGCTCGCGACCAACTCCTACGAGTGGGTTCTCGAAGCAGACATCAAGGCGTGCTTCGACGAAATCTCGCATTCGCCGTTCAGGACCGGCTGCGGGCCAGAGTCGCGGACAAACGCGTCATGGCGCTGATCAAGGCGTTCCTGAAGGCCGGGATCCTGACCGAGCTCGGCGGCCAAGAAGAGACGCTCGCTGGCACCCCGCAAGGCGGAATTCTCTCGCCGCTGATCGCCAACGTCGCGCTGTCCGCGCTGGACGAGCACTTCGCCCACGCATGGCAGACGACGATGGCGACACGGCCCGAACGGGAGAAGATCAGACGCCGAGGCGGAGCCACATACAAGCTGTGTCGTTACGCGGACGACTGTGTGCCGAGAGCGTGGAGGGGGTCGCTGATGTAGACGGTGATCTTTGAAGCGGTGCTGCACGAGAGATGGAGGAGCCAGGCCGATGGTCTGGTGGCCCTCCGCGGCCGCCCTGCAGGGGGAGGCCGTAAACCACCGCGAGGTGCGTCGGTCAAGAGCCGGGGTGCTGAGCGTCGCGGAAAAGGCGTGCTGTCAGCGCGTCAGGTGTGGATCACGAAGGCGAGCGAAAGCGATACCACCGTTGAAGTGTCGAAAGCGTATCGGTGACATTCAAAACCGGGGTCGAGTCATTGCCCCGGGAAGAGCCTGGCGGGAGCCTGCTGATTGGCCAGGTGGGTGTCCGGCATGGATGGTGGCGCGAGCGTGGTCTGGGCTCTTGTGTGGAACTCGGGAACCTGTCGCCCCGATGGGACGGCCGGCCAGTGGAGCGGTCGTGGCCTGCGGCTGGTTGTCTGGAGCGAGAACCCCAAGCAGCAGATCTGTGAGGGGGAGAGTAGTGATGCGGGGCACAGGGGCGGACCTGACCGTAGTAGCGATGAAGGTCCTGTAATGGGGCTGGAGCGAAGGGGAAGGGTCGTCCTGGCTGGCTTTCGGGTCAACCGCCTTCGGGTGGAAGGAGCCGGGTGAGCGAGCCGAAACCGAAGTCGTTTGTGATCTCCAAACGGGCTGTTTGGGAGGCCTATCGGAGGGTCAAGGCGAACAAGGGCGGCGCCGGCGTTGACGGTGAGTCGATGGCGGAGTTCGAGGTTGACCTCAAGGACAACCTGTACAAACTCTGGGGCTCCGTGGATGATCGGGGGTGACTCTCGATCGAGATTCCGTCCTGAGCAGGGCTTTTGGTCGTCGGAGCGGCGGGTGGAAGTCGCGTGCGCCTCTGCTGCTGGGTTGTGGACTGCTCGCTGGGCCCCGTGCCCGGCGATCGTGGGCACAGCGGATGCGTGCTCAAGCGGCCAGGGATGGCCGCGCCTGCGCGCAGGCGCATCCGGATGATCATGGCGAGACTCGCCCCATAGGGCGTCGTTGGGGGGCGTCGGGGTCGCTGCCCGCGTTGACGGGGGTCGTGGCGTGCCGGGGAGCTGCCTGCTCCATTCCCTTCTCGTTGCGCCGTTTGCCGTGCGTGCGCACCGGGTCATCCCGGGGTCGAGCGAGCGTCGTGGCGGAATACGGGTGACGCGGTTCGGAGGGCCAGAAAGAAAACGCGTGTTCGTGTGTCGTCACCCCCGATCATGCCCGGAGAGCCCAAACTCTGGAATCGGCTGTCGTCGGGAAGCTATTTCCCGCCGCCGGTGCGTGCGGTTGAGATACCGAAGCGGGACGGCAGCTCTAGAACGTTAGGGGTGCCGACCGTGGCGGACAGGATCGCCCAGACGGTCGTGCGCTCATACCTGGAGCCCGACGTGGAGCCTGTGTTCCACGAGGACTCTTACGGGTATCGGCCGGGCCGTTCGGCGCATCAGGCGTTGCGGGTGTGCCGGGAGCGCTGCTGGCGGAACGACTGGGTTCTAGATATGGACATCAAGTCGTTCTTCGACAGCGTTTCATGGGACCTCACGCTCAAGGCGGTAGCTCATCACACCGACCTGCGCTGGGTCCTGTTGTACGTGGAGCGGTGGCTCAAAGCGCCGCTGCAGCGCGAGGACGGCAGCCTGGTCTGGCGGGATCGCGGAACCCCTCAGGGTTCGGCGATTTCACCGTTGCTCGTCAACATGTTCATGCATTACGCGCTGGATGCGTGGATGGTCAGGGAGTACCCGGCCGTCCAGTTCGAGCGCTACAGCGATGACGTGATTGTCCACGCTCGAAGCGAACGCCACGCCCGATTGTTGTGGGCGGTGATCGCGAAGCGGTTGGCGGAGTGCGGGCTTGAGCTCAACGAGCGCAAGACTCGCGTCGTGTACTGCAAGGATGACGACCGGCGTGGCTCCTACGAGCACACGTCGTTTGACTTCCTGTCGTACACGTTCCGGCCGCGGCTGTCGAAGAACAGGTTCGGGAAGCACTTCGTGAACTTCTCTCCGGCGGTGTCGAGCGAGACGAAGACGCGGTTGCGGCGCGAGATGCGCCGCTGGGGCGTCGCTCGCCGCTCGGACAAGACCCTCACGGACCTGGCGCTGATGTTCAACCGCCAGCTCCAGGGCTGGATCAACTACTACGGAAAGTTCTACAAGTCCATGTTGTATCCGGTCTTCCGCCACTTCAATGACACGCTCGTGAGGTGGGCCATGCGGAAATACAAACGACTGCGCCGCCGTCCCCGGCGAGCACGCAGGTTCCTTGCCGACGTCGCGAGACGCCAGCCGGGCCTGTTCGCGCACTGGCGGTTCGGTGTGCGCCCTGACGGTTGGACGATGGGAGCCCGGTGAGCTGAGTAAGTGTTTGAGAAGGGCTTATGGGGTTGTCCAGGGTTGGCGTCCGGGTGCCGGGGCGAGTCGTCGTGTCATCAGGCCGATCATCGCCCACTTGACCATCGCGACCGAGGTTTTGGGCAGCCGCTCGTAGTCGTGGTCCAGTCGCCGGCATTTGGTGATCCACGCGAGCGTTCGCTCCACGACCCAGCGTCTGGGCAGCACCTCGAAGGTGCGCTGTCCCTCGGGCTTGCGCACGATCTCCAGGACGAGCCGTGCTGTCATCTTGGCCCACTCCACGAGCTTGCCGGCGTACCCGCCGTCGGCCCACACCAGGCTGATCGTCGGGAACGCCTTGCGGACCGCCTCAAGCGTGGGACGAGCGCCATCGCGGTCCTGGACGCTGGCGGCGGTGACCAGCACGATCACCAGCAGGCCGATCGTGTCGACCACGATGTGGCGCTTGCGGCCATTGACCTTCTTGCCCGCGTCATAGCCGCGCGTGGCGCGACCGACGGTGTCTGCGCCCTTGACCGACTGCGCGTCGATGATCGCCGCGGTCGGCTGCGGATCGCGTCCCTCAGCCTCCCGCACCCGCTCGCGCAGCGCGTCGTGCAGTGCATCAAGCGAGCCGTCATCGCGCCACCGCTTGAAGTGCCAGTACACCGTCTCCCACGGCGGGAAGTCCTTCGGCAGCTGACGCCACGAACAGCCCGTCCGCAGCAGGTACAGGATCGCGTTGACCAGCTCACGCCGCGGGTGCGCCTCATGCCGACCACCGGGCTTCGCCGCAGACAACAACCGCTCGACCAACGCCCACTGAGCGTCGGTGAGATCTGATGGATACCGCGTCTTGGAGGACATGCCCCAAAGTTCGACAACACCCCCTCACAACCTCTTTTCAAACACGCTCTGAGAGGTTCACGCCGGGTTCTGCGAGCGCCGGAGGGTGAGACTCCCTCCGGCGACTCTCCTCGTCATCTGCGTCGCGGGCAGCCGTGAGCACGCCGAGGCGCTGAAGGCCGAAGTCGAGCAAGTGATCGCGCCGCTCGGCCTCACGCTCTCCCCGGAGAAGACCCGCGTTGTGTCGATCGATGACGGGTTCGACTTCCTCGGATTCGCGATCAAACGCGTCCGGGGACGTCACGGCCGGATGGTGATCCACACCTACCCGTCGAAGCGGTCACTCCAGGCCGTCAAGGCGAAAGTGCGCCAGATCACCAAGCACACCGGCCCCGACCAGGAACCCGACCAGCTCTTGCATCGCGTCAACCGCGTGCTGCGAGGCCGGTGCAACTACTTCCGCCACGGCGTCTCCTCGACGACGTTCGGCTATCTGCGCCACTACGCCTATTGGCGAGTGGTCGGCTGGCTGCGCCGAAAGCACCGCAAGCGGAACTGGGAGTGGCTGTTCCGCACCTACCTCAAGGAGCGGTGGCCCGCCCACAACGGCGTCGAACTGTTCAACCCGGCGGCGGTGCACACAACGCGCTACCGCTACCGGGGCGCGCAGATCCCGCTCCCGTGGACGGCCGGCTACATCGCACTACGCGACCACGCCACGGCCATGGACTACCTGGAAGGACTGATCGCCAGATGACCACCGGCATACCCGTGGAGAGCCCGGTGCGGGGGAACTCGCACGCCGGGTTCGGCGGGCGGCCCGCGGAAACGGAGCGGCCGAAAGGCCGCCACCGCGCCGCGGGCCGACCCTACCTCGGCTCCAAGGCGACCGACCAGGTCCGCCGCGCCGAGTACAACAAGCACGGCCGCTCCGGCAGCGACACCGGCAAGTGGATCAAGGGCGTGCGCTACTCGCTGCTGAAGGATCCCGCCAAGCAGACCGCCAAGCAGCTGCTCCGCCTCTGCGAGGTGCAGCAGACCAACAAGCACATGTTCCGCGCCGCGCTGCTCTACGGCGAGCTGCGCTACATCTACAAGGTCCCCAAGGACCAAGCCACCGAGCGCCTGGACGCGTGGCTGGCGTGGGCATCCCGATCGCGGCTCAAACCGTTCGTCAAGCTCGCCCGCACGATCCGCAAACACAAAGCCGGCGTGCTCGCCGCGGTCGAGCTCGGGATCAGCAACGGACGCCTCGAGGCGCTAAACAGCAAGGTCAGGTTGCTCTCCCACCGCGCCTACGGATTCCACTCAGCCGACGCGCTGATCGCGATGATCTACCTCTGCTGCGCCGGCATCCAGATCGCCCTCCCTCACAGATACAGATGAGTCACCCCCAAACCGAGAGGAGAGCCGATTTGTGTTGGCGACTTTGCTTTGCAGAACCGCACCGGCCAGAGCAGAACGAGAGCGTCTCGTCGGTGGCGCGCAGAATCGAGGCGCTGCGTAAGGCGGGGCTGAGGTGCGCGGCGTGCTGAAAGCGTCAGCAGCGTTGGTTGTTCGCGGCCGATGTCGATCGCGCAGGGTAGGGCAGGATCGGACTCGGAGATCGTGGCTCAGTCGCATGCCTGATAGCCGATCGCGAAGCGTCCGGCGCGGAAACCGCGCTCGCGCAGCTCGAATGCGATCGCCGCTGTGGCTTGCGCGGCGAAGTCGTGCTGGGTGTCTTGTAGCGGTAGGTCAGAGACGATCAGGTAGCGCGGGCGGGCGCCCGGCGCAGCGTAGATCGGCGAGCAATGCGAGGCGGGCAGCGCTTGGGCCTGGCCGCCCGCTGCGGCGCTCTGGGTGACGCTGCCGCCGGCGATCGCGCTCCCGGCGGTGACCCACACACCAGCGGCCCCGACCCCGACGTCGTACAGCGACGCGGCCGGCGCCGTGAACCCGACCGCGCTCGTGGTCGCGTCGATCCGGGCGAGCGTGCCATCGGCATCGGCGACCCATGCCGCGCCCGCGCCGACCGCCAGCCGGCGCGGCACATGCAGAATCCCGATCGAGATCGTCGCGGTCACGCCCGCCAGCACCGGATCGATCCGGGTCACGCTCGCGGAGTTTGCGTTGAGTACCCACACCGACCCCAGGCCAACGGCAACGGCGATCGGATACGGCGACTCCAGCCCCGGTTGGGCAACGATCGGGATCCGCGTGACCCTCCCGGTGTGCGGATCGATCCGCAGGACGGTGGCCGATGGGCCGCTGATCGCCCACACCGCGCCGGCGGCGACGGCCACACCGTTGACGCGGTCCCGGACGTCATAGGTGCGGACGACGCTCCCGGTGGCCGGGTCCGCTCTGCGGAGCAGCCGCGAGCCGTCGGTGATCCACACGCCGCCCGCCCCGGCGGCGATCGACCACGGATCGAGCTCGTTGCGGTCATCGAGCACCGACAGCGTGTCCGACGAGCCGACCCGGCTCGTGCTGAGCACTGTTCCGTAGTCCGGGCTGAGCTTCACCAGCCGTCCGCGCTGGCGGTCCACGACCCACACCGCGCCCTCACCGACCGCGAAGTCGCTCGGGAACGCACCGACCTGCGCCACCCTCACGATCGCGGGCGTACCCGCATCCACGAGCGACACCGTGCGGGCAGCATCGCTCGTGACCCACACCTGCCGCCCGCTGACCTGCAGGCGCGCCGGGGTCCCAGCGATCGACACCGACGCCCGCAGATGTCCCGTCGTCGGATCGATCAGACCAAGCGAATCTGGCCGCAGCGAAGCCAGGCCCGCCCCACCACCACCCCTACCGAGCACAGTCGCGGCCAGCGCCGCGACGAGCAGCAACCCGGCACCGACCGCGAGCATCACGCCCCCGCGGCGGGCGCGACGCGGCACTAGCCGCTCGATCGCGGAAGGCGGCGGCGGCTGCAGCGCCGGATCGTGGGCGAGGATCGCACGCTCCAGCTGCTGGAGCGCCGGCCCGGGCTCGATCCCAAGCTCATCAACAAGCTCGCATCGTGCCTGCCGGTAGCGCTCCAAAGCGTCGGCCTGCCGCCCCGACCGGTACAGCGCGAGCATCAGTTGGGCCTGCAGACGCTCCCGCAGCGGGTGCTCACGCACGAGCGATTCGAGCTCGCCCACCAGCGCTGCGTGCTCGCCCAGCGCGAGGTCGGCATCGATGCGGTCCTCGAGCGCCGCCAAGCGCGCCTCCTCGAGCCGCACGGTCTCGCCTTGCGCGAACGGCGCGTACGCGAAATCCGCGAGCGGCGGGCCCCGCCACAACCCCAACGCCTCACGCAGCCGGTCGCTCGCCCCTCGCGGGTCGCCCGCCTGCAGCGCCCGGCGACCCTCAGCGACCAGCGTCTCGAACCGGTCGAGATCGACCTGGCCGGGCTCGGTCTGGAGCATATAGCCGTGTCCGCGCGTGACTAGCACCCCATCCCCAAGCGCCTTCCGCAGATTCGACACGTACACCTGGACCGTCTTGGCCGCGGTCGCCGGCGCACGCTCCCCCCACAACTCGTCGATCAAACGATCCGTCGCCACCGCCTCGCAACGATGCAACAGCAACACCGCCAACAGCGCCCGCTGCTTGGGACCGCCGAGCCCGAGCGAGCGCTCGCGCTCGATGACCTCAAACGGCCCAAGGATTCGAAAACTAAGCACCTTCTGGCCCCCGACAACGCTACCACCGAGCACCAAGCCCCGCCCTGAGAGAGCCCACGTCAACCCAGCCATTTACCGAGCTCCAACCGCCTCCAACCGGTCGCAAACCGGCGCAGCCCAAGGTCTGCAGCGCAATCGATCGCAGCCCGCGATCGACCAACCACAAGGAGCGCGAATGACCCGCCATCGCCTCACCACCACCGCCGCCGCCCCTGAGCCTCGCGCTCGCCACCGCCGCGAGCGCGACGCCCGCGGCCTGGGGCGACCCCCCGCCGCCCGCGCACGCCCAGCCTGCGACCGCACACGCACCCACCCGCACTCCGGCGAGCAGCGCCCTGTGCGGGGACGTCTGCTCCGGCCACGGCTACGGCCCCGTAGACGTCACCACCCCCACCCCGGCAAGCAGCGCGCCGTGCGGGGACGTCTGCTCCGGCCACGGCTACGGCCCCGTAGACGTCACCACCCGCACCCCCGCAAGCAGCGCGCCGTGCGGGGACGTCTGCTCCGGCCACGGCTACGGCCCCGTAGACGTCACCACCCCCACCCCGGCAAGCAGCGCGCCGTGCGGGGACGTCTGCTCCGGCCACGGCTACGGCCCCGCAGGCGTCACGACCACGATCGTGCGCCCCGTGGCCACAAACCAGGGCTTCGACTGGGCCGACGCCACCATCGGCGCCGCCGCCGCGCTCGGGCTGATACTCGTCGCGACCGGCGTCGCACTCCTCCGCGCACGCCGGACCGAATCGCACACACCAACCGACGCACGGACCGCAAGCTGACCCGGCCGCCCAGCCCAGACCCGCCCAACGCGACAGCGCCCGGACATCAGACCGGGCGCCGCCGCTCACGACCAGCGCACTCGGTGCGATCGCCGCACTACTGCTCTCAACCGGAGCGGAAGTCCTGAGCAGCCGAGATCACTGAGCCGCAACCGGCGACCAGCAAATCAACAGCTTGCCGGACCGCCGAGTGCCGCATCGCCAGGCATTACGCAAGTGCCCGCAAGCATCGCCAGCGCCGCCGGTTGAGGAAAGGACCGCTCTGAGCCACGACGAGCGAGGCGGCTGCCTCAGGCTACTTGTAGCGGGCTCGATCGACCGGATCGGGCCGTCCGCGCTGCTGGTCCGGAACGCCACCAGCAGCGCCGCCGGTCCGTGGCGCGGCTGCTGCTCTGCCGGACGACGCGGACTGACGACCATTGGCAGCGACGCCGATCAGACCCCAACGCATGATTCCAACTGACCTGCTCTTGTCTCGGCGCGGGCATCGCACGCTCGGCGCCGGCGTTTCTCGTTTGCGCGGCCAGCGGGGGTCGGGAGCGCTGGCGCCGGGGCCAGGCGCTCCGAGCCGGCGGCAGCGCCCTGCGTGCCGCGCTTAGGAGGGCACTCATGGCCTGCGCCGGGATGCTCGTCGCCGGAGTAGAGCAGGAGCCGGGAGAGTCGGCGTCGAACCGTCAGAGCTGCTCACGAGCGAGCGTGTCATGGCCGCCGGACTCGGCCTGACGGGCGGCACGGGCGGTCGGTAACGGTCCGCTGAGTCTTCGTGCTATCGCGTTGCGGCACCCACCAACAGCTCGCACGGCCCGATAAAGCCATCCGCGCCGTCGAACTCGGCGAGCGCCTCTCCAACCTCTTGCCAGGCCGCGTCGCGACCGGCCTCGTCAAGGCCTGCCAGCATTTGGTGCAGGGCGCCGTAGGATTCCTGTTGCAGCCGTAGGCACTCGGCAGCCGACGTCATGCGTAGGGGTGATGGTACGGCTTGGACGCTGACGTCGCTAAAGCCGGCCTGTCGAACGCGGCTGCGAGCACTCCGTCGCTGCTGAGGCTGAACGGTCCCGGCTGGCCTGGCAGGGGTGGTGCCAGCTGGGCCCGGCGGCGGATGATCCCGACCGCCACCGAGAAGAACCGGCCGTTCTCGGGCGTTGACCATGCGACCGCGGCTAGTCGCCCGCCAGGGCGCAGGACGCGTCGCATCTCGGCCAACGCGCCCAGCTGGTCAGGGAAGTAGATGATCCCGAGGCGAGAGATCACCGCATCGACCGACTCAGCCTCAATGCCGGCGAGACTCTCGCCGTCCAGCTCTCGGGTCTCCACGTTCTCCAGGCCGGCGCTACGGGCGGCGGCAGCGGCGTACTCGAGGATCGCGGGCGACAGGTCCGTCGCCAGCACATGCCCGGCGGGCCCCACGCGGCGCGCCGCGGCCAGCGTCTGACCTCCCGCGCCAGCCGCCACGTCGAGTACGCGCGCGCCGGCTCGAACGCCGGCACCGTCGAGCATCGCTTCAGTGGCCGGGCCGAGCCAGTCCTCCAGCGTCGGACCCCAACGGTCCCATGCTTCGGCCGCCTCCTGCCACTGCTCCCGCGTGGTCGCCTTGAACTTGGCCGGATCAAACGTTGGTGACCCCACGGTTATCTCCTCGAGTCGCCCTCAGCATTGCGCGGCGGTCCGTTCGCTCGCCGCGCCACCGTCAGCGCGAGTCTATTCGCGGTCCCCGCTTCTCGCCTCGAGCACAACGCGTCCCGGCAGCGCTCGGCGCCGGTCCGATCGGAAGGCGCCGGCTCCCCTGCAGTCCGCGCATAGCGAGACTGCAGGCGGCTGGGCGGAGAGGCACGTCCGGACACGAAAGCGAGTCCGGCTCGACGATCGTGCGCGTGTCGAAGCGCTCGTCCGCGATCGGGCGGCGCCGGCGAGCCCTCCGTCGCCAACGCGATCGCCAGCCTCGAGTTGTCCGGACGATTGGATTCCGTCGAAAGGGATCGTCCCGCGGCCGCCGCAACTGCGGCGAACGCCCGGGCCACCTTGACCGCCAGATCGTTAGCTCGATGGCCGGAATCCCATCGTGAGCAAGCACGCGGTGCGTTTGCTGAACCACCCGGAGCCAGCTAACGGAAACAGGTGCCGGCGCCTGCTCTTGCCGGAGCGCGGCAGTCTCGACGCTGCCCGGCGGCAGACTTATGCTCGTGCTCGCGTGGGCAGCGAGGAGCTAGCTGCTGGTTTTGTCCGGTTGCAGCAGCCTTGCGGCAACGCACGAGACGGCTGCTCTGTCACGAATGGAGCCGTCAGTCAACTGGGGCAGCGGGCTGCCGCTGCTCGTCTAATTCTAATGCGACAGCGTTCCGGCGGCCGACGAGCGCGTGTTCGAGCAGCGCCTAGATCCGGTTCGGGCTGCCGTGCACCTGAGGCTCCGGGCCGCTCTGCTGCTTCACGATGCGGCCGCCTCACGCCTGCGGTCGGTAGGCCAGGTAGACAACGCCGTTCTCATACGACTCACATGCCGCAAGCGACAGCTTGCCAGGCCCGGCCTCCTCGGGGGCCAGCCGCGGACCGGGCCCACGCATGAGCGGGTAGACGAACAGATGCAGCTCGTCGACCAGGCCGTCCGCGAGCATCGCTCGGACCAGCGTGCCGCTGCCACTGACGTAGAGGGCGCCGTCGACCTCGTTCTTCAGATCGCGGATTGCGTCGGGGTCGTAGGGCCCGATGATCTTCGAGTTCCTCCACGTCGCAGTCGTGAGTGTCGCGGAGACGACGTACTTGGTGGTGTCGTTGAAGAACGGTGCCCCAGGATCGTCCTCCACGGTCCGCGTGGACCACGCCGGCTCGAACATCTCGTAGGTCCTGCGCCCGAGCAGGATCCCTCGGCAACGCTCGGTGACTGCGCCGAGGGCCTCTCCCATCTTCGGGTCGAAGCCGTAGTCGAACGTCCACGTCGGCGCGTCGATCACACCGTCGAGGCTCATGAACTCGTGTACGTGTATCGCTCCCACCTTTTAACCTCCGTATCGATGTTGCCACCGGGAACCCCGGCGCCGGCAGCTCGTGCAGCTCTCGAATCTCCTGGTTCCTTCCCTTCCGGGCTGGATCTAGTGACCGGCTCGGGCCGGGACAAGTCATCGGGTGCCGTTGCCTCGTTCACGGACGCGGCGATCATGGCACTGCGTGAGCTGCGCCGGCCGCTGCTGAGAGTCACTGCTGCTTACTTCGTCGTCGGCCCGCACGTCGATCGTCTTGGGTGGGCGGCCTTCCACGGTGTCTACGTCGATACGCCGACCCGCCAGCGGGCCGCGCTCGAGCATGCGGTGATCGTCGGGCCTCTCTCTCTCCGAGGCGCACACCTTCCGCTCGCGGATCAGATACCGCGCTGGTGCATTCACAGCGCCGCGTCCAGCGCCGATATGGACGCGCTTGGGTGGGAAGCACACCAACGATCTGGTCAAGCGCCGCGCCCTTGACCATGCCTCGCCATGGTGCCACAACCCGCGGTGGCGACATCGGGCCGTCCCTCAAGGCCCTGGGTAATCTGTGGCGCGGTCACGCGCGCTGCAGGGCGACCGCGATGACCGGCATCGAATCCTTGGTCGCGTCAGTCGGCGTGGTGCTCGTCGTCGGCTTCGCCGTACACCGACCCGGCCGACTCCTCATCGTGGCCCGCGTCTCGCATAATGCGGGCCGGAGTGTGCTGATCGCCGTGAGATGCGTTATCGATCAGAGCCTGCTCGGCGAGCTCAAACCCCTCGGACTCTCCTCCTCCTGCCTCATCCACGGCTCGGCGCTCCGCGCGCCGGCGCTCGAAGCGACCGGCGACGGGCTCGGAAGGCGCGTCCTCGTCCATGCCCGAACTGTACTGCCTCTCCTCAACACCCAGAGCGCCGCTACTCCTCTCGCGGACGTTCACGTGAACCCGATCGCAACAGGTTTGCTCGGGCTCGTCCACATGCGCGGGCATCGGCCGATTTGCCGCCAGCGGACGGGCCCCGTCTCCCACGGAGCTTGCCCGACGCGGAATCGTTCGCTGCCGCGCCCACAGACGAGACCCGCGCGACCGCGACCCGCCTGCCCCGCGGCGAGGACCCCCAAGAACATCACGTTTACAAGCGCGCGCTATATGCACGTTCGCCGAGTCGCAGGCGGCCTGAGCGGCTCCCGGCCCGACGGGATCGCAGAACGCGGTCAGCCGGCCGCCCGTAACACCGCGAGGATCCTTGGGTGGCCGTCGATCTCCAGCTCGTCGACGATCTCGATCTCGTCGAAGCCGACGATGCGCGCCAGTCGCCGCAGACCCTCCGATGAGAAGCCCCAGTAGACGAAGTCATCGCGCGCGTACACGTCACCAGGCTCGTGAACCTCGATCGCCGGAGCGTTAGCGGCCGGGTGCGAGCCGTAGGTCTCGAGCACGATCTCGCCGCCCGGCGCCAGCACGTCCGCGAGCGCCCGCAGCAAAGCGATCGGATTGGTCACTCGGTGGAGGATCCCGAAACACAACACGACATCGAAGCGCTCGCCGAGCTCGCGCACGTCCAGCGCATCGATGCGCCGGTACTCGACCCGCGATCCGACCAGCCCAGCGACCGCGCGAAAGCCCATGCCGCCCGTCAGTGCGACGCCGAACCGGGCACGCACCCAGTCGACGTACTGCTCATTGTCGAGCGCGACGACCCGCCGCGCGCCGCGGAACTCCGCGAGGAAGCTGTAGAAGCCGTCGAACGCGCCGACGTCGAGCACGCTGCGGCCCGCGAAACGATCCGCGCCGAGCACCGCAAGGCGGTAGCCGTGGTCGCGGGCGATCCCCGGCGTGTAGATCCCGGGAGCGAGCGCGAAGGTGTGAAACCACAGCGGAACCGAATCCCGGACGCGCTCCGCGTCCGCAACCCGCGCGCCGACCGCCAGCACGTCCGCGACGGTCCGCTCCGCGCGAGACGTCTCCGGGATCGGCTCGATCGACTCGACCGCGTTTGCAGCACCCGTCAACCCATCACCTCCAATTTCGTTCACATGACGTTCACGCCAGCATCACAGGTTCGCGCCTGCGGCTGTCAGCACCCTGCCCGCCCCGACGTCATGACAGCGACGCACGACCCGGGCAACCTGGGCTTGGCGAACACGCGCCAGCCGGCACATTTGCGACTGATCGGGCTCTCAACGGGCACAGCCACATCGTCGAGCTCGGCCAATGCGTGCCACTGGCTGGGACTGCCCTCCACCGGCACGCCGGTGTCGCGACTGGACTTGATCGCAGGATCGATCCGCGACCAGCGTGATCAGCCAACCTCCGATGCTCCCAGGCATGGCCGTCATCGTCGCGGCCGGCGTCTTGGTTGCCTCATGTCCGGCGGCGGCGTGCGCGCGGTTGCCGACTCGGCGCTGGTACGGGGCCGCCAGAGCAGCGAGCCTTTAGCCACGACCCGGGATCGAAGGTTCAAAGTTCAGCGTCGACCGCACTGGGTACACCAACGGATGCCCGAAAGATGGGGTGCAGACGTCGAAGCGGCCGTGGTAATACAGCAGTCGCTGGGTGCTGTTTGGTGGAATGACCTGGAGACCGTAGGCGGAGAAATAGTGGGGGGTGCAGGCGGAGCGGGCACCGCCCGTGTGGTAGGTGAGGCTGAAGTACGCACGCTGCCAGGGATGCAGAACGACGTTCTTCGCCTTGAAGGCGCTCGCGCGATCGACGCTCACGTGGATCAATCGTGCGCCGCCGTCAAGCAGTCCGACTCCTGGATAGCCCTGAAGGTGGCAGGTTGCCGATCCGCCGTTGCGCAGCGCGAAGTCCCAGCCGGTGGTGCCGGCGGCGCCTAGCTCACGCACAAACCCCAGAATCAGGTTCGACTGTGAGCACCGCGGCGTTGTCGAGCCGAAGCTGGAGGGCGGGCGTGCGACCACGACAACAAGGAAACAGCACACCGCGATCAGCGCGACGCACAGTCGCCCCGACCGGCGGGCGGGTCGCTGACCGAGAGGGCTCGCTGCCAGAGCGGCGGCAGATCTCTGTTCGGTGTCCTTTTGCGACATACCTCCACCTACCTCGCTCGTAGTCAATGGTCGTGGGTCAGGGGGGTCGGTCCGAAGGCGGCGATTCCGAAGTCGCCACCGGCGTAGATGGTCGAGTCCGATGCTGCCAGCGCGAACACTCCGAACAGGTTCTTGGGGTTCCAGGCGGTCGCGCGGCCGGCGGCGTCAAGCGCGGCGATGCCATCGCGTGCGCGGCCGCCGATCCTGGTGAACTCGCCCCCGGCGTACACGGTCGAGCCCGATACCGCCAACGAGTCAACGCTCGCGGCGACATTCTCATAGTTGGTTTCAGCGTAGGGGTTCCAGGCGGTCGCTCGGCCGGTGGTGGCGTCCAGCGCGGCGATACCGCCGCGCGAGCGGCAGCCCATTGAAGTGCAGCTCGCGCCGATCGCGGTGAAGCTGCCGCCGGCGTACACGATCGAGCCCGACACCACCAACGCGAGCACCGGGGCGTTGGCGTTGGGATTCCACGCCGTCGCTGCGCCGGTGGTGGCGTCCAGCGCGGCGATGCCGTTGCGGGCGCTGCCGCCGATCGAGCGGAAGTAGCCGCCGGCGTACACGACCGAGCCCGACACCGCCAGCGTGCTCACCGGAGCGCTGGCGTCAGGGTTCCACACGGTCGCACGACCGGTGGTGGCGTCGAGCGCGGCGATACCATGGCGGGCGCTGCCGCCGATCGACCGGAACCCACCGCCGGCGTACACCGTCGAGCCCGATACCGCCAGCGTGCTCACCGGAGCGCCCGCGTTGGGGTTCCACGCGGTCGCACGGCCCGTACTGGCGTCCAGCGCGGCAATGTAGTTGCGGGCGCTGCCGCCGATCGACCGGAACCCACCGCCGGCGTACACCGTCGAGCCTGACGCCGCCAGCGCGTCCACGGAGACACTAGCGCCGGGATTCCACGCGGTCACGCGGGCGGTAGTGGTGTCCAGCGCAGCGATGCGGTTGCGCGCGACGGCGCCGATCGCCGTGAAATACCCGCCGACGTACACGGTCGAGCGCGACACCGCCACTACTTTCACGCCGTCACCGATGGCGACGGGGTTCCAGGCGGTCGCGCGGCCCGTTCTGGTGTCCAGCGCGGCGATGTAGTTACGCGCGCGGCCGCCGATCGAAGTGAAGAACCCGGCGGTGTACACGGTCGAGCCCGAGACCGCCAGCCCCAGCACGCCGCTGTTCGCTCGGGGGTTCCAGGCGGTCGCGCGACCGGTCCTGGTGTCCAGCGCGGCGATGGAGTCGCGCGCGCGGCCGCCGATCGAGCGGAACCCACCGCCGGCGTACACCGTCGAGCGCGACACCGCCAGCGCTTTCACGGGGGAGTCGGCGTTCGGGTTCCAGGCGGTCGCGCTACCGGTCCTGGCGTTCAGCGCGGCGATGTAGTGACGCGCATGGCCGCCAATCGAGGTGAAGTTGCCGCCGGCGTAGACGGTCGAGCCCGACACCACCAACGTGCTCACGCCGAAATAGCCCGCGGCGTTGCCGCTGGCGTTCGGGTTCCACGCGGTCACCCGACCGGTTCTGGCGTTCAGCGCGGCGATGTAGCTGCGCGCGCGCCCCGCGATCGAGCGGAACTCACCACCGGCGTACACCGTCGGTCCCGACACCGCCACCGCGTCAACGGCTCCATTGGCGCCCGGGTTCCACCCGGTCACCCGACCCGTCCTGGCGTCGAGCGCAGCGATCCGGTTGCGCGCCCGCCCGCCGATCGAGCGGAACTCGCCACCGGCATACACCGTCGAGCCCGACAGCGCCAACGCGGACACCCAAGCGCTGGCTCGAGGGTTCCACACCGGATCGACACTGCCATCGGCCCTCACATGCGCCAGGTTCGCGCGTGCAACACCACCCACCACGCTGAACTGACCGCCCACGTAGTAGCCGCCGTGGCCGTCAGGAACCGCCGCGTAGACCGACCCATCGACCTTCGGAAACCGCGCCACCGGCAACCCACTCGCGCGGCCGACCGGCACGCCACCCCCCGTGTAAGGACCAACATGTGTGAAGCGGCCACCGACGTACAAGAGCTTGCCCACCGGCAGCACCGAAGTCACCATCCCGTCCGTGCTCCACATCGAAGACGGCACCGAGCTCGTACCCGCGGCCTGCGCCACCGCCGGCACCACTCCAAACGAGCCCATCGCAACCGCGCTCAGCAAGGCAAGACCGACTGCCCCGAGCCCTCCGCGGCGAGCACCGCAACCGAGACGAGATGTCCAGCTCGTGCCCATACCCTTCACGGTAGGACGCCACAACGAGCGCTCGACCGTGGTCCACCGCACGGTTCCGGCTCAGACTACGGACACCCACCGCCCACGCGCGCCGACCAGCAGCGGGCGTAACCCTCCTAACCCCTGCGCGAGTCGAGACACTCCCCCTCGCGACTCTGCCCCTGTCACCCCAACCGGGAGCGAGTGCGCGCAGACGGCGGCCGGGGATGTCTCGCCCGTGGCCTGGTCTTCGCAACTCTGCTCGGCTCGGGGCGTTGATGGAGTTGTGGTCCCGAGTCTCGTTGGGCGTGCCCTGCCGCGCGTTGTCGCGTTGGCTGTTATCGCGGGGGCATTTGGCTGCGTGTGGGCAGTCTCGGCTTCGGCGGCGTTTCCTGGCCGCGATGGGTTGTTGGTCGTGCAGCCGCTGCACGGGTCGGGTCTTGTGCTGGTGCGGTCAAACGGCACGGGTGGCCGGCGGATCTGTCTGAACACGGCTGTGTGCGGGTTGCCGGTCAACCCGGTGTGGTCGGCGGACGGGCGTGAGCTCGCCTATCGCGATGGTCCGAAGGTCCTCGCCGGTGGTGGGATCGATTCGGGGGAGGTCTTCGTGATCTATCCGGACGGGAGCTGTCTGGAGTGTCCAAGCGCTCCGCTGAATCGGCCCGTGGCACCGATCGCGGCGACCGATGGGCCGAGCTTCCTTGCGGACGGGGAGTTGGGCCTGGTGCGGGGACGGGCGGCGGGTCTGCCTCCGGACACGATCATCGGGGTCGGTATCGACGGGCTTCGATACCGCAAGCTTGCCGGGCCGGCGTCCTCGCCGGTGTGGTCCTCCCAGGGGCGCCTGGCTGAGGTTCGTCAGATCAAGCACAAGGATCAGGTGTTTGTCGTCGACAAGGTCGGGGCGCGGCCGCGTCAGCTCACCCACGACGGCGCGAGCTCGCCTTCGTGGTCACCGCACGGCGCGTTCTTGGCCGTGGTTCACGCCGGATCGATTGAAGTGATCGATCTCCGTGGGCGGGTGGTCCGCCGATTGGCGCGGGGTCACGCGCCCGCATGGTCACCCGACGGGCGCGACATCGCGTTCGTCGCGACCCACAACCGGATCGCCGTGATCTCGGGTCGCGGAGGAACGCCGCGACTCGTTGGCGCCGTGCGCGGGAGACACGTCGATTGGCAGCCGATACCCACGCGTTCGTCCGGCCGGTGCGTCGCACCGCCCGGCTCGAGGACCGTGACCTCTTCTGCGGACGCGATCATCACGACCCGATCAGGCCCAGATCCCGCCGGTGGCTCGACGGACACGAACACGAGCTGGCTCGGCTGCCTGAGAGCCGCCGGGCGCCAGCGGATGATCACGTTCACCTCCCAGCCCGAATACGACGGCGACGACGCCCGAGTCTTCGCCACCGCCGGCACCTACGTCGCGTTCGTGCGAGACGTCTACAACCACGTTAGCGGCAATACGAGCACAATCGAGACGTTCGACCTCGCCACCGGCCTCCAGACGAACGCCGACATCTTTGCCGTCCCGTGGGAAGGCACATCCCAGCCGCTACAGAGTCTGCTGCTCACGCCGGCCGGCGACACCGCCTGGCTCCAGATCAGCAGCAGCTATGACGGCACGCAGAGCACCACCTACGCCGCCGTCGGCGCGCACGACGCCAACGGCACCCGCAGGCTCGATTCCGAAACGACGACGACGCCCGGCCCCTCCACCCCGGCCCCCGGGCTCGCCAACCTCAAAATCGTCGCCGACCAAGTCCAATGGACGCACGACGGGACAACCCGCTCGGCCACGCTCCGCCACTGAGCGCAACCGCTGCGACTCGCCAACCGATGACGAACACGAATACCGACGCGACCCCAACGGCAGCGACCTCTCGCGCGCGATCGAAACGGCAGCGCTCAGCAGGCAGCGGCGAGACCCTCGGTTCCAGCGCTGAGCACGAGCCAGGATCGCCGCGCGGATCACTGCTGGTTCGGACGAACTGCAGCAGCGCGCCGCCGACATCGCCGGACTGCTCCATCCGCGATTGAGCAGTCGTCTCGCCCGCCGCCGCCACACTGCTCCTCCTATGTTCTGCGTCCGGTTATGTTCTGGAGGCCGCTCTGGGACTACGTTTTCCCTGCGTGATGGATTTGGCGGCGTGAGCTGCAGAACATAATCGTCCTCGGCGCGTCGAGGCTTCCCATGTTCGGTTTGGTCGATCTGATGGGAGGCCGTGATGGGTGGACGGTTGTGGTTGCCGGTCGCTTCGGGGCCGCTGGCGCCGTACGCGTCGGGGTATGGGTCGTGGTTGGCGGCTCGGGGCTATTCGCAGTGGACGATCAGCCATCGGCTGCGGCAGCTTGAGCTGTTGAGCCGTTGGCTTGAGAGCGAGGGGCTGGCTGCTGGCGAGTTGGGGCCGGAGTGCGTGGAGCGGTTCTTGCTGGCGCGTCGTGCGGCTGGTTATTCGCCGTGGTTGTCGGCGCGGAGCGTGGTGCTGCCGGTTGGGTACCTGCGGGAGGTTGGTGTTGTCCCGCGTCCGCCGGCGGTTGTGGCGGACGGTCCGGTGGAGGAGGTGCTCGACGGTTACCGCCGTTACATGCTGTCCGAGCGGGGGGTGAAGGAGCGAACGGTTGCGGGCTACGAGCCGGATGGTCTTCAGCGACGGGCAGGCGACCGTGGCGGTCGCGGCGTGCTTGGCGAGCAGCTGTCCGACTCCGGAGCGGGTTAGCGGCCGTCCTTGGCGGGTGGGGAACAGCGGCTCCTCAGGCTCGCCTTGGCGTTCTTTGAGCCACTGGCGCAGGACCGCGACGGTCTCGCGGGTCAGGGTGGCGGTGCGCTTCTTGCGGCCTTTCCCGGTCCCGCGGCAGTGGGCGCCGGTGTCGAGGCTCACGTTGCTGATGTTCAGCGTGACGAGCTCGGTGACGCGCACGCCGGTCTGGATTGCTGTGAGCAGCAGCGCGTGGTCGCGCCGTCCGAGCCAGGTGGTCCGGTCCGGGGCGCGGAGCAGCGCTTTGATCTCGTCGAGGTTGAGGTAGTTGACGCTGTTTTGCTCGTGGCGTTTGAACGGGATCGCGATCACGCGTCCGATCGTCTGCAGGTGCTCGGGGTGGCGTATCGCCATGTACCGGTAGAGCGAGTGGATCGCCGCCAACCTGGCGTTCCGGGTCCGGGCGCTGTTGCCCCGGTCCTGCTCGAGGTGGGTGAGGAACGCGCCGATCATTGGCGCGTCGAGGTCGTCGATGTCCAGCTCACGAGGTCGACCGTGACGTCGGGATGCGCTTGCCGCGCAGAGCCCGTAGGCGATGAACGTGTTGCGGCCAGCGGTGCGCAGCGAGATCGCCGTCGTCACGATGAGGAGTGCAGCGTAGGCGGCGGTCGCGGTGGTCGAGCTGTCATCTCTGACGCGCGAGACCGCGGCGGTTAGCATGCCGGCGAAGGGATGAGCGTGACCCCTTCGAAGGTCCATTCCATGGTGATGACGCGACGGTTCTCGGTGCCGATGTCCCGAATCCGCTCACGGTGCTTCGGGTCGGGAACAGCTGCCCGTGGGCCTGCCGTTCCGCGATCTTGCTTCGCAAGGCACCGGGCGCAAGCCGGCGGCATCGGGATCTCACGTTGACGTTGTCGCCCGAATGCGTCTTCCTATCCGAGTCGGCCCGTGGATTGAGCAGTGCTGGCCAGGCGTGATCGGGGATCGAGGTGAGCGGCAACCCCGATCACGATCGAGCGCGCCGCGAGATCTGCGCGGTAGGGTCTGGCCTGACCCCGGAGGATCGGTCCGACCCTTGTGAGAGTTTCTCGCGCCCACGATCATGGGCGAGGAAGGAACTCCACGATGAAGCGACGCAGGCACACGCCGGAGCAGATCATCCGCAAGCTGCGAGAAGCGGAGAAGCTGATCGGCGAGGAGAAGACGATCCCCGAAGCGGCGAAGGAGCTGGGGATCAGCGAGCAGACCTATCACCGGTGGCGCAACCAGTACGGCGGGATGAAGGCCAACGACGCGAAGCGGCTGAAGGCGCTCGAGCGCGAGAACGCGACGCTGAAGCGGATCGTGGCCGACAAGGAGCTCGAGGTCGTCGCGCTGAAGGAGGTCGCGAAGGGAAACTGGTGAGCCCAGCCCGTCGGCGCCGGGCGATCGCGACGCTCCGCGATCGTCTCGGCGTCAGCGAGCGCTGGGCATGCCGGGTGGTGGGGCAGCATCGCTCCACGCAGCGTCACGAGCCGAAGACGGCCGAGGATGACGCGGTGTTGCGCGCGGAGTTGCGGAGGTTCTCGGTGAAGCGGCCGCGGTGGGGGTACCGCCGCGCGCACCATCACCTGCGGGAGCTGGGTTGGTCGGTGAATCGCAAGCGGGTGCAGCGTTTGTGGCGTGAGGAGGGGCTGCGGGTGCCGCAGCGCAAGCGCAAGCGCCGCCGGCTCGGCGAGTCGACGGTCCCGGCCGAGCGGCTCCGCGCGGAGCGGCCGAATCACGTGTGGGCGTTCGACTTCCAGTTCGACCAGACCGCCGACGGGCGGGCGTTGAAGCTGCTCAACATCGTTGATGAGTTCACGCGCGAGGCGCTGGTGATGCTGGTCGCGCGTAACATCGACGCGGACACGGTCGTGGAGACGCTGGAGCGCTTGGTCGCCGCGCGCGGCGCGCCAGAGCTGCTGAGGTGTGACAACGGTCCGGAGATGACCGCACATGCGCTCAGGGACTGGTGCGTACTGTCGAAGGCCGGGACCGTGTTCATCGAGCCCGGCTCGCCGTGGCAGAACCCGTTCGTGGAGTCGTTCCACTCCCGGGTGCGGGACGAGCTGCTCGACGTCGAGGAATTCTCCTGCCTGGCCGAGGCGCGTGTCGTGATCGGCGACTGGCGCGAGGACTACAACCGGCACAGGCCGCACAGCTCGCTCGGGATGCGCGCCCCGGCCATGTTCGCCGCCGAGTGGACCGCCGAAGGCGACGCAGCGCTGGCAGCCTGACCGGCCCAGGGGGTGTGTCGGGCGGCGCGCGCCGCGGCCATCGCCGCTCGGCACTCGCTACGCTCGCGCCTTCGCGACGACGGTCGCGGGAACCTTGAGCGCAGAGTTCCTCTGTCCGTCCGGCCAGGGCGCTACCTTCTCGCCCCTCACATCCACCACCCTCTCACTCGTGGTGGACCGACAAACGGGGTCCGGTCAGGTCAGGCTGAACCCACGAGGGACAGCAAGTCCGGCGATGGCTCGGGAGGACATGATGAAGGCGATCGTTCAATTGCGGTAACCAAACCCAACGCGGTTACGCGCGCAACCGAGTCCGCAAAGGCGAAGACAGAGGACGACGCCAGGATGATCGATTACGTCTCCCAGGCGCCGGAAGCTGCCCAGGAAGACCTTGCATCGATCGGCGGCAGCCTCGGGGCCGGCGCACGCGAATTGCGTAAAGACGTCCAGCGGATGCTGCGCGACGCGCGGCGTGACCTGAAGAAGATGAGCAAGTCACTGCAGCGCGATCTCGAGCAGTTGCAGAAAGATCTGACGAAAACCCCGGCCAAGAACGGCCGCGCGAAAGCGTCTGCGCCTGCGGCAGGCAAGAGCCGGTCGAAGGCACACGCGGCATCGCATTAGCGGAGGCCTCGGCTTCGATCTCCCCGGAGGACTATCGAGGGGCGGTCGATGCCGTGCCCCGGGTCGTGGGAACGCGGTTGTTGTCCTTGCGCAGGGCGTGGCGGCGGATCACGTATCGCCGCAGCTCGTCCGCTCCCCAGACGATGAACGGGAATGGGAGCGCGAACAGCAGCTCGACGGGGCTGAGCGCCGCAGTCGCCAGCAGTGACTGGAACAGCGGCACGTAGATCAGCACGGCCGCGAGCATGAGCTCGAATGCGATTCCCCAGAGCAGCAGACGGTTGCTGAACACCCCGACCGATCGCAGCGACGCGCGGTCGGTGCGGGCGGCGAATGCGGTCCCGATCTGCCCGGCGATCATGCCGAAGAAGGTCATCGTTGTCGCCGTCACGTAGGCGTGATGCAGGGGGTGCCCGGTCCCGACGGGGTCGCCTGGGTGCCAGCCGGCGCGTAGCAGCACGAAGAAGAAGCCGGCCATTGCCAGAATCGCGCAGATCAGGCCGAGGAACAGCCACGCGCGTAGCAGCATTGGGGGACGGATCACCCCTTCCGAGCGCGGGCGCGGCGGCCGTTGCATGAGCCCCGGCTCGGCTGGCTCGCGCCCGAGTGCCAGCGCGGGCAGGGTCTCGGTGCCGACGTCGAACGCGAGCAGCTGTAGCACCGTCAGCGGGGCCGGGATCTTCCCTCCACTGAGAGCGAAGACCATGAATGGCGTGACCTCTGGGGTGGCGTGGGCGAAGATGTGGCGTCGGGCCTGGCATCAGCCTGTGCATGTGCCGGCTTCAACGAAGCCGGGGCCCGAAGACCCCGGTGACCCGGACAGCCCAGTCCGCATCGAGAAGGGGCTCACCACGCTTCAACGAAGCCGGGGCCCGAAGACCCCGGTGACCCCCGATCTCGCAAACGCCCTTCGCGCCTCAGACGAGCTTCAACGAAGCCGGGGCCCGAAGACCCCGGTGACTCCACGTCAGCGCACAACGCCGGGTTACCGTAGATGGTGCTTCAACGAAGCCGGGGCCCGAAGACCCCGGTGACCGCCGCCACGATGGCCTGCGGCAGCGGATTGCCATCGCTTCAACGAAGCCGGGGCCCGAAGACCCCGGTGACAGGATGTGGCGTTCATGTTCGCGATGGACACCCTGCTTCAACGAAGCCGGGGCCCGAAGACCCCGGTGACTGCTGATCACGTCGGTCTTCTGGTACGTGTCGTAGTGGCTTCAACGAAGCCGGGGCCCGAAGACCCCGGTGACAGGCCATGACCATCCTGAGCGCATTGCTGCTTCCCTAGCTTCAACGAAGCCGGGGCCCGAAGACCCCGGTGACCTGGAGCACCGAGCCGTCCGCGGGCGGCTGATACGTGCTTCAACGAAGCCGGGGCCCGAAGACCCCGGTGACCGCTCCACGAAAATGTTGTCGCAGAGCACGGACTCTTTAGCGTGCTGCGAGCGCTGCGCAAGTGACGAGCGCTTCGAATGTCGTTGGGGCCCGGACCGGCCGCGATACCACCTTCTGAGCAGCGATTTTTGACCAGCGAGCGCCATCAGGGTATTGAGCGTCGCAACCCTCGCGTCCTCGATCCGACGTTCCTCGGTCAGGTACACCACGCTGTTGCTCTCGCCGCTGTAGGTCGGCGGCATCGCACGAGTCCCGACACCAGCCGCCGGTTGAAGCCGCACACGCAGCCGCAACGCAGCCGCACCCCGCACCTCATCGCGCCCTGCGCCGCCAAGCGCCTCGGTCAACAAGTCAAGCATCGTGCAGCCCCCTCAACCTCTTTGTGGCCAGCGCCCCGTCGATTCGCTCTTTCCGCACGTCTGGTCGTCTATTTCTCCCCCCACCCTTCGGCCTCGGCCGCGGCAGTGAGTGACAGTGCCTGAAGTTCTGAGGTGAGCTGGCGTAGGCGCCGGTTGTTCTGGAACCAGGCGCGGTAGCGCCGCGCCTGCTCGGCCGTGAGGTTGCGGGTGACGGTCTTCTGGCTGACCTTGCGCGTCCACGCGAGGTAGGGCCCGTGCAGCTGGGGCGGGTCGTGGTGGCAGTGGCAGCCTGGGTTGGGGCAGCGGATGTGGCGCTCGGCGACCGTTCCGGGGAGGCAGAACCCGAGCGTCGCGAGCTGTTCGAGGATCTGTTGGAGGCGCCGTTGGTGCTCGGGCGCGATCGGCTGCTGCTCGTCGTCGGGGTGGGGTTGGGGGTGCTGGTCGGGCATCGTGGTCGGGTTCGTCCGGTAGCTACGGTACTAATACCGTAGCTACCGGATGGATGATTCATGACGATCAGCGCAGAGCAACCGTTCGAACTGGCCTCGCAGGCGCTGGGAGCGCTGCCGATCCTCGGCCACTTCCTCGATCGGCTCGGGCTCGAGCATGTCCTCGAGCGGCATCTGCCCGACGACGATCAGCGCGTGCTGATGGCGGCCGCCCGGACGATCAAGGTGCTGGTGCTGAACCTGTGCGTGGAGCGTGAGCCGCTATACGGGATCGGGGAGTGGGCCTGCCGCTTTGAGGCGGACGCGCTGTCACTTGAGCCAGGCGAGGTGGCGCTGTTGTGCGATGACCGCGTCGGCCGGGCGTTGGATCGGTTGTTCGACGCAGATCGCGCGTCGCTGTTGACGGAACTGACGCTGGGGGCAATCAGGGAGTTCGGTGTTGACTGCTCGCAGCTGCACAACGACTCGACCTCGATCACTCTGCACGGCGAGTACCTGCAGGCCGATGGGCGCGAGCGGGGCGGCCAGTCAACGGCCGCCGCGAAGCGCGGTCACAACAAGGAGCATCGCGGCGATCTGAAGCAGCTGCTGCTGATCCTGACAGTGTCGGCCGACGGGGCGGTGCCACTCGCGCACCGCCTCGCGGACGGCAACGTGACCGACGATCAGACGCACATCGAGACGTGGGACGGGCTGTGTGTGCTGGTTGGCCGCCATGACTTCCTGGAGGCTCCGAGGGTGATCTGGGGTGAATCTTGAGCTGGTTTGGCGCTAGTTGCAGCGGTTCTGAGCTCTTGGCGTAGCGGCAGGCGACGCGCACGAGCCGCGCCGTAGGCTCGCGGGTATTCAAGTTCCTCGAGCTGGAGGTCTGGCCCGTGCGCGTCACTGCCGCATTCTGTCGTCTGCTGCGCTTGGAGGGGGTGTGGGTGCGCGGCGTGCGGTTCGGTTCTGATCGTGTCGTTGTGCGCGTCGCGCTGCGCCGCCAGCGGCTCATCTGTCCGGTGTGCGGGTACGCCACGATGGCGCGCGAGGGTATCCAGGATCACGAGTCGGTCTGGCGCCATCTGGACCTTGGCGTCTGGCGACTCGAGATCCGCGCGACGCTGCGCCAGCTGCGGTGTCCCGAGCACGGGGTGCATGTCGAGGGCGTCCCGTTCGCGCGTCACCGCGCCGGTTTCACCCGCGACTTCGACGATCTCGTCGCGTGGCTGGCGACGAAGGCCGACAAGACGACGATCACACGGCTGGTGCGGATTGAGTGGCAGACGATCGGGCGGATCATCAAGCGCGTCGGCGAGGAGCATCTCGCCCAGGCCGACCGGCTCCGGGAGCTGTTTGAGATCTCGATCGACGAGGTCGCGTGGCGCAAGGGCCACCGCTACCTCACGCTCATCGCCGACCACGCGCGCGGGTGCGTGGTGTGGGGCACCGAGGGCAAGGGCCAGGCCGCCGCCGATCATTCTTCGCCGAGCTCGACCCGCCGGCCGAGGACCCGCCGGCGCACGCCGGGCGGCCGTCGTGGGAGCCTGAGCCGGCGATCATGGTCCCGTTCGGCCCGTGCCCGATCGTCCCGGCCGGCGAGGGCATCCCCGGCGCATGGCTCCAGGACGGCAGCGAGATCGAGCCGGCGATCTTCGCACGCGCGTCCCGGCTGACCGCGGTCTCGATGGACATGACCGGCGGGTACGCCAAGAGCGTCCGCGAGCACGCGCCGCAGGCGACGATCGTGATCGACAACTACCACGTTGTGCAACTCGCCACCAAGGCGCTGGACGAGGTCCGCCGCGAGTACTGGAACGAGCTGCGCCACGCGGGCCAGGCCGGCGCCGCCAAACAGTTCAAGCACGATCGCTGGGCGCTGCTCAAGAACCCTTCCGATCTCACCGACCGCCAAGCGGCCACACTCGCCGCGATCCAGGCCGGCGGCGGGAAGGTCGCGCGTGCCTGGACGATGAAAGAGATGGTCAGAGCGATCTTCGCCCCCGGCCTCACCGTCGAGGCCGTCAGCGAGCTGCTCGACCGGCTGCTGTCCCGCCTCTCCCGCTGCCGGCTCGCCCCGTTCATCCGCTTGGGCTGCACGATCCGCAAACACCGTCAGGGCATACTCGCCGCCCGTCGCCTGAAGTTGAGCAACGCCCGGGCGGAGGCGCTCAACAACAAGGTCAAACTGCTGGTCCGCCGCGCTTACGGGTTCCACTCCGCGAAGGCCGCTCTCGCGCTCGTTCACCTCGCCTGCGGACCAGTCACCCTCACTCTCCCACACGAAAACTCGCTGTGACTTCACCCCAACTCACCCTCGGAGAGCCACTTCCTGTATGTCGCCGACAGCAAGTTGTGCACGCGCGAGCAGATGGGCCACATCGAGCGCCACGGTGGACGGTTCATCACGGTGCTGCCGCGCTCACGCTCAGAGGACGGGCGGCTGCGCGAGTGGATGAGCACGCAGGCGCCCGATTGGGTCGAGGCGTGTCGGCGGCCCGGCAAGCGCAACGGTGATCCCGACCTGGTCTGGCGGGTCTGCCCGGCGCCGTTCCCGACCACGGAGGGATACCGCATCACCTGGGTGCACTCAAGCGCCAAACAGCACCACGACGAGAGCGCCCGCGCCGAGCGGATCGACCGCGCCGGCCACGCCCTCGGGGAGCTATCGGAGCGCTTGGCCGGCCCGCGCGCCAGGATCACCACCCGCGTCGCCGCCGAGGAGGCCGCCGCCGCGCTGCTGACCACAAGCGGCGGCGAGCGCTGGGTGTCGGTCACGGTCATCGAGACCGTCGAGGAGCGCTACCGCCAGGAGAAACGCGGCCGACCCGGCAACGACACCCGCTACCGCAAGATCGCCAAGACCCGCTACGCGCTCGAGGTGAGCGTCGATGCCGAGCAGGTCCGCTACGACGCCGCTTCTGACGGTCGCTTCCCGCTCACGTCCAACGACTCGGAGCTGACCGACACTCAGGTGCTCGCCGCCTACCGCTACCAGCCGAACCTCGAGAAGCGCCACCACGAACTGAAATCCGTCCAGGACGCCGCGCCCGTGACACTCAAGAGCCCGTTCCGGATCGAGGCGCTGTTCGCCTGCCAGTTCATCGCGCTGCTCACCAACTGCCTGATCGAACGCGAGCTACGTCGGACGATGACCCATCACAACATCCCCGAGCTGGCGCTCTACCACGAGCAACGCGCCTGCACCGCCCCGACCGCCGCCCGCATCCTCGACGCCTTCACCAACGTCCAACGCCACCACCTCACCCGCGACGGCCAACGCATCCAGACCTTCGACCCCCAGCTCACCCCGCTGCAACACCAGCTACTCGAGCTGCTCGGCGTACCCGCCAGCGCCTACACCACCGACCCCGACCGCTGACCCCGACCGGCGCCCGCGATGGGGGACGGATATCGACCACCATACGTGCGGAAAGGGCGTCGATTTGCGAGCGAGCCTAACCGACAAATCGGGCCCCCGCTGAGAATCGGACGCTCGCGGTAACGTCACCGCGTGTCACGCCCGGCCGCGGATCGCACGAGCGATGTCGAGCCCCTACCCCTTGTGGCGCCAGAGGAGGCCATCTGCGGCCGTTCGGCGACCAACCCAAGGGTTGGGTTGGACCGGGTGTAACGGTGTGCGTCGTTTCGACGCGCACCAATTCAGACCAACGCACCCCTGCTCGCTACCGACGAACCCGAGCTGCGCAGGATCGTTGCGGAGAGCCACACGCGGCTATTGCGGGCGGTGCTGATGCTGGCGAGCAGGCACCTGATCGCCAGCATCGAGCCGAGCGACGCCCTGTCCGAGACAGCGGCGGCAGTCGGCCGTGTGCTGCTGGACGGCGATCTCGACAGGGATAGCCGCAGGATGCTTCAGCGCCTCCATCGGCGGCTCACGGAGTAGCGAACGGGTGTCCCGTTGTCCGGGGGTCGGACAACGGGACCAGCCTTCAACGTGTCCTTCTGCGTCGCGGATCAGTCGCACTTCGGCCAGCCGTGGCTGCTGCACGCCGAGATCCTCGAACGTCTTCGCAGAAAAACAACCATCGGGGCCCCCGATGGTTCTTCTGGTCGCCCCGTTGTTGCGATCTGCCCGGCTTTTTGGCCGGCGTCGACCAATGTCCGCCAGCTTCCGCTCCGCGGGCGCCGGACCAGATAGCCGGGGGCGCTGGTAGATTCCGAAGCGTCGTCTGATCGCGCTTCGCGGACCCATTGCAAGCTGTGAAGCAGTAGCGCCCCTCCGCCACCCAACCGGGTGGCGGAGGCATTTTCGAGGGTGGCGGGGGATCTGACCGCGGGCATCCCTATAATTCCCCAGCGCAATGGGTTCCCTTCGATCAGATGACAATGTCGCTGACCGCTGAGGATTCCGAGCGCCTGAAGGAGGCGGCGGCCAAGCCCGCCTCCCCGTGGCAGGCCCCTTGGAAGGGCCTGCGAGACGCAAACGGCAAGCCGACAGGCGCAATCCTCGACGGTAAGCCGATGGAGGACACGGCCGCAGCGTGGGCCGAGTTCGCGCGCCGGCCGAGCATGCCGATGGAGCGCAGCACGGCGCGGCGGCCGGATGGTTCCATCCTGACGCTGACGCGCTTCGCTATGCCCCCGCGTCGGGGCCGCGCTCCCCGAATCGCGACGAACACGCGCGCGCGCGGATCACGCCGGTCGCGTGCGACGTCGACCGGGCCGCCGGGAGACGGCGACCCCGAGCCACCGCCGCCGCCGCGACGGGCATCCCGTCCGTCGCGGCCACCACAAAAGCTAGGGAGCCCCGGTCGGGGCGACGTTCGTCCGCGGCCCGCCGCCACGTACCGCGCTCGAGGAGGCGGCGTGAGTCCGCTCGGGCTCGTTCGCGCCCGGCTGGAGGAATACGGCTGCGACCCGCGCGGCACCGGCGACGACCCCGGCGGTGAACCAGGGGCCGTAGGTCGGGTCGCGGCCGCTGCACGGGCGGTCGCCGCTGCACGATGCCCTCGGGGGCGTCGATGAGCGCCTATCGCCCTGTCGCCTTCGAGCCGGGCCGAATCGAGCTGGCCGAGGGGGAATCCGTCACCGGCGTCGTGCTACGGCTCCCGGCGCCGGGCGCCAAGCGGGGAACGCGACTGCTGCTTGACGCTGGCGGCGGGCACGTTGAGCTGTTCGCCTCCGCCAGCCGTGGCCACGCGGTGCTGGCCGGCGAGCTTGAGCGCCAGCGGGTCGCCGTCGGCGACACGATCCGTATCCGATCCTACGGCTGGCGCGAGACTCGCGATAGGGAGTGCCGCTACCGGCTGGAACTTGTTCAGGTGCTCTCGCGCGCAAGCGCAATCGTCGGGGCGGCGACGTGAGCGATCTGCTCGAAGCCGCCCTCAACCTGGCCGAGAACGGCTACCACGTCTTCCCGTGCCGCCCGAGGCGTAAGGAGCCGATGACCGGCCGGGGGTTCCACGACGCGACCCGCGATGAGCGGACGATCCTGCACGCCTGGGACCGGGCCCCGGACGCGAACGTCGGCGTGGCGTGCGGCGCGAGCGGGATCAACGTCCTCGACGTGGACACAAAGTACGGTGCCGACCCGCGCGAGGTGATCCCCGATCTCGGGCTTGAGCACTACCCCGCCACACGGACGGGCGAAGCCCCCGAGCGCTGCGGCAAGTACCCCAACTCGCTCTCAGGTGAGCGCGGAGCGGCATTGAGGACGACCCGGTCCACGCAGTCATAGCTGCCCGTCCGCAGATCGCCGCACCGCTCGCTGAACAGGTCGGTCATCCCGCGACTCTAAGCTCAACCAGGCGCGGCGGCCAGACTGCCCCGAAGGGGCCACCGGTCTCGGGCGAAGTCCCGGAAACCGGAGTAGTTACTTGCCGAGGAAAAACTCGTGACCTGTCCGGAAACGAAACGGCCGCGGAGTGATCTCACGCGGCCGGTTCGTAGTGAGTGGGCTCAGGTCGAGCTGGTTGGGAGTGTTTCACCGGCTCCGGACGGCGAGCGTGTCGGTGTTGTAGGCCAGGATCGCCTACTCAGTCCAGATCTGCCGGCCCTCGTCGCCTTTCAGGCAGAATCGCGTGCAGAAGCCATGCCGTCAGTGTAGAGCGCTGACCTGCGCCGCAACTTCGGACCCGATCAAAGCGTTAGGTCAATCATGCCCCGAGCCCACAGACTCCTTTCTCCGTTCGCACTGCTGCTGGCCCTGACCGCCGCGGCGCTCGCTCTGCACGTGGCGCCGGCGCGGGCGTCATCGACGCAGGAGCCGATGTTCCAGGACGATGGCGCGTTGCGGCGCGATCCCGCCGGGACCCTCGACACGCTGCGCACGCTCGGCGTCGCCCGGGTGCGGGTGTTCGTGTTCTGGAACTCGATCGCCCCGAGCCCGAACTCTCGCCACAAGCCAGGCAGGTTCTCCGCCTCCGATCCCGGCGCCTATCCGGCACAGAATTGGGCGCCCTATGACTCGATCGTCGAGTTGGCCCAGGCTCGCGGGATCGCCGTCGACTTCACGCTCACCGGACCGGCACCCGTGTGGGCGACCGGTTCGGGCTCCCCGGGCGGACCGCACGGCCAGTGGAAGCCCTCGGCATCGGAGTTCCACGCCTTCGCAACCGCCGTCGGGCGGCGCTACAGCGGCAGCTACACGCCGACCGGCGGCACGCAGTTGCCCGCCGTCCACTACTGGGCGCTGTGGAACGAGCCCAACTACGGGCCTAACCTGGCTCCGCAGGAGATCCACCGCACCGGCGTCGAGGTGGCGCCGATGCTCTACCGCAACCTGCTCGACGCGGGCTGGAGCGCGCTCCAGAGCACCGGACACCGGGGGGACACGATTCTGATCGGCGAGGTCGCGCCCCGGGGCATCACGACCGGCGGACAGCCTGGCGTCTTCGGTGGCATGGTCCCGCTGCGCTTCATCAACGCGCTCTATTGCGTCGATTCCTCCTATCGGCCGCTGCAGGGACCCGCCGCGGCGGCGCGCGGCTGCCCGACGACGGTGGCCGGGTCGCGTCGGTTCCGCCGGGCGCATCCTGGTCTGTTCCAGGCCACTGGGTTCGCCGATCACCCCTATCCGCAGGGGCTGGCCCCCAACCGCCAGACCTGGCCCAACCCGGGTCCGAACCAGTACACCGATCTGCCGCAGATCCCGGTCCTCGAACGGGTCCTCGACCGCCTCCAGCGGACCTACGGCTCGCGCGCCCGGCTCCCGATCTACTCGACGGAGTACGGATACCGCACCAATCCGCCCGAGCTCGGACAGCCCAACTACACCACCGCATCGCTGTACCTGAACTGGGCCGAGTACATCCACTATCGCGACCCGCGGATCAGGTCCTACATCCAGTACCTGCTCGTCGACCCGAGCTCCGGGAACTTCCCCAGCGGCCTGGTGACCGCACGCGGCAAGCGCAAGGCGACCTATGACGCGTTCCGGATGCCGCTGTACCTCCCGGTCACCTCGACCCGCAAGGGCGGCACGCTCGAGGTCTGGGGCTGTGTCCGTCCGGCGGCCTTCGCCAAGCAGGACACCGGCGCGGCACAGCAGGTCCAGATCGAGTACCAGCGCCATTCGCATGGCTCGTTCCAGGTCCTCAAGACGGTCACGATCACCAACCCTCGCGGCTACTTCGACGTCCGGATCGCGTTCCCGGCCAGCGGCGCCGTGCGCCTCGGATGGGCGTATCCGAACGGCGCAGTGATCCAAAGCCGGGTGCAGAGCGTAACCGTCCGCTAGTAGTGCTTTGTTAGTCGGTGGGTAGGAGTTCGCCGGGGGGTGCGGCGAACCCTTCTCGCGTTCGTGTTGCCGGCGTGAGGAGGGGATGATGGTGGTAATGGCGCAGTCTGAGTCGCAGGTACCGGAGCAGGTCGATCCGCCGTCGGCGGTGCGGGAGCGGGCTGAGGCGTTCACGGCGGAGGTGTTGGCGGAGGCGATGCGCCACCCGGTGCAGATGGTCAACGGTGGGCTGTACGTGCGGGGGCTGCTGGAGCAGGGCAAGCGTAAGTCGCTTGAGCCGCTGGTCGCGCGGCTGGGCGGTGAGGCTGAGTATCAGTCGATGCAGCAGTTCGTGGCCGATAGTCCGTGGGATCCGGCGCTGGTGGTGAAGGCGGTCGCTGAGCGGGTCGCGCCTGAGATCGATGTTGAGGCGTGGGTGCTGGATGACACGGGGTTCCCGAAGGACGGCAAGCACTCGCCCGGGGTCAAGCGCCAGTACTCCGGGACGCTGGGGAAGACCGGTAACTGCCAGATCGGCGTCTCGTTGCACGCGGCTGGTGTGGGCGGGACGGTGCCGTTGGGGTGGGCGCTGTACCTGCCCGAGGAATGGTGCACGGACCAGGCGCGGCGCAAGAAGGCGAAGATCCCCGCGGATGTCGTGTTCAAGACCAAGCCGCAGCTGCGTGTCGAGCTGGCCGTGCGCGCCTCGGGCTGGAAGGTCAAGCGGGCGCCGGTGTTGGGCGACTGCGCGTACGGGAACAACACCGAGTTGCGTGACAAGCTCCACGGCGCGGGTCTTGAGTATGTGCTGTCGGTCACGCCGGAGACGACCGTGTTCGCGCCTGAGACGACGTTCACCGTGCCCGAGCAGCCCGCCGGCAAGCGCGGCCGCCCCAACACTCGCCCGCACCCGGACCGCGAAGCGGAGTCGATCGGCGCGCTGGTTGCTCGTCTGGGAGAGAAGCGACTGAAGACAGTCACGTTCCGCGACGGGCCCGACGGCAGGCACCTCAAGTCCCGGTTCATGTTCGTGCGCGTCCGCGCCGCGCACCACTGGCGAGCGCACGACCAACGATGGGCCAACGGCGTCGAGGTCCCGCCGCGCGAGGAATGGCTGATCGCCGAATGGCCCAAAGGCAAGCCCTGCCCGACCGACTACTGGCTGGCGAACCTGCCCGCCTCCACCAAGCCCGGACGGCTCGCCCGCCTCGCGCGGCTGCGCTGGAAGATCGAGCTCGACTACCGCCAGCTCAAGGGCGAACTCGGCCTCGACCACTACGAAGGCCGCTCCTGGCTGGGGTGGTACCACCACACCGCGCTCGTCACCACCGCCCACGGGTTCCTCACCCTTGAGCGCCTCCGTCCACCTTAGCCCCGCCCCCCTAACGCATCTCCGGGTCCACTCTGAGGACGAAGATGGACCCGGAGATGCGTTACTGCCGGATGTCAGCGCAGCGACGCGCCGCCGCCGGCATCGATGATCGCGCGGCGCATGATGTTGGGTCGGCCCTGGTTGGCCTCGAGGATCTCGCGGATCTGCCGGACGTAGGCGCGCTCGTCGTCGTGGCGGTTGGCGTGCAGCTGCATGAGCATCAACAGCCGGTTGGTGCGCTCGCGGTTCTTCAACCCGTACGCACGCGGTTGGATCGACGCGCGGACCGGGTTGATGAACGCGTCCAGCGGCGAGGTTGTCAGCGGTATGTCCGCGGGCCGCTTCCAGCGCGGTCCGCGCCGTTGGAACTGCTCCTCGACAATCCGCCCGGTGCTGTTCAGCCAGTCGCTCAGGCGGGGGATGCCGGCGGCGTGTGCGCGCTTGAGGAACGGCGCCCAGAACGAGGGGCCGGTGAACGCCGCCTCGACCTGCTCCAGCAGCTCGTCGATCGCGTCCTTGTGCTGGCCGTCCTCGGCTCGGATCTTGCCCATCAGCCGCTCCAGCGCGTGGCGCAGGTGCCACTCGCACAGGTACAGCTCGGCGTCGGGGAAGCGGGCGCGAACCGCGTTTGTGAGGCCGTGGTCGTTGTCGCACACCACCCGCGGCGGCGCGCCGCCCAGGGCGCCGAGGAACGCCTCCCAGTCAGGTTGCGACTTGCTTGTGAAGGCCTCCAAGCGCCACAGTTTCGGGCGCCCTTCCTCATAGCCCATCGCGCAGAAGATCCGGAACGCGATCCGGTGGCGGCCACTGTCTGGGTCGCGGACCCTGAACGGCAAGTCGTCCAGCAGCAGCGACCCACTCGCCGGCCACTCGCTCGGGCGGTAGGGCTCAAAGACGACCGGGGCGAACACCTCGACCCAGTCCATCACCAGCGATCCGTGCCGCGAGAACCGCAGCTCGCCGCTACCGCGATCAGGCCTCAATCGCTTCGCCCGCTCCCGCGCGACCAGCGCCGCGTCGCGGTAGGTCGAGCCGGCCCCGACCATCTTCAACGCCTCGGCGATCCCCCGAGCGACGAACTGATACCTACTTGCGCGCCGCGTGCGGACCGTCGTGAAGGTCGACATCGCGCTCGCAGGCCTCGCAAATATCTACCCAGGACTCCTCGCGCGGCAAAGGCTCAGTGAAGCGATGCGGGCGACCACTGTTCGCCGGCACATACCAGTAGCGCTGTCGATGGTGCTCCGGCGGACCGTGACGACCAGCAAACCGCACCCGTAACCCGGCGTGCTCCGGTCTCGGACAGACCGCCTCGGCCTGGCTCCGACTCTTCCCACGTGACGACATCGCTCACGCCAACATGGCCCCATCACCAGACGACTAACGCATCTTCGGGATCACTCTGCGAGCGAGAATGATCCCGAAGATGCGTTAGGGGGGCCCCGCCTACGGCCTCACCCTCGAACAAGCAGTACTCCTGCTGCAGCCGCTCTTCAAGTGCTGGGCAGGCCGCTGCCAGACCTGCCAGCAGCCCGTCGACCTCGACCAACTCCACCTTCATCCGCTACGCCAGGACGAGTGACAGCGTCTAACAAAGTACTACTAGGCACTCATGAGCGCCCCAACGGCAGGGTGGCGATGAACTGTCGCAGGTGGTCGGCAACCGCGTCGGGTCGTTCTTCGGGGATGTAGTGACCGCTGTCCGCGATGACACCGCCCCGTACATCCTTGCCGAGCGGCCGCAGCCGCTCATATAGATCGGGGGCGCTGCCGAAGTCGGCGCCGAGCGCGAGCACCGGGACCTCGATGAGACGGGTGTTGAGTTCGGCATGGATCTCGATGTCCTCCAGCACGGCACGGTAGTAGCCGAGCATGCCGCGCAGTCCGCCGGGCATGCGATAGGCGCGCTCGTATTCGTCGATGTCAGCTCGGCTGAAGGTCTGCCGGACGCTGGCGGTCTTGCCCTGAAGGAACCATTCGATCAGGATGCGTTCGCGATCGGCAAGCAAGGCTTCGGGTAGATCGCGAACGGCGTTGAACAGGAAGTGGAAGCTGCGCCAGTTGTCGGGACCTAATGTGATCGTCGGCTGGAGCGTGACGCCGGGGATGTTGCCGTCGATCAAGGCCACCCCGCGCAGCGCGTCGGGAAAATCGTGGGCAAGAGCGTACCCGACCCAGGCCCCGATGTCGTGGCCAACGTAGACGAACCTCTCGTGTCCGAGTGTCCTGAGCAGGCCGTGTAGTCGGCGCGCGGTCGTGCGCGTGTCATAGCCGTCTACTGGCTTGTCGGAATCACCCTGGCCGGGCAGGTCGACCGCGAGGACCGTGAACTCCGCGGCGAGCAGGGGCGCCACTCGGCGCCATGCATAGCAGGTTTGCGGAAACCCGGCGACCAAGACCACGACGGGGCCCCGTCCGCTGGCAACGATGTGATATCTGAGCCCTTCGGAGGTGACCATGCCGTGCTCTCCGGGCTGCCAGCCGACGGCCTGACCCGCGCCGTCTGAGGTGTCGGTGCTCATGATTCTCTTTCGGTAGTCGGACTTGTTGGTGTCTTTGGTTGGTCGCGTGAGAGCTCGGCAACGGATCTCGCTCATCAGACAGCCGGCGGCGCTGCGGCCGGAAAGCACGTGCCAGGAGAAGACCTCGGGATCGTATTCGCCGCTCACATGCCCCTGCCGATCATCGATCGCTTGTCTACCCGCATCGAGCCGCGCAACCCGGGGGGGCCGTCATGCCCGCTTTCACTTCCGCTGCCACGAACATGCAGAACTCTCGGTCGCCCCTAAGCTAATCGAGCGCACCAATTCCTCTCGGCCGAACTCAACAGCGCGAGGCGGCCCACCCCTGCTTTCGTCCGGCGACGGGCCTTCGCCTCAACGCAGGCCGAGCCCTGCTACGCGCGGACTGCGAGGCGCGGCCGCCCGCGGCGGCTACACGACCAGCACGAGGGCTCCGACGTGCTCGAGATCCGCGCATTGCACGTCTGAGCGGCGCAGCAGGCCGACACCTGCTTCCGAAGTTTGCGGGTTTCCGGATCGGCGCGGTAAATGCTGGTGGCCTTCCCTGCATTCATGAGAACGCGCTACTCCTGGTCGGTGGTCCCGATCACGGAGCACGCGCCCCCGCATCTGGCGAGGAGCGGGTGCGGCGATCGCAGCTGGTTTAGTCCTGCTTTCGGGTTCGCGCGAGTCTCGAACGTACAGTTGAACGCGGCGGCCTTGACACTAAGTTCGCTGTCCGGAAGCCCCGGGTCGCGCGGCGTTGCGCCGTCGCGCTCGGCGAGCGCTTGACCGGGTCGAGTTGCTGGGGCATACGATCCACAGGACGTTCTGGTGAAAGGCTTCAGCGCCCCCGGTTGGCAGGTGCGCACCGAACCGAACCGGTGACTTTCATGCGCTGATTCACCGGCTGCGGCTGATGACGACGTCGATGCGCGCCCGCCTCCGCGAATGTGCCGCGCTCGCGGCTTGGTGACACGACGAGGGCGGCGTTCACTCTGCGCGAATGCTTACACGGTCCTGCCGAGACGGGCTCGAGCTCACGCATACTCCTCGAAGGCCACCCCTCCGTCGATGTAGCCGGTGAGCGGGGAGCCGTAGCCTGCCTTGCTGCTGCCGAGAAGCTGGCTCACGTCCTGGCTGGAGGAGAGTTCTTGCAGCAGTGTGCTTGGATCCATGCCGAGCTCGCTTGCGAGCGAGCTGAGGTTGCTGTGTGCTCGCTTGCCTGCTTCCGACGGCCGGGTGCTGTTGATGGTGTTGGTGGTGGCGAATTGCTGCAGCTGGCTGTCTGACGGCACCGCGGCACCCTGGGGAGCGTTCGCCTGCCGGTCCTTCTCGTCGCTTGCGAGCAGGTCACTGCTCGAGACGCCCTTCCGCTGCGCCAGCTCGGCCAACGTCGTGCCCGACTGCAACTGGCTGGTCAGATCCGTACTGGACAGGCCAAGGAGCGATGCGGTGTTCGTGAACGACGGGTGATGGCGTTGCACGGTCTGCTGACCGATGCCCCACGCGCCTTCGTTGCCGATCGGGGGGTGATGCTCATGGCTGCTAACTCCTTTTGGTAGAGCGTCTGTCCCGGTGATCGGTTCCGGGGCGCGCCGATCCAGCGAAATCGCGTCACTCTCAGGCGACTCTCAGATCAGAGAGTGCGAGCAGCCCAGTCCGGCGTCTACGCTCCTGTTTGCGCCGGCGCTCCTGTCGGTGCGAGCAGGTTCTGGCAGGCGCGGCTGGCGGCCTGGAACTTGGCGTTGGAGCGGATGTTGGCGGGGAACACTGGGCCGTTGCCGGAGAAGTTCGGATTGGGCAGCTGGTAGCCGTGCTGGCGCACGCACGTGACGTACTTCTGAACCGTCTGGCGCTGGAGTGCCGCGCCGCTTCGCCGCGCGGGGAAGTTCGCGCCGCAGGCCTTGAACGCGGCTTGCAGCTTTGCGCCGTTGGCGCCGGCGCCGGGGAAACCGGACGGAGGCGAGCCGCCGCCGGGAGCGCCTGATCCACCGGCCGGGGGAGCGGACGGCGGCGCGCCGCCGCCGGGGGCGCCCGCGCCGGCGGGGAGCGTGATGCCGTGTTTGCGCAGGCACGCCGTCAACGCCTCACGGTTGGTTCCCGAGCCGCTGCCTGCCGAGGCGGTGGAGGTGGAGGAGGTTGTCTTGCTGCTCGAGTTGCTCGAGCTGCTGCCGCATGCGGCGATCAGGCCGGTCGTGGCGAGTGCGGCGAGCGCGAGCAGCACTCGGCGCGTGTTGATATGCGTCGGGGTCACTGTGTTTCCTTCTCGTGGGGTGTGGGTTCAGCGGCCGTTTCCGGAGCCGAACAGGGAATTGACGGCCGAGGTGCCACCACCGGCGGCGCTGGAGCCGCTCGTGGAGCTGCCCGTGCCACCGCTGCTGCTGCTCGCGCCGGAGTCGCTGATCGAGGTGGCGGAGAGCGTGCCGCTCTTGCTCTTGAGCCCGCGGATCACGACCGAGTCACCGGGGTGCACGGAGCGCTTGGAGACGCTGAGGCTCTTGGTGATCTTGGTCGCCGAGGACAGCGCGACTTTGACGGTGTTGCCGGAGGTGTCGGTGAGGTAGATCGTGTTGCCGTTGACGCTTGAGACCGTTCCGATTGACGCGTTCCCGCCGCCGGGCGCGGCGCCTGGGAATCCGCCGGCGCCGCCGGGGAACCCGCTCGTCGTGCTGGAGCGAGATCCGCCCGAGCTGGTCGATGAGCTCGTGCTGGAGCCCCCGAGCGCGGGGGGGGTGAAGCCGCGAGTGGTGCTGGAGGAACTGGACAGCTGTCCCTTCTCGACGCGGATTCCGGCGTAGAAGCCGGCCGCGCACGTGATCAGGGCCAGCAGCGCGGCGCTGCGACGGTTGAGGAACTGCCGGCGTCGACGAGTGGGCAGCGCGAACGAGTCGTCCTGCTCGTCGTCCCCGTGCTCTTCGCGGTCCTGTCCGTACGGGATTGCGCTCATTGCGGGTCCTTTGATTGGTCGGGTTGGCAGGCGGCGGTTACTCGAAGCGCAATGCTTCGATCGGCCGCAGCGCGGCCGCTCGGCTGGCGGGGTAGGTGCCGAAGAACAGGCCGGTCAGGACGGCGGCGCCGAACGCGAGCGCGATTGAGTACGGGGCGATCACGGGCTGTACGCCGGCGATCCTGAACTGGCTGCCGATGACTCCGGCGATGACCCCCGCGATCCCGCCGAACAGCGAGACCAACACGGCCTCGACCAGGAACTGGACCAGGATGTCCGAGCGCCTGGCCCCGACGGCCTTGCGGATCCCAATCTCGCGGGTGCGCTCAGTGACCGAGACGAGCATGATGTTCATCACGCCGATCCCGCCGACCAGCAGCGAGATCGCGGCGACCTCGCCGAGTAGGGTGGTGAAGACCTTGCTCGAGGCGGTCGAGCTCTGCAGGATCGACCCTTGGTTGATGACGTTGAAGCTGCTCGACGACGACGAGCTCGTCGTCGGGTGGCGCTGGTTGAGGATGTCGGTGACCTCGGTCTGCGCCGCGTTCAGCACGGCGCGCGAGTCGGCCTGCACGACGATCTGGCTGAGACTGCCGTAACCGGTGAGCGTGTCCTGGACCGCGGTCAGCGGCGCGATCACGACATCGTCCTGGTTGGAGGTGCCGTTGGAGCCTTTGGAGGCGGTGACGCCGATGATCTCGAAGCTCGTGCCGTTCGCCTGGATCGTCTGGCCAACCGGATCCTGCCCGCCGAACAGCTCTGAGACGACGGTTGGGCCGACGACCGCGACGCGGCTGTGGCTGCTCTGCTGTGCGCTGGTGAACCAGGAGCCTTGCGCGACGCTGTAGTTGCGGGCTTGCTGGTAGCTGGGGGTGGTACCGACGAACGAGGAGGGCTGATATGAGGTGCCGTTGTAGGTGAGCGTGACACTGTTGGCGTTGACGACCGGAGAGACACTCTTGACGTCAGGTGCCTGGAAGCGGTTCTTGAGCGCGGAGACGTCAGCGACCGTGAGCTTGGTCGTGCTTGTCGAGGTCCCGCCGCGCAGGCCGCCGAGCGACGGCGTCGTGGTGACCATCAGGACGTTGGAGCCGAGCGCGTCGATCTGCTTCTCGACCGCGTTGGAGGAACCGGTGCCGACGGCGAGCAGCAGGATCACCGAGCCCACGCCGATCATCAACCCGAGGATCGTCAGGCCCGAGCGCAGCTTGTTCGCGGTCAGCCCGGCGAACGCGATGGCGACGATCTCGCTCACGCCGCGCCTCCGTTGCGGGTGTCGCCGACGATCTGCCCGTCGCGCACGCGGATCACGCGTCGGGCGTGGGCGGCGATCTCGTCCTCGTGGGTGATCAGGATGATCGTCTTTGCCTGCCCGTGGAGGCGATCGAAGATCGCCATCACCTCCTGGGAGGAGGAGGTGTCGAGGTTTCCGGTTGGCTCGTCGGCAAGGATCATGGCGGGGTTCGTGACGAGCGCGCGTGCGATCGCGACGCGCTGCTGCTGGCCGCCGGAGAGCTCAGCGGAGCTGTGGTTCACGCGGTCGCGCAATCCCACTGCGTCGAGCGCCTGCAGCGCCTGTTTGCGGCGTGCGTGTCGGGCTACGCCCGCATATGACAGCGGCAGCTCGACGTTCGCGAGCGCGCGCGTGCGCGGGATCAGGTTGAAGCTCTGGAACACGAACCCGATCAACCGGTTGCGCACGTCTGACAGCGCGTCCTCGTCGATGCCGCGGACGTCCAGTCCGTTCAGCCGGTAGACGCCGCTGGTCGGCGTGTCGAGACAGCCGAGGATGTTCATCAGCGTCGTCTTGCCGCTGCCGGACGCGCCGATGATCGCAACGTAATCGCCTCGCTCGACGCGCAGGGTGACCCCGCGGAGCGCGGGCACTGAGATCTGCCCCATTTGGTAGGTCTTGTGAACGTCGCGCAGCTCGATCACCGCTCTCGGACGGTGGGATGGGCGGGGTGCGGCTCGGACCACGGCCGGCGCCGGGGCCGGCGCGCGCTTGTTGCGCAGCGCTCGCTGGGCGCGGATCACCGCGGCTTGCCGCGGCTGTAGCTCCTTGCGAGGCACTGCTACCCACCCCCTGGGGGGCCGCCGCCGGGGAACCCGCCGCCGCTGCCGGGGAATCCGCCCCCGCCGAGCCTGCCTGCCCCGCCGAGCGTCCCGTTCGAGCCGCTGCTCGAGCTGCCCGAGCTGGAGGAGCCGAGCGACGGGAGCGTTGTCGTCACGACGAGCTGGTCGCCCGCCCGCAGGCCGCTGACGATCTGGGTGCGGCTATCCCCTTTGAGCCCGACGACGACCTGCTGTGAGACGGTCTTGCCGCCTCGCGACAGGTTGACGGTCGCGAGCGATCCGCTGCCGCTCACCGCGTCGTTGGGGACCGTGACCCCCTGCGCCTGACCGACGATCACCGAGGCCGACGCGCTCATCCCCGGCTTCACGCGCGAGTCGTTCTGATCGAGCGTTAGCGTCGCGTCGTAGGACACGACGCTCGAGCTTGTCGTCCCGACCGACGAGATCGCGGTGACGTGGGCGCCCAGCTGCACCCCGCTCAGCGCGTCGAGCGTGACCGTCGCCGGCTGGCCGACCTTGACCTTGGTGATGTCGGACTCGCTGAACGCGACGGTCATCGTCATCGTGCTTGTGTTGACGATCTCGGCGAACGACGAGCTCGAAGCACTCGACGCGCTCGATGAGCTTGACGAGCCCGAGCCGCCGAGACTCCCGGCGCTCGTTCCGGTGCCGCCCGCCGAGGCGGAGTTCGACGAAGAGCCGCTGGACGTGTTCGACGATGTGGACCCCGCCGAGACCGAGTCTCCGGGCTGAAGGCTCGAGAGCGACACGATCGTGCCGCTGACCGGCGCATGCAGCTGCGTGTGCTCCAAGGCCGTCTTCGCGCTCTGGACGCTCGCCTCGGCGCCGTACACGGACGCCTGAGCCGACGCGATGCTCGCCGCCGAGGAGGTTGTGCTCGTCGAGCCGCCGCCCGACCCGGCCCCGCTGCCTCCGCCGGCGGAGCCGGTCGCGGGTGCCGACGACGGACTCTGGGTGGCTGACGGGGTTGTCGGGGTTGACGAGGTCGTCGACGACGGCGACGGCGACGGCGTCGGAGTCGTCGGAGTGGTCGTGGTCGGCGTGGTTGTTGTCGTCGTCGACGGGGTCGTGGCTGGCGTGGTCGTGGTGGCGGCGTTGTTGCGCCGCCGGCTCATGCTTGTGTAGGAGACGAACTCGCTCGACGACGAGCCGACGGTGAGGCTCGCCCCGGTCGCACTCGAGCTCGAGCCGGTGGAGGACGACGAGGAAGAAGATCCGCTCTCGGCGGCGGTCAGCTGATCCTCAGCCGAGGTCAGGGTCTTCTCCGCTTGATTCAGGGTCAGCTGCGCGGATGTCGGATCGAGGGTCGCCAGCAGCTCACCCTCTATGACGTGCTGGCCAACCGTGACGTACACATGCGACAAGGTCCCGCTCGTCTGGAAGTTGGCGTTGACGTCTGTCCCCGCCGCGACATTGCCGCTCCCCGACACAGTCGACTGAACGACACCCCTCGCGGCCGTCACGACCTGCCTCGAGGTACGCGCGGAACTGCTCGGCGGACCGATCTGTGCGATCGCCACCGCCAAGATGGCCACCGCAACCAGCGCGAGCCCGTACAGGTGCCATGGGCGCTGCCGGCGCTCGATCACGCCGCACCGTCCAGCGTCGGACGGTCGGCCAGCACTGACCTCGCGGGCGCGACCGCCCCTCGCCGCCATGCAGCGATCACTCGCGCAATCAGCTCGGCTCTGTGAAACGGCCTGCCCAGGCAGTCGTCGGCCCCAGCTTCGAGCACGGCGATGACCTGGTCGACATTGCGGCTGGGGAGGATTGCGATGATCGCGACGTCAGGCGCCTGGCGACGCAGATCTCGGCAGACCTCCGCGGGATCGGGTGCGACGACGAGCACCACCTCCGGCTTGGTGACACCGAAAGATCGGGCGGGACGTCCGTCCTCGGCGACGGCAACCACGTGGTGTCCCTCGTGAGCCAGGGTTCGCGTAAGCTCGGGCTCCGGTTGGGCGTGAACGAGCAAGAGCCTCATCCCGCCGGGAACAACCGCATGTACAGCCATGGTCTGAATTTCGCCGACGCGGCTGAGCGCGGGCTGTGTGGTTGCTGAGAGCTCGCTGAGCATGAGCGCCGGTTGCGAGGACTCCCAGGACGCTCTCAGCCCGTCCCAGGCTCCTTCGAGGATCGCTGACGAAACTTCGCACGCCCCGCAGGCAACCTGGGAGCCCGTGGTCCGGCTCTAGCCTCGGGCGGCCGTCCCACACCGGTCGCTGAGGATGCGGACCGCGGGCTCCTCGGACATTCCCTCGCGGACGCGCCCGGCCCCCGCGTCCGCGAGCGGCAGCGTGACGGTGAAGATCGCGCCCCCGTCCGCTGCGTTGCGGGCGTGCACCTGACCGTGGTGCGCTTGGACGATTGCTTTGACGATCGCGAGGCCGAGACCGGAGCCGCCGCGTCCGCGCCGGCGCCCGCCCTCGACGCGCCAGAACCGCTCGAACACACGATCTCCCGCTTCGCCCGGTAGGCCGGATCCGTGGTCGCGGACCTCGAGCACCGCCCGGCCGCGCTCGCGCCGGACGCCGAGCTCGATCGGCGAGTCCGCCGGGGTGTGGATCAGCGCGTTGCGGGTGAGGTTCGCCAGCAGCGCTCGCAGTTGGTCGGCGTCGGCGATGACCGGCAGAGGTCCGTCTGTCGTGAGGCGGATCCTGCGTGTCGGTGCGACTGCGCGAGCGTCGTCCGCGGCGTGTTCGGCGAGCTCGGACAGGTCGACCGGCGCTCGCCGTGTCTCGGGCAGCTCGTCGAGGCTTGCGAGCAGCAACAGGTCCTCGACCAGCACTCCCATCCTGGCCGCCTCGGCCTCGATCCGTGCCATCGCCCGCTCGAGCGTGGCGGGGTCGGCCGCGGCCCCAAGACGGAACGCCTCGGCGTAACCCCGGATCGATGCCAGCGGTGTGCGCAGCTCGTGCGAGGCGTCGGCGAGGAATTGGCGCAGGCGCTCCTCGCTCTCGCGCCGGTCGGCGAACGCCTGCTCGATCTGGATCAGCATCTCGTTCAGGGACAGGCCGAGCCGCCCGACCTCGGTGCGCGAATCAGCAGGACTGACGCGACGCGAGAGGGCCTTCGACTCGTCACCGGCACCTTGGTTGGCGCGTGCGATCTCGCCGGCCACGCGCCCGATCCGCTCGAGCGGGAGCAGGCCCACCCGGATCACGACCCACCCAACCAGCACGAGCGCGAGGATCACCCCGCCGCCGACGAGCCCTTCGACGACGATCAAGCGATGCAGCGTCTGATCGAGCTCGCGCAACGGCACGGCGACCACCAACGTGCGACCACCATCGAGCCCGAAGGCGGCTACTCGATAGCGCAGGCCCGAGCCGGACTTCGAGTTCACGGTGAGCACCCGAATCCGCGTCGAGCCGAGCCGCGAGAGCGGCAGCTTGGCCGAGAGCGCCGGTGGCGAGGCAGCGGCCGTGCCATACGTGAATGCCTTCTGCTCGAGCACGCGGCCATCCGCGCCGAGCAGCAACCCGTAGGTGGCGGACGCCTGAAAGTCTGTGGGTCGCGGGCCGGGCGGCCGCCGCTGTTGCAGCGGCCGCGGCGCCAGACCTTTCAGCGCGCCGAACTGCCCGCCGACGAGGAACTGCGATGCCGCCACCTGCTGATCCACGCGTGCGTAGAGGAACGAGCGCTGCTCCGCATAGGTCGTCAGCCCCGCCGCAATCAGCCCGACGGCGGCCAGCCCGACCAGTCCGATCAGCAGGCGCGCCCGCAGCGACAAACGAGCTCAGCCCCTCGGCAGCCGCAGCGCGTAGCCAACGCCCCGCACCGTGTGAAGCAGCGGCGTCGCGCCGGCGTCGATCTTCTTGCGCAGGTAGCTGATGTAGGTCTCCAGCACACGCGCATCGCCGCCGAAGTCATAGCTCCAGACGTGGTCAAGCAGCTGGGCGCGCGTGAGCACACGGCGCGGGTTGAGCATCAGATAGCGCAGCAACCGAAACTCGGTCGCGGTCAGCTCGATCGAACGGCCGGCCCGGGACACCTCAAGCGTGTCCTCTTCGAGCTCGAGATCGGCGAACCGCAGCCGGCTCGGGGAATCGCCGAGCGCACCCGTGCGGCGCAGAATGTTCCGCAGCCGCGCAAGCAGCTCCTCGAGGCTGAACGGCTTAGTCACGTAATCGTCACCGCCGGTGGTCAGGCCACGGATCTTGTCGGCCGTGGTATCGCGCGCGCTGAGGAACAGGATCGGCACGGCCGCGTGCTCGGCCGCCAGCCGCCGGGCGACCTCGAAGCCCTCCATGTCGGGCAGCATCACATCGAGCACCATCATGTGCGGGCGCCAGCGGCGCACCCGCTCAAGCGCATCCTGTCCAGTGGCGGCGGACTGGACGCCAAAACCGGGGCTCCGTGGATGATCGGGGGTGACTCTCGATCGAGATTCCGTCCTGAGCAGGGCTTTTGGTCGTCGGAGCGGCGGGTGGAAGTCGCGTGCGCCTCTGCTGCTGGGTTGTGGACTGCTCGCTGGGCCCCGTGCCCGGCGATCGTGGGCACAGCGGATGCGTGCTCAAGCGGCCAGGGATGGCCGCGCCTGCGCGCAGGCGCATCCGGATGATCATGGCGAGACTCGCCCCATAGGGCGTCGTTGGGGGGCGTCGGGGTCGCTGCCCGCGTTGACGGGGGTCGTGGCGTGCCGGGGAGCTGCCTGCTCCATTCCCTTCTCGTTGCGCCGTTTGCCGTGCGTGCGCACCGGGTCATCCCGGGGTCGAGCGAGCGTCGTGGCGGAATACGGGTGACGCGGTTCGGAGGGCCAGAAAGAAAACGCGTGTTCGTGTGTCGTCACCCCCGATCATGCCCGGAGAGCCCCAAAACCATGATGGCGCAACGCCATCGAGAGCACGTCGACGATCCCCGGCTCGTCGTCGACGACGAGCACCCGCGCCCGCTCCTCCCGGTCGGTCTCGATCATCACACCACTAGCGTCGGCCCCGAACCTGAGAAACGTGTGAGATTCACCTCAGAGTTCGATGAGAACCAGCTCAACCGATTACCAGCGCGAAAGCGATCCGTACGTCCGCTTGGCCTCGGCGGGACCGCGGCGCGTCGACCTCTACCGCCTCCATAGGTAGCGATCGTCATGCGCCTTCTCGCCTGCTGAAGATCCGACTGGGTGAGCACGGACGCGGGCGGCGACCTCGATCGCCCAGTCGCTGACCTAGCCGACCACCCCGTTGGTCTGCTCGGAAAGCAAGCGATTGGGTCACGAGAGCCCTGCTCTAGGTGCGCCACAAGCGTCTCGGGCGTGGAGCAGGGTTTCCCTGCTCCACGCGGCCTGCGGGGCTCTGGGGCTGCAGCTGACGGCGCGGCTCGGACCTCGGCGGTCCTGGCCCCTGCAGACCGCGCAAACGAGGGGATGCGTCGCCGCCGTCGTGATGCCCGCGCAGCCGTGAATGCAGGTGTGTCGAGATCGATGGTCGGGGTGCCCGGTCCTCAAACTGAGAAGTGACGCGAGTACCGGAACCGACGTCTGCTCGCGTGGGTGAGCGGCAGGAGCGCGTGTGCCGGGGCAACCGGAATCCGGCAGACCCAGTAAAGCAGGCTCTCCGGGCATGATCGTAGGTGAGAATCCGGGTCCGGTGGCCCACCCCGCAGGTGATTCCCGTGACGTGGCAGGTGCGCAGCCGACACGCCCAACCGTAGGCAGCTGATCGGGAGCTCGCCGTTCCGTCTACCTGTTCTTGCAGGCATCTCGGAGCCTCGCCCGCGCGTGATCTCCCTGGTAGCTCCGCTGTTCCTGGCCGTCAAGGACGCCGCTTCGCAGCTCGCTGCGCTCGGCCCGGTCGGGCCGTCCTTGACTGCCCGGCGCAGCTCCGCTGGTTGGCACTGAACGTCGCCCGGAGGCGACATCTCGTCAAGACCAGCACCCTCGCCAGCACAGTCGACAACGCAGACGACGTTGAGAGCCTCTCACCGGTACAAAGAGCCTGCTCACGAGCACAATCGCTCGCTCACGTCACCTACGATCATGCACGGAGCCTCGTAAAGCACTGACCGCGAACCCGGACGATGGCCGCGTCGCGCGTCGCACGAACAGGGAGTTTCTCGCCGATCCGGGCCGGCGTGGCGCTTTTCGTCCGCAGCGCCCCCGGCTCGAGGTTTACTGGCTCTCCTCTCCGTTTGGGGGTGACTCATCGGTGAGGGAGCGCGATCGTGATGCCCGCGCAGCAGAGGTAGATCATCGCGATCAGGGCATCGGCGGAGTGGAATCCGTAGGCGCGGTGTGACAGGAGTCTCACCTTGCTGGTCAGGGCCTCGAGGCGCCCGTTGCTCAAGTTCAGTTCGATCGCAGCGAGCACGCCGGCCCTGTGTTTGCGGATCGTGCGGGCGAGCTTGACGAACGGTTTCAGGCGGGAGCGCGATGCCCACGCGAGCCACGCCTCGAGCCGCTCGACGGCCTCGTGGTAGGGCAGCCGGTAGATGTAGCGCAGCTCGCCGTAGAGCAGGAACGCGCGGTACAGGGGCTTGTTCGTCAGCACGACCTCGGCGAGCTTGAGCAGCTGCTTGGCGGTCTGTTTGGCGGTGTCCTTCAGCAGGCTGTAGCGCGTACCTTTGAGCCACTTGCCGGCCTCGGTGCCCGAGCGTCCGTGCTGGTTGTACTCGTCGCGGCGGACCTTGTCGACCGCCTCGCCGCCGAGCTTTACGACATGAAACGGGTCAAAGCACACCCGGGCGTGCGGGAGCCCCTCGAGCGCTCGGATCGCCTTCTCATAGCCGGCCGACATGTCGATTGAGACCGCCTTGATCGAGGCCTTCTGCTGATCGCTGAGGCCGTCGAAGAACGCCTGCAAGCTGGCGGAGTTGCGGCCCTCGGTGGCCCACACGATGCTGCCGCGCTCGTGGTCGACCACCGAGGTCAGGAACTTGTGATCGGCGCCATAGCTGACCTCATCCACGCCGAGCAGCGCAAGCCCGTCCAGTCGGCCGCCCGGCAGCTTCTCAGCCACGACCCGCGCGAGGATCTTGCCGACCGTCTCCCAACCGATTCGCATCAGCCGGGTGACCTGCGTCTGGCTCATCTGCTGCGCCAGCCACGCCGTGAGGTCGTCGAAGTCGCGCGTGTACGGCGAGCCGCCGCGGGCCCACGGCACCATCTCGTAGACGTCGCCGCAGCCCGAGCAGTACAGCCGTCGCAGCCGGCACTCGATCCGGCAACGCAACCCGCCTTGATCGAGATGCCGCCAGGGCTTGGTGCGATGCTCCTTGACCGGCAGGCCTAGCGTCCCGCAGCCCGAGCAGACCGGCTTCTTGGCGCGCAGCACGACCGTCACGATCACCGCCCGCTCTGAGAACTCCACATCCCTGACCCATGCTCCCGGAAGCCCGAGCATCCGGTTCAATGCGGTGGTGACCCGCACGTCGCCCTCCTTCGTAGGCAGCTGACCATCTGACAGCCAGCAGCCTGCCAAAGGCGGGGGGCGGCGGGTCGCCCAGCACGTGCGCAACTTGCGAGCCCCTCACGCCGCCGTCGGGCCTCGGTCAGTAGCGGAGCCGTACGCCGCGCGTCAAGCGGCAGCCCCGATCACCCCAGCATCCCGACGAACCCCCACGCTTGCAGGAGATTCGGCCGCCTGACCCGGGCTTCGGCCCCGCTATCTGGCGATGATCGCCGGCCAGGGGACCGGCACCCGTCAGACCAACGACCAACCGGCCGAGACCCCCGATTCACCCCCAAACGACGAGGAGTCCCGGTTTACTCAGACTCCTGCTTCGACCTGACTGCTGCCGAGGAGAGTGCAAATACACCGCGACGGGAGACTGCCGTCACTGCGAGCTGAGCGAGCGTGCCGGCGCTAGGGCAGACAGCTTGGAGCTCTTCCTCAGGAGGGGCGCGGATCGGTGTTGTGGTCACCGCTGGTTGCCGGAGACGGTGGGGTGGTGATGCTGGATGAGGCGACGGACTTGTATGTCACAGGCCCCGTTCAGCGCCGTCTGCCGCCTGGTTGGATGGCAGATGTTGGGCGGGCAGCTGAAGCGTTCTTGGAGAAGAACGGTGAGGGAGCTGGGTTGAGTGTGGTCTGGGAGTAGGCGACCTGGAAGGTGGTTCCCGAGTTCTGCAGTGGCGACGGTGTCGCCTGTGCGGCGGTACCGTAGGCGATGTAGGTGCGCCCGCCGGGGACGAGCGTGATCTTGGTGGTGCCCCAGAGGCGGCTCGAGATCGATCCTGTTTGGCGCGAGGTGGTCTGTGCGCTGGCGCCGGAGAAGTGCGCGGACCCGAAGTCGGCCAGTGGCAGGGTCTGGCATCGGTTGTTGTTGAGGCATTCCGATGGTGCCTCGACGATCCATTCGGCCGAGGTCACGTCGAGCGCGGGTTCGCTGACTGTTCTCGAGAATGTCTTGTGCCGGGTGCGATTGGTCAGGCTGAGCGTGATGCGGTGCCCGATCGCGGTCACGGTGCCGCTCATGAGGTCGCCGGGGCGAACGGGCATCGCGATGTCTGCGGATGGCGCGGGGACGAGCTCGTACCAGGCTGAGGACAGGACCGCGCCGGAGGCGCTGCAGTCGAGCTCGGTGCCGATCTGTTCCAGCGCGTTGGCGTTGAGGTTGTAGCCGCCGAGTCCGACCCAGATCGCAGAGTAGGTGGGATAGCCCGCTGTGCAGATGGCCGTCGGCTGCCGCCAGAGTGCGGTGACGTTGCGGAAGGTCACGCCGTTCTTGTGCGCGACGTAGCCGGACCAGTTCGAGCTCGTGCCCGTATCAGCCAGGGCGGCACTGGGCACGCCGACGAGCGCGAGTGCGCTTGCCGCGAGAAACGATCTGAACCTGACTGATCTGCGCATCGGATCTCTCATCTGCTGTCGAGGTTTGGGGGGCGCAGCAGCAACGCGCCTGTTCTCACTATGACCCGAGTGACCGGCGAAAGTAGCTCGAAGAGGCGAACCTTTAGCAAGGCGTTACGCGGACCTGACGCGTCGGCGTCGGCGAGCCGTGGATGTTCAGCGTGGCTGCTGGTTGCCGCTGCTGGTCGCGGCGGCTCGAGTCGAGAGGAACGTTCAGGTGATGAGCGGCCAGGCGCAGCGAGGGCACGCCGCGTCGGTTTTGGCGACCGGCGTTCGTGCGCTGTTCCATCGGGTTGCGCATCCGAGGCAGGTGACGCGGGAGCCTGTGCGGCGGGGATGGCGGTCGGGCGACGGCATTGTTTTGTCCTCCTCCCATTCGCCAGCAGCGCGACTCGTCGCGTCGTCGGCCCGTCCGCTGTCGTGACCGTCTGCCCCGAAGACCTCCTTTTCTGCGATCGAGGGTACGCGATCCTCGCTGCCGCGCCCCGATCCGAGAGTCCCGCATTCAGAGATCGGGGGTCTCCCGGGCGAAATCGCCAGAGAAGCGCTTGTCGCCAGCAGCGAGGCCGGCGTCGTCGCCATGCTGTCCGTCGTCGTGACCGGTCAGCCCCGAGTAGCGCGTTTCACGAAAGCAGGGCGCGCGGTGGCGGACCCCGCCGACCGAACCCGGAGACCCGCAAGGTTCGAGAGCAGGTCTGCGCGCGTCGCGCAGTCCGGACGCGCTTTGCGCGGTAAGCGCGCCTCGGAGGTCGGTTCGACGCTTTGTGGCCGCGCCGGAGCCGCGAGATGCTCGAGATCCGCGCGAGGCAGGTCGCGGAGCGAGGGCCGCGAGATGCTCGTCGCCGCATGAATGCAGGTCCCGCTAGCGATCACAGTCACGCGGGCATGGGTGCGACCGCCGCTTCGTTTGGATGTGCAGGCCGGTGGGACCTGCTCGCGATCGAACCGTCAGGTCGCGAGGGGGTCCGGTGGGAGAGCTGGCCGAACCGTCTCGGCCATCGCGGCGTTGAATTCGTCGGGCTCGTCGACGAACGGTTCGTGGCCGGAGTCCTCGAACCAAACGAGCTTCTTCGAGGGCGCGGTCAGTGCATCGAAATACGCCACGCTGGTCTCGGGCGGGACAAAGTGGTCCTTGCGCCCCAGGAAGAAGAACAGTGGGATCTGTAGCTCTGGCGCCAGCTCGATGAGATTCAGGCGCGAGACCTCCGCCCACATCGCATTCATCGACCACCGGAACCCGCGCCACCCGCTCGGCAGCTCGAAGATCGAAGACTCCTGCCCGCCCAGCACAGCTCGTGCCACCTTCCACAGGACCCTCGGGCGCATCTGGCCCTCGAAGCGCGACACCCATGTGCGCTCCGTGAACACCGCCTCTGCCGCGTACGGCGGCGGGCCGATCGCCCGCAGCTTGCGCAGCGCCCTGCGGTTGCCGCGACGCTCGGCTTCGGCGACGGCCCACTCGTACGAGCCCGACTCGGCCGCCGCCCAGTCGCCGATCTGCCCACTGCCTACATATGCTGCGACCTTCTCGGGAAAGCGCGCCGCGTAGAGCACGCCAAGCACCGACCCCCAGGAGTGTCCGAAGATCACGACCTTGGTCTTGTCGAGGCGCTGGCAGACGGCGTCGATGAGCTCATCGAGATCGCCGATGAACTGCTCGAGCGTCATCGACGATTGAGGGATGGAGCGGTCAAACGACTTGCCGGCGCCGCGCTGATCCCAGTAGACGGCGGTGAAGCGCTTCTCAAGCGGCGCGTTGAAGTGACGGAAGAATCCCGTCTCGCTGAACCCTGGCCCGCCGTGCAACAGGATCAACGCTGGGTTGGCGACGCTCTCGCCGCGAATCATCACCCACTGGTCGAGCCCCCCGAGCCGGCGATACTCCACCTCGGCGACGCTGCCCGGCACCAGCTTGCCATCCGCTCCACGGAAAGGTGGTGTCTTCCCCAGACGCCTCACCGCGACCACCCCGCAACCACCAGCACAGCGAACAACCTCATCGGATCGCGAGCGAGCGCCACACAACAAGTATCGTCCCGCGCGGGCCCCAGGGACGTCGCCCGTCGGCGCCGGCGGCCTGGATTCCGCGCGAAGCGGGTCAGCGACCCCGTCGAGCGCAAGATGATCGTCGCGTGACGAAAGCAGGAGCGGGACTCGACGCGCCCGCGCGTGCCTGTGCTCAGACTGCGTGACTCAGGGCGGTCCTCGCCGCGCTGCTGGTCCTGGGGAGTGCAGCGGCCTGACGTCAGCGCTGCTGCTCTTCCCTTGCGATCACGCGCCGGTAACGCCCCGATGCGGGTCGGCGAAGGGCGTCGGGGCTCGCGTGCGAGTTACATCCAGCTCTTTCACGGTGCAAAAAGCCTTGCTCAGACGCTCATCGGGTTCCCGGTCACCTCCGATTATCTACCCGGAGCCCCCCAAATCGAACGATTTCGCATTCGGCGTGGGCACCGGGTGACGGCAGTGGCTGCGGCCGGGTGATGGAAGCCCGGTGGAAGCGCTTGTGGACACAACCGTGTCTGTGTCGCGGGTCCCGCGCGCAGCATCGTCTCGCCGCTCTTCGCCGCCGCTACGGTGGTCGCCGTCGGGTTGACGACGGAGATCGTGTCCCAACCGATTCAGCGAGATCCCCCAGTCCCGTAGATCACCCACCTCCGATGCTCCCCGCGCCCGGCTAGCGCCGTGGCCCTGATTGCCGGCCTGACGAGGCCCTCAAAAGCAAACCGGGGACGTGCCGCCAGCTGGCGACTCGGCACGTCCAGCATTGCCACCGGCGACCACACGTGTGAGCAGGCGCTTGGTGCTGCTTGGACGCGGCCACGGCGCAGGATCGGAATCCGGGAGGGCCGGCTTTTCCCGGCTGGTCGCCTCGGGCCCAATCGGGAGAGGCCGGTAGGAGGCCTGAGCCCCTCGCGCTAAGTGGTTTGCGCGGCTGGAGTCGGCGGCTTACTCCGGATGGGACGGATGGGCGCGGGCGCAATAGTGTGTGGATGTCTCGATTCTTCGGTAGTAGGTCTCTGCAGCGCTTCTTTGGCTTGGTCTGCTCGCTGGTCGCGATTGCGGCCCTGGTGTCACCGGCCGTCGCGGGGGCGTGCACGGCGGTGGCGGTGCGGTTTGGCGATCATCCCGGGTACGTGCGCGCGGTCGTCGATTTCACCGGCGGCACGATCGGCTTCAACCAGGTCAGCGCGACCGATCCCTCGCCGATGAATGGCACGGCGGCGTTGCTGGTAGAGCGACCGGGAGTCCGGACGCGGGTGCCGGGGGGTAGCGGCGATGGGATCACGGTGAGACTGGTTCAGGGGTCGGGCCGGCTGCGGATTGCGATCACCGCGCGAGCGGGGCGGTTTAAGTACCTCTCGTACGCGGTGGTCACGGGTGACCGGATCGCTATCGATCTGTGGAACAGCACGCCGCCGTCGCGCGCAGCTGAGATCCGCCGGGGTGTGGGCGGCTGTCTGACGCTCGACAGCTGGAAGGTCAACCTCGGGACGGTGAGCGTCACCGGGCGTGAGCGGGGTGTGTTTGAAAACCAATTCCAGGTGAATCTGCGCGGCAGCGACGGGCGTGTGCTCGCCCAGCGCCACGTGGACGCCACCAATGGTCACTGGAGCGCCCAGCTGAACTATCACGCGAGCCGCCGGCAGCCGGGAACGCTCGAGGCCGCCGCATTGTCGCCCAAGGACGGAGCGCTGAGTTGTCTGGCGCAGGTCCGGGTGACGCTGCCAGCCACTGGCGCCGGGGCGGCTGCCGTCTATGTCACGAACATCATGGATGCCAGCGTTTCGCAGTACGCCGTGGGGCTGGACGGGACGCTCAGGGCGAAGTCCCCGGCGACGGTTCCCGCTGACAGTGCGCCGCTGGGAATCGCGATCAGCCCTAACCGCAGGAGCGTCTACGCAGTCGGCTTCAGTGGGGTCAGCCAGTACGACGTTGAATCCAGCGGCGCGCTCAAGCCGAAGTCGCCGGCGATCGTGGCTGCCGCTGGCGGAGACGGGTGGGTCGTGGTCAGCCCGAACGGTAAGAACGTGTATGTCACGAACATCAACGGCAATAGCGTCTCTGAGTACAGCGTCGGCGCGGGCGGGAAGCTTACGCCCAAGTCCCCGGCCACAGTTCCGGTGAGCTTCCCGCGGGGCTTGGCGATCAGCCCAGACGGCACGAGCGTCTATGTCACATTCTCCGGGACGCAGTCAGGTATCGCACAGTTCACCGTCGGGCCCAACGGAGAGCTCCTACCCAAGTCCCCGGCCCAAGTGCTCGCGCCGGGCCCATTGGGGTGGCTGGCAGTCAGCCCCGACAGCAAGAGCCTCTACGCCACTAGCGAGATGACAGGTCGCATCGTGCAGTACACCGTGGGCGCCGGCGGCAGGCTTACGCTCTCTCCCATCACTGTCCGCACCGGCGCCGAGCCCGAGGGTATCGTGGTCAGTCCCGACGGCAAGAGCGTCTACGTCGCGAACTTCAAAGTCCAGGGCGGCGACATCGCACAATTCGACGTGGGTGCCGGCGGAAGACTCACCGCCAAGACGCCAGCGACCGTCCCCACCGCGGCTGGCCCAGAAGGCCTCGCGATCAGCCCAAGCGGCAAGTTCCTCTATGCCGCCAATACCAATCGCGAGAGAGTCTCCCAGTACGACGTCGGACCAAGCGGAAAGCTCAAGCCAGCATCGCCCCCAACTGTCCCAACCGGCCCCAACCCATACGCCATCGCCGTGCTGCCCGGCACGACGCGCTAACCAAAGCCTTGAGCCATCAGCCGGAAGTTTTCGGGGGTGTGAGGCCCGATCGCCCGTGCTTGCGGGGGATCGGGGCTGTTTGGGCGGGTGGGTGTAGAGCCTCACAGGGTTGATTGTTGGTGGTCGGAGACGCTCACGCTGACACGCCTCGCGATCACCGGCAACCTCGCCAAGACACTCTCCTCGACCAACCCCATCGAGTCGACGATCGAGATCGTCCGACCCACCCAGCGTAACGTCAAGCGCTGGCGGGACGGCGACATGCGCAAACGGTGGACCGCCGCCGGGATGCTCCAAGCCGAGCAGCAGTTCCTACGGATCGTCGGGTACAGCAATCTCGCCAAGCTCGTGAACGCGATCGAACGACGACCCCACCCTTAACAGCCCAACCACCTCCGAGCCCCCAAGGCTCAGGACATCGTGTCCGCGGCCGAGCTCGCTGCCGTCTGACCATAATGCATGCTTCTTGCTGAAAACGCACCCACCGAGGCGGGAAATAGCTCGATAGCGGTGCGCCAGCAAGCACCCAGAGCGGCAGCGACGACGTCCAAGAGCCTGCCCGGCTCGGGGTGACCGGGCAGCGCCGTCACGCTGACGACGGTGCCGCCCCGGACGAATCCCTTCGGTCGGGGGGCGCCCGCGGCCGGGCGCCTGCAATGCCACGGTTGCGATCGCTCGCCCGCGCCCCGCAGCAGACCCACAGAATCACTGAAGCAGGACCGACATGGTCTGGCGGTCGCGATCCCGAGATTCGCCACCAGCGAGTCCAGCCGCGTCTTCGGCTCTGCGGGTGTCGAGACCGTCGACCAGGAGTAGCGCGTTCTCATGAATGCAGGGCACGCGCAACCGGCACTTGCCGGACCGATCCGGAGACCCGCAAATTTCAGGAGCAGGTCTGAACCCGCGGGTCCGCCCAGACCTCCTATGCGCGGACTGCAGGGGAGCCGGCGCCTTCCGATCGGACCGGCGCCGAGCGCTGCCGGGACGCGTTGTGCTCGAGGCGAGAAGCGGGGACCGCGAATAGACTCGCGCTGACGGTGGCGCGGCGAGCGAACGGACCGCCGCGCAATGCTGAGGGCGACTCGAGGAGATAACCGTGGGGTCACCAACGTTTGATCCGGCCAAGTTCAAGGCGACCACGCGGGAGCAGTGGCAGGAGGCGGCCGAAGCATGGGACCGTTGGGGTCCGACGCTGGAGGACTGGCTCGGCCCGGCCACTGAAGCGATGCTCGACGGTGCCGGCGTTCGAGCCGGCGCGCGCGTACTCGACGTGGCGGCTGGCGCGGGAGGTCAGACGCTGGCCGCGGCGCGCCGCGTGGGGCCCGCCGGGCATGTGCTGGCGACGGACCTGTCGCCCGCGATCCTCGAGTACGCCGCTGCCGCCGCCCGTAGCGCCGGCCTGGAGAACGTGGAGACCCGAGAGCTGGACGGCGAGAGTCTCGCCGGCATTGAGGCTGAGTCGGTCGATGCGGTGATCTCTCGCCTCGGGATCATCTACTTCCCTGACCAGCTGGGCGCGTTGGCCGAGATGCGACGCGTCCTGCGCCCTGGCGGGCGACTAGCCGCGGTCGCATGGTCAACGCCCGAGAACGGCCGGTTCTTCTCGGTGGCGGTCGGGATCATCCGCCGCCGGGCCCAGCTGGCACCACCCCTGCCAGGCCAGCCGGGACCGTTCAGCCTCAGCAGCGACGGAGTGCTCGCAGCCGCGTTCGACAGGCCGGCTTTAGCGACGTCAGCGTCCAAGCCGTACCATCACCCCTACGCATGACGTCGGCTGCCGAGTGCCTACGGCTGCAACAGGAATCCTACGGCGCCCTGCACCAAATGCTGGCAGGCCTTGACGAGGCCGGTCGCGACGCGGCCTGGCAAGAGGTTGGAGAGGCGCTCGCCGAGTTCGACGGCGCGGATGGCTTTATCGGGCCGTGCGAGCTGTTGGTGGGTGCCGCAACGCGATAGCACGAAGACTCAGCGGACCGTTACCGACCGCCCGTGCCGCCCGTCAGGCCGAGTCCGGCGGCCATGACACGCTCGCTCGTGAGCAGCTCTGACGGTTCGACGCCGACTCTCCCGGCTCCTGCTCTACTCCGGCGACGAGCATCCCGGCGCAGGCCATGAGTGCCCTCCTAAGCGCGGGATCCGAGTCCTCGCGATAGGGAGGGCCGATCAGCTGTACCGCTTGAGGAAGACCGTTCTCGACGCCGACCGGAAGCGCCACCGCTGGCAGTCCGAGCGCGTTGACGGCGATCGTCATCCGGAGGCCTTCGATGATCTCGGCAACCCCGGTGGTCGCGCTGCCTTTGCCAGCGGCAAATGGAATATCTGTGAAGATCGGGCCGAGGATCAGCTCAGACGGGGTGGATCGGCACGTTCGACCGGCCGACTGCGTTGGATCGAGGCCGATCTGGCGTCGCATGAGCGGCTGGAGGCGCTGGGCGAAACCCAGGTAGACGCGGTTCTGTGCTGCTCGCTGTGCGTCAGGCACGGCAGCCAGTTCCCAGGTCGATCGAGCTCATCATGCGTGGCCTCGCAAGGACAGGGCCTCGGCGCCGATCGGCGCGAAGCCCGCGTGGAGTAGCGCCCGGGCCGATGCGACGTTCGCCGGTGCGGCTCGGGGCGAACAAGACTGTCTCGGCCGGAAGGAGCCGTTGCGCTTCATACAGTGCGACGGTCAGCCGTGTTCTAAGCGGGTCGGCCATGTGTTGGTCGCAGACTGCCGCGGCGTCGCCCACACAGGGCAGTCTCGCTCAGACTGCCCCTCTTCGCGCGGACCCGTAGCCGAGCCGGCGTGACCGCTTGGGGCGTCGAGGAGTAGCGCCCGCACGTCGACACGGTCAGCGACGCGCCGGCGCGCCGCGCCGCGGCCATGCTGTCCGGCAGCAGCAGCGCACGGCCGTGCTGGCGATGTCGAAATCGTGACTGCTTCGCGCCGGCGTCGCTCGCGTTCCGTTGCCCCGTCCTGCGGGGCCGCTCGGCGCTTGCAGCTGCCTCTGTGCGTTCCGGCTAACGCTGGACTCGATCAGGCCGGCGCGACCGGCGGCTGTGATCACGTTGGCGGCTTGCGCGCTATCGGCGCGTTGCAGGGCGTGCGACCGGCAGCGACGCGATGCTCGTCGCCGCGAGAGAGCAGGCTTCGGCGCGTGGACGATCAATCGTTCTCCCCCCGCGTGGACCGACAGGGCTTCATCGGAGCTGGCGCCTTCACCGCCGATAGGCACGCGACTGCCCCTCGGCGTGGATAGCGATAGACCCAGCACGGCGCCTGCCCGGCCGGCCGGCCCGGCCTATGGTGCCCGCGCACATCTAGACATTTAGGGTCGTGTGTAGCGGGCGAGCGCGATCACCACATACTGACGGGCACTAAGTACTCCGTACCGATGCGCAGCGCCGCCCCGGCCGTAGAGTCGGAGGCGATCAAGGAGGCGTTCAATGCCACAGACCACGGACCGGGCCGCGCAGCGTCGCGTGCTTCCGGTGGTCGTGGGCGATCGCCGTGGCAGCGGAATGCGCCGAATGCTCGGCGCCGTCTCCGCGGACGCGCGGATGCTCCGCGCCATATCGGCCGACGTCGTGCACGCCGGCGACCCGCGCCACCTCGCGCGCCGGCCGCCGGACGCCGACCCTTTCGAGCTGCGTGACCCCGAGTACATCGCGCGCACGCTCCCCGCGCTGCGCGCCATGGCCGACGTCTGGTTCCGCGCCGATGTGCGCGGGCTGGAGAACATCCCGCCGCGCGGGCCGGTGCTGCTCGTGGGCAACCACTCGGGCGGCACGCTCATCGCCGACACGTTCATCTTCTCGCAGGCGTTCTACGACCACTTCGGCCCCGAGCGCGAGTTCTTCCAGCTCGCGCACGACCTCGTGTTCAAGGTGCCTGGCATCCGGGCCATGCTCACGCCGTACGGGACGGTGCCGGCCTCGCCGGAGAACATGGGCCGCGCGCTCGCGCGCGGCGCCGCGCTGCTCGTCTATCCGGGCGGCGACCACGAGACCTACCGGGCCAGTTGGCACTCCGCCGAGATCGACTTCGCCCACCGGACCGGCTTCGTGCGGCTCGCGTTGAAGCACGGCGTGCGAATCGTCCCGGTCGTTTCGATCGGCGGCCAGGAGACGGCCCTGTTCCTCGGCCAGGGCGAGCACATCGCGCGGCTGCTGCACCTCCACCGGCTGCTGCGGATCGACGTCTTGCCGGTCCAGATTGCGCCGCCGTGGGGCGTCACGGTGCTCGACCTCCCGGGACGCCTTCCCCTGCCGGCGAAGATCTCGATCGAGGTGCTCCCGCCGATCGACCTGCGCGAGGAACTCGGCGGCGCCTGTGGCGATCCCGACAAGGGCTACGAGCTCGTCACGGGGCGGATGCAGGACGCGCTCCGCGAGCTCGACGAGGCGCGCGCGCTGCCGCTGATCGGCTGAGCGGGCGCTCCGCAGCCCGAGCAGCCCGCTCGAGCGGTATCCCGCGCTGGCGGTAGAGCAGGTCTCTGACGCGCCGGGAGCCGGTCTCGGTATTCGCCAAACCCGAGCCCGGCGACCGTAGGCGTTCCTATGTAGTCGCCCGATTCTGTCGGCCGCCACGCGAGCCCTGCTCCCGGCGATGGACGTAGCCGCAATCGACGCGTGGTGGCCGGGTAGGACTGCCGCGGTTCGTCCACACGGGATCGGTGCCGGCCAGGCAGATGGCCGCTGCCGTGTGAGAACCCAAGAGCGGGCGTGCGGCCCCACATCCGCGTACCGGCCCGTGACATGTGTCACAGCTCGCCGGTTGCCTCGCGCTGGATAATCGTTGCACGTCAGCGGAACCGGGTCGGGGAGGGAAGGGCGCATGACATACGCTTCGAACAACAACGCCGTCTTGATCGACGGCTGCGAGGACCTGCAGGACCTCTCGGTCCTCCTTGAGGTCACGGAGGACGTCGGCACGACGGACGGGAGCGGCTGGAGCTTTCAGCTCAATTGCTATCCGCCGGCGGGCGAGTACTGCCAGGCCAGTCAGGTCAACATCTTCCAGTACATCGTGTATTACGGCGCGTGGCAATTACTACGCCATGTGGCAGTGCATTTGGGTGTGTCAGCGTGATAGTATTGACTGTGTGAAGAGTGACGCTAGACGGGTGTCAGGCACGACTCGGGAAGCGCTGCGTGAGCGGGGTGTGAAAATGGTGTTGGCCGGACGCACTCACGCGGTTGTGGCGCAGTCCTTGGGGGTGCATCTGCGGACGGTGTCGCTGTGGATGGCTCGCCACCAGCTCAGGGGGTTTGAGGGACTGAGGGAGGGGCGGCGTGGTCGGCGCTCGCGCGAGCAGATGGCGCTCACCGACGCCCAGCAGGCAGAGCTGATCCGACTGATGAAGGGCACGAACCCCGATCAGCTGCAGATTCCCGGCGTGTTGTGGTCAAGGCAGGCCGTCAAGGCGCTGATCGAGCGGCGGTTCGGGCTCGGGCTCAGTCGCCAGACGGTCGGTGTCTACCTGCGGCGCTGGGGGTTCTCGGGCAAGAAGCCGCAGCGGCGGTGGCTCGAGCAGGACCCCGAGCGGGTGCGGGTGTGGCTCCAGGACGAGTTCCCGGCGATCCAGGCGCGCGCGCGGCGCGAAGGGGCGCGGATGCTGTTCGGCGATGAGATGGGCGTGCGCGCCGGGCAGACCGCCGGCAAGAGCTACGCGCCGATCGGCGAGCGCGCGATCGTGCCGCTGACCGGCAAGCGCTTCTCGGCCAACGTGATCAGCGCGATCGGTGCCGACGGCACGCTGGTGTTCGAGATCTTCGAGGGCAGCTGCGATGAGATCCGCTTCCTGGACTTCCTCGACAAGCTGCTCGAGCATTTCCCCGAGCGCAAGATCTTCTTGATCGTTGACAACGCCTCCTTCCACAAGTCTCCCGCGGTCGAGTACTGGCTGCTGGACCATCCGCGGATGGAGCTGTTCTACCTTCCACCGTACGCCCCGGAGCTCAATCCCGATGAGCTGCTCAACCAGGACGTTCACACCCACGTCGCGCGACGCCGCCCATCCAACCTCGCCAAGCTCGTCACTCTCACCGTCGAGTATCTCGCAACCCGCACAAGTGAGATTGTCAGCAAGTACTTCGACGGCGAGTACGTCGCCTACGCCAAGTAACCACGCACTAATTGCCACGCAGCGTAATACGTGCAGGGCGGCAAGCTCGCCTACGAGATCCAGTACTGGGCGGGCGGCGCGTCCATGTGGCCGTCGGGTTACGCGCCGCAGCCGAACACGACGCCGTGGCTGCCATGCTGGGCCAACGACTACTACCTCTCAGGCCCATTCGCGACCATCAACGGCGACACGTTGCCACGTGAATCGCAGCTCCAGATTGCGCTCGCGACGAACCGCTCCGGTGGCGTCACCAAGGTCACGTTCACCTACACGGACCCAGACGGCAACGCCCATTCCGCCGAGTTCGATCCGCCTGCGGTGCATCCGATCGTTGCGTGCGAGCTGAACTTTGTCGGACCGGGCGGCGGGGCCAATGCCAACTTCACGCAAGGGCTCACGAGTTCTCGCGGCGTCATCTATTACAGCGTCTCCTCCGGCCAACTCTCGGTTCAGAACGGAGGCCCTGGGGCGGCCTGTGGCGAGGCCGGTTTCTTTACCGCCGAGACCTCGAACATGACCTACTCAGACATCAGCGACGCGCCTGCCAGCACCGTCACGCAGATTCTCCAGCAGCCCATATCGTGTGCGGTGGACAGTCTCTTCGCAGATGATCAGTCGCGGCTGGGTCAGTTGCAGCAGATCCGGGATAGTCACGTCGCTCAGCATCCCGCTGGGCAATGGCTGATCGAGCTCCTGGACCGCCATTCCGCCGATCTTGCCGTGCTCGTCGCGTCCGACGGAGGTGAGGTAGCGCCGATCGCGCGGGAGCTTCTCACGGAAGCTGCCCACACGGCTCGGGAAGGGCGCGTCTTCGACGAGACGACCGTGGACAGTGCCCTGGAACTCCTCGGGCGGGCGTCCAGCACGCTTCCGCCGTCGATGACCGGGGCCGTTCAGGCAGGCGAGACCCTGCTCACGTCGCTTCGCGGGACGACGCTTGAGGATGGTCTGAAAGCGGCGAGCACGACGATCCTCCCGCGTCTCCGAGCGCCCAAGAAGCCTTGCGACGAGTCTGCCCAGCGTCTAGAACCGAGCGTGTAGCCGACCTGGAGGCGCGGGTCGACCGTTTGGAGTCCCGCTGAGGGGTGCTCGCCGTCGCGCGCAGGTCGCTCCCGGCGCGGCGCGCACGATCGCTTCGGCGCCATAGGTGACCAACGTGGCGGTGGCGCAGCTTGCACGTCGGCGCACGGCAGACGCTGCCAATGTTGTCATCCATGAAGGGGCGGGTGATGTCAAGGAGCGGCGGGTGATGGGCCCGAGGCGGACTTTGCCGTCAGAGCTGCGCACGCTCGGCGCGAGTCCGGCGCCCACGAGCACAAATGCCGCGCGGTCGGGAAGCGGGTGATGGCGCCGACCTCGGCGATGATCAGCATCGCGGTGTAGCGCCCGACGCCGCGGATCTGGGTCCGCACCTCGACGCGGTCATCGGCTTTCGCTCGCTCCTCGATCTCGCGGGTGGTCGTCTCGATCTCGCGGTCGAAGTCGCAGGTCAGCGACGTCAGGCTGTCCACGGCTCCGGTGGCGTTCCAGTGTGCGTCAGGCGATGGGTTGGTTGGCTATTCCGGCGCGCGCGGCTGGGCAAGCACATCGCACGCTCCAGTGGCGGCTGGTGCTCCGCCTCGCGGAGCGCCACTGCGGCCCACTCGGCGCCCTGGTGAAGGGGATCGACTTGGGGTCCGCCGGCGCGATCCAGCAGTCTGACCCGCGCGGCGGGCCGGTCGGTTCTCGTCCGTTTCGATCGTCTCGTTGAGCGCCGGTTCCGAGTGCTGCTCCCGATTTGGTTGCGGCGGCGAGCGCCTCAGACTCAGAAGACTCGAGCGCTCGCTCGACCGTCGCTAACGGCCGACAGGGCCCGTTCTTGCTCTTGTGCAAGCGAGCATGTCGACGAGTGCCGTGCCGCCGACGCGGACCTTGCCACTGCTTCCTCGAGGCCACCGCCATTCCGCCTGCTCTTCTCGTCGCATCTCGCCTCCGTCGGTTCAAGGCTGGATGATTGCGCTCGCGGCTGGTCGCCGTCCGAGCGGGCGTGCGTATAGTGGCGGCGGTGGCGGCAGTACGTGCGAGCGGCTTGGTCAAGCGTTTCGATCACACCTGCGCCGTTGACGGCGTCGATCTCGTCGTCGACCAGGGCGAGGTGCGCGGCCTGCTCGGGCCCAACGGCGCGGGCAAGACGACGCTACTGCGGATGCTGTTCGGGCTGGTCGAGAGCGACGCGGGCTCGATCGAACTGCTCGGCCAGCCGTTCCAGTTCGCGACGATGGCGGTACCTGATGGGATCGGCGGATTCGTCGAGGACCCGCGGTTCTACCCGTACTTGTCGGGGCGGGCCAATCTCGAGCTTCTCGCCGAGCTCGACGGCGGCGCGGCGCGGGCCCGGATCGATGAGATGCTCGAGCAGGTGCAGCTGAGCCAGCGCGCGGGCGACCGCGTCGGCGGCTACTCGACGGGCATGCGGCAGCGGCTCGGGATCGCCGCGGCGCTGCTGCGCGGGCCGAAGCTGCTGCTGCTCGACGAGCCGACGAGCGGGCTCGACCCGGCCGGCAACCGCGACATGCAGCTGCTGTTGCGAGCGATGGCCGCGGAGGGAGTCTCGGTCCTGCTCTCCAGCCACCTGATCTCGGAGATCGAGCCGGTCTGCGATTCGTTCACGATGCTGCGCAAGGGCAGGGTCGTGTGGGACGGGACCGCCGCCGAGCTACGCGCGCAGGCGCCCGACCCCGCTTATCTGCTCGAGACCAGCGACGACGCGCGAACGGTCGAGCTTGCGTCCGAGCGGGACGGAGTCAGCGCCGTGCCGCTGCCGGACGGGGGCCTGTCGCTGACGATCCAGGCCGGCGGGCTCGACCAGTTCGTGCTCGCGCTGGGGCGCAACGGCGTCGCTGTACGCCGGCTCGAGCCGCAGGGCAGCCCGCTCGAGCTGATGTTCTTCGAGCTGACCGGGGGCGAGTCCGAGGACCATATCGCCGCCACCTCCGACCAGGCGCAGCGCGCCATCGCCGGCAAATGAGCGCGCTCGCGCACGGCGTCCCGGTGGCTGAACGCGGACCCAGCTTCTCGGGCGGCATCGGCCACGTATTCCGGGCCGAGCGGCACAAGCTTGCCGTGCAGGCACCCGCCCGCCTGCTGGCGCTGGCGTGCCTGCTCGGGCCATTCGCGTTCGGCGCGATTCTCAGCCTTCAGAGTGGCGTGCCGGCCGACACGCTGCTCGGCGTCTGGGTCCACGGCTCGGGCTTTGCGGTCGCGCTCGTTGTGCTCGGCTTCTGCGGTCAGTGGGGCTTCCCGGTGATCGCCGGGGTGCTGGCTGGCGACCTGTTCGCCTCCGAGGATCGCCACGGCACATGGAAGACGGTGCTGACGCGCGCCTGCACGCGCCGTGACGTGTTCGTCGGCAAAGTGCTGGCGGCATCGATGTTCGCGACGGTGATGGTCGTGCTCGCGGCGATCTCGAGCCTCGCGGCCGGGCTCGTGTTCACCGGCGATCAGGCGCTGGTCAGCCTCAGCGGCACGCTGATGGCGTCGGGCCAAGCGCTGGCGCTGGTGCTGGCGAGCTGGCTCGTGAGCGTGCCGCCGATGCTCGCGTTCCTAAGCCTGGCGGTGCTGTTCTCGGTCGCGACCCGCAACGGGATCATGGGCGTGCTCGGACCGGTGCTCGTCGCGCTAGCGATGCAGCTGCTGGCGCTCGTCGGCAGCGGCAGCTGGGAGCACTTCCTGCTCGTCGGCAACGCGTTCTCGGACTGGAACGGTCTGTTCGGCGCCCACCCGTTTCTCGGGCCGCTGCTGCTCCAGACGGCCGTCAGCGCCGGCTGGATCGCGGCGTGCCTGTGGGGGTCGTGGCTGCTGCTGCGGCGGCGTGACTTCGCCGGGCCGCCGGTCAGCCCCAGGGCCGGCTGGGTGATGCCGGTCCGCGCCGTGCTCGGGACGGCAGTCGTGCTCGCCGCGCTCGGGGCGCTCGCCAGCGCCGGACCGAACCCGATCACCGCCCGGAACCTCCGGACGTCGCTGACGCCGACCTTCAACAACCTGACCCTGCTGCAGCAACGCGAGCTCGGGCGCGCGGTCCCCCCCGGCGCTCGGCTGGACATCCTGAACAGCTGCAGCCGCCGCAGCGGCGCGACCGCGGGCCCGGGCGATGACTGGACGTGCACGTTGACGGTGTTCATTCCGCAGCCAGGCGCGATCCCGTTCCAGCAGGTCCCGGTCGCCTACGACGTCAGTGTCAAGTCGAACGGCTGCTACAAGGCCGAGGCGCCCCCATCGTTCGTCGGCCAGCAGATGATGCGCGACGCGCAAGGACGCAACGTGGTCAACCCGCTGTTCAGGATCTATGGTTGCTTCAACGCTCTTTCCGCACGTCTGGTCGTCTATTTCTCCCCCCACCCTTCGGCCTCGGCCGCGGCAGTGAGTGACAGTGCCTGAAGTTCTGAGGTGAGCTGGCGTAGGCGCCGGTTGTTCTGGAACCAGGCGCGGTAGCGCCGCGCCTGCTCGGCCGTGAGGTTGCGGGTGACGGTCTTCTGGCTGACCTTGCGCGTCCACGCGAGGTAGGGCCCGTGCAGCTGGGGCGGGTCGTGGTGGCAGTGGCAGCCTGGGTTGGGGCAGCGGATGTGGCGCTCGGCGACCGTTCCGGGGAGGCAGAACCCGAGCGTCGCGAGCTGTTCGAGGATCTGTTGGAGGCGCCGTTGGTGCTCGGGCGCGATCGGCTGCTGCTCGTCGTCGGGGTGGGGTTGGGGGTGCTGGTCGGGCATCGTGGTCGGGTTCGTCCGGTAGCTACGGTACTAATACCGTAGCTACCGGATGGATGATTCATGACGATCAGCGCAGAGCAACCGTTCGAACTGGCCTCGCAGGCGCTGGGAGCGCTGCCGATCCTCGGCCACTTCCTCGATCGGCTCGGGCTCGAGCATGTCCTCGAGCGGCATCTGCCCGACGACGATCAGCGCGTGCTGATGGCGGCCGCCCGGACGATCAAGGTGCTGGTGCTGAACCTGTGCGTGGAGCGTGAGCCGCTATACGGGATCGGGGAGTGGGCCTGCCGCTTTGAGGCGGACGCGCTGTCACTTGAGCCAGGCGAGGTGGCGCTGTTGTGCGATGACCGCGTCGGCCGGGCGTTGGATCGGTTGTTCGACGCAGATCGCGCGTCGCTGTTGACGGAACTGACGCTGGGGGCAATCAGGGAGTTCGGTGTTGACTGCTCGCAGCTGCACAACGACTCGACCTCGATCACTCTGCACGGCGAGTACCTGCAGGCCGATGGGCGCGAGCGGGGCGGCCAGTCAACGGCCGCCGCGAAGCGCGGTCACAACAAGGAGCATCGCGGCGATCTGAAGCAGCTGCTGCTGATCCTGACAGTGTCGGCCGACGGGGCGGTGCCACTCGCGCACCGCCTCGCGGACGGCAACGTGACCGACGATCAGACGCACATCGAGACGTGGGACGGGCTGTGTGTGCTGGTTGGCCGCCATGACTTCCTGTATGTCGCCGACAGCAAGTTGTGCACGCGCGAGCAGATGGGCCACATCGAGCGCCACGGCGGACGGTTCATCACGGTGCTGCCGCGCTCACGCTCAGAGGACGGGCGGCTGCGCGAGTGGATGAGCACGCAGGCGCCCGATTGGGTCGAGGCGTGTCGGCGGCCCGGCAAGCGCAACGGTGATCCCGACCTGGTCTGGCGGGTCTGCCCGGCGCCGTTCCCGACCACGGAGGGATACCGCATCACCTGGGTGCACTCAAGCGCCAAACAGCACCACGACGAGAGCGCCCGCGCCGAGCGGATCGACCGCGCCGGCCACGCCCTCGGGGAGCTATCGGAGCGCTTGGCCGGCCCGCGCGCCAGGATCACCACCCGCGTCGCCGCCGAGGAGGCCGCCGCCGCGCTGCTGACCACAAGCGGCGGCGAGCGCTGGGTGTCGGTCACGGTCATCGAGACCGTCGAGGAGCGCTACCGCCAGGAGAAACGCGGCCGACCCGGCAACGACACCCGCTACCGCAAGATCGCCAAGACCCGCTACGCGCTCGAGGTGAGCGTCGATGCCGAGCAGGTCCGCTACGACGCCGCTTCTGACGGTCGCTTCCCGCTCACGTCCAACGACTCGGAGCTGACCGACACTCAGGTGCTCGCCGCCTACCGCTACCAGCCGAACCTCGAGAAGCGCCACCACGAACTGAAATCCGTCCAGGACGCCGCGCCCGTGACACTCAAGAGCCCGTTCCGGATCGAGGCGCTGTTCGCCTGCCAGTTCATCGCGCTGCTCACCAACTGCCTGATCGAACGCGAGCTACGTCGGACGATGACCCATCACAACATCCCCGAGCTGGCGCTCTACCACGAGCAACGCGCCTGCACCGCCCCGACCGCCGCCCGCATCCTCGACGCCTTCACCAACGTCCAACGCCACCACCTCACCCGCGACGGCCAACGCATCCAGACCCTCGACCCCCAGCTCACCCCGCTGCAACACCAGCTACTCGAGCTGCTCGGCGTACCCGCCAGCGCCTACACCACCGACCCCGACCGCTGACCCCACCGGCGCCCGCGATGGGGGACGGATATCGACCACCAGACGTGCGGAAAGGGCGCTTCAACACGCTCTGACGGTTAGTTTGCAGTGTCGGGTCCGATCTGAAAGGCTCGTCCGAGATGAGACTGGGTTGGCGTCGTGGTTTGGTCGCGCTCGTAGTCCTCGCCGGCGGTGTCGGGACCGCGGGCGCGGTGATTTCGGGCTCGACCGGAGTGATCGGTCCGCGCAACCGGATTCAGCCCGACGGCCGTCAGCTACAGCCGACGGGCAGGCTCGTCGGCCTCGGCAACGACCCGATGGGCGGGGCGCTCAGTCCCAACGGCCGCTTCCTGTGGACCCTGTCGTCGGGGATCGCGCGCAACGACATCCGGATCGTCGCGCTAGTAGTGCTCCGTTAGGTATTTGAAGGACTCTGCGTTTTGCAGGCGAATCTTCTTGGCGACGTTGCCGTCGTCGAGGAGGTCATGATGCAGCCTGTGGCTGGTCTGTCGGAGCGGGAGCTTGCGCGGGTGCGCGGGCGACTGGTCGAGTTCAGCGAAGAGATGTTCGCCTCGATGGCGCGCAGCGATCAGCGTCGGTGGGGGGAGTGCTATCTGCGCGGGTTGATGCTGGACGGGAAGCGCAAATCGATCGAGCCGATGGCCGCGAGGCTGGCGGACGGTGATGAGCAGTGCTTGCAGCAGTTCGTGAACCAGTCGCCGTGGGATGAGGTGCCGGTTCGCAAGGCGTTGGCGCGGCGGATGAGCCGCGAGCTCTCGCCGGCGGCGTGGGTGATCGATGACACGGGGTTCCCGAAGTTCGGCAAGTATTCGGTCGGGGTCGCGCGGCAGTACTCGGGGGCGTTGGGGAAGATCGGCAACTGCCAGATCGGAGTGTCGATCAACGCGGCTACCGAGGATGCCTCATGTCCGCTTGACTGGCGGTTGTTCATCCCGGAGGAGTGGGACGAGGACAGCGAGTTCAACCGGGATCGGCGTCAGAAGGCGAAGCTGCCCGAGGGCGTTCATCACGTCGAGAAGTGGCGGCTGGCGTTGGAGATGATCGATGAGCTGATCGGCTGGGGGATCAAGCCGCCGGTGATGCTTGGGGATGGCGCCTACGGGGATGTCACCGAGCTGCGCAGCGGCTTGGATGAGCGGGAGATCGAGTACGTGCTGGACGTCAAGGGCGCGACCTCGGCCTACAGCGAGGCCGTCAAGCCCACGCAGCCGCCCAGGCCCGAAGGCCGCGGCCGACCGCCCGGCTTGCGCTACCGCGAGGATCCCTCCTCGCTCAAGGAGCTTGCGCTCGCCGCCGGTAAGAAGGCCGCGGTCACTGTCACGTGGCGGGAGGGCACGCGCGGGAAGATGAGCTCGCGGTTCATCGCGCTCAGGGTCCGCCCAGCGAACATCCACCTGCGCCGCAAGGCGCACGAGGCCGCAGAAGAACTCCCGGTTCGCTGGCTAATCTGCGAATGGCCCTCCAAAGAGAAACAGCCGACCAAGTACTGGCTCTCGAACCTGCCCGCCGACACGCCGCTCAAGCAGCTTGTGTACCTGGCGAAGATGCGCTTCCGGATCGAGCAGGACTACCGCGAGCTCAAAGACGCGCTCGGGCTCGATCACTTCGAAGGGCGCGGCTGGCGCGGCTGGAACCATCACGTCACGCTCGTCTCGGTCGCGCAGGCGTTCCTCACGCTGGAGCGACAACGCCGCCCGCCAGCCAGGGCGGCAGCCTGACCCTCTTCGGAGTCGTCCGGGAGCTACAAGCGCTCTTGGCCTGCTGGCACGGGACCTGTCCCGTCTGCCGCAGAGAGCTGCCGCCCGACCACCACCTACGAGCCCCGCCCACCTAACGGAGCACTA
>CAWFKF010000056.1:0-21781 GCA_963816005.1 uncultured Solirubrobacteraceae bacterium | reverse complement strand
TCTAGGGTCTAGGTCAGAGGTTGCGCGCATCTGCCGTAACAGCTGGCTGCTCGTCTCAGGGCTGCGAGAGGACCACGCGCTGCAGGGGGAGTCGTCGTTGCTCATACATGTCCGAATTATCGCTGCACACACACAAAGCCAAAATGCCTCTCGCGGCGAGGCCTTGGGGCTCGCCGGGCCCAATGGGGTCCAGCGCGGCATCCCGGCCCCCCGCCCCTACAAGCCCTGAGAAGCCGAGAACCGCAGATACACCAAAGAGCCACGCCGTGATGGCGTGGCTCTTGTGTACTTCCGGATGTCGTGCGGGGGTTACGCAGCGACCTTCTCGTTGACGGTGCGCTCGACATCGGCGAGCTGGTCGCCCGCGCTCTTGCGTTTCGTGGTCTTGGTCGGCGCGGGAGTCTCGTCGGACTCCGTGACCTCGGGACGGTCGATGATCCCGCGTGCGATCCCCTGCTTGATCAGCTTGCCGAGCAGGTTCTCAGCGGTGTTGCGGATCTGAAGCGCCACGTTGGCGTCCTCAGCGACCCTACGGACATCCGCGATACGGGCAAGTAGTGCTTCGTCAGAGAACGCAGGCTTGCGCGCACTGATCGGCTTCGGCGGATCGTAGGGCTCGAACGGCACACCCTGGATTGTCAACTCCAGCTCGATCAGCGCGAGTTTGCGACTGGCACCCGCGCGCACTCCGGCGGTCTTGGCGTCCTCCCGTTGCGCGATGGCTTCCACATGCTGGGCGAGGAGATCGTCTGTCTGGGCGGTCTTGGCGGACATTGTGTCCATCCTCTCTGTCCGATGTTCCGGAGGGTAGTTGATTGCTGCACCGGAATAGTGGCAGCTGGATTGTATGGCAACATCCGTAGTAACTACTCGCTTTACCGCTTTCCGGTGTGCTGGCAATGAGAGAGTCAGTTATCGGTGAGGCTTACCGCGATAGGTGAACGGTCACCGGATGGGGTCTGAGACGCGTTGTAAGCGATTCTCACGGGCAGGATTGACCGCGGGCAGGATAAGTACCGGGTGACCGACAGCAGGCGGGAGAACGCGTGCGGTGGAGATGGTCGCTACGGGATTGGTCCGCGCCGTGTACGCCCGTGACATTCGAGGCAAAGCACCATTAGCGCTTCCGGCCGGTTATCGCCCAACCCATTGCGATGGTGAACCTCAAGCTCAAACGGAGAGCCACAGCTTTCGCATCGATGGCCCGCACGTTCGAGAATCTGCCGTCTGAGCTTGCGCCATTCACCCGACTGCCGTACATCGTTTGGCCGGTGTCCCGATCTATGTTGCTCGAACTCTGACGCTAAGACCTTCTGACGGCATACCCTGCACAGTTTGTACATCCGGGTAGTTCGTATTACGCTGCGTGGCAATTAGTGCGTGGTTACTTGGCGTAGGCGACGTACTCGCCGTCGAAGTACTTGCTGACAATCTCACTTGTGCGGGTTGCGAGATACTCGACGGTGAGAGTGACGAGCTTGGCGAGGTTGGATGGGCGGCGTCGCGCGACGTGGGTGTGAACGTCCTGGTTGAGCAGCTCATCGGGATTGAGCTCCGGGGCGTACGGTGGAAGGTAGAACAGCTCCATCCGCGGATGGTCCAGCAGCCAGTACTCGACCGCGGGAGACTTGTGGAAGGAGGCGTTGTCAACGATCAAGAAGATCTTGCGCTCGGGGAAATGCTCGAGCAGCTTGTCGAGGAAGTCCAGGAAGCGGATCTCATCGCAGCTGCCCTCGAAGATCTCGAACACCAGCGTGCCGTCGGCACCGATCGCGCTGATCACGTTGGCCGAGAAGCGCTTGCCGGTCAGCGGCACGATCGCGCGCTCGCCGATCGGCGCGTAGCTCTTGCCGGCGGTCTGCCCGGCGCGCACGCCCATCTCATCGCCGAACAGCATCCGCGCCCCTTCGCGCCGCGCGCGCGCCTGGATCGCCGGGAACTCGTCCTGGAGCCACACCCGCACCCGCTCGGGGTCCTGCTCGAGCCACCGCCGCTGCGGCTTCTTGCCCGAGAACCCCCAGCGCCGCAGGTAGACACCGACCGTCTGGCGACTGAGCCCGAGCCCGAACCGCCGCTCGATCAGCGCCTTGACGGCCTGCCTTGACCACAACACGCCGGGAATCTGCAGCTGATCGGGGTTCGTGCCCTTCATCAGTCGGATCAGCTCTGCCTGCTGGGCGTCGGTGAGCGCCATCTGCTCGCGCGAGCGCCGACCACGCCGCCCCTCCCTCAGTCCCTCAAACCCCCTGAGCTGGTGGCGAGCCATCCACAGCGACACCGTCCGCAGATGCACCCCCAAGGACTGCGCCACAACCGCGTGAGTGCGTCCGGCCAACACCATTTTCACACCCCGCTCACGCAGCGCTTCCCGAGTCGTGCCTGACACCCGCCTAGCGTCACTCTTCACACAGTCAATACTATCACGCTGACACACCCAAATGCACTGCCACATGGCGTAGTAATTGCCACGCGCCGTAATACTATCACGCTGACACACCCAAATGCACTGCCACATGGCGTAGTAATTGCCACGCGCCGTAATATCTGGCCGTGTACAGCTGCACGATGCTGTTGTAGTTCGGCAAGCGAGGGAAACAACTGCTGACACAACCGACATCGTTTGTAGGGCATCGTCTGAGATCTGAGCGATCCTCAGCGGTCCTAACGGGAATTGGGCGCGAATTGAGAGATAATACCCTTAAAACGGTACTCCAGGACCTTAGAAGGGCAGAGGATCGCTGAGAATGAACGTGAACTTGGGTAGGGTCGCTGCGCGTGCGACACTAGTAGTCGAATGCTTGAAGCCACGCGGTCATTCTCTATCCAATATGACGGTGAACTCGTGCAAGTTACAAAGGGACGAACACGTGTAGCTCCAGACCATCCGATCGCGAAAGCTAGGCCAGACGCGTTTAGACCAGCGATGGGTTTGGGCCAGTCTGGAGCCTCACGTGAGCGCGTATACGCCAGTGGGCTCGGCGCGCTGATCGTGTTCGCTCTCCTGGCGCACGCAGCCCGCCCCGTGCTGGCCGGGTCGTTGCGCGGCGTCAGAGCGCAGGCGCTCACAGTCCGGAGTGTCTTGGACCGGTATCGAGGCTAGTCAGCCCGAGCCGTCCGCGACCGACTGACCGAATCGCCGTGCGGCGCGCGGCAGACTTCCCCTTCGGGCTACTTGCGACAGTCTCCGCCATCGGTTCATCGAACTCGGAGAGTGCTGGTCCGGAACGGCCGCGGAACTCCCGCCCCTCCTGTCACGTACCAGCTTCTCCAACTTCGCGCGAGGCCTGCACCGCGGAGGCCGTTCACCGCGGCTGATCGAGCCGGTGGTGAGGGCGATGGCGAGCGCCGTCGTCTGTGGGCGTCCAGGGGGCCTCTCGTGCTTCGCCCGTCCGCTGATCCAACCGCGCCCTGCGCCGCGCCGTCCACGAGCGGCTGCTCAGCCATCGGGATGCCGAGGTCGGCGTGCCGGTCAAGGCCAGGACGCGCCAGAACGGACGCGGTGCCGACCAGGACCTGCCCGCCGCCATCTCACGTCCGTCCCCGAGCGCGACCTCGACCCTAGGAGCGTGGGTCACAATGCCCGCAGAGCGCCGTTTTCGGCCCGTTTTAGGGGATCAATTCATCAGCGGCGATCGCTCGGATGGCCGCAGAACGGCTCTCAGAGCGTCGTTAACGACGAAGCATCACTCACCCACGCTCCTAGTGTCCTGCGCCTTAAGTTCGTGGGAGAATTATGGTACACTTGGCTATGCCAAGAACTGGACGTCCCAAAGCTGTTCTGGAATTGACAGATGAGGAGCGTGAGCAGCTCGTGCGGTGGGAGCGGCGGCGGAAGTCATCCCAGGCACTGGCGTTGCGCTCGCGGATCGTGCTGAAGTGCGCGGCGGGCCTTGCGAACAAGGAGGTCGCCGAGGCGGTGGGAGTGACTGCGACAACGGTCGGGAAGTGGCGCTCGCGGTTTTGCGAGCTGCGGCTGGACGGGCTCTCAGACGATCCGCGTCCCGGCCGGCCGGCGACGATCACGACCGAGCAGGTGGAGGAGGTGCTGGTCGCGACGCTGGAGTCCACGCCGGAGAACGCGACGCATTGGACGCGCTCCTCGATGGCGAAGCGCTCGGGCCTGTCGAAGTCGACGATCGGCAGGATCTGGCGGACGTTTGAGCTCAAGCCGCATCGGACGGACACGTTCAAGCTGTCCAACGATCCGTTGTTCGTGGAGAAGGTCTATGACGTGGTCGGCCTGTACCTGGACCCGCCCGAGGGCGCGGTCGTCTATTGCGTTGATGAAAAGAGCCAGGTGAGCCCGGCGCCTACCCGATCCTGTCCCTACCGCGACTGAAAAGAGCCAGGTCCAAGCCCTGGCACGATCGCAGCCGGCGTTTCCGATGATGCCCGGGATGCCCGAGAAACGCACCCACGACTACCTGCGCCACGGCACCACCAGCCTGTTCGCCGCGTTCAACACCGACGACGGGACGGTCATCAGCAGCCTGCATCGCCGCCACCGCACGATCGAGTTCAAGAAGTTCCTGCAGAAGATCGACAGCGCGGTCCCCGACGAGCTTGACGTGCACCTGGTCTGCGACAACTACGGCACCCACAAGAGCCCCGCGATCCGCAAATGGCTCGACGCCCATCCGCGCTTTCACGTGCACTACACCCCCACCTACTCCAGCTGGATCAACCAGGTCGAGCGCTGGTTCGCGTACCTCACCTACGACCTGCTGCGCCGCTCCGATCACCGCTCAGTCCAAGCGCTCGAGACAGACATCCGCAACTGGGTGACGGCTTGGAACGAGAACCCGAAGCCGTTCATCTGGACCAAGTCCGCTGAGGAGATCCTCACCAAGCTCGGACGACTTCTACAACGAATTAACGGCGCGGGACACTAGCCGCGCGGCGTAGAACTCGGCAAGGTGGGTGCGGTCAACGGCAACCCTGGTCCCGACCCCGACGAAGCGCACCTACTCACCGGCGAACAGCTCGAAGAGGCGGCGCCGAGAAGTGTCGTACGCAAAACCGAACCGGGGGACGTCCAGACCACTTATCAGGCCGAGGGACTGCCCAAGCGTCAAGGGGCAGGGGGAACTTCGGGCTAGACGGCGCTCGGTCCGGCAGTCCCTGTTGCAGCTCGCCCCTTCCAGTCGCTACTGCTTACCGCCGACCGAGCGGCAGTCCGCGAGCACGCCCACCACGTGCCTGCTCGTGAGCAATCTCAGCAGCCTGCGAGCCGGCGCGGGCCAGACTGCCCACGCGATTGCAGAAGCCGACGCCTCCTGGCGTTAGCCGAACCAGCGCGGGCCAGCAAGCGCCTGACGGCAGTCCCTCGGAGATCCGCGACGGCTTGCCGATGATCGGCTCCGGCTCCAGTGAGCTAGCACAGGCGGCATTTCCGAGACGCTCGCAATCGCCCAATCCCGAGCGCGCCCGCGGCCGCCGACGAGGCGACCGCCTGCCCAGGCCATTCGGCGTCGCTGCATAGGTATGCCGCGGTGCTGCAGGCTGTCGTGTGCGCCCTGCTGTCGGCGACAAGCGCGTCTCGAACCCACGCCCGGACGCCTGCTTCCACGGCGCGGTGCCACACCAGTCGCACGCCTGCTTCGCCACGCTGGCCACCACCGAGGCGTCGCGACCGCGCTTGTGCTGTCGCCCAGGAGCATGTGCCGGGCGCTGACCACCCCGGCGCCTGCCTTGTGCGCGACGCCCCGCCAGTCGACGACTTGGTCTCGGCGGGCGTGCGGCTCGGTGGGTCCTCCCCAGCTGCAGGCGCGGTCCTCAGCTCGGACCGGGCGACGCCGTGCAATCGGCGCTCGGGGGGGCCGGGGCCGGTCGTGCGAAGATAAGGTGTGGGCTCCGGAATTCCCATCGCGATGTCTGCGGCAACCTGTGAGGTCAGCTATCCGGCCTCTGCAAGTGGTCGAGTTCGCCTAGCACCTCGATGCCCGTCGCGACCCACCGCCACGCCATTGCGCCGCCCAAGACCGTCGTGTAGATCGTTCCTCCGTCGCCGCACTGTCTGAGTCCGGAGGTGATCCGTTCGCGGTAGACGTGGACGACGCCCTGCGCGCTCGTTAGCGTGAGCTTGCCAGCGCAATGCAAGCTGTCGTAGCTGGTCGTTCCCGCACTCGCTCCCGGCGTGCTGTCCGTCGTGGTCATCTGCACGAAGTACCCAAGCGTCGTCTTGCCGGGCCCATGTTGCGTCACGTTTCCGTCCCAGTAACCGACAACGTCGTTGTTATGGACGCCGAGCGCAGCGAGCATCGCATCGAGGTTCCCCGATGGGTAGGGGTCAGCCTGGATCGCTGCGCGGATGGCTGGCCGGTCGCGCGACAGAACCGCCGTGAGTAGCTTCCCGGTGCCGCCGATGTAGGTATGAATGGCGGCTATGTAGTTCTGTACCGCTCCCGCCGCCACGGGCGGGGGCGAAAGCCCCGCCAAGCCGTTGACGAATGCCATGTTCGCCGCTTGGTAGGTCCGGACCTCGCTCGCCTCAGCGGCATAGTTGGTGCCGGCGCAGCAGGTTGAGTCGAACCGTCTGGACGCTGCGAAGAGCACGTCGAGCAGCGGCGCCGCAGCCGTATCGAACTGCGCCACGCCAGGAGCGGAAGAGGTGGGGGTTCCGGTCGTGCTTGTGGGCGTCCTCGGGGCCGTGCCGGTGGCCCTAATCACGACAGGGCCGATGGGCGCCATCGCAGCCGCGCTTGTAGCTATCGTCGTAGTCGCGCTCGCGGAGGAACTGGTGGTCGTCCTGCGGCTGCCACCGCACCCAGCGAACGCGAGCGTGACCGTGCCCATCGCAAGCACTCCAAACCCGCTGATCCGGATGCCTCCGGGATTCCTCATTTACGCGTCCTCTCTCGTCCGGGTCGGAGACCGCCTGCCTCGATTCCGAAGCCGTGCCCAACCAATCGTCGGCCCGAGACCGGCCTCCGGGAGAACCACCGCGGTCCGACGCGCGCCCAGCGCGGAAAGATACGGACTTGCTCGTCCCGCAGCGGCCAGCGACGTGAATTCGACCGGCCCATCCTGATCAACGTATTACGCTGCGTGGCAATTAGTGCGTGGTTACTTGGCGTAGGCGACGTACTCGCCGTCGAAGTACTTGCTGACAATCTCACTTGTGCGGGTTGCGAGATACTCGACGGTGAGAGTGACGAGCTTGGCGAGGTTGGATGGGCGGCGTCGCGCGACGTGGGTGTGAACGTCCTGGTTGAGCAGCTCATCGGGATTGAGCTCCGGGGCGTACGGTGGAAGGTAGAACAGCTCCATCCGCGGATGGTCCAGCAGCCAGTACTCGACCGCGGGAGACTTGTGGAAGGAGGCGTTGTCAACGATCAAGAAGATCTTGCGCTCGGGGAAATGCTCGAGCAGCTTGTCGAGGAAGTCCAGGAAGCGGATCTCATCGCAGCTGCCCTCGAAGATCTCGAACACCAGCGTGCCGTCGGCACCGATCGCGCTGATCACGTTGGCCGAGAAGCGCTTGCCGGTCAGCGGCACGATCGCGCGCTCGCCGATCGGCGCGTAGCTCTTGCCGGCGGTCTGCCCGGCGCGCACGCCCATCTCATCGCCGAACAGCATCCGCGCCCCTTCGCGCCGCGCGCGCGCCTGGATTGCCGGGAACTCGTCCTGGAGCCACGCCCGCACCCGCTCGGGGTCCTGCTCGAGCCACCGCCGCTGCGGCTTCTTGCCCGAGAACCCCCAGCGCCGCAGGTAGACACCGACCGTCTGGCGACTGAGCCCGAGCCCGAACCGCCGCTCGATCAGCGCCTTGACGGCCTGCCTTGACCACAACACGCCGGGAATCTGCAGCTGATCGGGGTTCGTGCCCTTCATCAGTCGGATCAGCTCTGCCTGCTGGGCGTCGGTGAGCGCCATCTGCTCGCGCGAGCGCCGACCACGCCGCCCCTCCCTCAGTCCCTCAAACCCCCTGAGCTGCTGGCGAGCCATCCACAGCGACACCGTCCGCAGATGCACCCCCAAGGACTGCGCCACAACCGCGTGAGTGCGTCCGGCCAACACCATTTTCACACCCCGCTCACGCAGCGCTTCCCGAGTCGTGCCTGACACCCGTCTAGCGTCACTCTTCACACAATCAATACTATCACGCTGACACACCCAAATGCACTGCCACATGGCGTAGTAATTGCCACGCGCCGTAATAGGGCTCCATGCGGCAGAGCCTAGGGTCCGCGCCGGCGCACCGCATCCGCCACGCACTCGGATATCGCAGCGTAGAAACTACCCAACCATGCGACATGGGTGCTGCCAAGCACCCGCTGCGATGCGCGGAACGGTCTCGCGACCGCGGACGGCTATTCCGCAAGCGGCCCGACTCCGTGGAGCCGACGCAGAGTCGGCCGCGCGGCCGCGAGCAGGTCAAGAGCGCTGATCCGGGACGATTCCTATCGCCCAAACGGAGGCGTCCACGTGGGGCTGGCGCTTGCAAGGATCCAGTTAGTCCTAAGACAAGCGATCTCGGGCGTGCGAGGCTGGTTCACGGTTCTGGGCTCGACCGGCTGAGGTTTGAGCGCGGTTGTGGGGGGTGAGGAACGGATCTGGGTGGCGATCGGACTCGCGCTCGGTGTGGGTGGGTGTCACATGACGCGGTCTGTCCCCTGTTCGGGGTTGCTGGTGTGCCGGCCTGGTGTGGCCGGCGGTCGGTATGGCGGGTCGCGGTTCGTCAGGGCGTTCTTTCCGCACGTCTGAGGTGCGGAAAGAGCGTCAGAGGGTGTCGAGGAGGCGGAAGAACGCGCCCAGCCATGGGTTGTAGGTGAGGATGCGCCATCGCACGCGCCGGCCAGTGGTGATGATCTGGGAGGGGATCTCGATGAAGGCTGCGAGGAAGGTGCGGAAGTCCATGGTGAGCAGGCGCCGGCGTTGCTCGTTGTGGCGCTCGGCCCAGCGCGGGCTGACTGGTAGTAGGAGGGCGCACCAGGCCTTCAGGCTCCAAGCGAGCGCGGCCATGGTCATGTAGGCCCAGTTCGCGCACAGGGTGTTCACTGGGGCGTGCAGGGCGCGCACGCCGGACTTCAGCTGGCTGATGAGGTTCTCCTGGTTGCAGCGTTGCCGGGCTTGGTCGATCACTTCGTCGGCGGTCATGTCCCAGTCGTTGGTGATGTAGAAGAAGTATCGGTACTCGCTGAACAGGACGTTCTCGCCGCGCTCGACGGAGATGTTCTTGCGTAGCGCGACGACTCGGTAGTCGCGCTTGCACTTGCCGGGACGGTAGGAGAACTCGACGACGTCCTCGGCCTTCTGGCGCAGCGTCTTGTAGTTGCGCTCGCGCACGATCTCGTCCTTCAGGTTGCGCGGGCGGGTGCGCGTCGTGGTGGCGATCTGTCGTTCGGCGCGGGTGACGAGCTCGTGGTAGATCTCCTCGTCGGTGCTCTGGGCTTGCTCGATGAGGTTGGCGCGGGCGTCGTAGCCGAAGACGAAGCGCACCCCGTCTGCGTCCCAGCGGTCGAACTCGGCGGTGAGCGAGAAGTCGGTATCGCCCCGCAGACGGATCTCTGTGAATCCGGCCTCGCGGCACAGGGTGATCGCCCGGTCGTAGTAGTCGACCACGCCCTCGTGGCTGGGCCGGTTGGCACCCAAAAGCCCCAGATACAAGGGTTCTTTGGTGTTCGCGAGCGAGACCACCAACGCCGAGTACCCCCAGATGCCGTTGTAGGAGATATCCATCCCCTCTTTGGTCTGCGCGTCGGTCGGCACGATGCTGGCGTCGGCGTCGATCACCGCCGGCTGCTGAAAGAACGCGTCCGGCTGACGTTGCCACACCTTCAACCGGGCCAGGTTGACCGCCTCCTGGAGAGCCATGATCGAGGCTGCGTCGAAGCGCCGGCAGAAGTCCCCGGCGGTCGTCGGGTCCGGGAGGCTCTCGGTCCCCAACCCGTCGAGGAACACCCGGTCGCAGCGGCGCGCCTCGATGTCCTGCAGGCGTTGCCCGCCGCACAGGGCGTTGTAGGCGATGTTCAGGACGTGATCGGACTCGTAGTAGGGCTTGTGCAGCTTGAGCAGATCCAGCGAGCTGTCGATCTCGCTGGCCAGCCCGACGTTGCCGATCAGCTTCGCGATCGCGCCGATACCGCCGTGCCCTGTTGCTTTCGTGCGCGCCGAGAGCTCGTAGGAGATGTTCGCTCGTCCGAGCACCGGCCCGGTCACGTTCCGGACAACGGCCCGCGCAAGGCGCCGCTGGATCGCGGTCGCTTCGGCGCGCAGTCGGGCGGTTCGCGTGCGGCGGTTCGTGCTCATCGGTCTCTCCTCCTGGCCTCTTGAGTCTGTGCCACACACGATACCAGACAGTAGCCCTACTGTCTGGTATCGTGGTGGATACTAACCGCGGGAGAGAAACGAGATGCCACCGACCAACACCGCCGAGCGACTGGCCGACTACGAGCAGAAATATCGCGACCTGGCCGCCGAACTCGCCACCATCGGCCTGATCCACTCAGGCAGCGTCACCCGCCGCTATACCCGCTGCGCGACCCCCGGCTGCAAATGCCACGCCGACCCGCCCCAGCCCCACGGCCCCTACTACCAGTGGACCGCCAAGATCAACGGCAAGACCGTCACACGCCGACTCACCGAGAACGAGGCGGAGCTCTACCAGGAATGGATCGCCAACGACCGCCGACTGCGACACCTCATCCAACAGATGCGACAGATCGCCGCCAAAGCCGCCGAGCTGAAGCTCAGACAAGCAGCCCAATCCGTAGCCGGGCACGCTTCACCTCAACACGCACGCAGACGATCAGGCATCGGCTCGCAGTCGGCCCACAAAACCGGGGCTCCGTGGATGATCGGGGGTGACTCTCGATCGAGATTCCGTCCTGAGCAGGGCTTTTGGTCGTCGGAGCGGCGGGTGGAAGTCGCGTGCGCCTCTGCTGCTGGGTTGTGGACTGCTCGCTGGGCCCCGTGCCCGGCGATCGTGGGCACAGCGGATGCGTGCTCAAGCGGCCAGGGATGGCCGCGCCTGCGCGCAGGCGCATCCGGATGATCATGGCGAGACTCGCCCCATAGGGCGTCGTTGGGGGGCGTCGGGGTCGCTGCCCGCGTTGACGGGGGTCGTGGCGTGCCGGGGAGCTGCCTGCTCCATTCCCTTCTCGTTGCGCCGTTTGCCGTGCGTGCGCACCGGGTCATCCCGGGGTCGAGCGAGCGTCGTGGCGGAATACGGGTGACGCGGTTCGGAGGGCCAGAAAGAAAACGCGTGTTCGTGTGTCGTCACCCCCGATCATGCCCGGAGAGCCACAAAACCCCGGAACAAACGGCCTTGCAGGGCCCGCCCCCGAGTCCTCCGACCTAACCTACGCTTGGTTTAGGGTTAGTCGGGGAGCAAGCGATCCTCAAGCGCGGCAGTCCGGGAGCGCCGCGACTGACCGCTCTTGGGCCAGATCGAGAAGCCGCACGCCGCGCCCGCCAGCGGGTCAGCGCCGAGATCGTCGCGCTTCCCCTCCCATGCTCAAGCAGCAGCCAAGGCGTCGCTGCCGCAATAGGCGTGATGCAGCAGTGTGCGACGCTAGGATCGGGCCGCCTCTCGCTGCTGGGTTTGGAACGATTCCGCCTGTCCGACGACGGCACGCGAGCTGCCTCAGCGGACGCCTGCAATCGTTCCGCAGCAGGAGTCTGAGAGGTCGGGAATCGATGGCCGGAGGCTCCTGCTATCCGCGCAAGGGGGTATCCATTTGAGTCAGGTGGTCCGGGGTCTTCGTGGCGACTGGTCCCCGCCAGCGGCGGCGATGGTTGGGCAGGCCGCGTCGCAAGCCGTGTGGGCCGCGAGGCGCCACGTCCGCCTGGAATTAATGGTCCCCTACCACCCTTGGGCCGTGGGCTGCGCAAAGGGGGCGAGGATGCGCGACCTGACTCAAATGGATAGCCCTCTCCGCGCATAGGGGGTCTTTCGTGCGATCACGGCCGAGGCGCGTCGCCAATGAAAAGCAGGTCCTCAGGGTCCCGACCGCGTGAGTGCTTCGCACCAGGAGCAGCGACGGGGTCGACGGCGAGCGACGCGATCGCAATCGCAATCGTGGCGATGTGGTAGTCGGCGCTGAGGAGGGTGAGTGCATCTCGCACTCTCGCATTGCCTTGCGGAGGTCGCAGTCTCGCGCCGACCGCGCGGCGGCAGTGCTGCAGCTCGCTCAGACCGGCGTGCGCGGGAGCTCGTGGTGAGTGGAGATTGCGATTCTCGGTGCGGTTTCCTCGTGCGGCGGGTCTCGTTCAATGATTCCCCGGCGGGCAAGCTCCGTCGCGAACGGGCTCGGCCGCTGGAGGGGAGTCAGCCGATGCCGGTGCCGGCGAACGAGTCCGAGCAGAGTTTTTGGGGTCCGTGCACACAAATGGCCGCGATAGGAGTACAGTCGATGGTGAGCTGGCCCTGCGGCCAGGATTCTCACCCCAAGCCCGGATGCCGCCGACGGCGTGACCTGTGCCACGAGGCGCGGAGCCTGGGTCACTGGTTTTGACTGCGGGGCCTAGCGTGGTATGTCTCATGGCGTTTTCCCACCGGCCCGGTGGATGCGTCTGACGGTGTGATTGACCGCGCGGGGTTTATCCCCGTTTGCTATCGCGGGCGATCCGTCGTTCCTATGGAGGAGAGCCCAAGATGTCGATAGTCGAGTCAACCATTTACGAGGCGCCGGGCGAGCCCGGCAGCCCGGTAGAGCTCAGAGAGCGCTACGAGAACTTCATCGGCGGGCAGTGGATCGCTCCGACGACCGGCGAGTACGGGGAGAATCTGACGCCGTCGACGGGCGAGCCGTTCTGCGAGGTCGCGCATTCCGGTGCGCAGGACATCGAACTGGCGCTCGACGCGGCGCACGCGGCCAAGGATGACTGGGGACAGCGCTCTCCAGCCGAGCGTGCCGCCGTCCTCAATGACGTCGCGGATGCGATCGAGGAGAACCTCGAGATGCTGGCCGTGGCTGAGAGCTACGAGAACGGTAAGCCGGTGCGTGAGACGCTGGCGGCCGATATCCCGCTCGCGGCCGATCACTTCCGGTACTTCGCTGCGGCGGTGCGTGCCGAGGAGGGGCGGATCTCGGAGATCGACGATCAGACCTACGCGTACCATTTCCAGGAGCCGCTGGGTGTCGTGGGGCAGATCATCCCGTTCAACTTCCCGATCCTGATGGCCGCGTGGAAGATCGCACCGGCGCTCGCGGCCGGTAACTGCACGGTGATCAAGCCCGCGAGTCCGACGCCGTGGTCGCTCCTGAAGCTCGCCGAGGTGATCGCCGACGTCCTCCCGCCCGGTGTGCTGAACATCGTCAACGGTCCCGGGGCGGAGATCGGCAAGGCGCTCGCGTCGAACAAGCGGATCGCGAAGGTGGCGTTCACCGGCGAGACGGTGACGGGCCGGCTGATCATGTCCTACGCGGCCCAGAACCTGATCCCGTCCACGACCGAGCTCGGCGGCAAGTCGCCGAACGTCTTCTTTGAGGATGTGATGGCGGCCGATGACGCGTTTCTCGACAAGGCGATCGAGGGCCTGGTGCTGTATGCGTTCAACAAGGGCGAGGTCTGCACCTGTCCCTCCAGGGCGCTGATTCACGAGTCGATCTACGACGAGTTCATGGCGCGTTGCCTGGAGCGCATCAGCGCGATTAAGCAGGGCGACCCGCTCGACCGCGAGACAATGATCGGCCCGCAGGTCTCAGCAGCGCAGCTCGAGAAGATCGAGAGCTACGTCAAGATCGGACGCGAGGAGGGTGCCGAGGTGCTGATCGGCGGCCAGCGCCCGCAGCTGAGCGAGCAGCTCGCCGGTGGCTATTACTTCGAGCCGACGGTGCTCAAGGGCCACAACAAGATGCGGGTCTTCCAGGAGGAGATCTTCGGGCCGGTGCTCGCGGTCACGACGTTCCGCGACGAGGCCGAGGCGCTCGAGATCGCCAACGACACGCTGTACGGCCTCGGGGCCGGTGTCTGGACCCGTGATGGCAGCCGGGCGTTCCGCATGGGGCGCGCGATCAAGGCCGGCCGCGTGTGGACCAACTGCTACCACCACTACCCCGCGCACGCCGCCTTCGGCGGCTACAAGAGCTCCGGTGTCGGCCGTGAGAACCACCGCATGATGCTCGACCACTACTCACAAACCAAGTGCCTGCTGGTCAGCTACGACCAGAACCCGATGGGGTTCTTTTAGAGATGGAGGCCGCGGCTCGCGATAGTGGACCTACTGTTGGCGCGACCCCGGCGGCGCTCGAGGTGATTGAACGCCTCGAGGCCGCCCACGGGCCGCTCGCGTTCTTCCAGTCGGGGGGGTGCTGCGACGGCACCTCCCCGATCTGCCTCAAGGACGGCGAGCTTCCGGCTGGGCCCCACGATGTGCGCTTGGGGGACATTGGAGGAGCCCCGTTCCATATCGACTCAGACCAGTACGAGCGATGGGGCACGCCCCGGTTTCTGATCGACGTCGCGCCGGGCGCCGCCGAGGGCTTCTCGCTCGAGGGCCTCGTGGGAGTGCATTTCATCTCTCGCACACCGTGACGAACAGCTGGCGCCTGGGGCGCCGCCTGACTCAACAATGGACGGCCTGACGGAGGCCGGCTAACTGACCAGAAAGAAGGACCAATCATGGCCACGACATCGATCCCGCAGCCCCAGACATCAGAGGCGCCACCCACCACCTATCGCGCCGCGGTCGTCCACGCGTTCGGCAGCCCGCTAACGGTCGAGCAGGTCTCGATGCCAGAGCTCGGTCCGGGGCAGGTGCGGGTCAAGGTCGAGGCGTGTGGCCTTTGCCACACCGACATTCATGCTGCGAGCGGCGACTGGCCGATCAAGCCCTCGCCGCCGTTCATACCCGGCCACGAGGGCGTGGGCACCGTCACGCAGCTCGCGCCCGGCGTGAGCGAGGTCGCCGTCGGTGACCGCGTCGCGATGCCGTGGCTCGCCTACGCGTGCGGCTGCTGCGACTACTGCGTGTCGGGCTGGGAGACGCTGTGCCACGAGCAGGAGATGATGGGCTACACGATCAACGGCGGCTTTGGCGAGTACGCCACGGCGTACGCCCGCTACGTCGTCAAGGTCCCCGAAAGCATCGACTCGTTCGACGCCGCGCCGCTCACCTGCGCCGGCGTCACCACCTACAAGGCGGTCAAGGTTGCCGGCACCCGCTCCTCCGATTTCGTCGCCGTGTTCGGCGTCGGCGGCCTCGGACACCTCGCGATCCAGTATGCGGCAATCGCCGGGGGTCGGGTCGTCGCGGTCGACGTGATCGATGAGAAGCTCGAGCTCGCGCGCGAGCTCGGGGCCGAGTTCACTATCAACGCCAAGAAGGAAGACCCGGTCGAGGCGATCCAGCGACTCGGCGGTGTCAACCAGGCGATCGCGCTGGCCGTCTCGCCGCGTGCGTTCGAGCAGGCGTATGGGTCGCTGCGTCGCGGCGGGACGCTCGTGTTCGTCGCGCTGCCGGCCGACAACGAGGTCAAGCTCCCGATCTTCGAGACCGTGCTCAACGGGATCACGATCGTCGGCTCGATCGTCGGCACACGAAAAGACCTCCGCGAGGTATTCGAGCTCCACGCGGCCGGCAAGACACGCGTGATCCGCGAAACACGACCACTCGACCACGTCAACGAGGCCATCGCCGACGTCGAGGCTGGCCGAGTCGCTGCGCGGATCGTGCTCGAGCCCTAGACGACGGGAGCCATGAGGATCCCGCACGCGGGATCCTCATGGGTGGCCATGGGATCCCCACCCGTACCGGCCTGATCGGCCGATAGCTCCCCGCCCTGTGATCGAGGCGTCCGGGCGCGCAGGAGAATCCGACGCACAAAGCGCACGCCCGCCCGCCGGGCGGCGACCGACGCCCCGGCAGCAAGAGCAAGGCGCGCGCCGCGCCACGGTCTGAGCGCGCCGCGGCACCGCCGCCGCGCGTTCGGCGCGAGACTGCTCTCACCGCAAGGCAATGCGGGCGTGCCAGATGAGCTCGCCGTCATCAGCGCTGACTACCGCATCGCCACGCAAGCGATCGCTCGCCGGCGCCCGGCACGAGACCCGCGGAGTGACGGAAGCAGATCAGACATGCCCGAGCGATCGCCGTCCTGAGATTCGCCAGAACCGGGTCTATCACCGGCGCCCGCTCTCGGGCGAGAGCGGTCGTCTGGCGATTGGCTGTGTTTGCTAGCTGCCTGCGGTCGGAACCGGTCGTCAGCAAGCGGTCGGGGATCTCGCTCGACCTCCGCCAGCGCTTGCTGGAACGCGCCATGGAAGCTAACGCGAACAGGTGTCCACTCGTGCAATCGAGGTGGGCGGTCTTCGCCGGCGCGGACTCGCAGGCTGCTGAGATTCCCCATGAGCACAATAGATCCGCCCATTGGGGTGCTCTTCCGCTTCGACCGGATTGCTTACTCGGAGGTTGCATGGCACGGTTGTCCACGCGCTGTTGCTCCCGTCATGAAGCGGTCGTCGCGGCAGCATGAAGTCAGTCGGTATCGAGTTGGTCCGATGCGGCAGTGAGATCAGCGACGATGCTGGCTACCGCTCGGCGAAGGGAAGCAGGCGTCGCCTCGCCTGTTGGCGCCCGGCGGCGAGTCTTCGCGGTTATCGCGCGGGCGTCCCCTTCGCGCTGATTGCAGGCTCCCGGCGATTGCGCGTGTTCTGGGTTCAGGCGGCTTTGACGCCTTCGCGCTTGGCTGCCTTCAGGATCTTCTGATCGAACGACGAGAGCGTGGAACCCGTGTGTTTCGCTGTTGCGAGGCAGTAGGCGTCGGGAAGGGTGATCGGGTGCCGTTGCCGGAGGCGCGCCGCTTCGACCCCGATCGCCTCATTTGGCTGGTGCACGGTGACGCCGAGGGCCGCGATCGCCTCCCGGGCGGCGGCGAGCTTGGAGACATCTGCTGATGGGGCGATCAGTACCTCGGTCAGGTTCACGACGCTGACGGCGCAATCGTCTCGATCGTCACGCCACCCGGTGAACAGCGCGCGGGCGCGACGGTGATGTGGGTCGTTGCGGTCAAGCGCTCCGATCAGGACGTCCGCATCGAGGAGCAGTCTCACCGCAGGTCGTCTTCGGCGTCGAGCTGATCGAGATAGCCGGCGGGGTATGTGCCGGTGAGCGCTCCAAACGCATCCTCGAAGGTCGCGGTCGAGCGGCGGATCCGGAGCTCACCGTCGCCGGCCGGCTCGATCGTGACTCGCTCGCCGGCGTGCAGCCCGACTTCTTTTAGCGCCGCGACGGGGATCGTGATCTGGTTCTTGGTCGAGATTCTCGCCATGCCTTTACTCTACCAGTAAAGGCGGGCGATCTCTTCCCCCCGTCGCCCGAGGAGACCGGCTCGGGCGACTACGCGAGTACTCGAGCACAGCCGAACGGTGCCCTGCGATGCGCGGATCATGTCCGCGAGCCGGCGGGAAGCCGCGGTGGGTGTCCGTCACCGAGCGACGGAGGCGATAGCGCTGGTCGTGCATGGCGCCTGTCGCGCTGGCCGCGTACGCTTGTCCGTATCGGCGAGGACGAGGACAGGCGTGGCAAAGTCCAAGCGCAAGCGGCAGCAGCGTAAGCGGCGACCCGGGGGGCATCCGGCCCGGCGGACACCCGCGCCGTTGCGCTCGCCTGCTGAGATCGAGATGGAGCGGGAGGCGGAGCTCGCGTTCGCCGAGGCCCAGCGGCGCTACGAGGAGGCGCTCTCGCCGGACACGCCGACGGAGCGGGTCGCAGCACTGGTGGTCGAGGAGTTCGAGGATCTGCCCTCGCCGCCCGGCCTCGCGATCCGGTTGAGACGCGATGGATCCGAGGAGCGGGCACGGGCCGTGGCGGCAGAGGTGCAGCGGCTCGCGCCCGGGAGCGTCACCGCGCTGACGCTCGCAGCCGAGATCGCCGGCGCCTTCGACGAGGACCACGACCGGGCCGCCGACCTGCTCGACGAGGCGCTCGATGCACCCGCCGACCCGGCCGGGACCGTGGAGCTCGCTCAGCACATGCTCGCGTCCGGCCGGCAGCTCGACGCGATCGAGCTGGTGCGGGAGGTCCTGGACGACGAGCCCGAGGAGGAGGACGCGCAGGAGGTTTACGGCTGGGCGCTCGAGGAGCTGCACCGCCGCCGGGCGGTGGGCGAGAAGCTGGGTCCTGCCGAGTGCGCGGAGCTCGATCGGTTCGCGGACCGCACGGGCCTGTACGCGCTGCGGGATGCGATGCGGGTCCTCGTCGAGGAGCGCAGGCCGGAGCTGCGGGGGCTGGTCGCCGGCAGCGTCGGGGGCTGGACGCAGCAGCTGCATGCGGCCGAGGACCGCGAGGCCGACGACGGCTTCGGGCCCGAAACCGATGGCGAGGAGCGCTCCGAGGCGCTCCTGCGCTTCGCGATCGAGCATGCCTGGCTGATGGATGGTGACCCTGATGAGGACGAGGGCGACGATTTCGGATTCGAGCTCGAGCCGGAGCTCGAGCAGTCGGGCGCGCCGCTGGCGCTGCTCGCGACCGACCCGGACGTCCCTCCGGAGATCTCGAGCGCGGCGGAGGAGTGGCTGAGCACCGTCACCTACGGCCTCTGGCAGATCTCCGACCCCGAGCCGGGTCCGGGCATGTGGCTGACAGACATCGTCACCGGCGCTCGTCGGTACGCCGCGATCCCGCCGGAGCAGCTTCCGGGGATGAGCCGCTGGAGCATCCTGCTCGGGGCGCTCGTGTTGCTCGACGGTGTCTGGCGGACAACTGGCGCGGTCGTGCTCCTGCGCCCGTCCGAGGGCGACGGCGCCGCCGACTTGGTGCACGAGGCGAGCGTCGCGCTCGCCAAGGAGCTGACCGGCCAGCGCGGACGGGGCCCCCGCCGGCGCCGCGACCCCGACCCCCACGGCGTCATCGTCGAGATCGCCGAACCGATCCGCCCGGAGATCGCCGCGCTGATGAGCAAGGTGCTCGGCAGCCTGCTGCCTGGGATCGTCGGGGACGTGTGGCGCCGGCGCGCGACCGGCCCGAAGCTGACGAACACCGACGGCCACCGCCTTCGGATGATCACGGCCCACGTGACCGTGAACGACCCGGCGGCCGTCGCCGGGACGCTGGCTGCGCACGCGGACTTTAGGGTCGAGGATGCGGGGGAGCTGAGCTGGTGGGGGCGCGAGCTGAGCGAGATCGAGCGCGAGGGCGCGCTCGCGCAGATCCGCTCGCTGGCCGGCGAGGGCGAGCCGATCGAGGAGCCTGACGAGCCGCAGCGTTGGCTGCGCGGGCGACTTGAGCCCAAGCCGGATGGGTTCGAGATATCGGTCAACTCAGACGAGCGGCTGGAGACGCTGGTCGAGCTCCTGCGCGGGCTTGGGTCCGGGCCCGAGCTCGGTCGACGATCGGTGATCGACCCGGCGCAAGACATGCCGCCAATCCGGCTCGGGATGCCGATGCCGTTCGGAGTATCGCAAGAGGCGGTCGACGCCTGGCAGGCGCTGTGGCCTGAGGAGCGGGTGCCGGCGCTGGGCGGCGTGACCCCGCGGACGGCGTCGCGGCGCGTGCAGAGCCGGTCGCGGCTCGAGGCAGTGCTGCGGGAGTTCGAGCACGATGCTTACGTGCTTGCGCGAGCGGGCCGCCCCGCTCCGGATATGGAGCGACTCCGGGCCGAGCTCGGGATGCACCGGTGGCGGGAGCCACCGGCACACGCGAGAGTCGGACCTGAAATCGGGTAGACGCCTGGCGAACCCGGCGCGTACCGGAACAGCAGGGGCGGTCGGGTCGCCGCCTCTCCGGCTCCGGCATTCCTCGCTAACGCTAACGAGCATCCCATCGCGGTCGGTGACCGTCCCGAACCTGCGCGAAAGGTAGAACGGAGAAGATGTCGCGACGCTGCTTTCGCTCGGCGAGCGGCAGCCAGCATCGTCAACGATCTCGTCGCCGCCTCGGAACGAACTCGGCGCTCTCCGACGATCCGGTCGCTGGGGCGCCCGACGTCGACGCCTTCGTTCCGAAGCGTCAGCGCTGCGGGCTCGCCGCGGACTTCCGCTTCGACCGGATCACTTTCAAGGAGCCTGCTAGCACCCCCGGGGCCCCACGTGCTCGAGTTCCGCGTACAGGGGGACGGTCAGGCTCCGCGCCGACAGGCCCGTCCGGGCATCAAACAAGGTCCACAACCCCGAGGACGCTCGCCTTCACGGCGAAGCATGCGCGCGGGCCCGGCCGAGTGGACGCGTGCTCGTGGGCGAAGGCGATCGTCCGACGCGACGCCGATTGGGTCCGACCAACACGATTGGAAGGTCGCCAACTCGATCGTGAGTTCCGCGACGTCCAGCCGAGCAAAGCAGTCGTCGGCGGCGGCGGTCACGCGCGGCTGCTCGTGGGCGAACGCGAGAGCTGGAGGACGCCGATCCGGTCCGGCGCTCCCGGCCGAGCGGAGTTGTGCTTCGGTGACGGTTGCTTGCCGGAAACCTGCAAGCACAATTTTCGAATTTGGCGAGTTCCAGGTCCGCGCCAAGCAGGCGCCCGACACCTGCATTGTTCCAATCTGGAAATCACATGAAGCGTCGGCGGGCGGGCGGCTGGGCGTGGCGCCAGCCGATCGCTGTCGCCCTGCCCGACGTTTGGGAGACTCTCGGCGACGCCGCCCTACATCTCTTCGCTCTACGGTTTCGTCCCGAGCAGGCGCGTCGTCCAACGCGGCCGGGCTTCCGGATGTGCTGGCTGAGCAGCACTCCAGCGCTCGAGCTTCGGGAACTGCCCTGTTTGTCATGTCCTGACAAACAGGGCGTCAGCGGGGCGCCGTCGGCGGTTCATGACCCACCGCGAGTTCGCTCCTCTCGCACGCGAGTAGGTGCCGCTCCGATCTCCGAGCAGCGCTGTGCTGGTCGCGGCGGGAGTCTGTGGACCCTTCACGTTCCTTCTAGGGACCGTTGAGGGTGGCGACCTCCTCTTGATCTTGTTGTTGTTCGAGCGAGTTGCTCTGAACCTCGGGGGGAGGCCGATCACGCTCGCGTCATTGGGGAAGATCCCGACGACGTTGGTGCGGCGGCCGATCTCTTTGTTGACCCGCTCGAGCGGGTTCGCCGGCCGCAGCTTGCTCCAGTGCGCGCGCGAGGGAACCGGTGCAAGGCGATCAGGTCCTCCTCGGACTCCTCCAGCAGCCGGCTGACCTTCGGCGCGATCGGCTCGAGGCGGGCGAGGACCTGGCCGCTCGCTTCCCCGCCGGCGTGCGATCCGGCAGCCCGTGCGAGATGATCTGCCGTATGCCTACGCCTGGCGGCATCACGAATCCCGTCGTGCCCGCGTATCGGGTCGCGGTCGTGCAGAGCGAGAGCGAATCCCTGCACAATCCGACGCGAGATATCGGCACGATGCTCGGAGACCGCCGGGCGCGATCGGTGGCGCTACCGGCTCTTCACTGAGCGCACGTTCGAAGCCTTTTTGCAGGCCCAGCGGGAGTACGACTGTCTGGTCATCTCGTATAACGCCATCCACCGCAATCCAAGGATTGGCGCGCTCATCAGCGCTCGCCCCATGCAGGTCGGCGTCGTACTGATGCATCAGTTGCAACTGCCGCGCGGTACGCAGTTCGGTCAGGGGCTGTCTTTGAGTTCCGGAGACGCTGGAGCCTGGTGAGCAGGTCGTCGCCCCGGCCGAGCAGCACGACGCGGCGCTTGAAATCCTCCTGAGCTGGCCCCAGGCGGTCGATATTACGCAGCTGCCGGCAGCGGACTTCGCGTTCGTGATCGGCGCCGACTCTGCATGGCGGTCGGTGCTCGAGGCGGATCCGCGACGGTCCGTGTTGGCGCGATCGAATCTCGACCACTGGCCGCCCGTCGTCGCATGCAGCCTGCTGCTGGAGCCCGACGCGATGCGAGCATCGGCGGCTGTTGGAGAACGCGGTTG
>CAWFKF010000055.1:0-34949 GCA_963816005.1 uncultured Solirubrobacteraceae bacterium | reverse complement strand
GTCAGGGCTCTCGCGCATGGCTTCTGGCCCCTGACTCTGTCTCACGCCCACCAAGCAAGACTCCCCGGCGCGCGTCCACGATAAGCCACCGGATGTCACGGGCACAATGGACGCAGCGGAGGAGCCTGTTGCCCCAGGCCGCTACGAAGCGTCATGACCGGTGTCGATTACGAGGAGCGGGAGTCCGGTCGATGCCCGGGGTCGGACGACAGGCTGACAGGGCGTGGTGCGGGTACGCAGCCACAAGCCGCGTACCCGCAACAAGCGCTACCTGACGACGAAGCGGCCCTGCATCCAGGGATGGATGACGCAGATGAAGTACAGCGTGGTGCCGGGGTTGGCGGTCACCTTGAAGCTCACCTGGCTGTGGCCGCGACCCTTCGGCCCGACAAGTATCGAATCACCAGGCGTGTCGAAACCCGGACGCCCTACGTTCACTAGAAGGATCGGCGGTGGACCCGACGGTGGCGGCCCATTCGGATTCACACCGTGCGATTGGAGGATCGGCCCACAGATCGCGCAGTTGTCCACTTGCCCGACGGTCCGTGGCACGTCGGACCTCTTGACAATCGAGAGCGAGTGCGCGTCGCTGGTTGTGTTGTGAGCGTGACCGTGCCGCCCGAGCGGATGACGACGGTGCCCGACACGAAGTGGTAGGTGTTCGTGATGTAGGCATTGGGCTTGAACGAATCCCCGCCCTTGATCGTGATCTTCGCCCTCGCCGGCCCTATCGCGCTCGAAGACGCGGCAAGCGCCGTACCCGCGGAAACCAAGCACAGCGCAGCGAGCGCGATCGCAGCGCGACCTCTACCCCAGATGGATGTACGCATAGCACCCTTTCTGCGCCACTCCCAGCAGCGCATCGAACTACCTCACAGGGCGCAGGCCGGCCCCTTAGCCCCCAAAGCGCGGAAGATAGCTACCGCTGCTCTGCGGTGTCAAGCCGCAAAGGCGCCGGCGGGTGCTGGCACGCGAATGTAGACGTGCGCAGCCCGAGCTGAAGCAGCTTCTCGGCGCTCGATCAGGACAGGTCTCGCGGTCTTACGTCGCGCTTTGTTCCTGAAGCTGCTTGAGTGTCCGGCCGGAGGCGTCCTTCCATTCAGTACGACCGTTCTTGTTGCCGCCGCTGAGTACGCTTGCCGCTGCTGACGGCGAATCGAATACGTAGCTCTTGCTCAGTCGAACGTGGTCGCCGACGTCGACCAGGATCCGTTCTTGGACCAGCCGATCGCGCAACTGCTCGTAGCCGGACAGCATGACCTTCTTCTCCTTGCGACCGAGCGCACCCTCAAACACCAAGAAGCCCCGAGCTCGATCTTCCCCTTCGGCCTGGGTCAACTGAGTGGTGAGATGCAGGCGAGGGACCCGCTCCTCAGCGGCGATCTGAGACGCCTCCTCGGGACGAGCGGCCACCTGAACGCGCTCTTCGGCCAGCTCGAAGACGTTGACCCCGACCAAGGAGAAGAGCGGGAGCACGTTGTCACGTTGTCTAGGTACGTCTCCATCTCGGCGACCTCCGGTTCGCTTAGTCGCGAAACCCCGGGAGCGGTACTGTTGTCAAGAACGGCGTTGTCGGCAGTGCGCGCCAGCTTCAGGAGTCTCGCCTCCAAGTACCGCACGTGCGCCTTATTGAGCGAGTCGTCCTTTGTGGTCATGACGTAACCGTGCGTCCAGAAGTCCTTCTCCTTCTGATGCGCGTCCAGCCGAACCCCGGATGTCGTCGGCCTCACCGATGTAAGCCCGCTGGGTTCGTCTCCCCTCGTCGTCCGGACCGATGAGCACGTAGACGCCGGTCCTCGAGACCTCGTCCCGCCCGCGAGCGCTAGTGAAGTCCGCGCGTGCGAAGGCGAGAAACGAGCCCGTCCAGCCCATGCGTTCTACCAGACGTAGACCTTGGGCCGTCCCGTCGACCAGGAAGATCCTGATCGTGACGCCGCGTGCCGGATCGGATGCCATATCGGCTCGCGAGTATCGCTGAACCGGCGCACCGGCGCTATCGTTCTTGCCGGTTCTTGCGAAGTGCGAAGCTCTTTGGGGCACTCCTGGCTGGCGCCCCGGTCTCAGGAAGAGAATGGCTCGGTGTGAGGATCTTCCTGGTACGTATCCGAGATCGTGGTCTGCGGCTGGCTGGCTCCGTCCGGCTAGATCGCGACACTGGCTCACGTGAGCAACCGATGACGATCTTTGGCCCCGCGTTGAAGGACCTCACGGTGGAGGACTTGGAGCGGTTCCTCGCTGACGCCGGGCCGGAACCCCTGCTGTGGGAAGCGAAAGGAATCGAGGTCAACCGCGGGATGGTGCGAAGGCAGGTATGCGGCTTCGCCAATTCCCACGATGGCGGGTATCTGATCATCGGAGCATCCGCGGCCGATGGCTCGTGGAAGCTCGATGGCATCGGGTTCCCAGACGACCCGCCGACCTGGATCTCGAGGCGACCAAGCCAAGCGAGGGCCCACACGGCGGCGCAAGAGATCATGGCGTATGGCCGGGCCCTTCCGCGCTACCAAGACGGGCGGGTCCAGTTCGGGCTCGTCCTAACGGCGTCCGGGTATCTGCCGGACATCCCCTCTCGCCTGTTCAGCCCGGCTTTCGAGGAGTGCGTCATCTCGTGCATGGGGGCGCTCGATCATGGGCCACGGGCCAGACGCAGTCCGACGATCCTCCCCAGTGTTACTCAGGATTCGCGACGGTTCGAGAGCGATGGGCTGAACGACGTGCTTGGGCAGTCGTGGCTGGTGCGCGCGACATGGCATGGTGACGTTGGGATCTACTGGGTCCACCGATTCGACCGACGTGCGATCGATGATCTGTTTGCCGGCCCTGTCAGGCAAGCGTGGGCCGCGACCGACGAGATCCTCGGCATGCTCGAACCACAAGGGCCGCGCTACCTGCAGCTGATGGTCGCGGATGGTGAGTTCCCCCCCAATACTGAAGGGCAAGTTCTCACCGTGGTCGGTCGCGGTCCGATCGACCCAGGCGTGGACCCAACCGTGCTCGACAGCGTCCAGCGTGAACTTCAGCGGTCCATCGGCGAGATGGCGTACGAGTCGTAGGAGGCTGAGCAGCAGGGCTTGATCGAGCCTGGTGACAACGTTCGTGACACCGTTATAGCTTTGAGGCGGATGCCGGTCGTATCCGGGCCGTACAATGCGTCCCCGCCGCATCCGCCCGCTACCCGAGCTGACACGACCGAGCCACAGCGCGAGCCCAATGATCCGCCGAAAGCGCCAGCTCAAACCACCAGCGCAGGCGTGCGGAGGATACGGGAGCAGTTTGGCCAAGAGTGGTATCGAACTCGTCAGTCCTCGGTGCGGTGTAGTGACTTCAGAGCCCGCCTAAGGGCCTGTCGGTGATTAAGGTTTCGGTTTGATGGTGTAGTTCCATTCGGGGTGGAACTCGTCGCCGTGGAGATTGACCGCGTGGAGGTCCTGATCGGGGACGCGAATCTTGTCCGGGTAGGTGCCGTTGTCGAGGCGGGCGTATACCTTCAGGCCGGTGTTGGTCGTGGTGGCTGAGATCAGGTTGATCATGGTCTCCAGGGAGTGCAGCGGCTTCCCGCGCCAGTTGATCGTGATGTAGCTGAACAGTCGGTGCTCGATTCGGTTCCATTTGCTGGTCCCGGGCGGGAGATGGCACACGCTGATCTGAAGGCCGGTCTCGTCAGCGAGTTTCTGCAGCTCGACCTTCCATAGTCGAACACGATTACCGTTCGAGCCGCCGCAGTCCGCGGTGATCTGCAGCCGGGTCGCGGCCGGGTAACGGCCCTGACCGAGGTTCTGCCACCAGGACCGGATCGAGTTGACCGCAAACGCGGCAGTGTCGTGATCGACACCAACGTTGACCCATCCCTGGTTTGAGGCGACGTCATACACGCCGTAGGGGATCGCTTTGCCGAGCTGCTTGTCCTTGAAGTCATGCACCCGGACCAGCTCCGGGTCGCCTTTGGGATGCCACTCCCGTCCGGCGTTCTTGAAGTCGCCGACCAGTTCCTTCTTCTTGCAGTCGACGCTGATCACCGGCTGACCGGCCGCGACAGCCGCATTTGCGGGGACTCCTCGTCGTTTAGACCCTATGGAGGAGCTGCCGGCTCCGTGTCGAAGTGGTCGGCACTCCCCGCGCAGGCTGCGGGGTAAGTCTTCGCGCTGAGGATTCCGGCCTCGGCGCGGGGCCCACAATCCACGAGAGGAGTGCCTAATGGCTGACGGTATCCGTTGGGTCGGTCTTGACGTGCACGCGCACGAGTCGACGATCGCGATCTTCGACCAGGGGACAGGCGAGCTGAGCACTGCCCGGATGGTTGGGCGTCCGCATCAGCTGCTGGAGCGGCTGATGGAGGTTCCCGTGCCGGCGCGGATGGTGTACGAGGCGGGCCCGACCGGCTATGGGCTGGCGCGTCGCGCGCGGGCGCGGGGGATCGAGGTGTCGGTGTGCGCACCGGGGCGCACGGAGCGGCGGCCTGGTGATCGGATCAAGACCGACAAGCGCGACGCGGTCCGGCTCGCACGGCTGCTGGCGGCCGGGGAGCTGGCGATCGTGACGGTCCCGTCGCTGGAGCGCGAGCGGCTGCGGGACCTCGTTCGCTGCCGGGAGGACATTCGCGCTGATCTGATGCGCGCCCGCCACCGGCTCGGGAAGTTCCTGTTGCGCCGCGAGGTGTATTGGGAGGGGCCGGGGCGTGCGTGGTCGCGAGCGCATCGCGCGTGGCTCGCCGGCCTGCGGTTCGTCGATCACGCGTCGCAGGTGACGATGGCCGACTACCTGCACGCGCACGACGTGCTCGTCGCCCGCCGTGACCGGGTCGAGGCCGAGCTCGAGAAGCTCGTGATTGAGTCGCCGTGCGCGCAGGCGGTCGGTCGGCTCAGGTGCCTGCGCGGGATCGACACGCTCTCTGCGCTCGGGCTGTGCGCCGAGATCGGCGAGTGGGAGCGCTTCGATCACCCCGACCGGCTGTCGGCCTACCTCGGGATCGTCCCGTCCGAGCACACCACCAGCAGCCAGCGTCGCCAGGGGTCGATCACGAAGGCCGGCTCGACGCACGCGCGCAGGCTGTTGATCGAGGCGTCCTACCACTACCGCCGTCAGCCGGGGGTCGGCGAGCTGCTCGAGCGCCGCCAGCGCGACCAGCCGCCAGAGGTGATCAACATCGCGTGGTCAGCGCAGCGGCGCCTGCACGCCCGCTGGCGTCAGCTCAAGGACGCGCGCAAGAAGCCCAACGGCGTCGTCGCGGTCGCGATCGCGCGCGAGCTCGCCTGCTTCTGCTGGGAGATCGCCACCTGGTCAGGCTCCCATCCCGACCCGGTTCCGCCGGCGTCCATGCCGGCGGGCGACCCCCTCACGCAGGCACGCTCCATCCCACCGAAGCAGGAGCCCACGATCGCCTGAGACCCCAACCCCCCTACAACCCGTTGCGGCTGACGAGGCGGCCCGAGCGTCCCGGCACTCGCGCACACCCAGTCCGCGGCACCCCCATGAGCAGCCCGGCGTCAGCCGACGGTGCTCGATTTTAGACAGCGGACGTGCGACGAAAACAAGGTCTTGGGGTACCCAGCCCCCGCATATGAGGCTGACCAAACGTCGCGAACTCCGCGGACGCCCGGACCGCCCCGCCAGCCGCAACCACATCAACTCAACCCCTGCCAGAAAGGAACCATGAACGCTGCTCGCTTGACAACCGCTCCTCCATATGGGGGGTGAATCGGGGCTGCTGGGCGGCCAGCCGCGTGGTGGATCGGTGCCGGGCGGGGGATCAAGCGGCATGGATGCCGCGCCGTGATGTCTGGATGATCGATGCGAGGACTCGCCCGTAGGGCGCCGTAAGCCGTCGCCGTGCGCGGGGCCTTGATGCGCCGAGGCGTTGCAAGGATCGATCAGCCTCGCTTCGCCCTTCAATGCTGCCGTTTTTCGGTTTTTCGGCGTGCGCTGGGCACTTTGAGCAGAACCCGTCAGCCGGCAAGTTCGGTGGCCTCCTCGCCGAGGGCTCTTGGTCCCCATGCGGGCATGCTCGCAAGATGCGCACTCGGCCGACCCGCGCGCCGTGCTGTGCTTTGTGCCGGGAGCGGGTGCGTGCGAGCGGGGGTCGCCCGACGACGCATGGATGCCGGGCGCGATGGGCGCGGATGGCGTCGTGCTCGCCGCGCGGCGAGATGTGCGCAAGTTCCGAGACCCTGATGTCGTCGCAGAACATGCGTGATAGCAGGCGATTCGCCACGGTCGAGGCGCGCAAGTCACCCCCAAACGAGGAGGAGAGCCAACTCGGGACTCCGGTCGATTTGGGGGTGACGCCGGTGTGGGGGCGGCCGGGTTGTTGACCTGATGGGGTGCCGGGCTCTGCCCGGCGATCGTTGGTACGCCCGGCATGACCAGCAGCTCGGGGGTGCGAGTCCCCTGTGGAGGTTGATGGCACCAACCACAAGTCGATGGCAACTGCTACGTCGTGAGGCGGGTGGGAAGGAAGCCGGAGACGAAATCGCGACCCTAGGAACACATGGCGCGCCGGCTGATCGTTGGTTGCCGGTGTGCTGCGCGTATGAGGCGGGGCGGTCCGGGCGAGCTGGCCAAGTACAGCGAAGCCCGATGTCATCAAGGGGCCGTTGCGTAGACGCGGTGGGTGTGCGATGAAGGTTGCTGGTCTTATCCGGGGAGGTCTCCATGGGTGTCCCAGGATGCCCGTCCGGTGCGTGAGCACCGCTCGTCGGGTGGTGCGGGACGGTGGCGTCCGAGAGGGCGCCGCCCGCCGTGGAGAAGTCAGCAGACGCCGTAGTACCAGCGGGGATCAGTATCGCTGGGAAGGGCTGAACGCGAAGCCGAGGTGCAGGACGCTCGTGCTCGTGGGATGGACGTTGAACGCAGCCAACCCCGCAAGGGGCCTGGGTGGGAGGGCCGGAGGGTGAAGCCCGAAGGTTCCCGTCCAGGGCACAGTTCATCCCCGGCGCCTGGCGACACCGCAGCTCACCCCGCCGAGGCGAGCCTGTGGGAGCAGTTCCTGGCCCCCGGGAATCTCGCTGAGGCGCTCAGACGCGTCGAGCAGAAAGCCGGTGCCCCAGGCATCGACGGGATGAGCACCAAGGAACTGCGGCCGTGGTTGCATGACCATTGGCCACAGGTCCGCTCAGCGCTCGAGGCGGGCACCTACCGGCCGCAGCCCGTGCGCAGGGTGATGATCCCCAAGCCCTCGGGTGGTCTGCGCAAGCTGGGGGTGCCGGCTGTGGTGGATCGGTTGATCTGCCAGGCCATCGCGCAGGTGCTCACGCCCATCTTCGACCCGCATTTCCATCCCCATAGCTACGGCTTCCGGCCGGGGCGCTCGCAGCATCAAGCTGTGAGGAGGGCACGCCGGTTCATCGCTGATGGCGCGGCGTGGTGCGTCGATTTTGATTTGGACTCGTTTTTCGATCGCGTTCAGCACGACGCTTTGATGGCGAGGGTCGCGAGACGGGTTCATGACAAGCAGGTGCTCGGGCTGATCCGGCGCTACCTGGAAGCGGGCGTCATGGATGGCGGGCTGGTGGCCGCGAGCGAGGAGGGAACCCCGCAAGGGTCGCCGCTCTCGCCGCTGCTCAGTAATGTCATGCTTGACGACCTTGACTGGGAGCTGGAGCGGCGTGGGCATCGCTTCGTGCGCTTCGCCGACGACGGCCGGATTTACGTCGGAAGCGAGCGGGCTGGGCAGCGCGTCATGGCGAGCATCACGCAGTACGTCGAGCAGCGCCTGAAGCTGCGCGTCAACCGCGAGAAGTCGGTGGTTGACCGGGCGACGAAGCGGCCCCTTCTGGGGTTCGGTTTCTTTGACCGGGACGGTGAGGTCAAGGTGCAGGTGGATCCGAAGCGCCTGAAACGCGCTAGGGATCGCCTGCGTCAGCTCACCTCGCGCCGCTGGGGTGTCTCGATGGAGCGGCGGATCGGTGAGATCAACCGCTTCACGGTCGGGTGGACGGCCTACTTCGCGTTGGCCGACACGCCGTCGGTGTTCGGGAAGCTCGATAGTTGGCTCCGTCGGCGACTGCGGCAGGTCCGCTGGAAGGAATGGAAGCGTTACCGCACCAAGCGGCGCAACCTCGGTGCGCTCGGTATCCCGGCCTGGCAGGCTCGCAAGTGGGCCGGCTCGGGCAAAGGCTACTGGCGCATCGCCGGTTCCCCGGTTCTTGCCCGCGCTCTGCCCAACGCCTACTGGGCCAACCTCGGCCTGAAGGGTTTCGCCGATCCCTACCGTCGTTTCCGGGATGCCGAGCGAACCGCCGGATGCGGACCCGCATGTCCGGTGGTGTGGGGGGCGCCGGGGTGAGCCCGGCGCCTACCCGATCGAGATAGCGGGGCCGAAGCGCGGGTCAAGCGGCCGAATCTCCTGCAAGCATCGGGTTCGCGGGGACGCTGGAGCTGGGCGGGGCTGCCGCTTGACGCGCGGCGCGCGGCGCCGCTACCACCCCCGGCGAGGCGGCTGGTAGCGAGGGTTTGCAAGTTGCGCACGTGCTGGGCGACCCGCCGCCGCTCTTCTGCGGCAGGCTGCTGGCTGTTCGCGAAGGTCAGCAACTACGAGGAGGGCGACGTGCGGGTCACCACCGCATTCAATCGGATGCTCGGGCTTCCGGGCGCATGGGTCAGGGACGTGGCGTTCGGGTCGGAGGCGATGATCGTGACCGTCGTGCTGCGCGCCGAGAAGCCGGTCTGCTCGGGCTGCGGCGCGCGCGGCCTTCAGGTCAAGGAGCATCGTGAGAAGCGCTGGCGGGCGCTGGATCTCGGGGCCTGTCGGTGCGTGATCGAGTGCCGGCTCAGACGCCTGTACTGCCCGGGCTGCGGCGACGTGTACGAGGCGGTGCCATGGGCCCGCGCGGGCGCGAAGTACACGCGCGAGTTCGATGATCTGGCTGCGTGGCTGGCGCAGCAGATGAGCCAGACCCAGGTCACGAAGTTGCTGCGGATCGGCTGGAAGTCGGTTGGCAGCATCCTCGAGCGCGTCGTCGCGGACAAGCTCGACCGGGGCCGCTTGGACGGGCTGGTGTGGATCGGCTGCGACGAGGTTTCATACGGCGCCGAGCACAAGTTCCTGACCTGCGTCGCCGATCACCAGCAGGGCCGGATCGTGTGGGCGGCGCCGGGCCGCAACGCCAAGACGTTGCAGGCGTTCTTCGACGGGCTCACCGACGAGCAGCGCTCGTCGATCAAGGCCGTCTCGATCGACATGTCCGTGGGGTATGAGAAAGCGATCCGCGACTCGGTCCCTGACGCCCGGGTGTGCTTTGACCCGTTCCACGTGGTGCAGTTGGGCTCCAAGGCGACCGACCAGGTCCGCCGCGCCGAGTACAACAAGCACGGCCGCTCCGGCAGCGACACCGGCAAGTGGATCAAGGGCGTGCGCTACTCGCTGCTGAAGGATCCCGCCAAGCAGACCGCCAAGCAGCTGCTCAGGCTCTGCGAGGTGCAGCAGACCAACAAGGCCATGTTCCGCGCCGCGCTGCTCTACGGCGAGCTGCGCTACATCTACAAGGTCCCCAAGGACCAAGCCACCGAGCGCCTGGACGCGTGGCTGGCGTGGGCATCCCGATCGCGGCTCAAACCGTTCGTCAAGCTCGCCCGCACGATCCGCAAACACAAAGCCGGCGTGCTCGCCGCGGTCGAGCTCGGGATCAGCAACGGACGCCTCGAGGCGCTAAACAGCAAGGTCAGGTTGCTCTCCCACCGCGCCTACGGATTCCACTCAGCCGACGCGCTGATCGCGATGATCTACCTCTGCTGCGCCGGCATCCAGATCGCCCTCCCTCACAGATGAGTCACCCCCAAACCGAGAGGAGAGCCTAAGCCCTCGCCGAGCCCACTGGCGTATACGCGCTCACGTGAGGCTCCAGACTGGCCCGAACCCATCGCTGGTCTAAACGCGTCTGGCCTAGCTTTCGCGATCGGATGGTCTGGAGCTACACGTGTTCGTCCCTTTGTAACTTGCACGAGTTCACCGTCATATTGGATAGAGAATGACCGCGTGGCTTCAAGCATTCGACTACTAGTGTCGCACGCGCAGCGACCCTACCCAAGTTCACGTTCATTCTCAGCGATCCTCTGCCCTTCTAAGGTCCTGGAGTACCGTTTTAAGGGTATTATCTCTCAATTCGCGCCCAATTCCCGTTAGGACCGCTGAGGATCGCTCAGATCTCAGACGATGCCCTACAAACGATGTCGGTTGTGTCAGCAGTTGTTTCCCTCGCTTGCCGAACTACAACAGCATCGTGCAGCTGTACACGGCCAGATATTACGGCGCGTGGCAATTACTACGCCATGTGGCAGTGCATTTGGGTGTGTCAGCGTGATAGTATTGACTGTGTGAAGAGTGACGCTAGACGGGTGTCAGGCACGACTCGGGAAGCGCTGCGTGAGCGGGGTGTGAAAATGGTGTTGGCCGGACGCACTCACGCGGTTGTGGCGCAGTCCTTGGGGGTGCATCTGCGGACGGTGTCGCTGTGGATGGCTCGCCACCAGCTCAGGGGGTTTGAGGGACTGAGGGAGGGGCGGCGTGGTCGGCGCTCGCGCGAGCAGATGGCGCTCACCGACGCCCAGCAGGCAGAGCTGATCCGACTGATGAAGGGCACGAACCCCGATCAGCTGCAGATTCCCGGCGTGTTGTGGTCAAGGCAGGCCGTCAAGGCGCTGATCGAGCGGCGGTTCGGGCTCGGGCTCAGTCGCCAGACGGTCGGTGTCTACCTGCGGCGCTGGGGGTTCTCGGGCAAGAAGCCGCAGCGGCGGTGGCTCGAGCAGGACCCCGAGCGGGTGCGGGTGTGGCTCCAGGACGAGTTCCCGGCGATCCAGGCGCGCGCGCGGCGCGAAGGGGCGCGGATGCTGTTCGGCGATGAGATGGGCGTGCGCGCCGGGCAGACCGCCGGCAAGAGCTACGCGCCGATCGGCGAGCGCGCGATCGTGCCGCTGACCGGCAAGCGCTTCTCGGCCAACGTGATCAGCGCGATCGGTGCCGACGGCACGCTGGTGTTCGAGATCTTCGAGGGCAGCTGCGATGAGATCCGCTTCCTGGACTTCCTCGACAAGCTGCTCGAGCATTTCCCCGAGCGCAAGATCTTCTTGATCGTTGACAACGCCTCCTTCCACAAGTCTCCCGCGGTCGAGTACTGGCTGCTGGACCATCCGCGGATGGAGCTGTTCTACCTTCCACCGTACGCCCCGGAGCTCAATCCCGATGAGCTGCTCAACCAGGACGTTCACACCCACGTCGCGCGACGCCGCCCATCCAACCTCGCCAAGCTCGTCACTCTCACCGTCGAGTATCTCGCAACCCGCACAAGTGAGATTGTCAGCAAGTACTTCGACGGCGAGTACGTCGCCTACGCCAAGTAACCACGCACTAATTGCCACGCAGCGTAATACGAACTACCCGGATGTACAAACTGTGCAGGGTATGCCGTCAGAAGGTCTTAGCGTCAGAGTTCGAGCAACATAGATCGGGACACCGGCCAAACGATGTACGGCAGTCGGGTGAATGGCGCAAGCTCAGACGGCAGATTCTCGAACGTGCGGGCCATCGATGCGAAAGCTGTGGCTCTCCGTTTGAGCTTGAGGTTCACCATCGCAATGGGTTGGGCGATAACCGGCCGGAAGCGCTAATGGTGCTTTGCCTCGAATGTCACGGGCGTACACGGCGCGGACCAATCCCGTAGCGACCATCTCCACCGCACGCGTTCTCCCGCCTGCTGTCGGTCACCCGGTACTTATCCTGCCCGCGGTCAATCCTGCCCGTGAGAATCGCTTACAACGCGTCTCAGACCCCATCCGGTGACCGTTCACCTATCGCGGTAAGCCTCACCGATAACTGACTCTCTCATTGCCAGCACACCGGAAAGCGGTAAAGCGAGTAGTTACTACGGATGTTGCCATACAATCCAGCTGCCACTATTCCGGTGCAGCAATCAACTACCCTCCGGAACATCGGACAGAGAGGATGGACACAATGTCCGCCAAGACCGCCCAGACAGACGATCTCCTCGCCCAGCATGTGGAAGCCATCGCGCAACGGGAGGACGCCAAGACCGCCGGAGTGCGCGCGGGTGCCAGTCGCAAACTCGCGCTGATCGAGCTGGAGTTGACAATCCAGGGTGTGCCGTTCGAGCCCTACGATCCGCCGAAGCCGATCAGTGCGCGCAAGCCTGCGTTCTCTGACGAAGCACTACTTGCCCGTATCGCGGATGTCCGTAGGGTCGCTGAGGACGCCAACGTGGCGCTTCAGATCCGCAACACCGCTGAGAACCTGCTCGGCAAGCTGATCAAGCAGGGGATCGCACGCGGGATCATCGACCGTCCCGAGGTCACGGAGTCCGACGAGACTCCCGCGCCGACCAAGACCACGAAACGCAAGAGCGCGGGCGACCAGCTCGCCGATGTCGAGCGCACCGTCAACGAGAAGGTCGCTGCGTAACCCCCGCACGACATCCGGAAGTACACAAGAGCCACGCCATCACGGCGTGGCTCTTTGGTGTATCTGCGGTTCTCGGCTTCTCAGGGCTTGTAGGGGCGGGGGGCCGGGATGCCGCGCTGGACCCCATTGGGCCCGGCGAGCCCCAAGGCCTCGCCGCGAGAGGCATTTTGGCTTTGTGTGTGTGCAGCGATAATTCGGACATGTATGAGCAACGACGACTCCCCCTGCAGCGCGTGGTCCTCTCGCAGCCCTGAGACGAGCAGCCAGCTGTTACGGCAGATGCGCGCAATCTCTGACCTAGACCTAAACCAAGCGTAGGTTAGGTCGGAGGACTCGGGGGCGGGCCCTGCAAGGCCGTTTGTTCCGGGGTTTTGTGGGCCGACTGCGAGCCGATGCCTGATCGTCTGCGTGCGTGTTGAGGTGAAGCGTGCCCGGCTACGGATTGGGCTGCTTGTCTGAGCTTCAGCTCGGCGGCTTTGGCGGCGATCTGTCGCATCTGTTGGATGAGGTGTCGCAGTCGGCGGTCGTTGGCGATCCATTCCTGGTAGAGCTCCGCCTCGTTCTCGGTGAGTCGGCGTGTGACGGTCTTGCCGTTGATCTTGGCGGTCCACTGGTAGTAGGGGCCGTGGGGCTGGGGCGGGTCGGCGTGGCATTTGCAGCCGGGGGTCGCGCAGCGGGTATAGCGGCGGGTGACGCTGCCTGAGTGGATCAGGCCGATGGTGGCGAGTTCGGCGGCCAGGTCGCGATATTTCTGCTCGTAGTCGGCCAGTCGCTCGGCGGTGTTGGTCGGTGGCATCTCGTTTCTCTCCCGCGGTTAGTATCCACCACGATACCAGACAGTAGGGCTACTGTCTGGTATCGTGTGTGGCACAGACTCAAGAGGCCAGGAGGAGAGACCGATGAGCACGAACCGCCGCACGCGAACCGCCCGACTGCGCGCCGAAGCGACCGCGATCCAGCGGCGTCTGGAGCGCGCCGTCAGACCCAACATGACCGGGCCGGTGCTCGGACGAGCGAACATCGCCTACGAGCTCTCGGCGCGCACGAAAGCAACAGGGCACGGCGGTATCGGCGCGATCGCGAAGCTGATCGGCAACGTCGGGCTGGCCAGCGAGATCGACAGCTCGCTGGATCTGCTCAAGCTGCACAAGCCCTACTACGAGTCCGATCACGTCCTGAACATCGCCTACAACGCCCTGTGCGGCGGGCAACGCCTGCAGGACATCGAGGCGCGCCGCTGCGACCGGGTGTTCCTCGACGGGTTGGGGACCGAGAGCCTCCCGGACCCGACGACCGCCGGGGACTTCTGCCGGCGCTTCGACGCAGCCTCGATCATGGCTCTCCAGGAGGCGGTCAACCTGGCCCGGTTGAAGGTGTGGCAACGTCAGCCGGACGCGTTCTTTCAGCAGCCGGCGGTGATCGACGCCGACGCCAGCATCGTGCCGACCGACGCGCAGACCAAAGAGGGGATGGATATCTCCTACAACGGCATCTGGGGGTACTCGGCGTTGGTGGTCTCGCTCGCGAACACCAAAGAACCCTTGTATCTGGGGCTTTTGGGTGCCAACCGGCCCAGCCACGAGGGCGTGGTCGACTACTACGACCGGGCGATCACCCTGTGCCGCGAGGCCGGATTCACAGAGATCCGTCTGCGGGGCGACACCGACTTCTCGCTCACCACCGAGTTCGACCGCTGGGACGCCGACGGGGTGCGCTTCGTCTTCGGCTACGACGCCCGCGCCAACCTCATCGAGCAAGCCCAGAGCACCGACGAGGAGATCTACCACGAGCTCGTCACCCGCGCCGAACGACAGATCGCCACCACGACGCGCACCCGCCCGCGCAACCTGAAGGACGAGATCGTGCGCGAGCGCAACTACAAGACGCTGCGCCAGAAGGCCGAGGACGTCGTCGAGTTCTCCTACCGTCCCGGCAAGTGCAAGCGCGACTACCGAGTCGTCGCGCTACGCAAGAACATCTCCGTCGAGCGCGGCGAGAACGTCCTGTTCAGCGAGTACCGATACTTCTTCTACATCACCAACGACTGGGACATGACCGCCGACGAAGTGATCGACCAAGCCCGGCAACGCTGCAACCAGGAGAACCTCATCAGCCAGCTGAAGTCCGGCGTGCGCGCCCTGCACGCCCCAGTGAACACCCTGTGCGCGAACTGGGCCTACATGACCATGGCCGCGCTCGCTTGGAGCCTGAAGGCCTGGTGCGCCCTCCTACTACCAGTCAGCCCGCGCTGGGCCGAGCGCCACAACGAGCAACGCCGGCGCCTGCTCACCATGGACTTCCGCACCTTCCTCGCAGCCTTCATCGAGATCCCCTCCCAGATCATCACCACTGGCCGGCGCGTGCGATGGCGCATCCTCACCTACAACCCATGGCTGGGCGCGTTCTTCCGCCTCCTCGACACCCTCTGACGCTCTTTCCGCACCTCAGACGTGCGGAAAGAGGGGCTCCGTGGATGATCGGGGGTGACTCTCGATCGAGATTCCGTCCTGAGCAGGGCTTTTGGTCGTCGGAGCGGCGGGTGGAAGTCGCGTGCGCCTCTGCTGCTGGGTTGTGGACTGCTCGCTGGGCCCCGTGCCCGGCGATCGTGGGCACAGCGGATGCGTGCTCAAGCGGCCAGGGATGGCCGCGCCTGCGCGCAGGCGCATCCGGATGATCATGGCGAGACTCGCCCCATAGGGCGTCGTTGGGGGGCGTCGGGGTCGCTGCCCGCGTTGACGGGGGTCGTGGCGTGCCGGGGAGCTGCCTGCTCCATTCCCTTCTCGTTGCGCCGTTTGCCGTGCGTGCGCACCGGGTCATCCCGGGGTCGAGCGAGCGTCGTGGCGGAATACGGGTGACGCGGTTCGGAGGGCCAGAAAGAAAACGCGTGTTCGTGTGTCGTCACCCCCGATCATGCCCGGAGAGCCCGGAAAGAACGCCCTGACGAACCGCGACCCGCCATACCGACCGCCGGCCACACCAGGCCGGCACACCAGCAACCCCGAACAGGGGACAGACCGCGTCATGTGACACCCACCCACACCGAGCGCGAGTCCGATCGCCACCCAGATCCGTTCCTCACCCCCCACAACCGCGCTCAAACCTCAGCCGGTCGAGCCCAGAACCCTGAACCAGCCTCGCACGCCCGAGATCGCTTGTTTTAGGCCTAGTTCCTCTGACCTATCGGTCGGTCGCGGGCGACTGAAAATTCTGGGATCCGGGATGCTTCGGGGGTCGCCCTCGACGCCGATCAGTTCTTGGTGCCTGTGAGCCCGAGCCTAGTTTGGCGTGTGGGTCTCCCCGGGGTTCCGGACTGTTGCCACGAGCACGCCTGTCAGATTCGTTAGTTCTCAGAGGCCCCTGGGCGACGATCCTGTTGATCGTATTCATGGAGGTCGGATGGAAACGGTAGTCGAGCGTCCGGCGGCGCTGGATGTGCACAAGGAGCAGGTGACGGCGTGTGTGCGGGTGCCGGGCGAGGGTCGCTCGCGCGTGCAGCACCTGGCGGAGTTCCCGACCACCGTCGCAGGGCTCTTGACGCTGCGCGACTGGCTGGCGGCGTTCAGCGTGGAGCAGGTCGTGATGGAAGCGACCGGCGTCTATTGGAAGCCCGTCTGGGCGATCCTCGAGGACGAGTTCGAGTGCCTGCTGGTGAACGCGCGGCACGTCAAGCAGGTTCCCGGTCGCAAGACCGATGTCAAGGATGCCGAGTGGCTTTGCCAGCTCACCGAGGCCGGGCTCCTGCGCGCGAGCTTCGTTCCGCCGAAGCCGATCCGCGCGCTGCGGCACCTGACCCGGTATCGCAAGGCGCAGATCGCCGGAGCGCTCCGCGCGAGGCCAACCGGCTGCACAAGGCGCTGGAGGACACCGGGATCAAGCTCGACTGCGTCGCGACCGACATCCTCGGCGTCTCGGGCCGCGCGATGCTCAACGCGCACGACCGATCCGGTCGTGCTGGCCGACCTAGCGAAAGGTCGGATGCGCGCGAAGATCCCGGCGCTGCGCGAGGCGCTCGAGGGTCGCTTCGACGAGCTCCACGCGCTGCTGATCGGCGCGATCCTCGCGCACCTCGACTTCCTCGATCAGCAGATCGAGACGCTGACGGGAGCGATCGAGGTGAAGCTCGCACCTTTCGCGGCGGCGGTTGACCTGCTGTGCACGATCCCCGGGATCGAGCGTCCGCACCGCCCAGAACGTGATCGCCGAGATCGGGACCGACATGACCCAGTTCCCCAGCGCCGATCACCTCGCCTCCTGGGGCGGCCAGTGCCCCGGCAACCACCAGTCCGCCGGCAAACGCCGCTCCGGCAAGAGCCGCAAGGGGTCGAAATGGCTCAACCAGGCGCTCAAAGAGGCCGCGATGGCGGCCCTGCGCACCAACGACAGCTACCTGCAAGCCCTCTACCGCCGCAAGAAGTCCCAACTCGGCCACGCCCGCGCGCTCGGCGCCGTCAAACACTCGATGCTGTGCGCGATCTGGCACATGCTCACCACCGGCGAGCTCTACAACGACCTCGGCGGCGACTACTACGCCCGACGCGATCCCGAACGACAGACCCGACGCCTCGTCGCTCAGCTCGAGCGCCTCGGGCACACCGTGACCCTGCAGGAAACGCCGCTGGCAGCCTGAATCGCCGCGACAACCCACACGCCCTTTCCCGGAAGGCGGTCACAACCCCAGCGCTATTTTCCCCTCAGTTTCCCTCGCCGGCTGCGCCGGCGACCCGGGGCGGGTGAAAATGTTGGATGATCCGGGCGTCGTTCGCCGGACGTCCCGTTTCCTGTGGTGCTTTTGAGCCCGTGGTTCAGTTTGGCGTGGGGACCTCCCCCGGATCCCGGGACTGCCGCCGTGAGCGCGCTCCTCAGACTCGTCTGTTTCGGAGGTTCTTGGCGGACGGCGATCCGTGTCGTTGATCCCAAGGAGGTCTGATGGATGTGATCGTTGAGCGCCCGGGCGCGCTGGACGTGCATAAGGCGCAGGTGACCGCTTGTGTGCGGGTGCCCGACGAGCAGGGTGTGCGAGTCCAGCATCTCGCGGAGTTCAAGACGACCGTCCGTGGGCTGCTTGCCCTGCGCGACTGGCTCAAGGCTCACCGTGTCACGCAGGTCGCGATGGAAGCGACCGGCGTTTACTGGAAGCCGGTCTGGCACGTGCTCGAAGACGACTTCGAGCTGCTGTTGGTCAACGCGAGGCACGTCAAACAAGTTCCTGGTCGCAAGACCGATGTGAAGGATGCCGAGTGGCTTTGCCGGCTGACCGAGGCCGGGCTGCTGCGCGGGAGCTTCGTTCCGCCGAAGCCGATCCGCGAGCTGCGACAGCTGACCCGCTATCGCAAGGCGCAGATCGCCGAGCGTCAGCGCGAGGCTAACCGGCTGCACAAGGCGCTGGAGGACACCGGGATCAAGCTCGACTGCGTCGCGACCGACATCCTCGGCGTCTCGGGCCGCGCGATGCTCAACGCGCTGATCAACGGCACGACCGATCCGGTCGTGCTGGCCGACCTAGCGAAAGGTCGGATGCGCGCGAAGATCCCGGCGCTGCGCGAGGCGCTCGAGGGTCGCTTCGACGAGCTCCACGCGCTGCTGATCGGCGCGATCCTCGCGCACCTCGACTTCCTCGATCAGCAGATCGAGACGCTGACGGGAGCGATCGAGGTGAAGCTCGCACCTTTCGCGGCGGCGGTTGACCTGCTGTGCACGATCCCCGGGATCGAGGTCCGCACCGCCCAGAACGTGATCGCCGAGATCGGGACCGACATGACCCAGTTCCCCAGCGCCGATCACCTCGCCTCCTGGGGCGGCCAGTGCCCCGGCAACCACCAGTCCGCCGGCAAACGCCGCTCCGGCAAGAGCCGCAAGGGGTCGAAATGGCTCAACCAGGCGCTCAAAGAGGCCGCGATGGCGGCCCTGCGCACCAACGACAGCTACCTGCAAGCCCTCTACCGCCGCAAGAAGTCCCAACTCGGCCACGCCCGCGCGCTCGGCGCCGTCAAACACTCGATGCTGTGCGCGATCTGGCACATGCTCACCACCGGCGAGCTCTACAACGACCTCGGCGGCGACTACTACGCCCGACGCGATCCCGAACGACAGACCCGACGCCTCGTCGCTCAGCTCGAGCGCCTCGGGCACACCGTGACCCTGCAGGAAACGCCGCTGGCAGCCTGAATCGCCGCGACAACCCACACGCCCTTTCCCGGAAGGCGGTCACAACCCCAGCGCTATTTTCCCCTCAGATCAGTGGGTTAGCTGGTAGGGGATCGTCTGCCGGGATCGATGAGATATTTGGTTGGGGCATAGAAAAGCCCCGCAAATGCGGGGCTTTCCGTCCGACTGGGCCGTCATTGTTTGGGGTGCGAAGTCCAACTTTGACGGTGAGGGGATGCCACCTTGCGGGTGAACGACAGTGACTGTTACAGAGGACCCGGACGGCTGTCGTTCAGAGCGGACGATCCGAGCTTGACCCCGTATGCCGGGCTGGCGATCGTGGGTGAGCTGGCGCGCCGCACGCGGCTGGTCGAGCTCGTCGACGCGGAGCTGTCGGCCGCTCGTGGGGTGCGGGCGGTCAAGTCCCGCCGGCGTGGGCTGTCGCCCGGTGCGCTGGTGGTGTCGCTGTCGGAGTGCCAGATCGCGGGGGCGGAGTGCTTCGATGACATCGAGAACGTCCGCGCGGACACCGCGGGCGCGGCGCTGCGCGCAGTCGCCGCGACGCCGTCGGCACCGACGGCACGCCAACTCGCGATGCGTTACCGGCGTACCCATGTCCGCGCGATCGAGCGGGCGCTCGCGCGGGTCGGTGACCGCGTCGACCGCCAGCTCGGTCGAGACGTGACTGAAGAGGTGACGTTCGATCTGGACGCGACCGAGACGGAGGTGTACGGCCGCGGCCCGCGGCGGCGCGGCGCGGCGCGCAGTCACTCAGGCGCGCTGGCGTACCAGTCCTATGTCGTGACCTGGGCCGAGCGCGGCCGCGCGCTGACCAGCGAGCTCGAGCCGGGGAACCGCGCGAGGATCACCGCGCCGGAGTCTGCGCGGATGATCGCCCGCGCCAAGAGCTTGCTGCCGGCGGGGCATGGCCAGCTCACTGCCAGGGTCGACAGCGGGTTCTACTCCGTCGAGCTGATGACCGGGCTGCGCCGGCAGCAGGTGCGGTTCTCGATGAGCGCGCCGCGGACCAGCAGCATGTGGCGTGCGATGGCCGAGATCCCCGAGGAGCACTGGGCCGACGCGGAGGAGATGCGCGGCGCGGAGGTCGCTGAGACCACGCTCACCCCGCACGGCTGGGGCCACGAGCCGCTGCGATTGATCGTCCGCCGCGTCAGCGTCTCAGCCGAGGAGATCCACCGCGGATCCCCACGCGCGCGCAGACGCTCCACGATCCCGCCAGATCAGCTGCAGATGGTGCTCGACGGCCAACTGGACTCGACCTACGCGTACAGCTTCATCGTGACCGACATCCCCGCCGAGGAGAAGTCGACGGTCGAGGTCGAGCACTTCCACCGCCACCGCGCGCGCATCGAGGAACGCTTCAAGGACGCAAAGCTCGGCCAGCCGTTACGTCACCTCCCGAGCGGCGATCTGAACGCGAACCGCGTGTGGCTCACCGCCAGCCTGATCGCGCTGAACATCACCGCGCTGCTGTGCGACCTCTCACCGGCCGCCGCAGCCTCCGGCAAAGCACCCAACGACACGCCGCTGCGCCGTCACGCCAAAGCGCTACGACGGATCCTGTTCTGCGTCCCTGCCCGCATCACCCGCACCGCACGCCAGATCACGCTCCGGCTCCCCACCGGCTTTCGCTACCTCAAGACCTTCCAAGCGACCTACGACGCCGTCACCGCTCTCGGCGTTCCATAACCAACCCGGCCAGCGCCATCGAACACCAGCCGTGCCGGACCCGCTCCGTCAGCGACCCCGAAACGGCGCCGACAACCGTCCGCCGGCCGGCCCAACACGCGCGCCACGCGCCACGAACAGCGTCAACACCCGGAACGAGCGTCAACCATCACCCCGAACACGCCACTCAGCAACCCGCCCCGCCGTACTCACTGAACTAGGTCTGAGCTTGCTGACGCTGACCTGCCGATGCCACTCACGATCGTACGAAGGTCGCTCGAATGGGCACTCGGCGATCCATTCGGCACCTATGAGTCGAGTCGAGCTTCCTCAATGGCCGCGAAGCTGCTCGCGATCATGGATGAAGAGCCTGAGGTGTGGCCATCTGAGACGTCGGATGAGCTTGCGGGCGATGGCTACTGGCATCCGGACCCACGGTGGGCTCATCTCGACGCCGGCGATACCGAAGGCGTGCGAGATGAATGGAGACGGCGCCTCGAAGGACCGCCTCCGTGGCCTCGGGATCAGGCCAGGAGCTGAGCGTCAACGCGCTGAGAGCTGTCCTCGGGCTCTATGAGCGCACCCAACTGCATCGCCTTGCCCGTGCGGTCATAGGCTTCCCTCCAGGCGTCACGGGTGTCATGGAGGGCAGTGCGCCAGCCGATCCATAGCTTGTCCCTATCGGTCCGTGTGGCTCGCTTCAGGGCTGTTTCGATGGCTGCAGGCCATGCCTCGTCGAATGTCCGGCCTGCGGATCGCATTCGCCAGAGTTCTTGGCGAACCAGGATCGCAACCTCTCGGCTGCGAGGGAGCCCCATAGCACCCATGTCTCTGAAGCCTACGCGCTCTGAGAGAATGGGCAACCCCAGGGGTCCTCGCACGCCCCAGGGGTTGGGGATGGCCTTGCTGGCGTGCGTGTTTCCGCCAACAGGGCCTAGTGTCCCGCACCGTTAATTCGTCGGAGAAGTCGTTGAAGCTTGGCGAGGATCTCCTCAGCGGACTTGGTCCAGATGAACGGGCGGGGGTTCTCGTTCCATTCCGTGACCCAGTTCCGGATGTCTTTCTCGAGCGCTTGCACGCTGCGGTGATCGGAGCGCCTGAGCAGATCGTCGGTCAGATAGGCGAACCATCGTTCGACCTGGTTGATCCAACTTGAGTAGGTGGGGGTGTAGTGGACGTGGAAGCGGGGATGCTGCTCGAGCCATGTGCGGATCGCCGGGCTCTTGTGAGTCCCGTAGTTGTCACAGACCAGGTGCACATCGAGCTCACTGGGGACCAGACCGTCGATCTTGGTCAGGAACTTCTTGAACTCGATCGTGCGGTGGCGGCGATGCAGACTTGAGATCACCGTCCCGTCGTCGGTGTTGAACGCGGCGAACAGGCTGGTGGTGCCGTGGCGCAGGTAGTCGTGGGTGCGCCTCTCGCACATGCCGGGCATCATCGGGAACGCCGGCTGCGATCGTGCCAGGGCTTGCACCTGGCTCTTTTCGACTACCCGAACGCAGTAGATACCCGGGCGGCTGGTCGCCGGTGGGGACCGGGATCGAGTGGCGGATCGTGACGTCGTCCTCGCCGATCAGGACCTCGCGGACGACAAGCCGGACGATGTGTTGGCGCTGCTCGACGGTCAAGCTCTCGGCGTTCGCGGTGAGCCGGGTCCGGAACCCGTCGAGTGTCTCGGTGAGCTTGAGGTAGGTCTCGGCGTCGTGCAACTCGGCGTCGAGCGCGTCCAGCTGGGCCTGCACCGCCGCCTCACGCTTGCGCAGCTCGGGCGAGCGGGCGCGCAGCTCCTCAAGCGTGATCAGCTGCTCCTGGTAGCCGTCCAGCAGCCGCCGCAGCGCGGTCTGCGCGCGGGTGAGGTCGCGCTCGAGCGCGTCCCGACGCCCGGCGGCAGGGTGCGTCGCGCGCATCGTCTGGAGCCGGCGGTCGATCTCGGCCTGGATCAGCGCGGGGTCCTCTAGCAGTCCGAGTACCCGAGCCCAGACGAGCTCGTCGACCTCGGCGAGGCGGACCGGCTGGTTGTTGCACACGCGGCCTTCGGGACGGCGATGCCCATCGGTGCCCGAGCAGCGGTAGTACTCGCGCAGCTTGCCGTTCTTGCTGCGCGTCGAGCAGCGGTAGTAGGCGTAGCCGCAGTGGCGGCAGACGAGGATCCCCTGCAGCAGCGACGGGCGCTTGGTGTTCCGCGGCGAGATCACCCGGTTGCGCTCAAGTCGCTGCCCGACAAGCGCGAACTGCTCTTCGGTGACCAGGGCGGGCACTGAGATCTGCTTCCACTCCTCCGGCGCGACACCCTCGCGCGAGACCCGGGCGGAGCGTTGCCCGCGCAGCCGCGCTTGACGCCTGGCCTGGACGGGCGCGCCGGTCGCGTGCGTCTTGCCGTAGGCGGCCTGCCCAGCATACGCCGGGTTGTGCAGCATCCCCCACAGCGTGCCGGTATTCCAGCCCGCTGCGCCGGTCCTGGTCGGCACCTCCTGCGCGGTGAGCCACCGAGCGATCTTCGCGATCGACTCGTCCTCCTCGAGGTAGCGGCGGAAGATCTCGCGCACCACCGGCGCCTCGGTCTCGTCGATCTCGAAGCACGCGTCGGCGTGCTCGGAGCGCTTCACATACCGGTAGCCGTATGGCGCGCGAGCCATGACCGACACTGCGCCAGCCCGGGCGCGATGCAGCTTCCCACGCCGACACCGCTCGGCGATCTGCGCCCGCTCATACTCGGCGATCATCCCTTGGAACTGGCGCAGCAGCTCATCCTCGGGAGTGCCGGATCGCTCGGGCTCCTTCGCGAACGCAACCTCGACCCCGGCACGTTGGAACTCTTCGAGCAGCAGCACCTGATACGCGTAGCGGCGCGCGAGCCGGTCTGGCGCGTGGCACAGCAGCACCTCGAAGCGACCCTCCACCGCCAGGTCGCGCAGCCGCTCCAGCGCCGGGCGGCGCAACACCGCGCCCGAGACGCCCTCGTCCTCGAGCACCAGATCCTCGGGGACCAGCAGCCCGCGCGCGGCGGCGAGCTCACGTCCGACCCCGTTTGTCGGTCCACCACGGTGAGAGGGTGGTGGATGTGAGGGGCGAGAAGGTAGCGCCCTGGCCGGACGGACAGAGGAACTCTGCGCTCAAGGTTCCCGCGACCGTCGTCGCGAAGGCGCGAGCGTAGCGAGTGCCGAGCGGCGATGGCCGCGGCGCGCGCCGCCCGACACACCCCCTGCGGCCGGTCAGGCTGCCAGCGCTGCGTCGCCTTCGGCGGTCCACTCGGCGGCGAACATGGCCGGGGCGCGCATCCCGAGCGAGCTGTGCGGCCTGTGCCGGTTGTAGTCCTCGCGCCAGTCGCCGATCACGACACGCGCCTCGGCCAGGCAGGAGAATTCCTCGACGTCGAGCAGCTCGTCCCGCACCCGGAGTGGAACGACTCCACGAACGGGTTCTGCCACGGCGAGCCGGGCTCGATGAACACGTCCCGGCCTTCGACAGTACGCACCAGTCCCTGAGCGCATGTGCGGTCATCTCCGACCGTTGTCACACCTCAGCAGCTCTGGCGCGCCGCGCGCGGCGACCAAGCGCTCCAGCGTCTCCACACCGTGTCCGCGTCGATGTTACGCGCGACCAGCATCACCAGCGCCTCGCGCGTGAACTCATCAACGATGTTGAGCAGCTTCAACCCCGCCCGTCGGCGGTCTGGTCGAACTGGAAGTCGAACGCCCACACGTGATTCGGCCGCTCCGCGCGGAGCCGCTCGGCCGGACCGTCGACTCGCCGAGCCGGCGGCGCTTGCGCTTGCGCTGCGGCACCCGCAGCCCCTCCTCACGCCACAAACGCTGCACCCGCTTGCGATTCACCGACCAACCCAGCTCCCGCAGGTGATGGTGCGCGCGCGGTACCCCCACCGCGGCCGCTTCACCGAGAACCTCCGCAACTCCGCGCGCAACACCGCGTCATCCTCGGCCGTCTTCGGCTCGTGACGCTGCGTGAGCGATGCTGCCCCACCACCCGGCATGCCCAGCGCTCGCTGACGCCGAGACGATCGCGGAGCGTCTCGATCGCCCGGCGCCGACGGGCTGGCTCACCAGTTTCCCTTCGCGACCTCCTTCAGCGCGACGACCTCGAGCTCCTTGTCGGCCACGATCCGCTTCAGCGTCGCGTTCTCGCGCTCGAGCGCCTTCAGCCGCTTCGCGTCGTTGGCCTTCATCCCGCCGTACTGGTTGCGCCACCGTGATAGGTCTGCTCGCTGATCCCCAGCTCCTTCGCCGCTTCGAGATCGTCTTCCCCTCGCCATCAGCTTCTCCGCTTCTCGCAGCTGCGGTCTGCTCCGGCGTGTGCCTGCGTCGCTTCATCGTGGAGTTCCTTCCTCGCCCATATCGTGCGCGAGAAACTCAACACCATCCCCTCACCACGCAGCGCGACGGTCTGGCTCTGAATCGTCTGCTCGCGCCGCTGCCGATCCGAGGACACCCGCGCGTAGATCGCCGCCACCCTGCCCCGCCGACCCGTCAACTGCTCCACGCTGCTGTCGTTCACCATCGTCCCTCCGCTCGTTGCCCGTCACACGACGCCGCTCCGGCGCCAAGATCACATACGCCCGCGCCAGCCGCGCATCGGCGAGGCGGTCACCGACGAACTCGACCTCAACGCGCCTGGCCACCGGGCCGCTCGCCGGCCTGCTCGAGATACGCACCGACCGCCGCAGCGGTCGTCGCGCTCAACGACACGCCACCGGAGAGCGCACGCTCGCGCAGTCCAGCGATCAGCGACGGCGCCAACCTGACCGTGAACACCACCGTGCGCTCCGGAACCACCACCCCATCCGGCCGCGCGAGTGCCGCGTTCACATACCGACGCGCCTGACGCTCCGACAGACCGAACTCCGCCTGCAGGCCGCGCACCGCGTCCGCCGGCGAGCGATCGCCCAGCAACTCGACCGCGCGGTTGACCCGTACCGCGTATTCGTCGGCATGAGCACGTCGCAACGCCATCAGCCCTACAGATACAACGCGTCACGGCAGACTCCTTCCCACCGGACGCGGTCCCCGCCACTCAAACTCGAAGTTACCTACTGCGTTCGTGTCTTCTCATCAACGCAATAGACGACCGCGCCCTCGGGCGGGTCCAGGTACAGGCCGACCACGTCATAGACCTTCTCCACGAACAACGGATCGTTGGACAGCTTGAACGTGTCCGTCCGATGCGGCTTGAGCTCAAACGTCCGCCAGATCCTGCCGATCGTCGACTTCGACAGGCCCGAGCGCTTCGCCATCGAGGAGCGCGTCCAATGCGTCGCGTTCTCCGGCGTGGACTCCAGCGTCGCGACCAGCACCTCCTCCACCTGCTCGGTCGTGATCGTCGCCGGCCGGCCGGGACGCGGATCGTCTGAGAGCCCGTCCAGCCGCAGCTCGCAAAACCGCGAGCGCCACTTCCCGACCGTTGTCGCAGTCACTCCCACCGCCTCGGCGACCTCCTTGTTCGCAAGGCCCGCCGCGCACTTCAGCACGATCCGCGAGCGCAACGCCAGTGCCTGGGATGACTTCCGCCGCCGCTCCCACCGCACGAGCTGCTCACGCTCCTCATCTGTCAATTCCAGAACAGCTTTGGGACGTCCAGTTCTTGGCATAGCCAAGTGTACCATAATTCTCCCACGAACTTAAGGCGCAGGACACTAGAGGTGGGCCGGTCGGTCTCTTACTTTCGTGACCGACCGGCCCGCCTTGCACCTGACATACCGAAGTAATGGTGTGGTAGGCTCGGTGTCTGGTTTGGGTTGAGCGATCTTCACACCTCGCAGATCCACAGGGAGAGCCCCGGCTGAAAGGTCGGGGCTTTTTCTATCTCTGGCGTGTGTCAGAATGGTGGTGTGAAGATCATCATCAACACAAGCCAAGATGTTCTCCTCGTCGGCTGACACGTATCAGTCGATCCCATCTGGCGTCTGTTGCTGGCTTCACGTTCCTTGGAAGAAAGGAAGAAACGCAAATGTCCGAGCTCAAGGCTTTCGCCTAGGTCCGTACCGCTCCGGAGCCGCCTAGAGTGTGCTCCTGCGTACGCCAGGTAGCCCTGGCCTCTAATCAGAGGCGTTGCCCGGTTGGGTGCCCGTGCAGGGCACGGAAGGTATTCGTAGTCAGCCTCTTGGCTCCTTATTCGATGGGCTTCCACTAGCCGTTCCGCGCAGCATCAGGAACCGCTAGCAGGGGACCGGAGTAGACGCCTCTACCCCGCTCAGATTCGTTTGTATTGCCCTCCGTGGGTAGTCCTTCCCTGGGCGGAGCAGGTGTGGTGTGTGTCTGGATCCAAGGAGCTGTAAGAGATGAGCTATAGGGCTCGAGAACGTAGAAGAAGGGCAAGGGTTGCTGGCGAAAGCCAAATTTGCTCCGCGCGCTCAAAGCGAAACGCGGAGACTGCAACCCGGTATTGGCTGGTGCAGGTCAAGCACGATTGCCGATGCGTGGCGTGTGGTGGACATCTACGGAAGGACGCCGAGATGGTCTTCCGCAAGAATGGTGCGGTGAAGCTGTGCGTGTCGTGCGCTGATAGGGACCCGCTGGTCGTCTACCGGCCGTCAGCTGCGTGGGAGGCCCGGAACTTCAAAGCGGCGAGTAAGGGCGCTGCCTGGATGCGAGATGGGGCCTAGAGAAGCGAACGGGCCCGGCTGTCTCGCGACGAACGTGTGCCGGGCCTGTTGGCTGGAGTCGATCTAACCCTAAAACAAGCGATCTCGGGCGTGCGAGGCTGGTTCACGGTTCTGGGCTCGACCGGCTGAGGTTTGAGCGCGGTTGTGGGGGGTGAGGAACGGATCTGGGTGGCGATCGGACTCGCGCTCGGTGTGGGTGGGTGTCACATGACGCGGTCTGTCCCCTGTTCGGGGTTGCTGGTGTGCCGGCCTGGTGTGGCCGGCGGTCGGTATGGCGGGTCGCGGTTCGTCAGGGCGTTCTTTCCGCACGTCTGAGGTGCGGAAAGAGCGTCAGAGGGTGTCGAGGAGGCGGAAGAACGCGCCCAGCCATGGGTTGTATTAATAGGTGAGGATGCGCCATCGCACGCGCCGGCCAGTGGTGATGATCTGGGAGGGGATCTCGATGAAGGCTGCGAGGAAGGTGCGGAAGTCCATGGTGAGCAGGCGCCGGCGTTGCTCGTTGTGGCGCTCGGCCCAGCGCGGGCTGACTGGTAGTAGGACGGCGCGTGGCAATTACTACGCCATGTGGCAGTGCATTTGGGTGTGTCAGCGTGATAGTATTGACTGTGTGAAGAGTGACGCTAGACGGGTGTCAGGCACGACTCGGGAAGCGCTGCGTGAGCGGGGTGTGAAAATGGTGTTGGCCGGACGCACTCACGCGGTTGTGGCGCAGTCCTTGGGGGTGCATCTGCGGACGGTGTCGCTGTGGATGGCTCGCCACCAGCTCAGGGGGTTTGAGGGACTGAGGGAGGGGCGGCGTGGTCGGCGCTCGCGCGAGCAGATGGCGCTCACCGACGCCCAGCAGGCAGAGCTGATCCGACTGATGAAGGGCACGAACCCCGATCAGCTGCAGATTCCCGGCGTGTTGTGGTCAACGCAGGCCTTCAGGCGCCAAGCGAGCGCGGCTCGGGTCGGGCCCAGTCGCGCAGACGGTCGGTGTCTACCTGGGGCGCTGGGGGTTCTCGGGCAAGAAGCCGCAGCGGCGGTGGCTCGAGCAGGACCCCGAGCGGGTGCGGGTGTGGCTCCAGGACGAGTTCCCGGCGATCCAGGCGCGCGCGCGGCGCGAAGGGGCGCGGATGCTGTTCGGCGATGAGATGGGCGTGCGCGCCGGGCAGACCGCCGGCAAGAGCTACGCGCCGATCGGCGAGCGCGCGATCGTGCCGCTGACCGGCAAGCGCTTCTCGGCCAACGTGATCAGCGCGATCGGTGCCGACGCGCACGCTGGTGTTCGAGATCTTCGAGGGCAGCTGCTGATGAGATCCGCTTCCTGGACTTCCTCGACAAGCTTGCTCGGGCATTTCCTCGAGCGCAAGATCTTCTTGATCGTTGACAACGCCTCCTTCCACAAGTCTCCCGCGGTCGAGTACTGGCTGCTGGACCATCCGCGGATGGAGCTGTTCTACCTTCCACCGTACGCCCCGGAGCTCAATCCCGATGAGCTGCTCAACCAGGACGTTCACACCCACGTCGCGCGACGCCGCCCATCCAACCTCGCCAAGCTCGTCACTCTCACCGTCGAGTATCTCGCAACCCGCACAAGTGAGATTGTCAGCAAGTACTTCGTCGGCGGTCATGTCGCCTACGCCAGTAACCACGCACTTTGCCACGCAGCGTGATGAGAAGAAGTATCGGTACTCGCTGAACAGGACGTTCTCGCCGCGCTCGACGGAGATGTTCTTGCGTAGCGCGACGACTCGGTAGTCGCGCTTGCACTTGCCGGGACGGTAGGAGAACTCGACGACGTCCTCGGCCTTCTGGCGCAGCGTCTTGTAGTTGCGCTCGCGCACGATCTCGTCCTTCAGGTTGCGCGGGCGGGTGCGCGTCGTGGTGGCGATCTGTCGTTCGGCGCGGGTGACGAGCTCGTGGTAGATCTCCTCGTCGGTGCTCTGGGCTTGCTCGATGAGGTTGGCGCGGGCGTCGTAGCCGAAGACGAAGCGCACCCCGTCGGTGTCCCAGCGGTCGAACTCGGTGGTGAGCGAGAAGTCGGTGTCGCCCCGCAGACGGATCTCTGTGAATCCGGCCTCGCGGCACAGGGTGATCGCCCGGTCGTAGTAGTCGACCACGCCCTCGTGGCTGGGCCGGTTGGCACCCAAAAGCCCCAGATACAAGGGTTCTTTGGTGTTCGCGAGCGAGACCACCAACGCCGAGTACCCCCAGATGCCGTTGTAGGAGATATCCATCCCCTCTTTGGTCTGCGCGTCGGTCGGCACGATGCTGGCGTCGGCGTCGATCACCGCCGGCTGCTGAAAGAACGCGTCCGGCTGACGTTGCCACACCTTCAACCGGGCCAGGTTGACCGCCTCCTGGAGAGCCATGATCGAGGCTGCGTCGAAGCGCCGGCAGAAGTCCCCGGCGGTCGTCGGGTCCGGGAGGCTCTCGGTCCCCAACCCGTCGAGGAACACCCGGTCGCAGCGGCGCGCCTCGATGTCCTGCAGGCGTTGCCCGCCGCACAGGGCGTTGTAGGCGATGTTCAGGACGTGATCGGACTCGTAGTAGGGCTTGTGCAGCTTGAGCAGATCCAGCGAGCTGTCGATCTCGCTGGCCAGCCCGACGTTGCCGATCAGCTTCGCGATCGCGCCGATACCGCCGTGCCCTGTTGCTTTCGTGCGCGCCGAGAGCTCGTAGGCGATGTTCGCTCGTCCGAGCACCGGCCCGGTCATGTTGGGTCTGACGGCGCGCTCCAGACGCCGCTGGATCGCGGTCGCTTCGGCGCGCAGTCGGGCGGTTCGCGTGCGGCGGTTCGTGCTCATCGGTCTCTCCTCCTGGCCTCTTGAGTCTGTGCCACACACGATACCAGACAGTAGCCCTACTGTCTGGTATCGTGGTGGATACTAACCGCGGGAGAGAAACGAGATGCCACCAACCAACACCGCCGAGCGACTCGCCGACTACGAGCAGAAATATCGCGACCTGGCCGCCGAACTCGCCACCATCGGCCTGATCCACTCAGGCAGCGTCACCCGCCGCTATACCCGCTGCGCGACCCCCGGCTGCAAATGCCACGCCGACCCGCCCCAGCCCCACGGCCCCTACTACCAGTGGACCGCCAAGATCAACGGCAAGACCGTCACACGCCGACTCACCGAGAACGAGGCGGAGCTCTACCAGGAATGGATCGCCAACGACCGCCGACTGCGACACCTCATCCAACAGATGCGACAGATCGCCGCCAAAGCCGCCGAGCTGAAGCTCAGACAAGCAGCCCAATCCGTAGCCGGGCACGCTTCACCTCAACACGCACGCAGACGATCAGGCATCGGCTCGCAGTCGGCCCACAAAACCCCGGAACAAACGGCCTTGCAGGGCCCGCCCCCGAGTCCTCCGACCTAACCTACGCTTGGTTGGCTCTGGTTCTAGATATGGACATCAAGTCGTTCTTCGACAGCGTTTCATGGGACCTCACGCTCAAGGCGGTAGCTCATCACACCGACCTGCGCTGGGTCCTGTTGTACGTGGAGCGGTGGCTCAAAGCGCCGCTGCAGCGCGAGGACGGCAGCCTGGTCTGGCGGGATCGCGGAACCCCTCAGGGTTCGGCGATTTCACCTTTGCTCGTCAACATGTTCATGCATTACGCGCTGGATGCGTGGATGGTCAGGGAGTACCCGGCCGTCCAGTTCGAGCGCTACAGCGATGACGTGATTGTCCACGCTCGAAGCGAACGCCACGCCCGATTGTTGTGGGCGGTGATCGCGAAGCGGTTGGCGGAGTGCGGGCTTGAGCTCAACGAGCGCAAGACTCGCGTCGTGTACTGCAAGGATGCCGACCGGCGTGGCTCCTACGAGCACACGTCGTTTGACTTCCTGTCGTACACGTTCCGGCCGCGGCTGTCGAAGAACAGGTTCGGGAAGCACTTCGTGAACTTCTCTCCGGCGGTGTCGAGCGAGACGAAGACGCGGTTGCGGCGCGAGATGCGCCGCTGGGGCGTCGCTCGCCGCTCGGACAAGACCCTCACGGACCTGGCGCTGATGTTCAACCGCCAGCTCCAGGGCTGGATCAACTACTACGGAAAGTTCTACAAGTCCATGTTGTATCCGGTCTTCCGCCACTTCAACGACACGCTCGTGAGGTGGGCCATGCGGAAATACAAACGACTGCGCCGCCGTCCCCGGCGAGCACGCAGGTTCCTTGCCGACGTCGCGAGACGCCAGCCGGGCCTGTTCGCGCACTGGCGGTTCGGTGTGCGCCCTGACGGTTGGACGATGGGAGCCCGGTGAGCTGAGAGGTTCACGCCGGGTTCTGCGAGCGCCGGAGGGTGAGACTCCCTCCGGCGACTCTCCCCAAGGTGTACGTGCGTAGCGAGCGGGCGGGGAAGCGGGTGATGGCCAGCCTGACCGAGTTCATCGAGGGCCGTCTGCGCCTGAAGGTGAACGAGGCCAAGTCGGCTGTCGCCCGCCCCGAGGAGCGCCACTTCCTCGGCTTCCGGCTGCGATTAGACCCGCACACCCGGGCCGTGGAGGTGCTCCTGTCGGAGCGCACCAAGCGCAACGCGATGGAGCGGGTTCGCCAGCTCACGCCGCGAAACTGGGGAAGCAGCCTTGACAGCTGCATCGCCCAGATCAACGCGTGGGTGCTCGGATGGCACGGCTTCTTCGGGATCGCCTCCGCCTCGGAAATGCAGATGATGCGCAAGATCGACGCCCACATCCGGCGGCGGCTGCGCGCGATCATTCTGCGCCACTGGAGACGCCGACGAACGATCGCCAAGCGCCTCGTCGCGCTCGGTGTGAACCGGAGGGCAGCGTGGCATCAGGTCTATCAGGGCCGCCGGTCCTGGTGGGCGCTGAGCCACGCGCACGCGGTCGACCAAGGCCTGCGCAACGCGTACTTCGCCAAGCGCGGGCTGATCTTCGTGGTCGACGTGCATCACCGGGCGCACCAGCACATCGCCGCCCCCGACCCGCCACAACTGGCGCTATGGGGATGATTCGAGGTCGAAGAACCGGCCGGCAGCGGGGGTCATAACCCGCCGTCCCGAGGAGCCGTATACGACCAGCGTACGTACGGTTCTGTGGGAGCCGGGACGGGCAACCGTCCCGGCTACCCGAGTGCGCCCAGCATGATCAGCAGCTCGGGGGTGCAAGTCCCCCGTGGAGGAGATGACACCAACCACAAGCCAAGGGCAACTGCGTCGTCGTGAGGCGGGGTGGGAAGGAAGCCGGAGGCGAAATCGCGACTTTAGGAACACATGGCGCGCTGGATCCCGTTCGGGGTCGGGCGGGCTGCGCGTAGGAGGCGGGGCGGTCTGGGCGAGCCAGCTCGGCATGGCGAAGCCCGTTGTCATCAAGGGGCCGTCACGTGGACGCGGTGGGTGCGCGAGGAAGGTTGCTGGTCTTACCTGGGGAGGTCTCCATGGGTGTCCCAGGATGCCCGTCCGGTGCGCGTGCACCGCTCGTCGGGTGGTGCGGGACGACTGCGGTCGAGAGGCCGTGGTTCGCCGTGGAGAAGTCAGCAGACGCCGTAGTACCAGCGGGATCGTGGATCGCTGGGAAGGGCTGAACGCGAAGCCGAGATGCAGGACGCTGGTGCTCGTGGGATCGACGTTGAAGGCAGCCAACCCCGTATGGGGCCTGGGCGGGAGGGTCCGACGGTGAAGCCCGGAGACGCCCGTTCAGAGCACAGTCGATCCCCGGCGCCCCGCGACACCGCAGCTCACCCCGCCGAGGCGAGCTTGTGGGAGCAGTTGTTGTCCCGCGAGAATCTCGCTGAGGCGCTCAGACGCGTCGAGCAGAAAGCCGGTGCCCCAGGCATCGACGGGATGAGCACCAAGGAGCTGCGGCCGTGGTTGAAAGACCACTGGCCACGGGTCCGCTCACAGCTTGACGCGGGCACCTACCAGCCGCAGCCTGTCCGGAGGGTGATGATCCCCAAGCCCTCGGGTGGTCTGCGGAAGTTGGGGGTGCCGGCTGTGGTGGATCGGTTGATCTGCCAGGCCATCGCGCAGGTGCTCACGCCTGTCTTCGAACCGCATTTCCATCCCCATAGCTTCGGCTTCAGGCCGGGGCGCTCGCAGCATCACGCTGTCGAGCGGGCACGCCAGTTCATCTCCGATGATGCGGCGTGGTGCGTCGATTTTGATCTCGACTCGTTTTTCGATCGGGTTCAGCACGACGCTTTGATGGCGAGGGTCGCCAGACGGGTCCATGACAAGCAGGTGCTCAGGCTGATCCGGCGCTACCTGGAAGCGGGCGTCATGGATGGCGGGCTGGTAGCTGCGAGCGAGGAGGGGACCCCTCAGGGGTCGCCGCTCTCGCCGCTGCTCTCGAACGTCATGCTCGACGACCTCGACTGGGAGCTGGATCGGCGCGGGCATCGGTTCGTGCGCTTCGCCGACGACGGACGGATCTACGTCCAGAGTAGGCGGGCGGGCGAGCGGGTCATGGCGAGCATCACGCAATACGTCGAGCAGCGCCTCAAGCTCAAGGTCAGCCGCGAGAAGTCGGTGGTTGACCGGGCGACGAAGCGCCCTTTCTTGGGGTTCGGGTTTCGGTACCGCGGCAGTGAGGTCAAAGTCACAGTCGCCCCCAAGGCCCAGAACCGAGCAAAGCAGCGCTTGCGCGAGTTGACCTCGCGTCGGTGGGGCGTCTCGATGGAGCGGCGGATCTTCGAGATCAACCGTTTCACGGTCGGGTGGACGGCCTACTACTCGTATGCCGACACGCCGTGGCCGTTTGAGAAGCTCGACAAATGGCTCCGCAGGCGACTGCGGCAGGTTCGCTGGAAGCAATGGAACCGCGTCCGCACCAAGCGGCGCAGGCTCATCGCGCTGGGCATCCCAGCGGGCGACGCGCACAAATGGGCGTGCTCGCGCAAGGGCTACTGGCGCATCTCGAGCTCTCCAATCCTCCACCGCGCGCTGCCGACCGCCTACTGGACCGACCAGGGCCTGGAGGGGTTCCTCGAACCCTACCGCCGTTTCCGGGACGCCAAGCGAACCGCCCGGTGCGGACCCGCACGCCGGGTGGTGTGGGGGGCGCCGGGGTAAGCCCGGCGCCTACCCGATGTGCGCCCAGCATGATCAGCAGCTCGGGGGTGCAAGTCCCCCGTGGAGGAGATGACACCAACCACAAGCCAAGGGCAACTGCGTCGTCGTGAGGCGGGGTGGGAAGGAAGCCGGAGGCGAAATCGCGACTTTAGGAACACATGGCGCGCCTGGATCCCGTTCGGGGTCGGGCGGGCTGCGCGTAGGAGGCGGGGCGGTCTGGGCGAGCCAGCTCGGCATGGCGAAGCCCGTTGTCATCAAGGGGCCGTCACGTGGACGCGGTGGGTGCGCGAGGAAGGTTGCTGGTCTTACCTGGGGAGGTCTCCATGGGTGTCCCGGGATGCCCGTCCGGTGCGCGTGCACCGCTCGTCGGGTGGGGCGGGACGACTGCGGTCGAGAGGCCGTGGTTCGCCGTGGAGAAGTCAGCAGACGCCGTAGTACCAGCGGGATCGTGGATCGCTGGGAAGGGCTGAACGCGAAGCCGAGATGCAGGACGCTGGTGCTCGTGGGATCGACGTTGAAGGCAGCCAACCCCGTATGGGGCCTGGGCGGGAGGGTCCGACGGTGAAGCCCGGAGACGCCCGTTCAGAGCACAGTCGATCCCCGGCGCCCCGCGACACCGCAGCTCACCCCGCCGAGGCGAGCTTGTGGGAGCAGTTGTTGTCCCGCGAGAATCTCGCTGAGGCGCTCAGACGCGTCGAGCAGAAAGCCGGTGCCCCAGGCATCGACGGGATGAGCACGAAGGAGCTGCGGCCGTGGTTGAAAGACCACTGGCCACGGGTCCGCTCACAGCTTGACGCGGGCACCTACCGTCCGCAGCCTGTCCGGAGGGTGATGATCCCCAAGCCCTCGGGTGGTCTGCGGAAGTTGGGGGTGCCGGCTGTGGTGGATCGGTTGATCTGCCAGGCCATCGCGCAGGTGCTCACGCCTGTCTTCGAACCGCATTTCCATCCCCATAGCTTCGGCTTCAGGCCGGGGCGCTCGCAGCATCACGCTGTCGAGCGGGCACGCCAGTTCATCTCCGATGATGCGGCGTGGTGCGTCGATTTTGATTTGGACTCGTTTTTCGATCG
>CAWFKF010000054.1:0-54473 GCA_963816005.1 uncultured Solirubrobacteraceae bacterium | reverse complement strand
GGCACGTCCGGTTCGGCGAGCGGGTCGGGGAAACGGACCGGCGGCAACGCCGGCACCGCGCCCCGGCCCGACCCAACTCGTAGATGGCGTTTAGCACCTCGACCACCGCCCGCTGAACAACCTTGTCTTCCAGCGCAGCGACCCCAAGCGGCCGCAGCCGCCCGTCTGGCTTTGGTATGAACGCCCTCCGAGACGGCCTCGCCCGATACGCGCCCCTGTGAACGCGGGCGTGGAGATCCCGAAGGTTCGCTTCGAGATCCTGCCCGTAGTCCCGCCACGTCACCCCGTCGACGCCCGGCGCGGCCCCCGGACGAATCGCCCGGTACGCCGCCTCCAGCCGCTCGACAGTCACGTGATGAAGGAGCGCGGTGAACCGCACATCCCCATCCTTCTGCACCACCTGGCGCACACGGTCCAGATCACTTGACATGCCCAGTCCGGCACTGCGTCCGGGACGTGTTTCGCTGGCCGCGTTCCCCTTGGCTGGTCGCCTTCCCTCCACCGCCTCCGCCCCCGGTCGCCCGGGCTCGTTCGGCGGTCGGGTCGCCGGGAGCGTCGCAGCTCCCGGCTCCCACGGATCCCGGCGTGACAGTCTCCCGTCACCGGGCTCTTCTCACCAGCCGTCAGTACGCGCGGACCCACTTCCAGTGGGCGAACAGGCCGGGCTCGCGTTCGTGCAGCCCAGTCCACCACCGCTTGAACCGTTTGTAGGTCCGTAACCGCCGATACTTCTTCCCAGCCCAGCGCCTCAGGTAGGTGTTGACGCGCTGCAGGAGGGCATCCATCACGGTCCAGTAATAGCGGCCGTAATAGTTCATCCATCCGGCGACGATGGGATTCAGCCATCTCGCCAGGTCGTCCAACGACAGGTTGGTGCGCCGGTGGATCCGCATCCTGCGGAGCTCGACGCTCTTGGCCTGCAGCGCCTCGGTACTGATCGCGGGCTGGAAGCTGGTGAAGTACCCGCCTCCTGTCGCTCGCGCCTTCCGTGCTCGGAAGGTGAACCCGAGAAAGGTGAAGCTGGTGTGCTCATGCTCTCCCCGACGCTTGCCGTCCTTGCAATAGACGATCCGTGTCTTGTCGGGATGGAGCCGTAGCCCAACCTCGTTCATCCGCTGGGCGATCCTGGCCAGCACCGCCTCCGCCTGTGCCCTGCTCTTGCAGTGCACGATGACATCGTCAGCGAAGCGCTCAAACGGACAGCCCGGAATCTCCCGAGCCATCCAAGAATCGAACGCGTAGTGCATGAACAGGTTCACCAAGCACGGCGAGATCGCCGACCCTTGCGGAGTTCCTCTGCTGCGCTGCTCAAGGGTCCCGTCAGGATGCTGCAACGGTGCATGCAGCCACCGTTTCACGTAAAGCAGCACCCAGCGGCAGTCGGTGACCGCCTCCACCGCCCGAACGATCAGGTCCCACGGCACCTCGTCGAAGAACTTCTGGACGTCCAAATCGATCGCCCAGTCGTACCTCCAGCACCGCTCCCGACATACCGCGAGCGCGTCATGGGGCGAGCGTCCCGGCCGATAGCCATAGGAATCCTGATGGAACCGGGGTTCCACCAGCGGCTCCAGGAACATGGCCACGGTCGTCTGCGCAACCCTGTCTGCGATCGTCGGCACACCGAGCATTCGGGTCCCGCCGCCGTGCGGCTTGGGGATCTCGACCGCCCTGACCGGCGCCGCGAACCAGGTCCCGGACGACATGCGATTCCAGACCTTGTAGAGGTTGCCCTCCAGGTCCTTCTCGAACGCGTCCAGATCCTGCCCATCGACGCCGGGAGCGCCCTTGTTGGCCTTGACCTGCCGCCACGCCTCCCACACCAACAGCTTGGGAATCGCAAACGACTTGTCCTTCGGCCTTGTCATGCGTCCTCGCTTCCTCCCAGCACCCCAGGGCGCTGGTTGATCGAATCGACATCACCGATGAGCCGGCCCCTTCGCTCCACCACCACCCCAGCGAGCAGCAGCTTCACAGCTAATACGAGCCGGTCCGCCAGCGAGCGCCGCGACCGGTACTCAATGCCTCCGGTTTCTGCCGTTGGCACGCTCCCTCTCGCCGCCCGTCGTACTGACCCGCAGGCCCGGACGGCCGCTTTCGACGCTCGCCTTCTCACGTTCCGTGCAAGAGCCGCAGACCAGGCTCACGCCGCCTCCACGCCGGGCACCACCTGGCCAGGAACACGGGACCCCGCCAGACTCGTCTCGGAGGATGAAGCAGGACCTCCGATTTTGATGCCGTCTAAACCTTTTCGACGCCTCAACAACGCACGCTCGACCCAGAACAGAGACCGAGCGCTTTCTGGAACGTCTTCCTGGTCCCCACCTGACCGGGTCAAGCCCAGCCTTTTCCCCGAACGCTCGCCACGACGGTCTTCAGCCAACGCAGCATCGGGGCGGTTTGACGCCCACCCCCGCAGGGCCGACGCCGGAGGGCCAACAAGCCTCCATCTCTCGCACAGCACCGTTTTATGGAGTTCTACCTACATAGTCTTCCTCCAACGTTCGTGACACACGCTTCTTCGGTACTACGCGACCATCTGACTGCCCACGCTCGTGCATCAAGGGCTTACCGCCTCAGCGTTCCCCTCGCGGCCCGCCACCCGCCGACATGCCACCCCGCGAACCATCCAGGACGGGGCATCATCGACAAGCACGGGCGACCGTAGGCTCTCCCGGTTCTCGAGCATGGAGAGCTTCGTGCATGCCAGGGTTCTCCGACCGCGCGGGGTCCTCCGGCAGCTCGCGATAGCGCTGCCGGCGATATTGCCTTCCGCTTCGTTGGACAGCGTCGGCACCCCGGAACTCTGATTTCGCGGCTCAATAGCCAAGCCTGCACGACCCCTGTCAACGCTTCGCCGCCACCCTCGCGAGCAGCCGACGCATGACTCAGGGCCACCGTGATTTGCTAGATCTTCGATGTAGAGAACTTGCATCTCCTTCTCCATGCCGGTTTATCCCGGCGCTTTCCCAACGCATGGTCGGGGCCACCGTGGATGGGTCGGGATAGAAATTGAGCGCGCGCACCGCGCGGGTCCGGCGGCTGCTCCGTCGCTTTCGCTCCGGGCCTTACCCCAGGCTCCCAACTGGCCACGTTTCTCAAAGCCTCCCTACGATCCCGGACGGTCGGATTTCCCGAGTCCGGTTCTGGCCTCGGCTCCCACGGTATTTGTCAGGACGAGCCTTCCCCCGCGACGCGTAACTGCGGTGCTGGCGCACCCTTCGCCCCGCCATCGTGGAGTTTGCATCACCCCTTCGCCACGACGCAGGCCCCGCAGAACCCAGCTCAGAGTCTGGCTGCGTGCCCACCGTCATAGCCGCCGAGTGCCCAGAGCCCCTTTGCCCAGCACGGGCGTTACCCGCGCCGGGACGGCCTCGCGAGCCGCCTGGAGGGGCGTTACCCCCTCGTCGTCGCTCATACGGGCTCATGCGCCAGACCATCCCCCTCCCAACGCCTCCGGTTCGTCCTCGGCCGCTGGGTCTTTGCAGGTTGTCACCAGTCCCTGCTGCGAGATGGCCCTTCCCGACATTATCTCTGCGATCCTTGCGCGGGTGCTCGGACCCCTACCCCGCCGCGCTCCCCGGTTGCACGTATCCGCTTCTTCACCGAGGACGCCGGTCTCACCCCAGACTAGACGGGTTCGACGCGCGAATATCCCCCCACATGGCAGCTTCCATGGGGACATCGATTTCGAGGCTGCAGTCATTCGATCACCTTCGGGCTCCCGCGCTTGCTAGACCCCCAGGCTGCTCCCACCGCAGCGGCAAATTGACCGCCAGGCGGCCGGGCCGTTCACACCACGCATCGCCCGGCCGGTTACCCGGACCGGGATGTGGCGTTGCTACATGCTCGACACGGACGATTAGCATGGCTGGACTCTCACCAGCTGGATCGCAGCCTTGTCGGCTGCTCCCTAGTCCTTCGATGTAGAGCTCTTCCATCTCCGTCTCCAGGCCGGTTTATCCCGGCGCTTTCTCCTTGCAATAGACGATCCGTGTCTTGTCGGGATGGAGCCGTAGCCCAACCTCGTTCATCCGCTGGGCGATCCTGGCCAGCACCGCCTCCGCCTGTGCCCTGCTCTTGCAGTGCACGATGACATCGTCAGCGAAGCGCTCAAACGGACAGCCCGGAATCTCCCGAGCCATCCAAGAATCGAACGCGTAGTGCATGAACAGGTTCACCAAGCACGGCGAGATCGCCGACCCTTGCGGAGTTCCTCTGCTGCGCTGCTCAAGGGTCCCGTCAGGATGCTGCAACGGTGCATGCAGCCACCGTTTCACGTAGAGCAGCACCCAGCGGCAGTCGGTGACCGCCTCCACCGCCCGAACGATCAGGTCCCACGGCACCTCGTCGAAGAACTTCTGGACGTCCAAATCGATCGCCCAGTCGTACCTCCAGCACCGCTCCCGACATACCGCGAGCGCGTCATGGGGCGAGCGTCCCGGCCGATAGCCATAGGAATCCTGATGGAACCGGGGTTCCACCAGCGGCTCCAGGAACATGGCCACGGTCGTCTGCGCAACCCTGTCTGCGATCGTCGGCACACCGAGCATTCGGGTCCCGCCGCCGTGCGGCTTGGGGATCTCGACCGCCCTGACCGGCGCCGCGAACCAGGTCCCGGACGACATGCGATTCCAGACCTTGTAGAGGTTGCCCTCCAGGTCCTTCTCGAACGCGTCCAGATCCTGCCCATCGACGCCGGGAGCGCCCTTGTTGGCCTTGACCTGCCGCCACGCCTCCCACACCAACAGCTTGGGAATCGCAAACGACTTGTCCTTCGGCCTTGTCATGCGTCCTCGCTTCCTCCCAGCACCCCAGGGCGCTGGTTGATCGAATCGACATCACCGATGAGCCGGCCCCTTCGCTCCACCACCACCCCAGCGAGCAGCAGCTTCACAGCTAATACGAGCCGGTCCGCCAGCGAGCGCCGCGACCGGTACTCAATGCCTCCGGTTTCTGCCGTTGGCACGCTCCCTCTCGCCGCCCGTCGTACTGACCCGCAGGCCCGGACGGCCGCTTTCGACGCTCGCCTTCTCACGTTCCGTGCAAGAGCCGCAGACCAGGCTCACGCCGCCTCCACGCCGGGCACCACCTGGCCAGGAACACGGGACCCCGCCAGACTCGTCTCGGAGGATGAAGCAGGACCTCCGATTTTGATGCCGTCTAAACCTTTTCGACGCCTCAACAACGCACGCTCGACCCAGAACAGAGACCGAGCGCTTTCTGGAACGTCTTCCTGGTCCCCACCTGACCGGGTCAAGCCCAGCCTTTTCCCCGAACGCTCGCCACGACGGTCTTCAGCCAACGCAGCATCGGGGCGGTTTGACGCCCACCCCCGCAGGGCCGACGCCGGAGGGCCAACAAGCCTCCATCTCTCGCACAGCACCGTTTTATGGAGTTCTACCTACATAGTCTTCCTCCAACGTTCGTGACACACGCCTTCATCGCTACTACGCGACCATCTGACTGCCCACGCTCGTGCATCAAGGGCTTACCGCCTCAGCGTTCCCCTCGCGGCCCGCCACCCGCCGACATGCCACCCCGCGAACCATCCAGGACGGGGCATCATCGACAAGCACGGGCGACCGTGGGCTCTCCCGGTTCTCGAGCATGGAGAGCTTCGTGCATGCCAGGGTTCTCCGACCGCGCGGGGTCCTCCGGCAGCTCGCGATAGCGCTGCCGGCGATATTGCCTTCCGCTTCGTTGGACAGCGTCGGCACCCCGGAACTCTGATTTCGCGGCTCAATAGCCCAGCCTGCACGACCCCTGTCAACGCTTCGCCGCCACCCTCGCGAGCAGCCGACGCATGACTCAGGGCCACCGTGATTTGGTCGGGATAGAAATTGAGCGCGCGCACCGCGCGGGTCCGGCGGCTGTTCCGTCGCTTTCGCTCCGGGCCTTACCCCAGGCTCCCAACTGGCCACGTTTCTCAAAGCCTCCCTACGATCCCGGACGGTCGGATTTCCCGAGTCCGGTTCTGGCCTCGGCTCTCACGGTATTTGTCAGGGCGAGCCTTCCCCCGCGACGCGAAACTGCGGTGCTGGCGCACCCTTCGCCCCGCCATCGTGGAGTTTGCACCGCTCCTTCGCCACGACGCAGGCCCCGCAGAACCCAGCTCAGAGTCTGGCTGCGTGCCCACCGTCATGGCCACCGAGTGCCCAGAGCCCCTTTGCCCAGCACGGGCGTTACCCGCGCCGGGGCGGCCTCGCAAGCCGCCTGGAGGGGCGTTACCCCCTCGTCGTCGCTCATACGGGCTCATGCGCCAGACCATCCCCCTCCCAACGCCTCCGGTTCGTCCTCGGCCGCTGGGTCTTTGCAGGTTGTCACCAGTCCCTGCTGGGAGATGGCCCTTCCCGACATTATCTCTGCGATCCTTGCGCGGGTGCTCGGACCCCTACCCCGCCGCGCTCCCCGGTTGCACGTATCCGCTTCTTCACCGAGGACGCCGGTCTCACCCCAATCTAGACGGGTTCGACGCGCGAATATCCCCCCACATGGCAGCTTCCATGGGGACATCGATTTCGAGGCTGCAGTCATTCGATCACCTTCGGGCTCCCGCGCTTGCTAGACCCCCAGGCTGCTCCCACCGCAGCGGCAAACTGACCGCCAGGCGGCCGGGCCGTTCACACCACGCATCGCCCGGCCGGTTACCCGAACCGGGATGTGGCGTTGCTACATGCTCGACACGGACGATTAGCATGGCTGGACTCTCACCAGCTGGATCGCAGCCTTGTCGGCTGCTCCCTAGATCTTCGATGTAGAGAACTTGCATCTCCTTCTCCATGCCGGTTTATCCCGGCGCTTTCCCAACGCATGGTCGGGGCCATCGTGAGTCGCTACTTCTTCGATGTACGGCTCTTTCATCCGCATCTCCATGCCGGTTTCTCCCGGCGCTTTCGCTCATCCCGTCGATGCCCGCGGCACCGGCTTTCTGCTCGACGCGTCTGAGCGCCTCAGCGAGATTCTCGCGGGACAACAACTGCTCCCACAAGCTCGCCTCGGCGGGGTGAGCTGCGGTATCGCCAGGCGCCGGGGATGGACTGCGCTCTGAACGGGCGTCTTCGGGCTTCACCCTCCGGACCCTCCCGCCCAGGCCCCATGCGGGGTTGGCTGCCTTCAACGTCCATCCCACGAGCACGAGCGTCCTGCATCTCGGCTTCGCGTTCAGCCCTTCCCAGCGATCACGATCCCGCTGGTACTACGGCCTCTGCTGACTTCTCCACGGCGAGCCACGGCCTCTCGAACGCCGCCGTCCCGCCCCACCCGACGAGCGGGCACGCGCACCGGAGGCATCCCGGGACACCCATGGAGACCTCCCCGAGGTAAGACCAGCAACCTTCCTCGCGCACCCACCGCGTCCACGCAACGGCCCCTTGATGGACAACGGGCTTCGCCATGCCGAGCTGGCTCGCCCAGACCGCCCCGCCTCCTACGCGCAGCCCGCCCGACCCCGAACGGGACCAGGCGCGCCATGTGTTCCTAAAGTCGCGATTTCGCCTCCGGCTTCCTTCCCACCCCGCCTCACGACGACGCAGTTGCCCTTGGCTTGTGGTTGGTGTCATCTCCTCCACAGGGGACTTGCACCCCCGAGTGCTGTATGCTGGGCGCATCGGTGCCGGCGTTCCCCCCCTCCCACAATCGGGTAGAGGCCAGGCTTGCCCTGACCCCTCCCACACCACCCGGCATGCGGGTCCGCACCGGGCGGTTCGCTCAGCATTCCCGGACACGGCGGTAGGGTTCGGTGAATCCTTCAGGCCCATGGTCTTGTGCCAGTAGGCGTTCGGCAGGGCGGTCTGCAGTGGCCAGGAGCCCGCGACGCGCCAGTACCCCTTCTGCGACGCCGCCCATCTGCGCGCGTCCCGGTCTGGGATCCCCAGCGCGCGGAGGTTCCGGTAGCGCGTTTGTGGGCGCTTCCACTCCTTCCAGCGCACCTGCCGTAGCCTGCGGCGCAGCCACTTCTCGAGCTTCTCGAACGGCAGGACGGTGTCGGCAAACGCGAAGTAGCCGGTCCATCCGACCGTGAAGCGGTTGATCTCCTTGATCCGCCGCTCCATCGAGACGCCCCAGTTGCGCGTGGTCAGCTCACGGATGCGCTCCTGGGCTCGTTTGAGAGCCTTCGGGGCGACCGTCACGCCGATCCTGCCGTCCCGGTAGCGGAAGAACTGGAACCCCAGCAGGGGCCGCTCGACCGCGCGGGCGACCGCCGACTTCTGTCGGTTGACGCGCAGCTTCAGGCGCTGCTCGATGTATTGCGTGATGCTCGCCATGACGCGCTCGCCCGCCCGCCTGCTTGGACGTAGATCCGTCCGTCGTCGGCGAAGCGCACGAACCGTGCCCGCGCCGATCGAGCTCCCAGTCGAGGTCGTCGAGCATGACGTTCGAGAGCAGCGGCGAGAGCGGAGAACCCTGCGGGGTCCCCTCCTCGCTCGCGGCCACCAGCCCGCCATCCATGACGCCCGCTTCCAGGTAGCGTCGGATCAGCCTGAGCACCTGCTTGTCATGGACCCGTCGTGCGACCCTGGCCATCAAAGCGTCGTGCTGAACGCGATCGAAAAACGAGTCGAGATCAAAATCGACGCACCACGCCGCGTCATCAGCGATGAACTGGCGTGCCCGCTCGACAGCGTGATGCTGCGAGCGCCCCGGCCTGAAGCCGAAGCTATGGGGATGAAACTGCGGGTCAAGACAGGCGTGAGCACCTGCGCGATGGCCTGGCAGATCAACCGATCCACCACAGCCGGCACCCCCAACTTCCGCATCCCACCCGAGGGCTTGGGGATCATCACCCTCCGGACCGGTTGCGGACGGTAGGTGCCCGCGTCAAGCTGCGAGCGGATCTGCGGCCAATGGTCTTTCAACCACGGCCGCAGCTCCTTCGTGCTCATCCCGTCGATGCCCGGGGCACCGGCTTTCTGCTCGACGCGTTTCAGCGCCTCGGCGAGATTCTCGCGGGACAACAACTGCTCCCACAAGCTCGCCTCGGCGGGGTGAGCTGCGGTATCGCCAGGCGCCGGGGATGGACTGCGCTCTGAACGGGCGTCTTCGGGCTTCACCCTCCGGCCCTCCCACCCAGGCCCCACTTGGGGTTGGCTGCGTTCAACATCCATCCCACGAGCACGGGCGTCCTGCGCCTCGGCTTCGCGTTCGGCCCTTCCCAGCGATGAAGATCCCCGCTGGTAATACGGCCTCTGCTGACTTCTCCACGGCGAGCGACGCCCTCACGAGCATCGCCGTCCCGCACCACCCCGCGAACCAAACGGACGGGGCATCTGGGACACCCGCGGAGATCTCCGCGAGTAAGACCAGCAACCTTCATCGCACACCCACCGCGTTTACGGAACGGCCCCTTGATGGCATCGGGCTTCGTCTCGTGGTGCAGACTCGCCCGGACCGCCCCGCCTTCTACGCGCAGCCCGCCAGCTCCCCAACGGGATCCAGCGCGCCATGTGTTATGAGGTAGGCGAGAGGCGCGCCGCCGATATGCCACCCAGCGATCCACATGGGGCTGGGCATCATCGGTGCGTTTCCTCCCGCCCCCTCCCACACCGTGCATGCGGTTCTCCCGCACACGGCGTTCCCCCGGGCAGTCGATGACCCGCATTCCGCCGTGCCGACGGCGTTGGCGAGCCACCCAAGCGATCTGAATCCCAGACCGCAGCTCAGAGCGAGCTGCCGCCAGTTGGGGACCGAAGCCCCTCGTCCTGACCGATGCTGGGACCCTACCGCGCACCCGGCTACAGGCGCTTTGCTAGGGCAGGTTATGTTGTCCGTGCCCATCATCGCTCGTATCACCTGCGCTGACTTCCGCTGCGCGCTTGGCCGTTTCGTGGGCTGCACTTATCGGCCTCGCCGCTTACCGGGCGCCGCAGGCTGGCGAGCCTACGGCCACCTGTTGCCGGTGCGCAGACGGATCTCTCCTCTTCCGTATTCGGCTGTGCAAACGTTCCGATCCCCATACGCCGGAGGGTTCCTTGGGGCTGCGATTCCAAGCTCTTCACCCCGTCCATGGCCTTCGCCGCCCTAGGAACGGCTCGGCTCCCTCTGCCTCCCACACAAGCGGGATCGCTTACGACGCTGCAGGATTCGATTGACGCTACGGACCGCTTGCTTGCTCGACCCCCACGGGGCCTTTGTTGTGACGCTTCAACGCTTCGGATCTCTCCTCGCGCTGGCCACCAGCTACACGGCTGCTTGGTCACTACCGTGGCCGGACTCCCACCGGCAAGTCGAATACAGCTTCCGAGGACGCACCCTAGAGTCGCGATTTCGCCTCCGGCTTCCTTCCCACCCCGCCTCACGACGACGCAGTTGCCCTTGGCTTGTGGTTGGTGTCATCTCCTCCACAGGGGACTTGCACCCCCGAGCTGCTGATCATGCTGGGCGCACTCGAGACGGCGCGCAGCCTGCTGGCGCGCGCGAAGTTTGCCGGCTCGAGCTCCAGATCGCCCGCGAGCCACGCGCCCTGAATGCCGTGCCCGGCGGGGACGGTCGGGCAGGGCCCGAACGGGACCATGATCGCGGGCTCTGGCGCCTGGGGCTGCGCGGATCGGTCCGTTGGCGGCGGGTCGAGCGCGGCGAAGAACTCATCGGCGGCGGCCTGACCCTTGCCCTCGGTGCCCCACGCCACGCAGCCCTCGCGGTGATCGCCGACCAGCGTCAGGTAGCGGTGACCCTTGCGCCACGCGACCTCATCCAGCGAGATGTCGAACAGATCGGTGAGCCGGTCGGCGGGGAGCAACTCGTCGCCGACGCGCTTGATGATCCGCCCGACGGTCTCCCAGTCGATCCGCATCAGCCGGCAAGTCGCGGTCTGGTCGGTCTTGGTCGCAAGCCAGGCCACGACATCTTCGAAGTCGCGCGTGAACCGGGCGCCGTCGCGGGCGAACGGCACGCCCTCCACGTGCGCGCCGTGCTCGGGGCAGCGCAGCCGCCGCAGCCGGCAGCGGATCTCAAGCCGCCAGAGGCCGAGATCCACAGCCCGCCAGACCGAGTCGTGATCCTGCACGTTCTCGCGCGCCATCGTCGAGTAGGAGCACTTTGGGCAGCACAGCCGCTTGCGGCGCAACGCGACCCAGACCACAACCCGGCCGGGCCCGAAGCGGACCTTCTTGACCCACACCCCGGGCAGGTCCAGCAGGCGGGAGAATGCAGCAGTGACGCGCATGGGCGACGACCTCCAGTTCGAGGACTCAGACAACCCGCGAACCTACGGGGCGCGAGCCCGTGCGCGTCGCCACACCGGCGTCCTCACAGAGCCCTCATCCGGCCCGGGTTTCGCCGGCGTCCATGCCGGCGAGCGACACCCTCGCGCAGCCACCCCGCTCCACCACAAGCACGGGCAGGAACGGCATCAGCAGTCGCGCGCGACTTACAGAACCCCGCTCACCAGTAGAAAGCCCCTGCTCAGCCCCCTAAACCGGCGCCCGAGTCACCTACGATCATCCACGGAGCCCCGTTTTTCCGCGGCAAGTAGCTAGTAGTGCTCTGGTAGGTGGTGTTACTCGCGTCTGGGTGGTCGGCGTAGTGGTAGAGCGTCGAGATTGATCGGCTGTTGGCAGGTGGAGCAGCGGCCGGTCCAGCACTTCCAGACGGGCTGCAGTAGCAGCACCGCTTGGGGGAGTGTCAGGCCGGCCGCGGGCGATTTGGGTCGGCCCGCTCCAGCGTCAAGAAGCCGTGGGCGGCCGTCACCAGCGTGCAGTGGTGGTGAAAGCCGAGGTAGCTGCGGCCCTCGTAGTGGTCAAGGCCGAGTTCGCCTTTGAGCTGTTTGTAGTCGAGCTCGATCATCCAGCGCAGCCGCGCGAGTCGCGCGAGCTGCTCTGGTTCGGTGTCGGCCGGCAGGTTGCTGATCCAGTAGTCGCTGGGCTGCTCGTGGTCTTCGGGCCATTCGATGATCAGCCATTCCTCGCGCGGTGCTTGGCGATCGCGGGTGACGGGGTGAGCGGCGATCACGCGCACGAACGCGAACCGCGAGACGAGCTGACCGCCGTCGATGTCGCGGAACGCGACCGCCTGGAACGCGTCTGGGTCAAGGCCGGCTACGAGCGCTGCGATCGGCCGCGGCTCGGCGTCGGTCGCTAGGGCGCTGGGCGCGGGGCCACGCGATCGGGGCTTGCGCTCAGGGACGACGAAGACGGTGCCGGGATCAAACACGTCGCACTCCGGGCCGATCGAGAGCACGTAGTCGATCCCGTCATCGTGCAGGCGGGCGCGGAGCTTGGCGTCGTTGCCGTAGGCCTGATCGCCGAGCACCGGCGCGCGGCGGACCTTCCAGCCCGCCGCCCTCGCGACGAGTTCCCCGCCGAGCGCCGGCTTGGTCTGAAACTCGACGCTCGCGGGGATCTTCGCCTCCCGCCGACGGACCGGGTCCTGACACCAGTCCTCGGGCACGTAGAGCCGGAACCCCAACGGGACCGTGCCCTTGGTGCTGACGGCGTGCAGCGACACCGCGATCTGGCAGCTGCCGATCTTCCCCAGCGTCCCGGAGTACTGACGCTTGACCCCCGGCGAATGCCGGCCGTACTTCGGGACCCCGGTGTCATCCAGCACCCACGCCACAGGCTCGATCACCGCGCACACCCGCTCAGCGACCGCCCGATCAATCACCGCCGGATCCCACGGGCTATCAGCCAGAAAATGCTGCAACGCCTCGTACTCCACACTCGTTCCGCCCATCCGCGTGACCATCGGCTCCAACGACTTGCGCGCCCCCTCCATCATCAACGCCCGCGCGTAGTACTCCGCAGCCCACCGCTGCTCCGAGCGCACCAGACCCGACGCGACATCAACGAAGAACTCCGCCAACCGATCGACCACCGCCGGCGCGACCCCAACCAACTCCTCAACGATCCCGATGTCCATCACACTCGCAGCAACCATGCCAACCAAGTTCACCGCCGAGCTACAAAACCCTTCCCACCACCTACCAGAGCACTACTAGGGAATAGGGACGAGCCGCAAGCGCTCGACGTGGCGCCCTACGGACCGCTCCTCTCCGGCGAACCGGAAGCCAGGAGATGCGTATCCAAGCGTCCGGACACGCCTGCTTCGGAAAGAACTCGACGCTCTCGGTCATGACCGAGCAGAGCGCTGCTCAGATCGAAATGCGGCAGTCTTGGATCGCCGCGTGGAATGGCATGCTCGGTTTCAACGACGCGGTGACGCGCGCGCTTGCAGACGCGCATCTGACGTCACGGGTTGTTGCCGGCCGAGCTGAGCCGAAACCGTAGGCGCATTCTCCCGCCCCGAGCGCCTCGTGGGGCGGGCTGTCGCGGAAGATACCCCGGTTGTGTCTCCGCGGAGCTGAGCAATTCAGCTTCCGTAGGCTGACACGTTCCCGGTGGCCCAGGTTTTCCCGGTTGACCACTTTGCTGGCAGGGCGGTCAGGTTGTGCTGCGCGCTCGTTTCTGAGCCCGGTCCGCTAACCGCGTCCCGGAAGCGAATGCTGCCCGCGCCGCTGGGACCCAGCACCGCTATCCAGTACCGTTGCCCGGCTGTCACCGGCATCGACGGAATGTCGACATAGTTCCAGCTTCCGGCCCTCACGTTGGTGATCGTTCCCTGCTCCAGCAGGGCACCCGGGTCCCCGTTGCGGTTCGAGTAGATCCCGACGATGACATTGCTCGCGGTAGACGACGAATCCACGTAGAGATGCAGACGTGACAAGTTCCCGGGATAGCGCATTTGCGTCGAGAACGCCTCTGCGGTACCGGCGGTGTCGGAATCGACCGCGCTCTGGACGTTGGCGTTGCCGAGCAGCGGCGGGCCATAGACGGCGATTTGACCGCTACCTGCCCATTGCGAGAGTAGGCGCCCGCTGTTGATGTCAAACCGAAACACACCGGTAGGCCCCTGGTTAGGGATCGCGCTGACCCAGAAAGACGTGTTGTCGGGGTCAAGGCTCATGGAGTAGAGCTGGTAGCAATTGATGCATCCGGTCCAACTCTGCTCGTTGACACTTCGAATGAACTGGCCGGAGGCGTCCGCCAGCCCCCACGCGAAGTCGTCGGTCACGAGGACCTGCCAGTTCGGCAAGACACGCACATCATCCGCAAACCAGGGGTCGCCCGACGCACTGTTTGTGCAAACGTTAAGCTGCCCGTTGCCAGCCGGCGGCACCCATCCCCCGTAGTACACCGTGCACTCATCCGGCGCAAGGTCCATGGCCAGGGGTCGGGTTGCGGACAGGGCGAGGTTGAAAGTATGGATGACGCTGCCCTTGAGATCGTCCTTCGTGATGGTGTAGCTGGATTGTGGGACCCCGCCGCCGACGTACACATTGCCGGACCCATCCGCTACGCAACGTTCTGCGTTCGTGACGGACGCCCAGTTCGACTGCAGCAGGTTCCCGGAACTGTCGAACAGGCCGACTCCCGGGACGATCAGCCGCGTGCCATCCGGGTTAAAGCACAGCGGACCGGCTCCCGAACTCCCCGCGACCGTCTGGAGCAGCTGCCCGCTCGGCGAATACTCCTGAACACTGCCGCTCCCGGTCAGAAACACATCGCCGCGCTGGAACGGCGCGCCCGACCGCGGCGCGGGCTGTGCACTACCGCTAGGCGGTTGCCCCAGCGGGTATATCCGCGGCGCCTGATGTTGGCGCTCGAGCGCTTGGGCGCAGGTTGCCGCGAGAAGCATGCTGACGGCCACGCCCGCAGGCAAAGCCATGCGCCACCACTTTCGGCCGACCCGCAACCCATAACCGCGCATGGCCCCGTCTCCTCTCTCGTGCTACGTGATCAACGCCCGACGAGCTCGAGTCCTTGCTCACGATGGACGGCGGCCAGATGCGTGGGTACCCGGCGTCCGATCGTGCACCGGTCGCGTCGCGCGTGGTACCCGATGATCGAGTCGCGTGCGTGCCTAGTCGAAGTCTGGGAGCCGATGGGGATCGGCTTGGTATCGAGCAGCGAGCACGAGCTGGTCAGAAGTAACGCGTCCTGTCGATAACGGCGGCGGGTCATGGGGGTCGAACCAACCGACGGCTTCGACTTCGTGATCGGGAGCTGAGGTCGGTTCGTCCTCGAGCAGCTCGCAGAGGAAGAACAGCTTGTACACGGCGTAGGCGAGCGGCGGATGGTTACGTCGATCACGGTCGTGAACCGCGATCAGACGAGTCGGGTGGACGGCATACCCGGCCTCCTCTTGAACCTCGCGCGCGACCGTGGCGCTTGGAGAGTCCCCGGGGTCAGCCCAACCTCCCGGCAGCGTCCAGCCGCCGTCGATGCGCTCCCGGACCAGGAGTACGCGGCCGTCGCGGAACACGGCGCCCCGAACATCCACTTTGGGTGTGGGATGGCCCGCGTCGGCCGTGAACGCCTGGGCGACGACCGCGGTGGGAAGGCCAGACACCGTCGCCGCAATTTCAGCCGCCACCCTCCCCACCTTCTGGTAGCGGGCGCGATCAAAGCCGTTCTCGGAGTACGTCAGCCCCTCCTGGCTGACGCGCTGCAGCGCGCGGACCCACCCCAGCCAACCGAAATCCTGATCCGACATGCTGGGATCTTGTCATCCACCCCTGCGGGCAGGCCGCGTCATGTCCGCACCGACCTCGGCCTGACCTGCACGATGCGTGCCGACGGCTCACACGTCCGCCAGCTCACACGCTCGCCCTCCGGCACTCACTACGCCGAGACCAACTGGCAACCCCTACCAGGGCACTAACTCACCAGTGGGATATCCATTTAGGTCAGGTAGCCTGGGCGGGTGCCAATCGCTGGGCTGGACTATCCGGGCTCTGACGCCGAGTTCGCGGCGTGGTTCCCGGACGAAGAGGCCTGCTGGGACTACCTGGAGTGGCTGCGCTGGCCAGATGGCTTCCGCTGCCCGCGCTGCCCGAGTCGGCGGGGCTGGCGGCTTGGCGTCGGGCGCTTCGAATGCGCGCTGTGCGGCAGGCAGGCGTCGGTCACGGCGGGCACGATCTTCGACAAGACGCGCACGCCGCTGCGGCTGTGGTTCGAGGCGGCGTGGCTGATGACCAGCCAGAAGCACGGCGTCTCGGCGCTGGGGGTGCAGCGGGCGCTGGGGCTGGGCTCCTACCAGACCGCGTGGGCGATGCTGCACCGCTTGCGGGTGGTGATGGTGCGCCCCGGCCGCGAGCGCCTGGGCGGCCATATCGAGGTCGATGAGACCTACGTAGGCGGGGTCGAGGAGGGCGTCGCCGGGCGCGAGACGCAAACCAAGTTGATCGTCGCGATCGCCGTGGAGATCCGCAATCCCAAAGGTTTCGGGCGCGTGCGGATGCAGTCGGTGCCAGACGTCTCCAAGGACAGCCTGATCCCGTTCGTGAGCGGCGCCATTGAGCCCGGGGCGACGGTCCATACCGACGGCTGGCCGGCGTACCTGGCGCTGCCCAAGCACGGCTACGTGCACGAGCGGACCGTCATCAGCGCCCAGCACGATCCCGCCCACGTGGTGATGCCCGGCCGCCACAACCTGACCTAAATGGATATCCCGCACTCACCAAACCGCGAGGCGGCATCTGGGCCCCCGGTTTGTCGGCGGTTGCTCGACGCGTGCGAGCTCCCTACCTGACCCGGGGACCGCTGATCGCCAGCGGATCCCCCGGGACTGGCCCCGGGACCGCCGGCGCCAGCCGGAGAAGTGGGACCGGCGCAGCGCTCGACCGGGAGGTTCCGCAGCGAGCCAATAGCCTCGGTCGTGGCCGATCCTTGCGGTCGCCTGGCCCGGGGGCACGCGATCCGTCGTCGCTACGCAGACCTGATCGAGGCCGCGAGCGCTTGAGCTGCGACAGCGAGCGCCTCGAAGGCATTCGCCAGCTCGGAGCGGTCGAGGCTCGAGGTGGCCACGCCCAACCTGGCGGGAGCAGCGCCGAACTGCTCCCAGAGCTCCGCGTCGCCGGGCGTGGCCGGTACCGGCTCCGCGCCGCTCCAGAATCCTTCCGCATCGAGCGTCGCGCTCTTGTCCTGCCCGGTACCAAGGAGCGGGCGGTGGGTGATCGCTGTAGGTCAGATCACGACGATGCCTGCAGAATCGCGTGTTTGGGGCGGCGAAATGCGACGGCTGCAGGCGGGCTGACGATGCATGACGCTTCCGGGCCGGGCGTGCGGTCGGATCCAGACGGAACCCTAGAAGATCATCTTCGTCGAGCGCCCGTGTGTGGCCGGCCTGGATGAGACCGTTAGTGCGGATCAGCTCTGACGAGTGCGTTGTACCGGCCATACTGCGTGGCCTGATACCAAGGAGCGTGCATGGCCGGGAGCAGTCCGGCCGCACCACCCACCGCCAGCACCCCACCGATGTTGCGATGCTGAGCCGCCGACGGCGGCGGTGGGGCATCGCGACCGCCTGACGCCGACGGGCTGGGCTCACCAGTTCCCTTCGCGACCTCCTTCAGCGTCCGCACCTGGAGCGCCTGGTCGGCCACGATCGCCTTCAACCGAGCGTTCTCACGCGCGAGCTCTCCTTCAACCGCTTCGCGTCATCGGCCTTCATCCCCCCGTACTGCGCCCGCCAGCGATGGAACGTCTGCTCGCTGATCTCCAACTGCTTCGCTGCCTCCGGGATCGTCTTCTCCTCACCGATCATCCGCTCAGCCTCCCGCAACTTGCGGATGATCTGCTCTGGCGTGTGCCTGCGTCGCTTCACGTGAGCGTTCCCTCCTCGTCCATGATCGTGGACGCGAGAACCTCACACAAGGGCCGGACCGAACCTTCGGGGTCAGGCCAATGGTCAAGTCAGCTGACGCCGATCGTCAGCGTGGTCGAGACGGGTCGGGAACGCGTGGATTGGCGATGGGTCGTGCGACGCGCTGGGCTGGGTGGTTTGGAACGGGTGTGGCTACTTCAGGACGACGGGGTGGGCTGCCAGACGTCGCGGCGGTATAGGCGTTGCTGGTCGTGCGTGATGTGGTGTTCCCAGTAATCGTCGAGGTCGCCGGAGAGGTGGGTGGCGCGTAGCTTGAGGAGCGCTTCGGCGGTTTGGGGTGTCCAGCGCATGCCGGAGCGCTCGAACCGGTCGCGGATCAGGTTTTTGCAGGCGCCCTCGACGGTGCCTGATGCGATCGGCCAGCCGTTGCGCAGGTACTCGTCGTAGCGCATCCGTTCGCGGTTGCGGTAGAGGTAGTCGCAGACGCCGTGGATCGTCTTGGCTTTGACGCCGGCGATCCGGCGTTTGGTCATGATCTGGCGCAGTCCTTTGACGACCTGGCCGGTCATCCCGCACAGGATCCGCTCGGTGCGTGCTTTGACGAACGCTTCGGCTTCGGGGCTGCCTTCTGCGTGCAGCGCGTGCGCGACCTTCCAGAGCTTGTCGAGGACGTGCAGCAGGTCGAGCACGAGTGTGACGTTCTCGAAGCTGGCGATGACGCGGCGTTGCAGCGCGCGCTCGCCGTCGGTGAGGATCACCCACGTCCGCTCGTGGTCGGGGTCGCGGCGGGTCATCTCTGCTTTGACGTCTGCGATGAACGCGTCCTTGCCGGCAGTGAGGCTCGCCCATACGCGCTTGCGGGTCGGCTTGGGGTGTTTGGGCCGTTCGGAGGGATGCTGGGTTGCGAACAGGCTGTCGATCACTTCGGTGGGGGTGCGGTGGATCGGTGGCTGGCTGTGGACGGCGGCGACGGTCGCCATCTTCTTCTTGTTGGCCTTCTCGCCCTTCGTTCGTCGGACGACCTTGATCGCGCCGTCAGGCTTGACCATCGGGATGCCCTTGCAGTCGATCGCGCCAACGAGGATCTCCCCGTCGGCTGGGCCGGTCGCGGCCTGTGCGCGCCCGGCGTAGAACGTGTCGAAGTCCACGGCGGCGTCGTGGACGAGTTGCTCGGCGGAGCGCTTCGGGATCGTCGTGCCGGTGATCTCACCGACGAGCGCGATCGCTTCGTCGAACGGGCCGCAGATGACCGAGCGGATCAGCCTGCGCTGGCACTCGTAGCTCCACAGGCGCCCCGGCAGGCGCAGCTGCGCGTCGAGGGGATGGATCGCCTCATGTCCACGGGCGCTGTATCCCACGCGCGTGACGCGGACCTCGCCGAACAGGGTCACGAGCCGGCCGGGTGTGCAGGCGCTTGTGAGTCAAACGCACCGACTCCTGCTCGCCGACCAGAACGATCGCCTCACCGATGTCCCCGTCGCCGCGCGCGTCGATGTGCGCCTGCAACGCGAGCCTGAGGATCTCGCGGCCGCGGCGCTCGGACTCACGCTCGAGCTCTGACATGCCGGCGTCCTGTGCCGTCTGACCTGACAGCCAGCGCTCCAGATCCCGGAACGCGTCGATCCCGCTGCTCGGAGACGACTGATCGCCCATCCGAGCGCCCAGTATGATACTGGGCGATGACGGAACGGCGTCAGCCAGCGGGACTGGAACGTCTGCGCGCCGACCACGAGGCGGCGAAAGCCCGCCTCGCGGAAATCGGGTTCACCTGTGAGGGCTCGTTGATCGAGCGCTACACCAGTTGCAAGAACCCCAACTGCCGCTGCCAGGACCCCGACCAGCGCCACGGCCCGTACTGGCAGATCTCCTGAAAGCAGAACGGCAAGACCGTCTCCAAGATCCTGCCCGCCGACGACGCCGCCCTCTACCAGGAATGGATCGCCAACCGCCGAGCACTGGAGCAGGTCCTCGATGAGATGCGCGACATCTCCCGCCACGCCGCACAACAGCTTCTCGCCGGCCGCGGCCGACCGCTGCACGGCCCACAACGGCCCCGCCGCCGGACCGCCTGAGCGCCGCTCAAACCCCGGTTATTGGCACGACCGGGCGATAACCCCGGTTTCAGCGCACCTCAAGCCCTCCGCCCATCGCGCCAAAACCGGCCATTACCAGCAACTTCACTGTCGTCCTGAAGTAGCCACACCCGTTTGGAACAACACCAGGACATGCACGGCAACTTCTTTCACCCCACGGTGTGGGTTGGTCGCCCGTGTCAGTCGTCGGGGAATTTCGACGCGAACGGCTACTACACAGAACCGCACCGCGTGAGCAAGTTGTGTGCTAGAGTGATGTTGTAATCGCATCACTACGGGGAGCCCACCTTGGAAACCAACACAGCCACGGGGACGCCCGAAGAGATCTTCCGGTGACGGCTGCAGGAGGCCCGCGACGCGCGGGGCATGAGCCAGCGAGCCCTCGTCGCACGTCTGGCGGAGATCGGCCAGAAGATGAATCAGGCGGCCATCGCGAGGATCGAGCGCGGAGAGCGCAAGATCTCGCTGGATGAGGCGATCGCAATCGCGGCCGCGCTCGACGTGGCGCCGGTCCACATGTTCCTGCCGATCGAAGGCGACGAGCGCGTGTCACTTGCGCGGGCGCTCGAGGTCGACCAGGTCAAGGCGCGCCGCTGGGCGCGGGGCAATATCCCGCTCGACCCGGCGAACTTCCGCTCCTATCGCGACCAGGGCGCAGGCGATACCAGGGTGAGCCCGGAGGAGCTGTCGCCCGAAGAGCAGGCGGCTCTTCAGGCAGAGAACGAGCGCCTGATTCGGAAGCTCGGCATCGAGGTGCTGTACGAACCCACCAAGGAAAAGGACGAGCAATAAGAGGCAGCACGCGCAAGCGCGGCAACACCTGGACGGCCTACTGGGATCTCCCGGCCCGGATCGACCCGGAGACCGGCAGGCCGGAGCGGCGGCAGGCGTCCAAGGGTGGGTTCCCGCGTCAGAAGGATGCGCAGGCGTTCCTGGCGACCACGGTCATCAACGTCAATGCTGGGACCTATGTCGAGCGGAGCAAGGTGCCGCTGGGCGTGTATCTCACGAACGAACGGCTGCGCGCGGCGCAGCGCACCGTCCGCCCGCTCAGCCACGCCAGGTATGAGAAGGTCGTCCAGACCTATGTCGTCAATGGGCTATCTATTTGACTCAGGGAGACCAGTATTTGCGGGCGATTGCCGCCAGGGACGGTGCACGGCCGCCGGGATGGCGACGCGGCCGGGCTGGGTCGCACCGGTTGGCCTGCGTCCGGTGGGGCTGGGGTTGGCGATCAGGCTGCGGTAGGTGATCGGCTCGGCGAGGATCGCTTGTTCGAGCAGCCGGTAGAAGAGCAGGGCGCGGCGGGTGGAGCGGCGGCGGTTGAAGCGGAAAGTGAACTCGTTGAGGTAGGCGTCGAGGTGCTCGCGAGTGACCGCGCCCTGGTGGGTGCCCAGCAGCCAGCGCTGCAGCAGGCTGGCGACGCGATGCACGCCGGGCATCACGACATCGGCGGGATCGCTCTGCTGGCGCATCACTGTTCGCTCGTGCTCGTAGCCGCGGTCGCCCAACGTGAGGTACGCCTGCCAGCCGTCGGTGTGGATGGTGCTGCCGGGCTGCACCGCGCCGTCGATGAACGGCAGCATGCTCTCCTTGGTGACGTCGGGCACGTGTCCGAGGCGGATCCGCCCGAACCGCTTGGGATTCTCGATCTCCACGGCGATCGCGACGATCGCCTTGGTCTCGGTCTGGCGCCCGTGGACCTTGTCCTCGACACCGCCGATGTACGCCTCATCGACCTCAACGTGCCCCGAGAGCCGCTCGCGGCCAGGGCGGACCATCGCCGCCCGGTAGCGGTGGGGCATCGCCCACGCCGTCTGGTAGGAGCCCAGTCCAAGTGACCGCTGTACCCCCAGCGCGGACACGCCGTGCTTCTGACTGGTCATCTGCCAAGCCGCGGCGAACCACAGCTGCAGCGGCGTGCGCGTGCCGTGAAAGATCGTCCCCGCGGTCACCGACGCCTGGCGGCCGCAGACCGCGCACTCCCAGCGGCCGCTGCCCAGCCGCCAGCCATCGCGCCCCGCGCAGCGGGGACAGCGAAACCCGTCCGGCCAGCGCAGCCACTCCAGGTAGTCCAGGCACGCTTCATCGTCCGGGAACCAGGAGAGCAGCTCCGCGTAGGAACCCGGATAGTCGCGTCCTGCCGCCGGCACGGCCCAAGACTACCTGACTCAAATAGATAGCCCATTGTCGTCAAGGGGCTATCCATTTGAGTCAGGTTAGTCCGGGGTCTTCGTAGCAACTGGTCCCCACCAGCCGCGCCGATCGTTGGGCGAGCCGCATCCCAAGCCAGGTGGGCCGTGAGGCACCACGTCCGCCTGGAATCCATGGTCCCCTACCACCCTCGGGCCGTGGGCTGCGCACAGTGGGCGAGGATGCTCGACCTGACTCAAATGGATACCCCCTTGTCGTCAAAGCGCGACATCGGCGGGATCCGCTTGTGCGACGTCTCAGCCGGTCACATCAACGCCCTGCATGCAGAGCTCCAGGGCGACGGACTGAGTGTCGCGACACGGCGCCTGGTGCACGCCCTGCTGCGCCGGGCGCTGAATGACGCCGTGCGGTGGGGCAAGCTGACCCGCAATCCCGTGACCGCAGCCGACCCGCCGGCCGCCGAGGACACCCGCGTTCAGTCGTGGAGGACGCCGAGCGAGCTGCGCCGGTTTCGCGTACGTCGCTGACGATCGCCTGTTGGCGCTGTGGCGACTCGCCTCGACGACTGGCGCGAGGCGGGGCGAGCTGCTCGGCTTGACGTGGCAGGCGCTCGACCTTGAGGGCGGCAGCCTGCGCGTCGAGCAGCAGTTGATACCGACCAAGGGCGGCTGCACGTTTGCTCCGCCGAAGACGCGCCGCTCCGAGCGCACGATCGCGCTCGACGCGGAGACCGTCGACGCGCTGCGTCGTCACCGCGACCTGCAGATCCTCGAGCGCGACCTTGCGGCCCCGCGTACGAGGACAACGATCTCTTGTTCTGCAACGAGCTCGGGGCGGTGGTCCACCCGCAAAGGCTGACCGAGTGGTTCATGCGCCATCGCAAGGCCGCCGGCATTCCGGTCGGCAGCTTGCACTGCCTGCGCCACACCGCGGCGACTATCGCGCTCACAAATGGGATCCCGCTTCACGTCGTGGCTGCCCGTCTCGGCGACGACGCAAAGACCCTCCTCAGCGTCTACAGCCATCTGCTACCGCACAGCGACTCGGAGGCAGCCGCTGTGGTCGCCGCCGCGCTCGTGGACAAACCGTTGACAACGGACCCCGTCGCGGTCGCGGAAGACGCCGATTAGCAGGGCTTTTCTGAGCCCCGCTCGGCTGGTGCTCAGGACCGCTGGGTGTGGACCGCTGCGACCGAGCACGCCGCGATTTTCCGGATCGCCGGGTACCGTCACCGCGACCGGCTGCAGGAACTGCTCGGCACCGACTTCTCCGGGATCGAGACGTCCGATCGCTGGTGGGCGTATGACCTCCTCGATCCCGAGCAACGACAAGCCTGCTGGCCGCACCTCCAACGCGACTTCAGATTCCACAGCGAAGGCTTGGCCGCCCAGCAGATCTTCGGAGCGACCGGCCTGGCGCTCACCCGACGGCTGTTCGCCGCTTGGCACGCGTTTGCTGAACACCAGAACCGCCGCCGGCTGGCTCGTGAGATGAAACCGGTCAAGACCGAGTTGCGTACGCTGCTCGAGCACGCTGGCAACGGCAGCTGTTGAGCGCCGTTTGAATCCAGCACGGGAGCTGGGGTTGGTGCCGTTGATCGCTGGGATGCCGCTCGCGGGCTGGCAGGCTTTGCGCGTTCCTGAACGCGCGAGAGCCCTCCCGCCAGCTTGGTCGTTGCGTCGGGAGGGCTCTCTTGGATGCCGGAGGTGGCACCCGATGTTGATCGTATGCGCCGAGCCTGCTCGGGTCGAGAGTGTGCTGGTGGCTGGGGGGTTGTCGTGCCCGTCGTGTCGCGGGATGCTGGGGCCGTGGGGGCATGCTCGGGCGCGGGTGCTGCGCTGCCGGGCGGGGGATCGTGTTTTGCGGCCGCGTCGGGGGCGGTGCCGGGGGTGCGCGGGGACGCACGTGTTGCTGCCAGACGTGGCGTTGGGGCGTCGGCAGGATGAGGTGTCGGTGATCGGGGCGGCGATCGAGGCGAGCGTCGCCGGTGAGGGGTATCGGCGGATCGCCGCGCGGTTGGGCGCGTGTCCGGACACGGTCCGTGGTTGGCTGCGCCGGTTCGTCGAGCGGGCTGATCAGATCAGGGCGCATTTCACGCGGTGCGTGGTCGTGCTGGATCCCGAGCTGGGGGCGGTACTGCCGGCCGGGAGCGACGTCGCGGACGCGTTGGAGGCGATCGCGGTCGCCGCCCGGGCGTGGGTGTTGCGGTTCGGGCCGGGTGATCCGTGGCAGATCGCGAGCGTGCTGTCGGGCGGGGTGCTGTTGGCAACACGAGCGTCCGCCTATTCGTGGGCGACGTGAGCTGAGAGGGTCCCGCGCTCGTTGAACTCGAGCGTCGGGAGGAACCTGATGGGTGGTGATGAGGAGGGTCGGCAGGAGATCGGACTGTTCAGGTACGCACTCGTGCGTGACGTCGCAGATCCTGCGTTGTCGAAGGCCGAGCGCGGCCGGCTCGTTCGCGCCCTGAGTGATCGTGAGCATGTCGGCCCGGACGGGCGGCTGGTCAGGGTCGCGCGCGCCACGCTGGATGAGTGGATCCGCGCGTACCGTCGGGGCGGGTTTCAGGCGTTGGTGCCTCGGCCTCGTGTGGTTGCGCCCCGCACGCCGGCCGGGATGTTGGAGCTCGCGTTTCGGTTGAAGCGCGAGCGGCCGGAGCGGACCGCGGCGCAGGTCAGGCAGATCATGCTCACCACGGCCGGCGAGGGTGATCAGGTGCCGGGGTTGCGGACGTTGCAGACGCACTTGGCGCGCGCCGGGCTAAACGTCCGCGCCGATGGCCGTTCTCCGGGGAAGGTCTATGGACGGTTCGAAGCTGGGGCACGCAACGACCTGTGGACAGGAGACGGGCTGAATGGTCCGGTCCTGGCCGGCGCGACGGCGCGCCGCGCGGTGCTGCTCGCGTTCATCGACGATCACAGCCGGCTGCTGGTCGGGTGGCGGTGGGGTACCGGCGAGGACGTGTTCCGCTTGGAAGCCGCGCTGCGCTCAGGGCTCATGTCGCGCGGTGTCCCGAACGCGATCCTCGTCGATTATGTTCCGCGGAACATAATCGACCTTCTGTGCCCAGCCTGATTATGTGCCCGCCCGGCTGACGGTCCCCGTGATCATGGCGGTCGGCGGCATCGTCGTGGCGGTGTCGGGCACATAACGGTCACAGCGAGGCGAGCCAGTTCAGCAGGGTCTCGTCGGTCCGCCAGATTGGTTTGCTGCGGGATGCCGCGGAAGTATCTGGAGGTTCGGTTGCGAGCAGGGCCTGCTGCTTGGCTTTGGTGTTGATCTCGGCGTATCGGTTGGTGGTGGTCAGGTCGGCGTGACCGAGCCAGCCGCGGATCACGTTGACCTCGACGCCCGCTTCCAGGAGGTGCACGGCGGCGGTGTGCCGGAAGGTGTGCGGGCTGACGCGGCGGCCGGTTCGGGGGTCGTCGAGATCGGCGGCGTGGCGCCGGACGATCTTGTAGATCCCGGAGCGGGTGAGCGGCTGGTCGCGGGCGGTGAACACGGCCGCTTGCAGCGTCGGCGCTTCTGGCTGGATGTGCAGCAGTCGCTCGATGGTTTGGGCGGTCTGGTGCCAGAGCGGGCAGGTGCGCCATTTGTCGCCCTTGCCGTGCAGGCGCACCGTCGGGTGCTCGGAGAGATCGAGGTGCCCGACCCGCAGGTCCGCGGCTTCTTGGACGCGTGCGCCGGTGTTGTAGAGGAACAGGATCAGCGCCCGGTCGCGTAGCGCGAGCCGCCCCCGGGTGGGCAGACCTGCCAGGAGCCGCTGTGCTTCGTCGCGTTCCAGGAAGCGGGTCTCTGGTAGCGGGACGCGTTTGGCGGGGATCGCGTCGACCTGCTGGCAGACCGCCAGCATCTCCGGGGAGCGGGTCGCGATGTACTCGAACAAGGAGCGGACCGCCGCGAGGCGCTGGTTGCGGGTGCTGATGCCGTTGCCGCGATCCCCTTCGAGGTGGCGCAGGAAGGCGAGGACCCGCTCGAAGGTGAGATCCGCGAGCTGAAGCCGCGTGATCTTGCACCGCTTGTCCGCTGCGATGAACACCAACAGCAGCCGGATCGTGTCGCGGTAGCTGCGCACCGACCCGGGGCGCAGGCCCTTGATCGTGATCAGGTGATCGAGGAAGTAGGAGTGCAACAGCTGCCCGAGTGGCGTGGTGGTGCTCATCGCTGTGCCTCCGTCCAGACCGGCTCGGCGAAGCGCTCGAAGCGGCGGTTGGCCTGTTCCAGGAGCGCTGGGGTGATCGTCAGGTAGACCTGGGTCGAGGACGGGTCGACGTGGCCCATGAACGTTGAGAGCTGATGCAGCCTCGCCGATGGGTCCAGCCCCTCGCGATACCAGCGCAACAGGCAGCCGACGGCGAAGCTGTGCCGGAGGCTGTGCAGCCTCGGTGGCGAGACCCCGGCCGGCACCGGCAGGTCGAGCGCGAGCACAAGCTCGTGGAACGTCTGGCTGGCGCGGTGCGAACTGATGCTGTGGACGCCGTCGAACGTGAACAGCGGCGCCTGCTCATCAAGCGGCCCAGCACGGCGGCGGCGCTCGAGTTGCTGGTCGAGCAGCGCAGCGATCCGCGGCCCGTGCGGGACGAGGCGGCTCTTGCCGAACTTGCCGCCTCGCACGATCAGCAGCCGGCGCTGCACGTCGACGTCGCCGACTCGTAGCCGGGACGCCTCGCCGGCGCGCAGCCCGAGCCCGTAGCAGAGCGCGAAGATCGTCCGGTAGGTCGCTGCTCGTCCTCTGGCGCGTGCGTTGTCGGGCAGCGCGCCGGCCGCATCGAGCAGACGCCGTACCTGTTGTTGGTCGAGGATGTATGGGATTGGCTGAGAGGTGACCCGCCGGCGGCGGGCGCGCAGCGGCGAGACCTCGAGCAGCTGCTGCGCCACCGCCCAGTCGAGCAGGCACCTGACCACGCACAGCAGGTGGTTGAAACCCTTCGGCCGCGAGCGCGGACGCGATGCCAAGAACTCGTCCAGCAGCGCCGGTGTGAGCTGGCCGAGGCCGACCATGCCCCGTTCGGCACAGAACCGCACCAGCAGTCGCAGCTCCGACTGGGCGCTGGTGTACTTGCGGCCGAGGGCTCGCTTGTGCGCGAGGAACCGGTCGACGACCTCCTCGATGCTCTCGCCGTGGCTCATGAGAGCACCTCCTCACCGTCGCCGAGCGCGACCTGGCGCAGCTGCTCGACAGCCACCTTGGTGTAGATCTCGGTCGACTTGGCCGAGCGGTGCCCGACGAAGTCACCGATCGTCTTCCACGCGAAATCGGCGTCCACGAGCCGCTGCACGCACGTGTGGCGCAGCGTGTGCGACCCCGGCCGCGGCACATCAATCCCCGCCTTCAGCAGATAGTGACGCGCACGGCCCGAGACACCGTCCGCACTCATCGGCACAACCGGCGCGAGCGCGCGGAAGAACACGCGCCGCTCCTTGGTCTGCGGGCGCCCGTGCCGCAGATAGTCAACCAGCGCCTCCCCAACCGCCGCGGACAATGGGAACGCGGTCGAGTGCCCGGCCTTGCGCTCCCGCACGGCGAGACGCTCGCGCCGCCAGTCGATGTCATCGAGCGTCAACGCGGCGACCTCACGGCTGCGCAGCCCGTAGCTCACCAGCAGCAACAGGATCGCCCAATCGCGCTTGCCGCACGGCGTGCGGCGATCCACGCAGCCCAGCACCAGACCGACCTCTTCCCACGTGATCGATCGTGGAATGTCGGCCAGCCGGTAAACCTGCGGGCCCTCGATCGCGCCGCTCAAGTCGCTGGCGATCACTCCCTCACGATGCGCGTAGCGCACAAACCCGCGCAAGGCAGCGCAGCACTCGCACAACGACACCTTCGCCAACCCCGCACCGGCGCGGTCAACAACAAAAGCGCTCAGGATCGCCGGCGAGAGCTCCGACAGCCGTCTGACCCCGATCCTCCCCAGGTACGCCTCCAGCCGAAACAGGTGATGGCGATAGCCCGCGATCGACCCCGGCCGCAAGCCGCGCTCGTCCTCCAAGTACTCAAAGAACGCGGGCAGCTCGGCTGCGAACGGCAAGGGACGATCGCCACGACCAGCAAAGCCGGGAACGACGATTCCCAGCATGTGCTCGATCGGGCCACAGATCTCACGGGCGTACCGTCGCCCAGCCTCGCCTTCGCGGCGAGCGCTCCGAGACGAAGCGACGCGTGCGGCCACGAACGCCTCGACATGCGCCGGCAGATCCTCCACAGCCAGAGCCCCCCTCGCGCGCGCGAACTCCCCAAACGCGACCAACAGCGGCACCCGCCGAAACACACACCGAGCCGCGTAACCCTGCTCACCCAGCCAGTCAACGTAGCGCTCGATCTCCGGGCCGATCCACGAACCCCGGACCCGATCAACGGTCTGCGGCTTGACGAAATACGACTCCAACATGAGGGACAACCTCCCATCGGGTAAATGGCCAGAGGAGGCACCCTCGCGCGTGCGGCACGCGTTATGTGCCCGACACCGCCACGACGATGCCGCCGACCGCCATGATCACGGGGACCGTCAGCCGGGCGGGCACATAATCAGGCTGGGCACAGAACGTCGATCGCGGCTCGGCGTTCGTGTCCTCACAGCTACTGCGGGCGTGCGCGGTACTGGGCGTGAAATTGATTCACGCCAGCCCCCGCGCGGCCACCACGAAGGGCAAGATTGAGCGCTTTTTTCGAACCGTACGCGATCAATTCTTGGTCGAGATCGACGACGGGATCGAGCTCGCCGCGCTGAACCGGCTGTTCTCCGCCTGGTTGGAGGTCGTCTATCACCGGCGCACGCATTCCGAGACCGGACTGTCGCCGCTGACCCGGTTTGACAGCGCCGGCGCGCCGCCGTTGCCGACCCCGGCGTTGTTGCGCGAGGCGTTTCTGTGGTCGGTCGAGCGGACGGTGACCAAGACCGCGACGGTGTCGCTGCACGGCAATCAATACGAGGTCGACCCGGCGCTCGTGGGCCGCAAGGTCGAGCTGGTGTTCGACCCGTTTGACCTCACGAGGATCGAGGTGCGCTACCAACACCGCCCGATGGGGGTCGCGGTGCCGCTCGTGATCGGACGCCACACCCATCCCCAGGCCCAGCGCGAGCTCCCACCACCGCCAACCGGGACCGGGATCGACTACCTCAAGCTCCTCGCCGAGCAGCGCGACGCCGAGCTCGGCGGGCACCCGATCGACTACTCAAGCCTCGCCAACGACGGCGACGGCGACGGCGACGGCGACGGCGACGGCGACGGCGACGGCGACGGCGACGGCGACGGCGACGGCGAGGATCGTGACACCAACCAACAGGAGGACGAACAGTGAGTATTGACAGGTTGCGCAGCCATTACGGCTTCTCAAGGATGCCCTTTTCCAAAGATTTAGCGCCGGGGATGTTGCACGCGCATGCCGCGCACGGGGAGGCGGTCGCTCGGATGTCGTGGTGCATCTCAGAGCAGGCGATCGGCGTGATCTCGGGCGAGTGCGGCGCCGGGAAGACGGTTGCGGCCCGCGCGGCGGTCGCCGGCCTGGACGCGTCGCGGCACACGGTGCTCTATCTCGGCACGCCCGGGGTCGGGCTGCGCGGGATCTACACGACGATCATCACCGGGCTGGGCGCCACCCCGCGCTTTCACCACGCGGCGCTGATTCCCCAGGCCCAGGAGCTGCTCGCCGCGGAGGCATCGGAGCGCGGCAAGCAGGTGGTTTTGATCTGCGATGAAGCGCATCTGTTAGATGGCGAGTGCCTGGAAGGGATCCGCTGTTTGTCGAACATGGGGATGGATCAGACCGCGCCGTTTGGGAGTGTCGGAGGAACCGTGTAAGCGTGGCCGAAAGGATCAGCCATGCCTACAAGAACTCACAGCAGGATCAGTCAAGAGGAAGATGTTCTGTCTGTCAGCGAGGAGCGAAGCGACCCCAGCACCGTAGAGCGGCGAGAGGTGTTTCCGGGGTTGCCGGGCGGTCCTGGGCTCGATCAGGAGCCGTTGGAAGTCAGCGACGAGCTGCTCGACGCGTTGCTCTCAGGGGCGAGGACCGCTGAGGAGATCGCGGGCCCTGACGGGCTGCTGGGGCGGTTGACGCGCCGGCTGTTGAACCGGGCGTTGGAGGCGGAGCTGAGCGAGCATCTCGGCTACCAGGCCGGTGAGGCGCCGCCCGGTGGGGTGGGGAACGCGCGCAACGGCAAGCCGTCAAAGACGATCCTGACCGATCAGGGACCGCTGAGGATCCGCTCCCCGCGGGATCGCAAGGGGACGTTTGAGCCGCAGATCGTCAAGAAGCGTCAGACCCGGTGGGTCGGGTTTGACGATCGCGTGATCAGCCTCTACGCCCGCGGGTTGACGGTCCGTGAGATCCAGGGACACCTCGCGGAGATCTACGGAGCCGAGGTCTCGCCGGATCTGATCTCGAAGATCACCGACACCGTCCTGGCTGACGCGAAGGCGTGGCAGAACCGGCCGCTGGAGCGCGTCTACCCGATCGTCTATCTGGACGCGCTGATCGTGAAGATCCGCGACGGGCATACGGCCCGAAACCAGGCGTGCTACGTGGCGCTGGGCGTCAACCTCGACGGCGAGCGTGACGTGCTCGGCCTGTGGTTCCAGCAGACGGAGGGCGCGAAGTTCTGGCTGCACGTTCTCACCGATCTGAAGACCCGCGGCGTCGCCGACATCCTGTTCGTGTGCGTCGACGGGCTGACCGGCTTCCCGGAGGCGATCGAGGCGACCTTCCCGCACGCGACCGTCCAGACCTGCCTGGTGCATCAGGTCCGCTCCAGCATGCGCTTCGTGTCCTACAAGGACCGCAAACCGCTCGCCGCCGACCTGCGCAAGATCTACACCGCCGTCAACGCCGAGCACGCCGCAGACGAGCTCACAGCGTTCGCCGAGAAATGGGATCACCGCTACCCGATGATCTCAGCCAGCTGGCTCGAGCACTGGGAGCAGATCACCCCGTTCCTGGCCTACCCCGCCGACGTCCGCCGCGTGATCTACACCACCAACTCGATCGAAGCCCTACACCGCCAGACGCGGAAGATCATCAAGACCCGCGGGCACTTCCCGACCGAGGACGCCGCCCGCAAGCTGATCTACCTCGCGATCACCAAAGCCGAGACCAAATGGAAGCGCGTGTTCAACTGGCCAGCCGCCTTGGCCGCGTTCAAAATCGAGTTCGGTGACCGCATCCCCGACAACTGAAACCCGACTGTCACTAGTTGACACACCAGGAGTAACTGTTACTATCAAATAGTCAGCTTACACGGAAGAACTGACACCCTCCGCCGTTTTGCCTGCTGCTGCTCGGCCAGCCCGCGTTGCGCCACCGGCTTCGCCGCGGCGCGTTCACCGCGTTGGATCAGCGGGTCGGTATGCGCTACGCGATCGGCGGTCTCACCGCCACGGAGACGACCAGCTATGTGCAGCATCATTTGGCGCTCGCGGGACGCTCTGACACCCTGTTCTCCGATGACGCGATCGGTCTGATCCACGAGGTCTCTCGCGGCCTGCCGCGGCAGGTGAACAACCTCGCCGTCGCCTCGCTGATCGCCGCGTTCGCTTCAAAGAAGGCGATCGTCGACGAGTCCGCTGCTCGTGCCGCAGTCGCGGAGGTCTCCGCCGAATGACCGAGCCCGTCACCCTGTCGCTGCTTGACCAGCCCGACGAGGACCCGCCGCCGAGCGGCGCGCTGACCCTGCCCGTTCCCGACGGCTGGCCCGCACCACCACAGCCCGCTGTCTATCACGGGCTGGCGGGCGAGATCGTGAACACGATCGCCCCAGAGACCGAAGCTGACCCGATCGCGATCCTCTCCCAGCTGCTGGTCGCGTTCGGTGCCGCGACCGGCCGCGGCGCATGGTTCCAAGTCGAAGCGACCCGGCATCACCCCAACCAGTTTCTCGTCCTGATCGGCGAGTCAGCTCGCGCGAGAAAGGGATCGTCATGGGACCACGTGCACCGCCTGATCACCGGCGCTGACCATACGATCACCAGCCGGATCCTGACCGGTTTGAGTAGCGGGGAGGGGTTGATCCACTCGGTCCGCGACCCCGCCGGCCAGGACCCCGGCGCAAGCGACCGGCGGCTGCTGGTGATCGAACCAGAATTCGTCAGCGTGCTCAAGAACGTCAGCCGTGAGATCTCAACTTTGTCGCCCACACTGCGCTCAGCGTGGGACGGCCGCCCCTTAGCGATCCTGACCCGAACCGCGCCCGCGCGCGCGACAAGCGCCCATATCTCGGTGATCGGACACATCACCGCGACCGAGCTGCAGCATCACATCAACCCCGTCGAGCTCGCCAACGGGCTGCTGAACCGCTTCCTGCTCCTCGGCTGCCGCCGCGTCCGGCTGCTGCCCGAAGGCGGCAACCCCGACCCGCTCAACCACACCGGCCTGGACCGCCGGCTCGCGACCACCCTCACCGCCGCCCAGCGCGCCGGGCAGATCCGCCTCTCACCCGCAGCCCGCCACGCCTGGGCCGACGCCTACCAGCAGCTCGCGCAGCCCCAGCCCGGGATCGCCGGCGCGATCAGCGCCCGCGCCGAGGCGCACACCATCCGCCTCGCGCTGATCTACGCCCTGCTCGACAGCACCCGAGAGATCCAGCCCGTGCACCTGACCGCCGCGCTCGCGCTCTGGGACTACGCGCAACGCTCAGCCAGCTGGGCGCTGGAGCGCAGCAGCGCCAACCCGCTCGCCCACCAGATCCACGCCGCGCTCACCCACCAGCCGCCCGGCGGACTGACCCGCACCCAGCTCCGCGACCTGCTGCACCGCAACCCCTCCACCACCCAGCTCGACCAGGCCCTCAACATGCTCGCCGCCGACGGCAAGATCACCAGTCAACGCATCCTCACAAACGGACGGCCCGCCGAGCTCTGGACCGCCACCGCGCCCGGCGCCTGAGCGCCACCCCGCCACGCGCGAGTGGGTCGCATCGCTCGCCCCGTCCACGCTCGCCCACCCGCACCCCCTCGCGACCTCGACCAACCGTCGTGGCGAGCGATCAACAGCGAGAGCGCAGCGGTCACAAACGCGTGACGCACAACCACGCCCCCCGGCCCCCCGCCGCCTTCATCGCTCGCCGTTCCCGCCGCCGCCTAACCCATCGACCGTTCGGGTTGCCTCCCCTTTGAACGTTTCAACGTTCGAACGTCAGACCAATCCATCACGGCGGACAACAGCACGAGCGTCACGAACGGGAACGGCGCTCAACAGCAGCAAACGTCACCGCCTGCACAGCCGGTTCGCGAACAACCTCCTGAAGCTCTGGCCCGCGCTCTGGACGTTCATCACCGTTCCCGGCGTGACACCAACCAACAACGCTGCCGAGCGTGCGCTCCGCGGACCGGTCATCCACCGCAAACTGTCGCACGGCAACCAATCCGATGACGGCGAACGGTTCACCGAACGCTCCCTCTCCGCCTCGGTCACCTGCCGCCTACAACACCGCTCCCTACTCGCCTACCTCCAAGAACTCCTCACCACCCACCAAACCGGCGGCGCGCTCCCCGCCCTCCTCTGATCCAGGCCCCAGCACCAGAACCAGGGGGACTGAACGGCTACAAGAATGACTTCCTGTGCAGGGCTTTATCGGCTGATTGCAGCAGCCGGGGCCTGCGGTCAGGAGGTCACCTTCGTGGTGCATAATGACGAGCCGGTCGGACTGGACGGTCTGCGGGTCGAATTCGACGATCAGCGTGCCGTCTCCTCGAGTCGATCTCACGACTTCTGAAACGAACTAGCGGCGGAGGACACTAGGTCTGCCCTCACGACACCGTGGCGGTTGACGCGCTCGATTGGGCTGCCGCGCCGTTCGCGTTCTTCGCCGTCACGATGCAGTTCAGCGTCTGGCCGACATCGCCCGCCGCCGGCACGTACGTCGAGCTTGTCGCCCCCGAGATATCAGTTTTGTGATCCTGCTGCCACTGGTAGGTGTAACTCGAAGGACTGTTCGTCCACGTTCCGTTAGCCGCGGTCAATGTGTGTCCCTGCCGCGCCGTGCCGGAGATCGTCGGGACGGCCGCGTTCACGGGCATCGTCGCCGAGGTGATGCGGACGTAGTCCACGCTTGTGGTCTGCGGCAGCTCAGAGGGAATAGGTGCAGTCGGGGGATCGGCGCACACGCCCGGATGGCAGATAGCGGTGTTGATGATCAGGAACATCGCGTGCGACGGCACGATGCTTCCCGAGACGGTGCAGCTCGTCGCAGCCCCGTCGAACCTCCAAGTGAGAAGGCCGGGACTCCAGTCGAGCTCATAGGTGTGATATCCGCCGCTGACATCCACCCCGACGCTGGGATGGCAGACGTAGGGCGAACCAGCGGCATCCTGATTGATAGCCGCGGCGACGAACGTGTTCGTGCTGCCCCCGTCGTCCTCGATTATGTCCACCTCGGAGGCGTCGAAAGCGTTGCTGGACCAATCACAGCTGAACCCGGGGTTCGTAAGCCAGTTGGGCTGCTGACAGGCCGCGCCCAACAGCCAGATGGCTGGCTCCGTAGTCGTCGTCCCCCCGCTCAGTTTCGCCCGGATCAGGATCGTGCCATACGTGAAGCTTGCGGTCTTCGTCATGACTGCACCCGAGTCATATCCGGTGGCGGCAGAGTTCGGCGTTCCGCTTGGACAACCGCCTGAATTAGGCGGAGCCGGTCGACTGTTCACGATGGCCGTCTCGGTCAGATGTCCGCCGGTCTCCGCGGTCTGCCCAGTGACGTAGCATTGAGGCTCGCTGTTCGACGTGTCGCCCTGCTGGTTGATCACGTCCCACTGCGTCAGATCCACGCTGCTGCCGTTGAACTCGTCGTCGAAGGAGTAGGCGCCGGTCACCGATGGCCCCGCCGGTGCGGTTGTGGGTGCGGGCGCGTGCACCTTCAGCGGCGCCTTGAAGCCGAGATAGTGGCCTCGGCATTGCCCGGAGACCGCATAGCTTCCGGACCGCACTCCGCGTGGGATCAATATCGAGACCGAAAATCCGCCGCCACGGTGCACCAGGGCTGAGACGGCCGGGAGGCCGCCAACCGTCCTCTGCCGCGGGAAGGCCCGCGAGATCAGGGTTATCGAGTTTCCCGCCCGACAGCCGCCGTGAACGCTGCCATAGACACGCACGTGACGGCCGGCGATGACCCACTTGGGCGAGACATAGATCGTGGCGCCCCAGCGGGCGGCCGGAGCAGGCGCGACCACTACCGCCGCCAGGAGGACAGCCAGCAGGGCGGCCATAGCGACGCTCGCGCGGGCAGCTCGGCCCCTGCTCATGTCCTCTCTAACCGGCAGGTTTGGCGCCAAGTTTCTGGCCGATACGACCCAGAACCCGGGAGCCGGCGCAATCGTGCCTCAACCGACTCGGGGTCTGAGGGCCTGAAGGCCCAATCGAAGGGGAAGCGGAAGTCGGAGGTACATCGCACCTGTTCGCACGGGTCGGAGGCACGCCTTGCAGCTGCTGCACCTGACAAGTACAACGTCCCCGCCCACTTCGAACTCACGATCTCAGAACGCAACCACTTCGGCCGATCTCGTCTCACGCGCAACAACGCACGACCGCGCGTGGCCGCTTCTGGACTCAGGCGGACGTACCCGATGAGTCGCGCTCAGACACTACCGCCAAGCCGAGACCGATCAACGGGCACGGTTGCCCGGGCGATCGCCCCGAGCCACGTGGCCGGACTCGTGGTCCCCGATCAGCCCGCGGCCGCGCCGCGCTCTGTCGCGATCCGAACAGGTCACGGACGCGCCCCTCTCGGTGATCTCCGGCCGAAAAGACGGTCTCCCGGCATCGATGTGGTCAGGGTGAGAGCACGATTGTGGTCCTGAGCAGGATCTTTGTACTGGCAAAGGGACCTTGCAAGTTGTGCACGAGTCGACCGAGCTGCAGGGGTGGATGTCTTGCCCCGTAGGTCGCCCCCTGGGGCGACGTTCATTGCCAGACAGCGAAACTGGGCCGGGCAGTCAAGGATGGCCCGAAGGGCCGAGCGACGCGAGCCGCGCAGCGGCGTCCTTGACGGCTCGGAACAGCGCGCAGCTACCAGGGGAGATCGCGTCCGACCAGGCCCCGATGGAGCGCGGTTCGTTCGCACGCGTGCCATGCACGATCCGGGCGTTTCGCCTCAAGCGTCGTGAGCGTCTGCCGTGCCTCCCAAGTCACCTGGCCCCACAGGCACCGAGCCGAAACCTGACCACATCGATGCCGAGAGAGCCCGAAAAGAGGTCGCACACGCTTGCGCGCACGCCGAGGTTCGGTGAGCATGACGCCTCACCGCGATGCTCAGCAGAAGGGGGTACACCGAGGCTCTGACACTCCCGGCGCACGCCAAACGTGACCAACGCACGTTCATCTCTGGGGAAATGAGAAGACCCCACGCGAGAAGTGAGCTCCGGCCGCCGTTCTTAGGCAGCAAGTCGCGGATCAAGCCGCATCGCCCAGAGAACTCGAGCAGGCTGACGATCGAATGTCCACACATGTAGAAGAGCACGTTACGCAGGACTGCGCTGTGGCCGGTCCCGAGCTCAGGCCAGTGGGAATCGCCGTCGTTGGGGCGGGCTATTGGGGCCCAAATCTCGTGCGCAACGCGCTGCAGTCTCCCGCAACGCGGCTCACCGCCGTGTGCGACTCCGATCTCGCCCTCGCTGGTAGGGTGGCAAGCTCGTTCTCTGGCGTCGCGGCAACCCACGATCTGCGGCAACTGCTCGACGACCCTAATAAGGTCGAGGCGATCGCGGTCGCGACGCCGCCGGCCACGCACCTCGAGGTCGCGCTGGCCGCCATCGAAGCCGGCAAGCACGTCCTCGTCGAGAGGCCGCTCGCCTCGAGCTACGCCGAAGGTCGGGCCCTCGTCAACGCCGCCGAGGAGCAGGGTGTCGTGCTCATGTGCGACCACACCTACTGCTACACTCCAGCAGTCCAGCGGATCCGCGAGCTCGTGCATTCCGGGGTACTCGGCGAGCTGCAGTTCGCCGACTCAGTCCGGATCAACCTAGGAGCTCGGGTCAGTAATACTCAGTCTCATTATCGAGGCTCTGAGAGCCGTTCTGCGGCCATCCGAGCCATCGCCGCTGATGATTTGATCCCCTGAAACGGGCCAAAACGGCGTTCTTTCGGGATTGTGACCCACGCTCCTAGGCCTCGTCCAGCGCGACGTCAACGTCTTGTGGGACCTCGCGCCTCACGACCTCTCGATCCTCGACTTCATCCTCCCAGACGGATGTATGCCCCTGGCTGTCGCGGCCCATGGGGCCGACCCGATCGGCGCAGGGCAGGCGTGCGTGGCGTACCTGACGCTCCAGCTGCCGCGTGGCGCCATCGCGCACGTGCACGTGAACTGGCTAAGCCCTATCAAGGTCCGGACCACGACGATCGGCGGGTCCAAACGGACGCTCGTTTGGGATGACCTCAATCCGTCACAGCGCATCTCGGTCTATGACCGCGGAGTTGACCTCGCCGATCTGGCGCGGCTCGATGCCGACGATCGCCGCCAGGCGATGGTCTCGTACCGCTCCGGTGACATGGTCGCGCCTGCGCTACCAGAGAGAGAAGCGCTCCAGGGCGTCATGGCCGAGTTCGCGCATTGCATCCGGACCGGCCGCGCGAGCAGCACCGACGGACGGTCCGGGCTGCGGGTGTTAGACATCCTAGAGGCGGCGTCAAGGAGCCTGGAATTTCATGGATCGGTCGTACCGCTACGAGGCGAACGGTGAAGGCCGTGCGCGGCACCACAGGTTGCTGTCGCCTCGGGAGCGAGGGGATGTCGACGGGTGTCGATCTGCTCGTGGTGGTTAGCGTCTACCGGAGTGCGACGGTTATGGCCGTCGGCGTCGCGGCGCGCCTCCAAGACGTGTAGATGTCCGGCGAGATCCGCGAACTCCTGCTAGTAGGCGCGGGCGGCCTCGCCCGCGAGGCGGCTGAGGCTGTACGGGCGGCAAATGCCTTACGGCCGACCTGGAACCTACTGGGCTTTCTGGACGACGACCCCATCAAGCACGGAGAGCTGATCGCGGGCGTTCGAGTGCTCGGCGCGGTGGAGGCTGTCCACGAGCACCCGAACACCCAGGTACTCCTCTGCCCCGGGCGACCAGACAATTACGCCAACCGCCGTCTCCTCGCCGATCGGCTCGGGCTCGACAACGAGCGCTACGCGACTGTCGTCCACCCGACCGCAACCGTCGGCACCACCTGCGAGCTCGGTGCAGGGTCCGTGCTCCTAGCGCATGTGGACTTAACCGCGGACGTCGTCGTCGGTCGCCACGTCGTGTTGATGCCGCAGGTCGTCCTGACCCACGACGTACGGGTCGACGATTTTGCCACGCTTGCGTCCGGTGTTCGACTCGGCGGCGGCTGCCACATCGGGCGGGGCGCGTACCTCGGCAGTGGCGCGTGCATGCGTGAGGGGACTAAGGTCGGCGAGTCCGCCATGGTGGGCATGGGCTCAGTCGTTACTCGGAACGTGCCACGGGAGCGAATGTGGTTCGGAGTACCGGCGCGCGACGTGTCTCGTGCTCCGCTCCCGGGGCCGGTTCGGGAGGCCGCATGAGCGCGAGCTCTGTATGGAGCCACCCGGACCGCGACGGATGGGCTCGGCGGTGGTCCCAGATCCGCCGAACGCCGCCGGCCACATCGACACAATTCGTGAGAGGAGCAGGAGCTTGCCATCACTTAGAGTAGTTGGATGCCCGAGTATTGCGAGCGACTGATCCGAAGCGGGAGCGGACCGCGGCGAGGATTGCTGGGCGGGTGGCTGCGCTGAGGATGTCGCCGCGAGCTGTCTGCGGCGGTTGCGCGGGCGGATGCTTGTTGAGGTCGACGGTTGCCGTCCGACAGGCGGCTGGTTGCGAACCCGTGATGGCGATCTGGTTCTGGAGCACCAGCGGTGAGCGGGTTGCGCAGAAGCCGCGTTGTCGATGTGTGCAGGATCCTGTGGCTTGACAGCGAATCACTGACAGGCTGATGAGTGACTCCTCGCTCAGCGAGTTGACTATGCGCCAGCTGCTCGCGCGCCGGCGGCGACTGGCTCGTGGATTGTCCGATCCCGAGCGGACGCTCCGCGGCGTGTTGTTGGAGAGGGGCAGGTGTTGCTCGAGCGTTGGGTGCCGGTGCCGACGCGGTGAGTTGCATGGCCCGTACACGTATCTGGCGATCTACAGCGAAGGGCGCGGCCGCACGATCTACCTGCCGCAGGCGCTCGCGCCGGCGGCTGAGCGGGACGTGCGGCTCACGCACGACAAACGACGCGCTGCTGGCCGAGATCTCGCAGATCAACGCCGAGTTGCTGCGCCGGCGGGCGCTGCGGTGATGAGCGGTGTCAGCACTCGGCGCCGAGGCGGTCGCCGCGGTCGCGAACATGCTCGGAGGCGGATTGGCTGCGGGACAAGCGATGAGTGCGGTGACGGCGGGTCCGCAGGCGAAGATCAGCAGCGATCATCTGGAACGCGTGGCGGTGATCTACGTGCGGCAGTCGACGCTGGCGCAGGTGCGCGATCACGGCGAGTCGACCCAGCGCCAGTACGCGCCCTGCCACCACGCCGAGCGGCTGGGATGGCCGGCCGATCGACGCCGACCTGGGCGTGTCCGGGCGCGGCGGGTCGGACCGAACGGGGTTCAAGGAGCTGGTCGGCAAGGTGTGCTGCGGGGAGGTCGGGGCGCACCCAGGAAGGCCCACGACCGTCGCTCAAGGCCCGCGTCCACACTATGGGCAAACCGGCTCCAGCCGGCCGCGCCCGTCTCTAGACAGCGAGCCGCGACGCACACAGGGTCTTTAGGTTACTTCCTGAGGAAAAAGTCACTCTTGGATGCCACGAACCAGTTTGCCTGTATCTGGAGTGACCGTCGATGCGGGCAATTCGGGCGGCGTGTTTGCCGGCGGCCGCTCTGCGATCCCGTTTTTCCGGCTCTCCTCTCCGATTGGGGGTGACCCGCCGCCCGACCGACCGAGAATGCCCTGCTATAGGCCGCCTTTCCCTGACGCAAATCGGGCCCTGGGAGTTGCACACATCCCGGAAACCGTCCGAGAGTCGGGCACGCTGGGTAGCGGAGCCGCGCGCCGCGCGTCAAGCGGCAGCGCGGAGAAGCGGGGCGCTACCGAAAACTCTCGCGCTTGCAGGCGATTCGGCCGCTTGACCCGGGCTTCGGCTCCGCTATGTGGCAAGGATCGCCGGCCAGGGCCGGCACCCTCACATCAACGACCAACCGTCCGGACCCCCGGATTCACCCCCAAACGACGAGGAGTCCCAGAAAATCACCGCGATCCAGCACGCCTGGGCCGCCATGCTCGGCTAGACGGCCAAAGTCGAGGTCAAGGGCTGGGTGCAAGAATCTCCTGTGGCGCGGGTGACCCCGAGCGAGAAGAGCAGGCATCTGGGGACTGTGGAGCCTGCCGCGCGTCGTCTGCCGCTTTGACGGCCTCAAGAGTCGTGTCCCCGTTCGCGGCACCCGCGCCTCCTCTGCGCCCCTGAACGCGACATAGTTCTGGTAGTTGCGCTCGGCCTCGTGGAGGAACCGCTGCTCGAGCACCTTGCGCTTGGTCTCGCCGGCGAGGCTGATCCTCGGGCCGCTGTCGCGGGCTTTGCGTTGCAGCGAGCGGAGCTTGCGCTGCGTGATCGTCGGCGCGGCGAACCGGTAGCCCTCCTGTTTGGTGAGCAGATTGGACTTGCCTGGGTTCGACGGAGAGTCGTTAGTAGTTGAGCAGTTAATGTTAATTCTATCGGTCAGTGTGATTCCTCGGATCCGTACGTCGGAGGCCAACAGTCAGGACGTCTCGTAGATCAGCGACTGTTGGGCCTGAGCCGGGAACGGTTCGAACCCGAGCGCGACCCGCGCCCAGTACTCGCGTTCGTGCTCGATCGGCGGTCGGTTCCCGATCGAGGTGTGCAGCCGGCGGTGGTTGAACCAGCCGACGTAAGCGACGGTCGCGAGCTCGAGCTGTGCGTTGGTGCGCCACACGCGGTCGGCGATCAGCTCGGTCTTGTAGCTGTCGGCGAACGATTCGGCGAGCGCGTTGTCGTAGCAGTCTCCGACCGTTCCGACCGACGCGAGCACGTGGTGGTCATCGAGCACCTGGGCGTAGTCCTCGGCGGTGTACTGGGCGGATTCCAGCGGTCGTCGCAACGCTTGATCGAGGAGGGTTGCGATGGGTGGCCGGAAGGGTTGGTCAACGAAGGTGACGGGGCGGCCGGCGATGCGTTCGCCGGGCCGGCCGCCGGCGGGGCGGCGGGAGGATCGGGTGATGTTCTGGCAGGCGGTCGGGGCTGGCGTCGCGACGGTCGACGCCGCGCGTTTGGCCGGGGTGTCGGAGGCGGTTGGTGTCCGGTGGTTTCGGGAGGGTGGCGGGATGCCAACTGTCACTCTCGCGCCGTTGTCGGGGCGCTACCTGTCGTTCGCCGAGCGCGAGGAGATCGCGCTGTTGCGCGCGCAGAGGCTGGGTGTGCGTGAGATAGCTCGTCGGGTCGGTCGCTCGCCGTCGACGATCTCCCGCGAGCTGAGACGCAACGCCGGAACGCGCAGCGGGTCGCTGACGTACCGGGCGTCGACCGCTCAGTGGCACGCCGACCGGCGTGCCAAGCGACCCAAGCCGGCGAAGCTCGTGGTCAACCCGGAGTTGCGTCGCTACGTGCAGGACCGTCTGGCCGGCACAGTGAGGCGGCTTGGCGAGACGGCCGCGGCCGGTCCGACCGTCGCTGCTTGGAGCGGGCGCCGGCACGGACGGCGACAGGACCGCCGTTGGGCGACGTCCTGGAGCCCGGAGCAGATCTCTCACCGACTCCGCCTCGACTTCCCTGATGATGCGTCGATGCGCATCTCACACGAAGCGATCTACCAGTCGCTCTACGTGCAGGGCCGCGGCGGGCTGCGCCGGGAGCTGACCGCGTGCCTGCGGACCGGGCGGGCACTCAGGGTCCCCCGGGCCCGCGCGCAGCGCGGCAAGAGCTTCGCCACCAACGAGGTGATGATCAGCGAACGGCCCGCCGAGGTGGAGGACCGGGCCGTGCCCGGCCACTGGGAAGGTGATCTGATCCTCGGCCTGGACCGGTCGGCGATCGGGACCCTGGTGGAGCGCTCCAGCCGGTTCACGATGCTGCTGCACCTCCCACCGCCGGCCGATCGGACGACGCCTGCGGTTAAGCACGGGCCGCCCGTGTCCGGGCACGGCGCCGAGGCCGTCCGCGACGCGATCGCTGAGCAGATCACCACGCTACCCGAGCAGCTGCGCCGCTCGCTGACCTGGGACCAAGGCGCTGAGATGGCCCAGCACGCGCAACTACGGATCGACACCGGCCTTGAGATCTACTTCTGCGACCCGCGGAGCCCGTGGCAGCGCGGCAGCAACGAGAACACCAACGGACTGCTCCGTCAGTACTTCCCCCGGGGCACCGACCTCGCCCGCTACAGCGCCGAGGAGCTCGCTGCCGTCGCTGCAACGCTCAACAGCCGACCACGCAAGACGCTCGGGTGGAGGACGCCAGCGGAGGCACTGGACGAACACCTGGCCACCGCAGCGTGACCTTGCAGCCGCCCCCCCTCACGAGACGCGCACGCGGCTATCGGTCGGGTAGCCGGGACAGTTGCCCGTCCCGGCTCCCACAGAACCGTGCTTGCGCTGTTCGCACACGGCTCCTCAGGACGGCGGGTTATGACCCCCGCCGCCGGCCGGTTATCGACCTCGATCTATCCCCATAGAGCCAGTTATGGCTGGACGGGGGCAACGACATTGCTTCCATCGTCACCGACGTGGCGGTCTCTGCATTGACGATCGCCTTCGGCACTTCTGCTGTCGCGATCGGCAGTTGGAGCTGCACCGTCGTTGGATCGACCGGGACCGCCTTCCCTTGCCCGCCCACGCTCGCGCGGCCGGACTCAACGGGCATTACACCCGCCTTCCAGTACTACGCGGTCCTCCGACTTCTGCTGGGCCATCGACCTTCGTCCTTTCGTTCTCCGGCCTACCGGCCAACCTCGCCGGAACCCAGCAGATCTCCCGGGGTAAAACGCTGAGATTTCGCTGTGATCACGTCGCCACTACGCCCCCGGGACCGATAGGAACAGGGCATTGCTGCCGCAGGCCAGCTCACCCACCCAAGGGACGCCTTACGGCGCTTCACTCTCGTTCGCAACCACAACGCATCTATGGCTTCCTCCAGACCCGCCCTCACGGAAGCTCCGCAGCGCAAACAGCCGCACTGGAGCCGCCCGGTCAATTCCGGGCCGCGCCCTTGCCTCATCGATGTTGGATTCCCCCTATCAGGGCTCCAGGACAGGACTTCCACCTCCGATCTCAACGTCCGTGCCCGGCACACCCGCTCCGGCGCTCGCTCCGCTCACGCCTCCGCGTCGACAGCCGCGTCTGCCAATCCGTCACCCGGGGCTTCTGGCCCTTCGCGATTGGCTGGCGTCGCATGGCGTCACGCAGGTCGCGATGGAAGCGACGGGCGTGTATTGGCAGCCTGTGTGGCATGTGCTCGAAGACGACTTCGAGTTGCTGCTGGTCAACGCGCGTCATGTCAAGCAGGTCCCTGGGCGCAAGACCGACGTCTCGGATGCCGAGTGGCTGTGCCGACTGGCCGAGGCCGGCTTGTTGCGTTCCAGCTTCGTTCCGCCCAAGCCGATCCGTGAGCTGCGCCAGCTCACTCGTTATCGCAAGGCGCAAATCTCCGAGCGCCAGCGTGAGGCCAACCGCTTGCACAAGGCGCTGGAGGACAGCGGGATCAAGCTGGACTGCGTCGCTACCGACATCCTCGGCAAGTCCGGACGCGCGATGCTCGACGCGCTGTGCTCGGGCACGACTGACCCGGCGGTGCTCGCGGAGATGGCGAAGGGTCGGATGCGCACCAAGCTCCCGGAGCTGCGCGAGGCGCTGGAAGGCCGCTTCAACGAGCTTCACGCGCTCTTGATCGGCTCGATCCTCGCTCACCTGGACTTCCTCGACGGCCAGATCGAGGCGCTCTCCCAAGCGATCGAGGTCAAGCTCGCCCCTTTTGCGTCGGCGGTTGAGCTGCTGCGCACGGTTCCCGGCATCGAGCAGCGCACGGCCGAGAACGTGATCGCTGAGATCGGCGTCGACATGGGTCAGTCTCCCTCAGACGCTCACTTGGCGTCCTGGGCCGGGCAGTGCCCCGGCAACCACGAGTCCGCGGGCAAGCGCAAGTCGGGCAAGACCCGCAAGGGCTCGAAGTGGCTCAACGAGGCGCTCAAGGAAGCCGGGATGGGAGCGATCCGCACCAACGGCAGCTACCTACAGGCGCTCTACCGCCGCAAGAAGTCCCAGCTCGGCCACGCCCGCGCGCTGGGCGCAGTCAAGCACTCGATCCTCTGCTCGATCTGGCACATGCTCTCAACCGGCGAGCTCTACAACGACCTCGGCGCCGACTACCACGCCCGCCGCAATCCCGAACGACAGACCAAACGCCTGGTCAGCCAGCTCGAAGCGCTTGGGCACCACGTCACGTTGCAGGCGGTGCAGGTGGCAGCCTGAGCGTTACTTTCCCCCAACACACCGGAACCCTGGCAAGCCTGTGTAGACGTTATTTTCCCCTCAGTGTGGATGGTGCGCCAATCCCCGCGGCTGGCAGTGCGGGTGGTGCGCGTATACTGGCCCAGGAAGGGTTCGCCCGCCAGCGCCGGACCCCGGCCCCGGGGTCCTAGTAAGTCCGCCGGCTACGAGGGTCGCGAGCTCGGCGGCCTTCGAGCTGGTGTCTCTGCGGAGGTCAGTTCGCCCCGAGTGCGGCGCGCTGGCTCTCCCCGTCGCCGACGAGTATCGACCGAGGCTTGCGAAAGTACACACCCTCCGCGTCGATCGGTATCAGGATGGACTGGTCGATGCCGCGGTCGGCAAGAAACTCGTCCACGGCCTGGCGGCAGCCGACGAACGTCCCGTAGTCGTCGATCATGACGAACCCACCGTCCACAACCCGGTCGTACAGCCCCTCCAGACAGACCTTCGTGGACTCGTACCAATCTCCGTCGACCCGGAGGATCGCGACCGCCTCGATGGCCTGCGCTGCGGCCGGAACCGTGTCCTGGAACCAGCCCTCGTGGAAGATTGCCCGGTCGCGGTCGATCCCGAGGATGTCGTAGAACAGCTTCTCGGCCGGCTCGCGCGCTCCGACGCAGGCGCCGACCGGGGTCAGCTCGCCGGTCTTCGAGCCCCAGACATCCGCGTCCTCCTCAGTCGGCGCCGGTAGGCCGACGAACGAATCGAACAGGTGGAAACGGCGCCGGCCGCCGAAGCGTTCGCTAGCGCAGGCCATCAGGCCGATGCAGCCCGCTTCCCACACACCGCATTCCACCACGTCACCTTCGATGGCGCTCTCCTCGGCGTAGCGCATGCAGTCGTAGGCGTTCATGAGGCGGGCGGGCGGGACCATCGTGTTGGGCATCATCCGGAAGATGTCGATGGTGCGAGACACGTTGGCCCAGCGACGTACGGGCACCCGGAGGCAGACCTTCGTCATCTTGACGATGGAGTGCAGAAGACGTGAACGCTTGAAGAAGGGCTTGATGTCGTGGGCTATGTTTCGCATGCTCAAACGAACGTTTGCCAGCTCTTCCAACTTCTGCCCGCACGTGCGAGCCGAGTCACAAAAGTGGGCGGTGATGAGCAACGTTGCTCAGATGTGGAACCAAGCACTCACGAAGATGATCCTGGGCCTCGTTCACGCTCGACGATAGGCCGAGGTCTGATCGCGCGCGGCGGCTCGGCGCCGGATGCAGGCCGGAGCGCACGGTGACGGAGCGCACGGTGAGGATCACCTACCGCGCGGGAGCGTCCCGCCACAAGACGGTGAAGCGCAGGGTGCCCTCAACGCCCGCGCACCGCCACCGCGTGACCGTGGTCGTTCCGTCCTACAACTACGCCCGCTACCTGGTCGACTGCGTCGAGAGTGCGCTGACCCAGCGCGACGTGGACGTTCGCTTGCTGATCGTGGATGACTGCTCGACCGACGAGACTCCCGAGGTCGCCGCTCGGCTCGCCGAGTACGACGGGCGCGTGACGGTGGTTCGCAACGAAGTCAACCGCGGGCTCATCCCGACCATGAACTACGGCTTCGAGTGCGTCGAAACCGAGTACGTCGTCAAGCTCGACGCGGATGATGCGCTGCCGCCAGGGTCGCTGGCCCGAGCCATCGCTCTGCTCGAGGCGAATCCGAACGTGGCTTTCGTGTACGGGCGCCCGCTGCATTTCTGCGGCACGGTCCCCAGGCTGCGCGGTTCAGGCACCCGCAGCTGGACAATCTGGTCAGGCCAAGACTGGCTCACCGCGCGCTGTCGCAGCAGCGCATGCGTGATCAGCCAGCCCGAGGTCGTCATCCGCACGTCGTTTCTCCGTCAGGCGCTCCCGGTGCGCGAAGACCTTCACCACACCTCCGACATGCACATGTGGTTGCTGCTCGCCTCGATTGGCGACGTGGGCCGCGTCAACGGTCCTGCACAGGGCCTGTATCGCGTTCACGACGCGAGCATGCAGCGGACCATCCATGCGGGGATCATGATCGACCTGAAGGGTCGCCGGGCGGCGTTCGACGCCCTGTTCGAGGGCGAGAGAGGCGACTCGCCACGAGCTCGGGAGCTACTCGAGGCCGCACACGAGTCACTCGCGTCGAACGCGCTCGAGTACGCGTGCCGCGCCTACGACCGCGGACGAACCGGTGAGCGGCCAGTCCCCGAGCTGATCGCCTTCGCCATCGACACCTGTCCGCACGTCCGCGAGCTCGATTACTGGAAGGCGCTCGAGCGCCGCTGGGCCGTCGGGGAAAATCGCGCCTCCCGGCACCCGCAGTTCTTCGCCGACGCGGCCGCGCGACGCATCTCATACGAGCTGTCGAGGCGGTACTGGCTTCTCACTGGAGAGCAATGATGAACGTCTTGGAGGCGAGCTCGACCTTGAGCCAGGCCCGGCGCGGCCTCCGTCTGTGGCAAACCTCGGGACCGCGCGGAACGGCGCAACGTTTCGCGAGGGTCGCGTACAAGCGGCTCGATGCGGCGTCGTTGGAATTCCCCCTCGAGCTCGAGGACGTGGCTGATTCCCGCCAGCTCGACCTGCCGCTGCCGGTTGCGCGTCCGGATCGGTCGCGCGGTCTGCGCATCGGCTGGATCAGCACGCCTCCTGGCCTCGGATCGGGAGGACACACCACGATGTTCCGAATGGTGTCCGCGCTGGAGGCCGCGGGTCACGAATGCACGATGTTCCTGTACGACCGCTACGACAGTGACATGCGCGTTCGAGAGGCCAACATCCGCCGCGGCTGGCCGGCCGTGAAGGCTCGGGTCGTCGATGCACGAGAGGGGCTCAGTGGCTTGGACGCCTGCGTGGCCACGTCATGGCAGACCGCGCACGTGCTGGCGCGGCGGGGCGTCGCTCCCATGCGGCGCCTCTACTTCGTCCAGGACTTCGAACCCTTCTTCTATCCCCGCGGCGCGGAGTACGCGCTCGCCGAGGACAGCTACCGGTTCGGCTTCCGGTGCATCTCGGTCGGCTACATGGTCGCCAAGGTGCTCCAGGAACAGATCGGTGTCACTCCCGATGTGGCCGAGTTCGGCTGTGACACTGACGTGTATCGGCTCCGACAAGGCCCGCGCGACGGAGTCGTGTTCTACGCCAAGCCGTCCACCCCTCGGCGCGGCTTTCTCCTCGGCGTGCTTGGCTTGCAGGAGCTCCACCGGCGCCGGCCGGACGTGACGATCCACCTCGTTGGCGCGACCGACGTACGCGTCCCATTCCCGGCCATCAACCACGGCGTCCCGTCTCCTCCGGAACTGTGCAAGCTCTTCAATCGAACCGTGGCGGGTGTCGCCCTGTCGTTTACCAACATTAGCCTGCTTGCGGAGGAACTGCTGGCGAGCGGGACGGTCCCGGTCGTCAACGACTCGCCGTATGCGCGAGCCGACGTGCAGAGCGAGCACGTCCGCTGGGCGCCGCCGACGCCGTCAGGGATCGCCGACCGGCTGATCGACATCCTGGACGCTCCGCCGGATCCGGCCCAGGTCGCGGGCAGTGCCCGCCGCGAGGCATGGCGACCCGGCCAGGACACCTTTCTCCATGCTCTGGAGGAAGAGGTACACGGTCGGTAGTCGCGCCTTGGCTCTTCGCAGCAGTCACGCTGAGCCGAAGCCCGGCGATTCGCCGCACGCCAACACCGCGAGCTGAAAGGAGCTGCACTGCGCGTACTGCTTTCATTCCCGACGCGGATCGGCACTCCGGGCATCGGCACGACGGCCTGGTACCAGGCGACCGGGCTAGCGCGGAAGGGAGCGGACGTGCACGTCTTCTGCGGCAGCGTCGAGCGCGATCTCCCGGGCGTCCACATCGCAGGCGAGTCGATGCGAGCCTTCGGTCAGAAGATCCCGTATCGCGTGGTCGGGCAGCGGCGGGCGATGGTCTATCACGATCACCGCGTCGCCAGAATGCTGCTGCGCCACGGCCGGGAGTTCGATGTCGTGCACGCCTGGCCGGGCGGCGCCGAGCGCGCGCTCCGAGCGGCAAGAGCTGTCGGCGTCCCGGCCTTCCTCGAGCGCCCCAACGGGCACACGGCGATCGCCTTCGACCTGGTACAGCGCGAATGCGCGAGCCTGGGCATGCGACTCGAGCCCTCAAGCCCGCACGCGTTCAGCGCGGCAAAGCTCGCGCGCGAGGAACGCGAGTTCGCCGCTGGCGACGCCCTCCTGTGCCCCTCGGATTTCGTTGCCGCCACGCACGCTGCCAAGGGTGAGCCCGAGTCTCGACTGCTCCGTCATCGCTACGGCTATGACCCCGCATGCTTCAGCCCTTCATCGGAGCCGCGGCCGGCGAGTGCGCCTCTCGTCTTCCTGTTCCTGGGCCGAGTGGAGCCACGCAAGGGCGTGCATCTGGCCCTCGAGGCATGGCGCCGCTCCGGCATCGGTGCAGACGCACGACTGCTTCTGTGCGGCGAAATGGAGCCGGGCTACGACCGCGCGCTTGCGCCGTTGCTCGATCAGCCGGGTGTCGAGCTGTTCGGGCACGTAACCGATCCGGCAGAGGTCCTTCGCTCGAGCGACGCACTGGTCCTGCCCAGTCTCGAGGAGGGCAGTGCGCTCGTCACCTATGAGGCCCGCGCGTGCGGCGCCGTTCTACTGATCTCAGACCACACGGGCGCGGACGCGACGCATGGGCGCGACGCGCTCGTGCACCCGGCCGGCGACTACCAGACCCTCGCTTGTCACTTGCGCGCGTTCAGCCAGGACCGCGAGCTGCGTGAGCGGCTCAGGCGCAACAGCTTCGAGGACATCGGCGAGTTGACCTGGGACGCGGCCGCTGAGTCGCTGCTCGAGGCGTATGCCGTCGGCATCGCACGGGTGCACGGCCGGATGCTCCCCGCGCCCGCCCAGGGCGGAACGCCGAAGACGGGCCGCGGCCGCGCGGCCGCCTGAGGAGCGCTCAGGAGCTGAGCGTCTCACCGGAATCGCCGATCCGAGCGCGTACCCCTACGTCGGGGAGCCTCGCCGATCCAAGGCGAGTCCGGCGTGGACCCCGGCGGAGCCCACGCCGCGTGCTGGAGCTAGCTCCGCCCCCCCTCACGGATCTCGGAGAGCGTTTTGAGCTGAGAATGCTCTCGGAGATGCGGCACTCGCCCGGTTCGACGTCCACGCTCCAAGGGGATCATCGCCCAACCATCGCATCTACGAGAGCAATCTCACGGGAGAATGCTCTCGGCTATGCGTGAGGGGGGCTCCGCCAAGCCGTTGGAAGGTTCACGAGTGAGTCATCTTCACGGGGTGAGCGCGGTGTCTGCGATTCGGTCTCGGAGGGCGCGCTCAAGTGCTCGCAGGTCTTGGCGAGCGGCGTGAGATCGGCGACGTCGGGCGGCAGGGACGGGTCAAGCTCGGCTAGGCCGAAGTTCCCCCTGTAGTCAGCGGTTGTAGAGGCCGGGATCCCTGTAGTTGCGGGGATTCCGGCCTTTTTGCTGATCCTAGTGTACCCACTACTATCGGTCGACAAATGGGGTATTGTCCAGATATGGGAAGGCCAGCCAGGCAAAGCGGTGCGATGCATGTGAGCACGACTACCCGCCGGTCTGGGGAGAACGAGTACAACGCGACGTTGCTGCGCCGCTCCTACCGCCAGGACGGGAAGGTCAAGAAGGAAACGCTCGCGAACCTGTCACACCTCCCGCCCGAAGCGATCGACGCGATCCGTGCCGTGCTCGCCGGCAAGACGGTGATGAGCGTCGATCAGGCGTTCGAGATCGAGCGCTCCCTCCCGGCCGGGCACGTCACCGCGGCGCTGACGATGGCGCGTCGGCTCGGGCTGGCGAAGCTGCTGGACCGCTCACCGTGCCGGGAGCGGGATCTGTGCGTGGCGATGATCGTCGGCCGGGTGATCGGCCCGGGATCGAAACTCGGGATGGTCCGCACCCTCGGCCAGTCAACCCTGGCGCAGGAGTGCGGCGTGGCTGGAGCGGATGAGGATGACCTCTACGCGGCGATGGACTGGCTCGTGGAGCGCCAGGACCGGATCGAGGATCGTCTCGCTGCCCGCCACCTGCGTGACGGGGAGATGGTGCTCTACGACGTGTCCTCGAGTTACTTCGAGGGTCGCACGTGCCCGCTCGGGAAGCGTGGGTACTCGCGGGACGGGAGGCCCGGCCTGCCGCAGATCATCTACGGACTGTTGTGCGACACCGACGGGCGGCCGGTCGCGGTCGAGGTGTTCACCGGCGAGCTGCACGACGACAAGACGCTGCCGTCACAGGTCGTGAAGTTGAAGGACCGGTTCGGTCTCTCGCGGGTGGTGGTCGTCGCCGATCGTGGGATGGTCACGAAGGCGAACATCACGCTGCTGTCAGAGACCGACGGGGTGGACTGGATCACCGCGCTGAAAGCGCCGACGATCAAGAAACTCGCCCGGTCCGGGGTGTTTCAGCCGTCGCTGTTCGACGAGCAGAACCTCGGGGAGATCACCGACGTCGCGGAGTTCCCCGGCGAACGACTGGTCGTGTGCCGCAACCCGCTGGTCGGCGCGCAACGTGCCCGCAAGCGCAACGAACTGCTCGCCGCGACGGAGATCGACCTAGCCGCGATCGCTCACCGTGTCACCGCCGGGACGCTCACCGGGGCCGACCTGATCGGTCTTGCGACAGGTCCGGCGCTGAAGCGTTACCGGATGCGCAAGCACTTCCAGACCACGATTACTGACACCACGTTCACCTACACCCGCAAGACCGCGGAGATCGCCGCGGAAGCTGCGCTCGACGGGTTCTACATCCTGCGGACCGGCCTCACCGAGACCGACCTTCAGACCGGTGATGTCGTGCGCGCCTACAAGAACCTCGAACAGGCCGAACGGGCGTTCGGATCGATCAAGGGCCCGGACCTGCAGATCCGTCCGATCCATCATCACCTCGAGGACCGTGTTCGTGCGCACGTGCTGATCTGCATGCTCGCCTACTACCTCACCTGGCATCTGAAAGCCGCGTGGAAGCCGTTGTTGTTCACCGACGAGCACCGGCCCGTCAGTCCTGATCCCGTCGCGAAAGCTGAGCGCTCCCCCGCCGCGCGACACAAAGCGCAGACGAAACGGACCAGCACCGGGCAGTCCGCGCACAGCTATCGCACGCTCCTCACCGAGCTCGCGACCCAGACCCAGAACACCACCCGCCTGCACGACCACGCCAGCACCTTCGAGAAGCTCACCCAGCCTACCGCGCTGCAAGCCGAAGCGCTCGACCTCGCCGCCCACGCCCCCGTCGTGGTCGATCGGTAGACACGACCCGAACACCCCAGAACCCCCGAAAACCCTGGGAACAAGCGGAATCTGGCTACCTCACCACCGGGAACTTCGGGCTAGGGACGGGTTGACCATCCGGTGTACGTCTTCGTGAAGACGACGGCCACAGTCGGCGTCCCTGGCTCGTCACTTCGTTCGCTGGGTGCGAGGGATCCCCTGGATGAACCCTTTGCGGCGCAGGCGCCCCAAAGTCGTAAGGTCATCTGGCGCGCGCTGTAGCCGGGGATCACCCCGGCGATCAGCTCGCGCAGACTGCGGTTCGTCAGGCCTGCGAACAGGTGCTGAAAGCAGCACAGGGAGGCCATCAGCGCGCGGCTCGCCGAAGCGCAGGCCGGGGCGGCTAGGCCATCTTCGAGTGATGGCAGCACCACGCGCGTAAGCGTCGTGCCGTCTGGTGCGCACTGGCACGCGTCAAGCTGGTGGTCGAGGAAGCACTAGTTGATTTGGTGGCCGATCGGGACGAGCGCGTCCCATGTCAATGGCCATCGGGTTCTCCCCAGCTACGGCCCTCGGATCTGCCGGGTAGCCGGCGGGAATCTCACCCGCCGGCCCCCACAGATCCGCACGTGAGCCTCTCGACTCATACGGCTCGTGCCGTCTGGCCGGAGGGCGCGGCTCCGCAGTACCGCCAGTGCACGAACAGCCCAGGGCTCCGGATTCGGAGGCCCTGTTAGCCACGCTCGTGAGAACGATGGCTGCACTGGTGCCCGCGATCACGGTTTTCTCCCCAGGGTTGATCACGAGAATTCCCCAGGGCCGTAGCGCGCAGTACTGACGCGCGCGGGGGTCGAAGGAGGCGAGGTCCGTAGGGCGAGTGCCTGAGTGGCGATAGCCGCGGGCGCGGCTCCGGGGCGGGGGGTCATGCCTTCTTGCGTCCTTGGCGTTCGAGGCCGTGGCGGAATCGCCAGCTCTCGTTGCCGGTGTCGATGATGTGCGCTCGGTGGGTGAGCCGGCCGACGACCGCTTTCGCGAGCCTCGGGTCGGGGAGCACCTTCGTCCATTGCCGAACGGCAGGTTCGTGGTCACGATCAAGCTGCCGCGTTCGTTGCGTTCGCTGATGACTTGGAAGACGAGCTCGGCAGCGCCGTCGGGCAGGTTCAGGTATCCCAGCTCGTCGAGGCAGACCAGCTCGGTGCGGGCGTAGCGGCCGACGACCCGGCCGAGCTCGCGGCGGGATTCGGCTTCTTGGAGCTCGTTCGCGAGCGCAGCGAGGGTGGTGAAGCGAACGCGTCGTCCTTGGTGGCAGGCGCAGACCGCGAGGGCCGTCGCCAGATGCGTCTTGCCGCTGCCTGATTCGCCGTGGAAGATGACGCTCTCGCGATTGTCGATCCAAGAGCCGTCGGCGAGCGCGGCGATCGCGGCTTGCGGCACTTTCGGGTTATCGTCGAAGCGGAACTCCTCGAGCCGTTTGATGATCGGGAACCGCGCGTCGATCAGCCGGCGTTTCTCGCGTCGCTCAGCGCGTTCCTGGTGCTCGGCCTCCAACAGGGCGGCGAGGTACGCGACTGGGGTTTGCTGCTCGCGGAGCGCCTCGGCCGCGAGCGCCCGGAAGCGGCGTTTGACGGTCGGGAGTTTCAGCTCGGTCGCGTGCGCCTCGATCAGCGCTTCCAGTGCCTGTGTCTTCGGGGTGCTCATGCGACCTTCTCCTTCCACCAGTTCGCGTCAAGCGTCTGGCGTTCGGCGTTCTCGGCGGCGCTCAGCAGCCTGAGCGCGAGGTGGCGGGCTTGCTCGGGTCGCAGGTCGGTGATCACGTCGGGTTGCTGGGCGGGCTCCTCGCCGGTGGCGGTGTCCACCACGCCAAGCCCGTCGAACAACCTGACGCGGACCAGCAGCTGCATCCGGCCATAGAGCAGCCCCTCGCGCGCCGGACCGGCCGATGCGTCGATCTCGAAGCGATACTCGTCGCTCATCGCGTCAGCTCCTGACGGTCGAGCAGCTGGTCATAGTCAGCCAGATCGGGCTCCGGACGCGCGCTGGCGGTCAGCCGCGGTTCAAGGTCGCGCAGCGGCGCCGCTCAACGCTCGAGATGAGCGCCAAGCGTCAGGTCACGATCGGACGCTCAGGTGGGGCCAGTTCAAGACGTCGCAGTGGGGCCAGTTCAGACCATCGTTCCCAGTTCGCTTTCGCTCGCCTTCGTGATCCACACCTGACGCGCTCATCGGCGCGCCTTTTCCCCGACGCTCAGCACCCCGGCTCTTGACCGGCGCACCTCGCGGTGGTTTGCGATCACCCCCTGCAGGGCGACCGCGGAGGGCCAACCTCGCCGGGTAGCCGGCGGGAATCTCACCCGCCGGCCCCCACAGATCCGCACGTGAGCCTCTCGACTCATACGGCTCGTGCCGTCAGCTGTCAGGACGGAGCGCTGCAGTATCGCCAGTGCACGAACATCTCCGGGTCCCTTGAGCGGACCCCGTACAACCATGCCCATGCACGGTTACCGCTGCGCTGCAGTCGCTTGTACTTCCACCTTGCCCAGCGCACCAGATGGCGATCGAGGCGCTGGCAGAGTGGGATCACCGCGGTCGGGTAGAACGCGGTGTAGTAGCCGAACCAGCCCCGCAGCACAAGGTTAATCCCGGCTGCGAGGTCGGTCGCCCGGGCTCGTTCGGCGGTCGGGTCGCCGGGAGCGTCGCAGCTCCCGGCTCCCACGGATCCCGGCGTGACAGTCTCCCGTCACCGGGCTCTTCTCACCAGCCGTCAGTACGCGCGGACCCACTTCCAGTGGGCGAACAGGCCGGGCTCGCGTTCGTGCAGCCCAGTCCACCACCGCTTGAACCGTTTGTAGGTCCGTAACCGCCGATACTTCTTCCCAGCCCAGCGCCTCAGGTAGGTGTTGACGCGCTGCAGGAGGGCATCCATCACGGTCCAGTAATAGCGGCCGTAATAGTTCATCCATCCGGCGACGATGGGATTCAGCCATCTC
>CAWFKF010000053.1:0-110274 GCA_963816005.1 uncultured Solirubrobacteraceae bacterium | reverse complement strand
CCGAACCGAAGATCCAGCATCCACGGCCAGAATCGCCACCGACTTCAGATAACGCCCGGCTGGAGATAAACGTCGTAGCCCGTAGCCAGCTTCAGGAGTCAGGCCGGGCGGGGCTTCTGACGAGATGTCGTCTCAGAACACGAACGATCAGCGAACGCGCTGCAAGCGCGCGCTGCTGATGGCCAGAGCCGCCACAGCTCGCTGCACTCGCTGCAGCGGTACGCCCGCGCCGGGCCCCGAGGTGGTCGCCATGACCGCGAGCGCGGCTCGGCGCGGCGCGGCGATAAGCCAACAACCCGCGACCGTTTGCGGCTGGGGACAACAACCCAAGGAGGGGGCTTAGCTGTAGGTCGGCCTCTGTTCCAACGCAAACAGAGCAGCACCGGGCGGGTGTGGTCATCTCCAGCCCTAGGGTGTCTTCCCGGCCCTGCCTGGACAGCGCACGATGACATGACCAACAACTACCCAACCCGGACACCCCCGACGTTCGCGGGGGCAATTCAATCGTCAGCTGAAGACGTGAACCGGACCTACAGACAGGAGGCAGAAATGGACATGCGTGGACGGAGCCGGGCGCGCGTCGTGGCGCTCGCGGTCGCCGCAACCGGCGTGGGGCTTCTCCCTGCGGCGTCGAGCGCCGCGCCGCGTCGGGCGCAGTGCGCGACGATCAACCAGAACATCAATGATGAGCTCGGTTGGGAGAACTACTACGTGGCCTTGGGCTCGGCGTACCTAGAGGCGGGAGACAGCGCCTCCGCTAGCAGCGCGTTCGAGATGGCGGACACGTATCGGAGTCTCTTCAGAGGCGGCATGCAACTCTCGGCGAAGCTAGGGTGCTGACTTGTTCGCGGCGGGCGCCAAGCGGTCCGCGAAGATGAACAGGGGCGCGCTCGTCCGCGGTCCGTAGTGGCGGCTTCGCCACTCGCTGGCAAGTGGGCGCTCCGGCACGGCTGTGCGGAGCAGGGAGCCGACCCTCGAGCGCGAACATCTGGCGCTGCGTCCGCGGCGCAGCGCCACACGCTACGGCCGCCGCCTTACGAGCCGATCACTGTCCCCCTTGACCGAGAGCCAGAAGCAGGTCCGCAAGCCGATCCACCACCGCACGGCGTCGGCGGTAGGGCGGCGGCGGGCCCATCTTCAGGGCCCGCAGGTGTGCGAGCGTCGCAATAGAGGTGTACGAAGGGTTCTCGCAGTAACGGGTGCTATATGGACACCGCGGTCGATCGGCACACCCGATTTTGGGAGTTGCGCGGCCCCGTGGTAGTTCGGCTCGACATGGGTGCGCCGCGGTGCCCGCGCGTAGCCGAACGAAGGTCAGCCCCGGAGCGCCACGAGCACCTGCGTCGCGCGGACACGGGTCCGCGGGACCGCTTGCCACGATCCCGCATAGTTGCAAGCGCGATCGCCGGGGGAAAGCGGCCCCGTGTCCGCTCCCGGCTGGCGAGACTTCTCGATTGCCGCTGATCCGGCCACGTGAATCTCAGGCGACAGACAGCTGGTCCGCGCCGCAAGCAGTCACGACGGCCAGGCGGACGACGTTGTCCACCTGCCTCAGGTCGTGATGCATGTGGCGACAAATACCAAGCGTTGGATTTCGCGCGGATGATGGCGCTACCCCGTCCCGGCGTTCGATCGTCTCCGGAAACGCTCCGAGCCGCTCAGTCTCGGCATCGGAGAGAAACCGGCCCGGCGGCACCGCGTCAGAAGTCGATCTGCAGGTTCTCGACCGCCAGCAAGCGGTCGATGTCGGAGGGCAAGCTGTAGCGGCGCGTCGTCTCCAGGCGCCGATGGCCGGCAAGCTCGGCGACGAGCACCAGGTCAGAGCCCTGCCGAACCATCCGCGTCAGGAACGTGTGGCGCAGGATGTGCGCGGACAGCTTCACGCCCGCATCCTCGCCGAGACCTCGGACGACGTCATCGACCGACCGCTTCGACAACCGACGCCCAGCACGGCCGACGAACACCGCCCGCTCGCCCTCGGCTATCCGCTTCGTGCGCTCTGCGATCCACTCCTCGAGCACCTGGCGCACCAGCGCGTTGAGCGACACCTCCCTGTACGCTTCTCCCTTCCCCGAGCGGACGATCACGAGCCCCTTGCGCGCCGAGATCCGGAGGTCCTCGATGTCGAGTGCGACCAGCTCCGCCAGGCGAACGCCGGTGTAGAGCAGCACCACCACGATCGCCCGGTCTCGCGCCGATGCCCGCTCGCACATGCGCAACAGCCGCCGCTGCTGCTCCTCAGAGATCGCCCGCGGCGCCTTCGCCGGCAAATCCTCTCGACGCACCACCGGCCGCCCGAGCCCGAGCTGCGTATAGAACGAATCCAAGGCTGCAAGCGCCAGGTTCACCGACGCGGGCTTCCACCGCTCCACCGCCTTCAGATGCCGCTTGTAATCCCGCACCGCCCAATCCCGCGCATCCCCATCCGCCAGCGGATCGCCGTCGGCGGGCGAACGATACCCCAGCCAGGCGAGATACCGGCGCACCTGATGCGCGTACGCCTCCCGGCTCCGAACCGCCAACGGCCGCCCCTCGAGCCAGCCCAGATAGGCGTCGAGCAGCCCGGCGTGACGCCGGTCGAGACCCAGCTCCTTGTTAGACGCGGTTGATTTCCGCCGTTTCGCCGCCGCCATCCGCGTATTAGTGGCGGAACACCCGGAGGCAAGCCGCGTCTAAGCGACATTAGGCGCGGCTCGTGGAGCGCCTTGCGCCAGGGAGATGCAGCCGGCACCATTGCTGCTGGGACCTTACGCGATCGACGACGCGGCCCTCACCCGCGTCTACCGCAGCGTGCTGGCCGCGCGGTCGATGAGGCTCGGCGCAGCGCGAGCGGCTCAGTCGGCAGCGACGAGGGGGTCGACGAGGACGTTATGGCTCGATGATGTTGAACCAGAGGCTGAGCTCGTCGAGTAGCGCGAGCAGCTCGTCGAGCGGCGCGAGGTCTGGCTCGACCGTGATCTCGCCCGACTTCGCCTCGTCGTCGAGGGTGCTCTCCCCGAGGATGAACCGGTTCAGCGCGGCCCGCGTCAGCGTGATCGTGGCATCGGCCGCCTCGTGCTTGCGGCCGATCACGTGGCTGAGCGCTCCGTTGGAGAGCAGCAGCGCGACCTGTTCGCCGGTGTCGGTGAACACCCAGTCCAGCGCAATCCGGGCCCCGCCGGCCTTGGCGCCGTTGAGGCGCACCCCGAGATAGTTGAAGAACAGGTCCAGGCTCATCGCCTTGATCGCATCGGGTGAGGCGGAGCTCTGCAGCGGCAGGTCCAGCGTGCCGTGGCGCAGCTCCTGCGCGCCGGTGAGGTAGAGGTTTCGCCAGGTCCCGGCCTCGGACTGGTAGCCGAGCTGCTCCAAGGTGTCGGCCTGCAGCTCTCGCGCTGCGGTGTTCGTTGGCTCGGCGAACACGACGTGGTTGACGACCTCCGCCACCCACCGGTACTCGCCGCGGTCTTACGCGGCCCGGGCCTTCTCCAACACGACCTCGGCACCGCCCATGAACTCCAGATACCGCTTCGCGCTGTCCTGCGGGGGAAGCCGATGCAGCGTGGCCGGGTTGCCGTCGAACCAGCCGAGGTACTTCACGTAGGTGGCCTTGACGTTGTGGTTGATCGTGCCGTAGTAGCCGCGCAATGCCCAGTGGCGGTCAAGGACGTCCGGGAGCTTGACCATCTCGGCGATCTCGACCGGGTTATAGCCATGGTTGGCGAGCCGCAGCGTCTCGTCGTTGATGAAGCCGTACGCGTCACGACCCTTGCTCAGCAGCTCAACCGCGTGCTCTGAGCCCCATACCGGCCAGTGGTGCATCCCGTACAAGACCTCGGTCTTCGCGCCCCAACGCTCGATCGTCTCACCGAGGTAGTGCGACCACGCGTGCGGGTCGCGGATCTGCGCGCCCCGCAGCGTGTAGGTGCTATGCAGCGTGTGGCAACAGTTCTCCGCAGCGGTGAGCGCGCCGAGCTCCTCGATGAACCAGTGCATCTCCGACGGCGCCTCGGTATCGGGGGCGAGCATGAACTCGAACGTCAGGCCATCGATCTCGAGCTTCTGACCGGACTCCGTGATCGTCTCCGTGGGCGCGATCAACGTGATCGAGCCTAGCGAGATCGCCGTGCCGAGACCCAATCCGACGTTGCCCTTCTCATCGAACGGGATCAGCGACCCGTACTGATACAGGGCCCGGCGGGTCATCACGTTGCCCGCCATGATGTTCTTCGAGACCGCCGCCTCGAGGAACCCCTCCGGCGCGATCACCCGCACCTTCCCAGCCGCGACATCCTCCTCCGAGATCACGCCCTTGACCCCGCCGTAATGATCGACGTGACTGTGGGAGTACACCACCGCGACGACCGGCTTCTTCGGCCGGTGCTCGTAGTACAACGCCAGCGCGGCCTGCGAGCACTCCACCGAGATCAGCGGGTCGAACAAGATCAGGCCGGTGTCGCCCTCGACGATCGTCAGGTTCGAGATGTCGTGGTTGCGGACCTGATCGAGCCGGTCGACCACCTTGAACAGCCCGCCCTTCGCGCACAGCTGCGACTGCCGCCACAGGCTCGGGTTCACGCTCGCGGGCGCAGGCGCGTCGTCGGCGATGAACGAGAACCTGTTCGGATCCCACACCACGCGACCGTCCGGCGCCTTCACCACCGCCCCATTCAGATCAGCGATGTGCCCACGCGCCGCGTCCTCAAAATCCTGACGATCTTCGCACGGCAGATAGCCCAGAAGCTCGTCATTGACCGCCTTGGTGAAATCGCTCGCGTCGCGTCGATCCGCCATCCCGCCCCCTCGCAACCGTGGTTCCAGACGAGCCGCGATCCTATGTCATGCAGCCGGATGAGGCCGGTCGCGAGCTCAGCCGCCGCCGGCATCTAGCCCTAAACCAAGCGTAGGTTTGGTCTGAGGACTCGGGGGCGGGCCCTGGAAGGCCGTGTTTTCAGGGTTTCGTGGGCCGACTGCGAGCTGGGGCCTGACTGCCTGAGTGCTTGTTTGGGGTGAAGCGTGCCCGGTTATGGGCTGGCTGCTTGTTTGAGTGTCAGCTCAGCGACTTTGGCTGCGATCTGACGCATCTGGGCGATGAGGTCTCGGAGTTGGCGGTCGTTGGCGATCCATTCCTGGTAGTGCTCCGCTTCGCGTTCGCTGATGCGGCGGGTGACGGTCTTGCCGTTGATCTTGGCGGTCCATTGGTAGTAGGGGCCGTGGGGTTGGGGCGGGTCGGCGTGGCATTTGCAGCCGGGGGTTGCGCAGCGGGTGTAGCGGCGGGTGACGCTGCCCGGGTGGATCATGCCGATCGTCGCGAGTTGGGCGGCGAGGTCGCGGTATTTCTGCTCGTAGTCGGCGAGCTGCTCGGTGGTGTTGCTCGGTGGCATCTCGTTCTTCTTCTCCAGCGGGTTAGTATCCACCACAATACCAGACAGTAGCATTACTGTCTGGTATTGTGTGGGACACGCCATCCGACCGGGAGGAGAACACCGATGAGCAAGCACCGCCGCACGCGAACCGCCAGGCTGCGCGCGGAGGCGACCGCGATCAAACGGCGCCTCGAGCACGCTGTGCGCCCGAACATGAGCGGGCCGGTGCTCGGCCGGGCGAACATCGCCTGTGAGCTCTCGGCGCGCACGAAAGCAACGGGGCACGGCGGGATCGGCCTGGTCGCGAAGCTGATCAGCGCGGTCGGGCTGGCCGGCGAGATCGACAGCTCGCTTGAGCTGTTGAAGTTGCACAAGCCCTACCACGAGTCCGATCACGTGTTGAACATCGCCTACAACGCGCTGTGCGGCGGGCAACGCCTGCAGGACATCGAGGCGCGCCGTTGCGACCGGGTGTTCCATGGCAGCAGCGGATTCAGGCGGTGCTTTATCACCACGGGCTGCCGAAGCGTGCTGGCCTGCTCACGTGCGAGAACCGCGCGTGGCTCGAGCAGCTGCCGTTGCCGGCTGCGGGACGGGAGCAGATCACGGTCGCGCTCGGGATGATCGACGCGGGCGAGGCTCGGGTCGCGCCGCTCGATAAGGAGCTGCGGTCCTATGCGCGTCGCCAGCCCGGCTGCCACGCGTTGCAGGCGCTCTATGGGATCGGCGAGCTGACCAGCGTTGTGATCCTCGCCGAGCTCGGGGACGCTCGCCGGTTCTCGTCCTCGCGCGAAGCGGTCCGTTACGCCGGCATGGACGTAACCGTGCACGCATCCGATAAACGCCGCGCTCCCGGCCATCTGTCCCGGCAAGGACCGCCCGCGTTGCGCTGGGCGCTGTACGAAGCCGCGCAGACCGCGAGACGCAAGACGAGCCCCGACTACGTCTACTACCAGCAAGCCGCGGAGCGACTTGGCGGTAACCGCGCCCTGCTCGGCGTGATGCGCAAGCTCCTCAAACGCAGCTACCACACCCTCCGCGAACTCGGAGAGGAGGGGCTCCGCCCCGCATGAGACCGTTCCGTGCGCGCGTAGCCTCACCATCACCGATGCACCGCGGCCAGCTCCCGACAGCCCCCTGCCGCCACGTCCGCGTGGACGGCCTCAAAAGACCGAGCGGCCGCAACGCTTCACCCAGCGGGAACAACCCCCCATCAACCATCATGTCACCGAGTCGCCGCACGGCAGGCTCGCGGACCGAGATAAGGCTGGGCGCCCGCGCGCACAACACCCGACACACCACCAACCGCGCGCACGCACCACCCCCTCAAGCTCTCGCGCCGGGGAAACTTGACATCAGCGCACTGCACAGATAAGGGGGACGGGCGGATTAGACTGGTGCGGGTCCCGGCGCCGACGGCGACGTCGGCCGCGCCAGTTCCCGCCTGATCCACGCCACACAGGGGCGATGGTGCGACGTGGCCCAGCCAGAACTCAGCGATTGCGCCACGCATCCGTCGACGATCGGTCTCATCGCTTTCGATGGCGTTGGAGGCACGACCGGATCGGCGACCGAGCGCTCGCTCCCGGACGTGCATCTGGCGAGTTGCAGTGTCGGTTGCCGTCCTGTTTGTATAGCCCTCGTTTCATGACCGCGCAGGCATCATTCGGGTCCGGTGTCGCGGCCCGCTCGTGCGCAGAGCAGCCTCGTCGAGAGTGCCGCCTCGGACGTAGGAGAACTCGTGACGGGATCAGGTGCTGCGGTAGGCGGCTAGGAAGACGTCCACCGCGCTGTCGGTGTAGCGCTTGAGCTGCGTTGCCCCGGGCGGCCGGTCGTCGCCGCTGAGCATGGCGTGGTTGAGCGGGGTCGTGAGGACGAGCGATTGGAAGTGCTCGGCGGCGAGTGCGGGGTCGTGCAGCCGTAGCAGTCCTTCGTCGGCGAGCCGTTTGAACGCTGTGGTCCATGCCGCGATCGCGCGCCCCGGTCCGTGCTGTTCGTAGGCGCGACCAAGATCGGGGAACCTGCTGGCCTCGCCGATCACGAGTCGGCGCAAGCGCAGGTTCGTCGGCTGCATCACCCCCTTGAGTAGGAGAGTGGCGAGCTCGCGCAGGCGTTTGGCGAGATCTCCATCATCGCTGAGGTTGACGATCTGTTCATAGAAGGGTTGTGTGATCACGGCGACCAGGTCGTTGACGATCTGCTCGAACAGCTGCTGCTTGTCGGCGAAGTGGTTGTAGACGGTCGGCTTTGAGACCCCGGCGGCCGTCGCGATCGCGTCCATGCTCGCGCCGGCGAAGCCCTCGGCGAGGAACACCTCGGTGGCCGCGTCGAGGATCGCGCGACGCTTGCGGACGGATCGGGACTCTGAGATTGGCTTGGCAGCGGCGGGGTCGGTCATGGCGATTCCCTTCGGGACGGGCGGTGAGTTTCGGGACTGGCTCAGGTCTACACCTATGACTGAACCGTTTAGTTTGACAGAGCGACACGCCTCGTATTTACTACACGGTGCAGTTTAGAAGCCGACCCACGGTTTCACCAAAACCCACAGCCACCCTCGAAGGAGAAGATGATGGGCACGATCGCGGTACACGAATTCATCACGCTCGATGGCGTGATCGATGCGCCGACCTGGACGTTCGACTACGGGTTCGATCCGAAGATGGGCGAGGCGATCGGCGCGATCATGGGTTCCAGCACGGCGATCCTGTTGGGTCGCCGTACCTACGAAGAGTTCGCGCCGGCCTGGTCGGGCCGGACGGCCGAGCAGGACCCCGGCGAGTCGTTCATGAACGACTCGCCCAAGTACGTCATCTCGTCGTCGCTGCAGCGGGCCGAGTGGAGCAACTCGACGATCCTGGGCGCCTACAGCGCCGAGGCGGTCCGCTCTCTGAAGGATCAGACCGACGGTCAGATCTACGTCAGCGGCAGCGGGACGCTCGTCAGCGCGATGCTCGCTGACGGCCTGGTTGACGAGCTCCACCTGTTCGTCTATCCGTTGACGCTCGGTGCGGGTCAGCGGCTGTTCGCCAACGGCCACAAAACCGGCTCTCCGGGCATGATCGGGGGTGACGACACACGAACACGCGTTTTCTTTCTGGCCCTCCGAACCGCGTCACCCGTATTCCGCCACGACGCTCGCTCGACCCCGGGATGACCCGGTGCGCACGCACGGCAAACGGCGCAACGAGAAGGGAATGGAGCAGGCAGCTCCCCGGCACGCCACGACCCCCGTCAACGCGGGCAGCGACCCCGACGCCCCCCAACGACGCCCTATGGGGCGAGTCTCGCCATGATCATCCGGATGCGCCTGCGCGCAGGCGCGGCCATCCCTGGCCGCTTGAGCACGCATCCGCTGTGCCCACGATCGCCGGGCACGGGGCCCAGCGAGCAGTCCACAACCCAGCAGCAGAGGCGCACGCGACTTCCACCCGCCGCTCCGACGACCAAAAGCCCTGCTCAGGACGGAATCTCGATCGAGAGTCACCCCCGATCATCCACGGAGCCCCACAAAACCACGCTCACGCTCGCGGCAAGCGACGCCTACGACAACGGCGCCCTCCACTTGCACTACCAGCCGGCCGCGTAGCGCAGCTCATGCCGCGGCCACGGCCCCACCGACCTGGTGGGGCCCGACGGCCCCCGGCAGACGCCGCGACCACCCAGCGACGATCGAACCCGTCGCAGCAACGCTCATCCCAACGATCTGTCCCCGCGCACGAGCGGCACACTTCGTGATCGCGCGGAGGGTTCCGGCAGCGGATCTAACAACCAGGAGCAGAGCATGGCTGTGATCAAGACAAACCCAGAGGACACGCAGACGATCGAAGGCGTCGAGCACGGAGCCACCATCTCTCTGATCCTCGACCGCAGCAACCCCGGGCACGGGCCCAAGCTTCACCGCCACCCCTACGACGAGACCTGGCTCGTGGTCGACGGAACCGTCAACTTCCAGGCCGGAAACGAGACCCGCGCGGCCGGCCCTGGCGACGTCGTGATCGTCCCGGCGAACACCCCGCACAAGTTCACCAACGACGGTCCCGGCCGCTCAAGCCTCGTGTGCATCCACGCCAACCCCACCGTGATCGGCGAATGGCTGGAATAGCCGCCGTCCGCCCCAGAACCGCGTGGCTCGCTGCGCAGCTGGCCCCCGTTTTTGTCCGGCAGCGAGCCCCTGCCACGACGCACAAATAGGGCTCTCCGTGCATGATCGTAGGTGAGGTCACGCGAACGCTTGTTCGTGTGGGAGGGTGAGTGTGACTGGGCCGCAGGTGAGGTGAATGAGCGCGAGCGCGGCTTGGGCGGAGTGGAACCCGTAGGCGCGGCGGACGATCAGCTTCACGCGGTTGTTCATCGCTTCCGCTCGGGCGTTGCTCAGTTTCAGCCGGTGGGCGGCGAGGATCCCGTCACGGTGTTTGCGGATCGTGCGTCCGAGGCGGATGAACGGTTTCGGGCGGCTGCGGGACAGGCGAGCGAGGAGCCGGTCGATCAGCTCATCGACGGTGTCGAGGGTGAGGTTGGGGGCGAAGATCGCGCGGACCATCTCCTTCATCGCCCAGGCGCGCGGGACCTTCCCGCCGGTGGCGTGGATCGCGGCGAGCGTGTCCACCTGGGTGTCGGTCAGGTCCGCGGGGTTCTTCAGCAGCGACCAGCGGCTGTCCTTGAACGCCTTCGCTGCGCCCGTGTCACCGGTTGCGCGCAGCACGTTCCAGTGCTCGCGGCGGACCTCGTCCAGCGCCTTGGTGGCCAGCTGCACGACGTGAAAGTTGTCGATACAGATCACGGCCTGCGGGGCGTGCTCACGGACCGATTTGGCGTACCCCTCGCCCATGTCCATCGAGACCGCGGTGAGCTGCCCGGCGCGCTCACCGACCGGCCGGTCGCTGTCGGCTGCGGTTCGCTTCGGGGGCCGGCGGATCGGGCGGTTCTTCCAGGATTTCGGCTGGTTCTGACGGTTCTGGCTGGGGAAGGGAGAGGTGCAGATCGGGGTCGAGCTCTGCGAAGAACTCATCGGCAGCGGCCTGCCCCTTGCCCTCGCGGCCCCACACCACGCACCGGCGGCGGTGATCGCCGACCAACGTGAGGTACCTGTGTCCCTTTGCGCCACGCGACCTCGTCGATCGAGATCTCGAAAAGGATCCGTGAGCCGGTCCTCGGCGGCGAGCATCTCCTCGCCGACGCGCGTGATGATCCGTCCGATCGTTTTCCAGTCGATCCTCGTCAGCCGACAGGTCGCGGTCTTATCGGTCGTTGTCGCCAACCACGCCACGAGGTCATCGAAATCGCGGGTGAACCTCGCACTGTCACGGGCGAACGGGACGCCCTCAACCAGCACACGCCATGCTCGGGGCACCGCAGCCGCCTAACTCCAGGAGTTCTGGGCGTAAAGAGTCGGGTGCAGGTCCATTGGAGGGAGTTACGCGGGTGCCGGGATGACGCCGAGGGCGTAGCGTGATGCGTGAATGCGGCAGTGTTCTTGGGCGAGGTGGAAGGTCCAGTATTGGTCGAAGTCGTCGTTGCTGATCAGCGCGCGGAGTGTGAGGATCGCCTCGGCGCCGGCCAGGCCCCAGCGGGCGCCGGTGATGTCCATGCGGTCTTTGACGAGGTGGCGGCAGGCGCCCTCGATCACGCCCGTCGCGATCGGCCAGCCGTTCTGAAGGGCGGTGGGGTAGTCGAGGTAGGGTCGTTTCGCGAGGAGGTAGTCGGCGCAGCGGTCGGCGGCTTGGCGCTTGTTGGGCTCGAGCGCGAGGCGGGTCGCTTTGCGGCGGATCGCGGCGGCGACGATCCCCGCCTTGCCCTCCAGCACGGCGCGCGCCTTCTCGTGCACCCACCGTTCGGCGGCCGGGTCACCCTCTTCAAAGAAGCACCAGCAGCCTGACCATAGGTACTCGTAACCCCGGCCACACTGCAGCGTCTTCGTGAGCTTCTGCCTTGCGAGGTTCGCGTCACCGCGCGTCGCCATCCGCTGTGCGGGCATGTGCTGCCGGCGCGAGGCTTCCGGCGCCTGGCCGGCGAGCTGATGCTGGAGGTGCGGCTGCCGGATGGCTCGGCGGGGATGGTCGCGGCCGCGGCGACGGATGTGCTCGGCTGGCAGCCGGCTGCGGAGTCCAGTCCGGGCACCGTGCTTTCGGCGGATGGGGTGAGGCGGTTGCGGGCGTTATTGGTGGCGAAGTCCCGCGGCTCTGGGAGCCGCGGGACCCGCCGCCGCGCGGCCTAGGCTCTTCCTCGACATTCGCGCCAACGAGATGTGGAGGTGAGCCAAGTTGCGAAGGCTCAGGATAGCCGGAGCCGCGGCGGTGCAGCTGACCATGAGCGTGCCGGAGGACGTCGCCGAGCCGACGGGCGAGCAGTTGTGGGCGGGCCTGTCGGATGAGACGCAGGCCGAAGTGTTGTCGCTGTTTGCGCGTCTGATCGCGCGCAGTGTGATCGTCGAGGGAGAGGAGTGAGATCGTGAATGAGTTGTCACGTCCGACCGCTGCGCAGCTCGGTCGGTTGGCGGTTGTGTATATCCGCCAGTCAAGTCCGGGCCAGGTTCTCAACAATGTCGAGAGCCGCGAGCGTCAGTACGAGCTGGTGGAGCGAGCGGTGTCACTGGGCTGGGATCGCGAGCGGGTGGTGATCATCGATGAGGATCAAGGGCGCCGCGGCTCGGAGTCCGATAATCGCGGCGGGTTTCAGCGGCTGGTGGCCGAGGTCGGCCTCGCGCACGTGGGGTTGGTGTTGGGGATCGAGGTCTCGCGGCTGGCGCGGCGAAACGCTGACTGGTACAACCTGATGGACCTGTGCGCGCTGACTGACACACTGATCGCTGACGGTGACGGCGTGTATCACCCGGCCGACTATAACTCGCGGCTGGTGTTGGGATTGAAGGGCACGATGGCCGAGGCGGAGTTGCACCTGCTCCGCCAGCGGCTGAGTGCCGCGCGTTTGCACAAAGCCGCGAAGGGTGAGCTGCGGATGCTGGTGCCGGTGGGGTTGGATTACGACGAGCAGGGAATGATCGTGCTGGCGCGCGATGAGGCGGTTCGCACCGCGATCGCCGAGGTGTTTGAGCGCTTTCGGAGTCTGACCTCGGGGCGGCAGGTGCTGCTCTCGCTGCGTGCAGACGAGTTGAAGCTGCCGCGGCGCAAGCCGGGCGAAGTGAAGGTCAGTTGGGTTGATGCCACGTATCGCGCGGTGCGTGAGATTCTGGTCAAGCCGGCGTATGCGGGGGCGTTCGTGTTCGGCCGCACCCGCCAGCAGAAGTCAGTGGATCAGACCGGGCGGGTGACGGTCTCGACCCGGCAGGTAGCGCGGGAGGAGTGGCAGGTGTGCATCGTGGGGCATCATCCGGGTTACATCGATTGGGAGACGTACCTGGAAAACCAGCAGCGCCTGGCCGCCAACCGGCGCGTGCCACAGGGCGAGGGTGGTGGCGCGCCGCGGGAGGGCAGGGCGCTGCTTCAAGGCCTGGTTGTGTGCGGCCGCTGTGGACGGCGGATGCAGGTCGGCTACTGGGGAGCCGCGCGCGCGGCGCGGCCTGTGTACGCGTGTGCGCGTGCGGCCTACCAGACGGGCTCGCGCGAGGTCTGTCAGCAGATCGGCGGCGGTCGCGTCGATCAGGTCGGTGCTCGACGCCGTGTTCGGGGCGCTCGAGCCCGCTGGCCTGCTGGCGTCGGCCAGCGCGCTGGCGCACGCCGAGGCCGAGCACCAGCAGCGCCTGGGCGCGTTTCAGGCCGCGCTCGAGCGCGCCCGCTATGAGGCCGACCGCGCCAGACGTCAGTTCGACTCCGTCGAGCCCGAGAACCGGCTGGTGGCCAGAGGCCTCGAGGCTGAGTGGGAGGCGCGTCTGGCCGAGGTGCAGCGCGCCGAGCGCTCGCTCGAGGAGCAACGCACCCGCAGGCCTGTGTCACTGACCGACGAAGAGGCGGCCTGGCTTGCGCGCGCGGGTGCTGACCTGCGCGCTGTCTTCGAGGCCGACAGCACCACCATGGCTGAGCGCAAGCAGCTGCTGCGGACCGTGCTCTCGGAAGTGACTGTCACGGTCGATAGTGACACCAAGGAAGCGAGGCTGCAGATCTGGTTCGAGGGCGGCGCGTGTGTAGAGCGGGCGTTGCCGGCACCGAGGCGCGGATGGCATATCCCCGCTACCGACGAGGACACCGTCGAGCTCGTGCGCCGTCTGGCCAGTCACTACAACGACACAGAGATCGCGCGGATCCTCTCCCGCCAGAGACGCAAGACCGCCAAGGGCCTTGGCTTCACACGCGAGCGCGTCAACGCGCTGCGCCAGAGCCGCGGGATCCCCGCCGCCCCACCACACCAGCCCAGCAGCGAGGATCATGACGCGCAGATCATGAGCCTAACCCGGGCCAGGCGCGAGCTGGGCGTCTCCGACGCGACGCTGTATCGCTGGCTACGCGCCGGGTTCATCCACGGCTTCCAACTCACCCCCGGCGGCCCGTGGAACATTCGCGTCGACGACCAGCTCCGCGCGAAGATCGTGCCCGACCTGCCAACAGGCTGGGTCACCCTCAAAGAAGCCGCACACATCCTCGGGGTCGCCCGCCAGACCGTGCTCGACCGCACCAAGCGCGGCGAACTGAACGCGATTCACGTCAACCGCGGCCGACGCAGCGGCCTGGCGATCGAGATTCCCGCCAACCAACCCCAATATGGCAGGCTGTTCGACAGCAGCCAGCCCCAACCAGCGGACTGTCATTCGGTCCAGACGACCTCACACCCAAGCGCAGCCGACACCAACAACCGGCGAAAGATCCTGCAATCGCAAAGAAACAGCAGGACGGATCAGACCAAGTGACCAACGCAGAAAGGTAAGTGTGCAGTGCAGACACAGTTTGTCAAGGACGTGGATGAAGTCAACGACGATCGGGACCTTGACCTTGCGTTTGCGGGCTTCGGTCTTGATCCGGTCGATCTGGTGATTGTTCCCGTCCACCAGCGCCACCCACCGACGCTTGTGGTCGGGATCGCGGCGGTCGGCCTCGTTGAGCATCCCAGCGATGACCGCTCTGGCGTCGTCGGTGACACTGGCGGCCAGCCACTTGTTCTTCGCCTTCGGTCGCGGGGTGGCTGAAGGTGGAGGGTTGTCGGGGTCGGGCAGGATGTCGGCCGCGGTGCGCGGCTCGGGGGTGAGTTCGTACACGGTGACGATCTCCGCCATCCGCTTGCGATTGGACTTCTCGCCCTTGGACAGGCGCGTCTTGAGCTTGCCCGAGGCGCTGTGCGCCTGGGTGCGAGTCGGCTCACGCAGCGCCTCGGGGCGCATCACCACCCCCTTGGCATCGCACGAGAGCACCAGCAGATCCTTTTCCTCTGGCGCTGTGCGCTCGCGCTGCGCGTAGAACGCAGCAACGTCTTGGGCGGCTGAGAGCGTCAGCTCTCTGAGCTGACGGGTGCCGATCTGCTGGCCGCTCTGACGCACGATCGCGGCCTGCGCGTCCTCAAAGCTGCCGCGCGGCGCTTCCAGCGCGGCCAGCCTGCGGATCCCATGCGAGTGGCGCGAGGCGGGAAGGTTCAGCTGCGCGTCAGCGGGATACAAGTTCTCGCTGCCCACCGCCCGGTAGGCCAGCCGCGTGACCTGCACCTCGCCAAGCACGGTGTGCAGATCGCGCTCGTGGCCACGCTCGACACTACGCCGCGGCGTGCCCTCAGCGCCGATCACCCCACCGACGCGCGGCTCGAGCACAGCGCGCAGATCGAGCTGGTCCTGCAACACCTGGCGGGCTAACTCACGACCGTCCTTGACCAGCCGCGCCTCGAGCCCTGAATGCTCAAGCCCCAACGCCTCCTCGCCCGCCGCCCACTCGAGCAACCTCGCAAACAGAGCCTGCGAGCGCTCAAACCCCGCGACCGGGCGCGCATCCGACCCCGCCGCGCGCGGGTCCTCGCCACCCGCGGGCTGCCGATCACCATCCACCAACGGCAACGACGGCTCGCTCACAGAGCCGTTAGCTTGCCGGGCGCCGACGAACAAGTCCAGCAGATCAGGAGCCACGCGATCACCTCCGTATCGCGGTCCGAAAAAGACACAACACCCCTGACTTTCGCCGCAGCTCACCGGGAGTCCTCCCGAAACCGCGGGCATAACCCGGCCAGAAAGCGCCGACCGACGCGCCATTCGCCCGACAAATCAGGACTATCTACCCACTACAAACGACCTGCACCCTAAAGAGTCAGCCTGACTGAGCTAACCGGTGCTGACCGCCAGACGCTCGAGGTTGCTGATCGCACGGTTGGCTTCGCGAGTGAAGACGAGCTTCCCGATCAGCCTGAACAGGGTCCCGAAGATCCTCCCGCGCGCGTCGTGCGTGAACTCGCGGATCCAGATCATCTCGACCTTGCTTCCGCTCTCGGCTGGTGTGGCTCGGAGTTCCCGGCTGCTGTTCGCCGGTTGGTAGACGTTGGAATCGGTGACGACTGCCTTGACGGAGCCGGGCTGCGACCAGTTGTACGGGCGTCGCTCCCAGTTGATGCCGACGCCGGCCGGTGTGCCCTCGGTGACATCGGCGGAGGTCTGGCTGAGCTCGTGGACCTCGAAGTACAATCCACCCTGATCGGTCGCCGCCCGGAGCCGGTGGCCAAGCGAGACCGGCGTCGTTCGCTAGGCGAGCACCGTCAGCTCGTACTGGTCGCGGTTGGGCGGCTCAGCGAGGACATCGCCGAGTTTGGCGATCTGAGCGCGGTAATTGCCGCTCTCCTCGCTGGCAGCGAGGGCCTCAGCCGTCTCCCATATGCTGTAGCCGATCGTCCGGTCGTTGGCTCGGTCGACCATCGCTACGAAGCCCTTGAAGCCCTCGAGCTCCCGGAGGGCAGGGACGATCGAATCGCGAACGATCGCGAACCACTCGTCGACCTTGCCGGGCTGGATGCGGTTAGTGACGACGCGCGCATACATGGCTACCTCCTAGGTCCGTTCTCCCTGCGTAGTCGCGACCGTACCATCCCGACGGCGAGCGATCTGGAGAACGTGCTCAAGGCCTCGCCGTCGCCCACGTAACCGGCTGCGGATAGCAGCGGACACAAGACCGGGGTCACGAACCGTGCTTGCTTCTGCCGCGCTGAATCCAGGTCTCGACGGAGAGAGGTGGCGAGTCGCGTAATTCGCCAGCTGCGTGTCTACCACCGTACGTTGCGGCCTGCTCTGCGTTGTGAGAAAGGCAGGTCTCGTGCGCACGCCCTGCTCCGCCGGCGTTGCACGTCTCTCGACCCTCAGGCGGCCTCGGACTTGCATTGTGCGCGGAAGGCGAGACCGTGGCGACGATGCGGCCGTCGGCCTGGGCGCGATTGCCTTGGGGCGACAGGCGCTATCCTTACTATCGGTCGCAGGTAAGGAGCGGATATGGATTCGAGCGCCAGGATCACTTCGAAAGGGCAGGTCACGATCCCGAAGGATGTGCGGGACGCGTTGGGGCTCGCCGAGGGCGACGAGCTCCTCTTCCGAGTCGAGCATGCACGAGCGGTGATCGCCAAGACGCCGGACTTTCTAGAGCTCGCCGGCAGCGTTTCGGTTCCGGCTGCGAAGCGCGGAACAGCGTGGGACGAGGTGCTGCGCGCCACCCGCGAGGCGCGCGCGAGGCGACGTCACTGAGCGCGTTCGTCGACACCAATGTCTTGATTCGGCATCTGACCGGTGACTCGCCGGCGATGGCGGCGCGGGCGACAGCCGCGCTGAGCGCCGCCGACGAGCTGCTGCTCGCTGACCTCGTCGTCGCCGAGTGCGTCTATGTGCTCGAGTCCTACTACGAGGTGGAGCGCGAGCGCGTTGCAGAGCTCATGCGGGCGGCGCTTGCGCTCCCGTCGATCAAGACCGTCGACCGTGCCACGCTGCTGCGTTCCCTTGAGGTCTACGAGCTGGATCGCCTGGACTTCGCCGAGGCGTATCTCGTGGCGCTGGCTGAGACCACCGAGATCGGAACGATCCTGTCCTTCGACAGGTCTATCGACCGTGTCGCAACCGTCAGGCGCCAAGAGCCTTGATCGCACCCCGCTGCGTTTCCGTCGGCGCATGCCGATCGGCTCGGCCGGCCGCGCGATGAGCGAGCGGGTCGTGGCACCTCGGCGATAACGCCAAGCCACAGCGGTACCGTCGCGAACATGGCGCCGAACGCCTCCGCGGGGGTGGTCGATCGGGTCGTTGAACGTCGCCGCGCTGTCGCGCTGGCTCGCCGTTACCGCGAGTTCGACGGCTCGCGGTTCGGCAGATCGCCGATCGGCTCGGTCGCTCTCCGGCGACGGTCAAGGCGTACTTCTAATGCGCCGCGAGGCGCCCTGTTGTATCCCCGGCGCAGCCGGGAGGGACTCGGAGGAGGGTCCTTGGGTCTGATGGCTTACTGCGATCCGAAAGGTGAGCGGGACAAGCGCATGCCAGAAAAGCGGCGGTCGAGCCCAGGTGTCAGGGGCGGCGCGTCGCGAGACCCGCGCGATATGGCGAAAGCTGGATTGCCTGATATCCCAATCCCCAGAAGACGTAAAGGCCAGTCCGCCGGAAAGACACCCGAGACCGGCGCCACGCTCTGCGGCGGCATCGTAGAAGGGTCGCCGCAACCTCCGGAGCGTGGAGCGTTGCCCAGCGAGGGCAATCAAGGGGATGAGTGGGACGCCTACGTCGTGCTCGGACGTATAACAGGGACGAACGCGGGATCACCTGCGGGGCGCGAGCCCCATGGTGACGGAGTGCCCATAGTAGTCGTGCGAGTCACGCCGCACCAGGGAGGACGGGAAAGCCGTCCACAGGGCGAAGGGGCACAGGTGACTGGACATCCGAGAACCGGGAGGTATGCGTAATGCAGAACGCCGAAACGGTATTGAGTGTCCTCCGTGAAACCACGGAATAGTCGCTGGAGAGCCCGGTGATCAGAAATGGTCACGCCGGGTTCGGGAGGGGGGTCTCGGAAAAGGACCGCAAGGCACCTCGCCGAGGCCCTACCTCAGCCGAGCCGACCGGCGAGAAGGCGCGGGCGGTCAAGGCCCGGTACGCGGGCGTTTGCCGCGGCTGCGGCGCCTACACCCAGCCGCGCAACGGAAAGGGCGACGCCTACGCCTACTGCAAGGCCTGCCACCCCGGCGCGATCGAGCGTCGCTGGACCCGGGAGCGCGTAATCGAGGCGATGCTCGACTGGCGCCGTCGTTACGGCAGGCTGCCGTCCTCGTACGACTGGTCGCGCACCCACGCGCGCCGGCGCGGGGGAGAGGCGCTCCAGCGCCTGGCCGAAGGAGACTGGCCGGCGGCGAGCGTGGTCAGCCGCGTGTTCGGCGCTTGGGCGGCGGCCAGCCCGGCGGCTGGCGGGAACGACCGGCAAGAGCCGACAGGCCGGGCGCTGTCGCCGGTGTCGGCGTTGGGCAGCAACTTGATCTCGCTGCCTAAACCCCGGGAATCCACCGCAAAAACCGAGGATTTGAGAGGAGGTGGATCGGAACTACAACCACCGGATTTGCAGAGCTTTTCCATCAGCGGGGTGGATTTCGCCCATAATTCGGGTCGGTGAGGTCCCCGGTTCAAATCCGGGCGCCCCGATTTATTTGCCCAGATTTGCAGGGATTTTGTGAGGAGGGGAGCGGCCGCCGATCAGGGTCACGGATGGTATGTGTAGCCCCGGGACGCGAGAATCCCTTCGATTTCTAGCCGGAGGAGTACTGATTTAGCGGGTTCAGCAGGGATTATGTAGCCTGGGGCGAAGGTGGTGGCGGTGGTTGCCGTCACCGCGTCAGAGTGGTCAGCGCCCAGCGCTCCCGCCAGCCCGCCGCCAGCGAGCTGATCAAGCTGCCTGCTCGCGCGTCCGCAACCAGCCTCGCGGCCTGACCGGCGATGCCCGACCCGACCGCGATCCCCGAGACCCGCTACCGGATCGTCTGCTATGAGCTCGAAGGCGATCAGGAGACGGTCATCCTCGACGCCACCGCCCAAGCGTTCATCGCCGTCACCGGCACGATCGACGAACACAACACGATGACCGGGCAAGGCACCCACGCCGGGCCGCTACCGCTACTACGACGCCTCGCCAGCATCATCGCCGACGACGAACGACTCGCCAGCTGACGCCGGCGCGGCGTCATACCAGACCCGGTAACTCAATACGCCTGCAATTGCGTAGGTTGCTGTGGCATGTCGGCGTCGATGGTTCCAGCTCGGGTGATGTCCGGGTGGCGGTGGGGCGACCGGCGGGAAGCCCTGGTAAATGCGGGTTTCGCTCGCATGAGATGAGCCGGCCCCGGCGGTTCTCCCGTCCATCCCTGCCTAAACCCGAGGACCGGATCCGAGGCCGTGTTGCGCGGTCGGCGACTCGGCCAGTGCGCTGCGAAGCCGGGCATGTGGTCTCGCAATTGGCAGGAGCAGAGAGTCGTCATTGTGCCCCGGCGGCCCTGCATTTGTTCGCGACGCACGCTTCGGTCGCGGTTCTGGAGTCGGCCGTGAGCGGCAGCGTGATTGAAAGTGCCGAAATGGCGACAAGGGGCTATCTATTTGACTCAGGGAGACCAGTATTTGCGGGCGATTGCCGCCAGGGACGGTGCACGGCCGCCACGGTGGCGACGCGGCCGGGCTGGGGTCGCGCGGGTTGGCCTGCGTCCGGTGGGGCTGGGGTTGGCGATCAGGCTGCGGTAGGTGATCGGCTCGGCGAGGATCGCTTGTTCGAGCAGTCGGTAGAAGAGCAGGCCGCGGCGGGTGGAGCGGCGGCGGTTGAAGCGGAAGGTGAACTCGTTGAGGTAGGCGTCGAGGTGCTCGGGAGTGACCGCGCCCTGGTGGGTGCCCAGCAGCCAGCGCTGCAGCAGGCTGGCGACGCGATGCACGCCGGGCATCACGACATCGGCGGGATCGCTCTGCTGGCGCATCACTGTTCGCTCGTGCTCGTAGCCGCGGTCGCCCAACGTCAGGTACGCCTGCCAGCCGTCGGTGTGGATGGTGCTGCCGGGCTGCACCGCGCCGTCGATGAACGGCAGCATGCTCTCCTTGGTGACGTCGGGCACGTGTCCGAGGCGGATCCGCCCGAACCGCTTGGGATTCTCGATCTCCACGGCGATCGCGACGATCGCCTTGGTCTCGGTCTGGCGCCCGTGGACCTTGTCCTCGACACCGCCGATGTACGCCTCATCGACCTCGACGTGCCCCGAGAGCCGCTCGCGGCCAGGGCGGACCATCGCCGCCCGGTAGCGGTGCAGCATCGCCCACGCCGTCTGGTAGGAGCCCAGTCCAAGTGACCGCTGTACCCCCAGCGCGGACACGCCGTGCTTCTGACTGGTCATCTGCCAAGCGGCGGCGAACCACAACTGCAGCGGCGTGCGCGTGCCGTGAAAGATCGTCCCCGCGGTCACCGACGCCTGGCGGCCGCAGACCGCGCACTCCCAGCGGCCGCTGCCCAGCCGCCAGCCATCGCGCCCCGCGCAGCGGGGACAGCGGACCCCGTCCGGCCAGCGCAGCCACTCCAGGTAGTCCAGGCACGCTTCATCGTCCGGGAACCAGGAGAGCAGCTCCGCGTAGTAGTACTTTGTTACTCTAATGGTGTGTCGTGGAGGGGTAGGTCGGCGAGGTCTATCGGTCGTTGACAGGTGTGGCAGTGACCGGACCAGCAGTCGAAGATGGGCATGAATAGGCGGACCGCTTGGGGGAGCGTGAGGCCCGCCGCTGGGCTTTTGGGTCGGTGCGCTCGAGGGTGAGGAACGCGTGCGCGGTGGTGACGAGCCCGGTGTGGTGATACCAGCCGAGGTAGGAGCGTCCTTCGTAGTGGTCGAGGCCGAGCTCGCCTTTGAGCTGGCGGTAGTCGAGCTCGATCATCCATCGCAGCCTGGCGAGCCTGGCGAGCCGCCCGGGCTTGGTGCGGGCGGGGAGGTTGCTGATCCAGTAGTCGCTGGGGTGCTCGGCGCCTTCGGGCCACTCGATGATCAGCCACTCCTCGCGGGGCGCGAGGCGGTCGCGGGTGACCGGGTGCGCGGCCGTGATGCGGGCGAACGCGAACCGCGAGGAGACGCGGGTTTTGCCGCTGCCGCGGAAGGTGACGGTCTGGAAGTCCGTATCGGTGAGCGTCTGGGCGTACTCGCCGACCGAGATCGGATCGCGGTCGGCGTGGTGCGCGGCGGGGGAGCGCCCGGGTTTCCCGGGCTTGCGCTCGGGGACCGCGAACACCGCCCCCGGCGCGAAGATCGTCGTGTCCGGGTTGATCGACAGGACGTAGTCGATCCCGCTCGAGTCGAGCTCTGAACGCAGCTGTGTGTTCTCGCCGTATGCGGCGTCACCGAGCACCGGCGCGCGGTCGATCGCCCAGCCCGCAGCCTGCTTGACCAGCCCGACTCCGAGCTGCGGCTTGGTCTGAAACACGACTTCCTCGGGGATCTTCGCCTTTCGACGGCGCTCCGGATCAGCGCACCACTCCTCCGGCAGATACAGCGCCCATCCCAACGGCAACGTGGCACGCTCGGACACCGCGTGCAGCGACACGCCGATCTGGCAGTTACCGATCTTTCCCAACGTCCCGGAGTACTGGCGCTTGACCCCCGGAGAGTGCCTGCCGTCCTTCGGGAACCCCGTGTCATCAAGCACCCACGCCTCCGCCCCAACGACCGGCGCGACGCGTTCCACCACCGCCTGCATCAACCGCCCCGAATCCCACGGACTATCAGCGAGGAACTGCTGCAGACTCTGATAGTCCCCATCGCCGTCGAGTCGCTCGACCAACGGCTCAAGCGACTTACGCGCGCCGGCCGCCAACAACCCGCGGACGTACACCTCCGCGTTCGCGCGCTGCGCCGGATGACTCATCGCCGCGCCAGCGACCTGCGCCACGAACGCCTCCATCCGCGCCTTCACCGCCGGCGCCAACGACCCCGTCGGCGTCTCCTGCTCCATCACCACAACAGCCATCCGCACCATCCCGCATCGAGGAACACTGATGCAGGAACAGTTCGGAGTGCAACGAACAACACCTCTAACAGACTAACAAAGTACTAGTAGGAACCCGGATAGTCGCGTCCTGCCGCCGGCACGGCCCAAGACTACCTGACTCAAATAGATAGCCCATTGGCGACAAAGCGGCAGCCCGCTGCCTCCTGTCGTGACTGCGTCCGCGTAAGCTGTCGCGGTAGGGAACAGGATGAGCGATACGAGTACCGGAAGCGGCAAGGTGGTTGTGAACAGGGCGATGTCGCTTGACGGCTTCATCGCCGCCCCCGGCCACGTGATGGACTGGGGCGCTGGTCGCCAACTCGCCGACTTCGTGGCGCCCGACGAGTTCCGCGAGATCGCGGCGGCCACCGGCGCCATGCTCGTCGGCCGGCGGACCGCCGAGGTAGGCGACAGGATGGAAGCCGAGAAGCCGGGCAGCGTGGACTACCCCTTTTCGAGGCTCCGAGGGTGATCTGGGGTGAATCTTGAGCTGGTTTGGCGCTAGTTGCAGCGGTTCTGAGCTCTTGGCGTAGCGGCAGGCGACGCGCACGAGCCGCGCCGTAGGCTCGCGGGTATTCAAGTTCCTCGAGCTGGAGGTTTGGCCCGTGCGCGTCACTGCCGCATTCTGTCGTCTGCTGCGCTTGGAGGGGGTGTGGGTGCGCGGCGTGCGGTTCGGTTCTGATCGTGTCGTTGTGCGCGTCGCGCTGCGCCGCCAGCGGCTCATCTGTCCGGTGTGCGGGTACGCCACGATGGCGCGCGAGGGTATCCAGGATCACGAGTCGGTCTGGCGCCATCTGGACCTTGGCGTCTGGCGACTCGAGATCCGCGCGACGCTGCGGCAGCTGCGGTGTCCCGAGCACGGGGTGCATGTCGAGGGCGTCCCGTTCGCGCGTCACCGCGCCGGTTTCACCCGCGACTTCGACGATCTCGTCGCGTGGCTGGCGACGAAGGCCGACAAGACGACGATCACACGGCTGGTGCGGATTGAGTGGCAGACGATCGGGCGGATCATCAAGCGCGTCGGCGAGGAGCATCTCGCCCAGGCCGACCGGCTCCGGGAGCTGTTTGAGATCTCGATCGACGAGGTCGCGTGGCGCAAGGGCCACCGCTACCTCACGCTCATCGCCGACCACGCGCGCGGGTGCGTGGTGTGGGGCACCGAGGGCAAGGGCCAGGCCGCCGCCGATCAGTTCTTCGCCGAGCTCGACCCGCCGGCCGAGGACCCGCCGGCGCACGCCGGGCGGCCGTCGTGGGAGCCTGAGCCGGCGATCATGGTCCCGTTCGGCCCGTGCCCGATCGTCCCGGCCGGCGAGGGCATCCCCGGCGCATGGCTCCAGGACGGCAGCGAGATCGAGCCGGCGATCTTCGCACGCGCGTCCCGGCTGACCGCGGTCTCGATGGACATGACCGGCGGGTACGCCAAGAGCGTCCGCGAGCACGCGCCGCAGGCGACGATCGTGATCGACAACTACCACGTTGTGCAACTCGCCACCAAGGCGCTGGACGAGGTCCGCCGCGAGTACTGGAACGAGCTGCGCCACGCGGGCCAGGCCGGCGCCGCCAAACAGTTCAAGCACGATCGCTGGGCGCTGCTCAAGAACCCTTCCGATCTCACCGACCGCCAAGCGGCCACACTCGCCGCGATCCAGGCCGGCGGCGGGAAGGTCGCGCGTGCCTGGACGATGAAAGAGATGGTCAGAGCGATCTTCGCCCCCGGCCTCACCGTCGAGGCCGTCAGCGAGCTGCTCGACCGGCTGCTGTCCCGCCTCTCCCGCTGCCGGCTCGCCCCGTTCATCCGCTTGGGCTGCACGATCCGCAAACACCGTCAGGGCATACTCGCCGCCCGTCGCCTGAAGTTGAGCAACGCCCGGGCGGAGGCGCTCAACAACAAGGTCAAACTGCTGGTCCGCCGCGCTTACGGGTTCCACTCCGCGAACGCCGCTCTCGCGCTCGTCCACCTCGCCTGCGGACCAGTCACCCTCACTCTCCCACACGAAAACTCGCTGTGACTTCACCCCAACTCACCCTCGGAGAGCCCCCTTTTCCGGACCCGTGTTCGTCCTCACACATAGCCCGCCAGAGCCGCCGGGCCCGGAGGTCACGTACCTCACCGGTGACATCGGGGAAGCCGTCGCCACGGCCCGCAGCGCCGCGGGCGGCAAGAACCTGGAGATCCTCGGCGCCGACGTGGCCGGCCAGTGCCTACGGCGGGAGCTCGTCGACGAGATCCTGGTGTATGTACTGCCGGTGCTGCTCGGCGACGGCATCCGCTTCTCACCCCCGAGCCTCCCCAGGATAGACCTGGAACCGGTCAGCAGCACGCGGTCGGGCGCCGTCACCATCCTTCGGTTCCGCGTCCCCAAGTAATCCCTGCGTACGCTTTCCGGGCTTGCCCGGATCAGCCTGCCGCTCCCGGGCTTGCTACGAGTAGCAGCACGAGCCGGCGGCAGTGACTCTGGTCCCGCGCGTGAAGCGGCCCGGAAGTGCACCGACGCCGTCGGTCACTGCCGCGTCGGACACGCTCGCAAGCAGCGATCGTCGCTTCCGCTTCCACGAAGCCTCAGCTACGACGCCGCCCTACTAGCCTGGATCGTGCATTAAGCGCCGCGCCCCGGACTGGCCGGGGCGCGGGAACGTCCGCCTGAGCAGAGAGAATGCGGGTTGCGAAGCTCGCGTTCCCGGCTCAGGAGGTTCACCCAGATGGTGCAGCGTGAAGGGCTCGTTGAGAAGCTATCGGTGACGGCGGACGGGAGCGGTTTGGTGGGGCATGCCGGCAGCGTGCTGATCGCTGGCGTGGCTGACCGGGTCGGGCTGACCAGAGCGCTGTCGGCGGCGATGGCCCCGACCCGGCAACGCGCGTCGGCGCATGACCCGGCGGTGGTGCTGCGCGATCTGGCGGTGATGCTCGCCGACGGCGGCGAGTGCCTGGCTGACCTGGGAGCTCAGCGCGATCAGCCCGACCTGTACGGGAACGTGGCGTCTGACTCGACCGCGTTCCGGGTGATCGATTCCGTCGACGAGGAGTGCCTTCCCGGTTGCGGGCGGCGGTCGCGCTCGGACGGGCGGGGGCGTGGAGGGTCGGGGCGCGGCCGGAGCGCTCGCTCGCGCGGTGGCACGGTCGTCCTGAGCGGACGGTGATCGATCTCGACGCGACGCTCACGTGCGCCTCCTCGGAGAAGGAGCAGGCGCACGGGAACTTCAAGGGTGGCTACGGTCATCATCCGCTGCTGTGCTATCTCGACGGGACGGGCGAGGCGCCCGCAGGGATCCTGCGGCCCGGGAACGCCGGGTCGAACACGGCGGCTGATCACAAGCTGGTGCTCGACCTCGCGCTCGAGCAGCTCGACCCCGCCGCGCTGCAGGGCGAGATCCTGGTGCGCGCCGACGGCGCCGGCGCGACGCACGATCTGACCGTGTACTGCCGTGAGGGGCGGATGCGTTTCCCGTTCGGGTTCGACCTCTCCGAGCCGGTCCGCGACGCGATCGTCAACATGCCCGAGACGGCGTGGGTAAAGGCGATCCGCTCTGATGGCACAGAGCGCGAGCACAGCCAGGTGTGCGAGATCACCGCCCGCGTCGACCTCTCGACATGGCCCGAAGGCTCGCGGTTGATCGCCCGGCGCACGAAGCTCAAAGAAGGCGACCAGCAGTCGTTCGCCGACCACGACGGCTACCGCCTCGCGGTGTTCCTCACCGACCAGGAAGGCGAGAGCATCCCCCATCTCGACCTTGACCACCGCGGCCACGCCCGCGTTGAGGACCGCATCCGCCAAGCCAAGGACTGCGGCCTGTCCAACCTCCCGTTCCGCAGCTTTCACCACAACCAGGTGTGGCTATGGCTCGTTCAGCTCGCCCAAGACCTCGTCGCATGGACCCAGCAGCTCTGCCTCGCAGACGAAGCCCGCGCGTGGGAGCTCAAAAGATTGCGCTACCGGCTGCTGCACCAGTCAGGGCGGATCGCCCGCCACGCCCGCCGCACGATCCTGCGGCTCTCACGCGACTGGCCCTGGGCAGGGCAGCTCGCCGCCGCATTCTCACGCCTGCAAGCGCTCCCAGCCCCGACACGCTGACCGGGGCGCCGCCGGCGCCGCCACCGACGGCCATCCATCGGACACCCGGGCGTCAGCCTGCCCACAAACCGCTCACCAACCACCAACTGAACGTGCCAGAACCGCCGGCGCCACCGTCAACACGCCAATCGCCACCCGCCACGCCCCGACACACCCCATCTCAACCGCTCGGAAAGCCCCGCGCGATCGTTACTGCAAGCGACGCGATTCCGCGCCTGCTGCAAGATCGAGGCTAGCGGCTTGCGCGCTCCGATCGACAAAACGTTGTCGATGTGGCCGGCGAGATGTAGCCTTGGGATACCAGCAACGGGCGCAGACACCTCGGTTTCGGCCCATAGGGTGCCCAGGTCTGGAACGAGCTGGTGGGAGAACGCGGTTGGGTTGACTGACCGGGCGATGTTTGCTGCCCCGAAGGGGCCACCGGTTTCGGGCGAAGTCCCGGAACCGGAGTAGCTCCGCTAGGTCGGTGAAACCTTCAGGGTGTGGCTACTTCAGGACGACCTGCCAGGGCGGGTAGAGGCGTTGCTGGTCGCGCTCGATGTGGAACTCCCAGTAGGCGTCGAAGTCGTTTGAGAGGTGGAGGGCGCGGAGCTTTAGCAGGGCTTCGGCGGTCTCGGGTGTCCATCACATGCCAGATCGTTCGAAGCGGTCGCGGATGAGGTTCTTGCACGCGCCCTCGACCGATCCCGATGCGATTGGCCAGCCGTTGGCGAGGTAGGTGTCGTAGCGCATCCGCTCGCGGTTGCGCCGGTAGTAGGCGGCGACGTCGGAGAGCGTCTTGGCTTTGCTACCGGTGAGTTTGCGCTTGGTGATGATGAGCTTCAGGCCCTTGACGACCTGGTCGACCTGGCCTTCGAGGATGCGTTTGGCGCGTTGGTAGACGAACGCCTGGGCGTCGGGGCTGCCCTCGCGGTAGAGCGCGTGGGCGGCCTTCCACAGCTTCTCCGCTACGTGCAGGTAGTCGAGAATGAGCGTGACGCTTTGGAAGCTGTCGGCGACGCGGTGCTGCAGCGCGCGCTCGCCGTCGGTGACGATCACCCAGGTGCGCCGGCGGCGGGGGTCGCGTCGTGTCATCTCGGCCTTGACGTCGTTGATGAACGTGTCCTTGTCGGCGGTGAGGCTGGCCCATACGCGTTTGTGGCCGGGCCGCGGTCGTGCCTGGCGTTCGGGTCGCCCGTCGGTTGAGAAGAGGCTGTCGAGGACCTGCTGCGGGGTGCGCACGACCGGTGTCTGGTTGTGGACGGCGGCGACGGTCGCCATCCGCTTCTTGTTGGCCTTCTGCCCCTTGCCTCTGCGCACGACCCGCAGTGTGCGCTCGGGCTTGACCATCGGGATGCCCTTGCAGTCGATCGCGGCCACCAGGATCTCGCCGCGCGCTGGCTTGACAGCGGCGGCGGGGCGCTGCGCGTAGAACGCGTCGAAGTCCACGGCCGCCTCGCGCACCAGTTGCTCGGCCGAGCGCTTGGGCACCGCCGTGCCACTCATCTCGGCAAAGAACGAGATCGCCTCGTCAAACGGCGAGCAGACCACGGCCCGCATCAGCCGCCGCTGGCACTCGTAGCTCCAGGTCCGCCCCGGCAGCCGCAGCTGGCGGTCCAGCGGGTGGATCGCCGGAGCGCCCGGCGCGCCGTAGCTCATGCGCGTGACGCGGACCTCGCCGAACAGCGTCAGCACGGGGCGGGTGTGGCGGCGCTTGTAGCCATGCCGGACGGGACCGTCGGGGCGCTGCACGAGGATCGCCTCGCCGACGTCGCCATCGCCGCGGGAATCGATGTGCGCCTACAACAACAGCCGCACCAGCTCCCGGCCGCGGCGCTCTGACTCGCGCTCGACCTCGCACAGCCCCAGGCCCTCCTTCGCGGCCCCGTCGAGGAAACGCTCCAGCGCCCCGAGCGCGTCGGTCTCGCTCGCCGGACAGGACTGGCCGTCCATCGCAAGCGACCAGTATGCTACGGGTCGATGACGGAACGACCCTCCTCCCAGCCCCCGTCAGGCGACCAGCTCGAGCGCCTGCGCGCCGACTACGAGACCGCCAAGGCCGCCGTCAGCGAGGTCGGATTCACCTGCGAGGGGTCACTGATCGAGCGCTATACGTGCTGCAAGAACCCCAACTGCCGCTGCGCGGACCCAGAGCAGCGCCACGGCCCGTACTGGCAGCTGTCCTGGAAGGAGAACGGCAAGACGATCTCGCGGCTGTTAACCGCCGAGGACGCCGCGATCTACCAGGAATGGATCACCAACCGCCGCCGCCTCGAAGCCGCGCTCGAGCAGATGCGAGACCTCTCCCGACAAGCAGGCGAGCAGATCCTCGCCAGCCGCGGCCGACCCCTCCACGGCCCCACACGTCCACGCCAGCGGCGCCACTCAGCCACCTGAACGCCCACGAAACCCGGGGACATCGCGATATCCCCGGGTTCTGTGCCCCCAAAAACCCCCCACAACGCGCGAAAGTCACCGATTACCAGGAACTTTCCACTCGTCCTGAAGTAGCCACGCCCAAACCTTCACGGGGCTGTCATCTTTTCAGGCCGCGATAGCGGCCTGTTTTATCTTGTCGTCGAGCGCGTGCTCGAAGGCGCGCCATGCGCGGGCGAGGGGGTGTTGGTGTGCGATCTCCTGGGGTAGTTGGGGGTCGAGTTCGGCGAGGGCGGGGTTGACGATTCGCACGTGGGTCTTGGTGTAGAAGACGGCGGTCCGCCGGCCGAACGCGGTCAGCTCGTAGCGCTGGCTTTTCGGGATCCGGCGGATCAGGCCTTTGCGTCGCAGTCGGCGCAGGTCATAGGTCATCTGGCCCGTGCTGTAGCCGCCGATCAGCTCGGCGATCTGGGGGCGCAGGGTGCGGTTCGTCAGGCCTGCGAACAGGTGCTGAAACGGGCACAGGCAGGCGAGTAGCGCCATCACCCTGGGGTCACCGAAGCGCAGGGCGGGCGCGGGTTGGCCGTCCTCGATGGACGGCGACACCAGACGCGTAAGCGTCTCGGGGTCCGGCGCGCAGGAGCACGCCTGAAGCTGGGCGTCGAGCAGTCGATCGTTGATGTCATCGCCGATCGTCCGGAGTTGCTGCCAGGTGGTGGCGCTCAGGGTGCGCTTGACGCCGAAGTCGTAGGGATCGTTGACGGTCGTCTCGGTCCTGAGCGCGCGGCCCTCCTTGAAGTACTGCTTAACCTTGCTGTGCTTGTAGTGCGCTTGGATCACCGGCTCGACGCCTTTGGTGATGACCTTCGTCTGGAACCGGCCGGGGGTGCGGCTGGTGATCTTGCGGTCAAACACGATCTGGACCTTGTCGGGGCGCCCGAGGTCGAGCTGATCACGGATCGTCTGCTCAAACCACGCACGACCCGCCGCGGGGCGGTCGAACACGCGGGTGTCTGAGAGCTCGAGCTGCCGGACCGAGTAGCGGTAGCCGTAGCGGCCCCGCTCAGCCTCGGTGAACGGGGAGGGCAGCTCGAGCATCCACCGGTCGCAGAACCCAAAGATGTCTTGCGCAGACAGCGAGTCGCAGATCTCAGCGAGGCGCTCGGCCTGACCGCAGGCCTGGAAGCCGTTGTCCAATGGCGTGAACTCGATCCCCTGTTGGGCGGCTTGGCGCTTGCTCCACTCGTGCCCGTTGAGGTACACCCACACCGGGTACGGAGCGTACGCGTTGGTCTTCACGAACGACGGGCCCCAGTCGGGATCGAAGATGTACCAGTAATGGTGGTTGACGAACACGGCCTGGCGCGCGAACGCGAAATGCGGGTGCGCGTCATGACCACCGTCACGCCAGCCGCGCCACGCGAACGCCTTCTCCTGCGCGACCCCGAGCATCACCACCCCCGAGCGATCCTCCCGCTCAGCCGCCTGCATATACGGGCGCGCGACGTCCTCCTTGACCATGTCCTTGGCGAACCGCACGACCGGGATCTCGTGCGTCTTCGCGAACCCGTTGACGTCCTCCACGTACGCGCGGCCGATCTTTCCGAAGAGCGCCGGCGACGGGATCGTCCCACCCGCACGATCGTTGAGAAACCGCACCAACTGCCCGTCGCATTGCAACCGCGGGACGTAGCCCGCGAGGAAGATCCTGTCGACCGAACACACCCGCAACGAGACGTGATCGGCGAGTAGCCTTGAGATGGTGGCCACGGCGGTACCTCCAGCGCCTGAAAGGTCGCAAGCCCCAACGGGGCTCCACGCGGGCCCAACCGCCCGCATCTAGATTGGAGAGTACGCCGGGGCCACCACCCAGCGCTCCCGAACCGAGCGCCCCCGCGAGCGAGGCTCACACCGAACGCCGACCACCGCCTCGGATTACCCGCGCCGCCCGACCAACGCTCGGCGGTATGAGGCTCGCTGTGTGTCACGAACGCTGAAGGAGGAGTCGTGTAGAAGACCCCCATATAGGCGGAACTGTGCAAGAGATGGAGACTTGTTGGCTCTCCAGCGTCGGCCCACGGGGGCGGGCGCTAAACCACCGGATGCTGCGTTGGCTGAAGACCGTCGTGGTGAGCGATCCGGAAAAGGCGCGGTTGTGATCGCGTCAGGTGGGGACCAGGAAGACGTTCCAGAAGCGCTCGGCCGGGGTGACCCGGTGGGGCGTGCGCTGTTGAGGCGTCGAAACTCAGAGACGGCATCAAAACCGGGGGTCCTAGCGAGCCCCTCGGGATCAGCCTGGCGGATACCCGTTTGCTGGCCAGGTGGTGCCCGGCGTAGAGGCGGCGTGATCCTGGTCTGCGGCTCTTGCATGGAACGTGAGAAGGCGAGCGTCGATAGCGGCCGTCCGGGCCTGCGGGTCAGTACGACGGGCGGCGAGAGGGAGCGTGCCAACGGCGGAAACCGGAGGCATTGAGTACCAGTCGCGGCGCTCGCTGGCGGACCGGCTCGTATTAGCTGTGAAGCCGCTGCTCGCTGGGGTGGTGGCGGAGCGAAGGGGCCGGCTCACCAGGAATGTCCATGTCGTTCAACCGGGGCGTCAGCCTCGGGAGGAAGCGAAGATGAGCAAGCCAAAGCCGAAGGACAAGTCGTTTGCGATTCCCAAGCAGTTGGTATGGGAGGCGTACCGGCGGGTTGCGGCCAACAAGGGCGCCCCCGGGGTGGATGGGCAGGCGCTGGAGGAGTTCGAGGCTGATCTTGGGAACAACCTCTACAAGGTCTGGAATCGGATGAGTTCAGGGTCCTACTTTCCGCTCCCGGTCAGGGCGGTCGAGATCCCCAAGCCGCACAGCCCGGGGACCAGGGTGTTAGGCGTGCCCACCGTTGCGGACAGGATCGCGCAAACGGTCGCGGCCATGTATCTGGAGCCGCTGGTGGAACCTCGGTTCCACCAGGACTCCTATGGCTACCGGCCGGGACGCTCGCAAATGGACGCGCTCGTGGCATGCCGGCAGCGGTGCTGGAAGTACGACTGGGCGATCGACTTCGATGTCCAGAAGTTCTTGGTGCCATCGTCACAATGCCTCTCCGTTCATGGTGGTTGTGTCAAACAGGGCGCATTCGGCCTGTGGGACCAGTATTCGTAGGCCTTTTCGCCGTCCGTTGCGGACGTGGATCGCTTCGAGCTCGCCGCGCTTTACACGTTGCAACACGGTCTGGCGGGAGACGCCAAGGGTGCGCATCGCGTCGACGATCGGGACGTAGCCGGGGGGTGCGTGTTCGACGAACAGCGCGCGGAGCTGGTCGTTGACTCGGATCCGCCAGGGAGCGCCTGGGGTGTCTTGCTCGCCGGCGATGAACCCGGCCTGGAGCCAGCGGAAGATGGTGGAGGCGGCGACGCCGAGCTCGTCGGCGGCCTTGCCGACGGGGAGCAGTTCACCGTCGGGCGGTTCGGAGGGCGGCTTGTATGCGGGGATGTTGCGGTAACGGCGTAGGCCGCCGACGATGATCGTGGTGAACCGCTCGCCGGTTGCGGAGCGGCGGCCTTGGCGGTTGAGGATCCCGGCGATCTTCCCGTCGTCGTAGTGGGCGGCGAGCCGCTCGATCAGCGCGATCGTGTCCTCGTCGGTGCGGATCGCGGGCTGCGGCTTGGGGAGTGGGACGGCGAGCTCGGTGAGCGCGCCGCCGCGCCAGCGCAAGGTCAGCGTCGCGCGACGCTGCTCGCGCGCGAGGTCGAGGATCACCTCCTCGATCAGCGTTCTGAGCAGCTGCTTGCGGTCGCGGTCGCTGGTGCTCGGCGCTGACCACACCCGGCCGAGGTCCGAGCCGAGCGCGAGCAGCTGCGCGCGCTCTTGGTCGGTGAGCGTGCGGGGTCGCTGACGCTCGCGCAGGCTGAGCTCGGCCTCGGCCTCGGCGAGCGCGCCGAGCGCCTTCTCCCAGTCGCGCTCAAGCCCGCGGGCGACGAGCCGGTGCTCGGGCTCGACCTGGCGGTAGCGGCGCTCGGCCCGCTGGGCCTCATAGCGGGCGCGCTCGATCTGTAGGCGCCACTGCGCCAGCGCCGCGTCGTGATCGGCCTCGAGCGCCTCGGCTGCGCGCAGCGCGGCCTTGACCCCGGCGGGCGTGAGCGCGGCCAGCAGCGCGCCCGCGACCGCCTCGTCGATCCTGACCCCGCTGACGCGAACGCACCACTGGCCGCGGCCCTCGACCAGCACGCTGCCGGGGCAGTGATACGCGGGGCTCTTGTGACCGCGTTTGCCCTGATAGTGCACCTTCAGCTTGCGTCCGCAGCGCCCGCACACAGCGATCCCCTGCAGCAGCGCCTGGCCCTCGCGGACCGCGCCGCCCGGCTCGTGCGCGCGCGGGCGTGTGTTGGAAGCGAGCCGGGCCTGATTGCGCTCGAACGTGGCCTTGTCGATGAACCCGGGGTGGTGATCCCAGATCAACACCTCCCACTCTGCTTGGGGCAGCTGACGGGTGCGCTTGCGCGGCCGGCCGTGCTCATCTACGTAGCGCTCGCGGCGCGACTTGCCGAACGCGTACGCACCCGCGTACACCGGGCTTGACAGCACGCTATGGACCTGATGATAGGTGGGCGTGACCCACTGCACCTCCGCGCCGGTGAAGCGCCGCAGCGGAAACTGTACGCCCTCTGAGCGCATCCACAGCCACACCTGCCGCGCCGAGCCAAGCTCCTGAAACCGGGCGAAGATTGTCGCGATCGCACCGCGCACCGCCTCGTCGGGATCCAACAGCACCTCCCCGTCCGCCTCGCCCCACAGAAGCCCGACCGGCAACCCGCGGCGCAGCTCTCCGCGCTTGGCCTTGTTACGAATGCCACCATCGAGGCGCTGGCGGATCATGTGCAACTCCGCCTCACTGATCGTACCTTTCATCCCCAACAGCAGCCTGTCATTAAACGAGCCCGGGTGATACAAGCCGTCAAGATCACCGATCACAGTGTCAGTAACCCCACACAAATCAAGCAGCCGGTACCAGTCACTGTTGTTACGAGCCACGCGCGAGACCTCCAGGCCCAACACCAGCCCGGCGTGCCCGAGCGCGACCTCCGCAGTCAACCGAGTGAACCCCGAGCGCTCGGTCAACCCGTCGGCCGAGATCCCCAGATCCTCGTCGATCACCACAACCTGCTGGCGGCCGAACCCCAACTCGACCGCGCGCTGCACCAACCCATACTGGCGCGCGGTCGACTCGGTATTGCGCTCAAGCTGTCCCTGCGTCGACTGGCGCGGATAGATAAACGCCTGGCGGCGCAGATGCGAGGCGGTCAGCTTCGAACTCTCGCTCACCAACGATCACCCCCCTCGGTCCGCCGCTCGGCCAGCTCCGCCAGCTCCAACAGGCAGAACGCCAGCTCGCGCGCGTCGCTCGGGCGCACATACGTGACCACCGGCGGCCGCTCCACGAGCTCGCCCAGCTCGTCGCTCACCCCACCCGCTCCCTCGTCGCACAGGCAGACCGTCACCAGCTGCAGCGCGCTGCCGTCGACCCGCCGCTCACTCATCCCGTCCTCCAAGCGCGCCTCGATCTCGAACCGATGCCAGATCATCGCGCGCCTCCTCGCCCGCGACGCTCTGCGCGATCAGCGCCGCCAGCAGCGCGATCGCCGCCCGGCGCTGCTCTGAGCCCACCAGCTCCCACAGCACCGCCGCCGGCGCCGGTGACTCCGCCAGAGATAGACGCAACTGCACCGCTTCGCTCCTCGTCGACGGCATCATCGCGCCCGGCCAGGACGACACCCCGCCCGTCCGCAGGCTCGCCGGCCAGAGCAGCGCGCAGCACGCCGTCCAACACCCCGCGCATCGCCAGCAAATCCGAAACCGACCCAAGCGTCCCAGCGACCGGCGACCCGACCGCCCCCTCGAGATCGGTCCACGCGGCCGGAACCAGCAACCGACTGCCGTCCCCCAGCACCACGATCAGCTCCAGCCGCCGCCGGCGGCGCATCCACCCGATCAACTCAAGCGAGCGGCCCTCCAACGGGTGACGCGCGCGCACGATCCGCACGCTCGCCGGAAAGCCATCGAGGTGGGTAGTGTGTCGTGTCTTCTTTCGACGACGTTCCGTGGGACCTGGTCGTCCGCGCGGTGGAGGCGGTCACCGACTGCCGCTGGGTGCTGCTGTATGTCAAGCGGTGGCTGGCTTCGCCGCTCAAGCACCCGGACGGCACCCTTGAAGAGCGAAGCAAAGGAACCCCGCAAGGGTCGGCGATCTCGCCGGTCCTGGTGAACCTGTTCCTGCACCACGCGTTCGATCTGTGGATGGCCCGGGAGTTCCCGGGCTGCCCGTTTGAGCGCTACGCTGACGATGGTGTGCCGAGAGCGTGAAGGGGATCGCTGATGTAGACGGTGATCTTTGAAGCGGTGCTGCACGAGAGATGGAGGAGCCAGGCCGATGGTCTGGTGGCCCTCCGCGGTCGCCCTGCAGGGGGAGGCCGTAAACCACCGCGAGGTGCGTCGGTCAAGAGCCGGGGTGCTGAGCGTCGCGGAAAAGGCGTGCTGTCAGCGCGTCAGGTGTGGATCACGAAGGCGAGCGAAAGCGATACCACCGTTGAAGTGTCGAAAGCGTATCGGTGACATTCAAAACCGGGGTCGAGTCATTGCCCCGGGAAGAGCCTGGCGGGAGCCTGCTGATTGGCCAGGTGGGTGTCCGGCATGGATGGTGGCGCGAGCGTGGTCTGGGCTCTTGTGTGGAACTCGGGAACCTGTCGCCCCGATGGGACGGCCGGCCAGTGGAGCGGTCGTGGCCTGCGGCTGGTTGTCTGGAGCGAGAACCCCAAGCAGCAGATCTGTGAGGGGGAGAGTAGTGATGCGGGGCACAGGGGCGGACCTGACCGTAGTAGCGATGAAGGTCCTGTAATGGGGCTGGAGCGAAGGGGAAGGGTCGTCCTGGCTGGCTTTCGGGTCAACCGCCTTCGGGTGGGAGGAGCCGGGTGAGCGAGCCGAAACCGAAGTCGTTTGTGATCTCCAAACGGGCTGTTTGGGAGGCCTATCGGAGGGTCAAGGCGAACAAGGGCGGCGCCGGCGTTGACGGTGAGTCGATGGCGGAGCGGAGTTCGAGGTTGACCTCAAGGACAACCTGTACAAACTCTGGAATCGGCTGTCGTCGGGAAGCTATTTCCCGCCGCCGGTGCGTGCGGTTGAGATACCGAAGCGGGACGGCAGCTCTAGAACGTTAGGGGTGCCGACCGTGGCGGACAGGATCGCCCAGACGGTCGTGCGCTCATACCTGGAGCCCTGCGTGGAGCCTGTGTTCCACGAGGACTCTTACGGGTATCGGCCGGGCCGTTCGGCGCATCAGGCGTTGCGGGTGTGCCGGGAGCGCTGCTGGCGGAACGACTGGGGAAAGCGCCGGGATAAACCGGCCTGGAGAGAGGATGAGAACACCTTACATCGAAGGACTAGGGAGCAGCCGACAAGGCTGCGATCCAGCTGGTGAGAGTCCAGCCATGCTAATCGTCCGTGTCGAGCATGTAGCAACGCCACATCCCGGTCCGGGTAACCGGCCGGGCGATGCGTGGTGTGAACGGCCCGGCCGCCTGGCGGTCAATTTGCCGCTGCGGTGGGAGCAGCAACTGGGGGTCTAGCAAGCGCGGGAGCCCGAAGGTGATCGAATGACTGCAGCCTCGAAATCGATGTCCCCATGGAAGCTGCCATGTGGGGGGATATTCGCGCGTCGAACCCGTCTAGTCTGGGGTGAGACCGGCGTCCTCGGTGAAGAAGCGGATACGTGCAACCGGGGAGCGCGGCGGGGTAGGGGTCCGAGCACCCGCGCAAGGATCGCAGAGATAATGTCGGGAAGGGCCATCTCGCAGCAGGGACTGGTGACAACCTGCAAAGACCCAGCGGCCAAGGACGAACCGGAGGCGTTGGGAGGGGGATGGTCTGGCGCATGAGCCCGTATGAGCGACGACGAGGGGGTAACGCCCCTCCAGGCGGCTCGCGAGGCCGTCCCGGCGCGGGTAACGCCCGTGCTGGGCAAAGGGGCTCTGGGCACTCGGCGGTTATGACGGTGGGCACGCAGCCAGACTCTGAGCTGGGTTCTGCGGGGCCTGCGTCGTGGCGAAGGGGTGATGCAAACTCCACGATGGCGGGGCGAAGGGTGCGCCAGCACCGCAGTTACGCGTCGCGGGGGAAGGCTCGTCCTGATAAATACCGTGGGAGCCGAGGCCAGAACCGGACTCGGGAAATCCGACCGTCCGGGATCGTAGGGAGGCTTTGAGAAACGTGGCCAGTTGGGAGCCTGGGGTAAGGCCCGGAGCGAAAGCGACGGAACAGCCGCCGGACCCGCGTGGTGCGCGCGCTCAATTTCTATCCCGACCCATCCACGGTGGCCCCGACCATGCGTTGGGAAAGCGCCGGGATAAACCGGCATGGAGAAGGAGATGCAAGTTCTCTACATCGAAGATCTAGGGAGCAGCCGACAAGGCTGCGATCCAGCTGGTGAGAGTCCAGCCATGCTAATCGTCCGTGTCGAGCATGTAGCAACGCCACATCCCGGTCCGGGTAACCGGCCGGGCGATGCGTGGTGTGAACGGCCCGGCCGCCTGGCGGTCAGTTTGCCGCTGCGGTGGGAGCAGCCTGGGGGTCTAGCAAGCGCGGGAGCCCGAAGGTGATCGAATGACTGCAGCCTCGAAATCGATGTCCCCATGGAAGCTGCCATGTGGGGGGATATTCGCGCGTCGAACCCGTCTAGATTGGGGTGAGACCGGCGTCCTCGGTGAAGAAGCGGACACGCGCAACCGGGGAGCGCGGCGGGGTAGGGGTCCGAGCACCCGCGCAAGGATCGCAGAGATAATGTCGGGAAGGGCCATCTCCCAGCAGGGACTGGTGACAACCTGCAAAGACCCAGCGGCCGAGGACGAACCGGAGGCGCTGGGAGGGGGATGGTCTGGCGCATGAGCCCGTATGAGCGACGACGAGGGGGTAACGCCCCTCCAGGCGGCTCGCGAGGCCGCCCCGGCGCGGGTAACGCCCGTGCTGGGCAAAGGGGCTCTGGGCACTCGGTGGCCATGACGGTGGGCACGCAGCCAGACTCTGAGCTGGGTTCTGCGGGGCCTGCGTCGTGGCGAAGGAGCGGTGCAAACTCCACGATGGCGGGGCGAAGGGTGCGCCAGCACCGCAGTTTCGCGTCGCGGGGGAAGGCTCGCCCTGACAAATACCGTGAGAGCCGAGGCCAGAACCGGACTCGGGAAATCCGACCGTCCGGGATCGTAGGGAGGCTTTGAGAAACGTGGCCAGTTGGGAGCCTGGGGTAAGGCCCGGAGCGAAAGCGACGGAACAGCCGCCGGACCCGCGCGGTGCGCGCGCTCAATTTCTATCCCGACCAAATCACGGTGGCCCTGAGTCATGCGTCGGCTGCTCGCGAGGGTGGCGGCGAAGCGTTGACAGGGGTCGTGCAGGCTTGGCTATTGAGCCGCGAAATCAGAGTTCCGGGGTGCCGACGCTGTCCAACGAAGCGGAAGGCAATATCGCCGGCAGCGCTATCGCGAGCTGCCGGAGGACCCCGCGCGGTCGGAGAACCCTGGCATGCACGAAGTTCTCCATGCTCGAGAACCGGGAGAGCCTACGGTCGCCCGTGCTTGTCGATGATGCCCCGTCCTGGATGGTTCGCGGGGTGGCATGTCGGCGGGTGGCGGGCCGCGAGGGGAACGCTGAGGCGGTAAGCCCTTGATGCACGAGCGTGGGCAGTCAGATGGTCGCGTAGTACCGAAGAAGCGTGTGTCACGAACGTTGGAGGAAGACTATGTAGGTAGAACTCCATAAAACGGTGCTGTGCGAGAGATGGAGGCTTGTTGGCCCTCCGGCGTCGGCCCTGCGGGGGTGGGCGTCAAACCGCCCCGATGCTGCGTTGGCTGAAGACCGTCGTGGCGAGCGTTCGGGGAAAAGGCTGGGCTTGACCCGGTCAGGTGGGGACCAGGAAGACGTTCCAGAAAGCGCTCGGTCTCTGTTCTGGGTCGAGCGTGCGTTGTTGAGGCGTCGAAAAGGTTTAGACGGCATCAAAATCGGAGGTCCTGCTTCATCCTCCGAGACGAGTCTGGCGGGGTCCCGTGTTCCTGGCCAGGTGGTGCCCGGCGTGGAGGCGGCGTGAGCCTGGTCTGCGGCTCTTGCACGGAACGTGAGAAGGCGAGCGTCGAAAGCGGCCGTCCGGGCCTGCGGGTCAGTACGACGGGCGGCGAGAGGGAGCGTGCCAACGGCAGAAACCGGAGGCATTGAGTACCGGTCGCGGCGCTCGCTGGCGGACCGGCTCGTATTAGCTGTGAAGCTGCTGCTCGCTGGGGTGGTGGTGGAGCGAAGGGGCCGGCTCATCGGTGATGTCGATTCGATCAACCAGCGCCCTGGGGTGCTGGGAGGAAGCGAGGACGCATGACAAGGCCGAAGGACAAGTCGTTTGCGATTCCCAAGCTGTTGGTGTGGGAGGCGTGGCGGCAGGTCAAGGCCAACAAGGGCGCTCCCGGCGTCGATGGGCAGGATCTGGACGCGTTCGAGAAGGACCTGGAGGGCAACCTCTACAAGGTCTGGAATCGCATGTCGTCCGGGACCTGGTTCGCGGCGCCGGTCAGGGCGGTCGAGATCCCCAAGCCGCACGGCGGCGGGACCCGAATGCTCGGTGTGCCGACGATCGCAGACAGGGTTGCGCAGACGACCGTGGCCATGTTCCTGGAGCCGCTGGTGGAACCCCGGTTCCATCAGGATTCCTATGGCTATCGGCCGGGACGCTCGCCCCATGACGCGCTCGCGGTATGTCGGGAGCGGTGCTGGAGGTACGACTGGGCGATCGATTTGGACGTCCAGAAGTTCTTCGACGAGGTGCCGTGGGACCTGATCGTTCGGGCAGTGGAGGCGGTCACCGACTGCCGCTGGGTGCTGCTTTACGTGAAACGGTGGCTGCATGCACCGTTGCAGCATCCTGACGGGACCCTTGAGCAGCGCAGCAGAGGAACTCCGCAAGGGTCGGCGATCTCGCCGTGCTTGGTGAACCTGTTCATGCACTACGCGTTCGATTCTTGGATGGCTCGGGAGATTCCGGGCTGTCCGTTTGAGCGCTTCGCTGACGATGTCATCGTGCACTGCAAGAGCAGGGCACAGGCGGAGGCGGTGCTGGCCAGGATCGCCCAGCGGATGAACGAGGTTGGGCTACGGCTCCATCCCGACAAGACACGGATCGTCTATTGCAAGGACGGCAAGCGTCGGGGAGAGCATGAGCACACCAGCTTCACCTTTCTCGGGTTCACCTTCCGAGCACGGAAGGCGCGAGCGACAGGAGGCGGGTACTTCACCAGCTTCCAGCCCGCGATCAGTACCGAGGCGCTGCAGGCCAAGAGCGTCGAGCTCCGCAGGATGCGGATCCACCGGCGCACCAACCTGTCGTTGGACGACCTGGCGAGATGGCTGAATCCCATCGTCGCCGGATGGATGAACTATTACGGCCGCTATTACTGGACCGTGATGGATGCCCTCCTGCAGCGCGTCAACACCTACCTGAGGCGCTGGGCTGGGAAGAAGTATCGGCGGTTACGGACCTACAAACGGTTCAAGCGGTGGTGGACTGGGCTGCACGAACGCGAGCCCGGCCTGTTCGCCCACTGGAAGTGGGTCCGCGCGTACTGACGGCTGGTGAGAAGAGCCCGGTGACGGGAGACTGTCACGCCGGGATCCGTGGGAGCCGGGAGCTGCGACGCTCCCGGCGACCCGACCGCCGAACGAGCCCGGGCGACCGGGGGCGGAGGCGGTGGAGGGAAGGCGACCAGCCAAGGGGAACGCGGCCAGCGAAACACGTCCCGGACGCAGTGCCGGACTGGGCATGTCAAGTGATCTGGACCGTGTGCGCCAGGTGGTGCAGAAGGACCGGGATGTGCGGTTCACCGCGCTCCTTCATCACGTGACTGTCGAGCGGCTGGAGGCGGCGTACCGGGCGATTCGTCCGGGGGCCGCGCCGGGCGTCGACGGGGTGACGTGGCGGGACTACGGGCAGGATCTCGAAGCGAACCTTCGGGATCTACACGCCCGCGTTCACAGGGGCGCGTATCGGGCGAGGCCGTCTCGGAGGGCGTTCATACCAAAGCCAGACGGGCGGCTGCGGCCGCTTGGGGTCGCTGCGCTGGAAGACAAGGTTGTTCAGCGGGCGGTGGTCGAGGTGCTAAACGCCATCTACGAGTTGGGTCGGGCCGGGGCGCGGTGCCGGCGTTGCCGCCGGTCCGTTTCCCCGACCCGCTCGCCGAACCGGACGTGCCCATTCCTGAGCATCCGGCTCTCCACAGGACGCGCGATGGCCGATCCTGTCGCTGATTTCATGCGGTAGCGGTTCCTGGTCGGGTGGTGGCCCGTCCTGTCCGGGTCGCTGCCCACGGCGAGGGGATCCGGTGGCCGCGATAGCGATATCGGGTCACCGGGACCTCGGAGGGCCACGCGAGCCTCGTGCCTTCGCGGCTGGTCCAATTGCGCCCCCAACACCGTCGCCTGAGCTGTTTCCAGGTCAGCCGCGGGTACTTCTTGCGCAGCCAGCGGATCACTCGCCACCACAGGTAGTAGCTGAGATACGCGAAGCAGCGCTTACTCGCGTTATGACGGTGGTAGTTGGTCCAACCCCTGAGGATTGGGTTGAGCGCGTGGATCAACTGATCGAGCGAGAGGTTCAGCGTGCTGCGGTCGGTCAGCGTCTTGATTCGGTGCATGACCTCGCGCAGCGCTCGTTGGCTTGGGAACGTGTAGGCGACGTGCTTGCCAGCGGTCCGCCAGGGTCGCCGCTTGATGCGGAACCCGAGCAGATCGAAGCCGTCGTCGACGTGGGTGACGTGCGTTTTCTCGGGCGAGAGCGTCAAGCGCAGCTGCTCTGCCATGAACTCGGCCGTCTGCTCCTTGATCTGCGTGGGCTTGGGCTTCGGTGCCGCGGACCAGCACCACGAAGTCGTCCGCGAAGCGGATCATTCGATAGCTGGGGCGGCCTTCGGCCCGGTCACGCCAGCGCTGGTCGTGCGTGCGCGCTGCCCATGCCGCCTCGAAGTGGCGGTCGAGTACCGAGAGGGCAATGTTCGACAACAGGGGCGAGAGACTCGACCCTTGTGGCGTGCCCGATGGCGTCGCGGTCACGGTGTCAAGCTCGCGCATGACACCGGCGGCGAGGAACCGGCGGACCAATCCCAGGACGCGCTTGTCGGTCACCCGAGATCGCACCTGGTCCATCAAGAGACCTTGATGAATCTGCCCGAAACAGTCCTCGACGTCTCCCTCGATCACCCACTCGTACGAGCGAGGGGCATGGATGAAGAACCGCACCTGCTCGATAGCGTCCTGGGCTCGGCGCCCGGGCCGAAATCCATACGAGGTCGGGCAGAAGTCCGCCTCGAAGATCGGCTCGAGCACAAGCTTGGCCGCCGTCTGAACGATCCTGTCGCGCACCGTCGAGATGCCCAAGCTTCTGAGCTTCCCCGAGCGCTTCGGGATCAACCGCTCACGCGCCGGCAGCGGACGATAGGTGCCCGTCTTGAGCTCCTCACGGAGCTTAGACAAGACACCATCCACGCCCAACTGTTCGACCCGCCTGCGGGTCTGGCCATCAACACCGGCGGTTCGCGACCCCCGGTTACGTTTCACCCGCTCCCACGCGACGAGCAACGTCGCGGGGTCGCAGATCAGGTTGAACAGGTCGCCGAAGCGCTGCTGCTCGTCCCCGACTGCCCATCGGTGCAGCTTCGTCTGCCATCCCAGTACCCGCTCTTCGGCCAACTTGGCGTCAAGCAGCGCGAGCGTATTCACGCCCGACCTCCCGAACGGCTTTTGATGCTGCGGTCCTGCTGTCCGCCTTCGCCATGTGGACGGCTTTCCCGCCCTCGGACTACTACGCGGACTCCGCCACGCCCCGCGCCCATCAGCCGGCATCGGGCCTTGCCGGGCTGCCACCAGCAGCCCGGCGCGCACGGGGCGCTTCCCACGTTCGCCATGATCCGTTTGACCGGGTCGGCAGCTGGCTTTACCCCTACAGCCCATCCGACGGGCACTCGCAGCATCCCGTCGGCCACCGCGTCCGGGAGAAACACTCGGGCGTGGAGCGAGCCGCCGTCTAACAGAGCGGCATCGTTGCTGTCGACGACCCAGATCCGCCAGGTTTCGGGTCGTTTGAGGAATCGAGGGGTTTCTACCACCACTTCGCTTTCGCTCTACCTTTCGGTCTTGCTAGCACGCACGCGGGCGTCTGGCAGTGCCGCCCGGCCGTCACGTTGTCGGGACGCTTGACCTCCGACGCGCGATCCCGCGCCTTGGCCGTCCCCAGCTTCTCCGGGCCGCTGCATCAGCCCGGGGCCGGCATTCCAGCCGGCACGGATGAGATGTCTTTCGTCCTTCATCTCCTTTCGCATGGAGCCTCGTGGCGCACGGAGGACTTCCTCGACTTCTCGTACGGGTTTCGACCGGGGCGCTCACCGCATCGTGCGTTGGACGCGCTGTACGTCGGGATCACGCGCCGGAAGGTGAATTGGGTGTTCGACGCGGACATCCGTGACTGCTTCTCTAAGCTCGATCATTCGTGGCTTGAGAGGTTTCTCGAACACCGGATTGCGGACCAAAGGGTCCTTCGCCTGATCCAGCGATGGTTGAAGGCGGGGGTCATGGAGGACGGGGAGTGGTCGGAGACGTTGGAGGGCACGCCGCAGGGGGCGTCGGTTTCGACGCTGCTTGCCAACGTATACCTCCACTACGTGTTCGACCTGTGGGTCCACCAGTGGAGGCGCCGACGGGCGCGCGGCGAGGTGATCGTCGTGCGGTTCGCTGACGACTTCGTGGTGGGCTTCGAGCGTCGTGATGATGCCGAGCGGTTCTGGGCTGAGCTTCGCGAGCGGTTCGCGAGCTTCGGCCTTGAGCTGCATGAGGGCAAGACGCGGCTGATCGAGTTCGGGCGGTTCGCCGCCGAGCGTCGGCGGGCGCGGGGCCTCTCAAAGCCCGAGTCGTTCGACTTTCTCGGCTTTACGCATATCTGCGGGAAGCAGAGGAAGACCGGGCGGTTCGCGCTCAAGCGGATCACGATCAAGAAGCGGTTGCGGGCGAAGCTACGCACGGTCAAGGCCGAGCTGACGCGACGGCGGCATCTACCGATCCCTGAGCAGGGCGAGTGGCTAGCGAGCGTGGTGCGCGGGCACCGTAACTATTACGCCGTGCCCGGCAACATCTACGCGGTCGAGGCCTTCCATCAACAGGCAATCGAGCACTGGTACAGGGCGCTACGGCGCCGCAGCCAGCGCACGAGCCTGACGTGGAAGCGCATGGGCCGCGTGCAAGCTCGCTGGTTGCCGCCTGTACGCATCATGCATCCCTGGCCTGACGCACGCTTCGACGCCAATACCCGAGGCAAGAGCCCAGTGCGTTAAACGCGCACGCTGGGATCCGCGCGGGGGGCTGGCCGAGCCCGCAAGAGCGAAGGCCAGTCCCTACCGCGATCGACCCGCGAGGGCGCAGCGAAGCGTTGGATAGGGGTAGCGCGCAGGCTGGGCTATTGAGCCTCGTAATCAACTGATCCGGGGTGCCGACGCTGTTCTTTGGCGCGGAAGGCAACATCGGCGGCGACGTTTTCGCGAGTCGTCGTCGGACCCCGCGGGGTCGGAGAACCTGTGCATGTGCGTGATTCTCCAGGCGCGAGAACCGGGAGGTCCGTGTGTCACGAACGCAGAAGGAGGCTGATGTAGGAACAGTTTTCTGAAATGCGGTGCTATGCGAGAGATGGAGGATTGCTGGCCCTCCGGCGTCGGCCCCGCGGGGGTAGGCGTCAAACCGCCCTGGAGCTGCGTTAGCTGACGACTGTCGTGGTGAGCGTTCAGGGAGAAGGCGAGGCGTGATCTCGTCAGGTGGGGATCAGGAAGACGTTCCAGAATCGTCCGGTTCGGGCTGGTGCTCGAGTCGGGCGTCGTCGTTGAGGCGTCGAAACCGGTTGAGATGACATCGAAACCGAGGAGCGGATCTGTCCTCGGGATGAGCTTGGCGGCTGCCCGCGTTGCTGGCCAGGCGGTGTCCGGCGTAGAGGCGGCGTGATCCTGGTCTGCGGCTCTTGCATGGAACGTGAGAAGGCGAGCGTCGAAAGTGGCCGTCCGGGCCTGCGGGTCAGTACGACGGGCGGCGAGAGGGAGCGTGCCAACGGCAGAAACCGGAGGCATTGAGTACCGGTCGCGGCGCTCGCTGGCGGACCGGCCCGTAGTAGCTGGGAAGCGCCTGCTCGCTGGGGTGGGGGTGGAGCGAAGGGGCCGGCTCATCAGGGATGTCCAATCGATCAACCGGGGTGATGCCCTGGGAGGAAGCGAGAAGAGATATGCCAAAGCCTGATGGCAAGTCGTTTGCGATTCCCAAGCAGCTGGTGTGGGAGGCGTGGCGGCGGGTCAAGGCCAACAAGGGCGCCCCGGGCGTGGACGGGCAGGATCTCGATCAGTTCGAGGCCGATCTGGAGGGCAACCTCTACAAGATCTGGAATCGGAGTGCGTCCTGAGCGTGTGTTCGACTTGCCGGTGGGAATGGCCACGGTAATGGCTAAGCAGCCGTGTAGCTGGTGGCCAGCGCGAGGAGAGATGCGAAGCGTTGAAGCGTCATGACAAAGGCCCTTTTGGGGTCGAGCAAGCAAGCGGTCCGTAGCGTGAATCGAATCCTGCAGCGTCGTCACAGATCCCGCCGTGTTGCGGCGGAAAAGAGACGGAGCCGAGCCCTTTGCGATTAGGCGAAGGCCATGGACGGGGTGAAGACCTTGGAGTTGCTGCCCCTAGGAGCGTGGGTCGCTATCGGCTCGCGGCGCAGTTGAGCAGTGAAGATTGGTGCTCTGGTGGTGGTGACGGGAGGCGGTCACAGCGGTGTGCGCGTCCGTAGCCGGGGTGGCTGAGCGTTGGGGGGGGTTCTGGCCCTGGGGAGCCGCCCCCGGGGCTTGTCAGCTGGTGTTGAGGATCGTCAGGCCGCCTGCGCGGTGCAGCTTGAGCAGGTTGTGGATCCGGCACTCCAGTCGCCACTGCGCACGGGCGGCCGGTTTGCCAGGTATCAGGACTCGGCGGCCGTCTTGGACGGTGCCGATCTGGCCGAACATCGGCTCGACGATCGCTTTGCGCCGGCTGTAGATCGCCCGGCCTTTCTTGGTTCTGGTCTTGCGCGCCATCCGCTGCTTGGGGGTCGCGTCGGTGGGGATCGGTCCGCGCGGTGCCGGCGGCTGGGGCTCTGAGTGCTTGAACCGCCCAGTCGCGATGTAGGGATCAACTCCGTGCTGCTCGCAGGTAGTGACGTTCTGCTCGGAGAAGTAGCCGCCGTCCGCGGTCATCACCGCGCCGTCGGGCAGCTCGGCGCCGATCGCCTCGAGGTTCTGATCAAGCTGCTCGAGCGTCGGCTGAAGCTGACACTGATCGGCGGCCTCATCAGACAGCTCCGCGACGACGATTACCTGGGCGACGGAGTCAACGATCGCCTGGCCTGAGTAGCACTGGTGAAAGTACCCATCCGCGGTATTCATGATGTTCGACTCAGGATAGGTGAAGTTGCGCTGTGCGGTGGGCTTGGGCGCGAACGGGTCGCGCCCATCACGCGGCGCTCGCGGCTGCTTTCCTTGAGGCTCAAGCTCGGCGGTCGCGCGGTCTTCGCCTCGCGCGCCTCGGCGTCGAGTGCCTGCTTCGCCTTCCGGACTTCGCCAAACGCTGCTCGCGACGCTGAAGCTCGTGAGTCTCGAGTGTCTCCTTGGCCTCCCGGATCTTCGCCAGCCGCTGCTCGCGATGCGTCAGCTTCTGGGCAGCTCGTCGCCGCGGCGATCGGGATCGAAGCGCTCATTCTCTTCGGCAGTGATCTGCTCGGGCTCGGACAGCAATGTCGCGACGTTCGTTTGGATCTCAGCGATTTCAGCGTCAAGCTGCTGCTCCTTGGTGATCATTCGCTCATAGCTCATCGCCTTATGCCGCGAAGCGTTCGCGCGCAGCTTCGTCCCATCCAACGCCAAGCTACAAGCTCGATCAACTTCGCCTGCTTTCACAAGCGTAGAGCCTGCACGAACAACTGCCTCAATGGGTCCAGATGCCGCTTGTGAAATCTTGCGATCGAGCGGTAATGAGGGTGCTGGTAGGCGCATAATATCCGCACCGCCATATTCGTGAACGTCGCGCGCTCCAGCTTGCGCGAAGATATTATCGCGTTCGCGTACCCGTAGATCAGCAGCTTGAGTATCAATCTCGGGTCATAGGCGGAAAGCCAAGCTCGTACTGATAAGAGTTATAGATCGCCTGAAGGTCAAGCGTGCCGTACTTCACCAAGTCAGACATGAAATACGTCTAAATTCCCCTCCGGAACCCACTCCGCCAACACTGGCGCCATCAACAACACCTGGTCGGGGTCATAGCGACGAAAGGTCTTCTCCTCACCCACCGCCCGACGGGTAGCCACCACCGAGTCGTCGGGCTCCACCTACACCAACCGCTCCTGCGCCACCGCCATTGCCATCCGATCCTGCTGGTCGCGTGCACCAGTAATCGTCTTGAACGCACCGGACGTTCCCGCCGAACGGTTGAATAGTCAAGCGCCCGGCATAAAGCTGTTACTGACCCAGGCTCCTAGTAGTGCTTTGTTAGGTCTTGTCACTCGTTCTGAAGGATGCGGTGCAGGAGTAGCTTGGCGAGATCGACGGCTTGTTGGCAGGTGGAGCAGCGGCCGGTTCAGCACTTGAACAGTGGCTGGAGCAGTTGGACTGCCTGGGGAAGGGTCAGGCCGGCCGCTGGTGATTTGGGTGCTGCCGCTCCAGGGTCAAGAATCCGTGCACGGCGGTCATTAGTGCGGTGTGGTGATATTAATCGAGCCAGGAGCGGGCTTCGTAGTGGTCAAGGCCAAGCTCGCCCTTGAGCTGCTTGTAGTCGAGCTCGATCTTCCAGCGCATCCGCGCGAGACGGGCGAGCTGCTCGGGCTTGGTGTCGGCAGGCAGGTTGGCGAGCCAGTAATCGGTTAGCTGGTTGCTACCTTTGGGCCATTCGACGACCAGCCACTCCTCGCGTCGCGGGGTGGATCGCTTCTCCCACTCGTGCGGGGCGCGGACGCGTAGAAGACAGAAGCGCGATCTCATCCGCTTACCGTCCGGTCCGTCGCGGAACGTCACAGTCTTGAAGCGCTCGGGTCCCAGTCGCTTGACCAGCTCGCCGATCTGCTCGGGCTCGCGATCCGGCCGCGGACGGGTCTTCTGCCGGCCGGACGCGGCGTCGCGCGGCGCGGGCACCTTGAAGACCGTCTCGGGCTCGAATACGGTGACCTCCTCGGAGACCGACAGCACGTACTGGAGCTCTGCGTCGTTGAGCTGCTCGCGCAGCGCGGTGTTCTTCCCATACGCGCAGTCGCCGAGGATCGGCACCTTGGCGATCTCCCAGCCAGCGGCGCGCTCGACTAGCTCGGCCGCGAGCTCCGGCTTGGTCTGAAACCCGATCTCCTCAGGGATCTTCGCCTTCCGGCGCCGCTCAGGGTCATCGCACCACTCCTCCGGCAGATACAGCGCCCACCCCAACGGCACCGTCCCCTTGCTGCCGACCGCGTGCACTGAGACGCCGATTTGACAATTCCCCGTCTTGCCCAGCGTCCCCGAGTACTGGCGCTTGACCCCCGGCGAGTGCTTGCCGTCCTTCGGGAACCCCGTGTCATCCAGCACCCACGCCTGAACGTCGATCTCCGGAACGACCCGCTCGGCGACCGCCCTCACCACCAGCGCCGGATCCCACGGGCTGTCCGCCAGGAACTGCTGCATCGATTGATAGTCCGAATCGCCGCCCAACCGCTCGACCAACGGCTCCAGCGACTTGCGAGCACCCTGCTCCAGCAGGCCGCGCAGATACAAGCCGCCGTTACGAATCTGTACCGGCCGGTTCATCGCCCCCGCCAGCACCTCGACAGCGAACGTCTCCAACCGCACGGCCACCACCACTGGCGCATCAACAACCCGATCCTCACCGACACCAGCACTCAGACAGCCATCATGACCTCCTCGCGATCGGCAGCAACGCGAGAAGAGTTCGCCGCAACCCCGCCGAATTCCTACCCCACAACTAACAAAGCACTACTAGGAACCGTCGGCGTAAGGGGATCGGAACGTTTGCCCAGCCGAGCACGCAAGAGGAGAGATCCGTCTGCGCACCGGCGTCAGGTGGCCGCAGGTTCTGCCTGCCTGCGGCGCCCGGTAAGAGGCGAGGCCGATAAGTGCAGCCCACGAAACGGCCAAGCGCGCAGCGTAAGTCTGCGCAGGTAGTAGTAGCGATGATGGGCACGGACAACATAACCTGCCCTAGCGAAGTACCTGTAGCCGGGTGTGCGGTCGGAGTTTCTAGCGTCAGCGGGGATGAGGGACTTGGTCCCCAACCTGCGGCAGCTCGAGTGAGCTGCGAGCTGAGTCCCGGATCGCTTGGATGGTCGACCAACGCCCTGGCAAGGCGGAATGCTGACCATCGACTGCCCGGGGGAACGCCGTGTGCGGGAGAACCGCACGCACGGTGTGGGAGGGAGCGGGAGGAAACGCGCTGACGATGCCCGGCCCGTGTGGATCGCCGGGTGGCATGTCGGTGGCGCGCCTCTCGCCTACCTCACTGAGTTCGGGGACCTGGTTTCCCCCGCCGGTCAGGGCGGTCGAGATCCCTAAGCCGCACAGCCGAGGGGTTCGTGTGCTCGGCGTGCCGACGATCGCGGATAGGGTCGCGCAGACGGTCGTAGCGGTGTACATGGAGCCGCTGGTGGAACCTCGGTTTCATCAGGACTCCTATGGCTATCGGCCGGGTAAGTCGGCCCATGATGCGCTCGCGGTGTGCCGGGAGCGGTGCTGGAAGTTCGACTGGGCGATCGATCTTGACGTCCAGAAGTTCTTCGATGAGGTGCCGTGGGACCTGGTGGTTCGTGCGGTCGAGGCGGTCACCGACTGCCGCTGGGTGTTGCTGTATGTCAAGCGGTGGCTGCAAGCGCCGCTACAGCGCCCAGACGGCACCCTTCAGAAGCGAACCAGAGGAACTCCGCAGGGTTCGGCGATCTCGCCGACCCTCACGAACCTGTTCATGAACTATGCATTCGACCAGTGGATGGTCCGGAACTATCCGGCCTGTCCATTTGAGCGCTTTGCGGATGATGCCATCGTGCATTGCCGCAGTAGAGCGCAGGCCGAGCTGGTGCTGGCCAGGATCGCGAAGCGGATGGTAGAGGTTGGCCTGCGGCTTCACCCCGACAAGACGAAGATCGTCTACTGCAAGGAGAAAGCGCCGGGATAAACCGGCCTGGAGACGGAGATGGAAGAGCTCTACATCGAAGGACTAGGGAGCAGCCGACAAGGCTGCGATCCAGCTGGTGAGAGTCCAGCCATGCTAATCGTCCGTGTCGAGCATGTAGCAACGCCACATCCCGGTTCGGGTAACCGGCCGGGCGATGCGTGGTGTGAACGGCCCGGCCGCCTGGCGGTCAGTTTGCCGCTGCGGTGGGAGCAGCCTGGGGGTCTAGCAAGCGCGGGAGCCCGAAGGTGATCGAATGACTGCAGCCTCGAAATCGATGTCCCCATGGAAGCTGCCATGTGGGGGGATATTCGCGCGTCGAACCCGTCTAGTCTGGGGTGAGACCGGCGTCCTCGGTGAAGAAGCGGATACGTGCAACCGGGGAGCGCGGCGGGGTAGGGGTCCGAGCACCCGCGCAAGGATCGCAGAGATAATGTCGGGAAGGGCCATCTCGCAGCAGGGACTGGTGACAACCTGCAAAGACCCAGCGGCCGAGGGCGAACCGGAGGCGTTGGGAGGGGGATGGTCTGGCGCATGAGCCCGTATGAGCGACGACGAGGGGGTAACGCCCCTCCAGGCGGCTTGCGAGGCCGTCCCGGCGCGGGTAACGCCCGTGCTGGGCAAAGGGGCTCTGGGCACTCGGCGGTTATGACGGTGGGCACGCAGCCAGACTCTGAGCTGGGTTCTGCGGGGCCTGCGTCGTGGCGAAGGGGTGATGCAAACTCCACGATGGCGGGGCGAAGGGTGCGCCAGCACCGCAGTTTCGCGTCGCGGGGGAAGGCTCGTCCTGATAAATACCGTGGGAGCCGAGGCCAGAACCGGACTCGGGAAATCCGACCGTCCGTGGATCGTAGGGAGGCTTTGAGAAACGTGGCCAGTTGGGAGCATGGGGTAAGGCCCGGAGCGAAAGCGACGGAGCAGCCGCCGGACCCGCGTGGTGCGCGCGCTCAATTTCTATCCCGACCCATCCACGGTGGCCCCGACCATGCGTTGGCGACCCGCGAGGGCGCAGCGAAGCGTTGGATAGGGGTGCGCGCAGGCTGGGCTATTGAGCCTCGTAATCAACTGGTCCGGGGTGCCGACGCTGTTCTTTGGCGCGGAAGGCAACATCGGCGGCGACGTTTTCGCGAGTCGTCGTCGGACCCCGCGGGGTCGGAGAACCTGTGCATGTGCGTGATCTCTCCAGGCGCGAGAACCGGGAGGTCCGATCGTCGCTCGCCTGTGGTGATGGTAGGGCGGGTCGTGCGGGGAAGGCTAAGGCCGTAATCCCGTGATGCACGACGATCGGAAGTCGGACGATCTCGTAGTACCGACGAAACTGCCGAACAACGCCCAAGGCGGGGCGGCGGAGGTGGCGGAGGGAAGGGGATCGCCCAAGGGAAACGCGGGCGGCAAAACACGTCCCAGACGCGGAGCTGGAGTGGGCGTGTCAAGTGACCTGGATCGCGTGCGCCGAGTGGCGCGGAAGGACAAGGATGTGCGGTTCACCGCGCTCCTGCACCATGTCGATGTCGACCGCCTGCGGGCGGCCTACTGGGCGTTGAAGCCCAAGGCCGCGCCTGGGGTAGACGGCGTGACATGGAAGGACTACGGGCAGGACCTCGAAGAGAACCTTCGGGATCTGCATTCCCGGGTCCATCGCGGGAGCTACCGGGCGAGACCGTCGCGGAGGGTGTACATACCAAAGCCCGATGGGCGGCGAAGGCCGCTCGGGATCGCATCGTTGGAGGACAAGCTCCTTCAGCGGGCGGTGGTTGAGGTGCTGAACGCCATATACGAGTTGGGTCGGGCCGGGGCGCGGTGCCGGCGTTGCCGCCGGTCCGTTTCCCCGACCCGCTCGCCGAACCGGACGTGCCCATTCCTGAGCATCCGGCTCTCCACAGGACGCGCGATGGCCGATCCTGTCGCTGATTTCATGCGGTAGCGGTTCCTGGTCGGGTGGTGGCCCGTCCTGTCCGGGTCGCTGCCCACGGCGAGGGGATCCGGTGGCCGCGATAGCGATATCGGGTCACCGGGACCTCGGAGGGCCACGCGAGCCTCGTGCCTTCGCGGCTGGTCCAATTGCGCCCCCAACACCGTCGCCTGAGCTGTTTCCAGGTCAGCCGCGGGTACTTCTTGCGCAGCCAGCGGATCACTCGCCACCACAGGTAGTAGCTGAGATACGCGAAGCAGCGCTTACTCGCGTTATGACGGTGGTAGTTGGTCCAACCCCTGAGGATTGGGTTGAGCGCGTGGATCAACTGATCGAGCGAGAGGTTCAGCGTGCTGCGGTCAGTCAGCGTCTTGATTCGGTGCATGACCTCGCGCAGCGCTCGTTGGCTTGGGAACGTGTAGGCGACGTGCTTGCCAGCGGTCCGCCAGGGTCGCCGCTTGATGCGGAACCCGAGCAGATCGAAGCCGTCGTCGACGTGGGTGACGTGCGTTTTCTCGGGCGAGAGCGTCAAGCGCAGCTGCTCTGCCATGAACTCGGCCGTCTGCTCCTTGATCTCGTGGGCTTGGGCTTCGGTGCCGCGGACCAGCACCACGAAGTCGTCCGCGAAGCGGATCATTCGATAGCTGGGGCGGCCTTCGGCCCGGTCACGCCAGCGCTGGTCGTGCGTGCGCGCTGCCCATGCCGCCTCGAAGTGGCGGTCGAGTACCGAGAGGGCAATGTTCGACAACAGGGGCGAGAGACTCGACCCTTGTGGCGTGCCCGATGGCGTTGCGGTCACGCTGTCAAGCTCGCGCATGACACCGGCGGCGAGGAACCGGCGGACCAATCCCAGGACGCGCTTGTCGGTCACCCGACGGCGCACCTGGTCCATCAGGAAACCCTGATGGATCGACCCGAAACAGTCCTCGACGTCTCCCTCGATCACCCACTCGTACGAGCGAGGGGCATGGATGAAGAACCGCACCTGCTCGATGGCGTCCTGGGCTCTGCGTCCGGGCCGAAATCCATACGAGGTCGGGCAGAAGTCCGCCTCGAAGATCGGCTCGAGCACGAGCTTGGTCGCCGTCTGAACGATCCTGTCGCGCACCGTCGAGATGCCCAAGCTTCTGAGCTTCCCCGAGCGCTTCGGGATCAACCGCTCACGCGCCGGCAGCGGGCGGTAGGTGCCCGTCTTGAGCTCCTCACGGAGCTTAGACAAGACACCATCCACGCCCAACTGTTCGACCCGCCTGCGGGTCTGGCCATCAACACCGGCGGTTCGCGACCCCCGGTTACGTTTCACCCGCTCCCACGCGACGAGCAACGTCGCGGGGTCGCAGATCAGGTTGAACAGGTCGCCGAAGCGCTGCTGCTCGTCCCCGACTGCCCATCGGTGCAGCTTCGTCTGCCATCCCAGTACCCGCTCTTCGGCCAACTTGGCGTCAAGCGGCGCGAGCGTATTCACGCCCGACCTCCCGAACGGCTTCTGATGCTGCGGTCCTGCTGTCCGCCTTCTCGGGTAGGCCGGGCGCATTGCTGCGCCCGGCCCGCCTCAGAACCGGACGAGCACCTTTCGATGCATCCGGCTCAAGCAAGCCCGTGTAGATCCGATATTGCGACGTCGTGCGATCCGCTCAACCTCGAGTGGGTCGTCCGCGGGTCCGTTCACCACGACCGTAGTCGCAGCGTCTAACTTGTCAGTTGGTTCTGGCGTCATCATCATCTTCTCCTATTGGGGCTCACCTGACCGCGTCAGCACGCTTTCGCGTCCGGGCACTTACGTCCCGTATCCGGCTAGTTATCCGGAACGGCCAGCTGAAGGGGCCAGCCATCATGTCCCGGTTTCCTGTCTCTCCGGACATGTAGGAAGTGACGACACACGAACAAGCGTTTGCTATCTAGCCGTCCGTACCGAATTATTAGTATTCCGCCACCACGGTCTCTTGATTACCGGAAAATTCGAGCACACACACGGCAAACAACGCATCGTCTACCGAATGCATCAGTCATCTCCCCACACTGTTACAACCCCCGTCAACGCGGGAAGTACCCACACGCCCCCCAACTACTCTCTATACCGAGAGTCTCTCTATAATCATCCGGATGCTCTCTACGCGCACACGTGGACATGCCTAACTGATTAACCACTGATCTGGCTCTGGCCTATGATCTCTTTGCATGGGACCTAGCGAGGAGTCCAGAACCCAACAGCAGAGGGACAAGCGACTTCCACCCTCCGCTCCGACGACCAAAAGCCCTGGTGAGAACGAAATCGCGATCTACAGTTAGCCGTGATCATTCACGGAACTAATTTTTTCCTATTGTCTTTCGACTGTTGCCTTTCGCTTCTCGATCATCAGATTCCCGCCGGGGAGTTGGGCCTTCCTCACGGTCGGCTTACCGGTCAAACAGCACCGGACCCCGACGGGGGTTACCGCGTTTCGCACGCATGAGCTACCACCGGGGTGGGTGCCTCCTGTGCCCCGGTTACGGCGGTGCTCTTCCCGGTTGAGAGGACTCCTCAACCGGCACCTGCCGCTTCTCAGCGGCCAGTCCCTGTACTTCTGCTGCTGCATTACATCTGCGGAGCTCGTCCTCACGAGACATCAGCCAGAGGTTTAAGTTCTTCACCCGTCCGATCTGCCTCTCACCTGTGGCCCCCGCATGGAACGGGCGCTCTTGGGCTTTTGCCTCATGCTTCGAACCCCGCCGGGAACGCCGGCGACGCACGTCAGGCCGAGGCCAGGCCCTGAACACGGACCTGTAACTACGCCTTCGATATTTGTCGAACCTCCAATCAACGTGTTCACTCATATGCGTACGACCTCGCGTCGCAAGCCATGTGGACGGCTTTCCCGCCCTCGGACTACTACGCGGACTCCGCCACGCCCCGCGCCCATCAGCCGGCATCGGGCCTTGCCGGGCTGCCACCAGCAGCCCGGCGCGCACGGGGCGCTTCCCACGTTCGCCATGATCCGTTTGACCGGGTCGGCAGCTGGCTTTGCCCCTACAGCCCATCCGGCAGGCACTCGCAGTCTCCCGCCGGCCACCACGCCCGGACTGGACATCCGGACGTGGAGCGAGCCGCCATCCAACAGAGCGGCATCGTTGCTGTCGACGACCCAGATCCGCCAGGTTTCGAGTCGCTCAAGAAATCGAGGGGTTTCTACCACCTCGACTTTCGCAGTTTTCGGTGGGTGGACGGGTGCGGGGCGGCGCCTCGGTCGTGGCTGTCGGGCTGATGGTTTGAGCGCCTGAGCGGACGCTGGTAGGGAGGAGCACCGGCGGCTTCCCCGAAGCGGTGGTTGTTCACGCCATTTCCGCGGTCGGGCGGGAGGCCCGTTCGCGGCTGCCCATGGGGGTTGCCGCCGATGCTCTGCGTCCCATCTTCGCTGGAGGAGCTTCTGCTCCTGTTCGCGCCATGTTTCTCTCGCCCGACGTTTGAGACCTTCAGAGCGATGGTCGTGGGGCAGGTCTCGCAGACGTCGCTGCGCACCGTCTGCGGGATGCTGGTCGGCTCGAGGCTCTCCGGGGTCTGGCATCACTCCCGCGCGCACCGGTTCTTCAGCTCGGCGGAGTGGTCGGTCGATGAGCTCGGGCTGATGGTTGCGGAGCTGATCGTCTCCCGTTTGGTGGGAGCGCAGGAGTCGCTGGTTGTGCCGGTCGATGACACGTTGGTGAAGCGGCGGGGGCGCAAGGTGTTCGGCTGCTTCTGGCATCACGACGCGACCGCCAACAGCAACAAGGGATCGCTCGCGTGGGGCAACAACTGGGTCACTGCCGGGATCAACGTCAAGCTGCCGTTCCTTGAGCGGACCGTCTGCCTGCTGGTGCTCTCGCGCCTCTGGCGCCCGCGGCGCAAGGAGATCCCCAAGCACAAGCCAGACCCCGAGCGGCCCTCAAAACCCCGGTTGGCCAGGGAGATCCTGTGCCTGCTCGCCAAGCGGTTCCCGGCACGCAAGATCCACGGCGTCGGCGATGCCGCCTACGCGAACGGCGCGTTTGCGGGCCTGCCGGAGAACGTCACGATGACCTCCCGCCTGCGCTCAGACGCCGCGCTGCACCGGCTGGCGGCGCCCCGCCCGCCCACAGGGCAGCGCAAGCGCGGCCGGCCGCCCAAGAAAGGAGCGCAGCTGCCAAAGCTGGCGCAGATCGCCGCTGATCCCGCCACCGATTGGGTCAACACGATCGTCCGCCGCTACGGCAAGACCGAGCAGGTGATGGCCCACCCGTTCCAATGCCTGTGGTATGAGGCGTTCGGATCCCAGCCCCTCCAGGTAGTGCTGATCCAGGACACCACCAAGCCCTCCGGCTACGAACTGGCGCTCGTCTCCACCGACCTCGACGCGAGCGCCGCGCAACTGATCGAACGCTACGCCGAGCGCTGGCCGACCGAGGTCGCCTACGAAGAAGGCAAGGAGCTGGCCGGCGTCGGACAGGCTCGCAACCGCGCCGAGAAGGCCGTCCAACGGACCGTCCCGTTCCAGTTCCTCGCGATGTCACTGACGATCATCTGGTACGCGCTCTCAGGCCACCACCCCGACGACGTCAAAGAACGCCGCGAACGCCACCCCTGGTATCTCACCAAGACCACCCCCTCATTCACCGACATGCTCGCCAAGCTCCGCCGCGTGATCATCGCCAGCCAATTTCACCCAGGACGGGGGTGCGCGCCCACACCCCGAGAAATCGCGAGCGTCCAGCAAGCGTGGGCGTCCGCCGGACTATGAACTGCAAAAGTCGAGTACACCACTTCGCTTTCGCTCTACCTTTCGGTCTTGCTAGCACGCACGCGGGCGTCTGGCAGTGCCGCCCGGCCGTCACGTTGTCGGGACGCTTGACCTCTGACGCGCGATCCCGCGCCTTGGCCGTCCCCAGCTTCTCCGGGCCGCTGCATCAGCCCGGGGCCGGCATTCCAGCCGGCACGGATGAGATGTCTTTCGTCCTTCATCTCCTTTCGCATGGAGCCTCGTGGCGCACGACGGACTTTCTCGGTTTCTCGCACGGGTTTCGACCGGGGCGTTCCCCGCATGATGCGTTGGATGCGCTCGCGGTCGGGCTGCGACGAAAGCGCGTGAACTGGGTGCTCGACGCGGATTTCCGCGAGTTCTTCACCAGCCTTGACCATCAATGGCTAATGAGGTTCTTGGGGCATCGGATTGCTGACAGACGGGTCCTGCGGCTGATCGGGAAGTGGTTGGCCGCGGGGGTCATCGAGAAGGGGTCGTGGACGCAGTACGAAGAAGGCGTACCGCAAGGAGCTTCGGTTTCACCGCTCCTGGCCAACGTCTACCTTCACTATGTCTTCGATCTGTGGGCCCACCAGTGGAGGCAACGGCACGCGCGCGGCGACGTAATGATCGTGCGCTTTGCTGACGACTTCGTGATGGGATTCGAGCACCGGGACGACGCCGAGCGGTTCTGGGCCGAGCTTCGCGACAGACTCGCGCAGTTCAGCCTGGAACTGAACGCCGAGAAGACCCGCCTGATCGAATTCGGGCGGTTCGCCGCCCGCAAACGCAAGGCGCGGGGTCTCGGCAAGCCAGATACGTTCCGATTTCTGGGGTTCACGCACATCTGCGGGACCTCCAGGTCGGGGCATTTCAAGCCTCTGCGGATCACCGACTCAAAACGGATGCGGGCCAAGCTGTCTGCCCTCAAAGGCAAGATCGAGCGACGCCGGCACCTGCCCATCCCCGAACAAGGACGCTGGCTCGCTAGCGTCCTGCGCGGGCATGCCAACTACTACGGCGTGCCCGGCAATCAAAGGGCGCTGTACGCCTTCCGCTCCGAGGCCGTGCGACTCTGGTTTATGGCGCTGCGGCGCCGCAGCCAGCGCACCACGGTGACCTGGGAGCGGATGCGGCGCTTCCGAGCCCGATGGCTACCGTTTCTCACCATCACACAACCATGGCCAGACGCCCGCTTCGACGCTCGAACCCAAGGGAGGAGCCCAGTGCGTTAGCAGCGCACGCTGGGATCTGTGCGGGGGGCGGCCCGAGCCCGCAAGGGCGAAGGGCTGTCCCTACCGCGACCGACAACCGGCGTGGAGACTACGAGCACACGTCGTTTCACTTCCTGGCGTTCACGTTCCGGCCGCGGCTGGCGAGAACAGGAGCGGGAAGCACTTCGTGAACTTCTCTCCGGCGGTGTCGAGCGAGACGAAGACGCGGTTGCGGCGCGAGATGCGCCGCTGGGGCGTCGCTCGCCGCTCGGACAAGACCCTCACGGACCTGGCGCTGATGTCTCAATCGCCAGCTCCAGGGCTGGATGAACTACTACGGAAAGTTCTACAGGTCCATGATGGATCCGGTCTTGCGCCACTTCAACGACACGCTCCTGAGGTGGGCCATGCGGAAGAACAAACGACTGCGCCGCGACCCAGGCGAGCACGCAGGTTCATAGCGGACGTCGCGAGACGCGAGCCCGGCCTGTTCGCGCACTGGAAGTGGGTGTGCGCCCTGACGGTTGGAGAGGGGAGCCCGGTGAGCGGAGAGGGTCACGCCGGGTTCTGCGAGAGCCGGAGGCTGAGACGCTCTCCGGCGACTCGCCTCGTCGTCTGCGTAGCGGGCGGCAAGGAGCACGCCGAGGCGCTGAAAACCGAGGTCGAGCAGGTGATCGCACCGCTCGGGCTCAAGCTCTCTCCAGAGAAAACCCGCGTTGTGTCGATCGACGAGGGGTTGGGTCGGGCCGGGGCGCGGTGCCGGCGTTGCCGCCGGTCCGTTTCCCCGACCCGCTCGCCGAACCGGACGTGCCCATTCCTGAGCATCCGGCTCTCCACAGGACGCGCGATGGCCGATCCTGTCGCTGATTTCATGCGGTAGCGGTTCCTGGTCGGGTGGTGGCCCGTCCTGTCCGGGTCGCTGCCCACGGCGAGGGGATCCGGTGGCCGCGATAGCGATATCGGGTCACCGGGACCTCGGAGGGCCACGCGAGCCTCGTGCCTTCGCGGCTGGTCCAATTGCGCCCCCAACACCGTCGCCTGAGCTGTTTCCAGGTCAGCCGCGGGTACTTCTTGCGCAGCCAGCGGATCACTCGCCACCACAGGTAGTAGCTGAGATACGCGAAGCAGCGCTTACTCGCGTTATGACGGTGGTAGTTGGTCCAACCCCTGAGGATTGGGTTGAGCGCGTGGATCAACTGATCGAGCGAGAGGTTCAGCGTGCTGCGGTCGGTCAGCGTCTTGATTCGGTGCATGACCTCGCGCAGCGCTCGTTGGCTTGGGAACGTGTAGGCGACGTGCTTGCCAGCGGTCCGCCAGGGTCGCCGCTTGATGCGGAACCCGAGCAGATCGAAGCCGTCGTCGACGTGGGTGACGTGCGTTTTCTCGGGCGAGAGCGTCAAGCGCAGCTGCTCTGCCATGAACTCGGCCGTCTGCTCCTTGATCTGACGGGCTTGGGCTTCGGTGCCGCGGACCAGCACCACGAAGTCGTCCGCGAAGCGGATCATTCGATAGCTGGGGCGGCCTTCGGCCCGGTCACGCCAGCGCTGGTCGTGCGTGCGCGCTGCCCATGCCGCCTCGAAGTGGCGGTCGAGTACCGAGAGGGCAATGTTCGACAACAGGGGCGAGAGACTCGACCCTTGTGGCGTGCCCGATGGCGTTGCGGTCACGCTGTCAAGCTCGCGCATGACACCGGCGGCGAGGAACCGGCGGACCAATCCCAGGACGCGCTTGTCGGTCACCCGAGATCGCACCTGGTCCATCAGGAAACCCTGATGGATCGACCCGAAACAGTCCTCGACGTCTCCCTCGATCACCCACTCGTACGAGCGAGGGGCATGGATGAAGAACCGCACCTGCTCGATGGCGTCCTGGGCTCGGCGCCCGGGCCGAAATCCATACGAGGTCGGGCAGAAGTCCGCCTCGAAGATCGGCTCGAGCACGAGCCTGGTCGCCGTCTGAACGATCCTGTCGCGCACCGTCGAGATGCCCAAGCTTCTGAGCTTCCCCGAGCGCTTCGGGATCAACCGCTCACGCGCCGGCAGCGGGCGGTAGGTGCCCGTCTTGAGCTCCTCACGGAGCTTAGACAAGACACCATCCACGCCCAACTGTTCGACCCGCCTGCGGGTCTGGCCATCAACACCGGCGGTTCGCGACCCCCGGTTACGTTTCACCCGCTCCCACGCGACGAGCAACGTCGCGGGGTCGCAGACGAGGTTGAACAGGTCACCGAAGCGCTGCTGCTCGTCCCCGACTGCCCATCGGTGCAGCTTCGTCTGCCATCCCAGTACCCGCTCTTCGGCCAACTTGGCGTCAAGCGGCGCGAGCGTATTCACGCCCGACCTCCCGAACGGCTTCTGATGCTGCGGTCCTGCTGTCCGCCTTCGCCATGTGGACGGCTTTCCCGCCCTCGGACTACTACGCGGACTCCGCCACGCCCCGCGCCCATCAGCCGGCATCGGGCCTTGCCGGGCTGCCACCAGCAGCCCGGCGCGCACGGGGCGCTTCCCACGTTCGCCATGATCCGTTTGACCGGGTCGGCAGCTGGCTTTACCCCTACAGCCCATCCGACGGGCACTCGCAGTCTCCCGCCGGCCACCACGCCCGGACTAGACATCCGGACGTGGAGCGAGCCGCCGTCCAACAGAGCGGCATCGTTGCTGTCGACGACCCAGATCCGCCAGGTTTCGAGTCGCTCGAGGAATCGAGGGGTTTCTACCACCACTTCGCTTTCGCTCTACCTTTCGGTCTTGCTAGCACGCACGCGGGCGTCTGGCAGTGCCGCCCGGCCGTCACGTTGTCGGGACGCTTGACCTCTGACGCGCGATCCCGCGCCTTGGCCGTCCCCAGCTTCTCCGGGCCGCTGCATCAGCCCGGGGCCGGCATTCCAGCCGGCACGGATGAGATGTCTTTCGTCCTTCATCTCCTTTCGCATGGAGCCTCGTGGCGCACGGAGGACTTCCTCGGATTCGCGATCAAGCGCGTCCGCGGACGTCACGGCCGGATGGTGATCCATACCTACCCGTCGAAGCGGTCACTCCAGACCGTCAAGGCGAAGGTACGTCAGATCACCAAGCACACCGGCCCCGACCAGGCACCCGACCAGCTCTTGCATCGCGTCAACCGCGTGCTGCGAGGCTGGTGCAACTACTTCCGCCACGGGGTGTCCTCTGCGACATTCGGCTATCTGCGCCACTACGCCTACTGGCGAGTGGTCGGATGGCTGCGCCGAAAACACCGCAAGCGGAACTGGGACTGGCTGCGCCGCACCTACCTCACGGAGCGGTGGCCCGCCCACAACGGCGTGGAGCTGTTCAACCCGGTGGCGGTCGGCACTAGCCGATACCGCTACCGGGGCGCGCAGATCCCGCTCCCGTGGACAGCTGGCTACGTCGCGTTGCGCGACCACGCCACAGCCATGGACTACCTGGAAGGACTGATCGCCAGATGAACACCGGCACGCCCGTGGAGAGCCCGGTGCGGGGGGACTCGCACGCCGGGTTCGGGGGGCGGCCCGCGGAAACGGAGCGGCCGAAAGGCCGCCACCGCGCCGCGGGCCGACCCTACCTCTCCACCGACGCGCTCGGACGAGGTCCGCCGCGAGGTCTGGAACGACGCCCGCAAAGCCGGACAGCCCGGGCTCGCGCGCGAGCTCAAGGGCGCCCGGTTCGCGCTCTGGATGAACCCCGAGCGGCTCACCGAACGCCACCAACAGAAGCTCGCCCGCGTCCAAGAGATCAACAAGGATCTGTACCGCGCCTACCTCATCGCCCAGCAGCTGCGGATGATCTACCGCGTCCCCTGCGAGCAGGCGCTCGAGCTGCTCGATGCCTGGCTCAACTGGGCCCGGCGCTGCCGGCTTTCCCCGTTCGTGAAGCTCGCCAAGACGATCAGCAAGCAGCGTCCGGGGATCGAGGCGGCGCTGCGGCACGGCTTGTCGAACGCGAGAACGGAGCAAGTGAACACCCAGATCCGGCTGATCACCCGACGCGGGTTCGGCTACCACTCACCCTGGGCCGTGATCGCGCTCGCGATGCTCTCCCTCGGCGGCCTCTGCCCACCACTACCCAACCGGTGACACCACCCACGGTTCATGCAGGAGCTTCCAAAAAGCTTGGGTGCGGCTCTTCTGGAGTGACTTGGAGACGCCTGGGCGGGAAGTTATAAATCTCCTGCAAATTGCGCGGTTATTCGGATATCTGGCCCGTGCCGGTCGCTGCTCCATCGACAGGAACTAGTGGTATCCGAGCGGTCTTGCGACGTCTGAGCGCGCTTTCGCCCGCTCAAGGTCTGCACAGCGCCCCTGCGCTGGCGAAAACAAGGCCCTCAGACCGCCTGGTCTCCTGAATCACCAGCAAATCCGGGCGTTCCCACGTCACTCCAGAAGAGCCGCACCCTAAAAGCTTCGCGCGCTCGAGCTGCGAGCCGGCATGCCATCCCGCCGCGGTCAGAAGGGCAAAGCCGCCGCGTACTCACTCAAGGACGTCCGACGGCTCGAGCGCGAGCTCGCCGAGCAAGGCGAGCGCGCATACCGCCAGCTCGTCGCCGACTGGCAATCGCGATGATCTACTTGGTCGCCGGGAAACTCAATCCTGGTCCCACACCGGCGTAACTCCACACGAAACGTGGAGGAGCCGACTACTTCACCCACCAAAACCCCGACCAGACCACCCGACGCCTGATCCGACAGCTCGAAGCGCTCGGCCATACCGTGACGCTCCAACCCAGGGAGGTCGTCGCCTGACGGGGATTTCGCTTCAGAAATCCAGAGATCCATTATCTCGTCGCGCGACCGGCAGGGCGAGCGTATGGACCCGTCCGACGGATCGTGACCCTCCCAGAGCCAAGCGAGACTAGGCTGCGCGGGCTGATGCCGTCTCCTAATCCACCCTCGATGGAGACGTCCCCAGCCCCAATCGTTCTGCCGCCCAAACTCCCCAGCTGACCCACTAGGAGGGTGTCGCCACTTCCACTGGTAGTCAGCACCATGTTGGCGATATGGCCTCTGATCTCGCGGTTCCCGGAGCCGGTTGCGATCAGCGAGGCTGATTCCAGGTCGACGTTTCTGAGCGTCAGATCGCCGCTTCCAACCGTCGTCGCTCGCAAGGTCCCAGTGACGTCGTCGAGGCTGACGTCGGCGGCTCCAGTGAGGGTGAGGATGGCATTCTCTCTGACGCCCGTGACGCTGACCGGGAACTCCATGTCCGCGTTCAGGTTGAGTTGACCGTCGAGACCATCAGCCTGGATCCGTCCGGCTACGTGGGCCGCGGTCAAGTGGGTGCCTTTGGGCACCTCTATCTCCACGGCAGCTCGGTCAGCCGAGCCCCCGCCTTGGCGCTCCCGTACGACATCGGTCAGGTCGACGCCGTTGACGACGATCCTTCCGGCGGTGGCAACAGTCCGTGTGAATGAGCCAATCCTGACGCTGCTGCTGCTGATCGATATCCCCCCGCCGCTTGTGAAATGCAAGGGTGGTTGCCGTAGAGACAGGGTCTTGGTGGCTGCGCCATACTCGATGGTGAGGTCGTCCAATGCCTCGCTGGGATCAGGTCCGACGGTCATCCGGACGTGGCTCTCGCCGGCACGCAGCTTCACGTCGGCGTGCAGGCCATCGAGCTCGAGCGTGAGCCCTTGAGGCACTTCGCGATTAGGAAAATGGCTTTCGAGGTCGAACACAGCGGTCAGTTCGGGTGCTTGTGATCGATGTTAGGTTCAGCAACCAACGCCGGGTTGAGTGCGACCGGGGGCGAGGCACGCGATCTTGATGCTCGGCCCCCGCTGAGCGCGCATCGTGAACGCATAGTACTTACCGATCCAGCTCGGGCGGCTGATCACGACGGTGATCGTTGCCGCAACTTGCAGAGGGCGCTGTTGAAAGGAAGACGTCAGGTTGATGCTGCCGTGGGCCAGCTTCTTCACAACGGCGATCGTGTGCTGCGCAAACGGGCAACCTCCGCCCCGGCACCTGATGAGCACGGTTGCGCCGGCGGGCGCTCCATTGACGACGAGCGCCAGGACCTTCGTGGATGTGGCCGTGTACGCGAAGGTCCACTGCATCGTCGAGGTCACGTAGCCAAGCACGTTCGCGGGTAGCGTGACGACGTTGATCGGCCGCGCCGACGAAGTGGCGCCTGTGAAGTTGGAATCGCCACCGTACCGCGCACGGATGGTATGCCTGCCGAGCGCCTTGTAGGTCAGCATGCACGTTGCGCCCCGGCTCACCACGGGTTGGCGTAGGCACGACCGGATCGGTTTTCCGTTGTCGAAGAACTCGACCGAGCCTGACGGCTCGACGGGTCCAGGGCGGATTGCCGGAGGTGTAACCGTGGCCGTATAGGTCGTGCTCTGGCCGACGTTCGCTGTAGGCGACAGGTCGAGGGAGACGGACGTGGAGTCCGGCTTGACGATGAGGGTTATGGCGCCCGTAGATCCAGGGGTGGGTGATGCGGGGTTCGGCGTGAACACCGCTGTGACCTGCTCGGGCGACGTGGACGCGGCGAATGACGTCTGGCAGGTGGCAGCCGGGTTTGACGGCGTGATCGATTGCCCCACACAGCCTGCGATCGGCGCGCCGCCTTCGTTGAACGTGATCGTCCCCGACGGGGAGCCCGTGGCCGAGCTAACCGCCGCGAACAGCGCCACCCTTTCGTTCGTGACGAGAGCTGACTGGGAGGCCACGAGCAACGTGTTGCTGCCCTGTACAAGGGTCGCCTCAGCGGTGAGATCCCCATCGGTCGCGGTGATGGTTATCAGGCCAACCGTGGTCGAGCTTGTGATCTGGGCCGTGTAGGTGCCGTTGCCCCCCCTCGTCGTGAAGCCCACCTTCTCGTTTGGGTCGCTAGATGCAAAGACGACGCTGTCAGCGCCTACTGGGAGTCCGCTGGAGTCGGTCACCGTCGCCGTGGCGGTGGTTGTAGAAACACCGTTGGCCGCGATGCTGCTCGGCGAGAGCGACACGCTGATCGCCGTCGCCGGCCCAGCCCCCTCCGCCGGCTCAGCCAGCACCCAGCCGCTCACGACCGCCGAGAGAAGGGCCAACGCGATCAAGGACGGCAAGCGGGCATGCCATGCCGACCACCCCCCAGCGGCCGCTTGCAGACGATGCGTGATCCGTGCCACCATGCTCGTTACGGGCCGACTGCCTAGCCGGCCTTCGCAATCCTAGCTCACTCGGCGTATGATCCGTCGATCAGGACGGCTTGCGACCGAAGAGGAGCTAGCGTGGGGGTTGGTCCTGCATACTGTGAGAGTCTGTCCAGCGAGATGCCAGCGATATTCGGCGGGGTAATTTGGCGTGCCGCTCGAAGCGGAGGGTGGCATGTCTCGAGCTAACGGATCCACATCGCGCAACGACGAGCGCGGCGATGTCGGCGTACTGGAGCACGGCATGCCACGTGGTGACATGGCCGACGAGACGACGGCCGATGGTCGCGAAGATAAGCTGGGCGATCCCGCCGTTGCGTTCAATCTCGGGGTAGTGCTCGAACAACAGGGTCAGCGCGATGCCGCCGAGTGGGCCTATCGTCGCGCCGATGAAGGCGGTCACGCCGCGGCGGCGTGCAACCTCGGGGTGCTGCTCGAAGAGCAGGGTGAGCGGGCAGCCGCCGAGGCGGCGTATCGTCGCGCCGATGCGCGTGACGATGCGAATGGCGCGTTTAATCTGGGCGCGTTGCTCGAACAGCAGGGGGAGCTGGTCGCTGCCGAGGCGGCCTACAGTCGCGCTGATGGGCGCGGCCACGCCGCCGCCGCGTCCAACCTCGGCGTGTTGCTCGCAGAGAAGGGCGATATGGCCGGCGCCGAGGCCGCCTTCCAGCGCGCCGATCGACGTGATTTTGCCGACGGCACGTTCAACCTTGCCGCGCTGCTTGAGAACAAGGGTGAGGGCGCCAACGGCGACGCGACGCGCCGAGACCCACATGAACGCGGCGAGGACGACCTGGCCGAAGCGGCCGGCCCCGCCGTAATCGGGTTACGCAAGCGCGTCGATTTACGCAAGCATGTCCGGATCCTCAACCACCGTGGCGACCGAGCCGCGCGCGGTGACGGAGCCTCTCGCGTGAATGGCGCGGCGCACGGCGCCGCGGCTCGCGTAGACCAGGGTGCTCGCGCTCACGTGCGGGTATTGGCACGCAAGAAGTGGCTGCTCGCCGTGGGACTTCCGATCATTGCGTTGGGGGTTGCGATCGTGGCGGAAGTCGCCACCAGCCCGCCCAGCGCAAGCCGCGTCTCGCCAGCGCGGGCAGGTCGCGTGAACCGAAGCCCGGTCGATGCCGCTGCCGCGGCGCTGTCGCCGCGGGTTGTGACCAGCAAGTCCGCGCGAAACCCGCAGGGCACGGCGCACAGCGTCGCTCCCTACGAAGCCCATGCTCCTTCATCGTCCGCAACCGCCTCGACGTACACGACCAACGTCGCTCCCGTCGTCAACCAGACGGGCCCGGGAGCCCGCGGCACCGGGGGTCATCTCGGCACCAGCGGCGGGGGCGGGAGCAACAACACCCTCGGCGGAACCCTCCCTGGCGGCGGCACGGGTAGCAGTCCAAGCAGCCCCGGCTCTAACAGCACCAGCACTACTCCCACCGGCACCAGCACTACTCCCACCGGCACCAGCACTACTCCCACCGGCACCAGCACTACTCCCACCGGCACCAGCACTACTCCCACCGGCACCAGCACTACTCCCACCGGCACCAGCACTACTCCCACCGGCACCGGGACGATCGCCGGTGGGGGCTGACGCGATCGTCGTGCCTCCTCCGCGTGTCGACTGCGGAACAACCGACATCAGCGCACCGCGATGACCGACCCCTCTCGGCTCGATTAGAAGCCGTCGGGCGCGTCAGCAGCGGGCGCGGATCTTCGTCTCAGCTCGGTGCCGCATCCTCGGGCGGATCCAGCATCCGGCGACGGCCGGCCAACGTCAGTGCGCCTACACCGCCGGGGGATTGTCGGGGTGGCCGCGACCAGTGGCGGGGTCGAGACCGTTGCGCAACGAATTGGGCAACGCGAGCATGCGGGCACTCGTCGTCAGCCATCGCTCACTTCCCAGGCGCGTCGCCGTTCACGCGATAGACCGCACAGATCGTTCCCAGAGTGACCTGACCGCTGACGTGCATGCATCCTCGCCCGCATCCGGCCAACGTGTCGCGACCCGCCAGTCGACCAACCGCAGCACCCCGCCGGCTGGGGCGACCATGCGCCCCGCGAACGTCAAGAAGAACGTGCCCACGGTACGAAATCAGCCGGGCGTGGCTACTTCAGGACGAGTAGGAAAAGCCTGGTAATCCGGGGTTTTGACGATTTGAGGAGGGTCTTTGAGGTGCGCTCAACCCAGGGTTATCCGCGGGTTGGGGGGATATCCCGGGTTTGAGCGTGCTCAGGCGGCCCGGCGGCGGGGCCGTTCGGGGCCGTGGAGGGGTCGTCCCCGGGAGGCGAGAATCTGCTCGCCGGCTTTGTGTGAGAGGTCGCGCATCTCGTCGAGGATCGCTTCGAGCGCGCGGCGGTTGGCGATCCACTCGCGGTAGAGGACGGCGTCGTCTGTGGGCAGCAGCCGGGAGACGGTTCTGCCTGAGTGCTTCCAGGAGAGCTGCCAGTAGGGGCCGTGGCGCTGTTCGGGATCGACGCAGCGGCAGTTGGGGTTGTTGCAGCTGCGGTAGCGGCAGACGAGCGATCCCTCGCAGGTGAAGCCGATCTCGGCGAGCCGGACTTTGGCGGCCTGGTAGTCGGCGGCGAGGCGGTCGAGGGCTGGCTGTTCCGTCATCTACCTGTATCATACTGGTTGCTCGGATGGAGGATCGGTCCTCTCCGAGCAGCGGGATCGACGCGTTCCGGGATCTGGAGCGCTGGCTGTCCGGGCAGGCGGCGCAGGCAGCCGGGCTCTCGGAGCTCGAGCGCGAGTCAGAGCGCCGCGGCCGGGAGATCCTGCGCCTGGCGCTGCAGGCGCACATCGACGCCCGCGGCGACGGCGATGTGGGTGAGGCGATCGTTCTGGCCGGCGAGAACGAGTCGGTCCGCTTGGCTCGCAAGCGGCTTCACACCCGTCCGCTGGTGACGCTGTTCGGAGAGGTCCGCGTCACGCGCGTGGGCTACGGCGCGCCCGGACGCGAGGCGATCCACCCGCTCGACGCCGAACTGCGTCTGCCCGCCCGGGTCTGGAGCTACGAGTGCCAGCGCAGGCTGATCCGCGCGGTCATCTGCGGCCCGTTTGACGAGGCGATCGCGCTCGTGGCCGAGATGACCGGCACCACGATCCCCAAGCGCTCGGCCGAGCAACTCGTCCAAGACGCCGCCGTCGACTTCGAGAGCTTCTACGCCGCTTGCGCCGCCAGCCAAGTCGAGCCGGCCGACGGGGAGATCCTCATCGGCGCGATCGACTGCAAGGGCATCCCGATGGTCAAGGCCGCCGGCGCCGAGCGGGTCGTGCGCCGCACGAAGGGCGAGAAGGCCAACAAGAAGAAGATGGCGACCGTCGCCGCCGTCCACAGCCAGCCGCCGATCGTGCGCACCCCGAAGGCGGTGATCGACAGCCTGTTTCATACCCTCGAGGCGCGCGAGCAGCGCCCCAAGCGGCCCAAGCCCAGCCACAAGCGCGTATGGGCCAGCCTCACCGTCTCAAAGGACAACTTCATCGCCGACGTCAAAGCCGAGATGACCCGCCGCGACCCCGAGCACCAGCACACCTGGTGATCGTCACCGACGGCGAGCGCGCGCTCCAACGCCGCGTCATCAAACAGCTTCGAGAACGTCACCCTCGTGCTCGACCTCCTACACGTCCTCGAGGAGCTCTGGAAGGTCGCGCACGCCCTGCACCCCGAAGGCAGCCCCGAAGCCGAAGCGTTCGTCCGCCAGCGCGCCGAGCGGATCCTCTGCGGCATGACCGGACAGGTCGTCAAGGGACTGCGCCAGACCGTCACCAAACGCCGGCTCACCGGCCACAAGGCCAACACCATCCACGGCGTCTGCAACTACCTCTACCGCAACCGCGGACGAATGCACTACGACGAGTACCTACGCAACGGCTGGCCGATCGCCTCCGGCACCGTCGAGGCCGCCTGCAAGAACCTGATCCGCGACCGGTTCGAACGCTCAGGCATGCGCTGGACGATCCCGACCGCCGAAGCGCTCCTCAAACTCCGAGCCGCCCACCTCTCCGGCGACCTCGACGACTACTGGGAACACCACGTCAAACACGACCAGCAACGGCTATACCGCAAACACTCCTGGCAAGTCGTCCTGAAGTAGCCACGCCCAAATCAGCCAGCCGATCAGGATCAGCGGCCAGAACGCGAACGCGACAAACCATCACACGTGTGGCCACGCGACGACCAGGCGATGTTCGTGGTGCACGTGGATCTCGATCGGCGGATCGGGACCCGCCACCATCCCTGGTAGCGTCACCTCGGTAGCGACCCCTTTCCAGGTTGATCTAGGCCGGTCTCGCCGCCATCGCACGCGCTGCCGAGAGCCTCTCGGCAGCGCCTCAAACGGTGCATAGACGACCACGTTAGTCGGTGAGTTGACGCAGGGTCACGTTGTTGTTCCGCCGGTTGTGGTGATGCAAGTCGCCGTCGCGTTGTTTCCGGTCGCCGTCGCCGTTTTGTTGCAGATAGCTGTCCCCGCGTTCCCTGAGTTGTTTCCGGTCACCACGTTCGGCGTGGTGAGGGGCAACGGGAATAGGTTATACTTCACGGTGGCGGTGCCGAGCACGAGCCCCTTCTTGAAGGCGCTGACACGGAACGCGGCGTTTAGCGCGTCGGCGGCCTTCTGGGTCAAGCTTGCCGTGACCGGCCCGATCGTGAGCTGGCCGCCGGCGAAGCGGACCCGGGCTTGGGAGAGGTCGAGGTTGAGGATCGGAACCCGAGCGCCGCCGACTAGCGCGCTTAGGTTGGGGTGACGGCGAAGGTTGATCCAGAAGTCGGTCAGGTCGACCTGAGTTGAGCCGGCTGTCAGCGAGATGCCGCCCGAGTGCGTGATCCGGCGACTGGCGAGAGCCTGGGTCAGCGAGTCGGTGATTGGAAAGTGGAGCCCGTCTTTTCGCGCGCTCGCGGGCGCGATCACCCCTGCGGTCACTCCGAGTGACTTCAGGGCGCTGGCGGCACGCGGAGCGAGCTGCAGCGCGGTTGCACCGTAGGTGCCGGAGCGCGCGGCGGGCGTGTGGGCGCCGGCAACCGCCGGCGCGAATGACGCGATCGCCAGCAGCGCCGCGAAATGCACCACCAGCCGGCCGATGAACTTTACACCATACATGAGCAGCATGCCCCCTTCGTTTGGGATTGGCTTCCACTTCCCACGGACCGCCGGCCGGTTGTTGAGCTTCATTTCATCCGGGGGCGGACGCTGTTGGCTGACCGTACTCCTGTCTGGCGAACCGCGCAAGAACTCAGGTCGGAGGCCAGTCTCGGCGAGTCTGGACGACGGCAGCATTGTCGACGGACGCATCCCGTTGCCGCTGGAATCCCGAACAGCGCGTCATAGCGGCGTTTCTCTTCCGGAGTCAGACACCCGACGCACACGCGCTCCCGCTCAGACCGGCCGCTCCTGGCCGATCTCAAGTTCACCCGCGACCTGCCGACCGCAGACCTCCCTGGCCGGAGTTCCGCAGCTCGTAGGCACATACTTGGGCCCGGGGCAGCGTTTGCCCTGCAAATCTGGGGTTTGACCGTCGCAGAACTCGAAAAGCTGTAGGCACACGACCAGGACAAGATCGTGTGGGTATGTCGGGCGTGGTGGCTATGGTGGTAGGTGCACATGTATCTGCGAGAGACGAAGCGGCGGAACGCGGACGGGAGCGTGGTGTCGTATCTCGCGCTGGCCCAGAACGAGCGTGATCCCGGCACGGGAGTGCCGCGCGCGCGGATCGTGCATCGCTTCGGCCGTACTGACCAGGTCGACCGTGAGGCGCTGGCGCGCCTGGTGCGGTCGATCAGCCGGTTCCTCGATCCGGCGGACGCGGTCGCCGCGGGCAACGGCGGTGATGGCGAGGTCAGCGTGTTGGATTCGCGCACGATGGGCGCCTGCTGGTTGGCGGACCGGCTGTGGGAGCGCCTCGGGATCGGGGAGACGATCATTCAGGCGGCGGGCGGCCGGCGTGTGGAGGGCGCGGTGGTCGAGCGCGCGATCTTCGCGATGGTCGCCAACCGCCTGTCGGTCAAGCCGCTCAGCAAGCTGGCCGGCTGCGACTGGGTCGCCGACCGTGCGTACATCGACGGGCTCGCCGAGCTCAGCGATGATGCGTGCTACCGGGCGATGGACTTCCTGCACGCCGCGCTGCCGGCGTTGCAGGAGCGCGTGTTCTTCAACGTCGCGAGCCTGCTCGATCTCGAGGTCGAGATGCTGTTCTTCGACACGAGCTCAACGTACTGGCAGACCGATCGGCTCCCCGAGGAGCTCCAAGACGACGACGACCGCGAGGACGGTGATGTAGCTCCCGACGACGGCGAGGACGGCAACGGTGGCCAGGACGACGGCACGCTTCTTGAGCGGGGCCGGCGTGCTTACTCCAAGCACAGCAAGGATCACCGCCCCGACCTGCCCCAAGTCGTGGTCGGGATGGCGGTCACGCGCCAGGGGATCCCGGTCCGGGTGTGGACGTTCCCCGGCAACGCGTCTGACCAGGTGATCATCCGCAAGGTCCGCGACGATCTGCGCGGCTGGAACCTCTCCAGGGTGATCTGGGTGCTCGACCGCGGGTTCACCAGCGAGCAGAACCGCCGCTACCTGCAGCGCGCCGGCGGGCACTACATCGTCGGCGAGAAGCTCCGCTCGGGCAGCCACGAGGCCAGGGCGGCGCTCTCGCGCCAGGGCCGCTACCACGAGGTGGACGGCGGTCTGCGTGTCAAGCAGGTCCGGGTCGACGACGGCACCAACCGCGACCGGTTCGTGATCGCCCACAACCCCGAGCGCGCCGTCCGCGACCAGATCGTGCGCGAGCAGATCCTCGCCCGCCTGCGCCTCGAGATCGCCGCCGCCGACAAGCTCACCGCCAACAAGCGCGCAGAGCTCTACGGCGCCCTGAGCACCAAGCCCGCGTTCAACCGCTTCCTGCGCAAGACGAAGACCGGCAAGCTGCGCATCGACCGCTCCGCCGTCGCCCGCGAAGCGAAACTCGACGGCAAGTACCTGCTCAGAACCAGCGACGAGAGCCTCTCAGCCGAGGACATCGCGCTCGGCTACAAGGCACTGTATGAAGCCGAGCGCGGCTGGCGCGACCTGAAGTCCACGATCGACATGCGCCCCGTCTACCACCGCCGCGATGACCGCATCGAATCCCACGTCCAGCTCTGCTGGCTCGCGTTGCTGCTACTCCGCGTCACCGAGACCGAGACCCAGGACACGTGGCGCAACCTCCGCAACGAACTGGACCGCATGCACCTCGTCACGCTTGCGACCAGCGCGGGAACCGTCTCCCAGCGCACCGAGCTGACCCACCGCCAACGCCAGATCCTCAGCGCGCTCGACCTCCCAGAGCCCGCGCGCTTCCACGACTTCACCCCGCTCGCCGACCCCGCCGAGTAGCCACAGCACGCCGCGAACCCGCGGTCAACCCCGAGCCGGCCGGCCGCGGCCACTCTGTAGACACACGGGCTCGTTCCCACGAACAGCCCAAAAGCCCTGCTCACAACCACTATTCAGCGTGTCTGTGTGCCCATCATCTGCGGAACTCCGGCCCTGGAGACGACGAAACGACAGGTCCACCTCCTCGGAGAACGGAGCCAGCTGATCGGCCCACTGTCAAGGCCAAGCGGTGATCGCGTCGGTAGCCGTCAGCCGCGTGCGTCGGGGCGACCGCATCATCAGCGAAGCCGGTCGATCGAGGCGCCGTCACTGGAGCACCCGTCGGATCCGGCACAGGGACGGTGGCTGCGGGTGCGTCGGTTAGTGCCCACGACTAAATTAGTAGAGGGTTCTGGGTGGTGGCGTAGAACTTTGGGTGCGTGGTCGATGAGAGCGCTATCCGCGAGCGGTACGGGTTGATGAAGGGCTTGTTGAACGAGCGGTCGCGGCGGCGGTGGGCGGCGGCTGAGGCGCGGTCGCACGGGCGTGGTGGTGTCGCGGCGGTGGCGCGCGCGACGGGGTTGTCGGAATCGACGGTCCGGCGGGGGCTCTTAGAGCTCGATGCTGGGGAGGAGCTTGCACCTGAGCGTGTCCGTAGGGCGGGGGCGGGACGGCCGGGGATCAGTGAGCGCGAGCCGGGATTGTCTGAGGCGTTGGACGGGTTGATCGATCCGGTTACGCGCGGGGATCCCGAGTCGCCGTTGCGGTGGACGTCCAAGAGCGGCGCGAAGCTCGCCAAGGCGTTGTGCGAGATGGGCTATGAGGTGGTCGATCGCACGGTCCTGCGGTTGTTGAAGGTCAAGGGGTACGGCCTGCAGGCGAACAAGAAGACCAGGGAAGGCGCGCAGCACCCCGATCGTGATGCGCAGTTTCAGCACATCAATGAGACGGTCAGCGAGGCGATCAAGGCGGGTGAGCCGGTGATCAGCGTGGATGCGAAGAAGCGCGAGCTGGTCGGCGATTTCAAGGCGGTCGGCCGCGAGTTCGAACCCAAAGGCCGGCCGGTCGAGGTCCGCGGGCATGACTTCAAGGACAAGCAGCTTGGGCACGCGATTCCCTACGGCGTCTACGACCTCACCGCCGAGGAAGGCTGGGTCAGCGTCGGGATCACCAGTGACACCGCTCAGTTCGCCGTGAACTCGATCATCAGCTGGTGGGAGCACCTCGGCAAGGCCCGCTACCCGAACGCCCAAACCCTGACGATCACCGCTGACGCCGGCGGGTCCAACAATCCTCGCACTCGTCTCTGGCGCCACGAGTTGCAGCGCCTCGCCGACACAACCGGGCTTCGGATTCGTGTCTGCCATTTCCCGCCGGGCACGTCGAAGTGGAACAAGATCGAGCACCGCATGTTCAGCTTCGTCAGCCTCAACTGGCGCGGCAAACCGCTCGAGACCCTCGAGGTTGTCGTGAACCTGATCGCCGCCACAACAACAAACACCGGCTTAAAGCTCTACGCCCAGCTCGACGACCGCACCTACGAACGCGGCATCGAGATCACCGACGAGCAACTCGCCGCCGTGAACATCACCAGACACGCATTCCACGGCGATTGGAACTACACCATCAGACCCTCAGTAATCACGTCGTGAGCCCTTAGGTCGCGACCACCCCGGTGCCCAGCGACCCGGGCCATGGGCTCGCAGCGTGGCGGTAGCCGTATCGGATTCGCTGGTGGTCGCGGTGGTGGTGGTGGCGGAGCTGGGCGTGGCCAGGGTGGTCGCGGTGGTGGTGGTGGCGGAGCTGGGCGTGGCCAGGGTGGTCGCGGTGGTGGTGGTGGCGGAGCTGGGCGTGGCCAGGGTGGTTGCGGTGGTGGTGGCGGAGCTGGGCGTGGCCAGGGTGGTCGCGGTGGTGGTGCCGGCGGAGCTGGGCGTGGCCAGGGTGGTCGCGGTGGAGGTGCCGGCGGAGCTGGGCGTGACGCCAAGGGTGGTTGCGGTGGTGGTGCCGGCGGAGCTGGGCGTGACGCCAAGGGTGGTTGCGGTGGTGGTGGCGGCGGAGCTGGGCGTGACCAGGGTGGTTGCGATGGTGGTGCCGGCGGAGCTGGGCGTGACGGCCGCTCTCGACGGGCCCGAACTCGTGTCAGCGGGGGTTGTCGCGGCGCCTAGCGTCGACGGGCCCGAGCTCGCGCTGGTCGGCGATACGGCGGGGCGGCTGGGGGACGTAGCCGGGATCCCCAGGGCAATCGCCGGCCCCGAGAGAGGGCTGGCCTCATGGCGAATGGCCTGGCTTGCGCCGGCGGCGCCGGTCGCGATCGCGGCTACGGTGAGGACCTTCGCGACGACCCCTGTTGCACCGAATCCAGCGACCCCGCCGGCCGCGGCATACTGGGCACCCACGGCCGTAAGCCCGGTGGCGACCGCAGCAACTGGAGCACCACCGAGAACGGCGGTGCTGGCCGCACCGGTGCCAGCGCCGGCGAGGCTGCCCGCTGCGCCCCCGGCGACTGCCCCGGCGCCACCCGCGGCGGTCGCGCCACCCGCGGCGGTCGCGCCACCCGCGGCGGTCGCGCCTGCGCCAGCCGCGACCGTACCGCCTCCGCACAGCGCCGAGCCCAGCACCGAGGCCTTGAGCTCGCCAGTCAGGACCACGGGCACAATCAGCGCAAGGGCGGCCCGCTGACGGCGGACCTCACCCTCGAAGGCTGCGCAGCTCGGGCAGCGATCGATGTGGGCGCGCGTCATGCTGCGGGGCAAGACCCTGCCGTGCGACGTCGCTAGACCCTCGCGGATCTCCGCGCACGGATGATCCCGCGCGTCCCGTCCACGCACGAGCGCCTCGCGCGCCTGGAAGATGAGCGCCTTCACCTTCTCCCTGCGGACGCCAAGGACGGCGGCGATTTCATTGTGCGAGTGATCCCCGAGCTCGAAGAGCACCAGCGCGGCGCGCTGATCAGCCGGCAGCCGCTGCATGTCCTCCACCATTTCGCGTAGCGCCTCCCGCCGCTGGACTTGGTCTGCCACGCCCTCGATTGGTCGATCTACCGCCACTGCGTCGACATCGACGGCATCGCGGCGGGTGCGCAGCTCAGACAGGCAACGATTGCGAGCGATGGTGTACAGCCACGGCCGAAGCGATATGTCGCTGCCCCCACCACGCAACGCCCGATATGCGGCGACAAACGTCAGCTGCAGCGCGTCCTCGCCCGCCTCGCGGCTTCCCAGCATGTGCACGCAGAACGCAAGCACGCCGCGAGCGTATCGATCGTAGATCGACTCGAAAGCAGCATCGTCCCCAGCACGCACCTCAGCTACGAGATCGTCGTCCGTTTGGTCCACGACAGGCCTACGCTCAACCGCCTGCCGGAAGCTAGCTGCTACCCCGGTCGCGCTCACACACACAGTGTGAGCCAAATGGCTGCGAGAGTCCAGCCGAGGGGTCGCTGCATAGAACGAACCTGCGTGAGCCGGTACTAGATGTCGCGCCCGTCGGCGCACCGCCCGGCCATACGGCGGCCAGCCAGAAGGCGCCCCGGGGGCCCCCACCCCGGGGCGCCGTCGCCCCCATCGACCGTCACGTGACCCACGGGAAAACCAAACCGTCCAACGGTTCCCCACGTCGCGCCGTCCAACAGTTGCCCCACCTACATCAACGCGAACCAATCCGAAAGGTTGGTCCAACTATCGCTGCGCCGACGGATCTTGACCATCTGCGAGGTAGCTAGCACCCCGAGCCGAGGGCGAGGGCTGCTGGATGTTTCGGCGCCACGGCGCATCGATGGTAGTCTTGTGTGAGCAGGGCAGTCTTCGCGGGCTTGGCCCCGGCATAATGTGGGGTTTAAGCACAGCTTGGAACGAGAGACTCGTTCCATCGAGTCAGGGAATACGCCCCCATTTCCCGGACTCTCCGGGGGGCCCAGATGGATCTTGGCCCCCCGGGCCTATGTTGAACGTCCCGGGCTGCAGCGAGAATGGGTCAACCGTCACCGCTCGCTCCTGCCGACGCACGGTCCGATTCGCGCACGGTTGCGGGAGCGAGCTCAAGCAACAGTGTATGGACGCACCGCGCCACGGTGCGGCGATGCGAGCCGCAGGCCGCCCTGGCCGGAGGCGCTCATGCTGATGGTGAAGATGACGCGATCGGAGCGCTTTCGGGCCGTCGCGCCGATCGCCGGCGCGACACGGACGTGCGCTCCATCCGCAAGAGCCCCGAGAACCTCACGGCCCGCCAGCAAGCCAAGCTCCCCGAGATCCAACACACCGACGAGGACCTGTGCCGCGCCTACCTGCTCAAAGAACAGCTGCGCCAGATCGACCGGCTCCCCGCCCAGCCGCGCTCGCGCTGCTCGACCAGGGGCTCGTCGAGGGCGCGGCGATGTCGCTTCACGCCGTTCGTCAGGCTCGCTCGCACAATCACCGACCAGCGTCGAAGGGATTGTGGCCGCGATCGAGCACGGGCTCGACGATCCGCCCGTCGGCGAGGAACAGGATCCGGCCGGACCGTGCCAAGCGGCAAGCCAGGCGCGCGGACTGTCCGCCTGATCAGGCCCCGCAGCCGTGTCCGGCTTCCGATCGTCCTACGCGACGTGCCCCTGGAGGGGCTCGCCATCGACGCGCGACACCTCGCCCGAGGCCCCACGGTCCCGGCCGAGCGTCCAACACGACAACGCCCCAGCGGACACACCGCGAGATCCGCGCCGGCGAGTGCCTCCCCGACATCGACTCGTGGCCCCGGATCCCCAGGGACGAGCCGCACCGGCGCCCAGCTCGACGACGCCGAACGCGACCTCGGCCAACACTGGCGGGGGGTCAGGGAAGATTTTTTGGCATCCACATCGACCCTAACTCCACCGGAACCAACTGAGAGGAGCCCGTTCACCGGCTGGTACGGCAGCCATTCCGCAGCCGGAGATCGTCAAGAGCTCGGGTCGCGGCGAGCACGGCGCGGACTTCATCGTCACCGACACCGGCTGGGTTGACCATGAGCGCACGACGGGTCATCCGGCTAGAGGAGTGCGACGTGCTCAGCGGAGACCGGGCGCAGAACAGATCCAGGAGGCTTACAACTTCTCTGCGTCCGTCGTGGCGGCAGTGATCATCACTCACCGCTGAGAGCGCGGACTTGGCATTTGCGCGAGCGCGAGACGACTGAGCGAGCGGCTAGGCATTCCCATCCGCGTTGTCCGCGGAGGCGAACTCGCGCGGTGGTTCCTCGCGAATCTGGAACAAGCACGCTAGGGAACCGCCCGATCGGCCGCCAGCCGGTCGCGGTCATAGTCACAGTCGTGTCGAGCGCCGTCTTGTTGTCCGCCCAGTCCCACGCATAGATTGTCGGGCGATGGCGGCCTGGCGCCAACGCGGCGGGCAACGGTGGAGCCAACCCCCCGGCCACCCGGTAGACCCAACGGGGGACACACACCGACCGCGTCGCGAAGCACGCAAAGCCAGGCGCGTGTGTACCCGGCGCGTAGACGAGCGAGCGCTCCGCCCAGGGCAGCAGATGCGTCCCGCGGAAGGCCCACTCGAGCGGAGTAACGGCGGTCCCGTGCGAGTCGTAGAGCCGGTAGGAGAGCCTTGCCGGCGCGAGCACGGGAGTCATATACGTCGTTCGCCGCACGAACGTCTGCGGGCTGTAGGCCGGGACGATCACCTGTCCGTCCGCCGCGACCGCCGGCGCCCCGATCACGGGCGCCGCAGCATCCACGTACGGCTCAAGCACCCTCCCACCAGGCCGCAGCGGATTGACGTACTCGCCTGCTGCATCGAGCTCGGAGAATGCGACGTGTCCATAGCCGGCCATCACGGTCCCAAGGACGGTCTCGAACGGCCTCGCCAGCTCACCGGTTCGCACCGCGGGCGTGATGTGCCAGTAGATGTAGCTCCCCACCTGCACGCGGGCGTTCGGTCCCGACGGCGAGAGCACGCGTGCCACACCCGGCTGGATCGCGTACACGGTGGCGCCATCGCGCGCCTGGATGTCCACGCCGACGTGAAGCGATGCTGGTCGCAGCTCGTTCAGCCCAGCGCGGATCGGGTGCTGCTGATGGAACGGCGCCAGCGGCCAACCGATCTGGGCGAGATAAGGCCGGCAGCCGGTCGAGCATGGCAGGCCGTCGGCATACAGCGACGGGACCTCTCCCCGTCGCGTCGCGCGGTCAGCCGGGTTGGCAGGGAACGGCAGGGTGTCGAACGGAGAGTCGCCCGCGAATCGCAGGTTACGGGTGCGGCGTGCCGGTCTGGCTTGGCCACCGGAGTGCGCTGGGCCTATCCGAGCGCGGTCGTGCCCTGAGGCCGCACGGTCCGCGGCCCGTGCCGCATGCGCCGCCGTCAGCTCCGCCGATAACCAAAGCGTCGCGGCCAGAGCGATCCCGGCGGCGAGGATCGCGGCAACGGCCACGATCCGCGGCTTGCGCGGCGGCGCGTACCGCGCCGACCGGTCGAGCACCCGCCGATCCACTCGGACGTTCTCAAACGATGCAAGCTCAGGTCTGTGATCGATCGTGCCGATAGTCCCTCGCCCCTGGTTCCGACATCAACCAACGGACAGAGACGTCCCCTTTCCGCCCCGCGCTGCTTCGCCGCCGCGAACCCTAATCCTGCCCCGACCACCGCTTGGGTGCTGGCCCGGAGCTGGGCACCACGCAGAGTGCTCTTGCAGCGACGCGCGGCGCTCTGGCGAGTATGATGCCGGGCACCTCCAGGCAGCCCGGAAGGGAAGCCGCGCCTGGCGTTTCGTGTGCTGGGCTGCCCGTCGGGCATGAGCACCGTGAACTGCGGCAGTGTGAACGAGCGCCGTGGTCACTTCTGGAAACATGGGACTCGCTGCTGCTGATGGAGCGATAGATGGCGGGGGCCTGCAACGTCGGCGCCTCGGGGGCCTGCAACGTCGGCGCCTCGTTGGTCTGGGTGGAAGGCGGAGTTGGGGGTCCCGCCGGTTGATCCCCGCTTGCGTTACCGTGTCGGCCGTGGGGAGCATGAGGTTGGGCTGCATCGCGGCGTCGCTGATCGCGCTTGGCGCTTGCGCGTCTGCGGCTGGCGCGAAGGGCGTGTTTCGCCCTCGGATCGGTAGCGCGATGGGCATTGTTCCGCCCGTCGGCGATCAAGAGATCGCAACCGGGTCGAACGGTCCGGTCGTGTATCACGGGGGGCCGGTGATGCGAGGCGTGACCATCCACACCATCTTCTGGGCCGCAAACGGGTTTTGGTTCGACGGCGCACCCTCCGGTGCGAGCCTCGGCTACGAGCGGCTGATCCAGCAGTTCTTTATCGACGTGGCCGCCGACTCGGACTCGACCACGAACGTGTTCTCGGTCCTCAGTCAGTACGCCGATGGCGGCGGGCCCGGCCGGTACAGCATCACCTACGACGCGGCCGCCGACTCGATCGACGCCCGAGATGCGTATCCGTCGCGTCAGCACCAGTGCCCCTCGCCGGCGGGCGTTCAGACGTGCGTGACCGACCTCGAGCTGCAACGGGAGATCGACAACGTGATCCGGAGGCGCGATCCTGCGGGGCAGGGCCTGCACGACATTTGGTTCGTGTTCCTGCCGCCGAACGTCGACACCTGCACCCAGGTGGCCGCGTGCGGAACGAACGCCTACGCTGGCTACCACTCCCTCTCGAACCTCGGCCACGGACCGGTCGTCTACGCGGTCGTACCCGATCCGTTGATCGAGGTGACCCCCGCCCCCGGCTCTGATCCCGAAGGAAACCCCGAGGCCGAGTCCGCGATCGACACCGCTGCGCACGAGGCCGTCGAGGCGATCGCCAATCCCGAGGGCGACGGATGGATGGACCCGAACGGCTTCGAGGTGGGCGACGTATGCGAGAGCGGACCCCAGCAGGGCACTCCGCTCGGCTTCGCCCCGGACGGCTCGCCGTACAACCAGCTGATCCACGGCGACCAGTACCTGATCCAGATGATGTGGTCCAACGACGAGTCAGGCTGCGAGCAGCGCACGACCGCCACCGCATCATCGCTGCCACTGGCGACGGTGAGTCTGAAGCAGTTCAGCCCGTTCGTCAGCGGCAACATCGGCACTGCGAAGCCAGGAGTGCGGCTGACCGTGCTGCTGAAGCGCGGGGGAACGGTCGTCGCTGACGCGATCGCCCGGACCGGCCGAAGCGGAGGCTGGGGCCCGGTCGCGCTGCGCTCGCGGCGGCGGCTGTACGCCGTCGGCGACGATCGCGATCAGATCTCGATCCTCTACGGCACCCACGGTCCACGCCCCGATCTGATCCTGACCGGCAACGGTGGCGACCCGTTCACACAGGCGGGCTTCACCGGCTGGTTCGATCTCGACAACGGCTATGCGCTCCAACCGCGCTCGGTCCTGCTCGGGCCGTGCGGCCAGACCGGCGTGCTGAAGCTGACAGTGGGCGGCGTCGAGACAGCACCGCCGGTCGAGCAGTGCGAGACCGAGACGGACGCAGCGGTCGTGCACACCAGCCCGCTGCGAGCCGGTACCGCGCTCACCATGAGCAGCGAAGACAACCGTGTGGCCTCGCTCAAGAATCCGAACGGCGCGCTTGTGAAGCTCACGATCCCGCTCGGCGAGCCAGGAAGCGTGTCGGCGCTCGGCAACCCGCAGCTGATCTTCGATCCGACCGGTTTTCCCTCGTGCACGGCGGACCTGCGGGCGCAGGCGGCGAGGTGCACGGGGCTCGTACCCGGCGCCGTGTACGCGCTCACACGCCGGCGCCGGCACCAGTTTCACCGCGCGACGGCCGACGACGGCGGGACGATCGAGATCACGCATTTGCCGATCGCCGGCGGCGACGTCCTCACTCTCACTAACGCCGCGAGGCGCGCACTGACGGTGCTTCACGTCGCCCACCTGCGCGTCAACCTCAACGGCGAGCAGACCGTAGTGGCGTCGGGAACCTGCGAGCCGGGCGACTACTATGGGCCGCCCGTGACCAGCCTTCCGGCCAGCGCCGCCGTGGGTGTGCCCGGCGCTTCCGGCACTGGCACGATCTGCCCCCTGAGTGGCAGCGCGCACGGGCTGTCCGCGAAGCGGATCGAGCAGACCGACGATCTCAGCGGCGGCCAGACCCGCACGGAGGTGCCAGAGATCGAGGCCACGTCTCCGATTCCCGATGAGACGCTGTACGGGCCGTTCATCGCCACGGCGCAGGCCGGACTGCCCGGGTTTGCCGGTTCCGTGCTCGCGACCGGAACCCCGATCGCGTTGACGATCACACGCGCCGGCTCCGGACGCCCGATCTTCCACGCACGCAACGTCGATTCGGCCAGCGGCTTGACCGCTCGAGGGCTGCCGCCCGGCGCCTACCTCGCGACCTGGGTTCTCACCGACGCCGGCGGCGATACCCGCACGCTTCGGACGCGATTCTTCGAAGCGCCCTAGCCTTTAGCCTACTTCCCCCGGATAAACAGCGGCGCCGATGCTGAAGGGTGAGAATGGCGGCGCCGAGGTCGGGTGTGGATCGATGGTCGTCCCCTTGGGTTGCTCCCCCCGGGTTTCGCGCCCGTTCCCGTTCGGCTCGAGGGGTTGTTTCCTCACGAGAGGGTGGTGAAGGTGTCGGCGTTGTAGGTCAAGGCCGCCCAGCCGTCCCAGATCCGGTGGCCTTCGTCGCCTTTGAGCCGGCTGCGGCGCAGGCCGTAGCCGCGTTTGAGGTGGCTGATCCGTCCTTCCGCCGGTGCGGTAGCGCTGTCGGCGGCGGCGGGTGCGCCGCGAGCCATGTTCCTGGCGGCCGGTGATGTGCACCTCGTCGGCGAGGCCCTCGAGCGCGGTGTTGGTCGGGGTAAGGTTGAACGCGCCGTCGACCATCACCTCGCGCAGCTTGATGCCGAGATTCTGCAGCTCGGCCGCGGTGGCTGGCAGCAACGTGTCCTCGGTCGGGTTGCCGATCTGGCTGGTGGGCGGCAGGATGAACCTGCGCGCACCCGGCTTGGTGTTGGCGGTGATCTCGCAGAGCTGATCGACGTAGCCGAACTGATTGGGCTGTGAGAGCTTGCCCTTGCGGATCGGCCGGGCGTCCGGGTCCCACAGCGAGATCAGCCGGTCGGTGATCTTCTCGCCCGCCACGCGCTCTTGGATTTGCTCGGTGACCTTCTCGCACCGGTCGGCCAGCTCCTCGAGCGCTCGCGCGGCCCTGAACTTGGCCTGGGCGCCGCGCCCCCGCGCCCGGCGCCTGGCCTCGGCGGCCAGCCGCCGCGCCTCCTTGACCGACTTGGCAAGCAGCTCGCCGGTCTGCCTGGTCAGCTTGAGCACCTCCTCCTTGGCCTGCCCGGAGCGGCGGCGCATCGTGCGCGTGATCCCGCGCACGCGGCGGCCGGCCGCGCGTGAGCGATCCCTCACCGCGGTGCGCTTGGCGCCGATCTTCGCCGCCAGCTTGTGCCCCTCCCGGGCCAGCGCCCTGAGCCCGTCGGCCGCCAGCCCCGAGTCGGTCGGATAGCGAATGTCGGCCTCGACCACGGTCGAGTCGATCCGCGCCGCCCGCGGACGAAACCGCTTCTCCCGCCGGGCCTTCTGAATCACTCGCGGGAGAGCTGGTGCACCACCTCGGGCCCCAGCCGGCGGGTCAGCTTTCGGACGTCGACTCGTCCGGCACCCGCTCGGTGAGCCCCAGCCGGCAAAACCGCCGCAGATGGATCGAGTCCGACACCTCGCGCATCAACGTCTCGTACCCCCACCCGCACCGGTGCTTGAGCACCATCAACCGAACGTAGGTTTCCATCGCCAGCGACGGCCGCCCACGATCGGCAAACCGGCTGGTCTCCCCCAGCTCCCGCTCCCACCGGATCGCGATCGGCACCAGCAGCTCCGGATCGCACAACAGCTCGTCCAGCCGCGCCAGATCGTCGGGCAACACCCGCACCTCCTCGGGCAACAGCTCGTCCCACAACGACTCCGCACCGTCCGCGAACAGCGTCAGCACTGACACCTCCGAGCTCGACCATGAAACCCTGCATTTGCAGGCCAATCATGACCGTCAGATCGGACGGAAAAGCGCACTCGCAGCCGTGCGAGCTACACAGATTCACAACCCCAAGAACTGTTCTCACCCCCTGATTTTTTGGCGCTACTGACAGATCCGTGGGTGGTGTGAGAGCCTCAACAGGTCCGCGGAGCCCCGCCATTGCTGAGGATCCGGGCATCGGGCCCCTCGGAGAACGCGTTCGCCAAACCGTACGCCCGTAGCTCCGCTCCCCAAGCGGTCAAGGGAGCCGCTACGCGGCTCCCTTCGCTCGGCCCTGACGGGCCGCCCTTGACCGCCTGGCTGCGCTTCGCTTTGAGGCAGCGAAGGGTTGCGCGGACGCGCAACCCCTGGCTGAACAGGGGGTTTCTGCCGTTCTGGGGCGGCTGCGCACCACTCCTGCAATGCCCCCGAGGGCGACCAAGGGCGTGTTCTGCCAGGCCTTGGGGGTCCTCGAGCGCAACCTCATCATGGATCGATTCACCCACCCACGGATATGTCAGTAGGTCCGATTTTTTCCGGCAAGCCTCTAGCCTAGTAGGCCGATCGCTGATTCCTCCCACTCCTCGCCGCGCCTTCGATTTTCGGAGGTCTACGTGGCATTCTCACTGCAGCTCCGGGGCCGCGGCGAGGGCCGCGGTGGCCTTGCGAAGGATCCGTGAGACGTGCATCTGGGAGACCCCGATGCGCCTCGCGATCTCGCCCTGCGTGAGCTCGCCGCCGAAGCGCAACAGCAGCACCTTGCGCTCGCGCGGATGCAATCTTTGAAGCGCATGCTCGTACCCCACGGAGGTCTCGACCCGCTCGTATTCCGGGTCCAACTTACCGACGACCTCGCTGAGCGCCAGCCGTTGGCCGTCCTTTGCTGCGTATGTCGCATCCAGCGATCCAGGCCGATAGGCCTTGAGTGCGCGTTGTGCTTCGGCGACCTGGCAAAGCTCGAGACCCAGGTGTCTTGCGATCACGTCCGTGGTCGGCTCAGAACCGGACCTTGCCCGGAGCTCGTCCTGGGCGTGGGCGACCCGGCCGGCGCGTTCCTGGACCGAACGCGGTACATGCGCGGGCCAAGTGTTGTCACGGAAGTGACGCCGGATTTCGCCGAGGATCTTCGGCGCGGCGTAGGCGACGAACGAACCGCCTCGCGCAGGCTCGTATCGGTCGACTGCTTTGATGAGCCCGACGCTGGCTACCTGGTAGAGATCCTCGACCAGCTCGCCTCGTCCCCGGTAGCGGCGTGCGAGCTGGCGCGCGTAGGGGAGGAACCCGACGATGATCGCCTCCCGCGCGCGAGCGTCACCGGCCGAGCACCGACTGAACAACGTCCGGAGATCGCGCGCCGACCGGCCTCGTGGGGCCGACGTGCACGCATGCCGCTGCGGCGTCATCCCGTATCTCCCTTGATGTCGCGCCTACGGGGTTAGCTGACGGGCTCGCGATGGGGTTTGATCCCACCGCTACGGCCGGAACACCGGCCGATTCGCCCCAACAACTCGGGTTCCCCGCCCACCGCGTCTGATTGGCGGCGGCTCGGCTATGTCGGGCGCGACTATAGACCCGACGGATGCCAGCGACAAGGGTGAGCCATGGGCTTGGGCCGATACGGTCAACTCGTGGGCCGGTTGGCCCGCGAGGCTGGTTTCGATGCCGTCGAGAACGAGGTCGAGGCCGAGTCCGTACGGCTCTTGGCCGACCAGGACGTCAACGAGCTCTCGCGCCGCGGCGTGATGAGCGGATATGCGTCTGGCGAGAGGCTGAGCACGGCTGTGCGCGCCCCTTTGGGCAACGTCCTGCAATGTCTTCGCGCGGAGCGAAGGCGGCGTGGCCGAAGGTGTAGAGGAACAGCGGGCGGAACACTTGACCAGGGCTGAGCCCGGCTTGTTGGAGGATCTCGAGCCCGGCCTCGGTCCAGCGCGTCACATCCGGGCTTATGATCGTGCGTCGTAGGCGTAGCCCGACAAGCAAGGGCTCGTCCAGCTGGTCGAGCAGAGCGAGCATCAGCTGACGCACCCCTGCCGTCCAGTCCCCGGCAGGGCGGGAACGGCGAATGGCGAGCCCGGCGCCGGTGGCGTCGATGCTCACGTCGAGCAGCGTGTCTTTGGCGCGGAAATAGCCGCACTCCGTCCTCGCCCCGACCCCGAGCCGCTCGGCCAGTAGCCGGCGTCCGCGCGGCATCCACGTGTTGTTCACCCCGAGCCGTGGATAGTCCACGCCCGGTCGCGGCGCGCTCGATGGCACGCCGTAACGCTACGTCCCCAGGTGGACCGAGTTGATAGCCAACTTCGGCTCTTGACCCAGCTCGGTACGGTCTGCTGGTTCAGCTTGAGCAGCTCTGCGACCTCGGCGACCGTCCTGGAACTCGTCCACATCCGAGGCGCTACAGCGGAGCCCAGAGCCGTCTGCAATCACAGGGCGGTTGATCGCTCACGACGTCCACGCGCTCGCACCGGCTGCACTCGACGACGACGCGGCGGGCAAGCGCGTGAATGCGGTCTTGCAAGCTGAACAGAGGATTGCAACGTTTCCCCCCGACGGCGGTCTATGCGAGAACTGCGCGCCATGCGCAAGCGATTTCTCCTTCTCTTCGCGGCCGTCGTGGTGCTGGCTGCCCCCGCCGTTGCGTCGGCCGATTACCCACACGTCGTCACCCCTGGCGAGTCCCTATCGTCGGTCGCGGCTGTGGACGGGCTGAGCGTCGATCAGGTCGCCGCCGCCAATGGAATCGCGTCGGATGGGCAGCTGATTGCCGGCACGACGCTGCTGATCCCGCCGCAGACCAGCGCGACAGGCGGGTCCGGAGCTGTCACGGCTGGTACCGCTGCATCCACGGGGGATGGGGACGCGGACAGTGACGATGGCGCTGCGGGCAGCGCGACGCCTGCGAGTGTGAGCTCCGCACCGGCGAGCGCCGGCGCGTACGTTGTGCAGCCCGGTGACACGTTGTCGGCGATCGCCGCCAACGCGGGCACCAGCGTCTCGGAGCTCGCCACGGCGAACGGCATCGATCCGAATGCGCTGCTGCTCGCGGGCTCGACGCTGCAGCTCGCGGGATCGCCCGCGACGTCGTCTGCGGCGTCTCAGCCAGCGTCCGCGGCGACGCAGGCGCCGGCTATTGGAACCAGCATTGTGGGGCGAATGACCTGGTTCGGGGGTCCACACGACGCGGGCGCGCAGGGCGCCCCGGCAAGCGGCCTCGGATGGCGCTCTGACGGGATGTCGTTCTACAACTACGGTTCGCTGGGGCATCGGTGGCTGATTCGCTTTCCGTGGGGCCAGACGTTGAACATGTCCCAGATCGACATCGGTCCGGCGCCCTGGACTGGTAACCCGTTCGACATCGCCTTCAGTGCCCTGCCGAATACGCCGTACAACTGGCAGAATTGGCCCAACCCGGTCGTCACCGGCACCTACCAGGGGGGCTCACCATGATCGAGCGTGCAGCGAGCTGATTGCAGGGATGGCACTGGCGTTCCGTCGAGGAACATCCGCTCACGCAGCCAACGGCGCCGGTACTCACCGGGACTGCCAGTGGATTTCGGCCGCTAGTTCGACTTGGTTGACTTGGTGGCTGAAACTTGCAGGGTTGTGACGACTTTAGGCGGCTGGGGCGAGGCGGGCGTCTTGGACGTATTGGTTGACTGCGGTTTCGAGGGTCGCGAGGGCGCGGCGGATCTCGATCTTGGCGGGTGGCTTGTCGGCGTCGAGCAGCGGTCTAACGTAATTCGGTGAGTAAGGACGGCGGGCGGGCGCGGTGGGCCGGTTTGACGGTGATGCGCGGCGTTGAGTCGGTGGTGCGCGGGGCGAGGTAGTGGGTGGAGTTCGTGAGTGGCTGTGTCGGGCTGGGCCTCGACGGAGCCGAAGCGATCCTCAACCTCCGCGCGATCCGCAGCAACAACGACTTCGACAGCTACTGACCTACCACCTCGCCCAAGAACGCCACCGCAACCACCAATCACGCTACGCCAACGGGCTCATCCCGACAGCGGCATGATGTGCCTCCAGGAGAGCCGCACCCGTTTTGTTTGGGGTGCCCGCAGCGGGGAGTATGGGAGAGCGGAATGCGGCCGGGCCGGTTATTGCCGGTCCGGCCGTTCGGTATGCGATGGGCGGAGGCCGAAGGGGGCCTGACCCGCTCCCGCTAATGTTCTGATCCGATCATGGCGGGTTCGCCACCTGCGGGACTGACTCTCTAACCGAGCGTGTTATCGGCCTGCGCCACCCACATACCTCTGCCAAGGATCCCGGCGCAGGTCACGGTGATCCGCGACGGCCGGCAGCTCAGCTCACCAGCTCATTCGAAGGGCACCCCGACGACCCCCGGGACCACGACGACACCCGCCCTCTTCCTGCAGGTCGGCGATCAGATTCGAGTCGCGCGTGGCGCTGTTCTCACGTTCTCCTACGCGGGCGACCGCTTTCGCATACTGCACGGTCAGATCCGACTGGACTGTCGCAACCTGGCGCTCGACTCGAGGTCAAACGGGCCACGGTCGACTGTTCTGGCGGTCAGGCTCCAGTCCGGTCGCGTGCAGGTGCGGTCCGGCGTCAATGCACGACGGGCTCTCGTCCTCAGCCCGGAGATGCTGGCCTTCGCCACCGTCCGCGACACGAATTTTGTCGTTGACCGCAATCCGGCGGCGCGGTCGACCCGTGCGTGGACCCTTGATCAGCTGATCCTCGCGGCGAAGGCCTCGGACCAGGCGCTGCGGATTAACACGCGCATCACCTACACCGCGATCTCCGACGCCAAGGGCCTGCGTCTTGACATCTGGCCCTTCTCGATCTCCCCACTGCAGCGCCCCACAACCCCGGCCGACCGGCTGGTGCGGTTCTGGGCGGATGGGCTGCCGTGCTCCGTTGGCTGCACCGCCCCAGGGGCGGTCCAAGGTTGGCCGATCAAGCCTTTCCACAAGCAGCACGCGATCAGGGCCGGAATCAACGAGCTACGACCGGCGAACTTCCACGTCGCGATCGACATCGAGGCAGACAACTTCCAGCCGGTGTACGCGATCCAGTCCGGCTACGCGTCTATCCGCTACCGAGGCACGGGCGATGTGAACGTCGACGTCGGCGACTTCTATTACTGGCACGTCGAACCGACGGTGTCCAATGGACAGCACGTGGTCGCGTACAAGACCGAGATCGGGCACGTGCTTTACGGCTTTGGGCATCTCGCGCTCTCGGAGGGGAATACCTCCGATTATCTGAACCCGCTGAGGCCGGGAGGCAGCCTGCGCCCATACACCGACACCGAGCCGCCGATCATCGGAATTCCTCATGTCATCTCCGACGGCCGGGTCATCGTCGGCGCGTTCGACCCACAGAGCTTCGTTCAGAAGGAGCATTACGAGACCCCTGTGCTGGCTCCCTCCTCGCTCGCGTGGCGACTATACAACGCCCATGGCCGAGCGCTCACCGGGCTCGAATGGGCCATGCGCGGCTCGCAGAACTATCCGCCAGGGCTGAAGCCGATCATCTTCGCGCCCGGGGCCTCAAACCCGGGGTTCGAATGCTTCTTCACCCAGGTGAGGTGCATCCCGAACTGGGTGTACTGGCTCGCTGGCGGGCTGACGCAGCCGCTCCCACTCGGCAGCCTGCCCTCTGGTCGGTACCGGCTGACCGTCTACGCGTGGGATTGGGCGGGAAACACCTCTGCCCTCGACTACTGGATCAAGCTTCCTCTTGCGAGTACAGCACGCGCAGCAAGCGCCGAATTCGGTCCGCTCGCTCCGAAGTTCGACTATCCGTAGCCGCCTGCTCCACGGTAGCTGCGGCTCGGGCATCGCGGAGCGCCGGCCGAGCCGACCGGCAATGTGCAGCACCGGCCTCGGCGAACGCGGCGAGCGCCTGGTCGTCAAGCTCGGCGAGAGCGCGCTGGGCGCTCAAGCGACCGCCCGCTGTTTAGCGCCTCGGGCGGGGGGCTTCGCACGGCAGGAGCGGGCGCGTCTGTCCGTGGCAGCGTTGGCAGTGGCCGTCGGTGTTTGGCTGGCCGCCGTCTGTGCAGGAGCAGCGGATGGCTTGCGCCGGATTCGGCCCGCGACGCTGGCTCCCCGCGCTCGAGATGGCTGTCGGGGGTCTCGTCGAGCAGGTCGCGTCCGGCGAGCGCGGGCGGCACGCCCGCAGGAACGTCCCCTCGTCCGATGGCGTCGAGCACTTGGCGGCGGACGTTACCGGTCGGCATCGGGGCCTTCTGGAGGCGCTGCTCGCAATGCGCAGGGGCGCCGTCGCTGTTGCGTGAGCTGCGCGTCGCTGCCTCAGGTCCGTTGTGGCGTGCAGGCCTGTGCGTCCTGGGCGGCCTACCGCCGTGATGTCGGCTCGGACTTGAAGCGCGACGCAGCGGCTGCGTCCTGATCCATTGACGCGTCATGGTCGGCCGAGGTATTCCAGCTTCAGGCCGCTGAAGCGGTGGAAGTCCCCGTCGAAGCTGGCGAGGGCGGCGCTGTGCTCGATGGCAAGCGCGGCCAGGTGCGCGTCGGTGGTCAGGTTGCTTGCGGTTCCTGAGGCCTCGAGCAGCGCGCGACAGATGCCAAGGTGTCTGCGCCCCGGGTGCACGAGCATCGCGGGCGGCTGCGCGAACCACTCGTCGATCTGCTCGAACGCCGCCGACGGCGCCAGGGCTGCCGCCATGATGCGCGGGTTGGTCGCGATCCGAACGAATGCGAGCAGCGCGACGATCGCGAGGCCGACCGTATCGGTCCCGGACAGCGCGCGTTCCAGCCATGCGCGGGCGACAGGGTGCTGGCGCGAGGACGTGTCGCTCGCGTAGAGCAGGATGTTGGCGTCGAGAATGATCATCGGCCCTGCTCGAGCTTGCGGACGACCTCTGCGTCCTCGAGCTCGGCAGCCAGGCTCAACGCCTTGCTGAGGTCGACGTCGTGACGGACGCCGAGATTGCGAGGCTTCATCCGGTAGTGCTTGGGAGCCGGCGTCCCGCCCAGCAGCCCCGCTCGAATCGCCTCGTTCACGACCTGTTTGAACGGCACGTCGCGCTCCCGTGCGCGCCGCTTCAGCGTTTCGGCGAGGTCGTCCTCGAGGGTGATGGTCGTGCGCACGTGCGCATCATAGCATCAGAGTAGTTGGCATCACGATGCCCCTCACCGGCGTTTCTGACCTAGATCAGTGGGTTGCGCGGGCGAGCGATAGTCACGGCGGGGGCGAGCGGCTCGTAGCAGTGGCATAGAAAAACCCCGCGAAATGCAGGGTTTTCCGTCCGACCGTGCCGTCAAAGTACGGGTTGCTGATGTCCAACTTTTGACGGTGAGGGGATGCCACCTTGCGGGTGAACGCCAGTGACTGTGACAGAGGACCCGGACGGCTTCGGTTTCGCGCGGACGATCCGAGCTTGACATCGTATGGCGGGCTCGCGGTCGTGGGGGAGCTCGCGCGCCGCACCCGGCTGGTCGAGCTGATCGACGCTGAGCTCGGGGCGGTGCGCGGGGTGCGGGCGGTCAAGGCGCGCCGGCGCGGGCTGTCCGCGGGCGGGCTGGTGGTGTCGCTGTCGGAGTGCCAGATCGCGGGGGCGGAGTGCTTCGATGACATCGAGAACGTCCGCGCGGACACCGCGAGCGCCGCGTTCCGCGCCGTCCGGGCGACGCCGTCGGCGCCGACCGCCCGGCAGCTCGCCCGCCGCTACCGACGCACGCACATTCGCGCGATCGAGCGCGCGCTCGCGCGCGCCGCGGACCGCGTGGACCGCCAGCTCGGTCGAGACGTGACTGAAGAGGTGACGTTCGATCTGGACGCAACCGAAACGGAGGTGTACGGTCGCGGATCGCGCCGGCGCGGCGCGGCGCGGCGCGCAGTCACTCAGGCGCGCTGGCCTACCAGTCCTATGTCGTGACATGGCCGAGCGCGGCCGCGCGCTGACCTCGGAGCTCGAGCCGGGGAACCGCGCGAGGATCACCGCGAAAGAGTTCGTGCGGATGATCGCCCGCGCCAAGCGCCTGTTGCCCGCCGGGCACGGCCCCCTCACCGCCCGCCTGGACAGCGGCTCCTACTCCGCGGAGCTGATGAGCGGCCTGCGCCACCAACAGGCGCGGTTCTCGATGAGCGCGCCGCGGACCAGCAGCATGTGGAACGCGACGTCCCTGATCCCCGACGAACACTGGACCGACGCCCACGAGATGCACGGCGCGCAAGTCGCCGAAACCCAGTTCACCCCCAACGGCTGGAAGCACGAGCCGCTACGACTGATCGTCCGGCGCGTCAGCGTCACCGCCGAGGAGATCCACCGCGGTTCCCCGCGCGCACGCCGACGCTCGACGATCCCCCCGGATCAGCTGCAGATGGTGCTCGACGGCCAACTGGACTCGACCTACGCCTACAGCTTCATCGTGACCGACATCCCCGCCACCGAGAAGTCGACGATCGAGGTCGAGCACTTCCACCGGCACCGCGCGCAGGTCGAGGAACGCTTCAAGGACGCCAAGCTCGGACAACCCCTGCGGCACCTCCCCTCAGGCGACCTGAACGCCAACCGCCTGTGGCTCACCGCCAGCCTGATCGCGCTGAACATCACCGCGCTGCTGTGCGATCTCTCCCCGGCCGCTGCCGCGTCCGGCCAACCTCGATCTTGCGGTAGCTCCCGAATCGCGTCGCTTGCAGTAGGCGGCCGGGCGGGCCGCGGTGGGGCGTTTGGGGGTGTCGGGTTGGGTGCTGCGGGGTGTTGGTTGGGCGTCTGGGGGGCGCGCGGTGGTGTTTTTGCCCGAACGCGGAGGTGTTGGGGTGCTTTGCGGGCAGGCTGACGCCCGGGGGTTCGCGTGGTTGGTCGTCGGGGAGGGCGCCGCTGGTGGCGCCGCGGGTCAGCCGGTTGGGGGTGGGAGCGCTTGCAGGCGCTTGAACGCGGCGGCGAGCTGCCCTGCCCAGGGCCAGTCGCGTGCGAGCCGCAGGATCGTTTTGCGGGCGTGGCGGGCGATCCGTCCTGATTGGTGTAGCAGGCGGTATCGCAGCCGCTTGAGCTCCCATGCGCGTGCTTGGTCAGCGAGGCACAGCTGCCTGGTCCACGCGACGATGTCTTGCGCGAGCATCACCAGCCACAGCCATACCTGGTTGTGCTCGAAGTCCTTGAACGGGAGGTTACGCATCCCGCAGTCCTTGCCTTGGCGGATGTGATCCTCGACGTGCGCGTGGCCGCGATGGGTCAGGTCGAGCTTGGCGACGTCCTCGCCGGACTGGTCTGTCAGGAACACCGAGAGCCGGTAGCCGTCATGGTCGGCAAACGACTGCTGGTCGCCTTCGCGCAGCTTCGTGCGCCTGGCGATCAGCCGCGATCGCGCAGCCCACGCGGACAGGTCGACACGATCGGTGATCTCGACCACGTGCGAGTGATCTCGCTCGCTGCCGTCTACGCGGATCGCGTTTATCCACAAGGCTTCCGGGACCGCGACGAGCGCCTCGCGGACCGGCTCTGAGAGGTCAAACCCGAACGAGAACAGCAGCTCCGCCTCGCGGCAATATGTGGTCAGCTCATGCGTTGCGCCGGCGCCGTCGGCGCGGATCAGGATCTCCCCGTCAAGCGCCTCCGGGTCGAGCTGCGCAAGCGCGAGATCCAACACGGCCTTGTGATCGGCGGCGGTGTTCGAGCCGGCGTTCCCCGGCCGCAGGATCCCTGCGGGCGCCTCGCCGGTCCCGTCGAGATAGCACAGCAGCGGATGATGGCCGTAGCCGCCCTTGAAGTTCCCGGCCGCGTGCTCCTTCTCCGAGCTGGCGCTCGTGAGCGTCGCGTCGATGTCGATCACCGTCCGCTCAGAACGACTGTGCCATCTCGCGATCGACCGCTCCGGCCGCGCCCCGAGCTTCCACGCCCGCGCTCTGGAGAGCGCGACCGCCGCGCGCAACCTGCCCAAGCACTCCTCGTCGATCGAATCGATCACCCGGAACGCCGTCGAGTCAGACGCGACGTTGCCATACAGGTCCGGCTGGTCACGCTGAGCTCCCAGGTCAGCCAGACAACTCCCGCCGTCGGCGAGCATCACCGCCAGGTCGCGCAGCACTATCCCCGGGTCATGCGCCGACGCGCGTTGCCGGGTCGGGGCCATCGCCGCCGACAGCGCTCTTGTCAGCCCGACCCGGTCAGCGACGCCGGCGATCAGCGCGCTGCCGGCATGCCCGACCATGCCCGTCCCGTCCGCCCGAACATCTAGCTTGTCAACCAGTCCATCACGCGCCACCATCTGGGTGATCCTCCTGAGATCGGGAATGCTGCTTCGCAACCCGCATTCTCCCTGCTCAGGCGGACGTTCCCGCGCCCCGGCCCGCCCGGGGCGCGGCCGTTAATGAACGATCCAGGCCAAGCACCCAAGCCCACACCGCTGCGTCGCCACGCCAAAGCGCTCAGGCGGATCCTGTTCTGCGTCCCCGCCCGCATCACCCGCTCCGCGCGCCAGCTCACGCTCAGGCTCCCCGCCGGGTTCCGCTACCTCGACACCTTCCAGGCGACCTACGACAACATCACCGCGCTCGGCATCCCCTAACCACCCCAGCCGCCCCCGCCGAACACCAGCCGTGCCGGACCCCGCCGACTCAGCGACCCTGAAAACGACAGTGAACACCGCCGCCGAGCCCGCCCGGCACCCACCACCCCCGACACGAGCCAGATCCAACGACACAGACGGCGCTATCCAACACGAGCAAGCCCGAGAACACGACCCACTCCATCCCTACTCACTGAATTAGGTTAGGTCTGAATCAAATTGAGTATGAGACCGGCGCGCTGGCGGGAATGGCGAAGAGCGAGCGCCAGGGGGGCTCGTGCCGAGCCACTCTGGCGATGGGGTCTATGAGCTGCATGGCCACGAATGGTTCTGCTCGTACCCGCCATGCGAGGCGTTCCTCGAGCTCGCGCAGGCGCCGGGCGGCACGCGATGGACGGCGAGCGCCGCGTCCGATAGCGATAGCTCGGCCGGCTGGTGTGCCGAACATCGCGAGCATGGGCTGGAAGAGCTCATGCGCCGTGGCGTCGATAACCGCGGCATAGGGCTTGCCGTGGCGCTCGGCGACAATCGCGGAGCCCTTCGAGACGCTGCGCGCGAGGTCGAGCTGGCCGACGCCTTCGGCGAGCCCGGCCGAGCATTTCCGATGAGCTGTTGCTTGAAAATCTTGTGTTGTGGCTGCTCGCTGGGATGCACTCGCGGTTCAACCGCGAGTACCGGGCGGCTGCCCGGCGAAGGGCTCGTGAAGCCAATCACGAATCACCCTGGGGTTTGCGAGCTGCGCGTCGCGGCGGATCGGCGGCCACAAGATCCTGGACGAGCCGTGACGACTTCCGGGTGCCCGACGGCGGGCTCGACCAGCCTGGCGCCGGTGGGATGTGGCATCCCACCTCCGCGCTGGTGGCCGAGATCGTTTCCCAGGCGACGAGTGGCAGAAGTTGTCGTTCTACGCCACGCACAATGTCGACGAGGTCGTGACCGTCGACCCGTCCGAGCGGATCGTCACCTGGATGACGATGCCCGGAAGCCGCGATCCGCCGGCCGTGCTGAGGAGGGCCCTCGATCCGGGCAGCCGGGGTGGCGTTGCCTGAGATCGCAGATGCGATCAACTACCGTGCCACGGGAATGGCGAGAGACCTGCTGAACCACTGGCCCGACTGGGTGCTCGGAGTCGTCTTCATTGGCGGCTCAGTCATCCTCACGCTTGGAGGGTTGGCGTTGGTTCGCCGGTTCCTACCGGGGTGGCGAGTTGTGGACTCGGTGGATCACGTCATCGGTGTAGCGGCGATGGTGATGACCCTGTTCGCGCTCATCCTCGCGTTTGTGCTGTTCAATCTCAACAGCGACTATGACAGCGCCTCGGCAGAGGTCACGGCCGAGGCGAACTCTCTGGGCGCGCTCGTGCTGGACGCCCGAGCCTTCCCGACCAGAGAGCAGCGTTTGATCAATGCTGCCGTCGGTAGGTACGTGGCGGAGGTTCGCGATCACGAATTCGCCAGCCTGGCGAAAGGACATGAAGACCCACTCGCGCAGCAGCTGCTCTACGGCGTCTTCGCGGCCGTGCAGCGGTATTCGCCGGTTACGGGAACCCAAACGGCATTTTATCGCTCAGCGACAGCTGAGTTGACCGTGATCGTCGGTCAGCATGAGGCTCGGACTGCTCAGGCGGAAGGGTCGATTCCGCCACCGCTCCTCGCGCTGCTGATTCTCTTGGCGATGATGACTCTTGCCGTGACGCTGCTGCTTTGCAGTCGTCATCCAGCCCTCGACGTCGCGCTCATCGTCGGCGTTGCCGTTATCGTCGGAGCTGGGGTGCTGACAGCCGTGATTCTGCAGTATCCCTACTCGGGTTCGATAGCGGTAACAAGCGCTCCGTTCGCCCACGGCGTGCTGGCTCAGGTTGGCTCACCGCCCGGGTAGTCGCGGCACGGCGTGCGGAGTGCGTCCACCAGGGGAGTGATCTCGGTCCGAACCAAGCCCCGCACTCGAAGCCGAGAGCTTCCCGCGACAGACCGCCCGGCTCACGCGCCGGAGTTCCGCAGCTCGTAGGCACATACTTGGGCGCGGGGCAGCGTTTGCCCTGCAAATCTGGGGTTTGACCGTCGCAGAACTCGAAAAGCTGTAGGCACACGACTAGGACAAGATCGTGTGGGTATGTCGGGTGTGGTGGCTATGGTGGTAGGTGCACATGTATCTGCGAGAGACGAAGCGGCGGAACGCGGACGGGAGCGTGGTGTCGTATCTCGCGCTGGCCCAGAACGAGCGTGATCCCGGCACGGGAGTGCCGCGCGCGCGGATCGTGCATCGCTTCGGCCGTACTGACCAGGTCGACCGTGAGGCGCTGGCGCGCCTGGTGCGGTCGATCAGCCGGTTCCTCGATCCGGCGGACGCGGTCGCCGCGGGCAGCGGCGGTGATGGCGAGGTCAGCGTGTTGGATTCGCGCACGATGGGCGCCTGCTGGTTGGCGGACCGGCTGTGGGAGCGCCTCGGGATCGGGGAGACGATCATTCAGGCGGCGGGCGGCCGGCGTGTGGAGGGCGCGGTGGTCGAGCGCGCGATCTTCGCGATGGTCGCCAACCGCCTGTCGGTCAAGCCGCTCAGCAAGCTGGCCGGCTGCGACTGGGTCGCCGACCGTGCGTACATCGACGGGCTCGCCGAGCTCAGCGATGATGCGTGCTACCGGGCGATGGACTTCCTGCACGCCGCGCTGCCGGCGTTGCAGGAGCGCGTGTTCTTCAACGTCGCGAGCCTGCTCGATCTCGAGGTCGAGATGCTGTTCTTCGACACGAGCTCCACGTACTGGCAGACCGATCGGCTCCCCGATGAGCTCCAAGACGACGACGACCGCGAGGACGGTGATGTAGCTCCCGACGACGGCGAGGACGGCAACGGTGGCCAGGACGACGGCACGCTTCTTGAGCGGGGCCGGCGTGCTTACTCCAAGCACAGCAAGGATCACCGCCCCGACCTGCCCCAGGTCGTGGTCGGGATGGCGGTCACGCGCCAGGGGATCCCGGTCCGGGTGTGGACGTTCCCCGGCAACGCGTCTGACCAGGTGATCATCCGCAAGGTTCGCGACGATCTGCGCGGCTGGAACCTCTCCAGGGTGATCTGGGTGCTCGACCGCGGGTTCACCAGCGAGCAGAACCGCCGCTACCTGCAGCGCGCCGGCGGGCACTACATCGTCGGCGAGAAGCTCCGCTCGGGCAGCCACGAGGCCAGGGCGGCGCTCTCGCGCCAGGGCCGCTACCACGAGGTGGACGGCGGTCTGCGTGTCAAGCAGGTCCGGGTCGACGACGGCACCAACCGCGACCGGTTCGTGATCGCCCACAACCCCGAGCGCGCCGTCCGCGACCAGATCGTGCGCGAGCAGATCCTCGCCCGCCTGCGCCTCGAGATCGCCGCCGCCGACAAGCTCACCGCCAACAAGCGCGCAGAGCTCTACGGCGCCCTGAGCACCAAGCCCGCGTTCAACCGCTTCCTGCGCAAGACGAAGACCGGCAAGCTGCGCATCGACCGCTCCGCCGTCGCCCGCGAAGCGAAGCTCGACGGCAAGTACCTGCTCAGAACCAGCGACGAGAGCCTCTCAGCCGAGGACATCGCGCTCGGCTACAAGGCACTGTATGAAGCCGAGCGCGGCTGGCGCGACCTGAAGTCCACGATCGACATGCGCCCCGTCTACCACCGCCGCGATGACCGCATCGAATCCCACGTCCAGCTCTGCTGGCTCGCGTTGCTGCTACTCCGCGTCACCGAGACCGAGACCCAGGACACGTGGCGCAACCTCCGCAACGAACTGGACCGCATGCACCTCGTCACGCTTGCGACCAGCGCGGGAACCGTCTCCCAGCGCACCGAGCTGACCCACCGCCAACGCCAGATCTTCAGCGCGCTCGACCTCCCAGAGCCCGCGCGCTTCCACGACTTCACCCCGCTCGCCGACCCCGCCGAGTAGCCAGAGCACGCCGCGAACCCGCGGTCAACCCCGAGCCGGCCGGCCCCGGCCACTCTGTAGACACACGGGCTCGTTCCCACGAACAGCCCAAAAGCCCTGCTCACAACCATTATTCAGCGTGTCCGTGTGCCCATCATCTGCGGAACTCCGGACGCGGGGCGCGCACATTTGGGCGAAGCGCTCTGTGCCCCACATACCTAAGCTCTAAGCCTGGATCCACCGCGTAATGCCGGTGGTTCCGTCCGGGCATGACGTTTAAATGGCCTCCTGAGCAGGGCTTTTCAGCGGTTGTATGTGGCAGCCGCGGCCCTGTCAGGAGGTCACCTGAATGGTGCACGATCACACGGACGTAATCGAGGGCCCCGCGACGCTCGATCAGATCGCGGTTCGCTTCGATGAGCAGCGGCTGGTCAGCGACGCGGGTCTGCTGTTGACCGGGTCGCTGGCTGCGCGGTTGGGTGTGGAGCGATTGGTGAACGACAGCGTGTGGCTCGGGCACGGGGTCCCCGGCGCAGCGTTGCCGGGCCGCAAGGTGATGAGCCTGGTGCACGGGATGCTCGCCGGCGCTGACAGCATCGATGACATGAACGTGCTGCGTGCCGGGTCGACCGGCCTGGTGCTGGGGCACGCGGTGATGGCGCCCTCGACATTGGGGACGTTCTTGCGCGCGTTCACGTTCGGGCATGTGCGCCAGCTCGACCACGTCCTCGACGAGACGCTTACGCGCGCGTGGGAGGCGGGCGCCGGTCCGGGCGATCAGCGGTTGGTGATCGATATCGACAGCTTCGTCGGGGAGGTCCACGGCTACAAGAAGCAGGGCGCGTCATACGGGTACACCAAGCAGCTCGGCTATGACTGCTCCCACGCAATCGCAAACTTCGAGTTTGAGCGCACGATCTCGCGTCCGGCGGGTAGGAGTCGGACGTGACGCGTGGTATTCAAGTGACTGATGGCCAGTCGCCGAGCCTACGCCGACGAGTACGCGCTGCGGGTGAACCGCGCGGTCGAGTTGCTCGCCGACGTGTCGCCTGCGGACGCGGTGCGAGCGCTGCAGGCCGAGCATGGTCTGTCGGAGCGTCAGGCGCGCCGGTACGTGACCGTGGCGCTGGAGCGACCGGAGGGCGTGGCGGTGCCGGAGCGCACAGCGGTGTTTACGGTCCGGCTCGCGCCGTCGCTGATCGCGGGCCTGCGTCGGCACGCGCGGTCGCGAGGGCAGTCGCTGAGCGCGACTGTCGCGGAGGCGGCGAGACTGTATCTCGATCACGTTCACGAGCGACACGGTGGCTCCGCGCGTTGAGATCGAGTTCGTCGGTGATCGGCTCGCCAGCAGTCGGCTGGCGCAGGCGTACGGGTTCGTGGTGCCCGACCGGCGCCGAATGATAGGCAACGAGCGGAGGGATGATGATCAGCGACACGAGCTTGCAGGCGGCCGGACGGACGGGCAGGGTGGCGGCGATCTACGCGCGGGTGTCCTCGGAGCGCCAGCGCCAGGACGAGACGATCCAGAGCCAGACCGTCGGGCTGCATGAGCTCGCCGCCGGCCGGGGCCTGCTCGTCCCCGAGGACCTGGTGTTCGAGGACGAAGGGTTCTCCGGCGCGACGCTTCAGCGCCCGGCGCTGGAGCGGTTGCGCGACCGCGCGGCCGAGGGCGCGTTCGAAGTGCTGCTCTGCCACGCGCCGGATCGCCTGGCGCGCCGCTACGCGTACCAGGTGCTGCTGCTCGAAGAGCTTGCGCGGGTCGGCGTGGAGGTCTGCTTCGCGAAGGAACCCGAGCGGGGCACCCCGGAGGACGAGTTGTTGCGCCAGTTCCAGGGGATGATCGCTGAGTACGAGCGCGCGCAGATCGCTGAGCGCACCCGCCGCGGGAAGGCGCACCGCGCGCGTGGCGGTTCGCAGGCGGTGATGTCGGGCGCACCGTACGGCTATCGGTACGTCAAGAAGTCCGAGCATATGGACGGGTTCTGGGAGATCGACGAGGCGCAGGCGCAGGTCGTGCGCGACGTGTTCGCTCGCTACGTGACCGATGGCGTCTCGATCGGTGAGCTCGCCCGCTGGCTGACCAACCGCGGCGTGCTGACCCGCACGGGCAAGGCGGTGTGGGACCGCTCCACGATCTGGGCGATGCTGCGCAACCCGGCCTATCGCGGGCAGGCCGCGTTCGGGAAGACCAAGACCGACGAGCGGCACGGCGGGCCGACGCGGACCACCCGCCAGCGCGGCGAGCGGCACGGCCGCAGGCTCACCCGCTCCGACCAGCCAGCCGAGAACTGGACGCTGATCCCGGTCCCGCCGCTCGTCACCGAGGAGACGTTCGCGCTCGCGCAGGCCCGGCTGGTCGAGAACGCGCACTTCTCCACGCGCAACACCAAGCAGCTGACGCTGCTGCAAGGCCTGCTCGTCTGCCGCGAGTGCGGCTACTCCTGCTACCGCAGCTCGACCCGCACCAGCAACAAGCGGATCTCGTACTACCGCTGCATCGGCCAGGACGGCTGGCGGCATCCGGACGGCAAGCGGTGCACCAGCCGCCCAGTCCGCGCCGACGAGCTCGACCCGCTCGTCTGGGAAGAGGTCCGCCGGCTGCTCAACAACCCCGAACTCGTCCGCTCCGAGATCGACCGCCGCCTCGCCGCGGTGCGGACAGAACACCCCGCGCCTCGCCGCCGAGAAGTGCTCGAGCGCGACCTCACCCACGCCAACACCGCGGTCGAGCGGCTGATCGAGGCCTACCAAGAACAGCTCATCTCGCTCGAGGAGCTCCGCGCCCGCACGCCCGCGCTGCGCAAGCGCCAGACCACCCTCCAAGCACAGCTCGACAGTCTCGACGCCGAGCTGCAGGACGCCGAGACCTACCTCCAGCTCGCCGACACCCTCGAAGGGTTCCTCGACCGCCTCGCCACCGGGCTGGACCGGCTCGACATCGCCGAACAACAACGGATCCTGCGGCTCGTCGTCCGCGAAGTCCTCATCGGAGGCGACGACGACAAGATCACGATCCGCCACTCGATCCCCACCCCCGTCGGCCCCGACGACCCGGGTTACCTTTTGCGTGGGAGCAGTCATTACCCCGCTGGTGGCGACCCGCGGCGGGACCGGCGAGGTGCTGCACATCCGCAACCGCAAAGGGAAGGCGAACACTCAGCGCGGGAACCCGCGCTTCGTCGATGAGCTGCTCGCCCGCGTCCGTCGCGCGGGCGCGACCGGCGCGATCCTGATCCGTGCCGACAGCGGGTTCGAGAACCACAAGCTGTTCAAAGCCTTCGACGCCAGGGGCGTGGAGTTCTCGATCGGGGTCAAGCAGCGCAAGCCGATCCGGGCGCTGATCGAGGAGATCCCCGAGACCGCCTGGGTGACGCTCACCGACTACCCGAAGGGCGGCGAGCGCAGATCGCTGAGACCAAGCTCGGTGACTGGCGGCTGATCGTTCGCCGCACCCGCCTGATCGGAGCCCAGGCCGAGCTGTTCCCCGACTGGCAATACCACGCGTTCGCCACCAACCGCACCGAGCCACTGATGCTCGTCGAGGCCGAGCATCGCGAGGACGCCATCGTCGAGCTCGCGATCCGCGATCTCAAAGACCAAGCCCTGCGCCATTTCCCCTCCGGCCAGTTCGCCGCGAACAGCGCCTGGACCGTGATCGCCGCCCTAGGAGCGTGGGTCAGTAATACTCAGTCTCGTTAACGACGCTCTGAGAGCCGTTCTGCGGCCATCCGAGCGATCGCCGCTGATGAATTGATCCCCTGAAACGGGCCAAAACGGCGCTCTGCGGGCATTGTGACCCACGCTCCTCATATGGAGGAACGTCTGTCAAGTGAGCAGCGTTCATGCTCCCCTCGTTGCTGCCGTTGGGGGGTTGGTGGAGGTTTGCTCGGGTGGGGAGGCGTCGGGCGAAGTTCTCGACGTCGGTCAGTCTCATATGCGGGGGTTGGCTACCCCAGGTCCCTGGTTGCGTCGCTGGCTGGCGCGTGTCTAGAACCGGGCGTGGCTTGGTGAGGGCTGCCCATAGGAGCATCGCGTGTACCAGCGGACTTCGGGGCCCGGCGCCTCCCCACCCGAGCGGGAGCGGGCTGTCAGTTTGGGCTATGGGACAGTCGCGGCGGCCCAGAGGAAACAGGAGAGCTCGCGGGCGCACGCGACCGTGATCACGTTGCCGGGCTTCTTGCGCTCGCGCATCCGTTTGTGGATTCGGTAGAGGCGGCTCTGGGCGCGTCGTGCGATCTGCAGGACGTGGTCGGGCAGCCCCTCCTGGCGCTCGTAGAGCGTCTTGCCGACGCGGGGTGGGCGGGCGTAATGCCAAGCGGCCTCGACAAGGATCCGCCGGGCGTACTTCGAGCCGGTCTTCGTGATCGACCCGTGCACGTCTGACTCGCCGGACTGCTCGCGGGAGGGCACCAGCCCCAGCCACGATCCGAGCTGCACCGCGCGGGGGAACCTCGCGAAGTCCGCGACCTCGAGCAGCAGGATCAGCGCCGAGAGGGTGTCGATCCCGCGGAACGCGCGGAGCCGGCGAACGACCGGCCAGAACTCCGGGTCGGTCGCGACCCGGGAGAGCCGCTCGTCGAGCGCGTCGCGACGGGCACTCAGCCCGTCGCACGCCGCGAGGTTGTCGATGAACGCCAGCTCCGTGTTGTGATGCGCGAAGGTCTGCGATCCCAGCCACTCGCGATGCACCTTCGTCCACGCCGAGCGGTCCCACACGCGGCCGTGGCGTAGCAGCAGCTTCGAGAGCCGGTGCCGACAGCGCATCAGATCCAGGCGAACCTGCTCCCGCGCCCGCGCGAGATCGCGGGCCGCCTCGCACGTCGCGGACGGGACCGCCACCGCCGTCAACGCGCCGGCCATCAACTGCCGCAACAACAGATCGGTATCGCGACGATCGGACTTGTGCCGGTCCCCCGAGGGACGCGGCGTCTTGCTCGGCGCGATCACCTGACAATCGATCCCCGCCGCAACCGCCGCCCGGTACAACCCGAACCCGGTCGGGCCCGCCTCGTAGCACGCACGCACCGGCCCCGGCAACCCAGCCAGCCACCCCACGACCGGCTCCACCGCACCCGTATCGAACCTCTGCCGGCACAGCTCGCCGGTGATCACATCCAGCGACCCCGCGTAGGTCGAGCGCGCGTGGACATCCATCGCCGCCCATGTCATCGTTCCGGTCACGGCCGGACCTCCTTCGTATGGGGTCAGCCGGAGCCCATCTCCGGCCAGACAAACCCCCGCAAAATGCGATCGAGGTCCGGCCTTCAACGTCCCGGCGAATCATCCTCCATAGGGTCTAGCGCACAACCTCGGCAGGTGGACCAGCCTGATCGGCCTCCCCGGCGACACCGCGCGGACTGCGGCCACCCGCCGCCGCCGGCTGTTCCGGATCCCCGGACGACTGACCCGTACCGCCCGGCAATGGACACTCCGGATGCCCGCCCGCTGGCCCTGGCAACAAGACTTCGACGACGCGCTCACACGCATCCGCGCGCTCCCCGCGCTCACCTGACCCGCCCCCCAGGGCACACAGACACCGATCAGCGACTCCGCCGGCAACGGCCAACAGCCCCCTGCCCGAAAACGACACCCAAACCGCAACAACGGGGCTCACGAACGCTCAGACCCGCACACCACAACCCCGAACACCACCCGCAGCGCCACTACGGCTCACCAACCCACCGAATCAGACCGATCCGCCTGAACCCACGCCGCTATTCGGTGGATCCAGGCTAAGCTAATGCGACCAGACTTGTCTGGCGGGCCGGAGCTTCGTCACGTTTTACATGCTCGACCAAGGATCCGGCCGCGCCTGGCGACCTCGACTCCCTGTCCCAGCCGCCGCTTACGCCGGCGCTGCCGCCCTGCACCGAAGACCCAGTCACCCGCCCCGCGCCACCCTCCGCTTCAGCCGCCGCTGCTGCCATCGCCCGTAGGAGAGCACCGGCGCGACACCCAGCGTCGCGAGCCTGGGCGCCGCGTCGAGCGCCCGCATCATCGCCCCGCGCCAGCGCGGGAGGGTGAGAACGGGGCGCGGGTGGTCGAGGAGGCGGCCGACGTGGGCGGCTACCTCGGCCGGCTGCAGCAGCACGCCGGTGAACGAGGCCGCGGCGGCGGGATCGTCGAGCTTGTCATAGAGCATCGGCGTCCAGATGCCGTCGGGGCACAGACGCGAGATGTGGACGTCGCGGACGCCGGCGAGCCGCAGGTCGGTGAGCGTGCCGATGCTGAACGCGATCACGGCGTGCTTGGAGACGCCGTAGACGGTCTCGCCGGGCGAGGCGACGATCCCGGCCAGCGAGACGACGTTGACGACGTGGCCTTGGCCCGCAGGGCGCATGAGCTCCAGCGCAGCCAGAGTTTCGTTGATCGTGCCGAGCGCGTTGACCTCGAGCATCAGCCGGCGCACCTCGCTCGGCTGCTCCCACGCCGGGCCGGTGACGAGCACACCGGCGTTGTTGACCCAGACCTCGAGCGATCCGGCACGCTCGGTCGTGGCGGCCGCGGCGTGGTTGCAGGCCTGTTCGTCGCGCACGTCGAGTTGCGAGGAGAACGCGCCGGCGCCGAGTTGCGCGGCGGCGTGGGCCGCCGCGTCGGCGTCGAGATCGGTGACATGGACCGCACAGCCCCGGGCGGCGAGCAGGCGCGCGATCGCGAGCCCCAGGCCTCGTCCGCCACCAGTGACCAGCGCCCCGCCGTGGCGTGTTGATCCCCAGGCTATCCGATCGTCTCAGCGCCCCTCGCGACCCGAGCTGCTCAGATCACCGGGCCGGTGCCCTGGCTGCTCGGCGGGGCAGTCGGCTGCGGCGGCCTCGCCGGTGGCGCGGGAACGGTCGGCTGCTTGTTGTCGCCGGGGTCGTCGGGCGCGCGGATCCACTCCACGATACGGCCGCCCTTGATCACGAAGTTCGTGCGCGCCATCTGACCGGTGCCGGAGCCGCAGCCCCCGCGGGGCCGGGCCGATCGGTCAGGCGGAAGAGCGCATTCACATAGGCACCGCGCTGGTCGGCGGAGATGAAGCTCGCGCCGCACGGCAGCGAGGCGTTGACCGTGGCCGCGTCCGCGAGTGAGCGGATCGGGATGATCGGTACCCGGCCGCTGGCGTCCGGTCCGTTGATGAACTCGCTGGGCAGCGCGAAGTAGCGCGCGGCCGCCTCGACGTCACCGCGGGCCAGCGCCGAGGACCAAGCGCGGACGACGTTCACCGCGGCGGGATCAGCCGGCCGTCCGGTCGGTCCGGGCGTGGGGATGGTCTGCCCGCCCCGCCCGAGCCTCCGTGCGTCCCCCCGCCGGTGGAGGGCGCCGGCCGCGGCTCCGTGCTCTGCGCGGCGACGGTCTTGGTGGCGCCCGACCCGCAGCCGGCCGCCAGTGTCACGGCGGCGACGAGAGTCACGGCCAGGCGAGCTCGCGTGGGCGCCATGGAGAAGATGATCGCACCTCGCCTGCGTCCGCTCTCCAGGGGGAAACGGGCCTCAGGACCTGTCTCAGCGGGCGAGGATCGTGAAGAAGTCGGGGCCGCGGGGATCGTGAAGAAGTCGCGGCCTGACGGCACGCGCGGGCGCGTGCTGTCAGTGGTCGAAGAACGCCCCGTGCTGCGTCCATGCCGCGAACTCTGGCAGCAACACGACCGCGAGCACGAGGCCGCCGGACGAGCGCCCCCGTGAGCGCGATCCGGCGTCCGGTCTCGCCGCGCTCGGTTCCGGGGAGTTCGGGCTTTCGGCTGCGCCGGAACGCCACCGAGCCCGCCGTCGCGGGCAGATGGGCGAGCACGTGCAGGGCGCTCACCCCGAGCCAGATGATGAAGCTCGCCTTGTGGCCAGCAGCAGCGTGCCGCGTCCGCTCGGACCTTGGAACAGCAGCACGACCCCGGTAGCGAAGACCACCCCCGTCGAGAGGACCACGAATGGGGCCAGCAAGCGGAGCAGCGGCTCGGGTGGACCCTTCCGCCGGTAGACAGGATCGTGGGTGTAGTAGCGGACGAAGCGATACCCCGTGCTTGACATCTTCAGCGCCACCGGGCCGAGGAGCACGAGTCCGACGAATAAGTGCAACCAGATCGGTTGGCGGATCCGCAGGATCGTCACGCCGAGGACGGCCAGCAGCGCGATCAGGATCAGCCCGGGCAGCGCGGTGAGCCGCTCGTTCCCCTCGACGCCGCCGCCGGTGCAGCGGCCCGACGAGGTCCTGCGCGCGTGTGGCGCCCGGCGACGACGCGCGGAGCCTAGCCTCGTCGACCTGCTCTGCCGGACGCGGCGCCTTCGCCATGAAAGCAGTCTTGGCGCTCGACCTAAACGGGGTCTCCCGGCATCGATGTGGTCAGGGTGAGAGCGCGATTGTGGTCCTGAGCAGGATCTTCGTACCGGGAACGGGCTTTGCAAGTCGCGCACGAGTCGACCGAGCTGCAGAGGTGGATGTCTTGACGCGCAGGTCGCCCTCCGGGGCGACGTTCATTGCCAGCCAGCGGAGCTGGGCCGGTGCAGTCAAGGATGGCCCGAAGGGCCGAGCGCAGCGAGCCGCGCAGCGGCGTCCTTGGTGTGCTGAGTACGGATGTTGAGATCGGAGGTGGAAGTCCTGTCCCGGGGCCCTGACAGAGGGAACCCGACATCGATGAGGCAAGGGCGCGGCCCGGAATTGACCGGGCGGCTTCAGTGCGGCTGGTTGCGCTGCGAAGCTCCCGCGAGGGCGGGTCTGAAGGAGGCCATAGGTGCGTTGTGGTGGCGAACGAAAGTGAAGCGCCGTAAGGCGTTGCTCGGTGGGCGAGCCGGCCAACAGCGGCGATGCCCGATCCCTGTTCGTCGTGACCGAGAGCGTATTGGCGACGCGATCACAGCGAAATCTCAGCATCTCACCTCAGGAGATCTGCTGGGTTCCGGCCGGTTGGCCGGTAGGCCGGAGAACGAGAGGACGATGGTCGATGGCCCAGCAGAAGTCCGAGGACTGCGTAGTACCGGAAGGCGGCTGTAATGGCCGCTGAGCGTGCCGGGTCGGGCCCCGGTGGGCAAGGGAAGGCGGTCCCGGTCGAAGAAACGGCGGTGCAGCTCAGCCTGCCGGTCGCGACAGCAGAAAACCCGCAAGGGGCTACCCGCAGGAGGACCCGGGACCGGCTCGGGGTCCTCCGGGCGGGAGCGCCGAAGGCGAGCGGCAAGGTTGGGATCGCAGCGCCTGCGACGATGGAGGAGGTTGCCAACCGATTGACCAGTGCGTTGTTGAAGGTGGCGTCGAACAAGGGCGCCCCTGGCCCTGATGGGCAGACGATTGAGGCGCTGCTTGAGCAGTGGCCGGTTGTTCTGCCCAGGCTGCAGACCGACCTGCTGGCTGGGAGCTACCAGCCCGGCGCGATCCGCCGGCGGTATATCCCGAAGGCGGGGGGTGGGCAGCGCGGGTTGGGGATTCCCGACGTGATCGATAGGGTGGTCCAGGAGGCCGTGCGGCAGGTGCTCGAACCGCTGTGGGAGCCGACGTTCCATCCTTCGAGTCACGGGTTTCGACCCGGTCGAAGTTGCCATTCGGCGGTCGCTGAGGCCAAGGGGCATCTCGAGGACGGCTACGAGTGGTGCGTGGATCTTGATTTGGAGAAGTTTTTCGATCTCGTCTGCCACCAGCGGCTTGCCGCCAAGCTCGCCGAGCGCGTGAGCGATCGGCGGCTGCTCGTGCTGATCGGACGGATGCTGAAGGCCAAGGTGCTGTTGCCGGACGGTGTGGTGATCGCAAGCGAGCAGGGCGTTCCGCAAGGCGGTCCGCTCTCGCCGTTGCTGTCGAACATCGTGCTGGACGAGTTCGATCAAGAGCTTGACCGGCGTGGCCACCGATTCGTTCGCTACGCAGACGACGCCAAGGTGTACGTGCGCAGCGAGCGGGCGGGGCGGCGGGTGATGGCCAGCTTGTGCGAGTTCATCCAACGGCGCTTGCGCCTGAGGATCAACGAGGCCAAGTCGGCCGTTGCCCGACCCGAGGAGCGCCACTTCCTCGGCTTCCGGTTATGGGTAAACCCGTATACCGGGGTCGTGGAGGTGCTGTTGTCGGAGCGCACCAAGCGCTTAGCGATGGAGCGCATCCGCCAGCTCACACCCAGGAACTGGGGAGGCACGCTTGAAAGCTGCATCGCCGGGACCAACACGTGGCTGCGCGGCTGGCACGGTTTCTTCGGGATCGCCTCCGCCACGGAGATGCGGATGATGCGCACGCTCGACGCTCACATCAGGCGCCGGCTGCGCGCGATCATTCTGCGCCACTGGAAACGCAAACGCACAATCGCGCGGCGTCTCATCAAGCTGGGCGTCAAACGAGAAAACGTGTGGCGGCAGATCTACTCGGGACGCAAGTCCTGGTGGGCGCTAAGCCACACGTCCGCGGTCGACCACGGCCTGCGCAACGCATACTTCGCCAAGCGCGGGCTGCTGTTCTTGGCCGACCTTCATCGCCAAACGCACCGGCAGATCGTCGCTCCCGCCGCGCCACAACTGGCGTTATGGGAATGATTCGAGGTCGATACACCGGCCGGCGGCGGGGGTCATAACCCGCCGTCCCGAAGAGCCGTATACGAACAGCGTACGTACGGTTCTGTGGGAGCCGGGGCGGGCAACCGCCCCGGCTACCCGAGTGCGCCCAGCATGATCAGCAGCTCGGGGGTGCAAGTCCCCCGTGGAGGAGATGACACCAACCACAAGCCAAGGGCAACTGCGTCGTCGTGAGGCGGGGTGGGAAGGAAGCCGGAGGCGAAATCGCGACTCTAGGAACACATGGCGCGCCTGGTCCCGTTCGGGGTCGGGCGGGCTGCGCGTAGGAGGCGGGGCGGTCTGGGCGAGCCAGCTCGGCATGGCGAAGCCCGTTGTCATCAAGGGGCCGTCACGTGGACGCGGTGGGTGCGCGAGGAAGGTTGCTGGTCTTACCTGGGGAGGTCTCCATGGGTGTCCCGGGATGCCCGTCCGGTGCGCGTGCACCGCTCGTCGGGTGGGGCGGGACGACTGCGGTCGAGAGGCCGTGGTTCGCCGTGGAGAAGTCAGCAGACGCCGTAGTACCAGCGGGATCGTGATCGCTGGGAAGGGCTGAACGCGAAGCCGAGATGCAGGACGCTGGTGCTCGTGGGATCGACGTTGAAGGCAGCCAACCCCACATGGGGCCTGGGCGGGAGGGTCCGACGGTGAAGCCCGGAGACGCCCGTTCAGAGCGCAGTCGATCCCCGGCGCCCCGCGACACCGCAGCTCACCCCGCCGAGGCGAGCTTGTGGGAGCAGTTGTTGTCCCGCGAGAATCTCGCTGAGGCGCTCAGACGCGTCGAGCAGAAAGCCGGTGCCCCAGGCATCGACGGGATGAGCACGAAGGAGCTGCGGCCGTGGTTGAAAGACCACTGGCCACGGGTCCGCTCACAGCTTGACGCGGGCACCTACCGGCCGCAGCCCGTCCGGAGGGTGATGATCCCCAAGCCCTCGGGTGGGATGCGGAAGTTGGGGGTGCCGGCTGTGGTGGATCGGTTGATCTGCCAGGCCATCGCGCAGGTGCTCACGCCTGTCTTCGACCCGCATTTCCATCCCCATAGCTTCGGCTTCAGGCCGGGGCGCTCGCAGCATCACGCTGTCGAGCGGGCACGCCAGTTCATCTCCGATGACGCGGCGTGGTGCGTCGATTTTGATTTCGACTCGTTTTTCGATCGGGTTCAGCACGACGCTTTGATGGCGAGGGTCGCCAGACGGGTCCATGACAAGCAGGTGCTCAGGCTGATCCGGCGCTACCTGGAAGCGGGCGTCATGGATGGCGGGCTGGTAGCCGCGAGCGAGGAGGGGACCCCTCAGGGTTCGCCGCTCTCGCCGCTGCTCTCGAACGTCATGCTCGACGACCTCGACTGGGAGCTGGAGAAGCGCGGGCATCGGTTCGTGCGCTTCGCCGACGACGGACGGATCTACGTCCACAGCAGGCGGGCGGGCGAGCGGGTCATGGCGAGCATCACGCAATACGTCGAGCAGCGCCTCAAGCTCAAGGTCAGCCGCGAGAAGTCGGTGGTTGACCGGGCGACGAAGCGCCCTTTCTTGGGGTTCGGGTTTCGGTACCGCGGCAGTGAGGTCAAAGTCACAGTCGCCCCCAAGTCCCAGAACCGAGCAAAGCAGCGCTTGCGCGAGTTGACCTCGCGTCGATGGGGCGTCTCGATGGAGCGGCGGATCTTCGAGATCAACCGTTTCACGGTCGGGTGGACGGCCTACTACTCGTATGCCGACACGCCGTGGCCGTTTGAGAAGCTCGACAAATGGCTCCGCAGGCGACTGCGGCAGGTTCGCTGGAAGCAATGGAAACGCGTCCGCACGAAGCGGCGCAGGCTCATCGCGCTGGGCATCCCAGCGGGCGACGCGCACAAATGGGCGTGCTCGCGCAAGGGCTACTGGCGCATCTCGAGCTCTCCAATCCTCCACCGCGCGCTGCCGACCGCCTACTGGACCGCCCAGGGCCTGGAGGGGTTCCTCGAACCCTACCGCCGTTTCCGGGATGCCAAGCGAACCGCCCGATGCGGACCCGCACGTCCGGTGGTGTGGGGGGCGCCGGGGTAAGCCCGGCGCCTACCCGATGACAGCTCGGAACAGCCCAGCTACCAGGGAGATCGCGTCCGACCAGCTCCCCCATGGAGCGCGGCCCGTTCGCACGAGCGCCATCCACGATCCGGGCGTATTGCCTCAAGCGTCGTGAGCGTCTGCCGTGCCTCCAAAGTCACCCGGTCCCAGGGCCAGAAAGCCCAAACCTGACCACATCGATGCCGAGAGAGCCCCTAAACGGCCCGTC
>CAWFKF010000052.1:0-29408 GCA_963816005.1 uncultured Solirubrobacteraceae bacterium | reverse complement strand
CGGTAGTAGGGCGGCGCGTGATGTCAAGGTTTTGCGCTGATCGGTAGCTGATCGGTCGGCGGTCGCCGGTGAGCTTGGGTGGATTGTTGTTGATCTGGTCGATCAGGAGGTTCAGGGCGCGGGCGATGCGGGGGGCGTGCGGCGGGTCGATCGTGACGGTGATCCGGGTTGGGGTGTAGTCGATCTGTCCGGGCTGGTGCAGGAGGTGGCGGGTGATCGCGCGGTATTCGTCGGGGTCAGCGAGGTAGGTGTTGATCGCGCGGGCGAGGTCAAGCTCGGCGTTGTAGGCCAGCAGTCGTAGGACGGTCTGCAGCGCGCGACGGTTCACGCGGGGGGTGGCGCGCTTGGCGTCGGGGTCGATGACGTTGGCGGGCAGCTTCGCGGGGATCGGCTTCAGCGTCGCTTTGGCTGTGCGGGTGGCGGCTTGTGCGGTGTAGAGGTCTGCTTGGAGCATGCACAGCGTCTCGGCGGGGTTGGTGTCGGCGGCGTTGCTGTCGGTGGTGTGTTGGCCGATCTGACGTTCGAGCTCGGCGATGGTCTGCTCGTGCGCTCGAAGCTGTGCGAGCGCTGTGGTGCGTTCGGGGTTGCGCTGTAGCGTGGTGTCCGGGGCGATGCTCATCTCGTGGTCGCACAGCCAGTGCAGGCCGTGATGGTCTTCGAGGTATTTGAAGGTGTTCTCGATGCACCACCGGCAGCGCAGCGTGTGCGCGAGGCGCGCGGCTGGGGTGCGCAGGTCGCTGGTCAGGATCTGCAGCACGACCCGCCCGTCCTGATACACGCTCAGCTGTCGGCATTTCCCGTATCCGTCAAGCTCGACGAGCTCATCAGCGACGCGCACGTAATGGCGCTGCCCGTCGAGCCTCACCCACGAGCGGCGAGGCTTGACCGTCGGGACGGCCAGCGGCGCGCGACGGTACGTGATCCAGTCGATCCCGCGATCGCGCAGCTCACAGAACGTCTTGGGATAGGCGCCGCCGCGATCGAAGCCGAGCATCAACGGTCGCCCGTCGCAGATCTCAAGGAGTTGGTCGACCGGGTCAAGCATCGCGCCTGAGAGGCCTTGCGGAGAGCCTGAGGCGAAACACACAGCCCGCCAGCGGTCATCAACGATCACGGTGTCGTGCCTTCCGGGCTCGGCATGACGGCGGCGTGTGTTCCAGCCCTTGGCGACCGGCCGGCAGCCGGTATACGCAACGAAGTGCTCATCGACAAAGAACACCGACGGAGGCTCGCTGTCGGCGCTCAGCATCGCCTTTGACAGCGCGACCTGGACCCGCAACGGATCGACCGCGTCCGCGAGCGCCCCGAGCCGCGGGCGCAGGCTCCGCAGATGCGGGAAACGCTCGATCCCGGCCAGCAGCCCCGCGTCGGCGAGCTGCAAGTGCTTTGAGCCCTCCAGGGAGGAGGTCCCCAACGCGAACGCGAACACGCCACAGAGCGCGACCGCGATCGTGTCATAGCACCGCTCAGGACCCGAGCTGAGCACGCCGAGCACCGCGCTCGCGCCGACCTTCTCCAGGAACGGGTGCAGCAGCATCGCGCCCGCGTACACCGACCGGCCGCCACCCTCACCGATCCGCGCGCCAACGACCTCAACCGGCCCGGTCAGATCCGCCACGCTCACCCCACACTCGGCGCTTTGAGCGACGTCCGCCGCGGTCAGATCCGCCACGGTCGTCTCAGCGCCGCCAGTCACATCCGCCAGGTCGCTCACCTCCCCCAGCTCGCTCACCGGCAGCCGCTCAACCTCACGCGCCGGGCGACGCGCCAACAACCGCGAGATCGTCGCTTCCGAGACACCCAGCAGTTTCGCGATCTCGCTGCCCGCGACACGCCGATCAGACAACTCATACACCCGCGCGACCGCGTCCCGATCAAGCTTCCGTGGGCGACCCATCGGCCGCACCAACGCCCCAGACCCGCCCTCAGCGACCTCCCCCCGCAGACGAGTCACATGCTCAGCACTGATCCCGAACACGCGTGCCACCTCAACGCCCTTCACCCCAGCCCGCGTCAACGACACGATCGCGAGGTTACGCATCCCCCGATCACCCCGCTCATAGCACGCCAACGCCCGACCGCCACAGGACACCACCACGTCCTCGCCGACCGCCTCCAACCGCAACTCCAACGGCGCCGGCATCCCCGGCAACTGGCCCGCATCCCCGCCTGCCTCTGTCGACCCGCTCAACACCCCACAACAATACCACACCAAACATACTTTTGCAAGCTCTAGAGCAAACAAAACCCCTGCACAACGCCACTAATCTGATTCCACTACCGGAGGTCTGGGGCAGCGTACCTCACGGCGACCGCGGCTACGAGCCGCGAACAGTGATGCGCCAGCAGAGCGATCCCGCCGATGTCGTGATGCCCGGCGTGCATCGCGTCGCCAGCCTGCTGCAGCGCTGGCTGCTGGGCACCCACCAGGGCGCGGTCACTCCCGAGCACCTCGACGCCTACCTCAACGAGTTCACCTTCCGCTTCAACCGCCGCCGCTCCACCCGCCGCGGCCTGCTCTTCTACCGACTGCTCGAACAAGCGATCCTCGCCGAGCCGATCACCTACCGGAGCCTGATCGCCAACCCCAGCCCCACCGGACGCAGGCCAACCCGGGCGACCCCAGCCCGGCCGCGTCGCCACCGTGGCGGCCGTGCACCGTCCCTGGCGGCAATCGCCCGCAAATACTGGTCTCCCTGAGTCAAATAGATAGCCCCTTGTCGCCATTTCGGCACTTTCAATCACGCTGCCGCTCACGGCCGACTCCAGAACCGCGACCGAAGCGTGCGTCGCGAACAAATGCAGGGCCGCCGGGGCACAATGACGACTCTCTGCTCCTGCCAATTGCGAGACCACATGCCCGGCTTCGCAGCGCACTGGCCGAGTCGCCGACCGCGCAACACGGCCTCGGATCCGGTCCTCGGGTTTAGGCAGGGATGGACGGGAGAACCGCCGGGGCCGGCTCATCTCATGCGAGCGAAACCCGCATTTACCAGGGCTTCCCGCCGGTCGCCCCACCGCCACCCGGACATCACCCGAGCTGGAACCATCGACGCCGACATGCCACAGCAACCTACGCAATTGCAGGCGTATTGAGTTACCGGGTCTGGTATGACGCCGCGCCGGCGTCAGCTGGCGAGTCGTTCGTCGTCGGCGATGATGCTGGCGAGGCGTCGTAGTAGCGGTAGCGGCCCGGCGTGGGTGCCTTGCCCGGTCATCGTGTTGTGTTCGTCGATCGTGCCGGTGACGGCGATGAACGCTTGGGCGGTGGCGTCGAGGATGACCGTCTCCTGATCGCCTTCGAGCTCATAGCAGACGATCCGGTAGCGGGTCTCGGGGATCGCGGTCGGGTCGGGCATCGCCGGTCAGGCCGCGAGGCTGGTTGCGGACGCGCGAGCAGGCAGCTTGATCAGCTCGCTGGCGGCGGGCTGGCGGGAGCGCTGGGCGCTGACCACTCTGACGCGGTGACGGCAACCACCGCCACCACCTTCGCCCCAGGCTACATAATCCCTGCTGAACCCGCTAAATCAGTACTCCTCCGGCTAGAAATCGAAGGGATTCTCGCGTCCCGGGGCTACACATACCATCCGTGACCCTGATCGGCGGCCGCTCCCCTCCTCACAAAATCCCTGCAAATCTGGGCAAATAAATCGGGGCGCCCGGATTTGAACCGGGGACCTCACCGACCCGAATTATGGGCGAAATCCACCCCGCTGATGGAAAAGCTCTGCAAATCCGGTGGTTGTAGTTCCGATCCACCTCCTCTCAAATCCTCGGTTTTTGCGGTGGATTCCCGGGGTTTAGGCAGCGAGATCAAGTTGCTGCCCAACGCCGACACCGGCGACAGCGCCCGGCCTGTCGGCTCTTGCCGGTCGTTCCCGCCAGCCGCCGGGCTGGCCGCCGCCCAAGCGCCGAACACGCGGCTGACCACGCTCGCCGCCGGCCAGTCTCCTTCGGCCAGGCGCTGGAGCGCCTCTCCCCCGCGCCGGCGCGCGTGGGTGCGCGACCAGTCGTACGAGGACGGCAGCCTGCCGTAACGACGGCGCCAGTCGAGCATCGCCTCGATTACGCGCTCCCGGGTCCAGCGACGCTCGATCGCGCCGGGGTGGCAGGCCTTGCAGTAGGCGTAGGCGTCGCCCTTTCCGTTGCGCGGCTGGGTGTAGGCGCCGCAGCCGCGGCAAACGCCCGCGTACCGGGCCTTGACCGCCCGCGCCTTCTCGCCGGTCGGCTCGGCTGAGGTAGGGCCTCGGCGAGGTGCCTTGCGGTCCTTTTCCGAGACCCCCCTCCCGAACCCGGCGTGACCATTTCTGATCACCGGGCTCTCCAGCGACTATTCCGTGGTTTCACGGAGGACACTCAATACCGTTTCGGCGTTCTGCATTACGCATACCTCCCGGTTCTCGGATGTCCAGTCACCTGTGCCCCTTCGCCCTGTGGACGGCTTTCCCGTCCTCCCTGGTGCGGCTGTCCGATCTTTCACGCCTACCGGAGCTGGTAGGGGCACCCTGCGGTTCCCCGAAGCGCTGGTTGTTCACGCCATTTCCGCGCTCTCGCGACCGTTCGCGGCTGCCCATGGCGGTTGCCCCCATGCTCTGCGCAATTATTACGCCATGTGGCAGTGCATTTGGGTGTGTCAGCGTGATAGTATTGACTGTGTGAAGAGTGACGCTAGACGGGTGTCAGGCACGACTCGGGAAGCGCTGCGTGAGCGGGGTGTGAAAATGGTGTTGGCCGGACGCACTCACGCGGTTGTGGCGCAGTCCTTGGGGGTGCATCTGCGGACGGTGTCGCTGTGGATGGCTCGCCACCAGCTCAGGGGGTTTGAGGGACTGAGGGAGGGGCGGCGTGGTCGGCGCTCGCGCGAGCAGATGGCGCTCACCGACGCCCAGCAGGCAGAGCTGATCCGACTGATCGAAGGGCACGAACCCCGATCAGCTGCAGATTCCCGGCGTGTTGTGGTCAAGGCAGGCCGTCAAGGCGCTGATCGAGCGGCGGTTCGGGCTCGGGCTCAGTCGCCAGACGGTCGGTGTCTACCTGCGGCGCTGGGGGTTCTCGGGCAAGAAGCCGCAGCGGCGGTGGCTCGAGCAGGACCCCGAGCGGGTGCGGGTGTGGCTCCCGGACGAGTTCCCGGCGATCCAGGCGCGCGCGCGGCGCGAAGGGGCGCGGATGCTGTTCGGCGATGAGATGGGCGTGCGCGCCGGGCAGACCGCCGGCAAGAGCTACGCGCCGATCGGCGAGCGCGCGATCGTGCCGCTGACCGGCAAGCGCTTCTCGGCCAACGTGATCAGCGCGATCGGTGCCGACGGCACGCTGGTGTTCGAGATCTTCGAGGGCAGCTGCGATGAGATCCGCTTCCTGGACTTCCTCGACAAGCTGCTCGAGCATTTCCCCGAGCGCAAGATCTTCTTGATCGTTGACAACGCCTCCTTCCACAAGTCTCCCGCGGTCGAGTACTGGCTGCTGGACCATCCGCGGATGGAGCTGTTCTACCCTTCCACTCGTACGCCCCGGAGCTCAATCCCGATGAGCTGCTCAACCAGGACGTTCACACCCACGTCGCGCGACGCCGCCCATCCAACCTCGCCAAGCTCGTCACTCTCACCGTCGAGTATCTCGCAACCCGCACAAGTGAGATTGTCAGCAAGTACTTCCGACGGCGAGTACGTCGCCTACGCCAAGTAACGTGACTCTCGCACGACTACTATGGGCACTCCGTCACCATGGGGCTCGCGCCCCGCAGGTGATCCCGCGTTCGTCCCTGTTATACGTCCGAGCACGACGTAGGCGTCCCACTCATCCCCTTGATTGCCCTCGCTGGGCAACGCTCCACGCTCCGGAGGTTGCGGCGACCCTTCTACGATGCCGCCGCAGAGCGTGGCGCCGGTCTCGGGTGTCTTTCCGGCGGACTGGCCTTTACGTCTTCTGGGGATTGGGATATCAGGCAATCCAGCTTTCGCCATATCGCGCGGGTCTCGCGACGCGCCGCCCCTGACACCTGGGCTCGACCGCCGCTTTTCTGGCATGCGCTTGTCCCGCTCACCTTTCGGATCGCAGTAAGCCATCAGACCCAAGGACCCTCCTCCGAGTCCCTCCCGGCTGCGCCGGGGATACAACAGGGCGCCTCGCGGCGCATTAGAAGTACGCCTTGACCGTCGCCGGAGAGCGACCGAGCCGATCGGCGATCTGCCGAACCGCGAGCCGTCGAACTCGCGGTAACGGCGAGCCAGCGCGACAGCGCGGCGACGTTCAACGACCCGATCGACCACCCCCGCGGAGGCGTTCGGCGCCATGTTCGCGACGGTACCGCTGTGGCTTGGCGTTATCGCCGAGGTGCCACGACCCGCTCGCTCATCGCGCGGCCGGCCGAGCCGATCGGCATGCGCCGACGGAAACGCAGCGGGGTGCGATCAAGGCTCTTGGCGCCTGACGGTTGCGACACGGTCGATAGACCTGTCGAAGGACAGGATCGTTCCGATCTCGGTGGTCTCAGCCAGCGCCACGAGATACGCCTCGGCGAAGTCCAGGCGATCCAGCTCGTAGACCTCAAGGGAACGCAGCAGCGTGGCACGGTCGACGGTCTTGATCGACGGGAGCGCAAGCGCCGCCCGCATGAGCTCTGCAACGCGCTCGCGCTCCACCTCGTAGTAGGACTCGAGCACATAGACGCACTCGGCGACGACGAGGTCAGCGAGCAGCAGCTCGTCGGCGGCGCTCAGCGCGGCTGTCGCCCGCGCCGCCATCGCCGGCGAGTCACCGGTCAGATGCCGAATCAAGACATTGGTGTCGACGAACGCGCTCAGTGACGTCGCCTCGCGCGCGCCTCGCGGGTGGCGCGCAGCACCTCGTCCCACGCTGTTCCGCGCTTCGCAGCCGGAACCGAAACGCTGCCGGCGAGCTCTAGAAAGTCCGGCGTCTTGGCGATCACCGCTCGTGCATGCTCGACTCGGAAGAGGAGCTCGTCGCCCTCGGCGAGCCCCAACGCGTCCCGCACATCCTTCGGGATCGTGACCTGCCCTTTCGAAGTGATCCTGGCGCTCGAATCCATATCCGCTCCTTACCTGCGACCGATAGTAAGGATAGCGCCTGTCGCCCCAAGGCAATCGCGCCCAGGCCGACGGCCGCATCGTCGCCACGGTCTCGCCTTCCGCGCACAATGCAAGTCCGAGGCCGCCTGAGGGTCGAGAGACGTGCAACGCCGGCGGAGCAGGGCGTGCGCACGAGACCTGCCTTTCTCACAACGCAGAGCAGGCCGCAACGTACGGTGGTAGACACGCAGCTGGCGAATTACGCGACTCGCCACCTCTCTCCGTCGAGACCTGGATTCAGCGCGGCAGAAGCAAGCACGGTTCGTGACCCCGGTCTTGTGTCCGCTGCTATCCGCAGCCGGTTACGTGGGCGACGGCGAGGCCTTGAGCACGTTCTCCAGATCGCTCGCCGTCGGGATGGTACGGTCGCGACTACGCAGGGAGAACGGACCTAGGAGGTAGCCATGTATGCGCGCGTCGTCACTAACCGCATCCAGCCCGGCAAGGTCGACGAGTGGTTCGCGATCGTTCGCGATTCGATCGTCCCTGCCCTCCGGGAGCTCGAGGGCTTCAAGGGCTTCGTAGCGATGGTCGACCGAGCCAACGACCGGACGATCGGCTACAGCATATGGGAGACGGCTGAGGCCCTCGCTGCCAGCGAGGAGAGCGGCAATTACCGCGCTCAGATCGCCAAACTCGGCGATGTCCTCGCTGAGCCGCCCAACCGCGACCAGTACGAGCTGACGGTGCTCGCCTAGCGAACGACGCCGGTCTCGCTTGGCCACCGGCTCCGGGCGGCGACCGATCAGGGTGGATTGTACTTCGAGGTCCACGAGCTCAGCCAGACCTCCGCCGATGTCACCGAGGGCACACCGGCCGGCGTCGGCATCAACTGGGAGCGACGCCCGTACAACTGGTCGCAGCCCGGCTCCGTCAAGGCAGTCGTCACCGATTCCAACGTCTACCAACCGGCGAACAGCAGCCGGGAACTCCGAGCCACACCAGCCGAGAGCGGAAGCAAGGTCGAGATGATCTGGATCCGCGAGTTCACGCACGACGCGCGCGGGAGGATCTTCGGGACCCTGTTCAGGCTGATCGGGAAGCTCGTCTTCACTCGCGAAGCCAACCGTGCGATCAGCAACCTCGAGCGTCTGGCGGTCAGCACCGGTTAGCTCAGTCAGGCTGACTCTTTAGGGTGCAGGTCGTTTGTAGTGGGTAGATAGTCCTGATTTGTCGGGCGAATGGCGCGTCGGTCGGCGCTTTCTGGCCGGGTTATGCCCGCGGTTTCGGGAGGACTCCCGGTGAGCTGCGGCGAAAGTCAGGGGTGTTATGTCTTTTGCGGACCGCGATACGGAGGTGATCGCGTGGCTCCTGATCTGCTGGACTTGTTCGTCGGCGCCCGGCAAGCTAACGGCTCTGTGAGCGAGCCGTCGTTGCCGTTGGTGGATGGTGATCGGCAGCCCACGGGTGGCGAGGACCCCCGCGCGGCGGGGTCGGATGCGCGCCCGGTCGCGGGGTTTGAGCGCTCGCAGGCTCTGTTTGCGAGGTTGCTCGAGTGGGCGGCGGGCGAGGAGGCGTTGGGGCTTGAGCATTCAGGGCTCGAGGCGCGGCTGGTCAAGGACGGTCGTGAGTTAGCCCGCCAGGTGTTGCAGGACCAGCTCGATCTGCGCGCTGTGCTCGAGCCGCGCGTCGGTGGGGTGATCGGCGCTGAGGGCACGCCGCGGCGTAGTGTCGAGCGTGGCCACGAGCGCGATCTGCACACCGTGCTTGGCGAGGTGCAGGTCACGCGGCTGGCCTACCGGGCGGTGGGCAGCGAGAACTTGTATCCCGCTGACGCGCAGCTGAACCTTCCCGCCTCGCGCCACTCGCATGGGATCCGCAGGCTGGCCGCGCTGGAAGCGCCGCGCGGCAGCTTTGAGGACGCGCAGGCCGCGATCGTGCGTCAGAGCGGCCAGCAGATCGGCACCCGTCAGCTCAGAGAGCTGACGCTCTCAGCCGCCCAAGACGTTGCTGCGTTCTACGCGCAGCGAGAGCGCACAGCGCCAGAGGAAAAGGATCTGCTGGCGCTCTCGTGCGATGCCAAGGGGGTGGTGATGCGCCCCGAGGCGCTGCGTGAGCCGACTCGCACCCAGGCGCACAGCGCCTCGGGCAAGCTCAAGACGCGCCTGTCCAAGGGCGAGAAGTCCAATCGCAAGCGGATGGCGGAGATCGTCACCGTGTACGAACTCACCCCCGAGCCGCGCACCGCGGCCGACATCCTGCCCGACCCCGACAACCCTCCACCTTCAGCCACCCCGCGACCGAAGGCGAAGAACAAGTGGCTGGCCGCCAGTGTCACCGACGACGCCAGAGCGCTCATCGCTGGGATGCTCAACGAGGCCGACCGCCGCGATCCCGACCACAAGCGTCGGTGGGTGGCGCTGGTGGACGGGAACAATCACCAGATCGACCGGATCAAGACCGAAGCCCGCAAACGCAAGGTCAAGGTCCCGATCGTCGTTGACTTCATCCACGTCCTTGAGTACCTATGGTCAGGCTGCTGGTGCTTCTTTGAAGAGGGTGACCCGGCCGCCGAACGGTGGGTGCACGAGAAGGCGCGCGCCGTGCTGGAGGGCAAGGCGGGGATCGTCGCCGCCGCGATCCGCCGCAAAGCGACCCGCCTCGCGCTCGAGCCCAACAAGCGCCAAGCCGCCGACCGCTGCGCCGACTACCTCCTCGCGAAACGACCCTACCTCGACTACCCCACCGCCCTTCAGAACGGCTGGCCGATCGCGACGGGCGTGATCGAGGGAAGACACGACAGACTACCCACCTCGAAGCTTTCCCGGCGACGGTTCGGGTGGCGCGGGCGCGTCATGCGCTCGATGGACGCTCGCTTGAGCTGATCGGGTGGATGCGCCGCCGCCGGCGGCTCGATCTGCTGTTGGTGGGGCCGGACGGCAGCCGCTCCTGGATCCCGGCGGCGTGGACCGATCTGGGGGGTGAGGCCGGGCCGCCGGCCGCGGGCACGCTGGGCTCGCCCGAGGATCTGCTTGCGATGCGACGTGTGCTGGACGGCGTGCTGCGAGCTGGCCCGGGCGGCGAGTCGCCCGGGGAGAGCGATGTCGTCCTGGCCGGGCGCGATGATCTCCTCGGCGAGCAGCATGGTGCAGTTGCGTTTGGATCTGGCGGAGTTCCCGGCGTCGGCGGTGGTGCTGTGGGAGCTGGTGGGCTCAGAGCAGCGCGAGGCGGCGATCGCGCTGTTGGCGGCGCTGATCGCGCAGAGCGTCGTGGACGGGGTGATGCGCGATGATCGAGTACCGGTTCGAGATCGAGGCGCGCTTGGAGGGCGGGGTGACTGAGCGTCTGGTCGACGGGTCAGGCTTGCAGCTGGTGACGGTCTGCTTGTTGGACGGGGTGGGGGTCGTGGACCTTGAGGGCGAGCCGGCGGTGAGCGCGCCGGTGCTCACTCATCTGCGCCCGAGCCGGGCGCGCGAGCTGGCATTTTGCTTGTTGGAGCTGGCCGAGCTGGCCGAGCGGCGGACGGAGGCCGATGATGAACGGGGGTGAGAAGCTGACCGGCGTGCATCTGCGTCGCCGCGCGTTCGTGTACCCGCGTCAGTCCTCCCAAGGGCAGCTTGAGAACAACACGGAGTCGACCGCGCGCCAGTATGCGCTGGTGGACCGCGCGGTCGAGCTGGGGTTCGCGCCCGAGCTGGTGGTGGTGATCGACGAGGATCTCGGGATCTCGGCCGATGGCACTGCTGAGCGTTCGGGGTTTCAGCGGCTGACGGCGGAGGTCGCGCTCGGCCACGCCGGGCTGGTGCTCGGCCTGGAGGTCTCGCGCGTTGCTCGTAACAATAGTGACTGGTACAGGCTGCTTGACTTGTGCGGTGTTACGGACACTGTCATTGGGGACTTTGACGGGTTGTATCACCCGGGGTCGTTCAACGACAGGTTACTTTTGGGGATGAAGGGCACTATCTCAGAGGCCGAGTTGTACATGATCCGCCAGCGACTGGACGGCGGGATTCGTAACAAGGCAGCTCGCGGCGAGCTGCGCAAGGCGCTGCCGGTCGGGCTTGTGTGGGGTGAGGGGGACGGGGAGATCCTGCTTGATCCTGACGAGGCTGTTCGCGGCGCGATCCAGGCGATCCTGGATCGGTTCGCTGAGCTTGGCTCGGCGCACCAGGTGTGGGTGTGGATGCGTGAGCAGCAGATCGAGTATCCACTCAGGCGCTTCACCAGCTCAGAGATCCAGTGGGTCACTCCAAGCTATGACCAAGTGCTCAAGGTGCTCACCAATCCTGCCTACGCGGGCGCGTATGCGTTCGGCAAAACGCGCCAGGAGCGGTACATCGACGAGCAGGGTCAACCGCGCAAGCGCACCCGCAGGGTGCCACGGGGGGAGTGGGAGGTGCTGATCTGGGAGCACCATCCCGGGTTGATCGACCGCGCGACGTTCGAGGCGAACCAGGCGCGGATTCAGGCCAACAGCCGCTCGCGCGCGCACGAGCCGGGCGGCGCGGTCCGCGAGGGCCCGGCGCTGTTGCAGGGCATCGCTGTCTGCGGCCACTGCTCACGCAAGCTCAGCGTGCACTATCAAGGCCGACGCGGTCATCAGAGCCCCGTCTATTACTGCCGCGGCACGGGCGAGGGGTGGTGCACTCGCGTTGGGGGGATCAAGATCGACGAGGCGGTCGCCGGTGCGCTGCTTGAAGCGCTCACCCCGGCTGGGGTCAAGGCCGCGCTCGCTGCCGCCGACGCACTCGAGCAAGACCACGACGCCGCGCTGTCGCAATGGCGGCTGCAGGTCGAGCGCGCCCGGTACGAGGCCGAGCGGGCCGAGCGGCGCTACCGCCAGGTCGAGCCCGAGCACCGGCTCGTCGCGCGCGGTCTTGAGCGCGACTGGGAGAAGGCGCTCGGCGCGCTCGCGCAGGCCGAGGCCGAGCTCAGCCTGCGCGAACGTCAGCGCCCCCGCACGCTCACTGACACCGAGCGCGAGCGGCTGCTGGCGCTCGGCTCAGACCTCGGCCGGGTGTGGTCAGCGCCGATCACCACCGACCGCGACCGCAAACAGCTCCTACGATCGGTGATCGAGGAAGTGATCCTCAACGTCAACCGCCCCGAGCGCCGCGCGAGCGTCACGATCCGCTGGCAAGGCGGCGCGCTCACCGAGCTGGCGGTCTCGCTCCCCAAGCCACAGCCCTCGGTTCGCACCGACGAGGACACCAGCGCGCTGCTGGAGCGCCTCGCGGCCCACTACGACGACGCGACGATCGCTGCGATCCTCAACCGCCAGGGCCGCCGCTCCGCCAAAGGCGAGCGGTTCACCCGCAGCATCGTCAAGGGTCTGCGCCAGTACCGCAACATTCCCGCCCACCAGCCGTCCGAGCAGCCACTCGACGGCGAGCTGCTCTCCGTCCATCAGGCCGCCGAGCAGCTCGGCGTCGCCCCGTCCACCCTGTTCCGCTGGCTGCAAGCCGGATTCATCACCGGCGAGCAAGACACCCCCGGCGCCCCCTGGCGGATCCGCGTCAACGACCAGCTGCACGCCCTGTTCGTCCACGAAGCACCCGCCGGCTACGTCCCGATCCTCGACGCGATGCGCACCCTCGGCGTCTCCCGCCAGACCGTGTTGCAGCGTGTCAAGCGCGGCGAGCTGCAAGCCCTCCACATCCGCAACGGACGCCGAAAAGGCCTACGAATACTGGTCCCACAGCCCGAACACACCCTATTCGACACCACCACGATGAACGGAAAGGCAGTATGACGATGGCACCAGGGCGCCTGCCGCCACCTCGTCAAAGACCGCATGGACATCACCGGCGCCCGCTGGGGCCTGGCCGGCGCCGAGGCGATCCTCACACTCCGCGCGCTGATCAGCAACGACGACTTCGACCAATACTGGACCTTCCACCTCGCCCAAGAACACTGCCGCATTCACGCATCACGCTACGCCCTCGGCGTCATCCCGGCACCCGCGTAACTCCCTCCAATGGACCTGCACCCGACTCTTTACGCCCAGAACTCCTGGAGTTAGGCGGCTGCGGTGCCCCGAGCATGGCGTGTGCTGGTTGAGGGCGTCCCGTTCGCCCGTGACAGTGCGAGGTTCACCCGCGATTTCGATGACCTCGTGGCGTGGTTGGCGACAACGACCGATAAGACCGCGACCTGTCGGCTGACGAGGATCGACTGGAAAACGATCGGACGGATCATCACGCGCGTCGGCGAGGAGATGCTCGCCGCCGAGGACCGGCTCACGGATCCTTTTCGAGATCTCGATCGACGAGGTCGCGTGGCGCAAAGGGACACAGGTACCTCACGTTGGTCGGCGATCACCGCCGCCGGTGCGTGGTGTGGGGCCGCGAGGGCAAGCCTGGATCGTGCATTAAGCGCCGCGCCCCGGACTGACCGGGGCGCGGGAACGTCCGCCTGAGCAGAGAGAATGCGGGTTGCGAAGCTCGCGTTCCCGGCTCAGGAGGTTCACCCAGATGGTGCAGCGTGAAGGGCTCGTTGAGAAGCTATCGGTGACGGCGGACGGCAGCGGTTTGGTGGGGCATGCCGGCAGCGCGCTGATCGCTGGCGTGGCTGACCGGGTCGGGCTGACCAAAGCGCTGTCGGCGGCGATGGCCCCGACCCGGCAACGCGCGTCGGCGCATGACCCGGCGGTGGTGCTGCGCGATCTGGCGGTGATGCTCGCCGACGGCGGCGAGTGCCTGGCTGACCTGGGAGCTCAGCGCGATCAGCCCGACCTGTACGGGAACGTGGCGTCTGACTCGACCGCGTTCCGGGTGATCGATTCCGTCGACGAGGAGTGCCTTTCCCGGTTGCGGGCGGCGGTCGCGCTCGGACGGGCGGGGGCGTGGAGGGTCGGGGCGCGGCCGGAGCGCTCGCTCGCGCGGTGGCACGGTCGTCCTGAGCGGACGGTGATCGATCTCGACGCGACGCTCACGTGCGCCTCCTCGGAGAAGGAGCAGGCGCACGGGAACTTCAAGGGTGGCTACGGTCATCATCCGCTGCTGTGCTATCTCGACGGGACGGGCGAGGCGCCCGCAGGGATCCTGCGGCCCGGGAACGCCGGGTCGAACACGGCGGCTGATCACAAGCTGGTGCTCGACCTCGCGCTCGAGCAGCTCGACCCCGCCGCGCTGCAGGGCGAGATCCTGGTGCGCGCCGACGGCGCCGGCGCGACGCACGATCTGACCGTGTACTGCCGTGAGGGGCGGATGCGTTTCTCGTTCGGGTTCGACCTCTCCGAGCCGGTCCGCGACGCGATCGTCAACATGCCCGAGACCGCGTGGGTAAAGGCGATCCGCTCTGACGGCACAGAGCGCGAGCACAGCCAGGTGTGCGAGATCACCGCCCGCGTCGACCTCTCGACATGGCCCGAAGGCTCGCGGTTGATCGCCCGGCGCACGAAGCTCAAAGAAGGCGACCAGCAGTCGTTCGCCGACCACGACGGCTACCGCCTCGCGGTGTTCCTCACCGACCAGGAAGGCGAGAGCATCCCCCATCTCGACCTTAACCACCGCGGCCACGCCCGCGTTGAGGACCGCATCCGCCAAGCCAAGGACTGCGGCCTGTCCAACCTCCCGTTCCGCAGCTTTCACCACAACCAGGTGTGGCTATGGCTCGTTCAGCTCGCCCAAGACCTCGTCGCATGGACCCAGCAGCTCTGCCTCGCAGACGAAGCCCGCGCGTGGGAGCTCAAAAGATTGCGCTACCGGCTGCTGCACCAGTCAGGGCGGATCGCCCGCCACGCCCGCCGCACGATCCTGCGGCTCTCACGCGACTGGCCCTGGGCAGGGCAGCTCGCCGCCGCATTCTCACGCCTGCAAGCGCTCCCAGCCCCGACAGGCTGACCGGGGCGCCGCCGGCGCCGCCACCGACGGCCATTCATGGGACACCCGGGCGTCAGCCTGCCCACAAACCGCTCACCAACCACCAACTGAACGTGCCAGAACCGCCGGCGCCACCGTCAACACGCCAATCGCCACCCGCCACGCCCCGACACACCCCATCTCAACCGCTCGGAGAGCCCCGCACGATCGTTACTGCAAGCGACGCGATTCCGCGCCTGCTGCAAGATCGAGGCAAGGGGCAGGCCGCTGCCGATGAGTTCTTCGCAGAGCTCGACCCCGATCTGCACCTCTCCCTTCCCCAGCCAGAACCGTCAGAACCAGCCGAAATCCGGCTCTCCGGGCATGATCGGGGGTGACGACACACGAACACGCGTTTTCTTTCTGGCCCTCCGAACCGCGTCACCCGTATTCCGCCACGACGCTCGCTCGACCCCGGGATGACCCGGTGCGCACGCACGGCAAACGGCGCAACGAGAAGGGAATGGAGCAGGCAGCTCCCCGGCACGCCACGACCCCCGTCAACGCGGGCAGCGACCCCGACGCCCCCCAACGACGCCCTATGGGGCGAGTCTCGCCATGATCATCCGGATGCGCCTGCGCGCAGGCGCGGCCATCCCTGGCCGCTTGAGCACGCATCCGCTGTGCCCACGATCGCCGGGCACGGGGCCCAGCGAGCAGTCCACAACCCAGCAGCAGAGGCGCACGCGACTTCCACCCGCCGCTCCGACGACCAAAAGCCCTGCTCAGGACGGAATCTCGATCGAGAGTCACCCCCGATCATCCACGGAGCCCCCGAAATCCTGGAAGAACCGCCCGATCCGCCGGCCCCGAAGCGAACCGCAGCCGACAGCGACCGGCCGGTCGGTGAGCGCGCCGGGCAGCTCACCGCGGTCTCGATGGACATGGGCGAGGGGTACGCCAAATCGGTCCGTGAGCACGCCCCGCAGGCCGTGATCTGTATCGACAACTTTCACGTCGTGCAGCTGGCCACCAAGGCGCTGGACGAGGTCCGCCGCGAGCACTGGAACGTGCTGCGCGCAACCGGTGACACGGGCGCAGCGAAGGCGTTCAAGGACAGCCGCTGGTCGCTGCTGAAGAACCCCGCGGACCTGACCGACACCCAGGTGGACACGCTCGCCGCGATCCACGCCACCGGCGGGAAGGTCCCGCGCGCCTGGGCGATGAAGGAGATGGTCCGCGCGATCTTCGCCCCCAACCTCACCCTCGACACCGTCGATGAGCTGATCGACCGGCTCCTCGCTCGCCTGTCCCGCAGCCGCCTGAAACCGTTCATCCGCCTCGGACGCACGATCCGCAAACACCGTGACGGGATCCTCGCCGCCCACCGGCTGAAACTGAGCAACGCCCGAGCGGAAGCGATGAACAACCGCGTGAAGCTGATCGTCCGCCGCGCCTACGGGTTCCACTCCGCCCAAGCCGCGCTCGCGCTCATTCACCTCACCTGCGGCCCAGTCACACTCACCCTCCCACACGAACAAGCGTTCGCGTGACCTCACCTACGATCATGCACGGAGAGCCCTATTTGTGCGTCGTGGCAGGGGCTCGCTGCCGGACAAAAACGGGGGCCAGCTGCGCAGCGAGCCACGCGGTTCTGGGGCGGACGGCGGCTATTCCAGCCATTCGCCGATCACGGTGGGGTTGGCGTGGATGCACACGAGGCTTGAGCGGCCGGGACCGTCGTTGGTGAACTTGTGCGGGGTGTTCGCCGGGACGATCACGACGTCGCCAGGGCCGGCCGCGCGGGTCTCGTTTCCGGCCTGGAAGTTGACGGTTCCGTCGACCACGAGCCAGGTCTCGTCGTAGGGGTGGCGGTGAAGCTTGGGCCCGTGCCCGGGGTTGCTGCGGTCGAGGATCAGAGAGATGGTGGCTCCGTGCTCGACGCCTTCGATCGTCTGCGTGTCCTCTGGGTTTGTCTTGATCACAGCCATGCTCTGCTCCTGGTTGTTAGATCCGCTGCCGGAACCCTCCGCGCGATCACGAAGTGTGCCGCTCGTGCGCGGGGACAGATCGTTGGGATGAGCGTTGCTGCGACGGGTTCGATCGTCGCTGGGTGGTCGCGGCGTCTGCCGGGGGCCGTCGGGCCCCACCAGGTCGGTGGGGCCGTGGCCGCGGCATGAGCTGCGCTACGCGGCCGGCTGGTAGTGCAAGTGGAGGGCGCCGTTGTCGTAGGCGTCGCTTGCCGCGAGCGTGAGCGTGGTTTTGTGGGGCTCCGTGGATGATCGGGGGTGACTCTCGATCGAGATTCCGTCCTGAGCAGGGCTTTTGGTCGTCGGAGCGGCGGGTGGAAGTCGCGTGCGCCTCTGCTGCTGGGTTGTGGACTGCTCGCTGGGCCCCGTGCCCGGCGATCGTGGGCACAGCGGATGCGTGCTCAAGCGGCCAGGGATGGCCGCGCCTGCGCGCAGGCGCATCCGGATGATCATGGCGAGACTCGCCCCATAGGGCGTCGTTGGGGGGCGTCGGGGTCGCTGCCCGCGTTGACGGGGGTCGTGGCGTGCCGGGGAGCTGCCTGCTCCATTCCCTTCTCGTTGCGCCGTTTGCCGTGCGTGCGCACCGGGTCATCCCGGGGTCGAGCGAGCGTCGTGGCGGAATACGGGTGACGCGGTTCGGAGGGCCAGAAAGAAAACGCGTGTTCGTGTGTCGTCACCCCCGATCATGCCCGGAGAGCCGGTTTTGTGGCCGTTGGCGAACAGCCGCTGACCCGCACCGAGCGTCAACGGATAGACGAACAGGTGGAGCTCGTCAACCAGGCCGTCAGCGAGCATCGCGCTGACGAGCGTCCCGCTGCCGCTGACGTAGATCTGACCGTCGGTCTGATCCTTCAGAGAGCGGACCGCCTCGGCGCTGTAGGCGCCCAGGATCGTCGAGTTGCTCCACTCGGCCCGCTGCAGCGACGACGAGATGACGTACTTGGGCGAGTCGTTCATGAACGACTCGCCGGGGTCCTGCTCGGCCGTCCGGCCCGACCAGGCCGGCGCGAACTCTTCGTAGGTACGGCGACCCAACAGGATCGCCGTGCTGGAACCCATGATCGCGCCGATCGCCTCGCCCATCTTCGGATCGAACCCGTAGTCGAACGTCCAGGTCGGCGCATCGATCACGCCATCGAGCGTGATGAATTCGTGTACCGCGATCGTGCCCATCATCTTCTCCTTCGAGGGTGGCTGTGGGTTTTGGTGAAACCGTGGGTCGGCTTCTAAACTGCACCGTGTAGTAAATACGAGGCGTGTCGCTCTGTCAAACTAAACGGTTCAGTCATAGGTGTAGACCTGAGCCAGTCCCGAAACTCACCGCCCGTCCCGAAGGGAATCGCCATGACCGACCCCGCCGCTGCCAAGCCAATCTCAGAGTCCCGATCCGTCCGCAAGCGTCGCGCGATCCTCGACGCGGCCACCGAGGTGTTCCTCGCCGAGGGCTTCGCCGGCGCGAGCATGGACGCGATCGCGACGGCCGCCGGGGTCTCAAAGCCGACCGTCTACAACCACTTCGCCGACAAGCAGCAGCTGTTCGAGCAGATCGTCAACGACCTGGTCGCCGTGATCACACAACCCTTCTATGAACAGATCGTCAACCTCAGCGATGATGGAGATCTCGCCAAACGCCTGCGCGAGCTCGCCACTCTCCTACTCAAGGGGGTGATGCAGCCGACGAACCTGCGCTTGCGCCGACTCGTGATCGGCGAGGCCAGCAGGTTCCCCGATCTTGGTCGCGCCTACGAACAGCACGGACCGGGGCGCGCGATCGCGGCATGGACCACAGCGTTCAAACGGCTCGCCGACGAAGGACTGCTACGGCTGCACGACCCCGCACTCGCCGCCGAGCACTTCCAATCGCTCGTCCTCACGACCCCGCTCAACCACGCCATGCTCAGCGGCGACGACCGGCCGCCCGGGGCAACGCAGCTCAAGCGCTACACCGACAGCGCGGTGGACGTCTTCCTAGCCGCCTACCGCAGCACCTGATCCCGTCACGAGTTCTCCTACGTCCGAGGCGGCACTCTCGACGAGGCTGCTCTGCGCACGAGCGGGCCGCGACACCGGACCCGAATGATGCCTGCGCGGTCATGAAACGAGGGCTATACAAACAGGACGGCAACCGACACTGCAACTCGCCAGATGCACGTCCGGGAGCGAGCGCTCGGTCGCCGATCCGGTCGTGCCTCCAACGCCATCGAAAGCGATGAGACCGATCGTCGACGGATGCGTGGCGCAATCGCTGAGTTCTGGCTGGGCCACGTCGCACCATCGCCCCTGTGTGGCGTGGATCAGGCGGGAACTGGCGCGGCCGACGTCGCCGTCGGCGCCGGGACCCGCACCAGTCTAATCCGCCCGTCCCCCTTATCTGTGCAGTGCGCTGATGTCAAGTTTCCCCGGCGCGAGAGCTTGAGGGGGTGGTGCGTGCGCGCGGTTGGTGGTGTGTCGGGTGTTGTGCGCGCGGGCGCCCAGCCTTATCTCGGTCCGCGAGCCTGCCGTGCGGCGACTCGGTGACATGATGGTTGATGGGGGGTTGTTCCCGCTGGGTGAAGCGTTGCGGCCGCTCGGTCTTTTGAGGCCGTCCACGCGGACGTGGCGGCAGGGGGCTGTCGGGAGCTGGCCGCGGTGCATCGGTGATGGTGAGGCTACGCGCGCACGGAACGGTCTCATGCGGGGCGGAGCCCCTCCTCTCCGAGTTCGCGGAGGGTGTGGTAGCTGCGTTTGAGGAGCTTGCGCATCACGCCGAGCAGGGCGCGGTTACCGCCAAGTCGCTCCGCGGCTTGCTGGTAGTAGACGTAGTCGGGGCTCGTCTTGCGTCTCGCGGTCTGCGCGGCTTCGTACAGCGCCCAGCGCAACGCGGGCGGTCCTTGCCGGGACAGATGGCCGGGAGCGCGGCGTTTATCGGATGCGTGCACGGTTACGTCCATGCCGGCGTAACGGACCGCTTCGCGCGAGGACGAGAACCGGCGAGCGTCCCCGAGCTCGGCGAGGATCACAACGCTGGTCAGCTCGCCGATCCCATAGAGCGCCTGCAACGCGTGGCAGCCGGGCTGGCGACGCGCATAGGACCGCAGCTCCTTATCGAGCGGCGCGACCCGAGCCTCGCCCGCGTCGATCATCCCGAGCGCGACCGTGATCTGCTCCCGTCCCGCAGCCGGCAACGGCAGCTGCTCGAGCCACGCGCGGTTCTCGCACGTGAGCAGGCCAGCACGCTTCGGCAGCCCGTGGTGATAAAGCACCGCCTGAATCCGCTGCTGCCATGGAACACCCGGTCGCAACGGCGCGCCTCGATGTCCTGCAGGCGTTGCCCGCCGCACAGCGCGTTGTAGGCGATGTTCAACACGTGATCGGACTCGTGGTAGGGCTTGTGCAACTTCAACAGCTCAAGCGAGCTGTCGATCTCGCCGGCCAGCCCGACCGCGCTGATCAGCTTCGCGACCAGGCCGATCCCGCTGTGCCCCGTTGCTTTCGTGCGCGCCGAGAGCTCACAGGCGATGTTCGCCCGGCCGAGCACCGGCCCGCTCATGTTCGGGCGCACAGCGTGCTCGAGGCGCCGTTTGATCGCGGTCGCCTCCGCGCGCAGCCTGGCGGTTCGCGTGCGGCGGTGCTTGCTCATCGGTGTTCTCCTCCCGGTCGGATGGCGTGTCCCACACAATACCAGACAGTAATGCTACTGTCTGGTATTGTGGTGGATACTAACCCGCTGGAGAAGAAGAACGAGATGCCACCGAGCAACACCACCGAGCAGCTCGCCGACTACGAGCAGAAATACCGCGACCTCGCCGCCCAACTCGCGACGATCGGCATGATCCACCCGGGCAGCGTCACCCGCCGCTACACCCGCTGCGCAACCCCCGGCTGCAAATGCCACGCCGACCCGCCCCAACCCCACGGCCCCTACTACCAATGGACCGCCAAGATCAACGGCAAGACCGTCACCCGCCGCATCAGCGAACGCGAAGCGGAGCACTACCAGGAATGGATCGCCAACGACCGCCAACTCCGAGACCTCATCGCCCAGATGCGTCAGATCGCAGCCAAAGTCGCTGAGCTGACACTCAAACAAGCAGCCAGCCCATAACCGGGCACGCTTCACCCCAAACAAGCACTCAGGCAGTCAGGCCCCAGCTCGCAGTCGGCCCACGAAACCCTGAAAACACGGCCTTCCAGGGCCCGCCCCCGAGTCCTCAGACCAAACCTACGCTTGGTTTAGGGCTAGATGCCGGCGGCGGCTGAGCTCGCGACCGGCCTCATCCGGCTGCATGACATAGGATCGCGGCTCGTCTGGAACCACGGTTGCGAGGGGGCGGGATGGCGGATCGACGCGACGCGAGCGATTTCACCAAGGCGGTCAATGACGAGCTTCTGGGCTATCTGCCGTGCGAAGATCGTCAGGATTTTGAGGACGCGGCGCGTGGGCACATCGCTGATCTGAATGGGGCGGTGGTGAAGGCGCCGGACGGTCGCGTGGTGTGGGATCCGAACAGGTTCTCGTTCATCGCCGACGACGCGCCTGCGCCCGCGAGCGTGAACCCGAGCCTGTGGCGGCAGTCGCAGCTGTGCGCGAAGGGCGGGCTGTTCAAGGTGGTCGACCGGCTCGATCAGGTCCGCAACCACGACATCTCGAACCTGACGATCGTCGAGGGCGACACCGGCCTGATCTTGTTCGACCCGCTGATCTCGGTGGAGTGCTCGCAGGCCGCGCTGGCGTTGTACTACGAGCACCGGCCGAAGAAGCCGGTCGTCGCGGTGGTGTACTCCCACAGTCACGTCGATCATTACGGCGGGGTCAAGGGCGTGATCTCGGAGGAGGATGTCGCGGCTGGGAAGGTGCGGGTGATCGCGCCGGAGGGGTTCCTCGAGGCGGCGGTCTCGAAGAACATCATGGCGGGCAACGTGATGACCCGCCGGGCCCTGTATCAGTACGGGTCGCTGATCCCGTTCGATGAGAAGGGCAACGTCGGATTGGGTCTCGGCACGGCGATCTCGCTAGGCTCGATCACGTTGATCGCGCCCACGGAGACGATCACGGAGTCCGGTCAGAAGCTCGAGATCGATGGCCTGACGTTCGAGTTCATGCTCGCCCCCGATACCGAGGCGCCGTCGGAGATGCACTGGTTCATCGAGGAGCTCGGCGCGCTCACCGCTGCGGAGAACTGTTGCCACACGCTGCATAGCACCTACACGCTGCGGGGCGCGCAGATCCGCGACCCGCACGCGTGGTCGCACTACCTCGGTGAGACGATCGAGCGTTGGGGCGCGAAGACCGAGGTCTTGTACGGGATGCACCACTGGCCGGTATGGGGCTCAGAGCACGCGGTTGAGCTGCTGAGCAAGGGTCGTGACGCGTACGGCTTCATCAACGACGAGACGCTGCGGCTCGCCAACCATGGCTATAACCCGGTCGAGATCGCCGAGATGGTCAAGCTCCCGGACGTCCTTGACCGCCACTGGGCATTGCGCGGCTACTACGGCACGATCAACCACAACGTCAAGGCCACCTACGTGAAGTACCTCGGCTGGTTCGACGGCAACCCGGCCACGCTGCATCGGCTTCCCCCGCAGGACAGCGCGAAGCGGTATCTGGAGTTCATGGGCGGTGCCGAGGTCGTGTTGGAGAAGGCCCGGGCCGCGTAAGACCGCGGCGAGTACCGGTGGGTGGCGGAGGTCGTCAACCACGTCGTGTTCGCCGAGCCAACGAACACCGCAGCGCGAGAGCTGCAGGCCGACACCTTGGAGCAGCTCGGCTACCAGTCCGAGGCCGGGACCTGGCGAAACCTCTACCTCACCGGCGCGCAGGAGCTGCGCCACGGCACGCTGGACCTGCCGCTGCAGAGCTCCGCCTCACCCGATGCGATCAAGGCGATGAGCCTGGACCTGTTCTTCAACTATCTCGGGGTGCGCCTCAACGGCGCCAAGGCCGGCGGGGCCCGGATTGCGCTGGACTGGGTGTTCACCGACACCGGCGAACAGGTCGCGCTGCTGCTCTCCAACGGAGCGCTCAGCCACGTGATCGGCCGCAAGCACGAGGCGGCCGATGCCACGATCACGCTGACGCGGGCCGCGCTGAACCGGTTCATCCTCGGGGAGAGCACCCTCGACGACGAGGCGAAGTCGGGCGAGATCACGGTCGAGCCAGACCTCGCGCCGCTCGACGAGCTGCTCGCGCTACTCGACGAGCTCAGCCTCTGGTTCAACATCATCGAGCCATAACGTCCTCGTCGACCCCCTCGTCGCTGCCGACTGAGCCGCTCGCGCTGCGCCGAGCCTCATCGACCGCGCGGCCAGCACGCTGCGGTAGACGCGGGTGAGGGCCGCGTCGTCGATCGCGTAAGGTCCCAGCAGCAATGGTGCCGGCTGCATCTCCCTGGCGCAAGGCGCTCCACGAGCCGCGCCTAATGTCGCTTAGACGCGGCTTGCCTCCGGGTGTTCCGCCACTAATACGCGGATGGCGGCGGCGAAACGGCGGAAATCAACCGCGTCTAACAAGGAGCTGGGTCTCGACCGGCGTCACGCCGGGCTGCTCGACGCCTATCTGGGCTGGCTTGAGGGGCGGCCGTTGGCGGTTCGGAGCCGGGAGGCGTACGCGCATCAGGTGCGCCGGTATCTCGCCTGGCTGGGGTATCGTTCGCCCGCCGACGGCGATCCGCTGGCGGATGGGGATGCGCGGGATTGGGCGGTGCGGGATTACAAGCGGCATCTGAAGGCGGTGGAGCGGTGGAAGCCCGCGTCGGTGAACCTGGCGCTTGCAGCCTTGGATTCGTTCTATACGCAGCTCGGGCTCGGGCGGCCGGTGGTGCGTCGAGAGGATTTGCCGGCGAAGGCGCCGCGGGCGATCTCTGAGGAGCAGCAGCGGCGGCTGTTGCGCATGTGCGAGCGGGCATCGGCGCGAGACCGGGCGATCGTGGTGGTGCTGCTCTACACCGGCGTTCGCCTGGCGGAGCTGGTCGCACTCGACATCGAGGACCTCCGGATCTCGGCGCGCAAGGGGCTCGTGATCGTCCGCTCGGGGAAGGGAGAAGCGTACAGGGAGGTGCCGCTCAACGCGCTGGTGCGCCAGGTGCTCGAGGAGTGGATCGCAGAGCGCACGAAGCGGATAGCCGAGGGCGAGCGGGCGGTGTTCGTCGGCCGTGCTGGGCGTCGGTTGTCGAAGCGGTCGGTCGATGACGTCGTCCGAGGTCTCGGCGAGGATGCGGGCGTGAAGCTGTCCGCGCACATCCTGCGCCACACGTTCCTGACGCGGATGGTTCGGCAGGGCTCTGACCTGGTGCTCGTCGCCGAGCTTGCCGGCCATCGGCGCCTGGAGACGACGCGCCGCTACAGCTTGCCCTCCGACATCGACCGCTTGCTGGCGGTCGAGAACCTGCAGATCGACTTCTGACGCGGTGCCGCCGGGCCGGTTTCTCTCCGATGCCGAGACTGAGCGGCTCGGAGCGTTTCCGGAGACGATCGAACGCCGGGACGGGGTAGCGCCATCATCCGCGCGAAATCCAACGCTTGGTATTTGTCGCCACATGCATCACGACCTGAGGCAGGTGGACAACGTCGTCCGCCTGGCCGTCGTGACTGCTTGCGGCGCGGACCAGCTGTCTGTCGCCTGAGATTCACGTGGCCGGATCAGCGGCAATCGAGAAGTCTCGCCAGCCGGGAGCGGACACGGGGCCGCTTTCCCCCGGCGATCGCGCTTGCAACTATGCGGGATCGTGGCAAGCGGTCCCGCGGACCCGTGTCCGCGCGACGCAGGTGCTCGTGGCGCTCCGGGGCTGACCTTCGTTCGGCTACGCGCGGGCACCGCGGCGCACCCATGTCGAGCCGAACTACCACGGGGCCGCGCAACTCCCAAAATCGGGGGCTCCGTGGATGATCGGGGGTGACTCTCGATCGAGATTCCGTCCTGAGCAGGGCTTTTGGTCGTCGGAGCGGCGGGTGGAAGTCGCGTGCGCCTCTGCTGCTGGGTTGTGGACTGCTCGCTGGGCCCCGTGCCCGGCGATCGTGGGCACAGCGGATGCGTGCTCAAGCGGCCAGGGATGGCCGCGCCTGCGCGCAGGCGCATCCGGATGATCATGGCGAGACTCGCCCCATAGGGCGTCGTTGGGGGGCGTCGGGGTCGCTGCCCGCGTTGACGGGGGTCGTGGCGTGCCGGGGAGCTGCCTGCTCCATTCCCTTCTCGTTGCGCCGTTTGCCGTGCGTGCGCACCGGGTCATCCCGGGGTCGAGCGAGCGTCGTGGCGGAATACGGGTGACGCGGTTCGGAGGGCCAGAAAGAAAACGCGTGTTCGCGTGTCGTCACCCCCGATCATGCCCGGAGAGCCCAAAATCGGGTGTGCCGATCGACCGCGGTGTCCATATAGCACCCGTTACTGCGAGAACCCTTCGTACACCTCTATTGCGACGCTCGCACACCTGCGGGCCCTGAAGATGGGCCCGCCGCCGCCCTACCGCCGACGCCGTGCGGTGGTGGATCGGCTTGCGGACCTGCTTCTGGCTCTCGGTCAAGGGGGACAGTGATCGGCTCGTAAGGCGGCGGCCGTAGCGTGTGGCGCTGCGCCGCGGACGCAGCGCCAGATGTTCGCGCTCGAGGGTCGGCTCCCTGCTCCGCACAGCCGTGCCGGAGCGCCCACTTGCCAGCGAGTGGCGAAGCCGCCACTACGGACCGCGGACGAGCGCGCCCCTGTTCATCTTCGCGGACCGCTTGGCGCCCGCCGCGAACAAGTCAGCACCCTAGCTTCGCCGAGAGTTGCATGCCGCCTCTGAAGAGACTCCGATACGTGTCCGCCATCTCGAACGCGCTGCTAGCGGAGGCGCTGTCTCCCGCCTCTAGGTACGCCGAGCCCAAGGCCACGTAGTAGTTCTCCCAACCGAGCTCATCATTGATGTTCTGGTTGATCGTCGCGCACTGCGCCCGACGCGGCGCGGCGCTCGACGCCGCAGGGAGAAGCCCCACGCCGGTTGCGGCGACCGCGAGCGCCACGACGCGCGCCCGGCTCCGTCCACGCATGTCCATTTCTGCCTCCTGTCTGTAGGTCCGGTTCACGTCTTCAGCTGACGATTGAATTGCCCCCGCGAACGTCGGGGGTGTCCGGGTTGGGTAGTTGTTGGTCATGTCATCGTGCGCTGTCCAGGCAGGGCCGGGAAGACACCCTAGGGCTGGAGATGACCACACCCGCCCGGTGCTGCTCTGTTTGCGTTGGAACAGAGGCCGACCTACAGCTAAGCCCCCTCCTTGGGTTGTTGTCCCCAGCCGCAAACGAGTCGCGGGTTGTTGGCTTATCGCCGCGCCGCGCCGAGCCGCGCTCGCGGTCATGGCGACCACCTCGGGGCCCGGCGCGGGCGTACCGCTGCAGCGAGTGCAGCGAGCTGTGGCGGCTCTGGCCATCAGCAGCGCGCGCTTGCAGCGCGTTCGCTGATCGTTCGTGTTCTGAGACGACGATCTCGTCAGAAGCCCCGCCCGGCCTGACTCCTGAAGCTGGCTACGGGCTACGACGTTTATCTCCAGCCGGGCGTTATCTGAAGTCGGTGGCGATTCTGGCCGTGGATGCTGGATCTTCGGTTCGGCGACTTCTGATAATCGCGGCTGCTGAGACGTGGTGATCGCGCTCAGCGGCGCCAGCGGCGGTAGGCGTCGATCCATTCGGCGCCGTCAGGTGCCGGGTCGGGGAGCGGTAGGTCGAGGATCGGGATCGCCTGCTTGTGCGCACCGCGGCGGCAGATGGCGACGATCTCGTTGCCCGGGGCGAGGTCGATCTTCGTGACGGTGGCGGTGATTCCGAGCAGCTCGGTGTCGAACGGGAGCGCGAGGTGCTCCTCGAGCATCGTGAACAGGCCGGTGATCTGCTCTTCGTCGTTGTAGGCGTCGACGGTCGCCTCTTCGATCATCGCGTCGAGCAGCTTGGTGCTGGGTTTCGGTCGCGGCGGGCTCATCACGTCGCGAACAGGCTTGGGGCGCGCTTGTCTGCCGGCGGTCGCCATTTCCGCACCCGTGCGTTCGGGTCCGCGGCCGCGAGGCGCCGCGCGGGCTCGGCGCCGTCCAGTTCGCAGAGCAGCTCGAGTGCTGCGATTCGCACGCTCCCGTGCGCTGCACGGAGCCCGCGATCGACCACTGTTCGCCTGGCCGGTTCGTCGAGCACGTAGGCGGCGTCGAGCAGGCCGTGGATCGCGGCGTCACGGTGGCGTGGCTCGAACCGCTCGGCGGTGCTGAGCAGCTCGGTCAGTCGTGCGGGATCGCTTTGGAGCGCTTGGCGTGCGGCCCAGCGACGCAGTGGCGGTTCGGGCCGGACGTGGTGCTGTGCCGGGGTGTCCTCGGTCACGGTGTAGGTGCGGCCGGTCCCGTCGTGCAGGTCGATCTCGAGCCATTGCGGGGAGGCCCACGTCAGCGGGTAGGAGATCGCGTGGTCCTCGGCGAGGAACACGTCGGCCAGCTCGTCGAGCTCGGTGTCGTCGAGTAGCCCGCTGTCGTGGATGGCGGCGATCAGCTTCGCGGTGACCCGGTCCCACCGCCGGCAGGTGCACACCAGCACGACGGCGAGCGAGAACGGCAGCTCGCCGGTGCCGTGCACGCGGGTGAGCAGCTCGACCGCCTCGGTGTGCCGGGTGCTGCGCCCCCGACCGCCCGGATTGCCGAGCAGCAGCCGCCACAGCTCATCGGCGTCGTCGATTGCGGCGAGCTCGTCGACCGCGTCGGCACCAATCCTGTGCATCGAGCGGAGCGTAGGCGCGTCGGCGGACATCGAGACGGAGAGCGTCGGGCCGCGAGGGTAGATTGCCTTCGCGATGCCGGACACGGTGACGATCGATCAGGCGCTCGACGCGTTCTTGCGCGACCAGCGCGCACGTCTGTCGGATCGGACGTATCGCAACTACGAGGACGTGATCCGGCTGCTGCGCGCCAGCTTGAATTCCTATGCGTATTCGTCGCTCGATGCCAGGGATGCGAAGCGGTGGCAGAAGGCGTTCGACGCCGGGGATGAGGAGGCGTTCTGCCATCTGTTCGGGCCGGATGAGATCCCGCCGCACCTCGGCGAGTTCCTCGGCTATTTCATGGTCCGCAAGGTGAGCGCCGGCCAGGAGCTGCTCAAGGCCGCTGGGACGGTTACCGGCAAGCTCGCACGCTGGCTCGAGCAGCAGGCGTATATCGAGTCTGACGCAGCCGAGGTTGCCGTCGACCGCGCGCGGGACAGCGCGCGCGAGCTTCCCGCGGCAGATCGTCTCACCGACCTGCTCGTCGAGGTCGCGATGAAGGCGCCGGGCATCGACGTTGACGATGTCGGCGAGGAGGACTGGGTCGAGGACCAGCTGATGATCGACCAGGTCGAGCCGGGGAAGATCTGGTTCGAGGGCGGGATCGGCCCGTTCCAGGTTCCCAAGCGCGCGAGCGAGCTCGCTCAGCCGGGCTGGATGGTGTTCATCGTCGCCGCACGCCGCAATGCTCGGTGGCATTTGCTCGAGGTCGGCTCCGTCTACCCGTAGCCAGCCGACTGGACGCTGCATGAAGCCTGAGCATGACGAGCGGTTTCGCCGGATCGCGGATGATTACCTCGACCGACCCGGCGGCGACTACGCGGAGTTGTTGCGTCGCGGGGAGGTCAGCTCGCCGGAGGGTGTCGATCCTGAGCTGTGGCGGGCGGAGATCCGCGCGAAGGCGCGTGCGGACAAGATCCGGGTGATGACGATCCGCTCCGGGGACCGCGCGATCGCCGCTGTGCGGCGCACGGTCCCGAAGGATCAGGAGTTCGCGGTACTCTCCGCGGCGATGCAGCGCGGCGAGGTGCTGCGGGGTGCTGCCGTGCGGGCACGGCGGTTGGGGCACGAGATCGTTCGCTGGGTCGCGCACGACCAGGAGAGCATCGCGATGTGCCCGCGCTGCCAGGCCCGGATCTATGTCCGGCTCGACATCGACCCTCCAGTCGTGGATGGCGAGGCGCTCGAGGAGCCGTGCCCCGGCTGACCGGCTCACAGGCTTTCGAGGAACGCGAGCAGCTTGTCGGAGGGCTTGTATCGGCCGGGTGGCGTGTCGATCGGGGCGATCTTGTCGATCGCTTCCTGTTTGATCGTGGTGTTGGAGTGCAGGTAGACCTCGGTCGATTTCGTGCTCTCCGGGCATGATCGGGGGTGACGACACACGAACACGCGTTTTCTTTCTGGCCCTCCGAACCGCGTCACCCGTATTCCGCCACGACGCTCGCTCGACCCCGGGATGACCCGGTGCGCACGCACGGCAAACGGCGCAACGAGAAGGGAATGGAGCAGGCAGCTCCCCGGCACGCCACGACCCCCGTCAACGCGGGCAGCGACCCCGACGCCCCCCAACGACGCCCTATGGGGCGAGTCTCGCCATGATCATCCGGATGCGCCTGCGCGCAGGCGCGGCCATCCCTGGCCGCTTGAGCACGCATCCGCTGTGCCCACGATCGCCGGGCACGGGGCCCAGCGAGCAGTCCACAACCCAGCAGCAGAGGCGCACGCGACTTCCACCCGCCGCTCCGACGACCAAAAGCCCTGCTCAGGACGGAATCTCGATCGAGAGTCACCCCCGATCATCCACGGAGCCCC
>CAWFKF010000051.1:0-33320 GCA_963816005.1 uncultured Solirubrobacteraceae bacterium | reverse complement strand
CCCCGTCAACGCGGGCAGCGACCCCGATGCCCCCCAACGACGCCCTATGGGGCGAGTCTCGCCATGATCATCCGGATGCGCCTGCGCGCAGGCGCGGCCATCCCTGGCCGCTTGAGCACGCATCCGCTGTGCCCACGATCGCCGGGCACGAGGGCCCACGAGCAGTCCACAACCCAGCAGCAGAGGCGCACCCGACTTCCACCCGCCGCTCCGACGACCAAAAGCCCTGCTCAGGACGGATCTCGATCGAGAGTCACCCCCGATCATCCACGGAGCCCCGAGAATCGGCGGTGGTGCCGATCAACTGCTCCGTCCTACGCTGTGCGGGCACGCGCCACCGCTGTGCGGGCGCGCCACGGAGCGCAGGGGCGCATCGACCTGAACCCCGAGTCTGAACGTCATGCCTGACACAAAGACACCGACTCCGATCATTCACGACCCGCAGCGGGCCAACCACATGCTGATGCTGGAGTTCGGGGACCGCAAGGACTTCGATGACCCGAAGCTCGAGTACCGGCGCCTGTTCTCGGAGCTGCTGGGGACGTTCTTCCTGGTGCTGGTCGCGGCCGGCGGCGGGATCCTGCACGGCGAGGGGCAGATCAGCCTCGCGGCGGCGGTTGTCGCGCCCGGCCTGATGGTGATGGGGATCATCCTGTTCATGGGCGGCATCTCGGGTGCGCATCTGAACCCGGGGGTGTCGTTGGCGTTCGCGGTCCGCGGCGATTTCCCCTGGAAGCGGGTGCCCGGCTACATCATCGTCCAGCTCGTCGGCGCGACCTTGGCATGCCTGTTCCTGCTCGCGGTGTTCGGCAACATCCAGCACCTTGGCGCGACCTTGCCGGGGCCGGGCTACAAGGATTGGCAGGCGTTCCTGATGGAGGTGGTGCTCACCGCCGGCCTGTTGAGCGTGATCCTCGGGACCGCGTCGGCGGCCCAGAACGTCGGCACGATCGGTGCGCTCGGGGTCGGTGGCTACATCGCGCTGGCCGGACTGTGGTCAGCGCCGGTGAGCGGCACCTCGATGAACCCGGCCCGCTCGTTCGGCCCCGCATTGGTGAGCGGCGACTGGACCGCCTACTGGGTGTACGTCGCCGGCCCTTTGCTCGGTGCGGCGCTCGCGGTCGGCTGCGCGGTCATCCTGCGCGGACGCGGCGGCGACCCGATCGCCCACGCGGCCGGCTCCGGCGTGCTCGATCGCGGCGACCTGGAGCAGAAGGCCAGGCTCGCCAAGGACATCGACGCGGGCAGGGTCGTCCCGCCCGGAGTCGAGCCGACCGGCACGCAAGCCGGCACGTAGAACGGGTGGCCAATGGCTCTCATGAATGACCGTCAGGATCTCGCAGGACGCGATAAGACCGCTTTGTTCCTGAACTGCCCGCGTTGCGGTTTGAGCATCAAGCCCACGGCCCGATGGCTCGCGCCCAATTCCGCGGGTATCGGGACGCTCGACTGCCGGGTGCCCCACGACGATCGCAAACGTGGCGAACCACTCGCCGGCGATGTCGCCCGGGGAGCACTCCTAGGTCGCCAACTCGATCGTGAGCGGCCGGAGGCGTCGGACGACAAAAGCGATCGCGTCATCCGTGCATTCCGCGCGGAGCAGGGCTCAGCCTGTCGTTTCGCGAGGGGCTTGGTCGTGCGAGCAGAGTGACAGGAGGTCGAACGGCTCCCCGCATCACGGCTGGGATTGATCAGCAACCTCATCACGGCCGGGGTGCACGCAACGCTCACCGTGGCCTACTCCGCCCAAGCGCGACGCTCAGACTGAGGTCCACCGGCCGTGGTCGGCGTAGCCAAACCGCATCGGCACGTCGTCGCCTATGAGGCCTGGTGCCGCCGCCCGCGCTGCGCCGCGGCCCAGACAGCACGCACCGCTCGGCTACCACGCGGACGTATGTCGGTGCGCAGATGCCTGTCGCACGAGGGCATCATGCCGATTGGTTGAGGCCTGAAAGAACCACCTTCCCGGTCTGCTTGACAGTCAGTCCGAGCCACGTCGTGGTCTGCGGACCTCCGGTAGGTACCGACTTCCACGGGTAGGCCGTCCGGGTCCGAAGTATCACGATCCCATAGTTACCAGGCGTGAGTGCCCCGAGCCGGAATCTGACGTGGCTGAGCCCCACGTGATGCTCGCCGAGCGCGATGCTGCGAACCCACCGGATTCGGCTGGGGCTCTTGGGATTCGCGTAGACCTGCGCGAAGAACAGGTGTGTGTGGTGAAACGTGCAGGTGACCGCGATGCGGCCATTGGAGACGCTCGCCTTTGAGATGTGAGCGCCCATTGCGTCTACGCGCGGGTAATCAGCGATCGCAGCGGACGGTGTCGCGGCAACCACACAGAGCACCATCAAGAACGCCAGACACGAACGCCTTGGTCGTGAACGAGGTTCTCCCACGCTGTCCTCCCAGGGGTAGCCGTGTGCGGGTGTGCCCACTCTACCGCCCCTACGCTCAATCGAGCAAGATCCGCCTGGATACTCAGATCAGTCGTGATGGCGGCTTCGCCACCCGCGGGGATGTGAAAATGGCAGCGCGTAGCTGGCCCTGTTGCCACGACGCGAAGCGAGCCGGGCTCCGCGGGATGCGATCAGTGTGCAGGGATTTTGCCACGTTCCGGCCGACGGTTTTCGCTTCAGATCCGCCGCGGCCGAGCGCCCCGTCACGGACCTGCTCGTCGCCACAAACGCGCATCGGGTGCTCATAGGTCATCTTGTGTGTGACGCGGCCGGTGTGGTCGTGTTGGCCCCGACCACCGCCGGGGGAGGGCCGTCGGTGCTTGCCCGTTGGAGGGCCACTGCAAGACCTGCCCCTCCCGGCGGTGTGAGGTGCCGCAAGCGGCAACAGGACGTAGCCCCGTAGAGGGCCTGTCTATGAGCGCCCGCAACGGTACCTCCTGGTCGCGGCGCTGTCGAGCTGTCTGACTACAGGAGGATCGAAGATGGGCAATTGCGCCGGCGTTGATTGGGCGTCGGAGAAGCACGACGTGCTCGTCGCTGACGAAGCGGGCGAGGAGTTGTTGGCTGCCACGTTCGCGCACGACGAGGCGGGGCTCAAGGCTCTGTGCCGGGCGCTTGTGCGGCTGAAGGTGGTGCGGGTCGCGATCGAGCGGCCGGACGGGGTGCTGATCGAGCGGCTGCTCGATGCCGGGGAGTGTCGGAGGAACCGTGTAAGCGTGGCCGAAAGGATCAGCCATGCCTACGAGAACTCACAGCAGAAGCAGTCAAGAAGAAGAAGATGTTGTTGTCAGCGAGGAGCGAAGCGACCTCAGCACCGTGGAGCGGCGAGAGGTGTTTCCCGGGTTGCCGGGCGGTCCTGGGCTCGATCAGGAGCCGTTGGAAGTCAGCGACGAGCTGCTCGACGCGTTGCTCTCAGGGGCGAGGACCGCTGAGGAGATCGCGGGCCCGGACGGGCTGCTGGGGCAGTTGACGCGCCGGCTGTTGAACCGGGCGTTGGAGGCGGAGCTGAGCGAGCATCTCGGCTATGAGCCCGATCAGGCGCCGCCCGGTGGCGTGGGGAACGCACGCAACGGCAAGCCGTCAAAGACGATCCTGACCGATCAGGGACCGCTGCGGATCCGCTCCCCGCGGGATCGCAAGGGCACGTTTGAGCCGCAGATCGTCAAGAAGCGTCAGACCCGGTGGGTCGGGTTCGACGATCGCGTGATCAGCCTCTACGCCCGCGGTCTGACGGTCCGCGAGATCCAGGGACACCTCGCGGAGATCTACGGCACCGAGGTCTCGCCGGATCTGATCTCGAAGATCACCGACACGGTGCTCAGCGACGCGAAGGCGTGGCAGAACCGGCCGCTGGAGCGCGTCTACCCGATCGTCTACCTCGACGCGCTGATCGTGAAGATCCGCGACGGGCATACGGTGCGAAACCAGGCGTGCTACGTGGCGCTGGGCGTCAACCTCGACGGCGAGCGTGACGTGCTCGGCCTGTGGTTCCAGCAGACGGAGGGCGCGAAGTTCTGGCTGCACGTTCTCACCGATCTGAAGACCCGCGGCGTCGCCGACATCCTGTTCGTCTGCGTCGACGGGCTGACCGGCTTCCCGGAGGCGATCGAGGCGACCTTCCCGCACGCGACCGTCCAGACCTGCCTGGTGCATCAGGTCCGCTCCAGCATGCGCTTCGTGTCCTACAAGGACCGCAAACCGCTCGCCGCCGACCTGCGCAAGATCTACACCGCCGTCGACGCCGAGCACGCCGCAGACGAGCTCACAGCGTTCGCCGAGAAATGGGATCACCGCTACCCGATGATCTCAGCCAGCTGGCTCGAGCACTGGGAGCAGATCACCCCGTTCCTGGCCTACCCCGCCGACGTCCGCCGCGTGATCTACACCACCAACTCGATCGAAGCCCTACACCGCCAGACGCGGAAGATCATCAAGACCCGCGGGCACTTCCCGACCGAGGACGCCGCCCGCAAGCTGATCTACCTCGCGATCACCAAAGCCGAGACCAAATGGAAGCGCGTGTTCAACTGGCCAGCCGCCTTGGCCGCGTTCAAAATTGAGTTCGGTGACCGCATCCCCGACAACTGAAACCCGACTGTCACTAGTTGACACACCAGGAGTAACTGTTACTATCAAAAAGTCAGCTTACACGGAAGAACTGACACCCTCCGATGCCGGGCTTCGCGTGATCGCGATCCACCCGAACCAGGTTGCCGCCACCAGGTCGCGGTTCCGCGCCTCGGGCGGCAAGTCCGACCGGTTCGACGCGTTCGTGCTGTGTGAGCTGGCGCGTACCGATCATCACCGCTTCCGGGTGCTCGAGCCCGACTCGGACGCCACCAAGGCGCTCAGGGCGTTGACGCGCGCGAGAGAGGATCTCGTACACGCCAGGGTGGCGTTGGCCCACCAGCTTCGCGCGGAGCTGGAACGCTTCTGGCCCGGCCCGATCGGCCTGTTCACGAATCTCACGAGCCCGATCTCACTCGCGTTCATCGAGCGCTATCCGAGCCCGGTCGACGCGCGCGCCCTCGGCGAGCAGCGCCTCAGCGCGTTCCTCAAGCGCGAGCGCTACCGGGGCGGCAAGACACCGACAGAGCTGCTCTCAAAGCTCAGACGCGCGCCCCATGGCCGCGCCGGCGAAGCCGAGATGAACGCGCGCCGCGCCATCGTGCTCGCGCTCGTCACCGCGCTGGGTCAGATCATCGCCCAGATCAAGGAGCTCGAGCGGCAGATCACAGACGCGGTGCATGCGCATCCCGACGGCGAGATCTTCCTCTCGCTGTTCCGCACCCCTATCTCGGTCGTGTGCGCCGCGACGCTGCTGGCCGAGATCGGCGACTGCCGCGCTCGCTACCCAACCGCCGACGCGCTCGCCGGCGACGCCGGCCAAGCCCCGATCGCAATCGAATCCGGCAAACGCAAGGTCGGCGCGTTCCGCTGGGGCTGCGACCACCGCCTGCGTTCCGCGTTCGGGACGCTCGCAGACACCACCCGCCACTGGCACCCATGGGCCGCCGACCACTACGCCCGCGCGATCGCCCGCGGCCACGACCATCCCCGCGCGATCCGCACCCTCGGCCGCGCCTGGTGCCGCGTGATCTGGCGCTGCTGGCAAGACCACACCCCATACGACCCGGCCCGCCACGGCGGCCTGCAACGCCACATCACCGTCACCATCCCTCACCCGTCGAGCCCCCGGCTCGACCTCGCCGCCACCCAGCGGATGGCCGGCGCTGCCGTCACCCACCGGGCGGTCCCGCACGGCCGAGCGCGAAGCGCTTGACGGCAAGCCGACAACCGCTAACTCACTCACAACTTGACACAGGACGTCTTGCAGCCTCCGTGCTAGCGCCCTGATCGAAGCAATAGTCCGCGCGGGGCGTCGATGCCCGTCCCAAGGTGGCGACGATCGGCACCGACCGCCGAATCGCGCGCTGCTCCTTTCGCCCACGAGCAGCCGTCACCGGCCGGCGAACGAGACGCCTCCTTCGCTGAAGCGGCCATCAGACGCTCGGCCCTCAGACTGCTGGTGTCGGACAGAAGCAGCGACGCTCGCCGGTGCGTCCCGACCTCGTCGAGCCACTAGCGCCATCCGCTGGCTATCGCGTTGATCGCGCCCTCGCGCGCCTGCATTGCCATGGATCGACGCGTCGGCTCAGCTTCGGCCGGAGGTTCGGGATCGCCCAATCTCGCGAGTCCGGTTGCCGCGCTCCGCACGATCGCTTCCGCAATCCTGGCTCGACGCCGCGGACGATCGCAATGGCGACGATGCAATCGTCCGGATCCGGTCCCTGCCGGCCGCAGCTGGCGAGTAGCCGGGCCGGTGCCGGTTGGCTCCGGCAGACCTGCCTCTAGCCGCCAGACGCGGCGCTGGTCGGTCGCCTTCCGTTCCATGGGCGAGCCTCGACATGGCGCCGGTATCAGCCACGCGATCGGTGGCATCCTCGTGGCCGAGCGTGGACCACGCCCAACAGCCAGGCGACCGCCCAGGCCGAGTGGCCGCACAGAACCGGAGCAGCGGCGATTGGTCAGTTGATCACGCGGCCAAGCGGCGCCGCGCCTTCTGCACCGACGGCAGCGCCGCCTTCGCCTTTGCCAACGGCCGGGCCCGCAGGTCAACGCTCGCCGGTTTGGCCGCGATCTCGATCTCCTCACCGGTCGCCGGATTGCGACCCTTGCGCTTCTTCTGAGCTGGCTTCACGCGCACGGTCAGCTGAGCCAGCCCGCCGATCCGCACCTTTTGCGCGTTTCCGAGCTCCTCGAGCACGACCTCATCCAACGCGGCCAGAGCCCGCTTCGCGTCGCTTCTACTCATCTCCGCGCGCTCGGCCACCTCGGCGACCAACTGTGTCTGTGTCAACGGCAATGGATTCCTCCAACTCGATCTGCGATAACGGGGCATTCAACCGCGTTGGCCAGACGCAAAGCCCGCGCGTTCGATCCTCAGTCCCCGGGCAGCATCCCGCGAACGCTGCCGCTGTGGCGCGCGTGAGCGAAAGAAGCACGCGGTGCATTCTTCCGCCGCGCCTGAACCCGTCGCAGGCCAGAAGTTCGCTGCACCAGTTACTCACGCTCGCTCTTCGGCGAAGAGCATCAGCTCGCGACCCTCCACGGATGGTCCTATTGCGGATCGTGGGCTCGGACGGGGCCGCCGCCGCTGCCGGCGGGCTTCGGCTTTTCCTCGCCGTATTCCGACCGGCCGACGCCTGCTCCCGCCGACCTCTGCGGCTACTTCGGGCTGGCCTGTGCGCTCGATATCACATTCAACAGCAAGCGTGGCGGCTTGTCAGCCGAGTTCTCGTTTGCCACCACAAGCGGCAGTCCTCGCCTGCGAGTCGGCGAGATCCTATCCGCGGATTCTGGTCGGACCAGCGGGGCTCGGCGTCTCACGTTTCGGCTATCCCTGGGTGGGTCTGAGCCGCACGCGGGGACCGGATCGGTGGTGTTTCCTACGACTTGCTGGTCAGCTGATAGCCGCGCTGCGCCTTCGTCACTTCGCTGGTCTTCGCGAGTTTCGAGAGGGTGGTGCTCACGCTGGCGCGGCCGAGGCCCGTCACGGCCGCGACCTCGCTGGCGGTCATCGCTTCGCCGGCCGACAAGGCCGCGAGCACGGCGGCCTTTGTCTCCCCGGATGCGGAGCGGGCTCGGGCTCGTGTCGCGGCGGCGGATCGCGTGCGTGCGGGCGCCCTTCCCTTGCCAGGGGAAGTACTCGGTGCTGCGGCATGGCCGGGCGCCGCGGACCCGTCGCGGCCTGCCAGCGCCGCCAGCGCGCCGCGGAGCTTGTCGGCTTCGCTGAGCACCTCGTCGAGGCGCCGGTGAATCTCCTGAAGAAGGTCGTCAATCATGTCAACCTCGTCCTCCTGGACCTGTCTCGTAAACGGTCTGTCGATCATACCTTTGCAGCCACAGTATCGATGCACAATTCAAATGCGACGTGACCGCCGGTGACGTTTCCGCGCACGCGTGCAGCGCACCGCCGGGACAACCGCCGTGTCGGCAGGTCGGACCCCGGCGTTGCTTATGGACGCGCGCGCAACGCGAGGATGCGTTGGGCAGCCTGCCGGGCCGCGGGCTGGCTGAGCTGATGGTCAGCGAGTGCTGAGACGAGCGCGCGCAACACAGAGATTCCGTGCGCGGGGGTGTTGTCGTTGGGGTTCGTGGGGGCGCGCAGGATGAGGTCGACGCCGGCCTCGGCAGCGCGCATGCCGCGTGCGCCAAGGGTGCCGAACCGCGTTAGGGCGCCGGCGCTGATCGCGTCAGTGATCGTGACGCCGCGAAATCCGAGTCGGTCACGCAGTTCGCCTTGGATCACGGCCGCTGAGAGGCTGGCGGGCGGTTGGGGGTCCAGCGCTGGATAGGTGGCCCAGGACAGCATCACGAGCTTGGCGCCGGCCGTGATCGCGGCGCGAAAGGGCACCTCATCCACGCGAGCGTTGGGTCTCGATGGAAGGGTTCAGCGTGACAGGGCCGAGATTGGTGTGCTGAGCGCGGTCATCCGCCCGAGGAGACGCGACGGAGGTCGAGCTTGCCGATCCGGCCGCCTCGAGTCCCCAGCCGTGCAGGTAGTACTCGGTGTCGACGCACGAGACCAACAGCGCGCCAACGGCGTCCGGGTAGCTCGGGATCCAATTCCACCACGCAGCGCCGCCGGCTGAAGCTATGCGACCGCGGGCGTCGCATAGCAGAAGCCCGGTCCGATGCACGCCGGCCGGAACGCAGAACTGCCAGTCGATCAGCCGGAAAGTGTGGCCTGGAAGGCTCGCTCGTGCAGCGGCGTGCGACCGCGCTTGCCCGCCGCTTCGATGATCCCGGTCATCCGCAGGCAGTAGACCGTCCGCTGGGCAAGAAGCACGCTGCAACCAAGCAGCGAAGCCAACTCGCGAGTGCTAAACGGAACCGGCGGGAGCGCCGGCAGCCACCTCACGACGTCCTCCGGACCGCGCAGCTCGACGCGATCAAGCACATCGACCAGACGCCGCTGTCCCGGATCCCGCGTCCTGCGACGCGCGCGCACAGCTCGATCTGCGCGGACGTGGTCCTCGCGTAACAACAGCACCTCGACGGTCAGATGCGGATGAGTCAGAAGCGACGGGAACGCAACGAGCTTGTCGAACACGTCCACCACACCGGCGCGCTTCGGCGAGCGGCGAAGCGAGATGACCTCGCCCCGTTCATCGACCCGCACAATTCGCCGCTCCGCCGCTACCGGGTACACGATCCGAAACCGGTACTCATCAAGCAGCGCATCGAGCTTGGAACCCAGCGCCGAGAAACCCCCCGTCTGCACCTCGACGAGCTCGCCATCCACACGAACGAGATCGATCACGAAGCGACCAACCGGTACCTCTAACCCGAAGTTCCCCCTGTAGTCAGCGGTTGTAGAGGCCGGGATCCCTTAGTTGCGGGGATTCCGGCCTTTTTGCTGATCCTAAGTGTACCCACTACTATCAGGTCGACAAATGGGGTATTGTCCAGATATGGGAAGGCCAGCCAGGCAAAGCGGTGCGATGCATGTGAGCACGACTACCCGCCGGTCTGGGGAGAACGAGTACAACGCGACGTTGCTGCGCCGCTCCTACCGCCAGGACGGGAAGGTCAAGAAGGAAACGCTCGCGAACCTGTCACACCTCCCGCCCGAAGCGATCGACGCGATCCGTGCCGTGCTCGCCGGCAAGACGGTGATGAGCGTCGATCAGGCGTTCGAGATCGAGCGCTCCCTCCCGGCCGGGCACGTCACCGCGGCGCTGACGATGGCGCGTCGGCTCGGGCTGGCGAAGCTGCTGGACCGCTCACCGTGCCGGGAGCGGGATCTGTGCGTGGCGATGATCGTCGGCCGGGTGATCGGCCCGGGATCGAAACTCGGGATGGTCCGCACCCTCGGCCAGTCAATCCTGGCGCAGGAGTGCGGCGTGGTTGGAGCGGATGAGGATGACCTCTACGCGGCGATGGACTGGCTCGTGGAGCGCCAGGACCGGATCGAGGATCGTCTCGCTGCCCGCCACCTGCGTGACGGGGAGATGGTGCTCTACGACGTGTCCTCGAGTTACTTCGAGGGTCGCACGTGCCCGCTCGGGAAGCGTGGGTACTCGCGGGACGGGAGGCCCGGCCTGCCGCAGATCATCTACGGACTGTTGTGCGACACCGACGGGCGGCCGGTCGCGGTCGAGGTGTTCACCGGCGAGCTGCACGACGACAAGACGCTGCCGTCACAGGTCGTGAAGTTGAAGGACCGGTTCGGTTTCTCGCGGGTGGTGGTCGTCGCCGATCGTGGGATGGTCACGAAGGCGAACATCACGCTGCTGTCAGAGACCGACGGGGTGGACTGGATCACCGCGCTGAAAGCGCCGACGATCAAGAAACTCGCCCGGTCCGGGGTGTTTCAGCCGTCGCTGTTCGACGAGCAGAACCTCGGGGAGATCACCGACGTCGCGGAGTTCCCCGGCGAACGACTGGTCGTGTGCCGCAACCCGCTGGTCGGCGCGCAACGTGCCCGCAAGCGCAACGAACTGCTCGCCGCGACGGAGATCGACCTAGCCGCGATCGCTCACCGTGTCACCGCCGGGACGCTCACCGGGGCCGACCTGATCGGTCTTGCGACAGGTCCGGCGCTGAAGCGTTACCGGATGCGCAAGCACTTCCAGACCACGATTACTGACACCACGTTCACCTACACCCGCAAGACCGCGGAGATCGCCGCGGAAGCTGCGCTCGACGGGTTCTACATCCTGCGGACCGGCCTCACCGAGACCGACCTTCAGACCGGTGATGTCGTGCGCGCCTACAAGAACCTCGAACAGGCCGAACGGGCGTTCGGATCGATCAAGGGCCCGGACCTGCAGATCCGTCCGATCCATCATCACCTCGAGGACCGTGTTCGTGCGCACGTGCTGATCTGCATGCTCGCCTACTACCTCACCTGGCATCTGAAAGCCGCGTGGAAGCCGTTGTTGTTCACCGACGAGCACCGGCCCGTCAGTCCTGATCCCGTCGCGAAAGCTGAGCGCTCCCCCGCCGCGCGACACAAAGCGCAGACGAAACGGACCAGCACCGGGCAGTCCGCGCACAGCTATCGCACGCTCCTCACCGAGCTCGCGACCCAGACCCAGAACACCACCCGCCTGCACGACCACGCCAGCACCTTCGAGAAGCTCACCCAGCCTACCGCGCTGCAAGCCGAAGCGCTCGACCTCGCCGCCCACGCCCCCGTCGTGGTCGATCGGTAGACACGACCCGAACACCCCAGAACCCCGAAAACCCTGGGAACAAGCGGAATCTGGCTACCTCACCACCGGGAACTTCGGGCTAACCGGTCTCCTGGCTGTACCAACACCGCCTTGACCGCAGCATGCAACGGGCCCTCGCGCAACACTCCGATGTTCGACACGGGCTACAGGCTCAGATCTCCGGTAGTAGGGGCTGGTGGGATGTCAAGGTTTGATGTTGGTTTGGTAGCTGATTGTGCGGTGGTCGCCGGCGAGTTTGGGTGGGGTGGTGTTGATCTGGTCGATCAGTAGGTCTAGGGCGTGTGCGATGCGGGGTGCGTGGGGGTTGTCGATCGTGACGGTGATGTGGGTCGGGGTGTAGCGGATCTGTCCGGGTTGGTGCAGGAGGTGGCGGGTGATCGCGCGGTACTCGTCGGGGTCGGCGAGGTACGTGTTCAGGGCGCGCGCGAGGTCAAGCTCGGCGTTGTAGGCGAGGAGGCGGCAGACGGTTTGCAGCGCGCGACGGTTGACACGCGGTGTCGCACGCTGCGCGTCGGGATCGATCGTGTTGGCGGGCAGCTTCGCGGGGATCGGCTTCAGCGCCGCTTTGGCTGCGCGGGTGTTGGCGCGGGCGGTGTAGAGGTCTGCTTGCAGCATGCAGAGCGTCGCGGCTGGGTGCAGGTCTGTCGGGGTGGGGGTGGTGGTGTGCTGGCCGATCTGTCGCTGGAGTTCGGCGACGGTGTGCTCGTGGCCGCGGAGTAGCGCGAGTGCTTTGGTGCGCTCGGGGTTGCGCGCGAGGGCGGTGTCCGGCGTGATCTCTATCTGGTAGTCGCACAGCCAGTGCAGGCCGTGGTGGTCCTCGAGGTACTTAAACGTGTTCTCGATGCACCACCGGCAGCGCAACGTGTGCGCGAGGCGCGCCGCGGTTGTGGTGAGGTCGCTGGTCAGGATCTGCAGCGCGACGCGCCCGTGCTCGTAGAGCGTCAGCTGCCGGCACTGTCCGTACCCGTCAAGCTGGACCGTCTCATCAGCGACACGCACGTAGTGGCGGCGACCGTCGACCGTCACCCACGAGGAGCGCGGCTCGACGGTCGCGGTGACCAACGGCGCGCGACGATATGTCACCCATTCAAAGCCGCGGTCGTCAAGCTCGCTGAACACCTTCGGGTAGGCGCCGCCGCGGTCAAAGCCGATCATCGCCCGCCGCTCCCCGCACAGCTCGCGCAGCTGATCGAGCGGTCCGAGCATCCCGCCGGTCAGGCCCTGCGGTGGCCCCGAGGCAAAGCACACCGCCCGCCAGCGATCGTCGACAATCACTGTCTCGTGCCGCCCCGGCTCGGCATCACGCCGACGCGTGTTCCATCCCTTCGCGACCGGCCGGGACCCGGTATACGCGACGAAGTGCTCGTCGACGAAGAACACTTCCGGCGGCTGCGGATCGGCGTCGAGCATCGCCCTGGCGAGCGCGAGCTGCACCGTCAGCGGGTCGACCCCGTCCGCGAGCGTCCCGAGCCGCGGGCGTAACGTCCGCAGATGCCCGAAGCGCTCCACGCCGACGAGCAGTCCCGCGTCGGCGAGCTGCAGGTGCTTAGAGCCCTCAAGCGACGAGAAGCCCAACGCGAACGCGAACGTGGCAGCCAACGCGACCGCGGTCGTGTCAAAGGACCGCGACGCCCCCGAGTCCAAGACCGAGAACACGCCGCCCGCGCCGACCTTCTCAAGGAACGGGTGCAGCAGCATCGCGCCCGCGTACACCGAGGAGCCCGAACCCTCCCCGATCCGCGCCGCCACGCTCACCTCAGCGGTATCGGTCACGTCCGCCCCGTCGCTCACCTCACCCGACTCGCTCAACGCCAGACGCTCGACCGCACGCGCCGGCCGGGCCGCCAGCAACCGCGAGATCGTCGCCCCCGAAACCCTCAACGTCCGGGCGATCTCGCTGCCCGACACACCCCGATCAGACAGCTCATACGCCCGCGCGACCCCACCAGCATCAAGCTTCGACGGGCGCCCCCGCCGCGGCAACAGCGCCCGCGCCCCGCCCTCGGCCGCGTGCCGGCGCAGCCGGCTCACATGCTCGGGGCGGATCCCGAACAGCGCCGCGACCTCCACACCCGGCACCCCAGCCCGCGTCAACGACACGATCGCAAGGTTACGCATCCCCTGATCACCAGACTCATACAACGCCAACGCCCGCCCGCCATAAGACACCACCACACTGTCACCCACCGCCTCCAGGCGCAGCTGAAGCGACGGCGGCATCCCCGGCAGCTGATCCTCGGTCTCGACGCTCGGCACCTGCTCGTTCACCACCCCACAAGACTACCAAACTAGCGATGATTTCGCAATACCATTGAGCCAAGAAAACCCCTGCTCAACACACAAAGCCAGAATCAACTACCGGAGGTCTGAGGCTAGGCGTCAACCCGGCACACAAAGTCCGACGGTTTCAGGCGCAACACGCAATACAGAGCGAGCGCATGGGACACGGCTATGGTCCTGGTCCCGCCAACGGCAGGACACCCGGGGTAGCTGGTCACGCGGGCGCGACCGTGGGGCTTTGCCTGTGCCCGCCTACGATGACGTCGCAATGCATCAGTCCCGCGGGCCGCCAGCTCGACAAGAGCACAAGTCCGGGCGACCTGCAGCGGCCGGATCTCGGAGTTGCGGATCCACGCGAAAGCAGCCGCCAGTCGTTCCGCGCGCCGGCGCGTCCCTTCGTGGCGAAGCGGTCGTGCAACCAACGACCGCGCTGACGACCCTTCCGTCGCCGATGCACTCGCGAGCCGTCAGGCGCGTCGGGGACGAATGCGATCGTTGGCGGAGGCGCCCTGCGTGCCGCGCAAGGCAGGGGAGTCCTCGACGGCGCGCAGATGCCCGGCGCGTGGTGGAGCCGGGTCTCTGCGTGGCCCGGCGCAGACGGGTCCCGTCGGGGCGCAAGTGTCGGGAATGGTCGAATGGGGAGGTCAGACCGCCATCGTTGGCAACGTGGGCCGCCCCCGGTCTGGTGGACACGGTGACTTGACGGGTCAGGACAGTATTGGACCGGGGTGACGGAACGCTTGTGGCACCGCGCCTACTGACGAGCCAGCTACGCTTGGGTTGCGGGGGTTTTCGTTGGCCTCGGGGTGGTGGTTGTAGGGTGGTTGGGGAGATGGTGGTGGGATGATCGAGATCGGGGCTGGGGCCTGGTGTTGGTTCGCGGATCCGCGTGCGGTGTTTCACGCCGGTGCGCACCGGCGCACGTACGTCGGTTGGCTGGACACGTCGGGCGATGTGTGCGTCGCGGCGCACGATCACGACTCGGGCGGTCGGACGGTGGCGGTCCTGCGGCGTGGTCTCGGTGTCGATGATCACGGCAGCCCGGCCCTGCTGCTGCGTGCCGACGGGCGCTTGCAGGTGTTCTACTCGGCCCACAACGGACCGCACCTGTTTTACCGGTTGGCCGACGCGCCTGAGGACGTGAGCGCGTGGGGACCGGAGTCTTCGCTGGCGACGAACACGCCCGGGAACCTTGGCTTCACGTATCCCAACCCGGTGCAGCTGCCCGGCGAAGGCGGAAGGATCCATCTGTTCTGGCGCGGCGGGAATTGGGAGCCGGCGTTCTCGACCTCGATGGACGGGCTGAGCTGGTCGGCGGCCCGGACGCTGATTCGCGTCGCCGGCCAGCGGCCATACGTCAAGGTCGCCGGCGACGGTCACGACCGGATCCATGTCGCGTTCACGGACGGTCATCCGCGCAATCTGCCCACCAGCATCTACTACGCGCGCTATCGCAACGGGGCGTGGTCGCGGGCCGACGGCCGGCACATCTGCACCGTGGCCGAGTTGCCGTTCGCACCGCGCCAGGCCGATGTCGTCTACGACGTCGCCCAACGCCACTTCCGCGCCTGGGTTCACGATGTGGCCTTCGACGCGGCGGGGCGGCCGCTGATCGCCTACGCGATCTTCCGGTCCCCGACCGACCACCACTACCACTACGCGCGATGGACCGGGAGTGCCTGGGAGGATCATTTCGTGACCTTCGCCGGCGCCTTCATCGACGCGGACGGCGGCGAGCCCCAGTACTCGGGCGGGGTCACGTTCGATCACGAGGACCCACAGGTGCTGTACCTCTCGCGAGAGATCAACGGACAGTGGGAGATCGAGCGCTGGCGCACGGGCGACGGCGGCGCGAGCTGGACCCACACCGCGATCACCTCCGCGTCACCGGTCAAGAACGTCCGGCCGATCACCCCCCGCGGCCAGCACGGCGGGCCGCTGAACGTCCTCTGGATGCGCGGCGCGTACCGCAACTATCGCGACTATCAGACGGCGATCACCGCATAGCCAACCAGCGGCCGGGCTCCAGCCGGCCACGGCCCCCGGCGACCGGACGCGCGCCGGCGCCAGCGGCTCGACGGGACAGGTACGCCGGGGCGCCTCGCGGTTGCCCGAGCGACGTCGGCTCCGACGTGCGGAGCTACTGTCAGGCCGGCGTCGCACGGTATCGATGACGATGCATACCTCCCACGTCGACTGCGGCGCCGACGTTCGCCGATCGGCAAGGCCGATCTCATCAGCGGAGTTGCGTTGGATTCCGAGTTCGCCGGAACCAAGCAAGGCGGGTCCCGAGGCGGGAATGTGTGTTAGAGGTCCCGGCTTTTCGGGCGCCGGCCGCTCAGCATCTCGCAACGTGTCGCGTCTTCGGCGCCGTGTGGCCTGCGGGCCTACTCTGGTCTGGAGGCCCTTGACATGGCGGCAGCTGGCATCTCCGTCGCGGTTAGAAGTATCGCTCGGTGACGGGCCGTCCGAATGCCGACCCGACCGCGATGCACGCCGCTGTGGACGTGCACGATACACCGCTGAGACCGGGACCGGGACCGTAGCCGGTGGGGTTGGGTGTGCTCTGGATCGACCAGCTGCTGCCGTCCCAGACCTCAGCGAACGCTGCCTGGCTGCCCATGGAGACTGCTCCTACCGCCGTGCAGGTTGTGGTAGAGGCGCACGACACTGCGGTGAGGTAGGCGCTGCCGGAGGGGGCTGGGTGAGGGAGTGTTCTGGATCGACCAGTTGTTGCCGTCCCAGATCTCCGCCAACGGCCCGCTGGGGTTTGGCCCAACGGCCGTGCAGGCTGTCGTCGATGTGCACGAGACGCCGAGAAGTTGGCCTCCGCCGGTGGGCGTCGGGGTAGGTTGGATCGACAAGCGGCTGCCGTCCCAGCGCTCGGCCAGCGTCACGTAGTTACTGGAGGTGTCCGTGTAGTTCCCGACGGCTGTGCACGCGGTTGGGGAGGTGCACGAGACCGCGCTCAGTGTCGTCCCGTTGGGACTGGGGGTGCTCTGAATCGACCAGCTGCTGCCATTCCAGCCCTCCGCCAGGGTCCCACCGGGACGCGACCCGACCGTAATGCAGGCCGTGGTGGATGCGCAGGCAACACCGACCAGCTGACCGCCGCTGGAAGGTGCTGGGGTGGTCTGGATGGACCAGGTGCTGCCGGTCCAACGCTCCGCCAACGTGAGTGTGCCCGTTTGGTTGGTGTAGGACCCGACGGCGGTGCAGGCCGGCGCCGAGGGGCACGACACGTCCGACAGCTGGCTGGGGCTGCAACTGCGGGGTTCGGGGTGTGCCGTCGCTGTTCGTTCGCGCCGCACTGAAGGTCGGACGCTTCCGAACGCTTCCGCTTTCCGTCGAGTCTGTCGTGAGAGTGCGCGGCGGTCGGCCGGTTAGCGGGTGAATGCGATGTGGGTTTGGTAGTCGCGGTAGTCGCCGTAGTGTCCGCGCATCCATAACACGCCCATGGGACCGCCGTCGGGTCCTCGGGGTACGACGGGGCGAACGTTGCTGACTCCGGCGGTCTGTACGACCCAGCGCCGGCGCCAGCTCGCGCCGCCGTTGCCGGTGACCCACTTCTGGATGGCGAACCAGCCGTTGACCTGACGTGAGAGATAGACGACTGACGGGTTTGAGTGATCGAGCGCGAGACCACCGGAGTACTGCTGCTCGAGCCCGATTGGGCTGATCGATGGTCCAGCCCTCGTCATGAAGTGCTTCTCCCAGCTCCGGCCGTTCCAGCGCGCGTACCAGTAGGCGTGGTTGAATACCGAGGGGAAGGTCGCGTAGACGATCACCGGGCGGCCCCGCCGGTCAAACGCGATGTCGTGGATCCATGCGCTGACGCCGCTCGGGCGCCCGTCGTAAACCAGATCCGCCCGCGTTGTTGCGATTGGCGCGTCGGCGAGTCTCGCGATCCTACGGCCGCCGGCAGTCCACAACGCGCCGGCGCGGTAGGCGAAGTAATAGATGCTCGAGATCGTCTCGCGTGGATGTCCGTCTGAGAACCCGATGCCGATCGTGTCACGGCCGTTTGAGTCCACTTTGACGTACGGCCGACGTCCCGGCACGGTGGCACTGGGCGGCGGCTGACCCTGGATCAGCCGCCGCGCGGGACTCCAGCGCCCGTCGATCGTCCGGATCGCGTAGTCCTGGCTGTAGTCCGGGCCGCGCCAGAAGATCCACAGTGCGTGGTGCTCCGCTGGCAGGATCAGCGGATTTGGGTACGTGTTCCCGGCCGGCCCCGGCAACGACGGCACGCGTCGCACGGGTCCCCAGGCTGTGTTGTCCTCCGGACGGAGCGAGGTACGGAAGTACATGTGCGATCCGTTGTGGCCGGAGAAGAACACGCTCAGCCGCTTGTCGGGCTCCACGAGCAAAGACGGGTTGCTGTGATCGTCACGGGCAAGCTTCGCGATTACATGCGCGCGCAGCACCCCGAAGCGCGCGTCGTACTGCCCCACCACCACGTTCCCGATCCAGTCGATCCACCCGACGAACGTCTGGTCGTAGCGTCCCACGACGCGGACCGCCCGCGGATCGCCGAACCAACTCCAAGCCCCGTCGCCCCACGTCGTCACACGCGCCCTCGCCGCCGCCGGGAAGATTACCGCAAGACCGACGAGCAGCCACACGAACCTCCGCGTCCGTGCCGAAGCGCCCTGTAGTCCCGAGATCTCGCCCCGTTGCCAGACGTTGCGTCGGTTCATCGGTTCCAGCTCGGCTCCGAGCCGCGCGCGGCGAGCACCCGACTACCGCTCCCTACCAGCGGAATCGACTCGACCCGCCCCGCATCGATCAGGTTCAGGAACCCTCCCCGATCGACCAATACGCTCGAGCCATCGCGCGAGATCGCAGCACCGACGACGCTTTCACCGCCGCTCCGGAGCTCGCGCGCCTTGCCAGCCGGCGCCGTGATCATCCACGCCTGGCTGGTATTCAACCCCTCGAATTCGGCCAGCAGATGAATCCCGTCGCCTGCCCACTCGGTCGGCACGAGCCCGCTCATCAGCGACGGAACCCGAACGTGCGTGACCTGCCGACGGCCGCGCCCGTCCGGCCGCAGCTGCCAAATCTGATACGCGGGCAGATCCTCACCGCGGAACGCCTCCCGGTCAAAGGCGATCGCCCACGACCCCCACACCGGGTTCAGGCTCCGCCCATCCCTTGTCAGACGACGCCTATCCCGACCATTCACGTCCGAGGCATACAGGTCGACCGCGGCGAATATCGACAACGAATGCGCGTGGTCGTACACGATCCGGTCCGACCCGTCCGGGGCGAAGCTTGCCCGCGAGATCGGACCGTGCGCGATCGTCCGCACCCCGCCTGTCAGCGTGTCGATCACCACCAAGCCGGCCCACCGGCTGCTACTCGGATCCGCCCCAGAGACCACCACCCCGAGGTAACGCGAATCCGCCGACCAAGTCCGGGCTGCGACCGCAACCCTCGCGGCGTCGAAGAACCGCCGCGTGGGGACCTCCCGGCTGGAGTAAACCACCACCGCCCAACCGCGAGATGACGGCAACGACGCCGCCACCCAGCTGCCGTCCGGCGAGACCAACGGAGCCCGACCGGCGCCCAGCCGGCGCGCCCGCCCGCCGTTGCCGCCCGCGATCCAAACCGAAACGCCCGAGCCGGCAGTGCCCCTCACGTACGCCAGCAGCTGCCGCGCCGGATCCCCGGCCCGACCACAGCGGCTAGCCGCCAAGCAAGCACCCACGGACCCGTAGCCAGACGAACCCGGTGCGTCGGCGATGGGAACCGACGCGAGAACAAGAACGCAGGCAGCGAGCAACACGATACCGCGGCGCGCTGGTGGCACCGCCATCCTCAACCCTCGACCCCCCAAATCTGCTGACCCCCAAGATCGTCTCGACGTCGACCGCGAGTATGCCACCACACCGCGACCCGGTCCGTCGCATCCGGAGCCATCCAAAACGTCACGTCTTCGCTCGAGCGGCTCGATCGTCGTACTCAGTCAGAATTGGCGCGTGTGGACCACTTCGACAACCAGGCGATCGCAGCGGTTGCGCCTGACGGAGCGACGGTTGGAGTCGCGCGTTACCTACGCATCGGCAAATCCAGGAGTGTGGACGTCGCGGTTGCGGTGGCCGATGACTGGCGGGGGCGGGGCATCGTGAGCATGCGGAGTCTGTCAAGCCCGGTGAGACGCTTTGTGGTTGTTTTTAGTGAGCGACCTCCTTCGTGTCGGGCTTGTTGATCCAGGCGGCGGTCGGTAGCTCGGGCGGGGCGGGCGGCTTGCGGACGAACCGCTCGGGATACCGCTCGTAGGCGGCGTCGAGCACGCGGGCGCGGGCGGCGTGTAGGTCGGTCGCCTGGCCGTAGTGGAACGCGGCCGGGGTCATCAAGCCGATCCCGGAGTGGCGATGGTGGTGGTTGTACCAGTCGAAGAACACGCGGCAGTGCCCGCGGGCGTGCTCGATGTCGTCGAACCGATCGGGGAACTCGGGCCGGTACTTGAGGGTCTTGAAGTGAGCCTCGCTGTACGGGTTGTCGCTGGAGGTGTACGGGCGCGAATGCGTTTTCGTGATGCCGAGATCCGCGAGGAGGAACGCGACTGGCTTGGCGCGCTGCGGGCTCCCGCGATCGGCGTGCAACGTCAGGATCTCGGGGGTGATCTGCTGTTGCTCGGTGGCCTGCTCGATCAACGTCTTCGCGAGCTGGCCGTTCTCGCGGTACTGCACGGTCCAGCCGACCGCGTAGCGGCTGAACACGTCAAGGATCACGTACAGATAGAAGTACGTCCACTTCGCCGGGCCCTTCAGCTTGGAGACGTCGCACGACCACAACTCGTTCGGCCGCTCGGCGAGGAGCTCGGGCTTCGCGTAGCCGGGGTGGGTGAGCTGGTCGCGCCGTTCGCGCACCCCGCCGTGATTGGCCTCCAGCAGCCGGTACATCGTGCGTGTCGAGCACAGGTAGGTGCCCTCATCCAGCAGCGTCGCGTACGTCTCCTCCGGCGCGACATCGACAAACCGCTCCGAGTGCAGCACCTCGAGCACGGCCTCCCGCTCGGGCTCAGACAGCGCCCTGGCGGGCGTCGGGCGCGGTCTGGGCGACGGCGGCTCGGGCGGGGTGCGGCGACGGTAGACGCTCGCCACGGACGCCCCGACCGCGCGGCACGCGGGCCGGGTGCCGATGATCGGCGTGAGCTGCTCAACGGTCTCGCAGATCATCGCTCGGTGCTCCTGTTGACGGTCTCGGTACCGAGCATCTGCTCCAAGAGCGCTGAGAGATTTCCCTGAATCTCGATGACCTTCCGTGCCTTGGAGAGCTCCGACTCGGAGCGCTCCAGCCCCGCTGCAGACCGGCGATCTCCTGATCACGCCGATCGGCCGGCTTGCGCCCGCGCGGGCGGCCGAGCTCCTTCAGCGCGCCGTCCTTGCGCTGCCTACGCCAGTACGTCAGATGCGACGTGTACAGCCCCTCGCGGCGCAACAGCTCGCCGATCTCACCCGGCGCCGTGCACGCGTCCGCCTTGGTCAGGATCTCCAGCTTGTAGCTCGCCGTGAACTTACGGCGTTTAGCCTGCTCGACCAGCTCGGGGTCAGACACCCCCGCCCGCTGGGCGCGCCCGCCGGCCACAAAGCCCAGCTCGGCTACGCCTCCCTGGTCTTCGTGGCCGGCGGCAGCAGCCTCAACCGCAGCTCCAGCTCCATTCGTGCTCGTCTCCAACATGTCCGGCAGTCTCCGTTCTCGCCCTCAAGGTCATTGATTCCTCGATGGTGAGCGTCTCGCCGGACGTTGACAGAGAGGGATGCTGCTCGAACGGGTCGCAGCCAGGGCGCGGTCCGTCGGTGTCGATCAATTCATCGCGATCTGTCTTGCTAGCAGCCACGCGGTCATCCGGTTGCTGAGCCGGCTGGGACCACGACCGTCGGGCCCTCCGACGCCGGGATCGTGGAACTCCGGATCGATCTGGCGAGCACACGTCCCGATCGTTCCGCTGCGTGCTGTAAATAGCCGGCGGGCCGTCATACTCGACTTTGGCCGTTTATCGAGCATGGTGTCCCAGGCTCGTTGGATCGCAGTGGTTTTCTGTTGGTAAGGGGCGCGGAGCCGTCCGGGTGAGTATTGGTCGGCGATGATGATTCGGCGGAGTTTGGCGAGCATGTCCGCGAACGACGGGTTGGTCTTGGAGAGGTACCATGGGGCGCGGGCGCGGCGCTCGGCGATGTCGTCGGGGTGATGGCCGTGCAGCGCGTACCAGCAGATGGTTAACAACTGGGTCACTGCCGGGATCAACGTCAAGCTGTCGTTCCTTGGGCGGACCGTCTGCCTGCTGGTGCTCTCGCGCCTCTGGCGCCCGCGGCTCAAGGAGATCCCCTGGGTTTGCTCATGTCGATCTCCCTGCACCTGTACGACATTTGGCATACAGAGCACAGGGGCGGACCTGACCGTAGTAGCGATGAAGGGTGTGTCACGAACGTTGGAGGAAGACTATGTAGGTAGAACTCCATAAAACGGTGCTGTGCGAGAGATGGAGGCTTGTTGGCCCTCCGGCGTCGGCCCTGCGGGGGTGGGCGTCAAACCGCCCCGATGCTGCGTTGGCTGAAGACCGTCGTGGCGAGCGTTCGGGGAAAAGGGGGGCTCCGTGGATGATCGGGGGTGACTCTCGATCGAGATTCCGTCCTGAGCAGGGCTTTTGGTCGTCGGAGCGGCGGGTGGAAGTCGCGTGCGCCTCTGCTGCTGGGTTGTGGACTGCTCGCTGGGCCCCGTGCCCGGCGATCGTGGGCACAGCGGATGCGTGCTCAAGCGGCCAGGGATGGCCGCGCCTGCGCGCAGGCGCATCCGGATGATCATGGCGAGACTCGCCCCATAGGGCGTCGTTGGGGGGCGTCGGGGTCGCTGCCCGCGTTGACGGGGGTCGTGGCGTGCCGGGGAGCTGCCTGCTCCATTCCCTTCTCGTTGCGCCGTTTGCCGTGCGTGCGCACCGGGTCATCCCGGGGTCGAGCGAGCGTCGTGGCGGAATACGGGTGACGCGGTTCGGAGGGCCAGAAAGAAAACGCGTGTTCGTGTGTCGTCACCCCCGATCATGCCCGGAGAGCCGGAAAAGGCTGGGCTTGACCCGGTCAGGTGGGGACCAGGAAGACGTTCCAGAAAGCGCTCGGTCTCTGTTCTGGGTCGAGCGTGCGTTGTTGAGGCGTCGAAAAGGTTTAGACGGCATCAAAATCGGAGGTCCTGCTTCATCCTCCGAGACGAGTCTGGCGGGGTCCCGTGTTCCTGGCCAGGTGGTGCCCGGCGTGGAGGCGGCGTGAGCCTGGTCTGCGGCTCTTGCACGGAACGTGAGAAGGCGAGCGTCGAAAGCGGCCGTCCGGGCCTGCGGGTCAGTACGACGGGCGGCGAGAGGGAGCGTGCCAACGGCAGAAACCGGAGGCATTGAGTACCGGTCGCGGCGCTCGCTGGCGGACCGGCTCGTATTAGCTGTGAAGCTGCTGCTCGCTGGGGTGGTGGTGGAGCGAAGGGGCCGGCTCATCGGTGATGTCGATTCGATCAACCAGCGCCCTGGGGTGCTGGGAGGAAGCGAGGACGCATGACAAGGCCGAAGGACAAGTCGTTTGCGATTCCCAAGCTGTTGGTGTGGGAGGCGTGGCGGCAGGTCAAGGCCAACAAGGGCGCTCCCGGCGTCGATGGGCAGGATCTGGACGCGTTCGAGAAGGACCTGGAGGGCAACCTCTACAAGGTCTGGAATCGCATGTCGTCCGGGACCTGGTTCGCGGCGCCGGTCAGGGCGGTCGAGATCCCCAAGCCGCACGGCGGCGGGACCCGAATGCTCGGTGTGCCGACGATCGCAGACAGGGTTGCGCAGACGACCGTGGCCATGTTCCTGGAGCCGCTGGTGGAACCCCGGTTCCATCAGGATTCCGGCTCTCCGGGCATGATCGGGGGTGACGACACACGAACACGCGTTTTCTTTCTGGCCCTCCGAACCGCGTCACCCGTATTCCGCCACGACGCTCGCTCGACCCCGGGATGACCCGGTGCGCACGCACGGCAAACGGCGCAACGAGAAGGGAATGGAGCAGGCAGCTCCCCGGCACGCCACGACCCCCGTCAACGCGGGCAGCGACCCCGACGCCCCCCAACGACGCCCTATGGGGCGAGTCTCGCCATGATCATCCGGATGCGCCTGCGCGCAGGCGCGGCCATCCCTGGCCGCTTGAGCACGCATCCGCTGTGCCCACGATCGCCGGGCACGGGGCCCAGCGAGCAGTCCACAACCCAGCAGCAGAGGCGCACGCGACTTCCACCCGCCGCTCCGACGACCAAAAGCCCTGCTCAGGACGGAATCTCGATCGAGAGTCACCCCCGATCATCCACGGAGCCCCAGGATTCCTATGGCTATCGGCCGGGACGCTCGCCCCATGACGCGCTCGCGGTATGTCGGGAGCGGTGCTGGAGGTACGACTGGGCGATCGATTTGGACGTCCAGAAGTTCTTCGACGAGGTGCCGTGGGACCTGATCGTTCGGGCGGTGGAGGCGGTCACCGACTGCCGCTGGGTGCTGCTTTACGTGAAACGGTGGCTGCATGCACCGTTGCAGCATCCTGACGGGACCCTTGAGCAGCGCAGCAGAGGAACTCCGCAAGGGTCGGCGATCTCGCCGTGCTTGGTGAACCTGTTCATGCACTACGCGTTCGATTCTTGGATGGCTCGGGAGATTCCGGGCTGTCCGTTTGAGCGCTTCGCTGACGATGTCATCGTGCACTGCAAGAGCAGGGCACAGGCGGAGGCGGTGCTGGCCAGGATCGCCCAGCGGATGAACGAGGTTGGGCTACGGCTCCATCCCGACAAGACACGGATCGTCTATTGCAAGGAGAAAGCGCCGGGATAAACCGGCCTGGAGACGGAGATGGAAGAGCTCTACATCGAAGGACTAGCCATCCACGGTGGCCCCGACCATGCGTTGGCGACCCGCGAGGGCGCAGCGAAGCGTTGGATAGGGGTGCGCGCAGGCTGGGCTATTGAGCCTCGTAATCAACTGGTCCGGGGTGCCGACGCTGTTCTTTGGCGCGGAAGGCAACATCGGCGGCGACGTTTTCGCGAGTCGTCGTCGGACCCCGCGGGGTCGGAGAACCTGTGCATGTGCGTGATCTCTCCAGGCGCGAGAACCGGGAGGTCCGATCGTCGCTCGCCTGTGGTGATGGTAGGGCGGGTCGTGCGGGGAAGGCTAAGGCCGTAATCCCGTGATGCACGACGATCGGAAGTCGGACGATCTCGTAGTACCGACGAAACTGCCGAACAACGCCCAAGGCGGGGCGGCGGAGGTGGCGGAGGGAAGGGGATCGCCCAAGGGAAACGCGGGCGGCAAAACACGTCCCAGACGCGGAGCTGGAGTGGGCGTGTCAAGTGACCTGGATCGCGTGCGCCGAGTGGCGCGGAAGGACAAGGATGTGCGGTTCACCGCGCTCCTGCACCATGTCGATGTCGACCGCCTGCGGGCGGCCTACTGGGCGTTGAAGCCCAAGGCCGCGCCTGGGGTAGACGGCGTGACATGGAAGGACTACGGGCAGGACCTCGAAGAGAACCTTCGGGATCTGCATTCCCGGGTCCATCGCGGGAGCTACCGGGCGAGACCGTCGCGGAGGGTGTACATACCAAAGCCCGATGGGCGGCGAAGGCCGCTCGGGATCGCATCGTTGGAGGACAAGCTCCTTCAGCGGGCGGTGGTTGAGGTGCTGAACGCCATATACGAGACGGACTTTCTCGGTTTCTCGCACGGGTTTCGACCGGGGCGTTCCCCGCATGATGCGTTGGATGCGCTCGCGGTCGGGCTGCGACGAAAGCGCGTGAACTGGGTGCTCGACGCGGATTTCCGCGAGTTCTTCACCAGCCTTGACCATCAATGGCTAATGAGGTTCTTGGGGCATCGGATTGCTGACAGACGGGTCCTGCGGCTGATCGGGAAGTGGTTGGCCGCGGGGGTCATCGAGAAGGGGTCGTGGACGCAGTACGAAGAAGGCGTACCGCAAGGAGCTTCGGTTTCACCGCTCCTGGCCAACGTCTACCTTCACTATGTCTTCGATCTGTGGGCCCACCAGTGGAGGCAACGGCACGCGCGCGGCGACGTAATGATCGTGCGCTTTGCTGACGACTTCGTGATGGGATTCGAGCACCGGGACGACGCCGAGCGGTTCTGGGCCGAGCTTCGCGACAGACTCGCGCAGTTCAGCCTGGAACTGAACGCCGAGAAGACCCGCCTGATCGAATTCGGGCGGTTCGCCGCCCGCAAACGCAAGGCGCGGGGTCTCGGCAAGCCAGATACGTTCCGATTTCTGGGGTTCACGCACATCTGCGGGACCTCCAGGTCGGGGCATTTCAAGCCTCTGCGGATCACCGACTCAAAACGGATGCGGGCCAAGCTGTCTGCCCTCAAAGGCAAGATCGAGCGACGCCGGCACCTGCCCATCCCCGAACAAGGACGCTGGCTCGCTAGCGTCCTGCGCGGGCATGCCAACTACTACGGCGTGCCCGGCAATCAAAGGGCGCTGTACGCCTTCCGCTCCGAGGCCGTGCGACTCTGGTTTATGGCGCTGCGGCGCCGCAGCCAGCGCACCACGGTGACCTGGGAGCGGATGCGGCGCTTCCGAGCCCGATGGCTACCGTTTCTCACCATCACACAACCATGGCCAGACGCCCGCTTCGACGCTCGAACCCAAGGGAGGAGCCCAGTGCGTTAGCAGCGCACGCTGGGATCTGTGCGGGGGGCGGCCCGAGCCCGCAAGGGCGAAGGGCTGTCCCTACCGCGACCGGCAAGCGTCGGGGAGAGCATGAGCACACCAGCTTCACCTTTCTCGGGTTCACCTTCCGAGCACGGAAGGCGCGAGCGACAGGAGGCGGGTACTTCACCAGCTTCCAGCCCGCGATCAGTACCGAGGCGCTGCAGGCCAAGAGCGTCGAGCTCCGCAGGATGCGGATCCACCGGCGCACCAACCTGTCGTTGGACGACCTGGCGAGATGGCTGAATCCCATCGTCGCCGGATGGATGAACTATTACGGCCGCTATTACTGGACCGTGATGGATGCCCTCCTGCAGCGCGTCAACACCTACCTGAGGCGCTGGGCTGGGAAGAAGTATCGGCGGTTACGGACCTACAAACGGTTCAAGCGGTGGTGGACTGGGCTGCACGAACGCGAGCCCGGCCTGTTCGCCCACTGGAAGTGGGTCCGCGCGTACTGACGGCTGGTGAGAAGAGCCCGGTGACGGGAGACTGTCACGCCGGGATCCGTGGGAGCCGGGAGCTGCGACGCTCCCGGCGACCCGACTCCTGTAATGGGGCTGGAGCGAAGGGGAAGGGTCGTCCTGGCTGGCTTTCGGGTCAACCGCCTTCGGGTGGAAGGAGCCGGGTGAGCGAGCCGAAACCGAAGTCGTTTGTGATCTCCAAACGGGCTGTTTGGGAGGCCTATCGGAGGGTCAAGGCGAACAAGGGCGGCGCCGGCGTTGACGGTGAGTCGATGGCGGAGTTCGAGGTTGACCTCAAGGACAACCTGTACAAACTCTGGAATCGGCTGTCGTCGGGAAGCTATTTCCCGCCGCCGGTGCGTGCGGTTGAGATACCGAAGCGGGACGGCAGCTCTAGAACGTTAGGGGTGCCGACCGTGGCGGACAGGATCGCCCAGACGGTCGTGCGCTCATACCTGGAGCCCTGCGTGGAGCCTGTGTTCCACGAGGACTCTTACGGGTATCGGCCGGGCCGTTCGGCGCATCAGGCGTTGCGGGTGTGCCGGGAGCGCTGCTGGCGGAACGACTGGGTTCTAGATATGGACATCAAGTCGTTCTTGGTGCCATCGTCACAATGCCTCTCCGTTCATGGTGGTTGTGTCAAACAGGGCGCATTCGGCCTGTGGGACCAGTATTCGTAGGCCTTTTCGCCGTCCGTTGCGGACGTGGATCGCTTCGAGCTCGCCGCGCTTTACACGTTGCAACACGGTCTGGCGGGAGACGCCAAGGGTGCGCATCGCGTCGACGATCGGGACGTAGCCGGCGGGTGCGTGTTCGACGAACAGCGCGCGGAGCTGGTCGTTGACTCGGATCCGCCAGGGAGCGCCTGGGGTGTCTTGCTCGCCGGCGATGAACCCGGCCTGGAGCCAGCGGAAGATGGTGGAGGCGGCGACGCCGAGCTCGTCGGCGGCCTTGCCGACGGGGAGCAGTTCACCGTCGGGCGGTTCGGAGGGCGGCTTGTATGCGGGGATGTTGCGGTAACGGCGTAGGCCGCCGACGATGATCGTGGTGAACCGCTCGCCGGTTGCGGAGCGGCGGCCTTGGCGGTTGAGGATCCCGGCGATCTTGCCGTCGTCGTAGTGGGCGGCGAGCCGCTCGATCAGCGCGATCGTGTCCTCGTCGGTGCGGATCGCGGGCTGCGGCTTGGGGAGTGGGACGGCGAGCTCGGTGAGCGCGCCGCCGCGCCAGCGCAAGGTCAGCGTCGCGCGACGCTGCTCGCGCGCGAGGTCGAGGATCACCTCCTCGATCAGCGTTCTGAGCAGCTGCTTGCGGTCGCGGTCGCTGGTGCTCGGCGCTGACCACACCCGGCCGAGGTCCGAGCCGAGCGCGAGCAGCTGCGCGCGCTCTTGGTCGGTGAGCGTGCGGGGTCGCTGACGCTCGCGCAGGCTGAGCTCGGCCTCGGCCTCGGCGAGCGCGCCGAGCGCCTTCTCCCAGTCGCGCTCAAGCCCGCGGGCGACGAGCCGGTGCTCGGGCTCGACCTGGCGGTAGCGGCGCTCGGCCCGCTGGGCCTCATAGCGGGCGCGCTCGATCTGTAGGCGCCACTGCGCCAGCGCCGCGTCGTGATCGGCCTCGAGCGCCTCGGCCGCGCGCAGCGCGGCCTTGACCCCGGCGGGCGTGAGCGCGGCCAGCAGCGCGCCCGCGACCGCCTCGTCGATCCTGACCCCGCTGACGCGAACGCACCACTGGCCGCGGCCCTCGACCAGCACGCTGCCGGGGCAGTGATACGCGGGGCTCTTGTGACCGCGTTTGCCCTGATAGTGCACCTTCAGCTTGCGTCCGCAGCGCCCGCACACAGCGATCCCCTGCAGCAGCGCCTGGCCCTCGCGGACCGCGCCGCCCGGCTCGTGCGCGCGCGGGCGTGTGTTGGAAGCGAGCCGGGCCTGATTGCGCTCGAACGTGGCCTTGTCGATGAACCCGGGGTGGTGATCCCAGATCAACACCTCCCACTCTGCTTGGGGCAGCTGACGGGTGCGCTTGCGCGGCCGGCCGTGCTCATCTACGTAGCGCTCGCGGCGCGACTTGCCGAACGCGTACGCACCCGCGTACACCGGGCTTGACAGCACGCTATGGACCTGATGATAGGTGGGCGTGACCCACTGCACCTCCGCGCCGGTGAAGCGCCGCAGCGGAAACTGTACGCCCTCTGAGCGCATCCACAGCCACACCTGCCGCGCCGAGCCAAGCTCCTGAAACCGGGCGAAGATTGTCGCGATCGCACCGCGCACCGCCTCGTCGGGATCCAACAGCACCTCCCCGTCCGCCTCGCCCCACAGAAGCCCGACCGGCAACCCGCGGCGCAGCTCACCGCGCTTGGCCTTGTTACGAATGCCACCATCGAGGCGCTGGCGGATCATGTGCAACTCCGCCTCACTGATCGTACCTTTCATCCCCAACAGCAGCCTGTCATTAAACGAGCCCGGGTGATACAAGCCGTCAAGATCACCGATCACAGTGTCAGTAACCCCACACAAATCAAGCAGCCGGTACCAGTCACTGTTGTTACGAGCCACGCGCGAGACCTCCAGGCCCAACACCAGCCCGGCGTGCCCGAGCGCGACCTCCGCAGTCAACCGAGTGAACCCCGAGCGCTCGGTCAACCCGTCGGCCGAGATCCCCAGATCCTCGTCGATCACCACAACCTGCTGGCGGCCGAACCCCAACTCGACCGCGCGCTGCACCAACCCATACTGGCGCGCGGTCGACTCGGTATTGCGCTCAAGCTGTCCCTGCGTCGACTGGCGCGGATAGATAAACGCCTGGCGGCGCAGATGCGAGGCGGTCAGCTTCGAACTCTCGCTCACCAACGATCACCCCCCTCGGTCCGCCGCTCGGCCAGCTCCGCCAGCTCCAACAGGCAGAACGCCAGCTCGCGCGCGTCGCTCGGGCGCACATACGTGACCACCGGCGGCCGCTCCACGAGCTCGCCCAGCTCGTCGCTCACCCCACCCGCTCCCTCGTCGCACAGGCAGACCGTCACCAGCTGCAGCGCGCTGCCGTCGACCCGCCGCTCACTCATCCCGTCCTCCAAGCGCGCCTCGATCTCGAACCGATGCCAGATCATCGCGCGCCTCCTCGCCCGCGACGCTCTGCGCGATCAGCGCCGCCAGCAGCGCGATCGCCGCCCGGCGCTGCTCTGAGCCCACCAGCTCCCACAGCACCGCCGCCGGCGCCGGTGACTCCGCCAGAGATAGACGCAACTGCACCGCTTCGCTCCTCGTCGACGGCATCATCGCGCCCGGCCAGGACGACACCCCGCCCGTCCGCAGGCTCGCCGGCCAGAGCAGCGCGCAGCACGCCGTCCAACACCCCGCGCATCGCCAGCAAATCCGAAACCGACCCAAGCGTCCCAGCGACCGGCGACCCGACCGCCCCCTCGAGATCGGTCCACGCGGCCGGAACCAGCAACCGACTGCCGTCCCCCAGCACCACGATCAGCTCCAGCCGCCGCCGGCGGCGCATCCACCCGATCAACTCAAGCGAGCGGCCCTCCAACGGGTGACGCGCGCGCACGATCCGCACGGCCGCCGGAAAGCCATCGAGGTGGGTAGTGTGTCGTGTCTTCTTTCGACAGCGTTTCATGGGACCTCACGCTCAAGGCGGTAGCTCATCACACCGACCTGCGCTGGGTCCTGTTGTACGTGGAGCGGTGGCTCAAAGCGCCGCTGCAGCGCGAGGACGGCAGCCTGGTCTGGCGGGATCGCGGAACCCCTCAGGGTTCGGCGATCTCACCTTTGCTCGTCAACATGTTCATGCATTACGCGCTGGATGCGTGGATGGTCAGGGAGTACCCGGCCGTCCAGTTCGAGCGCTACAGCGATGACGTGATTGTCCACGCTCGAAGCGAACGCCACGCCCGATTGTTGTGGGCGGTGATCGCGAAGCGGTTGGCGGAGTGCGGGCTTGAGCTCAACGAGCGCAAGACTCGCGTCGTGTACTGCAAGGATGCCGACCGGCGTGGCTCCTACGAGCACACGTCGTTTGACTTCCTGTCGTACACGTTCCGGCCGCGGCTGTCGAAGAACAGGTTCGGGAAGCACTTCGTGAACTTCTCTCCGGCGGTGTCGAGCGAGACGAAGACGCGGTTGCGGCGCGAGATGCGCCGCTGGGGCGTCGCTCGCCGCTCGGACAAGACCCTCACGGACCTGGCGCTGATGTTCAACCGCCAGCTCCAGGGCTGGATCAACTACTACGGAAAGTTCTACAAGTCCATGTTGTATCCGGTCTTCCGCCACTTCAACGACACGCTCGTGAGGTGGGCCATGCGGAAATACAAACGACTGCGCCGCCGTCCCCGGCGAGCACGCAGGTTCCTTGCCGACGTCGCGAGACGCCAGCCGGGCCTGTTCGCGCACTGGCGGTTCGGTGTGCGCCCTGACGGTTGGACGATGGGAGCCCGGTGAGCTGAGAGGTTCACGCCGGGTTCTGCGAGCGCCGGAGGGTGAGATTCCCTCCGGCGACTCTCCGCCGGATTTACGTCGGAAGCGAGCGGGCTGGGCAGCGCGTCATGGCGAGCATCACGCAGTACGTCGAGCAGCGCCTGAAGCTGCGCGTCAACCGCGAGAAGTCGGTGGTTGACCGGGCGACGAAGCGGCCCCTTCTGGGGTTCGGTTTCTTTGACCGGGACGGTGAGGTCAAGGTGCAGGTGGATCCGAAGCGCCTGAAACGCGCTAGGGATCGCCTGCGTCAGCTCACCTCGCGCCGCTGGGGTGTCTCGATGGAGCGGCGGATCGGTGAGATCAACCGCTTCACGGTCGGGTGGACGGCCTACTTCGCGTTGGCCGACACGCCGTCGGTGTTCGGGAAGCTCGATAGTTGGCTCCGTCGGCGACTGCGGCAGGTCCGCTGGAAGGAATGGAAGCGTTACCGCACCAAGCGGCGCAACCTCGGTGCGCTCGGTATCCCGGCCTGGCAGGCTCGCAAGTGGGCCGGCTCGGGCAAAGGCTACTGGCGCATCGCCGGTTCCCCGGTTCTTGCCCGCGCTCTGCCCAACGCCTACTGGGCCAACCTCGGCCTGAAGGGTTTCGCCGATCCCTACCGTCGTTTCCGGGATGCCGAGCGAACCGCCGGATGCGGACCCGCATGTCCGGTGGTGTGGGGGGCGCCGGGGTGAGCCCGGCGCCTACCCGATCGAGATAGCGGGGGCGAAGCGTGGGTCAAGCGGGCGAATCTCCTGCAAGCATCGGGTTCGCGGGGACGCTGGAGCTGGGCGGGGCTGGCGCTTGACGCGCGGCGCGCGGCTCCGCTACCACCGCCAGCGAGGCGGCTGGTAGCGAGGCTTGCAAGTTGCGCACGTGTTGGGCGACCCGCCGCCGCTCTTCTGCGGCAGGCTGCTGGCTGTTCGACGGTCAGCAACTACGAGGAGGGCGACGTGCGGGTCACCACCGCATTCAACCGGATGCTCGGGCTTCCGGGCGCTTGGGTCAGGGACGTGGCGTTCGGGTCGGAGGCGGTGATCGTGACCGTCGTGCTGCGCTCACACAAGCCGGTCTGTTCGGGCTGCGGCGCGCGCGGCCTTCAGGTCAAGGAGCATCGTGAGAAGCGCTGGCGGCATCTGGATCTAGGCGCCTGTCGGTGCGTGATCGAGTGCCGGCTGAGGCGGCTGTACTGCCCGGGCTGCGGCGACGTGTACGAGGCGGTGCCATGGGCTCGCGCGGGCGCGAAGTACACGCGCGAGTTCGACGACCTGGCTGCGTGGCTGGCGCAGCAGATGAGCCAGACCCAGGTCACGAAGCTGATGCGGATCGGTTGGAAGTCGGTCGGCAGCATCCTCGAGCGTGTCGTCGCGGACAAGCTCGACCGTCACCGCTTGGACGGGCTCGTTTGGATCGGCTGCGACGAGGTCTCATACGGCGCCGAGCACAAGTTCCTGACCTGCGTCGCCGATCACCAGCAGGGCCGGATCGTGTGGGCGGCGCCGGGCCGCAACGCCAAGACGTTGCAGGCGTTCTTCGACGGGCTCACAGACGAGCAGCGCTCGTCGATCAAGGCCGTCTCGATCGACATGTCCGCCGGGTATGAGAAAGCGATCCGCAACGCCGTCCCTGACGCCCGGGTGTGCTTTGACCCGTTCCACGTGGTGCAGTTGGGCTCCAAGGCGACCGACCAGGTCCGCCGCGCCGAGTACAACAAGCACGGCCGCTCCGGCAGCGACACCGGCAAGTGGATCAAGGGCGTGCGCTACTCGCTGCTGAAGGACCCCGCCAAGCAGACCACTGAGCAGCTACTCAGGCTCTGCGAGGTGCAGCAGACCAACAAGCACATGTTCCGCGCCGCGCTGCTCTACGGCGAGCTGCGCTACATCTACAAGGTCCCCAAGGACCAAGCCACCGAGCGCCTGGACGCGTGGCTGGCGTGGGCATCCCGATCGCGGCTCAAACCGTTCGTCAAGCTCGCCCGCACGATCCGCAAACACAAAGCCGGCGTGCTCGCCGCGGTCGAGCTCGGGATCAGCAACGGACGCCTCGAGGCGCTAAACAGCAAGGTCAGGTTGCTCTCCCACCGCGCCTACGGATTCCACTCAGCCGACGCGCTGATCGCGATGATCTACCTCTGCTGCGCCGGCATCCAGATCGCCCTCCCTCACCGATGAGTCACCCCCAAACGGAG
>CAWFKF010000050.1:0-45136 GCA_963816005.1 uncultured Solirubrobacteraceae bacterium | reverse complement strand
AGGCGCCCGGCGGCTTTGCCATCGGCTTGGGTCCAGGTGGTAGGTTCGACGCTCATCCCCAACACGATCGGAGTCAAGATGCTCTTTCACGTGACGTGGGCTTTCAAAGAGACGGGCGAGGAGGGGGCCCGACGGTCGCTCGCGCTTCTCGCCAAGTGGCAGCCCCCGGCCGGTGCAGAGTTCCAGGGGTTCTACGGCTTCGCCGATGGCAACGGCGGTGTCGCACTGATCGAGGCCGATAGCGCAGCCACGGTAGCCCGGACGACTTCTCCGTGGACGCCGTGGCTGCGCTTCACGGTGACCCCGATCGTGCCGATCGAGGAGTCGAGCGCGATCGGCGGCGAGGCCATCGCCTTCCGCGACTCGGTTAGGTAGCCGCTGAGCGGCGTTCGCAATTACGTCAGCGGGCCGTAGTCCGGGACGCGGCCGGCTTGACACAAGCGACCGGCATTCAGTCGTCGTCCCTTAGGTACGAGACGGACTGATTCGCGCTCACCTGCCAGTTGCGACGTGTTCTTGTCGGCAGCGGCACGCACAGATCAGCCCAGCAACGGGAAAGGCCTCGCTCCCCCTTATCTGTGCAGTGCGCTGATGTCAAGTTTCCCCGGCGCGAGAGCTTGAGGGGGTGGTGCGTGCGCGCGGTTGGTGGTGTGTCGGGTGTTGTGCGCGCGGGCGCCCAGCCTTCAGATCTCCGGTAGTAGGGGCTGGTGGGATGTCAAGGTTTGATGCTGGTTTGGTAGCTGATTGTGCGGTGGTCGCCGGCGAGTTTGGGTGGGGTGGTGTTGATCTGGTCGATCAGTAGGTCTAGGGCGCGTGCGATGCGGGGTGCGTGGGGGTTGTCGATCGTGACGGTGATGTGGGTCGGGGTGTAGTGGATCTGTCCGGGTTGGTGCAGGAGGTGGCGGGTGATCGCGCGGTACTCGTCGGGGTCGGCGAGGTATGTGTTCAGGGCGCGCGCGAGGTCAAGCTCAGCGTTGTAGGCGAGGAGGCGGCAGACGGTTTGCAGCGCGCGACGGTTGACACGCGGTGTCGCACGCTGCGCGTCGGGATCGATCGTGTTGGCGGGCAGCTTCGCGGGGATCGGCTTCAGCGCCGCTTTGGCTGCGCGGGTGTTGGCGCGGGCGGTGTAGAGGTCTGCTTGCAGCATGCAGAGCGTCGCGGCCGGGTGCAGGTCTGTCGGGGTGGGGGTGGTGGTGTGCTGGCCGATCTGTCGCTGGAGTTCGGCGACGGTGTGCTCGTGGCCGCGGAGTAGCGCGAGCGCTTTGGTGCGCTCGGGGTTGCGCGCGAGGGTGGTGTCCGGCGTGATCTCCATCTGGTAGTCGCACAGCCAGTGCAGGCCGTGGTGGTCCTCGAGGTACTTAAACGTGTTCTCGATGCACCACCGGCAGCGCAACGTGTGCGCGAGGCGCGCCGCGGTTGTGGTGAGGTCGCTGGTCAGGATCTGCAGCGCGACGCGCCCGTGCTCGTAGAGCGTCAGCTGCCGGCACTGTCCGTACCCGTCAAGCTGGACCGTCTCATCAGCGACACGCACGTAGTGGCGGCGACCGTCGACCGTCACCCACGAGGAGCGCGGCTCGACGGTCGCGGTGACCAACGGCGCGCGACGATATGTCACCCAGTCAAAGCCGCGGTCGTCAAACTCGCTGAACACCTTCGGGTAGGCGCCGCCGCGGTCAAAGCCGATCATCGCCCGCCGCTCCCCGCACAGCTCGCGCAGCTGATCGAGCGGTCCGAGCATCCCGCCGGTCAGGCCCTGCGGCGGCCCCGAGGCAAAGCACACCGCCCGCCAGCGATCGTCGACAATCACTGTCTCGTGCCGCCCCGGCTCGGCATCACGCCGACGCGTGTTCCATCCCTTCGCGACCGGCCGGGACCCGGTATACGCGACGAAGTGCTGGTCGACGAAGAACACTTCCGGCGGCTGCGGATCGGCGTCGAGCATCGCCTTGGCGAGCGCGAGCTGCACCGTCAGCGGGTCGACCCCGTCCGCGAGCGTCCCGAGCCGCGGGCGTAACGTCCGCAGATGCGGGAAGCGCTCCACGCCGACGAGCAGTCCCGCGTCGGCGAGCTGCAGGTGCTTAGAGCCCTCAAGCGACGAGAAGCCCAACGCGAACGCGAACGTGGCAGCCAACGCGACCGCGGTCGTGTCAAAGGACCGCGACGCCCCCGAGTCCAAGACCGAGAACACGCCGCCCGCGCCGACCTTCTCAAGGAACGGGTGCAGCAGCATCGCGCCCGCGTACACCGAGGAGCCCGAACCCTCCCCGATCCGCGCCGCCACGCTCACCTCAGCGGTATCGCTCACCTCAGCGGTATCGGTCACATCCGCCCCGTCGCTCACCTCACCCGACTCGCTCAACGCCAGACGCTCGACCGCACGCGCCGGCCGGGCCGCCAGCAACCGCGAGATCGTCGCCCCCGAGACACTCAACGTCCGGGCGATCTCGCTGCCCGACACACCCCGATCAGACAGCTCATACGCCCGCGCGACCCCACCAGCATCAAGCTTCGACGGGCGCCCCCGCGGCGGCAACAGCGCCCGCGCCCCGCCCTCGGCCGCGTGCCGGCGCAGCCGGCTCACATGCTCGGGGCGGATCCCGAACAGCGCCGCGACCTCCACACCCGGCACCCCAGCCCGCGTCAACGACACGATCGCAAGGTTACGCATCCCCTGATCACCAGACTCATACAACGCCAACGCCCGCCCGCCATAAGACACCACCACACTGTCACCCACCGCCTCCAGGCGCAGCTGAAGCGACGGCGGCATCCCCGGCAGCTGATCCTCGGTCTCGACGGTCGGCATCTGCTCGTTCACCACCCCACAAGACTACCAAACTAGCGATGATTTCGCAATACCATTGAGCCAAGAAAATCCCTGCTCAACACACAAAGCCAGAATCAACTACCGGAGGTCTGAGCCTTATCTCGGTCCGCGAGCCTGCCGTGCCGCGACTCGGTGACATGATGGTTGATGGGGGGTTGTTCCCGCTGGGTGAAGCGTTGCGGCCGCTCGGTCTTTTGAGGCCGTCCACGCGGACGTGGCGGCAGGGGGCTGTCGGGAGCTGGCCGCGGTGCATCGGTGATGGTGAGGCTACGCGCGCACGGAACGGTCTCATGCGGGGCGGAGCCCCTCCTCTCCGAGTTCGCGGAGGGTGTGGTAGCTGCGTTTGAGGAGCTTGCGCATCACGCCGAGCAGGGCGCGGTTACCGCCAAGTCGCTCCGCGGCTTGCTGGTAGTAGACGTAGTCGGGGCTCGTCTTGCGTCTCGCGGTCTGCGCGGCTTCGTACAGCGCCCAGCGCAACGCGGGCGGTCCTTGCCGGGACAGATGGCCGGGAGCGCGGCGTTTATCGGATGCGTGCACGGTTACGTCCATGCCGGCGTAACGGACCGCTTCGCGCGAGGACGAGAACCGGCGAGCGTCCCCGAGCTCGGCGAGGATCACAACGCTGGTCAGCTCGCCGATCCCATAAAGCGCCTGCAACGCGTGGCAGCCGGGCTGGCGACGCGCATAGGACCGCAGCTCCTTATCGAGCGGCGCGACCCGAGCCTCGCCCGCGTCGATCATCCCGAGCGCGACCGTGATCTGCTCCCGTCCCGCAGCCGGCAACGGCAGCTGCTCGAGCCACGCGCGGTTCTCGCACGTGAGCAGGCCAGCACGCTTCGGCAGCCCGTGGTGATAAAGCACCGCCTGAATCCGCTGCTGCCACTCGCCGCGCTGATCAACCAGCGTGTGACGCAACCTCACCCGGGCGCGGAGATCGAGCAGATGACCGGGCGGGACCCACGACTCCGGCACCCTGCCGGCCATCAACAACTCACGCAGATGCCTCGCGTCCGCCCGGTCGTTCTTCGCGCGCTGCTTGTTCCCGCGCAGCGCGCTCGTCTCCGCCGGCTCCGCGAGATGCACCCGCGCGCCGACACGGTGCAACTCCTCGACCACGAACCGCCAGCCTGTCGTCGCCTCCAACGCCACCTCGAGCTCCCGACCCACAAATCGAGCCAAGAACTTCCGCACGCCCGAGCGGTCCGCTGGCACGATCCGACCGCGCGACACCTCGCCCGTTTCGGTATCGAACCACTCGGCGGTGATCTGCGCCCGATGCTGATCAAGTCCCATCACGATCGCCATAGCGTCATCTCCTGCGTGTCGAACACCCGCGCGCGGGCAGCGTCCAGCCCGACCCATCGCATACCGTGGGTCAACGGTCGGCCCTTCATGTTCGAATGACCGGCCGCGCGGCTGGTACCCGCGCGCGCCTTCAACTTATGTCGTTCGACACGGAGGGCCGGCCACCTTTCACCGGAGAGCTGCCGCGTCGGTCCTGGTGCTGCTCATGCCATCTTTTGGGCCAGGAGCAGCCGCCGTGCGTGTCCGCACGACAGACGCCTGCTTCGCCATTGAAAACGACAGCGCGCACCGCGGATCGAGACGCCCGCCCTGTCGATTCTCGGCAGCCCGGCCGACGGCTCCCGTCGGATGGACGCGGGGCTGTTGGTCGCCGATTGCAGGGCTGGCCTGCAGCCGTGCAGGATCGCGGCGATGCGTAGGCAAGCTTCGGCGCGGTCGGCCCTGAGATCGCCGAATGGCAGGTGTCGGACCGCCCCTCGGTCAGGAGTTGCGCCGTCTTCGACGCGGCGTGCTCCAGGGCGCCCGGCCGGGGTGCGCGGCGTCTAGGACCGCTACGTCTCTCGTGAGCACAAACCTGCTCAATCGAGACTTTTCCGCTCGGGGATTGTGGTGACTCTTCTCAGCGATGCTGCGGACGCCGCGGGTCGTTGCAGGACGACCGACCATGGAGATTGGCGCTTGTACTGGCCGAGAATGGACCCCGGAACGGTGCGCCTGCCTAAGTGCTCTGGCTCGGAAGTTCGCCGACGTATTCGGTCAGGCTGCGTGGGCGGTGGGTAGGTCGAGTCGTTGGGCGAGACGGTCGAGGTCGGCGCGGGTGAACTTCCACTCGAACGGTGTGGCGATCTGTTCGTAGCGGCGGCCGAACGCGAGTAGGTGGTGTTCGAGCGCGTCGAGGTCGGGGAAGTCGTTGGGGGTCAGGACCTTGCGTTGGACGATCGAGAAGTAGATCTCGGCCTGGTTGAGCCAGCTGGCGTGAACAGGGGTGTGGACGAGGATCAGGTTCGGCCATGCGCCTTGGAGGCGGTCGATCGAGCGCTGGCCTCGGTGCGCTGAGCCGGTGTCGACGATCACGAACACGCGCTGCGCCGTGCGGTACGGCTCGGTGCTCATGAACTGATCGACGAGCTGATCGAACGGGACGATCCCGTCCTTGGGGGCGCAGCGGTCGAACAGCTTCGCGCGCTTGGCGTCCCAGGCAGCCAGGTAGCACAGCGCTCCTTTGCGTTCGTACTCGTGCTCGACGCGCTGCCCGCGCTTGACGCCGCGGGCGGCGGGCAGCGTCGCGTGCTTGCGGTGTCGCGCTTGGATCGACGGTTTCTCATCGCAGCAGACGACGTAGTCGCCGGGATGCAGCAATTCGCCTTCCCAGCGGCCGCCGTACAGGTCGAGGATGCAACCGGCCTTGGTCGTGAACTTGGGGTCGCGCGGGAAGATCCAGGAGCGGTGCTGCCACGCTTGATCGCGTCCTCACAGAGCCAGCGCCAGACCGTCACGCCGGAGATCTGCTCGCAGATCCCGCGGGTAACGACCTCGGCGGCGAGCTCGGTGGAGGACAAGCGCGCCAGTGGAACGTCGCTGTCGGCGGGCCGCTCGCACGCCAGGCGGATCACCTCAGCCCGCACGTGAGGGGGGAAAAGTCGGCGGTCTGCCGCGCCGGGGCCGGTCCTCCAGGCCAGCCAGGCGTTGCTCGAAGAACCGCTTGCGCCACAGCGAAACGACGTCACGACCGCACCGCAGCCGCGCGGCGATCTGATCGTTGCGCATCCCCGCTGCGGCCATGAGCACCATCTGAGCCCTCGTCACCTGCCAATACGGCAACGTATACGAGCGCGCCAACGACTCAAGCGCCGCGCGTTCCTCGTCGGTCAACTCGATCCGATACGGACTGTGCCGCGGCATCAACGTCCCTTCACGAGAGGACAGGATGCCACGCAAGCTACGGCCCAAGCCGGATACTAATACGTTGCCTTATTTACGAAGAGGAGCACTAAGCGTGTGGCAGGCCTAGCGCCGAGGTGTTCATGGGCTCCCACATGCTTTCTCGGCTTGCAGAAACGCCGGTGCTTTTGGGTTGTTTCCTGTCCGATCCGGAGCCCGATCCTGCCGTCGCGGAACACCGGATCGGGGAAGTTCGATACGCCTGCGTACGCATGCATTGCGAGAACTCGAGGGCCGGCCCTCGCCGCACTCACGCCCGGTTTCGGGGCTCCGCCCGTGATCAGCTTCTGGCACGCATTCATCGCGGATTGGAACGCCGGTGACCTGACGTCGATCGTTGGTGGCAGCGCGATCGCCAAGATTGAAAACGATGGCTTGCACTGGCCCCGGCGCGATGGTCGTTCTCACAAGATCTTGATGGACGGTCCGGACGGCGTCGCGCCGCCGGGATCCGGGAAGCCGGACACGCCGTGTGAGCGCATGCACTCGGCGAAGGCGAGCTGCGCGGAAGTGTTGGAAGCCCCGGTGGCAGCTGAGCCGCTCGGCGCGGTTCCCGTCCCGCACGCCGCGAGGGCCACCGGACGGCCTTCAAAGACCGAGCGGCCGCAACGCTTACCCCAGCGGGATCACCCCATCAACATCATGTCGCCAAGCCGCCACGACACTGGGGCTCGCGGACCGAGATAAGGCTGGGCGCCCGCGCGCACGCAACACCTGACACCCCCGACACCTCCTCCACCCAACAACTTCTCCACCACGGAGGCTTGACAAGGCCGACCGCACAGATAAGGAACCAGCGCTCTCGTTGCGGGCGCCAAACCGCTGCATTCGCCATCGATGCAGGATTCGTGCGAGCTAGAGCGGTCGCCGGACGCGCTGCTGGCGAGTGGAACCGTCGCTACCCGAGGCGGAGGAGCAGTGCCGGCCAAGGCACAACTCGGCGGTTGCTCTGCGCAAAGTAATCGTCCGCGACCGCAGCGCCGGGCTGCTGCTGCCGCCCAGACGCGAAAGTGCGCGGCCAGACAGTGGTGGCCGCCGGAGGATCGGCCCGCAAGCGGAGCTGCCGATCAATGCGGACGTCGGCGCCGGCCTCGAGGATCGGTCACGCCGAGCCGCCCCTGAATCAGATCAGAAACTAGTCTCAGATGCAGGGTACCGTCCCGCTACGGTCACCCCCGGAACAAGTCGGAGGAGCCACTCGTTTCAGCTGCGTCCGAGCCGGCGCGCGCTGTCGACCGCGGCCGCGCTGCCGTCCCGCCAGGGCTCGCCGTGGCCCGGGAGCACGACCTGCGCTTGGGTCCGTTCGATTGCGTGAAGTGACTCGAAGCACTGGTCGGTAGAGACGTTCAGCGCAGAGGGAATCACCTGGGCGCCGACACGACCTGTGACCGGGTTGCGCGTACAAAGCGCGTCGCCGACGAACAGGACGCCCTTGGCCTTGAAGTGGACCGCGCAGTGACCGGGGGTGGCGACCACGCGGGGACTGCCCGGCACGTCGAGGACGTCATCGGCCAAGAACGTCTCGGCCCCCTCTACCAGCGGCCGGGCTGAAGCCTCCGTAACGGGCGAGGTGGGCGATGAACCTGAGGAACGGCGGGCGCCGGAGATAAGGCAGCATGTCGATCAGCGTGCTATCGCCTGTCAACGTGGGCCTGCCCAAGGTGGGCTCGTCTGCGGAATGGATGAGCTACGCGCGCGCCCGCTTCGCGCAGCGCCGCGGCCGGTGTGATCGACGTCCGCGTGCGTAAGCACCAGCGTCGACATCGACAGGAACGTGTCCCAGGAGCGAGAGATCGCTCAGGAGCGTCTTGCGGTAACCGGGAAGTCCGGCGTCCACGGCAGTCAGCCGCCGCCTTCCTCGACCAGGTACCAGTTGACCAGCGACCTGCCGAGCCGGTGGACGCCGGGGGCGATGTCGCGTGCGGGGGACGGCGCTCAACAGCTCGACGCTTCTATCAAGTCGCCGCGGTTGTCGCTGCCAGCGCTCGCTTGTCGACCTTCCCGACCGGCAGAAGCGGCAGTTCGTCACGGACGACGATCCGCTTTGGAACCTTGTAGTTCGCGAGGCGCTCGCGACACCACCGCTGCAAATCTGCGCTGCTTGGCCGCACCTGGTGGCGTGCGGTCACGAACGCGTGGCCGACCTCGTGGTAGACGGGGTCGCCGACCGCGATGACGGCCGCGATGCCGACCAACGGATGTGACTCCAGCACGATCTCGATCTCACGCGGGTACACGTTGTAGCCGCCGGACTTGAACATCTCCTTGATGCGCCCGACGAGCGTGAGGTTGCCGTCGGGGCGCAGAACGCCGATATCGCCCGTGTGCAGAAACCCGTCGGCAGTGAACGCCTCGCGCGTCTCCGCTGGCCGATGGAGGTAGCCGCTCATCAGGCACGGGTTGCGGACCTGGATCTCGCCCGGCATGCTCGCCTCGACCTCCCGCCCGTCGTCGTCGACGATCCGCAGCTGGAGCCGCGGATCCGGACGGCCGACCGTCTCCGCCAGGATCGCATCGTCCGCGTCGTCGTCGTTGTAGGCGACAGCGACGCACGACTCGGTCAGTCCGTAGACGGTGCCCAGCTGCGCCCCGGTCGCCCGCAGACGCCTCACCAGCGCGCGCGCCATCGGAGCTCCTCCCCAGCCGACCCGCCGCAGCGAAGAGAGGTCAGCGCGATCGAACTCCGGCAGCGAGACGACCATCTGGAACATCGTCGGGATCTGACCCCACATGGTGATGCGCCGGGTCTGCAGCAGCTCGAGGATCTCCTGGGGACTGAAACGCTCCATGAAGTGGACCGAGCCGCCCATCGCGAGCGTTTCGCCGACCTGATCCATCAGGGCGCCGACGTGGTCGACGGGCAGGTTGGCGAGCGTCCGGGGGCGCTCGTGGTAGTGGCGCTGCGCCTGCAACCAGCAGCCGACCGCCAGCGCCCGGTGGCTGATCATCGCCCCCTTTGGGCTGCCGGTGCTGCCCGAGGTATAGATCACGAGCGCGGTGCCGTCAGGGTCGACGCCGCTTGCCGTGCGATCGAGCTCAGCGACCGCAGCCGCAGACGGCTCGGCGAGCAGCTCCGCGAAGGGCATCGCATCCGGCAGCGGGCCGCCGATCGCGACGACATGCCGGATCGTGGGCTGGGCCGCGGCCAGGGCCGCGATGTCCTCGCCGAACTCGCGCCCGCCGTGCGCGGAGAGGCTGACTAGCACGGTCGGCTCGCTGTCGCCAACGACATGCATCAGCTCGGCCCGCCGATAGCTCGGGTTCAGACCGACCCAGGTCGCGCCGATGCGCGACAGGGCTAAGAACACGGTCAAAAACTCGGGGCCCGGAGTCGTGAGCATCGCCACGCACTGCCCTGGACGAACACCGAACTCGAGCAGCCCCGCTGCACAGGCGCGAGCGTCGTAAGCGACCTGCCCGTATGTCCGCCGGCGTTCGCGCAGCTCGTCCAGCAGCACGTCGGGCTGGATCGCGGCCCAGTGGTCAAGGTACCCGACCAGCCGCTCGCAGCGGGGCACCGGGACGGCCGTCATGATGCCCTAGACGCCGGGCGCCGGCACCGGCGCGTGGTAGGTGATCCAGTCGGCGACCATCGCCGGGCGCTGCGAGCCTTCGAGCTCGAGCGTGTTCTCGGTGACGACGCGCCAGCTGCCGTCGGCGCGCGCATCCAGCGACCGCAGCCGCGCGCGGCAACGCACCCGCTGGCCGGCCATCACGGGCGCCAGAAAGCGAACCCGGTCCGTCCCGTAGTTGAGCCCGTAGAGCCCCTCGGCCGGGCTGACACGATGCTTCTTGTGGAAGTAAACGAGCAGCGAGAGCAGCAGAAACCCAGACACAAGCTCGGGCCCGTAGGGGTCCTCGCTGGCCGGCTCAAATCCCAAGTGCTCCTTCGTCAGCAGCGTCGCATCCTGAAACGCCAGCTCCAGCTCGAGCGGCACAGCAATCCAGTCCGACACGAATAGCTGGCAGCCGACCTGGTCCTTCAGCTCCCTCATGGGCATGCTCATCGGCCGACCCCCTACCCCGAGCCGACAGGGCGGGCCCGCGACGCCGCCAAGCGGCGCGTAGCGATCCGGTCCGCGGGAGCATCGGCACACCGTGTCCGCCCCGACCGAGAGGCCGCGGCGATGACGACGCACGACAGAGCATTGACCAACGTCGAGCGCGCGCCAGAAACCGTCAGGACGTTCTTGAGGACCACGACGATCGCGATCCCGAACCCGGGGAGCCCGACAGGCGGCGCGGCCAGTGCGTGGCGCTCGGCGCGCGTCCGGAAGCACGCGATCACGGCGACGGCGGTGACCACTTCGAGCAGGACGATGCCGATCGTCGAGAGTCCGCTCATCGTCGTGATGAGGTTGAGAATACGGGTTGAGACCAGCGAGCGCGAACGCCGCGAAGACGATGACGCCCCTGACTGCAGGCGGCTGGCCGCTACCGAGCCTATCTGACATAGGGTGCGCGTCGCCGGCAGGATCGGGGAGGTTGCCTTGCATCATTCTCTGGAGGTCAGCGCCCTGTTTCGGACGCGTGCGTGCTGGCGTTGGGGGCTGACGCCGTGGGGTGAGATCATGGTCGCCATGCCTTTGGGCGGCGTTGTGGTCACTGGAGCATCGAGCGGCATCGGCGAGGCCATCGCGTTGCGCTTGGCGCGGGTCGGCTTCGAGATCTTCGCTGGCGTGCGTCAGGAGCCGGATGCGGAGCGCCTGCGATCGCGCGGGCTGCGACCGATCAGGCTGGATGTCCGGGACGAACGCCAGGTCAACGCGGCCGCCGAGCAGGTTCGCGTCGAGCTTGGTCCAACGCGGCTCGTAGCGCTGGTCAACAATGCGGGGGTGGTGGTGCCTGGGCCGGTCGAGTTCGTGGCGCTCGACGAACTCCGCGAACAGCTTGAGGTCAACGTGATCGGTCAGGTAGCGGTGATCCAGGCGTTCCTGCCGCTGCTGCGACCGGCGCGGGGTCGTATTGTGAACGTCGGCTCGATCGACGGCAGGGTCGGCACGCCGTTGCTCGGTCCCTATGTGGCGTCGAAGTTCGCCGTTGAGGGATTGAGCGATGTCCTGCGGCGTGAGTTGCGAATGTGGGGCATCCAGGTGACGGTCATCGAGCCGGGTGCGGTCAACACCCGGATCTGGGCCAAGGGCCGCGACGCGGGCGATGCGATGCTTGCGCGGGCACCGGCCGAGGCTGAGAGCCTGTATCGACCGCTGGTCGAAATGGTGCGCGCGGAGTCGATAAAGACAGAGCGGCAGCGAAGCCTGCCGCCCGAGGCGGTGGCAAAGATCGTCGAGCGCGCGGTTACGGCCCGTCGCGCCCGGACGCGGTATCTCGTCGGTCGCGACGCACAGGTTAGGGCTGCGCTCGCCTGGCTGCTGCCGGACCGCGCGATGGACGCGCTCATCGCGCGATTTCTACGCATCTGACCGCCGAACTGCCGCCGCCACGACCACGCCGCCCCGCGCTGCGATCGTGGTGTGCCCGTGCTGACCAGGCCGGTGCCCACTCACGTAGAAGAGGCGGCGGCAGACGGCGCCTGGGTCGTACTTGTGGGAACGAGGCCGCCCGGTCTGTGGCGGGCCCATCGCCCCGGTCCGTCACCCCGCCAGCGGGATCCAAGCCTGCGTGGCGCTCGCATCGCTTTCTGGTATATCGGTGGCGGTTGCGGCGAGCGCCGTCGCGCTTGCCAGCGGCTCCGGCCAGGGGGGACAGCAGGAGACGCGCACTGCGCGAAGGCCGAATGTGCCGCGGCGTGGGACACTCTCGGCAATGCAGCACAGGCGTTTCCTTGAGGGAGCGTGCGCGGCCGTCACGGGAGGCGGCCGCGGGATCGGTCGCGCTGTCGCCTTACATCTCGCGAGCACCGGAGCGCGAGTGGCGATCGGGGACCTCGATCTCGCCGCCGCTGAGGCAGTGGCGGCAGAGATCGGCGATGGTGCGTCCGCGGTCGCTCTGGACGTCTGCGACGTCGACCAGTTCGTCGCGTTCCTTGATGGGGCCGAGAAGCGTGGTGGGCCCTTGCGAGTGATGGTCAACAATGCGGGGGTTGATTGGATCGGTCCTTTTCACGACGAACCGGACGACGTCACACGCCGCGAGATCCAAATCAACCTGTACGGTACGGCGCTCGGCTCGAAGCTGGCGCTCGGCCGCATGCTCGCGCATAATGCTGGCCACATCGTCAACATCGCCTCAGGCGTGGGGCGTATACCGCTACCCGGAAGTGCGACGTACGCGGCAACCAAGCACGGCATAGTTGGACTGACCGAATCACTACGCCTCGAGTACCGCAGCAGCGGCATTACGTTCATGGTCGTATTACGCTGCGTGGCAATTAGTGCGTGGTTACTTGGCGTAGGCGACGTACTCGCCGTCGAAGTACTTGCTGACAATCTCACTTGTGCGGGTTGCGAGATGCTCGACGGTGAGAGTGACGAGCTTGGCGAGGTTGGATGGGCGGCGTCGCGCGACGTGGGTGTGAACGTCCTGGTTGAGCAGCTCATCGGGATTGAGCTCCGGGGCGTACGGTGGAAGGTAGAACAGCTCCATCCGCGGATGGTCCAGCAGCCAGTACTCGACCGCGGGAGACTTGTGGAAGGAGGCGTTGTCAACGATCAAGAAGATCTTGCGCTCGGGGAAATGCTCGAGCAGCTTGTCGAGGAAGTCCAGGAAGCGGATCTCATCGCAGCTGCCCTCGAAGATCTCGAACACCAGCGTGCCGTCGGCACCGATCGCGCTGATCACGTTGGCCGAGAAGCGCTTGCCGGTCAGCGGCACGATCGCGCGCTCGCCGATCGGCGCGTAGCTCTTGCCGGCGGTCTGCCCGGCGCGCACGCCCATCTCATCGCCGAACAGCATCCGCGCCCCTTCGCGCCGCGCGCGCGCCTGGATCGCCGGGAACTCGTCCTGGAGCCACACCCGCACCCGCTCGGGGTCCTGCTCGAGCCACCGCCGCTGCGGCTTCTTGCCCGAGAACCCCCAGCGCCGCAGGTAGACACCGACCGTCTGGCGACTGAGCCCGAGCCCGAACCGCCGCTCGATCAGCGCCTTGACGGCCTGCCTTGACCACAACACGCCGGGAATCTGCAGCTGATCGGGGTTCGTGCCCTTCATCAGTCGGATCAGCTCTGCCTGCTGGGCGTCGGTGAGCGCCATCTGCTCGCGCGAGCGCCGACCACGCCGCCCCTCCCTCAGTCCCTCAAACCCCCTGAGCTGGTGGCGAGCCATCCACAGCGACACCGTCCGCAGATGCACCCCCAAGGACTGCGCCACAACCGCGTGAGTGCGTCCGGCCAACACCATTTTCACACCCCGCTCACGCAGCGCTTCCCGAGTCGTGCCTGACACCCGTCTAGCGTCACTCTTCACACAGTCAATACTATCACGCTGACACACCCAAATGCACTGCCACATGGCGTAGTAATTGCCACGCGCCGTAATACAACCCGCTCAGGTCAAGACCGCCATGATCGATGGTCAGCCGCAACCCAAGGCACTGCCGGTGATTACACCCGACGAGGTGGCCACCGCCGTGATCGACGCACTACGTCAACGGCGGTTTGAAGTCTGGGTGCCACGATCTCAGGCCGCATCGGCAAAGCTGGCGGCGATCTTGCCTCGCTCGGCACGCGAAGCGCTGATGCGGATCCTCGGAGTTACTCGAATCGCCGGTGAGTGCGACCGCGCCGCGCGCGCGAGCTACCACCAACGCGCCTTCGGACGAGACTAAGCAAGCCAGGTCATAAGAGCAGGTCGGCCGCGTCGCTGCGGCGTATCGGCACGCGGTCGAGAGCGGCAGGGCGGACCCCCGGGCCCGGGCTGCTCTGGCGGCAATCATGAGGTCCCAGACACTCCCTTTCACCGGAGCGAACTCCCGACACTCCCGCAAGCCGGCCATCGCCTTCGAATCGAGCCGCATGCTCGGGGGGTTCGGCACCGACGAGTCCTTTGCCGAAAGTTCCAAAGCGCCGGCGCACGCCGCGCAGAACTGGTCCTTTCCCCCAGGACCGGTCGTCCCCATTCGCCTATTGAGCGCTTCGATTAGGAGGTCATCGCGTGGCGGGCGGATTTCGGAAAAGGCTCGGGCTCGAAGCCCATCGCCAAAACGGCCTACCCGTCTGCGTTCTCCCAATGAAGGCCCCTGTCCCGGATGAACCAAACGTTCGGCCCCGACCGGACGGACCCCTTCAAACGCCATTTTCATGCCGCGAGAAGGAGGGCTCCCGCCGCACTGGCGGCTCAGCTCCGCTCGTCGCCGAATGCAGGGCTGGCGTAACGGGGTGCGGAATCGTTCAGCTGCACATGCAGTGCGGCCCGGCCGCTCTGTCGCTGGCGGCCCGAATGACGAGCTCGGAACCATCGTCGGCGGCGACTGGGATGTCGCCAACTCGATCGTCAGCTCCAGGGCATGCGGCAGAGCAAAGTAATCATCCGCGGCGGCGCCGACGCGCGGCGGCTGATGGGCGCAGGCAGAAGTCCGGCACCGAACATCGTGACGCTTCCCTTCCACATAAATAAGGCGCACGCCCGCGTGCGAGGCTGCGGACCTGAACACGCCTATGGGTCTTGGCGAAACTTCTGATCGCCCGTAGCCGTGGGGGATCTGGTCGGCGGTTACTCCGAAGTACAGTTGGGAGCGATCGGCGAACGATGTCAACCGAGTATGCGTCCTGGTGACGGTGGCCATGGAAAGCTCCCCGTAGGCGGCCATCGTTTCTCCCCGCTGGTGGCCAGCGTTTCTCCCCATGGGTGGCCACGGTTTCTCCCCACGTTTCTGTCCTGAGGTTCCGGTACTCGGACGTGCGTTGTTGTCAACGCGCGACCCGGGGAGGGCGATCGTGAAGAGAGGCGAGGAAGCGATGGAGATTCTTGAGGCGTATGACTTGACGGGGTCGCTGCGTGGCGCGGCGGCGTTGGCGGGGTGTGATCACAAGACGGTCGCGCGGTTGGTCGCCGCTCGGGAGGCGGCGGGTGGTGGGCTGCCGGCGCGGGCGCGGAGTCGGCCGTTGGTGGATCCGTTCGCGGAGAAGATCGATGAGCTGGTCGATCGCTCCCGGACGCAGATCCGGGCTGATAAGGCGCACGGGATCCTGGTGGCGATGGGGTATCAGGGGTCGTATCGCACGACGCGGCGGGCGGTCGCGGAGGCGAAGCGCCGTTGGCGGCAGAAGCACGGTCGGCGGACGCGGCCGTGGATCCCGCAGCCGGGACTCTGGTTGCAGTGGGATTACGGCGACGGGCCCGAGGTCGCCGGGAGCCGGGCGGTGTTGTTCTGTGCGTGGCTGGCCTGGTCGCGGTTTCGGGTGGTCGTGCCGTTGCGCGATAAGACGCTTGCGTCGGTGGTGATCGGGCTTGACCGGACACTGCGGCTCGTGGGCTCGGTTCCGACCTATGCGCTGACCGATAACGAGAAGACGGTGACGGTCGAGCATGTGTGCGGGATCGCGGTGCGGAACGCGACGATCGTTGAGGTCTCGCGCCATTACGGGCTGACGATCGCTACGTGCGAGCCCGCTGACCCACAATCGAAGGGTGGTAGCGAGGCGACCGTGCGCGTGGCGAAGGCGGATCTGGTCCCGACCGATCACAACCTTCGCGACGAGTACGCGGATTGGCAGGCGCTGGAGCAGGCGTGCCAGGAGTTCATGGCCGATGTGAACACGCGGCCGCATCGCGCGACCCGCCAGCCGCCGGTGGTCCTGCTCGAGCAGGAGCATCAGCACATGCACCCGCTGCCACGCCAGCCGCACACGCTGTGCTTCGGGCAGACCCGCAAGGTCGACCGCCAGGCGACCGTCAGCGTCGGTGAGGCGATCTACTCGGTCCCGCACGAGCTGATCGGCGAGCGCGTCTGGGTCCGCGCCGAGGCCGAGCAGCTCGTCGTCGTGCACATCGATCGTGATCAGGGGCCGCGGGAGGTCGCCCGCCACCCGCTGACCACGCCGGGCCGGCCGAGCATCAACGACGAGCATTACCCGCCGCGGCCGGCGGGCGCACTCGAGCGCAGGCCACGCGCCCGCTCAAGCGAGGAGCGAGAGTTCCTTGCGATTGGCGCTGGCGCGGAGCGGTGGCTGAAGCGCGCCGCCGCGGAGGGCACCTCGCGGATCCGGCGCAAGATGGCCGAGGCGGTCGACCTCGCGAAGCTGCACGGCACCGGACCGGTCAACGAGGCATTGGAGCGATGCGCCAGCTACGGCCGGTTCGCCGACGGGGACCTCGCGTCGATCATCGCCCACCAGCAGCAGGTTGGGGAGCTGATCCCGTTCCCCGCCCGCTCCGAGGAGCACTCGCTGCAACGCTCAACCCGTAGCTGGGAGGTGCTGGGGCGATGAGTGACTACCGCGACAGCATCCACTGCCGGATCGACCCCGAGCAGGTGTGGCGGCCTGACGGTGAGCGGCCGGTGCAGGAGATCAGCGTGATCATGACCGACGATCACCGCTTCGATGACCGGCGGGATCGCTGCTGGCTACCGCCGGCGATCTGCACCCTGACCCCTGACGAAGCACGCGAGTTCGCGTTCGAGCTGCTGACCTTCGCCGAGGAGGCAGAGCAGATCGGAGCGCGGCTATGACCGTCAAACCGCCAGCACCACCGCCGCTCCCCGACGAGCTCGAGCGCCTGCTGCATCGCTTGCGCCTCCCATACGTCCGCCGCGCAGCGCCCGAGGTGATCGCGACCGCGAACAGCCAGCGCTGGGAACACGCCGAAGTCCTCAAGGTCCTGCTCGCCGAGGAAGCCGCCGGCCGCGACCGGGCAACGATCCGAACCAGACGCCGCGCGTCGAACCTGCCGGCCGGGAAGACATTCGACGCGTGGGAACCCGACCGGTCCGTGATCCCCGCCGCGACCCAGCAAGCGCTCCGCACCCTGGAATGGATCGACCGTCACGAGGTGCTTTGCGTATGTGGTCCAAGCGGGACGGGCAAGAGCCATCTGATCGAGGCGCTCGGGCACCTCGCGATCGACAAGGGCCGCACCGTCGCGTGGCACACGCCCGAAACGCTCGCGCAACTCCTACGCCGCCACCGCGTCGACGACAGCGTCAACAAGGCGATCGGGAAACTGATCCGCGTCGATCTGGTGGTGGTTGATGATGTCGGCCTCCTTCCGATCTCCACCGACGCCGCCGAGGCAATGTTCCGCGTGGTCGATGCCGCCTACGAGAAACGATCGATCGCTATCTCGTCGAACATCCACCCATCCGGCTTTGACGAGCTGATGCCCAAGAGCCTCGCGACCGCCACCGTCGAACGGCTACTGCACCACGCGCACGTCCTGATCACTGACGGGCAGGACAGCTACCGGCTCGCCCAAGCGACCGCCGGCAAAGGAGTGATGCCCCTGACCTGAACCCCCGCAGCCCCTGGGTGGGGAGAAACGATGGCCACCAGTGGGGAGAAATGATGGCCACCAGTGGGGAATTTCGTGGCCACCAGTGGGGAGAAACCGATGGCCATTGACATCCTGGCCGGGCCAGCAGATATCGGTCGCCAAACGATGCGAGAAAGGCTGACTCGGCCGCGTGCATTTCCTTGTGTCGGGTTCCGTGTGGAATCCACCGGCTGTGCAGTGCTCGCGCGGGAATCTCCGTAATCGGGTCAGGGTCCGAGCAAACGGAACGCCGCGAAGCCCTGCTGGAAGCTCGCGCCGATCGTTATGAAGCCACCTCCGACGTAGAGCCTGTCGCCCGACACGCTCATCGCGCTGACGCTGTTGTCGGGTGCGGGGTTCCACGCGAGTGCGTGACCGGTGCTGGAATCGACGCCGGCGAGGCCAAAGCGCTTGTGTCCGTCGATCGAATCGAAGTACCCACCAACGTAGACGGTGGAGCCCGAGACCGCGAGCGTATCGACGATGCCGTTGACGTTCGGGTTCCATCCGGAGGCCAGTCCAGTTGCGGCGTCGAGTGCCGCGAGTCCGCTGCGCGTCTGCCCGCCGATCGATGTGAAGGCCCCGCCGGCGTACAGCGCTGAACCCGCGACGATCACCGTGCTCACGACGTCAGTTGCGTTGGGATTCCATGCGGTGGCGAGGCCGGTGGCGAGGTCGAGCGCGGCGATCCGGTTGCGCAACTGACCCCCGATGGCGGTAAAGCGGCCCCCGACAAAGACGGTCGCGCCCGATACCGCTAGCGTCAGCACATCACCGCCGCCGGCGGCCGGATTCCAAAGCGTTGCCAGCCCGGTGACTGAATCAAGTGCCGCGATCCTGCTCCGCGCCTGGCCGCCGATCGATGTGAACGCACCGCCGGCGTACACACGCGACCCCGCGACCGCCAGAGAGTCGACGACCCCGTTGGCGGTCGGGTTCCAGGCCGACGCCAGCCCTGTCGCGGCGCCCAGAGCGGCAATCCGGTTGCGCTTCTTGCCTCCGATCGAGGTGAAGCGACCAGCCGCGTAGATGGTCGAACCGGAGGCCGCCAGCGCGAGCACATCTCCGCCGGCGTCGGGATTCCATCCTGTCGCCTCACCCGTGCGAGCATCGATCGCGCCTATGCGGTTACGCGTCAGGCCTCCGATCGATGTGAAGCCGCCGCCCGCATAGACGCTCGAGCCCGATACCGCCAGGGCGAGTACGTCGCCGCCCGCGCCGGGGTTCCACCCGCTCGCACGTCCGCTGGCCACGCTGATCGCAGCGATCCGATTGCGAGCTTTGCCGCCTATCGAGCTGAAGCCCCCGCCGATGTACACGGTTGATCCGGACACAGCCAGCGTTCCCACATAGGCGTTAGCGCCAGGGTTCCAGGCGGTTGCGCGCCCGCTGCTAACAGCGAGCGCGGCTAGGTTCTGGCGCGCGCGGGCGCCGATCGAGGTGAAGCCCCCAGCGGCGTACACGGTCGGGCCAGATACCGCGAGAGCGAGCACGTCGCCGCTCGAGTTCGGGTTCCATGCGCTGGCGCGGCTGCTGTCGGCGGGCACCGCCGCAATCCGCAGACGGATTTGCCCGCCAAACGAAGTGAAGTTCCCCCCGGCGTAGACGGTCGAGTGCGCGACGGCAAGCGTGTACACGTCACCGTTGCTGCCGGGATTCCACGCGGTGGCATGGCCGGTGCGCGTGTCCACAGCAGCAATGTTCTGGCGTGCCCGGCGACCGATCGAGGAGAAATCGCCGCCGACGTACACGGTGGAGTCGTAGGCGGCCAGCACGCGCACCACCCCGGTAACGCCCGGGTTCCAGGCGCTAACGCGCCCAGTGGCGGCCGTCAGCGCGGCCAGGCTGCTGCGGGCGCGTCCGCCGATCGAGGTGAACGAACCGCCGACGTACAGCGTGGAGTGCGAGCGTGCCAGCGCAAGCACAGTTCCGTTCGTACCGGGGTTCCATCCGAGGTCGAGGCTGCCGCCGGCCTTCACATGCGCCAAGCCCTTGCGCACGACCCCGCCCACCTCGCCGAACGAGCCGCCGATGTAATAGCCCCCGGCTCCGTCGCTGATCACTACGTCGACAACGCCCTCCACGCGCGGAAATCTGTTCAGCGCTCTGCCTTGCCGGCGATCCAGCGGCACGCCGGCTCCAGTGTTAGGTCCGACATAGGTGAACTCCCCGCCGATGTACACGAGATTCCCGACCGGCAGCACGGACATGACGCGTCCGTTCGTCACCCAGGTCCGAAGCGGCGTCGAACTCGGCACAGCAGCCGAAGCCGTTTCCGTCAGCACTGCAGCGCAGACCACCACGACCAACACAGCGCTGGTTGCCAGGACACACGCTTTTCGAGCACGCAATAGGCCCATCGGAGACTCGCTCCAAGTTACGGTGCTACCCCTCCAATCGTAGGCCCGCTCGGACAGGCCGCCGACCGGATCTCACCGCATCCTCCACGCAGACAACTACTGATCGCCCGCTCTGTTCCCGCTGCTGGCCCAGCCTCCCGACTGCTTCCGCGCGTGAAAGCCAGCCTTTCGCTCCATGGCCGCCGGGCTTCTGCCTGCGCCCATCAGCCGGGCGTGGGTGCCGCCGCGGATGATTGCTTTGCTCTGCCACATGCCCTGAAGCTGACGATCGAGTTGGCGACATTCCGATCGCGCGAGACGAATCTTCGGACCTGGCCAGCGGGCCTTGGTGGCGGAGCGGCCGAAGCGACTCTGCATAGGCACCCGAGCGTTCGTGCACGGCGAGGTGCCGGCCCTGCATCCGGCGACGGGCGCGTTCGGCGAACTGCCCGCGAATAGCCGTAGTCCAGGGCGGGCGCGCGTGACCCGCGTGGGTGGGATCGCGGACTCGCCGTTCGGTTCCGGGCTCGCGCGCGGAGAACGCTGATGACTGATCTCGGCCGGCACCGGCGCTGTCCTTGCGTGGCGCTAGCGGTGCGCCGGCGGGGATGAGGCTGAGGCCTGGCGGCGGAGCGCGCGGGCGATTCGTGCCCGTGACTGCTTGCTCAACCGCGCGATTGGCGTCTGGTTCTCTGCGACGCTGGTCGCGGCCAGCACGGCAGCGCGCTCTGCGTCGCCGATCGCCTCAATCGCGGCGAGTAGCTCGTGGACGGTCGTCCGCGTGGATGCGGTGTCGGGCCCGAGGAGCCCGTTGTCGACCGCCGTCGCGGCGGCCGCCAGCGCGGTCGTGCGGCTCGTCGCGTTTCGCAGCGCGTAGGCGAGTCCGACTCGCAGTGCTTCGCGCAGCACAGCGGCGACCGGACCGTTACCGGCCCCCTTCGGCAGGCGCCGGTCGCGTTCAGGCGAGCGGCCGGGCTTCGGCGCCGGGTCTCCGTACGGGCGAGCCGGCGCCAAGCCAGCCTCGGTCAGGAAGCGACTGGGGGCGCTGTCGGTCGTGTGCAGCGAGAGCCGCTCGCGTGCGCGTGTGAACGCGACGTATGCGAGCCGCGACGTATGCGAGCCGGCGCTCGGCCTCGAGGCCCTCGCCGGCGGCGCGCTGCTGCGCGTCGACCTCGAGCGCGCGGCGGTGCGGGAGCTGCTGCTCCTCGCAGGCGAACAGGTGTACCTCGGGCCATTGACGGCCCTTGGCGCGGTGGATCGTGGTCAGCTCGATCCCGCCGGCATCGTCGCGGACGGCGCGGAGTGCGTCGCGGCGGCCAGCGAGCAGCTGCGCGTACTCGAGCACGGTCTTGCCGCTGGCCTCCTTCTGCGCCCGCTCGAGCGTCTCGAGCTCGACCTTCTCGGTGTCGCCGAAGGCGGCCTCGTAGGCAGCGAAGTGCTCGTCTAGCCCGCCGGCGCTACGTAGGGTTGGAGACGAACCGGAGCGCGTCGGGGATCGCGGTGAGCGCGTCGAGAATCCGGCCTGCGTCCTCGAGCCGGAACCGGTTGCGGGCGTCTGCCGACCCGGCGGCGAGACTGGCGGTAAACGTCAGGCCGGCGCGCAGCCGGTTTGTCACCTCCTCCTCGGAACCGAACGGCAGTCCTCGGCTCGGGGCGCGGCAGACGAGTGCGACGTCGTCGGGCTCGGCCATTCGCGGCGTCGCGCACAGGCGCACGTATGCTTCGAGCGCGGCTCGTGCGCCGTGCGGCTCAAACACCGCGTCGGGCGCCGCGATCCGCACGCCTAGCTCCGCGCAGGCGAGCGCAACCGTGCGCAGCAGGTTGGTGGTGCGGGCCAGCACGACGATCTGCTCGCGATCGCTGCCCTGCAAGGTGGTCGCGATCTCGGCCGCTGCGTGTGCCTGGCTCGTGTGCTTGTGCAGCGAGAGCGCGTCCTCGCCGTCCGGTGGCCTGGCCGGGGCGGGCTCGATCCGCTTGGGGAAGCGGATCTCGTTGTGTTCGATCAGCCGCCTCGACGCGGCGACGACCCGCCGCGGGCAGCGGTAGTTGTGCGCGAGCGCGTGGCGTTGCAGCCCTGGATAGGCGAGATCGAGGTCAACCATCCGTCGGACGCTGGCGCGTCGCCATCCGTACAGGGTCTGGTCCTCGTCGCCGACGCAGAACAGGCAGTCCTGCGCCGTGGCGAGCACACGCACGAGCTCCTGGGCGGGCTCGATGTCCTGGTACTCATCAACCAGCACCCGGTCAAAGCGGGCCTGCCAACGGCGCCGCAGCTCCGAGTCGGCGCGCAGCGCCCTGACGGCCAGCAGCACGAGGTCGTCGAAGTCATGAATCTGCTGCTCGACGAGGTGGCGCTCGTAGAGCTCGTAGATGCGAGCCAGCGCCGGGCCATCCCGGCTGCGGTCGGCCCGGTCGCGGAACTCCTCGGGCGAGGCCAGCTCACCCAGCTTGATCGTGCTGATCGCGGCGCGCGCGTCGCTGGGGTCGATCCATTCGCCCTCGTCGCGCAGCGCGATCGCACACAGGCGCCTCCACTGGTTAAACGACAGCTCGCGGGGGCCGCCGCGACGCGCGAGGCGCTCCTCGCGCAGCAGCCACCAGCCGATGCTGTGAAACGTGCGCGCCGGCACCGAGCCGACGCCGGCCGCCGCGAGCCGATCCTGCAGCTCGACGCGAGCGTCGCGGTTAAACGTCATGCACAGGATCCGCTCCTCCGGCACGCCGCGGCCCACCAGCTCGCGCACGCGTTCGATCAGCACCGCGGTCTTGCCGCTTCCGGCCGGGGCGATCACCTGCACCACTCCCTCGCGCGCCGCGACCGCACTTCGCTGCCAGGCGTCCAGCGCGGACTCATCCGCGGCCGCCGCCGCTTCGACAGCGCGTGGTTCTGGCAACCGCTCGCCGCGGTCTCGGAACAGGCGCATCGCCGCGTCGAGTGCCCGCTCCAGCGTGTACGGGTAGCCGAACTCCGGATCTACGAACTGCACCGGCGGCAGGCGTGTGAGGCGCTGCTCGCACTCGACCGCGACCGCGGTCGCGGACCGCAGCGCGGGCTCGAGCACGTACCCGTGCAACACGCGCAGGTCATCGAGACTCGTCAGCCGCACGCCGAGGATCGCGAGCTTGCCGGCCGCGGCGACACCGGAAAGCCACTCTTCGGCGGGGTTAGCAAGGCTGGTACGCCGTTGCTGCGCCCGCCTGGTGCGTGATTCGACCTCCCTGCGCACTGCCGAGAACTCGACCAGCCGGTGGCCGTCCGCGGCGAGCGCCGCCCCGTCAAGCGAGAAGGCCCACGTCAGCATACGACGCATATGGTGCCCGCTCTGGAACCGGAGCTGCTCGGAGTCCGGACGGGCGCCGGCGCGGGCGGTCCGTCCGACTCGCGCGCGACCATACGGTCGTGGCGAGCGTCGGTCGCAATGATCCATGTCCCTGCGGCTCGGGCCGGAAGGCCAAACGCTGCTGCGGCGTGGCGCGCGGGCCTTCCGAGGAGAGCGAGGCGCACGCGTTCCTTGTGCATGCCTCGCGGGACGCGGCGGCCACGCTGCGCTCGCGCTCAGACCGGGAGCTACTGGACCTGTTCGACGGACTGTGGGACCTGCCGCAAACCGACATCTCACTCCAGGCCGAGCTGCCGAAGGTATTCTCCCCCGAGCTCAGCCGCCTGTGCGAGGTCGTGCTCGACAAGTCCGCCGACGGCCCGCTGCTGGACGCGGTCACCCAGCAGCTCGACACCCCCCTTCAGCGGGCGCGACTCGCCCGCGCGGTGATCGCCCAGGAGCGGCGGGGGACGATCGGCCACCGGCTCGCGGCCGCGGCGATTGTGGATCTCGCCAGCAGCTCCCGGCAGCTTCTGCGCCGCAGCGTCCTCGAAGCGGTCGCGGTACGCGTCGGCGCGGTCCGGACGCCCGGCGGGCTCATGGTCGCCGCCTAGCCGATAGCCACGATCCAATCACGTACTCGCGGGACCGGCTTCCGCTCGACAATCCGGGAGGAACAGCCGCGGCCCACGCCGCACCCGCTGCTGGCATTCGTCCAAACCAGCAGTCAGTTCGGCGAGCGCGAGCTGCTCGGTCACGCCTGTTGCGGCCACGCTGGCGGTGTGACTGCTTTCCGGGCGAGCGTAAACGTCGAACCCGCGCGGGGTCTGCGTAACGGTCAATGTCGACCTTCGATCTCTGCTCTTCTTGCCACCAGCTCATCCAGCCGTTTGCGCAGCTGAGCAACTTCCCGCTTGATTTCCCGCAGCTCCGTCTTCTCTCGCGACCTACGCAGATAATCGTCGCCGAGCTCCTCGGCGATGTATGCCTCGAGCTGGCCTCGCAGCACGCGGATATACGGGTTACCGTGGATCGCCCCTTCGCGATACTCGAGCTTTCCAGCGTTGATGCCCTTGACGATGAAATCCGAGTCGACCCCGTACTCTCTGCGAGCTGTCACGTCGCTCAGAGTCGCTCCCTTGCGGGTCCATTCGCCGTATTCCGCCATGTCTCCCCCACTGATCTCCCCGCCGAGGTGGCGTGTCGTCGGACGCAGCCTACGCTCACTGGACGGTCGTCGGCAGCGCAACGTCGGGACTGCAGGATGATGCCCGAATCGGGCCCGCGGGCGGTGTGTTGCTCGTTCGCTTGAAATGCGATCGCGGCCCGGCTTGTCAGGCGCCGTCGCCGGCCCAGACGGCAGGCCAGGAGGGAGGGCCGACTGCTGGTTCCCACATGCGATCCAGCAACCCGTCGACCCGGCTCATCCGGACTTGGCCGGGCGATCGCTTCGCCCATCGAGGACCGCATGAGCGCCCCATCGCATTGGCGACGAAGCGCAAGCCCCTGCCGTCCGGTTCTGAGGCATCAGCCCGCGGTCTCCGTCGATCCCCATTCAGTCAAGCAGCGACGGAAGCGTGATGACGGACGCGGGCCGGCAGCTCGCACCGAGCTCCGCCCGCGGCCGGATATCAGCGCCCGGACCGAGCGGCGTTCCGCGTGGCGGCGACCGCCAGCACGTCGGCTCGCTCGTTGAGCGCGTGGCCGATGTGCCCCTTGACCCAGTGCCAGCGAACCTGCTCGTGGTCTGACGCCGCGGCGGCGAGCTGAACCCAGATCTCCTTGTTCTTAACCGGGTCGCCCGAAGCCGTCTTCCAATCCTTGCGCTTCCAGCCAGCCATCCAGGAGGTCATGCCGTCGTGCAGGTAACGCGAGTCGGTCACGACGCAGGCCCGCGACCCGGACGGCAGCGTGCGCAGGCCCTCCAGAGCGGCGGTCATCTCCATGACGTTGTTCGTCGTGTGGGCCAGCCCGCCGCTGTGCTCCTCGACGACCCCATCCTCCCAGCAGACCACCGCAGCCCACCCACCAGGGCCGGGATTGCGCTGGCATGCACCATCAGTCCAGACGAGCACCTCGCCAGCGGCGGCTTGCGGGAGGTGGCCGGGCAGTGACCTGGATCGGCGACGCGGGCTGACAGCCATCTGGCGGGATTCAACCAATCCCGGAACCCGGAAAGCCGCTCGGCGAGCGACACCGGATGCCGTACTCCCAGCAACGCACCGGCTGACGGGGAGCCAGCTAACCCAACCCGCCCGAGGCGCCCTGCACATGCAAACCCGAACTTCTGCACACCGCCTCGCGGGCCCTGCTTCCGGCGACGAGCGGGTCCGCAGGGTCAGAGCTGCGCGGTCCTGGTGAGCTCGCGGCAAGCAGGGCAGTTCGCGGGGAACGGAAACAGTTGGAGGTTCTCGGCCAGCTCAGGCGGCAAGCCGTCGGCGTGCCTTCTGCACTGACGGCAGCGCACCCTTCGCCCGCGCGAGTGGGCGTGCGCGCAGATCGACGCTCGCTGGCTTGGCTGCGATCGTGATTTCCTCGCCCGTGGCCGGGTTGCGTCCCTTGCGCGCCTTCTGTGCCGGCTTGACCCGAACGCTCAGTTGAACCAGGCCCCCGATCCGGACCTTCTGCGCGTTGCCGAGTTCCTCGAGCACGATCTCATCAAGCGTCGCGAGCGCCCGCTTGGCATCGGCCTTGCTCAGCTCCGCGCGCTCAGCGACGGCGCTCACAAACTGTGATTGGGTCAGGGCCACAGCACTCCTCCAAGAATCGCTGGATCGAAACGGCACGTTCAAGGCCGGGCCGCGGACGGCACGATACGCGCTTCGTCCGACGAGCCTGGCTACGGGAGACGCTTCCGACTCGGGCGAACTGCGATCACCGGGATCGGTCGATGCCCACGAATCGTATGGTCGCAAATCGAGCGCCGACCCCTGGTTCGGCGCGGCGGCGAAGCGATCATCAGCGTCGGCTGGGCGCTCGGATCCGCGGCATGCGGTCATCCCGGCGGAGCGGGCTTGACGACCGCTGCTGGGCGATTGCACTCGTCCGCCACCGGCGCACTGGAGCCGGATGCGGACGCCTCCTACGTCGCCGAAGACGTCCTGTGTCAACCTCCTGCTTGAGGTAGCGGATGACGGCGGGCTGTCAAGCGCTTCGCGCTCGGCCCGTGCGGGCCGCCCGTGGGGTGACAGTGGCGCCGGCCATCCGCTGGGTGGCTGCGAGGTCGGGCACGGGGCCCGACCGGGCTGGGATGGTCACGGTGATGTGGCGCTGCAGCGCGCGGTGTCGCTCCGGGTCGTATGGGGTGTGGTTGCGCCAGCATTGCCACACGACGCGGCACCAGGCGCGGCCGACGGTCCGGATCGCACGCGGGTGCTCGTGACCGCGTTGGCGTGCCTGGGCGTAGAGAGTCTGGGCCCAGGGGTGCCAGTGGCGGCTTGAGTCCGCGAGCCGGCAGAACGCAACGCGCAGTCGCTTGTTGCAGGCTCGGCGGAACCCGGCGGTCTTCCATTTCCCTGACTCCACGGCGACCGCTGCTTGGTCGGCGTCGGCAGCGAGCGCATCGCGGGCTGGGGTAGCGCTCCCGGCAGTCGCCGATCTCCGCGAGCAGTTCCGCGGCGGTGATCACGCTGTTCGGCGATTTGAACAGCGAGAGAAAGATCCGCCCGTCCGGGTGAGCGCGGACCTGGGTTCTGATCTCGCTCTCGAGCTGCTTGATCTGCGCGTTGAGCGTGCGGACCATCGCGACGAAGCCGAGCACGAGCTGCCGGCGGGCCGCCAGCTCCAGCTCGCCGACCCGAGCACGTGGAGCGCTGCGGAGCTTGGCCATCAGCGCGGTTGGATGCTGCCCGACCGAGTAGCGCTCGCGCACTAGAAACGCCTGCATCCGAGCCACTCCCAGACCGTGGGCATCTGCCGGGCTGGGGTAGCGCTCCAAGAATGCGAGCAGGATCTCCGCGTCCATGTGCGAGAACAGCCGCAGCGGTCCGGGCCAGAACCGCTCCAGCTCAGCGCGGAGCTGGTTGACGATCCCGGTGCGCGCGGCGACGAGATCCTCCCGCGCGCGGGTCAGCGCCCGGATCGCCTTCGTCGCATCCGAATCGGGCTCAAGCACCCGGAAGCGGTGATGATCAGTCCGCGCGAGCTCGCACAGCACGAACGCGTCGAACCGATCCGACTTCCCGCCCGCGACCCGGAACCGGTCACGCGCCGCCGCCACCTTGTTCGGGTGCAGCGGGAGCACCTGCAGCCCCGCATCCAAAAGCCGCTCCACCAACAGCCCGTCCGGCCGCTCGATCGCGACCAGCACCACTTCCAACCGCACCAGCACACGACACAACGCGCTCAGCCCGTTCTCGTCGTGCGCGTAGGTCGCGGCAAGCACCTCCGTGCCCTTCTCGTCGGCCACGAGCACGTCGTGCTTGTCCGACGCCCAGTCGATCCCGGCATACCGGTCCGCCATCTCCACCCTCCACTGATCGGGTCACCTTCACAGCGCCCCGACCTGGAGGTACCGTTGCGGGAGCTCATAGACAAGGCCCTCGCAGTTCGGGGCTACGTCCTGTTGCCGCTTGCGGCACCTCACCACCGTCGGGACGGGCTGGTCTTTGGCAGGCCCTCCACTAAAGGGCAAGCAATCGTGGCCCTCTCCCGGCGGCGGTCGAGGCAACCACAGCTTGTCCTATGAGCGGTCGCGCCACTTGAGCGGCGCGAGGAATGAAAGCGATCGTTTTTCGTCTTCGGCCGCCTCGAGGCGCGCCACTGCCTTGGCGACGATCTAGCCCGTTCCCGTGGGTGCGATAAAGATGTCTCTGGCTCCGTTTCTCCGACGAATAGGGTGGCGGCGCAGCGCAGCGGGGCCGAACTGCGTTCTCCCTCATTTGGAACGGTCTGAAAGCATGCGTCTAACGCGCTGTGTCGCCCGATCCCAACTTGTAGGCTTCTCGGCGATTGTGTGGAGCTGTTCCATCGCCTCGTTCATGACGGAAAAATACGGCCTGATGAACTCGTGTGCGTCGCGCTTCGTGAGCTCCGTCCAGGCTGCGTCATCGCAGGCTGCGATCTCGGCCCGCATGAAGTCGTAAGCGTCGTATCCGTCGGCCGCGATTACCCAACTCACCTGGTCTAGGGTAGGCGGCGCGCAAGCTCAAACCGCTGGGATTCCCAAGCCGTGGGTGGTGTGCTTAGAGCCCGAAGACCTTCCCACCCTCTCTCGTCGGCGGCGCGGTGCACGTAGCCGGTCAGAGCGAGCAATTCCGACGCGACAACCCGCGCTGCAGCTCGCCGATCGTTCTCCTCATGCCTGATCGCAAGGATGTACTGCCAGCCGCCGCTAAGGAGGCTCCCGACGAGCACTCCGGCAAGCCCGATTAGTGCTGATGTCATGGCCGCGGAGAGTACGCGCTGGTGCTGGAACCGCGGAGTCTTGCGATCGGTTGCTATGGGGCTTCGTCCGCCTTTTCATCCGCAGCAGCACGGTGGCCGCGACTGCGCGCCGCCGGCCGGCACGCATGCGATGGCGAGGCGCTGGCCCGCGGGGCCCCAGCGTGCGTCGGCCGCGTGATTGCTTTTGTGGGTCTCCCGGCATCGATGTGGTCAGGGTGAGAGCGCGATTGTGGTCCTGAGCAGGATCTTCGTACCGGGAACGGGCTTTGCAAGTCGCGCACGAGTCGACCGAGCTGCAGAGGTGGATGTCTTGACGCGCAGGTCGCCCTCCGGGGCGACGTTCATTGGTACGCCCGGCATGACCAGCAGCTCGGGGGTGCGAGTCCCCTGTGGAGGTTGATGGCACCAACCACAAGTCGATGGCAACTGCTACGTCGTGAGGCGGGTGGGAAGGAAGCCGGAGACGAAATCGCGACCCTAGGAACACATGGCGCGCCGGCTGATCGTTGGTTGCCGGTGTGCTGCGCGTATGAGGCGGGGCGGTCCGGGCGAGCTGGCCAAGTACAGCGAAGCCCGATGTCATCAAGGGGCCGTTGCGTAGACGCGGTGGGTGTGCGATGAAGGTTGCTGGTCTTATCCGGGGAGGTCTCCATGGGTGTCCCAGGATGCCCGTCCGGTGCGTGAGCACCGCTCGTCGGGTGGTGCGGGACGGTGGCGTCCGAGAGGGCGCCGCCCGCCGTGGAGAAGTCAGCAGACGCCGTAGTACCAGCGGGGATCAGTATCGCTGGGAAGGGCTGAACGCGAAGCCGAGGTGCAGGACGCTCGTGCTCGTGGGATGGACGTTGAACGCAGCCAACCCCGCAAGGGGCCTGGGTGGGAGGGCCGGAGGGTGAAGCCCGAAGGTTCCCGTCCAGGGCACAGTTCATCCCCGGCGCCTGGCGACACCGCAGCTCACCCCGCCGAGGCGAGCCTGTGGGAGCAGTTCCTGGCCCCCGGGAATCTCGCTGAGGCGCTCAGACGCGTCGAGCAGAAAGCCGGTGCCCCAGGCATCGACGGGATGAGCACCAAGGAACTGCGGCCGTGGTTGCATGACCATTGGCCACAGGTCCGCTCAGCGCTCGAGGCGGGCACCTACCGGCCGCAGCCCGTGCGCAGGGTGATGATCCCCAAGCCCTCGGGTGGTCTGCGCAAGCTGGGGGTGCCGGCTGTGGTGGATCGGTTGATCTGCCAGGCCATCGCGCAGGTGCTCACGCCCATCTTCGACCCGCATTTCCATCCCCATAGCTACGGCTTCCGGCCGGGGCGCTCGCAGCATCAAGCTGTGAGGAGGGCACGCCAGTTCATCGCTGATGGCGCGGCGTGGTGCGTCGATTTTGATCTCGAATCGTTTTTCGATCGCGTTCAGCACGACGCTTTGATGGCGAGGGTCGCGAGACGGGTTCATGACAAGCAGGTGCTCGGGCTGATCCGGCGCTACCTGGAAGCGGGCGTCATGGATGGCGGGCTGGTGGCCGCGAGCGAGGAGGGAACCCCGCAAGGGTCGCCGCTCTCGCCGCTGCTCAGTAATGTCATGCTTGACGACCTTGACTGGGAGCTGGAGCGGCGTGGGCATCGCTTCGTGCGCTTCGCCGACGACGGCCGGATTTACGTCGGAAGCGAGCGGGCTGGGCAGCGCGTCATGGCGAGCATCACGCAGTACGTCGAGCAGCGCCTGAAGCTGCGCGTCAACCGCGAGAAGTCGGTGGTTGACCGGGCGACGAAGCGGCCCCTTCTGGGGTTCGGTTTCTTTGACCGGGACGGTGAGGTCAAGGTGCAGGTGGATCCGAAGCGCCTGAAACGCGCTAGGGATCGCCTGCGTCAGCTCACCTCGCGCCGCTGGGGTGTCTCGATGGAGCGGCGGATCGGTGAGATCAACCGCTTCACGGTCGGGTGGACGGCCTACTTCGCGTTGGCCGACACGCCGTCGGTGTTCGGGAAGCTCGATAGTTGGCTCCGTCGGCGACTGCGGCAGGTCCGCTGGAAGGAATGGAAGCGTTACCGCACCAAGCGGCGCAACCTCGGTGCGCTCGGTATCCCGGCCTGGCAGGCTCGCAAGTGGGCCGGCTCGGGCAAAGGCTACTGGCGCATCGCCGGTTCCCCGGTTCTTGCCCGCGCTCTGCCCAACGCCTACTGGGCCAACCTCGGCCTGAAGGGTTTCGCCGATCCCTACCGTCGTTTCCGGGATGCCGAGCGAACCGCCGGATGCGGACCCGCATGTCCGGTGGTGTGGGGGGCGCCGGGGTGAGCCCGGCGCCTACCCGATCCAGCCAGCGGAGCTGGGCCGGTGCAGTCAAGGATGGCCCGAAGGGCCGAGCGCAGCGAGCGGCGCAGCGGCGTCCTTGGTGTGCTGAGTACGGATGTTGAGATCGGAGGTGGAAGTCCTGTCCCGGGGCCCTGACAGAGGGAACCCGACATCGATGAGGCAAGGGCGCGGCCCGGAATTGACCGGGCGGCTTCAGTGCGGCCGGTTGCGCTGCGAAGCTCCCGCGAGGGCGGGTCTGAAGGAGGCCATAGGTGCGTTGTGGTGGCGAACGAAAGTGAAGCGCCGTAAGGCGTTGCTCGGTGGGCGAGCCGGCCAACAGCGGCGATGCCCGATCCCTGTTCGTCGTGACCGAGAGCGTATTGGCGACGCGATCACAGCGAAATCTCAGCATCTCACCTCAGGAGATCTGCTGGGTTCCGGCCGGTTGGCCGGTAGGCCGGAGAACGAGAGGACGATGGTCGATGGCCCAGCAGAAGTCCGAGGACTGCGTAGTACCGGAAGGCGGCTGTAATGGCCGCTGAGCGTGCCGGGTCGGGCCCCGGTGGGCAAGGGAAGGCGGTCCCGGTCGAAGAAACGGCGGTGCAGCTCAGCCTGCCGGTCGCGACAGCAGAAAACCCGCAAGGGGCTACCCGCAGGAGGACCCGGGACCGGCTCGGGGTCCTCCGGGCGGGAGCGCCGAAGGCGAGCGGCAAGGTTGGGATCGCAGCGCCTGCGACGATGGAGGAGGTTGCCAACCGATTGACCAGTGCGTTGTTGAAGGTGGCGTCGAACAAGGGCGCCCCTGGCCCTGATGGGCAGACGATTGAGGCGCTGCTTGAGCAGTGGCCGGTTGTTCTGCCCAGGCTGCAGACCGACCTGCTGGCTGGGAGCTACCAGCCCGGCGTGATCCGCCGGCGGTATATCCCGAAGGCGGGGGGTGGGCAGCGCGGGTTGGGGATTCCCGACGTGATCGATAGGGTGGTCCAGGAGGCCGTGCGGCAGGTGCTCGAACCGCTGTGGGAGCCGACGTTCCATCCTTCGAGTCACGGGTTTCGACCCGGTCGAAGTTGCCATTCGGCGGTCGCTGAGGCCAAGGGGCATCTCGAGGACGGCTACGAGTGGTGCGTGGATCTTGATTTGGAGAAGTTTTTCGATCTCGTCTGCCACCAGCGGCTTGCCGCCAAGCTCGCCGAGCGCGTGAGCGATCGGCGGCTGCTCGTGCTGATCGGACGGATGCTGAAGGCCAAGGTGCTGTTGCCGGACGGTGTGGTGATCGCAAGCGAGCAGGGCGTTCCGCAAGGCGGTCCGCTCTCGCCGTTGCTGTCGAACATCGTGCTGGACGAGTTCGATCAAGAGCTTGACCGGCGTGGCCACCGATTCGTTCGCTACGCAGACGACGGTGTGCCGAGAGCGTGGAGGGGGTCGCTGATGTAGACGGTGATCTTTGAAGCGGTGCTGCATGAGAGATGGAGGAGCCAGGCCGATGGTCTGGTGGCCCTCCGCGGCCGCCCTGCAGGGGGAGGCCGTAAACCACCGCGAGGTGCGTCGGTCAAGAGCCGGGGTGCTGAGCGTCGCGGAAAAGGCGTGCTGTCAGCGCGTCAGGTGTGGATCACGAAGGCGAGCGAAAGCGATACCACCGTTGAAGTGTCGAAAGCGTATCGGTGACATTCAAAACCGGGGTCGAGTCATTGCCCCGGGAAGAGCCTGGCGGGAGCCTGCTGATTGGCCAGGTGGGTGTCCGGCATGGATGGTGGCGCGAGCGTGGTCTGGGCTCTTGTGTGGAACTCGGGAACCTGTCGCCCCGATGGGACGGCCGGCCAGTGGAGCGGTCGTGGCCTGCGGCTGGTTGTCTGGAGCGAGAACCCCAAGCAGCAGATCTGTGAGGGGGAGAGTAGTGATGCGGGGCACAGGGGCGGACCTGACCGTAGTAGCGATGAAGGTGTGTGTCACGAACGTTGGAGGAAGACTATGTAGGTAGAACTCCATAAAACGGTGCTGTGCGAGAGATGGAGGCTTGTTGGCCCTCCGGCGTCGGCCCTGCGGGGGTGGGCGTCAAACCGCCCCGATGCTGCGTTGGCTGAAGACCGTCGTGGCGAGCGTTCGGGGAAAAGGCTGGGCTTGACCCGGTCAGGTGGGGACCAGGAAGACGTTCCAGAAAGCGCTCGGTCTCTGTTCTGGGTCGAGCGTGCGTTGTTGAGGCGTCGAAAAGGTTTAGACGGCATCAAAATCGGAGGTCCTGCTTCATCCTCCGAGACGAGTCTGGCGGGGTCCCGTGTTCCTGGCCAGGTGGTGCCCGGCGTGGAGGCGGCGTGAGCCTGGTCTGCGGCTCTTGCACGGAACGTGAGAAGGCGAGCGTCGAAAGCGGCCGTCCGGGCCTGCGGGTCAGTACGACGGGCGGCGAGAGGGAGCGTGCCAACGGCAGAAACCGGAGGCATTGAGTACCGGTCGCGGCGCTCGCTGGCGGACCGGCTCGTATTAGCTGTGAAGCTGCTGCTCGCTGGGGTGGTGGTGGAGCGAAGGGGCCGGCTCATCGGTGATGTCGATTCGATCAACCAGCGCCCTGGGGTGCTGGGAGGAAGCGAGGACGCATGACAAGGCCGAAGGACAAGTCGTTTGCGATTCCCAAGCTGTTGGTGTGGGAGGCGTGGCGGCAGGTCAAGGCCAACAAGGGCGCTCCCGGCGTCGATGGGCAGGATCTGGACGCGTTCGAGAAGGACCTGGAGGGCAACCTCTACAAGGTCTGGAATCGCATGTCGTCCGGGACCTGGTTCGCGGCGCCGGTCAGGGCGGTCGAGATCCCCAAGCCGCACGGCGGCGGGACCCGAATGCTCGGTGTGCCGACGATCGCAGACAGGGTTGCGCAGACGACCGTGGCCATGTTCCTGGAGCCGCTGGTGGAACCCCGGTTCCATCAGGATTCCTATGGCTATCGGCCGGGACGCTCGCCCCATGACGCGCTCGCGGTATGTCGGGAGCGGTGCTGGAGGTACGACTGGGCGATCGATTTGGACGTCCAGAAGTTCTTCGACGAGGTGCCGTGGGACCTGATCGTTCGGGCAGTGGAGGCGGTCACCGACTGCCGCTGGGTGCTGCTTTACGTGAAACGGTGGCTGCATGCACCGTTGCAGCATCCTGACGGGACCCTTGAGCAGCGCAGCAGAGGAACTCCGCAAGGGTCGGCGATCTCGCCGTGCTTGGTGAACCTGTTCATGCACTACGCGTTCGATTCTTGGATGGCTCGGGAGATTCCGGGCTGTCCGTTTGAGCGCTTCGCTGACGATGTCATCGTGCACTGCAAGAGCAGGGCACAGGCGGAGGCGGTGCTGGCCAGGATCGCCCAGCGGATGAACGAGGTTGGGCTACGGCTCCATCCCGACAAGACACGGATCGTCTATTGCAAGGACGGCAAGCGTCGGGGAGAGCATGAGCACACCAGCTTCACCTTTCTCGGGTTCACCTTCCGAGCACGGAAGGCGCGAGCGACAGGAGGCGGGTACTTCACCAGCTTCCAGCCCGCGATCAGTACCGAGGCGCTGCAGGCCAAGAGCGTCGAGCTCCGCAGGATGCGGATCCACCGGCGCACCAACCTGTCGTTGGACGACCTGGCGAGATGGCTGAATCCCATCGTCGCCGGATGGATGAACTATTACGGCCGCTATTACTGGACCGTGATGGATGCCCTCCTGCAGCGCGTCAACACCTACCTGAGGCGCTGGGCTGGGAAGAAGTATCGGCGGTTACGGACCTACAAACGGTTCAAGCGGTGGTGGACTGGGCTGCACGAACGCGAGCCCGGCCTGTTCGCCCACTGGAAGTGGGTCCGCGCGTACTGACGGCTGGTGAGAAGAGCCCGGTGACGGGAGACTGTCACGCCGGGATCCGTGGGAGCCGGGAGCTGCGACGCTCCCGGCGACCCGACCCTGTAATGGGGCTGGAGCGAAGGGGAAGGGTCGTCCTGGCTGGCTTTCGGGTCAACCGCCTTCGGGTGGAAGGAGCCGGGTGAGCGAGCCGAAACCGAAGTCGTTTGTGATCTCCAAACGGGCTGTTTGGGAGGCCTATCGGAGGGTCAAGGCGAACAAGGGCGGCGCCGGCGTTGACGGTGAGTCGATGGCGGAGTTCGAGGTTGACCTCAAGGACAACCTGTACAAACTCTGGAATCGGCTGTCGTCGGGAAGCTATTTCCCGCCGCCGGTGCGTGCGGTTGAGATACCGAAGCGGGACGGCAGCTCTAGAACGTTAGGGGTGCCGACCGTGGCGGACAGGATCGCCCAGACGGTCGTGCGCTCATACCTGGAGCCCTGCGTGGAGCCTGTGTTCCACGAGGACTCTTACGGGTATCGGCCGGGCCGTTCGGCGCATCAGGCGTTGCGGGTGTGCCGGGAGCGCTGCTGGCGGAACGACTGGGTTCTAGATATGGACATCAAGTCGTTCTTCGACAGCGTTTCATGGGACCTCACGCTCAAGGCGGTAGCTCATCACACCGACCTGCGCTGGGTCCTGTTGTACGTGGAGCGGTGGCTCAAAGCGCCGCTGCAGCGCGAGGACGGCAGCCTGGTCTGGCGGGATCGCGGAACCCCTCAGGGTTCGGCGATTTCACCTTTGCTCGTCAACATGTTCATGCATTACGCGCTGGATGCGTGGATGGTCAGGGAGTACCCGGCCGTCCAGTTCGAGCGCTACAGCGATGACGTGATTGTCCACGCTCGAAGCGAACGCCACGCCCGATTGTTGTGGGCGGTGATCGCGAAGCGGTTGGCGGAGTGCGGGCTTGAGCTCAACGAGCGCAAGACTCGCGTCGTGTACTGCAAGGATGCCGACCGGCGTGGCTCCTACGAGCACACGTCGTTTGACTTCCTGTCGTACACGTTCCGGCCGCGGCTGTCGAAGAACAGGTTCGGGAAGCACTTCGTGAACTTCTCTCCGGCGGTGTCGAGCGAGACGAAGACGCGGTTGCGGCGCGAGATGCGCCGCTGGGGCGTCGCTCGCCGCTCGGACAAGACCCTCACGGACCTGGCGCTGATGTTCAACCGCCAGCTCCAGGGCTGGATCAACTACTACGGAAAGTTCTACAAGTCCATGTTGTATCCGGTCTTCCGCCACTTCAACGACACGCTCGTGAGGTGGGCCATGCGGAAATACAAACGACTGCGCCGCCGTCCCCGGCGAGCACGCAGGTTCCTTGCCGACGTCGCGAGACGCCAGCCGGGCCTGTTCGCGCACTGGCGGTTCGGTGTGCGCCCTGACGGTTGGACGATGGGAGCCCGGTGAGCTGAGAGGTTCACGCCGGGTTCTGCGAGCGCCGGAGGGTGAGACTCCCTCCGGCGACTCTCCCCAAGGTGTACGTGCGCAGCGAGCGGGCGGGGCGGCGGGTGATGGCCAGCTTGTGCGAGTTCATCCAACGGCGCTTGCGCCTGAGGATCAACGAGGCCAAGTCGGCCGTTGCCCGACCCGAGGAGCGCCACTTCCTCGGCTTCCGGTTATGGGTAAACCCGTATACCGGGGTCGTGGAGGTGCTGTTGTCGGAGCGCACCAAGCGCTTAGCGATGGAGCGCATCCGCCAGCTCACACCCAGGAACTGGGGAGGCACGCTTGAAAGCTGCATCGCCGGGACCAACACGTGGCTGCGCGGCTGGCACGGTTTCTTCGGGATCGCCTCCGCCACGGAGATGCGGATGATGCGCACGCTCGACGCTCACATCAGGCGCCGGCTGCGCGCGATCATTCTGCGCCACTGGAAACGCAAACGCACAATCGCGCGGCGTCTCATCAAGCTGGGCGTCAAACGAGAAAACGTGTGGCGGCAGATCTACTCGGGACGCAAGTCCTGGTGGGCGCTAAGCCACACGTCCGCGGTCGACCACGGCCTGCGCAACGCATACTTCGCCAAGCGCGGGCTGCTGTTCTTGGCCGACCTTCATCGCCAAACGCACCGGCAGATCGTCGCTCCCGCCGCGCCACAACTGGCGTTATGGGAATGATTCGAGGTCGATACACCGGCCGGCGGCGGGGGTCATAACCCGCCGTCCCGAAGAGCCGTATACGAACAGCGTACGTACGGTTCTGTGGGAGCCGGGGCGGGCAACCGTCCCGGCTACCCGAGTGCGCCCAGCATGATCAGCAGCTCGGGGGTGCAAGTCCCCTGTGGAGGAGATGACACCAACCACAAGCCAAGGGCAACTGCGTCGTCGTGAGGCGGGGTGGGAAGGAAGCCGGAGGCGAAATCGCGACTTTAGGAACACATGGCGCGCCTGGTCCCGTTCGGGGTCGGGCGGGCTGCGCGTAGGAGGCGGGGCGGTCTGGGCGAGCCAGCTCGGCATGGCGAAGCCCGTTGTCATCAAGGGGCCGTCACGTGGACGCGGTGGGTGCGCGAGGAAGGTTGCTGGTCTTACCTGGGGAGGTCTCCATGGGTGTCCCGGGATGCCCGTCCGGTGCGCGTGCACCGCTCGTCGGGTGGGGCGGGACGACTGCGGTCGAGAGGCCGTGGTTCGCCGTGGAGAAGTCAGCAGACGCCGTAGTACCAGCGGGATCGTGGATCGCTGGGAAGGGCTGAACGCGAAGCCGAGATGCAGGACGCTGGTGCTCGTGGGATCGACGTTGAAGGCAGCCAACCCCGTATGGGGCCTGGGCGGGAGGGTCCGACGGTGAAGCCCGGAGACGCCCGTTCAGAGCACAGTCGATCCCCGGCGCCCCGCGACACCGCAGCTCACCCCGCCGAGGCGAGCTTGTGGGAGCAGTTGTTGTCCCGCGAGAATCTCGCTGAGGCGCTCAGACGCGTCGAGCAGAAAGCCGGTGCCCCAGGCATCGACGGGATGAGCACCAAGGAGCTGCGGCCGTGGTTGAAAGACCACTGGCCACGGGTCCGCTCACAGCTTGACGCGGGCACCTACCAGCCGCAGCCTGTCCGGAGGGTGATGATCCCCAAGCCCTCGGGTGGTCTGCGGAAGTTGGGGGTGCCGGCTGTGGTGGATCGGTTGATCTGCCAGGCCATCGCGCAGGTGCTCACGCCTGTCTTCGAACCGCATTTCCATCCCCATAGCTTCGGCTTCAGGCCGGGGCGCTCGCAGCATCACGCTGTCGAGCGGGCACGCCAGTTCATCTCCGATGATGCGGCGTGGTGCGTCGATTTTGATCTCGAATCGTTTTTCGATCGGGTTCAGCACGACGCTTTGATGGCGAGGGTCGCCAGACGGGTCCATGACAAGCAGGTGCTCAGGCTGATCCGGCGCTACCTGGAAGCGGGCGTCATGGATGGCGGGCTGGTAGCTGCGAGCGAGGAGGGGACCCCTCAGGGGTCGCCGCTCTCGCCGCTGCTCTCGAACGTCATGCTCGACGACCTCGACTGGGAGCTGGATCGGCGCGGGCATCGGTTCGTGCGCTTCGCCGACGACGGACGGATCTACGTCCAGAGTAGGCGGGCGGGCGAGCGGGTCATGGCGAGCATCACGCAATACGTCGAGCAGCGCCTCAAGCTCAAGGTCAGCCGCGAGAAGTCGGTGGTTGACCGGGCGACGAAGCGCCCTTTCTTGGGGTTCGGGTTTCGGTACCGCGGCAGTGAGGTCAAAGTCACAGTCGCCCCCAAGGCCCAGAACCGAGCAAAGCAGCGCTTGCGCGAGTTGACCTCGCGTCGATGGGGCGTCTCGATGGAGCGGCGGATCTTCGAGATCAACCGTTTCACGGTCGGGTGGACGGCCTACTACTCGTATGCCGATACGCCGTGGCCGTTTGAGAAGCTCGACAAATGGCTCCGCAGGCGACTGCGGCAGGTTCGCTGGAAGCAATGGAAACGCGTCCGCACCAAGCGGCGCAGGCTCATCGCGCTGGGCATCCCAGCGGGCGACGCGCACAAATGGGCGTGCTCGCGCAAGGGCTACTGGCGCATCTCGAGCTCTCCAATCCTCCACCGCGCGCTGCCGACCGCCTACTGGACCGACCAGGGCCTGGAGGGGTTCCTCGAACCCTACCGCCGTTTCCGGGACGCCAAGCGAACCGCCCGGTGCGGACCCGCACGCCGGGTGGTGTGGGGGGCGCCGGGGTAAGCCCGGCGCCTACCCGATGTGCGCCCAGCATGATCAGCAGCTCGGGGGTGCAAGTCCCCTGTGGAGGAGATGACACCAACCACAAGCCAAGGGCAACTGCGTCGTCGTGAGGCGGGGTGGGAAGGAAGCCGGAGGCGAAATCGCGACTTTAGGAACACATGGCGCGCCTGGATCCCGTTCGGGGTCGGGCGGGCTGCGCGTAGGAGGCGGGGCGGTCTGGGCGAGCCAGCTCGGCATGGCGAAGCCCGTTGTCATCAAGGGGCCGTCACGTGGACGCGGTGGGTGCGCGAGGAAGGTTGCTGGTCTTACCTGGGGAGGTCTCCATGGGTGTCCCGGGATGCCCGTCCGGTGCGCGTGCACCGCTCGTCGGGTGGGGCGGGACGACTGCGGTCGAGAGGCCGTGGTTCGCCGTGGAGAAGTCAGCAGACGCCGTAGTACCAGCGGGGATCGTGGATCGCTGGGAAGGGCTGAACGCGAAGCCGAGATGCAGGACGCTGGTGCTCGTGGGATCGACGTTGAAGGCAGCCAACCCCGTATGGGGCCTGGGCGGGAGGGTCCGACGGTGAAGCCCGGAGACGCCCGTTCAGAGCACAGTCGATCCCCGGCGCCCCGCGACACCGCAGCTCACCCCGCCGAGGCGAGCTTGTGGGAGCAGTTGTTGTCCCGCGAGAATCTCGCTGAGGCGCTCAGACGCGTCGAGCAGAAAGCCGGTGCCCCAGGCATCGACGGGATGAGCACCAAGGAGCTGCGGCCGTGGTTGAAAGACCACTGGCCACGGGTCCGCTCACAGCTTGACGCGGGCACCTACCAGCCGCAGCCTGTCCGGAGGGTGATGATCCCCAAGCCCTCGGGTGGTCTGCGGAAGTTGGGGGTGCCGGCTGTGGTGGATCGGTTGATCTGCCAGGCCATCGCGCAGGTGCTCACGCCTGTCTTCGAACCGCATTTCCATCCCCATAGCTTCGGCTTCAGGCCGGGGCGCTCGCAGCATCACGCTGTCGAGCGGGCACGCCAGTTCATCTCCGATGATGCGGCGTGGTGCGTCGATTTTGATCTCGACTCGTTTTTCGATCGGGTTCAGCACGACGCTTTGATGGCGAGGGTCGCCAGACGGGTCCATGACAAGCAGGTGCTCAGGCTGATCCGGCGCTACCTGGAAGCGGGCGTCATGGATGGCGGGCTGGTAGCTGCGAGCGAGGAGGGGACCCCTCAGGGGTCGCCGCTCTCGCCGCTGCTCTCGAACGTCATGCTCGACGACCTCGACTGGGAGCTGGATCAGCGCGGGCATCGGTTCGTGCGCTTCGCCGACGACGGACGGATCTACGTCCAGAGTAGGCGGGCGGGCGAGCGGGTCATGGCGAGCATCACGCAATACGTCGAGCAGCGCCTCAAGCTCAAGGTCAGCCGCGAGAAGTCGGTGGTTGACCGGGCGACGAAGCGCCCTTTCTTGGGGTTCGGGTTTCGGTACCGCGGCAGTGAGGTCAAAGTCACAGTCGCCCCCAAGGCCCAGAACCGAGCAAAGGAGCGCTTGCGCGAGTTGACCTCGCGTCGACGGGGCGTCTCGATGGAGCGGCGGATCTTCGAGATCAACCGTTTCACGGTCGGGTGGACGGCCTACTACTCGTATGCCGATACGCCGTGGCCGTTTGAGAAGCTCGACAAATGGCTCCGCAGGCGACTGCGGCAGGTTCGCTGGAAGCAATGGAAACGCGTCCGCACCAAGCGGCGCAGGCTCATCGCGCTGGGCATCCCAGCGGGCGACGCGCACAAATGGGCGTGCTCGCGCAAGGGCTACTGGCGCATCTCGAGCTCTCCAATCCTCCACCGCGCGCTGCCGACCGCCTACTGGACCGACCAGGGCCTGGAGGGGTTCCTCGAACCCTACCGCCGTTTCCGGGACGCCAAGCGAACCGCCCGGTGCGGACCCGCACGCCGGGTGGTGTGGGGGGCGCCGGGGTAAGCCCGGCGCCTACCCGATGTGCGCCCAGCATGATCAGCAGCTCGGGGGTGCAAGTCCCCTGTGGAGGAGATGACACCAACCACAAGCCAAGGGCAACTGCGTCGTCGTGAGGCGGGGTGGGAAGGAAGCCGGAGGCGAAATCGCGACTTTAGGAACACATGGCGCGCCTGGTCCCGTTCGGGGTCGGGCGGGCTGCGCGTAGGAGGCGGGGCGGTCTGGGCGAGCCAGCTCGGCATGGCGAAGCCCGTTGTCATCAAGGGGCCGTCGCGTGGACGCGGTGGGTGCGCGAGGAAGGTTGCTGGTCTTACCTGGGGAGGTCTCCATGGGTGTCCCGGGATGCCCGTCCGGTGCGCGTGCACCGCTCGTCGGGTGGGGCGGGACGACTGCGGTCGAGAGGCCGTGGTTCGCCGTGGAGAAGTCAGCAGACGCCGTAGTACCAGCGGGATCGTGATCGCTGGGAAGGGCTGAACGCGAAGCCGAGATGCAGGACGCTGGTGCTCGTGGGATCGACGTTGAAGGCAGCCAACCCCGTATGGGGCCTGGGCGGGAGGGTCCGACGGTGAAGCCCGGAGACGCCCGTTCAGAGCACAGTCGATCCCCGGCGCCCCGCGACACCGCAGCTCACCCCGCCGAGGCGAGCTTGTGGGAGCAGTTGTTGTCCCGCGAGAATCTCGCTGAGGCGCTCAGACGCGTCGAGCAGAAAGCCGGTGCCCCAGGCATCGACGGGATGAGCACCAAGGAGCTGCGGCCGTGGTTGAAAGACCACTGGCCACGGGTCCGCTCACAGCTTGACGCGGGCACCTACCAGCCGCAGCCTGTCCGGAGGGTGATGATCCCCAAGCCCTCGGGTGGTCTGCGGAAGTTGGGGGTGCCGGCTGTGGTGGATCGGTTGATCTGCCAGGCCATCGCGCAGGTGCTCACGCCTGTCTTCGAACCGCATTTCCATCCCCATAGCTTCGGCTTCAGGCCGGGGCGCTCGCAGCATCACGCTGTCGAGCGGGCACGCCAGTTCATCTCCGATGACGCGGCGTGGTGCGTCGATTTTGATCTCGAATCGTTTTTCGATCGGGTTCAGCACGACGCTTTGATGGCGAGGGTCGCCAGACGGGTCCATGACAAGCAGGTGCTCAGGCTGATCCGGCGCTACCTGGAAGCGGGCGTCATGGATGGCGGGCTGGTAGCTGCGAGCGAGGAGGGGACCCCTCAGGGGTCGCCACTCTCGCCGCTGCTCTCGAACGTCATGCTCGACGACCTCGACTGGGAGCTGGATCGGCGCGGGCATCGGTTCGTGCGCTTCGCCGACGACGGACGGATCTACGTCCGGAGTAGGCGGGCGGGCGAGCGGGTCATGGCGAGCATCACGCAATACGTCGAGCAGCGCCTCAAGCTCAAGGTCAGCCGCGAGAAGTCGGTGGTTGACCGGGCGACGAAGCGCCCTTTCTTGGGGTTCGGGTTTCGGTACCGCGGCAGTGAGGTCAAAGTCACAGTCGCCCCCAAGGCCCAGAACCGAGCAAAGCAGCGCTTGCGCGAGTTGACCTCGCGTCGACGGGGCGTCTCGATGGAGCGGCGGATCTTTGAGATCAACCGTTTCACGGTCGGGTGGACGGCCTACTACTCGTATGCCGATACGCCGTGGCCGTTTGAGAAGCTCGACAAATGGCTCCGCAGGCGACTGCGGCAGGTTCGCTGGAAGCAATGGAAACGCGTCCGCACGAAGCGGCGCAGGCTCATCGCGCTGGGCATCCCAGCGGGCGACGCGCACAAATGGGCGTGCTCGCGCAAGGGCTACTGGCGCATCTCGAGCTCTCCAATCCTCCACCGCGCGCTGCCGACCGCCTACTGGACCGACCAGGGCCTGGAGGGGTTCCTCGAACCCTACCGCCGTTTCCGGGACGCCAAGCGAACCGCCCGGTGCGGACCCGCACGCCGGGTGGTGTGGGGGGCGCCGGGGTAAGCCCGGCGCCTACCCGATGACAGCTCGGAACAGCCCAGCTACCAGGGAGATCGCGTCCGACCAGCTCCCCCATGGAGCGCGGCCCGTTCGCACGAGCGCCATCCACGATCCGGGCGTATTGCCTCAAGCGTCGTGAGCGTCTGCCGTGCCTCCAAAGTCACCCGGTCCCATGGCCAGAAAGCCGAAACCTGACCACATCGATGCCGAGAGAGCCGCTTTTGTTCATTGCGCCTCCCCCGGGCGCCGCTATCGCTTCGGCGACGAAGCGATCGCGCGGATCACATCGCCCGACGCCTGCCGCTCACGATCGCTTTCGCCCAGAAGCACTTGTCCGCGCCCGTCGCCTCGGACGATCGAGATCAACGGGAACCAGAAGCCCAGGTCCCGAGATCCGGATGCCCGCTTCGGCCGTCTGAGGGCAGTCTCGCTTTGACGACGCCGCGCGCATCCGGCCGGTGGCCCGTCCGCTCCTGCCCAACCCAAAAGGGGCCACTAATTCTTTCGTGAGCCCTTACTTGCAAGCAATGGGGTCGAAGCGGCAGTCCGCGGCGAGCTCGAGCTGGCTCTCGCAATGGGCGACGAGGAGAACTGACAACTGATCATCTCGCCTCAAACCGCTCCCGAACCCGGACGGCGATTCGGAAGAGGAGCGATGTCCGCAATTTGAGGTCGAGTTCGGACGAGCCAACATCCTTCAGGACTATCGAGCAGGCGCGCATGAACCGCCCGTCGGCGCGCGTCGGACCGCCGGACGACGCGGACTGGACTTCGCCTGGTGCGGGCGGGCCGTGGGCCACGCTTTACGTGGAGGGCGCGCGCAGCACGAGCAGGGCGGAGTATTCGAAGAACAGCTCCGTCCACGGCCTGGGCGCCTGCAGGAGCTTGTGGCCGGCGTGCTCTTGGGCGCCGTTTTGCATCGCGTTGAAGCAGACGTGCAGCTCGTCGCCGCTGTCGAGGTGCTCGCCGAGGATGACGGCAATACGGTCGATCAGGTCCTGCATCGATGGTGCGGTGACGGAGAACACCCGCACGCCGAGGTGCTCGGAGCCGACGGTGCCGTCCGGGAGTTGTGAGGGCTCGGTCATCGAGATGGTCCGGCGAGCGCGTGGGTCAGGGCCCGGCGCGTGTCGAGGATGAGTGGTTGGACGGCGCGCTCGACGTTCTGGAGTCCTCGGGCGATCGACGGCTGGGTGTTCGCCGGATCGGTTGGGCGGCGTCGAGCGCTGGCACTGAGCGCCAGCGCGAGCACGCCCAGGATCAGCAGTAGGGGAAGCGTTCTGAGGAGCTGCCGGGCGAGTAGCAGGCGCAGCACGCGATCGTCTCGCGTTCAGCTCGCCCGCCGTCGCTCAGCGGCTTGTGTGTAGGTCTGTTCGATCGCGTCGGCGAGTTCTCGGGCGACCTGTGAGAGTTCGGCGAACGCTCGGGCGATCGCGCCGAGCGCGACCCCTTCCAGGGCGGTGCCGAGCGCTTCGACGGCGGCGTCGAAGCGGTCCCACAGCTCGTCGGGGCCGGGTCGGTTGCCGCCGCGGCGTAGTTCGTAGGAGAGTTGCATCGTGCGCGCGTTCTGGCGCGAGCGCCAGCCGAGGCCGCGCGAGTCAGCGAGTCTGAACGCGGCTGCTTCCTGCTCGCTGGCGTCGGCGATGTCGCGTACCCGCCCGGCGAAGCGGTCGTTGGGCTCGGCTTGGGCGCTGGCTTGTAGCGCGGCTTCCCAGCGTTGGTCGGCGGTGCGCAGCTGCTCGATCGCCTCGCGGGCGTCGTCGCTCATTCAGCTGTCCTCGGTGGTGGCGCTGGTGAGGGTGATCACGTCGCTCGCGAGGTCTGTCGCCGGCGGCGTGTACGGATCGGGCGGCGCCGGTGCGGGTGGCGGGAGCGGTGGGGGTGTGTGGCCGAAGGCGGGGTCTGATCGCAGCAGGCGGTCGACCTCGGAGCGACGAACCCGGAGTCTGCGGGGGCCGGGGCGCGATGCCGGCAGGCGTTTGGTCGCGATCCAGGTACGGACGGTCGCTTCGTGAACGCCGAGCTCCTTGCTGACCTGCTGGACCGTCAGCCAGGGATCCTCGCCCGACGTCGATATATCGTTCTCAGCCATTCAGCTCGTCCCCAAAAACTAGACTATCACACCTTTGGGACATTATCGCGTGTAGCACCATGTAGTGTATGCTACAGCACTGGGATGTCGCCGCCAACTTCCACCAACGACAAGCACGGGACCGTGATCGACGGGACGGCTCGAAGCGCCCAGTGGCGAGAGAACCGCCGCGCCGCCGGTGAGCCCCAAGCCGAGCGCGAACCACAGCCGACCACGGATGTCCCGGGGGACGCGTTCGATCCGGCGGCCGTGAGGGATTTCGCGTCTTCGCTGATGGTGCCCGCGAGCGAGCTCGTCGAGAACCACCCGGAAGAACAGCTGGCCACCGAACG